>CAVDCP010000008.1:0-88613 GCA_963607545.1 bacterium
TACTTGAGCCTCTTGTCGGATTCGAACCAACGACCCCGAGATTACAAATCACGTGCTCTGGCCAACTGAGCTAAAGAGGCAAATCCCTGCAGCCGTTAAGACTTCGTTTAGGACTTGTTCTAAAACGGCTGCAAAGATACGACTTATTTTTTATTCTCCAAAACTTTTGCCGTTTTTTTTTAAATATTTCTCGATTTTTCTTTGAATTTGGTGAGTTGCACCTTCATTGCATCCACGCAGAGGTCAATTCCCTCCTCAAACGTATCGCATGTCTTCTCAACGAAAAGTGTAGTTCCCGGCACATTCACCGTGAGGCTTGTTTCTTTATTTTGAGCCGTGGCAGGCTTCACAACTTTAAGTTGCACCTCCACATTCTGCACTTCCTCGAATGTCTTTTCAAGCTTGGCGACCTTCTTTTCGATGAACGCCTGCAGTTTCTCGGTAGCGTCGAAATGTATCGACTGAATCTTAATCTCCATAGTTACCTCCTGTGTTTAAAGGGTTAGGCCCTTGGATGGGCATTGCTATATACTTGCTTCAGCTGCTCGAAAGTCGTATGGGTATATATTTCCGTAGTCGACAGTTTTTTGTGTCCGAGCAGTTTCTGCACACTTTCAAGGTCGGCACCGTTGTTCAACATCGTCGTGGCAAAGGTATGGCGGAGCACATGCGGGGTGCGTTTCTTGAGGTTGCACACCTGCGTCAGTTTCTCCTTCACGTCACGCCTCACCCGGTCGTTTGACATTCTCGAACCGTTCTCCGAGAGGAAGAAGGCATCCGACATCACTCCTTTCACGCTTGCATCACGCACTTCGGCATACCGGCGCAGCGTGTCGGACAGTTCTTTGCCGAACGGTATGACGCGTTGTTTGTTGCGTTTTCCCGTCACTTTTATCTCCCGGTTAACGAAATCCACCGAAGCGTCATCCAGTCCGGTCAGTTCGGAGAGGCGCATCCCCGTTTCATAGAATGCCATTAATATAGTACGCGTGCGTACATCTATATAACTGTCACTCCACTCCACATCGTCCAGCAAGCGGTTCATCTCGCCCTCGGTCAGAAACTGAGGCAGCGGGCGGTGTGTCTTCGGCCCTCTCACGGAGTGTGCGGGGTCGTGTTCCACAAGTCCGCGCGACAAGGCATATTTGAACATCGATCGCACGGCACTGAGCCGTCTGCATATCGACGTGGCCGTATTTCCACGGTCCATCATATATTCCATCCAGTCGCGTATGATATCCGCATCGACGGTTTGCAGCGTGATGCCTTCGTCCAGACTGTTGAAATATGCCTCGAAATCCCCCAAGTCTGCCCGGTAGGCCGCCACGGTCAGTTCCGACCGTCCGCGCTCACAGCGCATATACTCCAGAAATCTTTCAGCAATATTCTCCACGTTGCCATTAATTTTATTTGCCTCCGAAAATACTAAGAATTATCTGTACTGCAAAATTTTTACACGTTTTTTTTGAAAAAACAGGAAAAGCAAACAACCGCATTGCCGTTTACGACCTGCTTCATGCTTTTCTTTCCTGCCCTCAATAGCCGAGCCGCTGCAATGTTTCACCGGCATCAGGCACTTCCGACGGTGCTTGCGAATTGTCGTAGACACGGTCTTTATAGAACGGGTTGGGAAGGTTGGCGTTGCAGCGGTAGCCGTTTTCTATCAGATAGCGGAGCGACATGCCCGAAAGATTGGTGAACAGACCGTCCAGAAGCACCTGCGACGATACCGCCGTGCCGGAAGCGGAATGGGCCGTAGGCGGCACTGTCACATTGAGCACTTCGCCATACTCGCCCGTTTCTCCCGCAGTGCTGCGTCCCGTGCATCGGGCCATTTGCTCTACGGAGTCGAACGTGAAGGGGTGGTTGAGCATGCCCGAACGCCTTATGAGGCATGCCTGCCACGGGGAGTCAAGTTCATCATAGTTGTTCGGTTCGCCTGATATCGAAGGACCAATGATATGCGCTCCATTGTCCAGCCCTTCCTTTATTATAGAGGCATAGCCCGCAACTGTTTCATACCTTACGCCCGTAGAGTCGTTTTTCTTCCACAGCAGATAGCACATCGGCACTTTTCCGCCAAACACATCATGCACTTTGGCGAGGGCATCCTTGGAGAATGTCTGCATAACCACCTTTCCGTTTGTATTGCCAACATTCACCTTTCCGCCGGAATAAAAATTGTTTCCAGCCTCGGGCTTCGTGATGATGTTCCAACCGTTTTCGTCGAGGAGGTTATACACCCTCACCTCCATGTCCGCCGGATTTACCGCCGGTTTCTTGAATTCGATGTATATTCCCGGACGGTTGCCCGTGTCCTGCGGATCGTCCACATAAGCGTTGGCAAAATCATATTCCACGAAATCCATGTATTCAGCAGCATAAGCGCACGCTGTGCCCGGATTGTCGCACTTCACGGTTTTCTTCTCCGCGTTGTATATTTGTGCCAACGTCATGTCCTTGTATTGTTCCTTTATTCTGTAAGGCAACACCCTTTCTCCGTTGCCGTCGCGTTTCAGCATCTTTCCCCTTGCATAGGCCATCTGGTCTTGCAGGGCCGAGACATAGAGATGTTTGCCCCCGACGGCTGCAAACGAAGGCCGTGCCTGCTCTGGGCATGCGGCATTGAACCAGCCTCCGGCATCAAGCGCGAGCAACTCGTGGTAATAATATGACTTGGTGCGATAGGGCACGAAATCGGCCTCGTCGCGTCGGCACTGTGCCTCGATGTCGTCCTCTGGAAAATGTTGTGTTCCGTCGGCATTGCGGAAACTGCGGTAGAAGTCGGCGCGCGTTGCCGGAATACGGTCGGCATACACATCGGCGATGTCGGTGGTGCGCACCAGGCTCTCGTCGTGGTTGGCCAATACAACGCCGTCTTTCGACGACTGTAGGTCTGATTCCAGATAGTCTGCCCCCATTTCACGCGCCCATCGCCACGCGGCCTCGGTTTCTTCCGGTGCCCAGAAAGTGGTTCCGCGGTGGGCCACGACAGCATACAGAGGCACATAGTCGCGCACTTTTGCCATGTCGGCGCTTATGTGCGCCACCTCAAAGTGCAGGGCATCGGTATTTTCAACATTATGTTCCTCGGCGCAAGAGGCCAACATTCCTGCGACGGCCACAACGGCCATCATGCAACATACTGCAATTTTTCTCATAGCACATTTTCCTTTTCCAACTATTATTCCAATGTCACGCTCTCGATGCGCAGCCGCTGCAATCCCGCCGGCACACGCGCCTCAACGGTGTCGCCCGCCTTTTTGGCGAGCAAAGCCTTGGCTATGGGCGACTTTATCGATATCTTTCCCTCGGCCAGATTGGCCTCGTGCGGACTCACTATGGTGTAGGCCATGCGGCGGTTGTTGGCAAGGTTGGTTATCTCCACCCGGCTCAACAACCCTATGCTGTCGTCCTTGAGCCGTGCCTTGTCTATCACGCGTGCATTTTCGAGCACTCTCTGTTTGAAACGTATCCTGCCAAGAAGCCGCCCCTGTTCGCGTTTTGCGGCATGATACTCGAAATTCTCGCTGAGGTCGCCCTTGTCGCGCGCCTCGGCAATAGCCTCACGCACGCGAGGCAGTTCTACACTTTCCAATTCATGCAGTTCGGCCACGAGCTTGTCGTAGCCTTCTTGCGACATATATTCCATTTCCCGAAATGTTCAGTTATACTTTTCATCATTCAGAAAGCCGCACCAAGACACTGTGCGTGCCTTGATACGGCTTCAATGTTGCCGATTGCGCAAGACGCTTATTCGTGCTTGTCGGCTATGGCTTGCTTTATAAGTGCTTCAAGTTCCTCGCAAAGTTCGGGGTTGTCCTTGAGCAATGCCTTCGTGGCATCGCGTCCCTGCGCCAGCTTCGAACCGTTGTAGCTGTACCACGAACCGCTTTTCTGTATTATTCCATACTCCACGCCGAGGTCTACAATCTCGCCCACCTTCGATATTCCCTCACCGAACGTGATTTCAAATTCGGTCTTGCGGAACGGCGGAGCCACCTTGTTCTTCACCACCTTCACGCGCACCTGGTTGCCAATAATCTGGTCGCCGTCCTTTATGCTCGTCACGCGGCGTATGTCAAGGCGCACGCTCGCATAGAATTTCAGGGCGTTGCCGCCGGTCGTGGTTTCGGGATTGCCGAACATCACGCCTATCTTCTCGCGCAGCTGGTTGATGAAGATGCATGTGGTGTTGGTCTTCGATATTGTCGAGGTGAGCTTGCGCAGTGCCTGCGACATGAGACGTGCCTGCAGACCCACCTTGTTGTCGCCCATGTCGCCTTCAATCTCGGCCTTGGGAGTGAGTGCGGCCACCGAGTCGATCACGATGATGTCTATTGCCGACGAGCGTATCAGCTGGTCGGCTATCTCTAGAGCCTGCTCACCGTTGTCGGGCTGTGAAATCCACAGATTGTCCACATCCACGCCCAGCTTGGCTGCATAAAAGCGGTCGAACGCGTGCTCGGCATCGATGAAGGCAGCTATTCCGCCGTTCCTCTGCGCCTCGGCAATAGCATGTATTGCAAGCGTTGTCTTTCCCGAACTCTCCGGACCGTATATTTCAATGATGCGTCCCTTCGGATAGCCCCCTACCCCGAGAGCTGCGTCAAGCCCTATGCTCCCGGTCGGTATCACCTCGACGTTTTCTATATGTTCGTCGCCGAGTTTCATTATCGAGCCTTTGCCGAAATCTTTCTCTATCTTCGACATTGCCGCCTGCAAGGCTTTCAGTTTGCCTTCCTGCATGAGCGACAGTTCTTCTTCTTTCTTTGCCATAATTGTTATAGATAAGTTGTTTGTTGCAAGCCGTGTCTGTCCGCCCATGTCGGCACGTTTTCCGGCTTTTCCGCACTCAGAGTTCAATGTCGGTATCAAACAATTCGTGCCAGGGCAGACCCTGCTTGTTGAGCTGTTCCATGAACGGATCCGGGTCGAAGTCTTCCACGTTCCACACGCCGGGCTTGCGCCACAGTCCCTTGAAGAACATCATCGCACCGATCATTGCCGGAACGCCTGTGGTGTAGCTCACGCCCTGCATGCCGGTTTCCTCATAGGCAGCCTGGTGCGAGCAGTTGTTGTAGACATAGTAGGTGTGTTCTTTCCCGTCTTTCAGTCCGCGTATGCGGCAGCCTATCGATGTCTGGCCGTCGTAGTTTTCGCCGAGATCCTGCGGGTTGGGCAGCACTGCCTTCAGGAACTGCAGCGGCACAATTTTCACCTTCACCTTCTTTTCCGGTTCGTCGGCAAGCGGAGCTTCATACTCTATCTCGTCGATGCGCGACATGCCGAGGTTCTGTATGCAGTCGAGATATGTGAGGTATTGCTGGCCGAAAGTCATCCAGAAGCGCGCACGTTTTATCGAAGGATAGTTCTTCACGAGGCTCTCTATTTCCTCGTGGTGCAGCAGATAACTCTCTTTGGGGCCTATCTCGGGATAGTTGAGCGGACGGTGAATCTCCAGCGGGGCGGTCTCCACCCACTTGCCGTTTTCCCAGTAAAGTCCCTTCTGCGTGATTTCACGGATGTTTATTTCCGGGTTGAAGTTTGTGGCGAAGGCCTTGTGGTGGTTGCCCGCATTGCAGTCTACGATGTCGAGATACTGTATCTCGTCGAAATGGTGTTTTGCCGCATAGGCAGTGAACACGCTCGTCACGCCCGGGTCGAAACCGCACCCGAGTATGGCGCAGAGCCCTGCCTGCTCGAAACGCTCCTTGTAGGCCCACTGCCATGAATACTCGAAATGGGCCTCATCCTTGGGTTCATAGTTGGCAGTGTCAAGATAGTTGCATCCGCAGGCGAGGCACGCCTCCATGATGGTCAGGTCCTGATAAGGCAGCGCGAGGTTTATCACAAGTTCGGGCTTGTAGTCGTTGAAGAGGGCCTTGAGCTGCTCCACGTCGTCGGCATCCACCTGCGCCGTCTTGATGTTGGGATTGCCAATGGCCTTTACAATCCTGTCGCACTTCGACTTCGTGCGGCTCGCAATCATAAACTCTGTGAACACGTCGGCGTTCTGTGCTATCTTGAACGCTGCGACAGTAGCGACGCCGCCGGCGCCGATCATTAGAACTTTTCCCATTTCCTGTATTTTTTTGTTGTTTTGTTTCGGTATTTCATTTGCGTCCCGCACATGGGGTGCGCCACGCCGGGCGGCATCATTCGCCCGAGGGTATCTCGTCGGCATGTATGCCGAGCGCGTTCATAAGCGAGTAGCCGAGTATCTCCTGCCTGAAATTGCCGCCCGGCAGGGGCTGCATGGCAAACACCGTCACTCGCTTGTCGTCGGCGGTGTCGCGCAGGGTGCGGCGCATCATGTCGCACAGGGCCGCGTCGTTGGTGTCGGCCACCACCATGACCCGGTGCACGCTCTCGTGGTTGCACGCCGTGGCAAGCACGTCAACGAGGAAATCGCCGGCATCCACCACGTCTTCCACCGGGTAGGAGCTTATTGCAAACTCGCCCAGATTGTCGCTGAAAGCCTTGCCGTCAAGGTCGGCAGCGAAGTCGCCCGGCGCGAAATTCTCCATTGCCGTGCGGTTCTTGGCGTGCAGCAATATCACCTGCGTGCGGTTGTCGCCCTCGCGCAGCCCGCCGTCGAGAGCCACGCAGTCAATCCACCGCGCGGTATCGGCTTTGGGTATGCGGCGGCCTATCATCCGCTCGAAATTCACCGAGAGGTCAAACGCCACCTTGTCTATATAGTCGGCATCGGCAATTATAATGTTCTCGCACCATTCTGTGCTGGCTTGTCGTTCGGTATTCATATGTGCAAAGCTAATCATATTTTTGCGATTTCACAAATTTTCGGTTCACTGTGTGTGCCACACCACGACAAAATTTCCGTGCGGTCGTCCGCAAGCCAATTGCTGCCGCGCAACCGTGCGGCGACACGCGGCGAATAGTTAACGAAGTAAAAAAAACGCGTCCCGTGGCAACGCCGCCGTTTGCAGTCTCGTGCAAAACGAATAAATTTGCACATATATGGCTGCACACGCCGTGCGGCCCGCATCAACAAGAACCATAACACACAATGAAATCATTGCTCTACACATCGGCTGCCGCCCTAACGCTGGCAGCCGCTTTCACGACCACGGGATGCCGCGTGCCGCCTCCCACCGACGACGGCGACACCGTGGCGGCAAGCGTGTTTGAACCCGAGGACACCGCCGTGCTGGCTGCACGGCGCGCTGCCAGACAGAAAGTACAGGCGGCGCAAAAAGACAGCGACGGCATCTTCTACATAGGCAGCGGCTCCACGCGTGCCATGCTGCAGCTTGTGTCCTACCCGTCAAAGCGCGACACCATATTCTACAGCAAGACTCGCCATGTGAAAGTGAAAGGCAGCGCAGCAATAGGCAATGTCGTGCGCGTGGGCTTCTATCTCTTCAACGGGCGCGACTCACTCGTGAACTATGTTGAGCAGTTGCCCGATGAGGGTGCGCCGCAAACCACTCCGCAAAAATAAAAGCACGAAAACCTGCACAAAGCAAGAAAAAATGTCTATCTTTGCAGCACACGGCGAAAAAAGACGGCACTTTGCCGCGCACCGTGCGCAATTCCTCTGCGGCTACAATAACGGCAACGATATACTAACAACAAAAAACGCATGCTATGAAAAGAAAACATTTACTGCTTTGCCTTACCCTTCTGCTGAGTTTCATCACGGCTTGGAACACTGGCGCGAAAGCCGCCACCAACTCGCTCGCGCCCATGACTGCCGGCGCAGTGTTCGTCAGCCCGCAGAGCGACGGTGTCACCGCAAGGGTGAAAATCATAAACTGGGGTTCGGAAAAGGTGTCCTACTTCACCTACACATTGTATTATATGGACACGCAAGTCACCGAAGGCCCGTTCACTGTTGACCTCGACACACCGCTGGAAAGCTACGACACCGGCGAGTTTGCTGCTTGGCTCAAGCCCGGCAGCGAACTGGGACAGACCGACGTGATACTCTCAATCAACGAGGTGAACGGCGCATACAACGAGGCATCGGTGGGCTACACCTACATCACGCGCTACACCATTGAGAAAACTCCCGAGAAGCGTGTCGTGGTGGAAGACTACACCGGCCTGTGGTGCCAGTACTGTCCGCGCGGCATAGCGATAATGGAGTCGCTGCAGCGCATGCACCCCGACGATTTCATAGGCATTGCCGTGCACTGCGGCGACGCGCTCGACACGCAGAGCTATTCCACCATGGAAAGCACATGGGGCAGCTCCAAGCCTTCGTTGTGGGTAAACCGCAAGGAGAAGATAAACGAATATGTGGGCGAAGACCAGTTTGAAATAGAAAAGTCAAACACCACAACCATGCGCATCGACGTGTCGGCAAAATGGGACGACGACCAGAACAACATCAGCGTTTCTACCGAAGTGGAGCCGTGCATAGCCATTGCCGAGGGCACGGAGTATGCCGTGGGCTATGTGCTCACCGCCGACGGACTACGCAACTCAAGCTGGGGACAGGTGAACAACTACAGCGAGTGGCAGTCGTATGAAAACGCTCCCGAGGAACTCGACAAGTTCAAGGAACCGGTTGACCCCGTCTACGGGCTCGACTACAACCATGTGGCCATAGCCTCGAAGGGCGTTGAATACGGCATCGACGGTTCGCTGCCCTCAACGATGCCCGTGGGCGAGACCGTTGTGCACAACGTAACATTCGACAACGTTTCGCAACACAGCCTCATACAGGACAAGTCGAAACTCTCGGTGTGCGCCCTGCTCATCAACAAGAGCACCGGCAAGATAGAGAATGCTGCCAAGTGTGCCATAAAGAGCTCAAGCACCGGCATCACAAGCGTAGGCCGCAACGCATCGGAGGCAGTGGCCTACTATTCTGCCGACGGCAGCCGTCTCGATGCCCCGAAGCGCGGCCTCAACATCATACGCCACGCCGACGGCACCACGAGCAAGGTAATCAAGAGATAACGCGACGGCAAGCGCGCAAGCAAAAGAGGTGTGTACTCCGCCACGGCGGGTGCACACCTCTTTTTTGTTTATGTGTTGCAGAAACATAATGCGGCCGACAGTTCCATGCCCGGAATGTCGCCTGAAGACAGCCGCATACGCTACGCGCCGCACACGGCCTCTCACGGGCGGCTCTCGCCCTCCACATATTCTTCTAGGAACATGTGCTCGCCGTCGAACACGGCATAGGTGAACTGCGTTATCCAGTCGCCGAGAATCATGAGCCGTGTCTTCTTCGACAGATACAGGTCAAGCTCTATGTGGCGGTGTCCGAAGAGGAAATAGTCCACGTTGGCATGTGTCTTCATGTAGTGCTTGGCATACTGCACGAGATATTCGCGCTGTTCGCCCTGATACGGCGGTTCCTTGCCGTCGATGCGCTTGAGGCGGCTGCGCTTGGCCCACGTCATGCCGAGCCACATGCTCCAGCGCGGGTGCAGGGCATTGAAGAGCCTCTGGCAGGTGCGGTTGTGAAACACGCCGCGCAACATCCTGAATGTGCGCGACGGGTCGCCAAGACCGTCGCCGTGGGCAATGTAGAACACCCTGTCGGCTATCTCCACCGTCTCGGGCTTGGTGTGCACCGTGAGTCCGCACTCCTCGGCAAGGTAGCCGTAGGTCCAGATGTCGTGGTTGCCGGTGAAGAAATGCACCTCCACGCCCATGTCGGTGAGTTCTGAGAGCTTGCCCAGAAACCTCGTGTAGCCCTTGGGCACGGTGTAGCGCCATTCGTTCCAGAAATCGAACATGTCGCCGAGCAGATACACTGCCGACGCCTTTGTCTTTATGCTGTCGAGGAAACGCACAAGACGGCGTTCCTGCGTGCGCCCGTGCTCTATGGCCCAGGAGCCGAGGTGGGCATCTGAAAGGAAATACACGTTCTTCATAGTATTGCTTTTTTGAGTTGTTTGCTTCTTTCTTTTCTGCGCCACCATGCACGGCGGCGCAGTTGCACGCGGCGGTTTCGGGGTCAGTCGAAGCCGAGCTCCACACGGGCTTCCTCGCTCATCATGCTCTGGTCCCACACGGGTTCAAACACGAGGTTCACCTGTGCCGACTTCACCTGCTCTATCGTGTCCACCTTCTGCCGCACGTCTTCAAGAATGAAGTCGGCGGCAGGGCACGACGGCGCGGTGAACGTCATGTCTATTTCCACCGTTCCGTCGTCGGCCACCTCGATGCGGTAGATAAGCCCGAGGTCGTAGATGTTTACCGGTATTTCGGGGTCGTAGACCGTCTTGAGCACATCGACGATGCGCTCTTCTATCGTTGTTTTCTCCTGTTGTGTCATAATGATGATGGTCCTTTTTTGGCAAAGGCGGCCACGTTGCCGCCTTACTAACTGCAAATATAGCCAAAAATAGTTGAACAGCACCGCTCCGGCACACTTTATTTGCCTGTGCTTTCCGCCCGAAAGACCAATGAAACGGCGGAAATGCCTGCATTCGCGGTGCGGCAGTGCTATATTTTCCCACTCTCGGCGTAGCTGTAATATGCGCCGTCGGTGACGATTACATGGTCAACCATGTATATGCGCATGGTGGAGCAAGCCCCGCGCAGCGATTCGGTAATGCGGTCGTCGCTGCCGCTCGGACGGCAGTTGCCCGAGGGGTGGTTGTGCACCAGCGTCACGGCGGTGGCGTTGCAGAGCAGTGCCTCGCGCATTATCACGCGCACGTCGACGGCAGTCTCGCTCAGTCCGCCGTGCGATATGCGCTCCGCCTTTATGAGCCTCAGCCGCCGGTTCAGAAACAGTGCCCATGCCTCCTCCACGTCGAGGTCCTGCATTTTGGGCAACATCAGCCTGTAGACGGCATCGGCCGAGTCTAGCTCCGGGCGGTCTTCGGGCCGCGACTGCTGCCGCCGCTTGCCCAGCTCGCACGCCGCGAGTATGCTCACGGCCTTGGCCTCGCCTATGCCCACATAGCGCATGAGGTCGTGCAGCGACATCTTGCCGAGCGTGTTGAGGTTGTTTCCGCAGTCGCCGAGCACCCTCTGCATGAGTGCTACGGCACTCTCGCGCTGCGACCCCGACCCTATGAGAATGGCGAGCAGTTCGGAGTCGGACAGTGCCTGCGCGCCGTTGGCCATGAGTTTCTCGCGCGGGCGGTCTTCCTCGGCCCATTCGTTTATGTTCAGTTTGTCCCTGCCGGTCATCGCGCCTTGCTATTTGTAGAATGTTTTCTCGAATGCCGAAAACTCGTCCTTGCCCTTCACGCAGCGCCGCCACCATGCGTCGATGAAGCCGAAGCCGTAGCCCATGAGCTGCGTGAACGCCGCGCGCACACTGAGCACGCCTATCGGCAGACTGCGGTTGAGGCACGCCGAATGGACAAGGATGAGCGCGGAATAAATAGCGGGCAGCAATATGGCGACCGTGCACATTGCAAGCCCGGCGGTACGGGCGCACTGTCCGTCGGCCACCACGGCAATCACGATGCCCGCTACGAGCGCTATCGCGAGCAGCACCATGCCCACGGTGAACACCATGGGCAGCAGGTGCACCAGCTTCAACGACTCGGGATATTTCTTGTAGAGGTTTATGCGGGCCACGCCGGAGTTGTAAACCTGGCGATAGAACTTGCGGAAGTCGGTGCGGCGCTTGTGCCACACCCATGCCTCGGGAAACAGACGGCAGCTGCACCCGGCCTTGAATATGCGTATGCTGAAATCGATGTCCTCGCCGAAGCGCATCTTCGAGAATCCGCCGAGGCGGTTGTAGACATCGCGCCTCACGCCCATATTGAACGAGCGCGGATAGAACTTGTCAAGCTTTTTCTTGCCGCCGCGTATGCCGCCGGTGGTGAAGAACGAGGTCATCGAGTAGGAAATGGCTTTCTGTGTGGGCGTGAACGAGTCGTGTGCGCTGTCAGGTCCGCCAAAAGCGTCGGCCGGACGTTGCTCCAGTTCGCGGTTCACGGCGGCGAGATAGCCGTCGGGCAGCACCACGTCGCTGTCGAGTATAATCACATATTCGCCCTGCGCGCGCTCCACGCCGTAGTTGCGGCTCTGGCCGGGGCCCGAGTTGGGCTTGGCATAGTAGTGCAGGTCGAGTTGGGCAGAATATCTGTCGCAAACGTCGCGGCATGTCGTCTGCGAACCGTCCTCGACGACAATCACCTCGAAGTCGCGCACACTTTGCCGCGTCAGCGAGGCAAGAAGCTCGTCAACCTCGTCGGGGCGGTTGTAAACTGGAATAATAATGCTGTAGGTCATAGGCAGGAACGTGGTGGGATGTGAATTTCAGAAGAAAGAAACAGGCAAGGCCATGCATACAAACGGAAAAAGGCGAAAAAGCAAATGAGGCCCGGGCATTGCGCCACGGCCACCGTTGTGCTTTTTCACCTTTTCGCTCTATTGCGGTTGTTTTTATTCCTTCACGCGCTGCAGGTAGCTTCCGTCGCGTGTGTCAACCTGCACGAGGTCGCCCTCGTTGACGAACAACGGCACGCGAATCTCGGCACCGGTCTCCAAGGTTGCTGGCTTCAGTGTGTTGGTGGCGGTGTCGCCCTTGATGCCCGGCTCGGAGTGTGTCACGCGCAACACGGTCTTCACAGGCATCTCGCCGAAGAGCACCGTCTCGGTGGTGGCATCGGAAACCACTTCAATCACGTCGCTTTCCTTCATGAAATCGACACCTGTGATGAGGTCGTGGGCGATAGGAATCTGGTCGTATGTCTCCTGGTTCATGAAGATGTAGTCCTCACCTTCTTTGTAGAGATACTGGTATGGGCGGCGCTCCACACGCACGTCCTCGAGCTTCTCGCTGATGTCGAAGCGGCGCTCCAGCACGCGTCCGTCAACAACATTCTTCAGTTTCACGCGCATGAAAGTATTGCCTTTGCCCGGCTTGACGTGCAGGAAGTCGATGACGAAGAACAGTTTGCCATCCATACGGATGCATGTTCCCATCTTGATGTCTTGTGAATTAATCATTGTTTTTTGTTTATATTTGTTGTTTGCAATATTCGTTGCGGTTGTAAAAAGCGCTGCAAAGTTACTGAAAATCACGCATAAAAAACAACGGTTGTCCGATTTTTTTGTCCAGCCGCGCCCCTTTTGCGCCAATATCGGGCTGCATTTGGAAAAAAAACTAAATATTTGTCCCAAAAGAAGCCTATTTTTTGGTTGTTTGAAAAGAATTGAGTAATTTTGCAGCCCAAAGTGTGGACAATAACAATAAATAAATAATTCAAAAGATGAAAAGAACATTTCAGCCTCACAACAGAAGAAGAGTGAACAAGCACGGCTTCCGCGAGAGAATGGCTACAAAGAATGGTCGTCGCGTATTGGCTTCTCGCCGCGCCCATGGCCGCAAGAAGTTGACCGTTTCCGACGAGCACCACGGCAAATAATCGCCGCCCCTGACACGTCGCCAACGACGACAAAAAGCAGCAGTGTCACCGCAAGGTGGATTGCTGCTTTTTTGTTGCCCGCACCTCAGGAAAAAGCCCCGAACAGGCTCAAAGTCATGCCGAAAGCCAAAAAACACCACCGAAAAGTTGGCGGGTTGGCAAATAATGCGTAATTTTGCACCCGCAAACCGCAGCACAGGCTGCGGCGCACATGTATAACAATTAAAACAAAAACGACAAAAAATGATTATTGTACCAGTTAAAGACGGTGAGAACATTGAAAGAGCTCTCAAGAAGTTCAAGAGAAAATTCGAGAAGACAGGTGTTGTAAAGGAGTTGCGCGCACGCCAGCAGTACAACAAACCGTCGGTATTGAAGAGACTCAAGATGGAACACGCTGTCTATGTACAGAAGCTCCGCGCCAACGAGGAATAATCACGGCGCAACGCATTTTCACAACCACTCCCACAGAGTAAGCGTTACAGGAGGTGTACACCGAGGAAAGATAATCAGCAAGACATAACAGAACGCACGCTGCAAACGCGCCTTGATGCGCACGCAGCAGGAGGGCGACAACACGAGAAGCCGGACAAAGGCCGCGTGTTGCCGCCCTTTTCTGTGTGTCTTTACCTAAGAAAAGTTGACTCATAAAGTCAACAGTTATGTGGAAAACCAATAGCAAAAAAGGAGTCAGTATTATGATGAAGTATTTACTTCATGTCCCACACGGGAAGCACCTCAATTTTCATTCCGTCACGCTCAATGGTTTGCCGCTGAGAGAAAGTGACAATACGGCACTCCTTGCAGCCAGTAAACGAAGACGCGGCCAACAATCCGCCTGTTTCACGGTCAACATTCTCATCATCCAACGACCAGCACACCTGTATCAATTCGGCAACACGGTCGTCCCTCCGCACCACAAAGTCACATTCCTTTGTCTCGTTGAAATAGTAGACCGCATCCTCCTGACCAAGACTGCGCTCCAGATTGAGATAGACAACATTCTCCAAAGCCTTGCCCACATCCTCACTTTCCGGCAACAATACGGCATTGCGCAAAGCGATGTCGGCCACATAATATTTGGCAGGAGCAGAACGCTGCTTCACCATAGACCTGTCATATTTCTCTACCTTGCGAAACATGAATATATTGCATGCATAATCCAGCCAAAGGTAAAGCGAGTCTTTGGAAACCCTCTGTCCCTGCGACTTCAGGTCATTATAGATATTGTTCACGCTTGTCGGCTTCGTAAGGTTGTTCATCACACGCTTCAAGAAATAACGCACCACCGAAGGACTGGCGCTGACGCGATAATGTTCCATTAAATCTCTGAAAAGCATGGTGTTGAAATATGACTGCAGAATCTTGACTTTATCGGTCTTGTTCTTCTGTAAAACGATTTCCGGGAAACCTCCATCTTCACAATATCCACGAAAAGCCGCCATCAGTTTTGCCTTTCCCTCTTCGCTATATCTGTTTGCCACGATGCCTTTAAAGGTCAAGTATTCTTCAAAGCTCAACGGATGTTCACGGTATTCATCCGGCCATCCCCGCAAAGCTGACACCATCTCCTCGGAAAGCATTTTTGCAGTGCTTCCTGTCACAAAGATGTGCTTGCAATAATTCTTGTACACTCTCAACACGAAGAGTTCCCAGCCTTCAATAAGCTGTATCTCATCGAAGAACATGTACACATCCTTAAGCGGTATGTCTGGACACATTTCACGATAAGCCTGCAACAACCCGTCAAAGTTTTCAGCCCCCATCGACAGAAAACGCTCATCATCAAAACCGACATAGAGAATGCGTTCCTTCGGCACGCCGCTTTCCAGCAAGCGGTTTATCGTAAGTCCCAATAAGGACGACTTGCCGCAACGCCGTATGCCGGTTACCGTCACAATGCGGTTTCCGTCCAACGGCAACATGGTTTTCCTATTCTGCAATTTGAAAGGAAGTTCCTCTTGATGCAAAGATATGATAGACTGAAAAGTGCTGCGTAAATCCATTAGAATAGCCTATTTGTTTCTTTTACTACATTTATATGTTCACGGTTTCAAAGATACAACATTTCCTTCTGAAAAGGAAAGATTATGACATTTATTTCCTTTTCAGAAGGAAACTTTTCACATGATGTTTCCTTCCGAAAAGGAAAGCATAAGGAAAAAGCTATGCTGAAACCGCTCCATATTGGAACGAAATCAGATGAAAACTTGGAAGAACTTGGAGAAAAGGCAATAATATTACATTCACTTGGATGAATATACATATCCTTATTTATATGGAGGCTACTGCCTGTCGGAACAACAACGGGGAAAAATAGGAGAATTTTTATATCGAAAAAGTTTTGCGGCTATTCAAAATAGCCATAACTTTGCACCCGTTAACGGTCGGAAAATAACCGGCCAAAGGTTTAACTCAATAATTACAATGGAAATGAAAAAGATTATCCTTACGGCTGCAGTCATGCTTTCATCGGCAGCAGCATTCGCACAGCACGCAGTGGGCGCATTCACACTTCAGCCCAAAGTTGGTCTCAGCATAGCCAGCCTCACCAAGTTTGACGGAGCTGACCCGCGCTTTGGCGTGGTGGCAGGTGTAGAAGGCGAATACCAGGCTACCGACATCTTCAGCATCAGCGCAGGCGTGCTCTATGCAATGCAGGGCAACAAATACAGCGTAACCGTAAGCGGAGCATCTGCCACCAGCACACAGAAGATGGATTATATCAACATTCCTATCCTTGCCAACGTGTATGTTGTTAAGGGTCTGGCCGTGAAGCTCGGTGTGCAGCCCGGTTTCAAGGTGAACGACGACATCAAGGTGAGTGCTGCCGGCCGTAGTGTTTCTACCGATGCAGACTATGCAAAGTCGTTCGACTTCTCTATCCCCGTTGGTGTGAGCTACGAGTTCAACAACGTTGTGCTCGATGCCCGCTACAACTTCGGCTGCACCAAGGTGTTTGACGGTGAAGACTGCGCCAACAGCGTGTTCAACATCACACTGGGCTACAAGTTCGAACTCTAATCCACAACAAATCATAGGCAAGGCGCAGATTCCGCAACGGGGTCTGCGCCTTTTCCGTAGGCAGCCGCACGGGGCATGCTGCAATGCAACGGGGGCACAGACCCGGCATGACGCCGGCCTGTGCCCCCGTTTTCTTATGATTCAGCGCTACTGCACTTATTTCTTGAGCAGAGCCATTGTGTCGCGGGCAATCATCACCTCCTCGTCGGTGGGGATGACACACACCGTAACCTTTGAGTCGGGTGCGGAGATGATGGCTTCCTCGCCGCGCACGTTGTTGGCCTCGGCATCCATCTTGACTCCGAGGAACTCCAGATCAGAGCACGATTCGAGGCGGGTGCCTATCTGGTTCTCGCCCACTCCGGCTGTCCACACGATGATGTCCACGCCGCCCATGGCTGCTGCATAGGCACCGATGTATTTCTTTATGCGGTAGTTGTACATCTTCAGGGCGAGTTGCGCACGCTCGTTGCCCTCGGCGGCTGCGCTCTCAATCTCGCGCATGTCGCTCGAAATGCCGGTGATGCCGAGCACGCCGCTCTTCTTGTTGAGGAAGTCGGCCATTTCCTGCGGTTTCATGCCGGTCTTCTCCATAAGGAAGGTAACTGCCGACGGGTCGATGTCGCCGCTGCGGCTGCCCATCATCACGCCTGCAAGCGGAGTGAGGCCCATTGAGGTATCGACGCACTTGCCGAATTTCACTGCCGACACCGAAGCGCCGTTGCCTATGTGGCAGGTGATGATGCGCTGGGTGTTGATGTCGCGTCCGAGATATTCGCACACGCGCTGCGACACATAGCGGTGGCTCGTTCCGTGGAAACCGTAACGGCGCACATGGTATTTCTTGTAGAGGTCGTAGGGAATGGCGTAGAGGTAAGCATAGTCGGGCATGGTGCTGTGGAACGCATTGTCGAACACGCACACCTGCGGCACGCCGGGCATGAGCTTGTCAACGGCACGCAGACCTTTCAGGTGACCGGCGTTGTGCACCGGGGCGAGGTCGCAGAGGCTCTCGATACCGTCCTCAACCGACTTGTCGACGATGACGCTCTTCTCGTAGAGGTCGCCTCCCTGCACTATGCGGTGGCCCACGGCGTCAATCTCGTCGAGGCTCTTTATTGCACCGATTTCGGGGTCGAGCAGGCACTTGAACACGAAGTTGACACCCTCTTTGTGGTCGGGCATGTCGTGCATGATGATTTTCTTCTCGCCGCTTGGGAGTGTTATCTTGATGAACGCCTCGTCGAGGCCGATGCGCTCCACACCGCCCTGAGCCAGAACCGACTCGTCGTCCATGTCATACAGCTTGTACTTTATGGAAGAACTTCCACAGTTTAAAACAAGAATTTTCATGTTTTTCGTCTTTTTTGTTTGTTTCTTTTTCAGTTGTTGCGCATGGCCGTGGCCATGCGCGCCGCATCATTTCTTGGCATCCATTGCCTGGCATGCCGTGATGGCCACCATGTAGTAGATGTCGTCGACGGAGCAGCCGCGCGACAGGTCGTTGACGGGACGCGCAATGCCTTGCAGGATGGGGCCGATGGCAAGGGCATCGCCCAGACGTTGCACGAGCTTGTAGGAGATGTTGCCCACCTCAAGGCAGGGCACAACGAGCACATTGGCGTGTCCGGCAATGGCGCTGCCGGGGGCCTTCTTTTCGCCCACTGCGGGCACGAGGGCTGCATCGGCCTGCAGCTCGCCGTCGAGTTTCAGGTCGGGAGCGAGCTCGTGGGCTATGCGTGTGGCCTCAACCACCTTGTCCACAACCTCGTGTTTTGCCGAACCCTTGGTGGAGAAGCTGAGCATTGCCACGCGCGGGTCTTCAACACCGGCTACCGAACGTGCAGTCTGTGCGGTGCACACTGCAATCTGTGCAAGCTGCTCGGCGGTGGGCACGGGTGTCACGGCAACGTCGCCCATGACGATGATGCCGTCGTCGCCATACTGGTGCTCGTGGGTAAGGAGCAGCATGGCTCCGCTGACGCAGCTAACGCCCGGTGCGCACTTGATAATCTGCAGGGCCGGACGCAGTGTGTCGCCCGTGGTGCTGAGCGCACCCGAAATCTGTCCGTCGGCACCTTCGGTCTTGATTATCATGCAGCCCAGATAGAGGGGGTTCTTAACAAGCTCGCGGGCCTGCTCCACTGTCATGCCCTTCTTCTTGCGCAGCTCGGCGAGCAGCACGGCATACTCCTCGCTCTTGGGATTGTTCTCGGGGTCAACAATCGTGGCCTTGTCGATGTTGTGCAAGTCCCATTTGGCGGCGAGTGCATTTATCTCATCGGGGTTGCCTATCAGAATGAGGTCGGCGATGTCGTCTGCCAGCACGCGGTCGGCAGCTCTCAGGGTGCGCTCCTCGGTAGCTTCGGGGAGCACGATGCGTTGCTTGTCGCTCTTGGCGCGAGCAACGATGTGTTCAAGTAAATTCATAATATATATTCAAATGCGTTTTTGTCATTTACAGATTGCAAAATTACTAAAAATATCTGAACGCCGTCTGCCTTTAATCCATATTTTAACCGATTTTTTACAAGCGAAAGGCCGTGCGGCAAACAAGGCTTGTTTGCAACCCGAAGAAGCCTTGTTTGCAATGCGAGGAAGCCTTGTTTGCAACGCAAAGAAGCCTTACTTGCGACACAAGTAAGGCTTCTTTTTCGCGGCGGCATTGCCGTATTTATTAAAATATTGTTTTACAGTACTTTACGCATCGTCAGTCACACCACACCGTGCAGACTTGCCCTGCGCACGGCCTGGGCAGGGCACGGCATGTCACGACACCATTTCGCGCGTGAGTATGCTTTCGAGTTTCTCGGCCGAGAGGCGGAGCTGGAATTCGCCCTTTATGGCCACCGAGATGCCTCCCGTCTCCTCGCTCACCACAATGGCAATGGCATCGCTGTCCTGCGAGATGCCGAGCGCGGCGCGGTGGCGCAGTCCGAGTTCCTTGGGAATGTCGTTGTTGTGCGACACGGGCAGTATGCACCCGGCAGCGCGTATGCGCTTGTCGGTTATTATCATCGCGCCGTCGTGCAGCGGCGAGTTCTTGAAGAAGATGTTCTCGATGAGCCGCTGGTTGATGTGCGCGTCGATATACTCGCCCGTGTCGGCTATGTCGTCGAGGCGCACGCCGCGTTCGATGACTATGAGCGCGCCCACCTTTCCGCGCGACATGTCGATGCACGCCATGACGATGGGCATGATTGTCTTCTTGTCGGCCACTGCCTCGCGGTCTTTGTTGGTCCACAGAAAGAACTTGGCAACCGCCGCAAAACGCTGGTGGGCGCCGAGCGAATAGAGAAAGCGGCGTATTTCTTCCTGGAAGAGCACTATCAACCCGATTACACCAACGCTCACGAGCTTGTCCATGATGGCCCCGAGCAGGCGCATTTCAAGAAACTGTGTCACGAAGAGCCACAGTAGAACGAACACTATGATGCCTATGAAGACGTTGAGCGAGCGGCTCTCCTTCATGAGGCGGTAGATGTAGTAGAGCATCATCGCGACGAGGAAGATGTCAACGATGTCTTTTATTCCGAAATCGAACATTGCAGTTTGGCTTGTTACGGGGTGAGGTTTTTCTTTTGCTTTGTGTATGGTTGCGGCACGGCGCGCAGCTCATTCGGGCGGGCAGAGGGGCTGCGGGCACACGGCACGCCGCCCGTCACACGCGCCGCCCGTCAGGCGTTGGCGCGCATCTTGCCCACTATCGCCACGGCTTCCACGGCTTGGCGCACGTCGTGCACGCGCAGTATCGACGCGCCTTTCAGCAGCGATATGGTGTTGAGGGCGGTGGTTCCGTTGAGCGAGGTTGTGGGGTCGCCGCCCACGAGCTTGAATATCATGCTCTTGCGCGATATGCCCACGAGTAGGGGCAGGTCGAGTTCGAGCAGCCGTTCGGCCTGGTTCATTATTGTGTAGTTCTGATCAAGGGTCTTGCCGAAGCCGTAGCCGGGGTCAAGGATGATGTCCTTGGCGCCGAGGTCGCGCAGGCGTTGCACCTCGGAGGCGAAATTCACAATCATCTGTTGCAGCGTGGGCTGCACCGACATGAGTATGTAGGGCACGCCAAGACGTGCCACTGTCTCAAACATGTCTCCCTCCTCGTGTATGGCCTGGCCCACGATGCCGGTGAGTCCGCCCTCCGACACGTCGTTGATTATGTCGGCCCCGAACTCCTCTATGCACTGACGTGCCACGAGCGGACGGTAGGTGTCTACCGACACTATGGCCTGCGGCTGCTCGCGGCGCACTATGGCCAGGGCGCGCCTGAGGCGTTCGGTCTCCTCTTCCACGCTCACCACGTCGGCTCCGGGACGCGTGGAGAACGCCCCCACATCGATGATGCGTCCGCCCTCGGCAATAATCTGGTTGGCACGCGAGGCTATCTCGGCCTCGGTTTGCTTGCGGCTTCCGCTGTAGAAGGAGTCGGGGGTGGCGTTGAGAATGCCCATGACCATGGGTTGCGAAAGGTCAACCAGCCGGCCACGGACGTTGATTGTATATTGCATTTTTCTGTCTTTGAGAATTGTCTTGACGGTTATTAATCAACACAAAATACGCAATAAAAATCGACACCGCCAAATATTTAGGCTTATTTATGATTTTTGCAAACCAAGCCAGATGCTCAATCTCGAGGTGAAATACAGCCTCGTAAAGGTTCTCGACCAGTTTGTCATCGGCATTGGCGCTGCTTACCGGTTATGATTGAGCACCGGCATATAAAGCAAACGAGCCGGAACAGCCTCGTACATCTGTAATACGGGGGGTCGTTTCACCGCCAATACAAGCAATACATACACGGACACAACCGCCTTATCGCCAAAAAAACGAAACGGCATGTTGCCCGTGTATGTATTTTTTTTTACTTTTGCGTCCATAATAACCATTAGTATTATGGAAATATCCGAACTGTACAAGATTTTCACCGAGCACCCCACCGTCACCACCGACAGCCGCGACTGTCCGGAGGGCTCGCTGTTCTTCGCGCTCAAGGGCGCGTCGTTCAATGGCAACCGCTTTGCCCTTGCCGCCCTTGAAAAGGGATGCGCCTATGCCGTGGTGGACGAGAAAGAGTATGCCGCCGACCCACGCTGCATCCTCGTTGACGACTGTCTCGACACGCTGCAGCAGCTGGCACGCCACCACCGCCGCACGCTCGGCACACGCATAATAGGCATTACCGGCACCAACGGCAAGACAACGACAAAGGAACTTGCCGCCGCAGTGCTCGGCGAGAAATACAACGTGCTCTACACGCAAGGCAACTTCAACAACGACATAGGCGTGCCCAAGACCCTGCTGCGCCTCGACAAGAGCCACGACATAGCCGTGGTGGAGATGGGGGCGAGCCACCCGGGCGACATACGCACACTCGTGGACATAGTGGAGCCCGACTACGCGCTCATAACCAACGTGGGGCGCGCACACCTGCAGGGCTTCGGATCGTTTGAAGGCGTGGTGAGCACCAAGGGCGAACTGTATGACTTCATGCGGCAACACTCGCGCCGGGTGTTCATCGACGACTGCAACCCGCACCTGAACGGCATTGCCGACGGACTCGAACTGACGCGCTACGGATGCACGGAAAAAGAAGGGCTGTATGTGAACGGACGCGTGGACGGATGCGACCCGATGCTGCGCTTCGCATGGCGGCATGCCCCGGAGGAAGGATGGCACGAGGTGGCCACGCAGCTCATAGGGGCCTACAACGTGACAAACATGCTCGCCGCAGTGTGCATAGGACTGTATTTCGGCGTGGAACCGGAAAGAATAGACCATGCGCTCGCGTCGTATGTGCCGAGCAACAACCGCTCGCAGTTTGAGCAGACTGCCGACAACCGCCTCATAGTGGATGCCTACAACGCCAACCCCACAAGCATGGCCGCAGCCCTGCGCAACTTCAACGGGATAAAGGCCGAGCACAAAATGGCCATCATCGGCGACATGAAAGAACTTGGAGAGGTGAGCCGCGAGGAGCACCAGAAGATAGTGGACATGCTAAAGGACATGCCGCTGGAGCATGTGTGGCTCGTGGGCGAGGAGTTTGAACACACCGCCACGCCCGGCAGTTTCAGGAAATTTGCCGGGGCAGACGAGGTGAAGGCGGCAATAAAGGAGCACAAACCCAAGGGGCAATACATACTGATAAAGGGAAGCAACGGCACGCGACTGTTCCAGTTGCCCGAACTTCTGTAACGGAAAGCTACAAACACAAAAGCCCGGCCACTTTATGTGATCCGGGCTTTTTTCTTTGCTTGCGGCAGAGGCAGCGTTCTGCCTATGCCGTCACCAGAACTTGTTCTGCTGCTCGTTGTACTCAAACCCGGCAGCGGCGAGTTTGGCAACGAGATCTTCCTTATTCACGTTCATGTCGTCGCAAAGCGCGTCGAGCGACGGATATTCGTCGCGCAAGCGCATGTTGACAGCACTGAAAAGCATCATCGGATCGTTGGGTAAATCAAGCATAAATGTCAGTTTTCTTTGTTTACGGGGTGCAAAGTTAGTCCAAATCGGCGACAATCCAAAGCCGCAGGCATCAAAAAAGGCGATGACAACAACTGTCATCGCCTTTTTTATATTGTCGCCAAAGCGGCGGGCAAGCCTTGCCGCCTCACGGAAGACATGCCGATCGCCCTGCGGTGTAGTTACGGGTTGTAACGCACGAAAGCCTCCATTGCCTCGTAGCAGGCAAGGCCCAGACTGTGGTAAAGCTCGGCAGTGGCGTGGTTGCGGTCTTCGGCACGCTGCCAGAACAGACGCTCGTCGTTGCCGAGGAACGGTGCGCTCTCCATCTGCGACGAATGCTTGAGGATGCAGTTGCGCTTTCCGCGAAGTTCCTCGGGGCTCATCGGCACGCACATCTCGATGTTCTCGATTTCCCATTCGGCCCATGCACCGCGATACATCCATATGCGGCAGTCGTTGAGCCATTCTGCTCCGGCCTCTTTCTCAAGGTCGATGGCTGCGAGAACGGCATCGGTGCACTTGCGGTGTGTGCCGTGCGGGTCGGCGAGGTCGCCTGCAACGTAAATCTGGTGAGGCTTCACCTGCTGCAGAAGTGCACGCACAATCTCCACGTCTTTCTCGCCCATGGGGAGCTTTTCAATCTTGCCCGACTCGTAGAAAGGCAGGTCAAGGAAATGCACATGGTCGAGAGGAACGCCGTTGTAGGTGCAGGCCGTGCGGGCTTCGCCGCGCCGTATGAGTCCCTTTATGGTGCGCACCTCGGGCGTATCCATGTCTGCCGGGGTCTTCTTGGCAAGGAATTCCTTGATTTCGGCATACATTCTCTTTATAACCTCGTCTTTGTTGTCGCAGAAGAGCTGGTTGTAGCCGTTCACGAAGTGCATGAAACGCGTCACTTCCTCGTCGCCCACGGCGATGTTGCCCGATGTCTCGTAGGCCACATGCACGTCGTGTTGCTGCTGCACGAGGCGGCGCAAGGTGCCTCCCATGGATATAACGTCGTCGTCGGGATGCGGAGAGAACACGATGACACGCTTGTGTGCGGGCTCTGCGCGTTCGGGGCGGTAGGTGTCGTCAGCATTAGGTTTGCCGCCGGGCCAGCCTGTAATTGTGTGCTGCAGGTCGTTGAAAATCTTAATGTTGCAGTTGTATGCCGAGCCGAAACGTGCGAGCAGGTCGCTCAGGCCGTTCTCGTTGTAGTCCTTGTTGGTGAGTTTCAGGATGGGTTTGTTCTTCAGCTGGCAGAGCCACACCACTGCGGCGCGTATCGTCTTGTCGTTCCACTCGCAGTTGGTAACGAGCCACGGGTGCACGATACGGGTCAGTTTCGAGGCGGCAGCAAGGTCGATGACAATCTTGGCATCGTTGTGTGTCTGCACGAACGAGGCGGGAATGGCGTCGGTCACGGCTCCCTCGACAATCTTCTGCACTATGTCCGACTTCTCTTCACCCCATGCCGTGAGGAAAAGCTTGTGTGCCGAGAGCAGCGTGTGCACGCCCATTGTGATTGAACAGGGCGGCACCGGCTCCTGCGAACCGAAGCTGTTGGTCATCTCGTCGCGCGAGGTAGCGTCGATAAGTATTATGCGCGAAGTAGAAGCAAGGCCGCTTCCCGGTTCGTTGGTGGCTATGTTGCCCATGCGTCCCACTCCGAGCAGGGCGATATCGATGCCCCCTTCGGCAGCGATGAGCTGCTCATAGGCGCGGCAGTGTTCGAACACTTCGCTCTGTGCAATCGAGCCGTCGGGCGTATGCACGTTCTCTGCCTTTATGTCGATGTGGTCGAGCAGACGCTCGCGCAGCTGGCTTATGCTGCTGTGCTGGCTTTCGGCGCTGAGAGGGAAATACTCATAAGCATTGAACACCACCACGTTGTCGAAGCTGAGCCCGCACTCCTTGTGACGGCGGATAAGCTCGGTGTAGACGGGAGTGAGCGAAAGTCCGGTGCCGAGAGCGAGCACGCACTTCTTGCCCACGGTCTTGGCGCGCTTGATTTCGGCCTCAACGGCATCGGCAATCTCGCTTGCGCCGTCCTCCATCTTGGCGAAGATGTCGGTGTATATTTTCTCGCAACGTGTGATTTCTGAACGCTCGACAGCCGTACGAGGGCGGTAGTACTGCTCAGGAACTTTGTTCAACACAATCTGTGAACTCAAATTCAATTTCATATCTGTACTGCTTTAACGGCAGTCCCGGCGGCGTTGCGCCGCCGGAGACAGACCGGGATTGTTATTATGGTTGTTTTCAGGTTCTTTGGTCGGGTTTTGCAGCGATGCCGCAATTACGGGCGGTCGGCTGCCTTAGTGCCCCACTTCGAGGGCTTTGCGCCCATGGTGAGCTCGAGAGTGCCGCCCTTCACGATGTCGGCGAAGTCGATGTACGACTTCGTGTAAGCCTTGCCGTTGAGACGTGCGCTCTGCACATACATGTTTTTCTTGCTGTTGTTCTTTGCCACCACGGTGAAGGTCTTGCCTCCGCCGATGTTTACCGTAGCCTTGTCGAACAGCGGCGAGCCTATGATGTAGCGTCCGCCCACCGGCTCAACCTGGTAGAGTCCGAGCGAAGAAATGACATACCATGCCGACATCTGGCCTACATCCTCGTTGCCGCTGAGCCCGTCGGGCTGGTCGTCATACATCTCATACATCATCTTGCGCAGCAGAGGAGCGGCCTTGTAGGGCTTGCCTACATAGTTATACATATATATAACCTGATGGCTGGGCTCGTTGCCGTGTGCATACTGGCCCGTGAGTCCGCTCACGTCGGGCGATGCATTGTCGCCGAGGTCGCCTTCGACGATGAAGAGCGAGTCGAGCTTGGTGAGGAATTTCTTCTCGCTTCCGAAGAGACCTACAAGTCCGTGCACGTCGTGCGGCACGAGCCAAGTGTACTGCCATGCGTTGCCCTCGGTGTAGTCGTTGGTGCGGTGTCCGGCATTGAACGGGTTGAACGGTTCGCGGAACTTGCCGTCGGTGCCCACGGCACGCATGAAGAGGCTTTCCTTGTCGAAATACTTGGAATAAGAACGGCTGCGGTTGTGGAAATAGTCGTAGTCTTGTGTCTTGCCGAGGAGCTTGGCAACCTTTGCCACTCCGTCGTCGGCTATGCAGTATTCAAGTGCCTTTGCCACAGTTTCGTTGGTGGGTTCCTTGTCCCAGGGTATGTAGCCGTACTCCTTGAGCAGGTCGAGTGAGCGGTCGGGGGTGAGCTGCGTGGTCTTCAAAGCCTCGAAGGCTTCCTCCAGATTGTCAACATATCCCTTCATGGCGAGGTCGGCAAGCACTATCGCTCCTGGGTTGCCCACCATACAGTCGGTTTCGTTTCCCATGAGATGCCACACGGGCAGGTCGCCCTGCTGCTTGTAGATGTTGATGAATGTCTTGACGAAATCGCGCTGCATTTCGGGGAATGCGAACGACAGCAGAGGGTGGTAGGCACGGTAAGTGTCCCAAAGCGACAGTGTGGTGTAGTTGTTGAAGTCGCCCTTGTGCACCTTTCCGTCGGCACCGCGATACTGCTTGTCAACGTCGCAGTAGAGTGCGGCGGCAGTCATTATGTGATACATTGCCGAGTAGAACACGCGTTTCTGCTTTTCGTCGGATGTCTGTATGGTTATGCGCGAGAGAGCCTTTTCCCACTCGTTGTCGGCAGCTTTCACCGTAGCGTCGAAGTCCCAGCCCGGCAGTTCGGCACTCATGTTGATCTTTGCCTTGTCGATGTCAACGGGCGAGAGGGCCACCTTCACGAGCAGCGGTTTGCCCGTGTTGTCGAAAGAGATTATCGCGCGCGACAAGCTGTCGAGTTTCTGCACCTTCACCGGCTGCGAGAACTCGATGTCGAAATATATGCTGCGGTCTTTAGCCCAGCCGTTAGAGCGGCGGAAACCGGTGAGGCGCGTTGCCGACTCCTGCGTGAGCAGACAGTCGTTGAGCTTGTTCCATCCTATGCACTGCGACAGGTCGAGAGCCAGGAGAGCGTCACGGCTGGTGTCCTTGAAGGTATAGCGGTGGAATCCCACGCGCTTCGTGGCAGTGAGCTCAACGAGCACTTTGGGGTCGTTGAGTGCCAGCGAGTAGTAGCCCGGGTGCACGCTTTCGTCGGCATGGGTGAATGTCGTCTCCACCTGCTTGCTGTCTTTCACCGGCAGGAAAGCGATGTCGCCGAGGTCGCCGATGCCTGTTCCGCTGAGGTGCATGTGGCCGAAGCCGCGCAACACGTTGTCACTGTAATGGTAGCCGGAGCACCAGTCCCATCCGCGAACGGGTTCTGTGGGACCGAGCTGCACGAGTCCGAAAGGCACGTTGGCCCCCATGAAGGTGTGGCCGTGGCCGCCGGTGCCCACATACTGGTTTACATACTTCGTGAGTCCCGGTTTTGCAGCGGAAATGCCCATAATGCCCATTCCGAAAAGGCATACAGCAACCGCTGCAATTCGTAATAGATGCTTTGTCTTCATAAATTGGTTTTTATCAACTGCAAAGATAAAACTTTTTATAAAGTCGGCACAATTTGCGCTCAACTTTTTTAATACAAAAAACAACAAGACACACGGAATGAATGCAATATGGTCAGAAATAACCAGCCATGCCGCGCTCTCCGCCGTGCCGCCGTGCCGTGGCCGAAGCACAATTGTGCGCCTCGCGCTCGCGTACATTAAAAGAATTTGTTACTTTTGCAGCGCAAACGGCGGCGCGGGGCAAGCCCTGCCCTGCCGCCGTCAACGGGAGAACACTTAAAAACAATATACAAAGAAATGAAAAAACAGACAATGGCCATCGACACGCCGTTTCAGAAACGCGATGCCTACGGGGCACTGAGCATGCCCGTCTACCACACGCTCGCCTACGAATTCGACGATGCCAAGGTTATGGCCGACGCTTTCTGCGGCCGCATTGAAGAACCCGACTACTCGCGCGTGATGAACCCCACAGTGACATTCCTCGAACAGAAGATAAGGAAAATCACCGGGGCCGAGCGCGTAACAGCCCTCTCCTCGGGCATGGCGGCAATAAGCAACACGCTCATGTCGCTCGTGGAGGCCGGAAAGAACATCGTGTCGTCGCGCCACATGTTCGGCAACACCTATTCGCTTTTGGTAAACACGCTGCCGCGTCTGGGTGTGGAAGCCCACCTGTGCGACCTTACCGACACGGCACAGGTGGAAGCTGCCGTAGACGACAACACCTGCTGCATATTCCTCGAAATCATCACCAACCCGCAGCTCGAGGTTGCCGACCTGCGAGAGCTTGCCCGCATAGCCCACAAGCACGGCATACCGCTCGTGGCCGACACCACGGTGATACCGTTCACCGAGTTCTGCTCGCACGACCTCGGCGTTGACATCGAGGTGGTGTCAACCACTAAATACCTTTCGGGCGGGGCCACCACACTCGGCGGAATAGTGATCGACTACGGCGGCTATCCCGAGTTTGCACGACGCATGCACGACGAGATGCTCTTCAACCTCGGCGCTTACATGACCCCGCATGTGGCCTACATGCAGAACCTCGGCCTTGAAAACCTCAAGGCGCGCTACGCCTTCGAGGTGGAAAACACCGTGAAGCTCGTGCAGAAACTGCGCGAAATGCCGCAGATAAAGAGCGTGAACTATGTGGGACTGCCCGACAACCCCTACCACAAGCTCGCCCGCGAGCAGTTTGGCGACACTGCCGGATGCATGTTCACTATCGACCTCGAAAGCCGCGAGGCATGCTTCAAGTTCATCAACAGTCTGAAGCTCATACGCCGCGCCACCAACCTGTTTGACAACCGCACGCTCGCCATTCACCCGGCAAGCACCATCTTCGGCCCGTTCGACGACGAGCAGCGCCGCGCAATGGACGTGCTCGACACCACGGTGCGCATATCGGTGGGAATGGAAGACGTTGACGACCTTGCCGAAGACTTCAGACAGGCTCTCGGAGAATAACCGGCTACACGCCGCAAAGAAAGGAAAAGCAAATGGAAAGATATGATTTCGACAAAATAGTAGACCGCAGCGGCTCTGGCGACCTCAAGCACGAGGTGCTCGCCGAACGCTACGGCCGCCCCGACCTCCTGCCGCTCTGGGTTGCCGACATGGACTTCGAGACTCCGCAGTTCATCACCGACGCGCTGCGCCGCCGCCTCGACCACTCACTCTTCGGCTACACCATAACGCCCAACGACTTCTGGCCCACTGTGCGGCAATGGATTGCCGACCACCACCAGTGGGACGTGCAGGAGGAGTGGATGCGCTTCATTCCCGGCATAGTGAAGGGCATAGGCATGGTGATAAACGTGTTTGTGAAACCCGACGAGAAGGTAATCATACAGCCGCCCGTATACCATCCGTTCCGGCTCACGCCCGAGGGCAACGGCCGCGAGGTGGTGTACAACCCGCTGCGCGAGAATGCCGACGGATCCTACTCGATGGACTTCGACAACCTTGAGCGCGTGGCCGACGACAAGTGCCGCCTGCTCATACTCTCCAACCCCCACAACCCCGCCGGAATAGTGTGGGATGCCGACACGCTGCGCAGACTTGCCGCTTTCTGTGCCACACGCGGCATCATCGTCGTGAGCGACGAGATACACTGCGACATGGCCCTTTTCGGCCACAAGCACACGCCGTTTGCCTCGGTGTCTGAAGATGCCGCACGGTGCAGCATAACCTTCGGCGCGCCGTCGAAAACGTTCAACATAGCGGGCATAGTAAGCTCCTACGCCATTGTGCCCGACCCTGAGCTGCGCCGGAAATTCTTCTCGTGGCTCACGGCCAACGAGCTCGACGAGCCGCACCTGTTTGCTCCCATAGCCACCGTTGCCGCCTTCAGGCACGGCGAGGAGTGGCGCAGACAGATGCTTGAATACATAGAAGGCAACATAATGTTTGTGGAGAAATATCTCGGCGAGCGTCTGCCGCAGATAAAGCCGCTGCGTCCGCAGGCATCGTTTCTCGTGTGGCTCGACTGCCGCGCGCTCGGCCTCGGCCACGACGCGCTTGTCGATCTCTTCGTCAACGGCGCGCGCCTCGCGCTCAACGACGGCGAGATGTTCGGCAAGGGCGGCGAAGGCTTCATGCGCATGAACGTGGCCACGCCGCGCAGCGTGCTTGCCGAAGCCCTCGACAGGCTTGTCTCGGCAGTCAGGGAAAGACTCGCGTAAGCCACAGACAAAGCAAAGAAAAACACATAAGTAGGTATTCAAAATTATCCGTACATACTTGTATGTCAGCAGATGTTTATTATACTTTGATATGTCTATACACTTTCTTTTTGGCAGTATGCCCGGTTTTCATCGGCCGTGTAGCCCGCTACACTCACTCTTCAACCCGAAGATACAAACAAGAATAAGGCGCATATCCATATCAAACGATTTTGAACACCTACTTAAATATTACGGGAACGAAGCCGCCAAGGGCTCCGTTCCCGTTTTTTGTGCAGGCCCGCACCGCAAAACAATTGCCTTACCCAATCCCAAGGCACGGGTCTTGCCACAGCTAAACAAAAGTGGCACACGGCTCACGCCGGATGCCACCGCCTGATGCGGCTTGTTACCCCTTCTCGAATCACAATCATTTTTACGCGCGGTGCCCTTGCCATTCCCCTCTGCAACGGTGCAGACAGGGCGACTGCCGCATTTCGGCTACCGCCTCATGCGCCTCACGCCGCTTGCGTGCGGGCACATGTTTTCCTTGCCGCCGGGCTCCATGGGCGGCAGAGCGGATTGCGGCATGAACGAATCCATGCCTTTTCCGTTCACCGGCAGAAGCGTCTGCACCATAGGTGCGGAGCATGCTGCCGGCGTATTCCCGGTGTGGCCGGTTGGCACAATATGCCCTTGCCGCGCCGTGCGCAGCACTGCCACACTTATATACAAAATATCAATGACTCATGTTTTTGGCGTAGTAGTTTTTCCATTTTCCATGCTTTCCCAATCGCTATGGGATATGTAGTTTTCAGGTTATGCAGTTCACGGACAACAGTCCGGCTATTTTAATAACACCCCAGCGGGGCAAATCACTTAAATTCGGCTTTCGTTTTTTTGCAATTCATGCCCGATTTCCGCCTTTTTCCGGCACAGCCCGGCAGCGCGGCCTTCACGCTGCCGGGCCAATGCTCAATAATAAGGAGAGGGGAAAGTCCCCGATATTTCGGTAGTTTTTGCGAATACAAAGTTACAGAATAGGAGTCACGGCACGGTGTCAAAGCGTAAAAAAGGCAGTGTCAAACAATAAAAGGCGAGTGTCAAAGCGGCAAAGAAACTCGTTTTTACGCTTTCGTCACATTCCCGGTACCGACGCTCCCGGTTTCGCCCGAATGTTGCTCCCTATACACCTGCGGACTGCATCCGTGGGCGGCGGCGAATGCCCGGCGGAAAGTGGAGAGCGAGTTGAAGCCCGACATCTCGGCCACCGTTTCCAGATTGTGGTCGGTTTCGGCCAGAAGCCGCTCCGAATGCACTATGCGGTAAGAGTTGACAAACTCGTAGAATGTCTGCCCGTAAGCCTTGTTTATGTGCTGGCTCAGATAGGTGCGGTTGGTGCCCATTTGCCGTGCAAGGTCGGTGAGGCTCAGTTTCGGAGCGAGATACACCTTCTCGTCGTCGAAGAGCGACTTCAGTCTGGCCACTTGCTCGTCGTTCAACGTGGGTGCGGCGCACTGCGGCTGGGGCGTGGCCGACAGCATGTTTTCGCGCACCATGTCGAGCACGCACTCCTGCCGTCGTATGAAATAGCACACCACCACCCACACGGCAAGCGAAAACAGCATATACACTATTTCGGCATAGGGCACGGGGTTGGCACAGCTATACACCCACACTACGAGAAGCAGGGCAAACATCACCATTACTCCGCGCAGCCAATGTAGGTTGATGTTCTCGCTGTAGGAATACTCGTTCTTGAGATACCTGTGGTAGGCGGACAGCGCGTGCAGTGTCCACCAGATGCAGCGCACCCCGTAAAGCCCTGCAAGCACCAGCATCAGCTTGAACATGAATGTGGTGCCGACCACCATGTAAACGAGCGAATAAACGGCGAAAGGCGACACGTTGAGCACCACGCCGCGCTTGGTGAGACGGCCCGGACGGCACAACTCGAAGAGCAGCATGCCGTAGAACGGCACCGTAATGAAATCGAGAGCCGAGGCGACACGCCCCGTGAACCCGGCCTCAACATCGGGCGAGCACACGAAAAACAGGTCTTTCACATATTGTGCGGCTATCACCGTCATGAGCACGAACATTATACGCTCTTTCCTGCCGCCCTTCACATGGCCGAAACGCCATGCCATGAGCGAGTAGAACGTCACACACACGCCATAGGTGAAATATTGCATTTTCACGACATCCATATATGCAGATTATTAAGATCGGATAATTGCTTCGAACAGCTATATTCTATAAGTTGTAACAAAATTACATATTTCTGTCAATAAGATACACTATCGGTGTAAAAAAGAACATTCTTTCCGACAGCTTGAACAATAAAAACCCGACAAAAACGACACTCGCAAGCATTTCAACCGAATTGCTGCACGCATGCACTGCGTCTGCCGCACGCCCATGCCGCGCATGTTGCACGCGCGTGCCGCACATGCAGCAAAAAGGCCGGAGCACCTGTCTGTGCCCCGGCCTTGCCTTGTTTTCATCGATTTTTCATGCTTGCGGAGCAGGCGGCAAGCCGCCGTGCGCCGCCGCTGCGGCCTACCGCATCTGCTTCACCGTGGCCGTGTGGCCGTCGGCATAGCGTTTCTTCACTATATAAACGCCCTTGCGCAGCGTGCTGCCGTCAAGGCGCATGCCGTCAACGGTATAGGTGCTGACCTCCACCTCGGCCGAACTGCCGGCAACGGCATGGCTTATGCCCGTGGCGAGGATGCCGCGCAGGTCGAGCTGCTCGGCGTTCTCCACCACGCAGTTGGTGAGGTCGTCGGCATCATATCCGCCTATGGCGGCCACGAGCGAGAGGTTGTCGCGTTTCCACGCGTCGGAGAGCTGCATGTCGTAGTCGTATTCAAACGTGCCGTCCTCGTTCCAGTTGATTACCTCGCCCCATGTGCTGTTTATCACGCGCTCCACATGCATGTGGCGGAATCCTGCCGTGGCTCCCTGCTGGTTGCGCGGCACCACGCTGTCTTCGAGAAGGTAGAGGGTGATGCGGGCGGGCGTGTCGCAGAACGGGCGGGCGCGGAATCCGGTGACCTTCACGCTCAGCCTGTCGCTGCCGTAGGGTGTGGCCGCGATGTTGAGCTTGGTGTAGGTGGGCACGTCGAGGCGGTCGTCAAGCCCGTCCATCAATTCGGTGGCATCCACGTCGCTCACCGGCGTGGGCTTGTTCTCGCTGGTGGTGAAATAGGGATAACGGTCGAGCATGAGTGCCGGGGCATAGGTTGTGGCCTTGTTGAAGAACCATGTGTATTCGGAGTCGGACGGCATCGAGAGAAAATCGGTTGAGAACCCGTCGTGATGGCACACCACCACGGCACGTCCGCGATAGCTGTCGCTGCTGAGCACGCTGTGCAGCGTGGCGGCGAGGCGCGGACAGTTCTGGCAGCTTTCCGAGGTAAACTCCTCGATGAGCACCTTGCGCTCGTTGGCAAACGGCAGTTCCACGCGGTCGTTGGCGTGGTTTTCGTCGGCGCAGCCGTCCACGTTGTCCACCTGCATGTATATGGTGTTGGCGAGTGCCACTGCCGAGGGCAGTCCCGAAACGGTGAACGTGGTGTCTACCGATCGGCCCGAGGGCAGGTCGAGGCTGAGCGTCACCGGCACTCTGCCGTCGGCACCGTCGGCGGCGAAGAGCAGCCCTACGGAGTGCACGTCGGCAGTGCCGTAGTTCTTGAACACGGCGCTCACGCTTATGTCGTCGGTGTTGCTCATGGTGCGTGCGGTTTGGTTGGCTATACCAATGTCGTAGGTGTAGATGTTGTCGCCCGACACCACCGCCTCAAGACTGAGCGCGCCCTGCGAACTGAGGTCTTTCCACTGCTCGCCCTCGCCGAGCTTCACCCAGAAGGCATCCTGCGTTGCCACCGACACATAGGACATGATGTTGCCCGTGCCGCGCTGTTTGAAGGTGTAGCCCACATAAAGCCGCTGTGCCTCGCCCGTTATGGCGTAGGGCGAGGTGAGGGGCACTTCGTTCCATCCGCGCACTATGTCGTTGCGCACAATCTCGCCCTCGGCAAGGTTGTCGCCGTCGAGTTCCGATCGCAGCCACACGCGCACCGTGTCTACGTTAAGCGTGGTGGCAAGTCCCACGCGCACCGCCGTTATGTCGTTGCCGGCATAGGCATTGAGCATGGAGGCGGGCAGACACACCGCCGCATCGACCCAGTTGCGGCCCGTAGCCCCCACCGAGCCCGATTTGTTCACCACGCCGTTGCAGTAGCCGAGGTGCACCTCGGCGGCTCCGGCTGCCGTCACGAACGCCGTGAGCAGCATCAGCAATAAGTAAATTTTTCGCATAAGTTTGTTTGTTTTAGTTCTCATTCATGTAGCCTGCTTCATAAAATCCGTATCAATATGACACCGCATCAACGCATACAGACAACAGATTGCAAAGTTAAGAAATTTCGCAGACAACACATGCACGGCAACACAAATGTAGGTGTTTTTCCTTCATTTTTTTAAGCGCACCGTGCCCTCATGCCGCCACAAGACTGCTGCAGATGCCGTTTTTCTCGGATTTTATTGCTACTTTTGCCACAAACAGAACACCTACTTATAAAAACGCACTACATGAACAATTACCTTACAACCGCTCTCTGCGCCGCAGCATTTGCCGCCTTCACCGTTCAGGCCCGCGCCCAGATGACCCTCGTGGAGAAAGGAAAGGCCAAGGCACGCATCGTAATAGCCGAAGACAATGCCGCCAACCGCCGCGCCGCCGCAATGCTGCAGCGGTTTGTCAAAGAAACATCGGGGGCAACGCTGCCCATAGCCACGGGCACAGGGGCCGGACGCGGCACCGTAGTCATAGGGCAGACAACCGCCGAGGCCGGCGCCGACGGCTTCGCCATCGACTGCAAGGGCGGCACGCTCAGCATAGCCTCGGGCGGCGGCAAGGGCGCAATATACGGTGTGGCCGACCTGCTGGAGCGCAACCTCGGCGTGGCCTACTACTCCTACAACGAATACACGCTCACTCCGCAAACCACAGTAAAGCTCCCGGCCATGCACCGCGCCGAGACCCCTGCATTCCGTTTCCGCCAGAGCCAGAGCTACTGCGCGACCGACTCCACCTACTACGACTGGTTCCGCCTGAGCGACCAGAGCGAGGTGTTTGCCGACAACCTGTGGGTGCACACCTTCGACCGCCTCATGCCTTCCATCGTCTACGGCAAGAGCCACCCCGAATACTACTCCTACATCAACGGCGGGCGGCGGCCCGGCAACCACAGCCAGTGGTGCCTCACCAACCCGGCAGTGTTCGACCTCGTGGCCGCCAAGCTCGACTCCATATTCCGCGCCAACCCCGGCAAGCAGATGGTGAGCGTGAGCCAGAACGACGGCAACAACACCTACTGCCAGTGCGACGAGTGCCGCAAGGTTGACGAGTATGAAGGTTCGCCCTCGGGCAACATCATCCGCTTCCTCAACAAGCTGGCCACGCGCTTCCCCGACAAGCAGTTCTCAACGCTTGCCTACCTTTTCAGCATGCACCCGCCAAAGCACACGCGCCCGCTGCCCAATGTCAACATCATGCTGTGCGACATTGACTGCAAGCGCGAGGTGGCTCTCACCGACAATGCCTCGGGGCAGGACTTCATGCGCGCGCTGAAAGGTTGGTCGGAAATGTCCGACAACATTTTCGTGTGGGACTACGGCATCAACTTCGACAACATGGTGGCGCCGTTCCCCAACTTCCACATCTTGCAGAAAAACCTTGAGCTGTTTCACCGCCACCATGCCACAATGGTGTTTGAACAGGTGAACGGACAGCGCGGCACCGACTTCTCGGAGCTACGCGCCTACATGCTGGCCAAGCTCATGTGGAACCCCTACCAGGATGCCGACTCGCTCATGCAGACCTTCCTGCGCGGATACTACGGGGCTGCCGCGCCCTACCTTTACCGCTACCGCCAGCTGCTTGAGGGCGGACTGCTGGCTTCGGGCGTGCCGCTGTGGATATACGACTCGCCCATTTCGCACAAAGACGGCATGCTCAACGACCACCTCATGAAGGAATACGGGCAGATCTTCGACGATGCCGAGCGTGCCGTGGCCGCCGACACCGTGCTTCTGCGCCGCGTGCGCACGGCCCGTCTGCCGCTGATGTACAGCAGTCTGGAGATAGCGCGCACACGCCAGGGAGGCGATGCCGGCGAACGCATCAAGCTGCTCGACGAGTTCAAGAGCACGGCGGCACGCTGCGGCGTGACCGTGCTCAACGAGCGCAACAACCGCATCGACGACTACTGCGACCTCTACCGCCAGCGTTTCATCCCGCGCGCCAACGACAACAAGGCCGCCAATGCCAAGGTGACATGGACTGAAGCACCTGCCGACCGATACAAGCCCATAGCCGACAAGGCCCTCACCGACGGTCTGTACGGCGGCACCACCTATGTGGAGAGCTGGGTGGGATGGGAAGGCCGCGACGCCGACTTCACCCTCGACATGGGCGAGACGAAGAGCGTCAGCTCTGTCAGCACCGATTTCCTGCACCAGCTGGGCGCATGGATTCTGCTGCCACGCAGCGTGTCGTATGCCTACAGCACCGACGGAAAGACATTCACCGACATGGGCACGCACGAGTTTGCCGAAGACCGCGACCTCGCGGTTAAGTTCGTGCCGGGCACCGTGGCCCTTGCCTCGCCCGTGCAGGCACGCTACATAAGGGTTAAGGTGAAGACCCTCGGCCTGTGCCCCTCGTGGCACTACGGCGTGGGACACCCGGCATGGTTCTTCCTCGACGAGGTGACCGTGCAGTGACGCTACGCCGACACACACGCACATTCTTCCTGCATATCCACAACCGCATGGGGCTGCCTGCAGCCCCCGGTTGTGGATTTTTCATGCAAAAGCCAACGTAACGGCAAGAAACCCAAAATGTGGCAAAAATAAGAAAACAACACGAAAAGCGCGCATCATAGTTGCATTTACATTCAAAAACGAGCATTTCGCCTAATAATATGTAAAATAAACGCACGATTTCTTGTAAACCTGTTTTTTTCTGTTTAATTTTGCACATCTATTTTCTATAACAATTTTATTATTTTTTTATGAGAAAACTATCTTTCACTGAACTGCTGTGCGGTGTCTTGGCTACTGCCGCATGGACAGGCGGAGGACTGCGTGCGTCGGCACAGACCGTGCCAAGCCCGACGCAGACATTTGTCGACCGCATTGCCGGAGGCGACCACTCGTGGCTCGACGACGGCCTTGCCGCGAAATATCCCGGCATAGTGGGAAGCGTGAGCAACGCCACCGCCAAGGGCGGCAGTCTGGGCATTGTGCCCGTGCAGAACGCGCCGCGCAAGGCCGCCATTGCCACCACAGCCGACGGAACGGAGATATGGGGACTGCTGATCAGCTCCGACGAGTGGTCGAGCACATCGTCAACCTCAGTGCCCTACGGCGTTTACCAGTTCAACACCGCCGACATGACATCGAAGACGATGCTCGGAAACGTGGGCTACGCCAACGGCGGCGGCTCGTTCTCGGAGCACACCCTGCGCTACACGGCCTACGGACTGGAGGCCAAGCTCGTGGCCTACTACTACGAATATGACATCGACACATGGACAGTGACCGAACAGCCGCGCACCATGGACGGACACATGATAAGCGTGTGCTCGGCATTCGACCCCACTACCTACAAGACCTACGCCGTGTATTACGGCGACGACTACGATGCAGCGTCGTGGAACTTCGGAACAATCGACTACGACCTTGAGTCAACCACCAAGCTGTCGGAAATAACCAACATCTGCATTGCAATGGCGTGCGACAACGACGGCAACCTGTATGGCATCACCGTGGACGGAAATCTGAACAAGATAGACAAGCAGACGGGAGCGTTCACGAAAATCGGCGCCACCGGACTGTCGGTGAAGACCATTCTGCAGAGCGCAGTCTACGACCGCGACAACGACAAGATGTACTGGGCTGCGATGACCGCCGACGACGGGGCTGCGCTCTATGAGGTGAACCTCGAAACGGGAAAGGCCACTTGGGTGGCCGACTTCGCCAACCGCGAGGAGCCCGTGGCCATGTTCATCCCGCGCCGTCACAACGAGACAGCACCGGCAGCCCCCACCAACCTGACGCTCACGTTCAAGGGTTCGAACACCACCGGCGCGGTGCAGTTCGACGCGCCCAGCACCACCATTGGCGGCAAGAAACTGTCGGGCGACCTGACATACACAGTGAAGGCCAACGGCAAGACCATTGGCGAGGGCGACGCCGAAGTGGGCGAAGAGCAGGTGACCGTGCCCGTACGCAACCTTGAAGAGGGCTACACCACATTCGAGGTGAGCCTTTCGGGCAAGGGCGGATCAGGCGAACCGGCCTACACCAAGAAATGGATTGGACGCGACGTGCCGCAGGTGCCGCAGAACGTGACATTCACCGTGGACACCGACAACAGCAACCTCGTGACGCTCACATGGGACTACCCGAAGACGGGCGGCACACACAACGGCTATGCCGACCCCTCCGACTTCACCTACACCGTGGTGCGCTACCCCGAAAACACGGTGGTGGCCGAAGGCATCACGGCACGCACATTCACCGAAAACGTGCCGCAGTCGAAATGGACTGCACATTATTATATAGTGTATGCAGTGAACAACGGACTGAAAAGCGAGGCTGCACAGTCTAACATCATCTCGTTCGGCGATGCCGTCGACCTGCCCTACATCAACACGATAAGCACCAAGGAAGACTTCGGCGACTTTGAACTGTTCGACCGTGGCGACGGCTACACATGGCGATTCTCGCAGGGCATCACCGTGGCAGTGGCTTCGTGCAAGACAAGCTCTACCGAAACCAACGACGCATGGCTCGTAACTCCGCCCATGAAGATGCGCAAGGGCTACGAGTATGAACTCGAATTCCAGGCCTACACCAACTGGCACGAAGACGAGAAAATGGGGGTCTACCTCTGCACCGGACGCGACACCACCACATTCAGAAACCATGTAATCGACGACGTGCGCGTGTACAACGGTTCCTACCTGGAGCGCACGCAGCGCAATGTGCGCTTCAGCGTGGATGCCGACGGCAACTACCGCGTGGGATTCAACTGCGTGTCCGACCCCAAGTCGCAGGCAATGGCAGTGGACAGCATCTCGGTGCGCGAGATTCTGTGCTATGAAGCTCCCGACTCGGTGCGCTCGCTCACGGTGACACCCGCGGCAAACGGCGCGCAGGAAGCCACCATCGACTTCGACGCACCCACAAAGCGCAACAACGGCAACGCCCTGACGGCGATAGAGAAAATCGAGGTAATCCGCGACGGCGAGGTGTTCAAGACTATAAACAACCCCACACCGGGAGCGCACTTCGCCATAACCGACGACGAGGCAGTGAACGGTTTCACCACCTATGAGGCCGTGGCCTACAACGAGGCAGGCAAGGGTCTGGCTGCATCGGTAAGGACTTATGTGGGCATCGACATCCCGCAGAAGCCCACCGGCGTGCACCTCACCGACAACTTCGACGGAACGGTGACACTGTCATGGGACAAAGTGACCAAAGGACAGAATGCACAGTACATTCCCGAAGGCGAAGTCACCTACAACGTGTATGCAATAAGAAACGGCAACGCCTCTGCAATAAAGACCGACATCGAGGAGACATCGATAAAGATTGACGGCATAGCACAAACCGGACAGCAGTCGCGCTTCTACTATGGAGTGCAGAGCCAGACCGAAGCCGGTGCCGACGGCTACACTCTGTCGAACACCCTGCTCTCGGGATCGCCCTACACAGTGCCTTTCTATGAGTCGTTCAGCAACGCATCGCAGCAGAACGGCCCGTGGACGGTATCGGCAACGGGCACCGGAAAACTCGGAATGAACAACACCACAACGCAGGACGGCGACCGTGGAGCTATCGTGTGCTACCCCAGCGCATTGGGCTATGAAGGCTATCTGGCATCGCCCAAGATTTCGTTCAGCGGCTCGCGCCACCCCGTGTGCTCGTTCTACTACTACTGCACACCGGGCAAGAGCGTTGGCGTCGACGTGTATGCAGTGCGCAACGGCAGCGACACCACCTATGTGAAGACATTCGACTTCTCGCAACTCACGGGCGAAGCCGGATACAGGCAAGGCAACGTTGACTTGCAGGAATTCAAGAACGACCACTATGTGCAGGTGCTCTTCGACTTCTTCTTCAACGAAACCGGCACGTCGATACTGCTCGACAACATAGCCATTGAAGACATGAAGGCCAACGACCTGAAGGCATCTATCGCCATACCCGTGAGCGTGTGCAACGGACAGACGGCATCGGCCACGGTGACAGTGGAGAACCTTGGCGAGAATGCAGCCTCCGACTACACCGTGAACCTGTACCAGAACGGCAAGGTGGTTGACACCGTGGCAGGCGAGACTCTCGCCTCGGGCCGCAAGAAAGACTACACACTGAACTTCACAGCAAGCAAGACGAGCAACAGCGCAATCAAGCTGCGCGCCCAGGTGGACTTCGCCGCAGACGAGGACACCGACAACAACGGCACAAGCACACACACAGTGTTTGTGTATGCACCGTCCTACCCCACCGTGACCGACCTCGCCGCCAACGGACAGCAACTGTCTTGGACGGCAGTGAGCGCGAAGGACATGCAGATTACCGAGGACTTCGAGGCTTTCTATCCGCTTGAAACGAAGAGTCTGGGCGACTGGACCACCGTTGACAACGACGGCGGCACGCCCTACACCTTCGGCCTCAACTATGTGGAGCAGCTGCGCAACCCGTCGGCCTACATCGTGAACAATCCGGCCGAAATAGGCTACGACCTCACAAGCGACCCGGGATGGGGCGCACACGAGGGCAACCAGTATCTGCTGGCACTCGCAGTTAGTCCGAAAACCACAGCCGACGGACACAACGACGACTGGCTCATATCGCCGCTTCTCTCGGGCAAAGCCCAGACAGTGAAGGCATGGGTGAAGAGCTACAACAACACCTACGGACTGGAGAACTACGAGATACTCTACTCCACGGGCGGCAAGCAGACAACAGACTTCACGTCAATCCTGACGGGCGAGGCTCCGCTCGACTGGACAGAGGTGAGCGCAGCACTGCCCGAAGGCGCGAAATACTTCGCAATACGGCACACGTCGGAAGACAAGTACATGTTCATGCTTGACGACATCACCTACATCCCCGGCGGAATGAACGTCACCGGCTACAACGTCTACCGCGACGGCGAACTCATTGCAAGCCTCGACGCCAACGCCAATACCTACACCGACAACGATGCCGACAGCCACATCCACAGCTATGTGGTGACTGTTGTCTATGAAGTGGGCGAGTCGGGAGCGTCGAACGAGGTGACGACAATACCCACGGCTATCAATGCCCTGACCGCAGCCACAACCGTCAGCAGCGGCAACGGACGCATCGCGATACGCGGAGCAAAGGGTCAGACAGTGGAAATTTTCAACGCTGCGGGCATGAAGATGCTCTCCACACAAGGCGAAGACAACATCGACGCTGCCACGGGCACGGGAGTGTTTGTGGTGAAAGTGGGCGGCAAGGTGTTCAACATCACCGTAGGCAGATAAGCTGAAGGCTCAGCAATAAGCACAAAAAAGGCTCACGTCGGCAAGCGGCGTGAGCTTTTTTGTGTTTCATGGGAAAGCGGGTTTCCCGTCATGTCCGTTTTCTCCGGCACCGGCAATCACTTGCGCCGGCAGGAAAGCAGCCGGCATCATGCGGCATCAGTGTCGTCGTCGTCAAAGAGTCCGCCCCACGAAGGCGCGCCAACTTCACCGCCATATTCGCCACTGCCGCCGCTTCCGCCGCCCGGTTCGGGCTTGTCTATGATTTCTTCGGAAGTAGTGGCGGCTATCAACGGCATCTGATCCATGTCCAAGGGGGTTGCTTCGGGCTTTGAATATGTTCTTTTCATTTTCTTTTCTTGAGTGTCATGGCAACCGCCGCAAAAACATTTCCCGTGATGGACAAAGCCATCGGAGCCTGTTTTCGGGCGGTTGCCGCATTGTTGTTATGTTGTGTCATTTCACCAAATATTTCTTGCCGTTCACCACATACACGCCGCTTGGCAGTCCGGCAAAGCATTCCGACGACTTCACCGAAGCCCGCACCTTGCGCCCGTCGGTTGAATACACGTCAACCGGGGCATCGGCATCAAACTCGCCGTTGGTTATGTGTCCAATGCCAGTAACCGACCCGTCGTCGACGAAGCATGCTGCAAGCGATGAAGCCGATATGCCTTTCATCATAAGGTAGGCCCGCATCGAGGGCACGGTGGCGGTGGCCGAGAGCTTGACAAGCTTTCCTGCCACGAAACCGTCGCCCGTTGTGCCCACATAACCGTAGGCCCACGGATTCTCTCCGATAGTGATGTTGTGGTAAGTGCCTACGAACTGCACCTCGTTGGGGTCGGACTCGCGGCTCACAGCCACGTCCACCTCGTCGGTTTCAAACTCCGTTCCGTCGGGCAGGAACAGATAGGCAGTGTTGGGTTCGGTCTTGGCCACGCGCGAGAACGTCACTTCCTTGGTGTTGGCATCGTAGCTCTTGTAGGCATAGAACTTGCCGAGAGCCGCTGCTTCCTTCTCGGACAAGCCGTAAGGAAGGAATACCGTGGACTTCACTCCGGGCGTGAACACACGCGTAGTCATTGCCTGTTCGGCGCGGAAGGCATGCGGCACGTCTACCGTTGTCTTGTCCTCGATGTAGTAGTCCTCGCAGTAGGCAGCTGTCGGCGTGCTTTCTCCGTCGCCGGACTCGTCGTCCGGGGTGTTCACCACATTCACTTCGTCAAACTGACGGCTGTTGCCCTTGGGCAGATAAATGAGCGTACGCAGCGGAGTCCCGTTGAAAATGCCGTAGTCGCGGCGGCAATCTTTAACGTAAAGATTGCGGCAGTCGGTCATGTCTACATAGTTCAGACTGCTGCAATTATTGAAAGCATTGTGGCCAAGCGACGTTATTCCCTTAGGCATCACCACGCGTTCAAGAGCCGTGCAACCCTCGAACAGATTTTTGTTTACATAGTTCACGCCCGTGAAATGGCGCAGCTGGCGCGCATCCTTGAGCTCGGTGTTGCCCGTGAACCAACCGTCAACATAATTCACACGCTCTGCCGATGCCGTGTCGAGCACGCAGTGCATGGCGACAATGCGGAAGAAAGCATCGTCGTCGAAGTTTGCCTTCACATTGTAAGTGTGCTTCTGCAAAAGCGAATTTGACGCAATGGCACGCTGCATGGAGCGCGCAGAGTGTATGGTCTCGACAAAATTGTGCTTGTTGTAGAGCACGCCGGCGGTGGAACCGAAGGCGTTGCTGGCAAAAGAAGGCACAGACTTAGACGTGATGGCGAGGGAAACAAGACGCGGAGAATCCTCAAGCGCGAAGCTTTCCACCGTCTGTACATTCTCGCCGAAGACCACTGTGTTGAGGTTGTCGCACTTTGACAGTGAGTATTCGCACACCTTTGTCACGCCGCGCGGCAGGATGAGTTTCTCGATTTTGTCGCAGTTGTAGAAGGCATAAGGCGGCAGCACGTTGTCTTCTTCGAGTTTTGCGTCGCTGTCGTCGGCCACTTTCACATACGACCCGGTGGGGCGTTTTATCTCGGCATCGCTCAAGTCGAGATAACGCAGTTGGGCGTTGGGGGTGGCAGTGTTGCTGAACGAGGTGGTTCCGGCAAGACAGTGCAGCAGAGCTATGTCAACATCCGTAATCGGCCCGACTACCTTGAGGCGGCGTATGCCCGAGACATCGGCCCCGGAGACGGCGGATATGGCATGGTTGGCAGTCTGCACGCTCATGCCAAGAGCCTTGGCCAGCGTGCAGGGCTGTGTCAGAAAGACAGTAATGAGCGAGTCGGTCTGCTGGTAGGACACTATATGGTCGCGGTATTTCGTCCACTGCGGGTGGTTGAGATACTTCTCCAGCATGTTGTCGATGACATAGATGCGGAAATCGCCGGGCAGACTGGCAAACATTGTCTTCTGCAACGACAGCGAATCTTCGCCTTCGAGCGTGGGCACGGTATCGGTGAGCATGGTTATCGACGCAAGACTTGTGCAGTCGTCGAATGCCCCTTTACCTATTTTCTCCACTCTTATCGGTACGGCTATGCGCTCAAGACTGGTGCATCCGCTGAATGCTTCGGGCTTGATTTCCTGCAAACTGACGAAGCGGAGCAGGTCGTCGAGGTTGGCCACCTTCTTGTTGTCCTTGAAGAGAGTGCCTATGTCCAATGTCTTGTTGTAGTCTTCCTCGGTGAAGACGGCCTTCTTTGCAAACATACGGAAAGCCTCATCGTCCATGAAGAGACTGTTGGTGGCGGCGGCTTTCAAACCGTAACTCGTGGCCATGCCGTAGCTTCCGTTGCCAGAATAAGGCACATATATGTCGGGGGAGTCACTGTCCTGGCCTATGAACGTGCCGCTTGGGACATTGCTGGAAAGGAATGCCACGCTTCCAAGGTTGGGCGTATAGTTTTTCTTTTCGTATGTATTGCCGTAAACAGGAGTGCCGAACCCTTCAAAGTCTTCGGGGAATACGACCTTGGTGGGATGGTTTGTCACATCAGAGAACACATAGAACGGCGATTTTCCCCATAACAACGTCTTGACACGACCCCAATCAAAGCCATGTTGTGCGCTAGAAATACCGTAAGAAAGGCCGAATGGACTATCAGTACTGGTCTGATCAGGCCTTACAAGTCTGAAGAAAGTATGAAGGGCTCCTGCAGGCGACTGGTAGTAGAGCACTTTGTCGTAGTCGTGCACCAGGGTTGCTTCGCTCAAATCGAGATAAGAGAGGCTGCCCCACTCCTTGCTTGCCATGTTTGCAATGAGGGTGAAATCGGCCAAGCCTATGCGTCCCGTAACCTTGAGCGAGTCCACATCGCGCCATCTGCCGTCGGAGTTGCTTTCGTCCAACGCGTAATAATACAGGTTTTCCACACTATGCTTCGTCCGGACGGGCGTGAGTCCGAAATATGTTGTCAAGCTTCCCGTCCCGCTACTGTTGAAAGTTACGAGCCCGGTTGTCTTCACATGTGCCGAGAGGCCGTTTATGTGCGAAGCGTAATAGGGCAGACTCTGCTTGTATTCAGCGACGAGCGTGTCGGGAACGTAGATTACATAGTTGTCGGGAACACCGTAGAATGCGGTGTTGTCGATGGTTATCTCTTCCGGTTTGTTGGAGTGAAGTTCCACGGCTATCAGTTTCGAACAGTTCTTGAAGGCGTATGCTCCGATTTCTTTTATGTTCCGCCCGAAATATAGACGACGCACCATAGTGCCTTCGAGAGCATTGGTGCCTACCGTATCTATGGTGTGGGGGAAATATATCGTGTGCAGATTGGTGAAGCCTGCAAACTGGCTGTCGGGCACTTTTGTTATGGGGTCGGCCACGCCACTGGCCGGAATCACCCGATAACCATAAAACATATACTGTGAGAGATCGCCGATACTCTCCTTGTCTGTTATCTGAACGTTGTCCTGCAGATATAAAGGAATGGCATAGTCGTGCAGGTTGAAACCGTCATATTTATTTTGATTGTTTTCAGAATATGTCGTGGCGATCTTTGCAATCTCCTTCGGCTTGAAGAAGAACGGCACGAGGTGTTCGGCATATTCGCTCCAGAACGGGTCGGTGATGAAATCCATGTATTTCTCCTCTGCCACAAGTATTTTGAATGTGCTCGGGCATCCTGCAAAGACACCTCTGCCCAATGTGATGTTGGAAGGCGAAAGAGGACGGCAGTCGTCGTCGCCGTCAAACACATGATACATAAGGCACAACTCCTCCAGACTGCTGCAGTTGGCAAAGCAGGAATCCTGCAGTTCTATCTGCACGGTGGCATCCTTGTTTGAACCCGGGCGCCATTCCACCATGTCCTCGAAGTGTATTTTCTTGAGCTACTTGTTGCCGTAGTAGGCTCTCTGCTTCACATACGTCGTGTGATAGTCGTATGAAGTGCCCGGATCGACAGTGATGTTGATTGACTCCTTTGTGGCATCGGCCGGACCAATAACATGTATGCTGAACACCTTGTCGGTGCTTTTGTCTATGAGCGAGTTGTTCACGAGGTTGTAGCCGTATCTCACGCCGTCGTCGTCGAAGGCTTTGGTTTCGGTCCAGTCGTCCACGACAAACCTGTCCTTGTATTTGCACCAAATGGTGTCGGCAAGGAATTCGTCGAGCTTTTCGCGTGCTATGTGTATCTTGAAGTCGCTTGCACATCCGTCGAACACATGCTCGCCGAGCAAGCAGAAATTGTTCGGGCCGAGCGGATAACGGGCATTTGCCTTGTAGTCAAGATAGATATACATGTCGAGTTCCTTCAGATTGGTGCAGTTCTGGAAGGCATAGTCGGGCACAGTCATAATGAGCGGCACATAAGGTTCGGCTACACCGTCTGCCACGTCATAGAATGCAATCTTCTTCAGATTGGTGTTTCCGCGTGCGGCATTCTCGCCTATGGTTGTGGTACGGTAGTTGTAGACTGAGCCTATGTCGTTGTAAATTTTCATAAGGCCGTCGGGCATGTTGTCAAGGCTCTTTATATACATCCTGTATACAACGTAGGTGTCTTTTGTCTTGTTCAAAGCCGAGCTCAAAAACCATTTATACCACACGTCGGGATAATCCACATCGTCGCCGACAAGGTTGAGTTGCTCGTCCTCGAAAGATGTCGTCTGCAGATATTTTGTATTACCCAGCGCCATGTCGGTCTTGAGCTTGTACAACTCCGAGTAACTTGACATCTTGAAGAAATCGGCCAATTGAAACCCAGTCTGGTTTATGGTTTCCGTAAAGGCGGTACTTATATTTGCTGTACCGGCGCCAATAAGTCCGTCACATACTGCTTTGCCCACATATCCGCCAACTATTCCATTCACGGTTCCGGCAGCAGTGGATAAAATATATGAGAATATATTGCCCATGCGGTCAAGTCCTACGCTTTCGAGCATAGTGGAAACTGCTGTCGTGCCAAGAGTGGTTGCCGCCGAGATAAGGAAAGCTTTCGTGTAAGACTCGAGGGTTATTTTGCTAATGCCTTCGGCAAAACCTTTCGCGAGCGACGCGCCTTTCATGAATGCACCAAACGACCCGCCAAAGCCAGCCCCGGTGAAATAGGACAGGGTAAACACAGCCGCAAGTCTCGCTGCTTTCGCCGGGATGTTGAGCAGCGAGTACTGCAGGCGCGACACCTTGTCGTTTGGCAGGTTGTTCACCAGTGTTGCAGCATAGTCATACTCCACTCCGTCTTGCCAGAAAGAGCTGTTTGCCGTAGGGGCAAATTCCCACACACGGATATAGTCCTTGTAACGGCCCCAGTCGGGGTCTTCGATGAACTCCTGGTAACGGTCGGGCGACACACGGATGGTGAACAAGGAGTCACAGCCTTCAAACACGTCTTTTCCAATGAAAATGTTTTCCGGGCCGAGAGTCTCGTAGTGGTTGTTGCCGTCGGTCACATAATACACCATGTTGAGCACCTTCAGGTTGGAGCAGCCCTTGAACGCTCCGTCGGGTATGATCATGCGCAACGGGTAGTAGCTGTCGCATGCATAGAAGTCGGGCAAGTCCTGGAAGGTTATCTCCTTCACGTCGGTATTGCCCCGGAATGCCGTCGGACTGATGCCAATGGTGCGGTAGTTGTAGAACGCGCCGAAATCGTTGACAATGGTCATCACGCCTTTCTCTGAACTGGCCAAGCTGGTTGTGGCGCCGCCGATGAATTTGTAGTACACCTTGCGATCGCTTCTGTTCACGAGCATCTCGCTTATTTTAAGACCGCTGCACGTAAGTTGTGTACTCATGTTCACAAGATAATTCCGCACGCCGTCGTTGTCGTCGTTGGTGAGTGCCGTGGTAGAACCGACTGGAACGATATCGCTGTAAACCAACCCTTTGTAGCTCGTTCCTCCCGATGGCACGTCGAAATATCCCACTATGCGGTCGCCGAATTGTCCCCAGCCGTACACGCTGTCGGAGCGAAATTCCTCCACCATGTCGGGCTGCACACGGATATACATATTTGAATCGTTGGCAAACACGCCAAGCGACATACGGTCGCCATTGGTGAGCTTCACCTCACTGGGTTTCAGTCCAGTCCATGTGCCGCTACTGTAACGATAGCACATGAGGTCAAACGCATGCAGATTGGGGCAGTTGGCAAATGCGCTGTCGCCGAGTGTAATGTCGATACTCGTGAAAGGCACATTACCATAACGGTCTTGGAAATTCACGCCCCGCAAATTGCTGCAGCCGTTGTAGGTGCTTCCCCACACTTTCCTGACTTGGCCCGGATACGTCGTTTCCTTCAGATACAAGTTGCTGTATATCGTATGTTTCCCGTCTGTTTCCGAAAGATTGGCGTCATTATAGCCAACCAGATTCATAGGATATACACCATTCACCTTCACCTTGGTGTAATTGGCATCCTCATTACGGAAATGCTCCAACAACATGCCGTGACCGGAAAACACATGATACCTCATCGAGGTCGTGGGCACGATGCGGTCGGCATATTTGCTCCAGTATTCGTCGGTGATATAGTCGTGGTAATATTCGGCATCCACATACACCTTCACGTCGGGGCTTCCGTCGAATATGCCTTCTCCTTCGGGTCTCACCCACTCGGGACGTATCATCACACTGTGGTTGTCGCCTTGGGTGGCAAGGTATTTCATGTAGATGGCCTTCAGGTTGGGGCAGTTGGCAAAGCAACTGTCGCCCAAGGTCATACCGAGCACCTGATACACGTCGGCCGTGTTGGAGCTTGTGTCTTCAAACTTCACCGTTGCCAGTTTGCTGTTGCCGCAGAACGCCTTGCGCCTCACGCTCACCGTGCGGTAGTTCCAGAGCGAGCCTATGTCGTTGTATATCGTCAGGTCGGTGGCCGTGGTCGATGTCAGCTCCACATGATAGAGCGTGTGCGAGCCCACGGTCTCGGTGACATATTCCGAACCGTTTTTCAGGCACACATAGTGGGCATCGCCCTCGTCAAACTCGTCGGCGGCATGTGCCGTCAGCACATTGGCCATGCAGAGAGCCATCGTCGCCATGAAAGCACAGGCAATTCTCAATGCTCCCGCAGTGTAGGATTGTTTGTTTTTCATATTCATAAGTTTCTGATTTTCATATTAATGCCATTTTGCAAGCTGCTGCGCAGCCGCTTGCCGCAGCCGTCACCACCCAGGATTCTGCTTGTTGTTCGGGTTGAGGTTAAGCTCGTTGGTGGGCACGGGAAACAGATAGTATTTCCTGTCATACTTGCGTTTCTTGTTGCACACCACGATGTATTTGTCTTCGTTCAAGCTCACTTCCACGTCGCCCACGCTGGCCAGGTTGGCCCCGAGGTTAATGTTGGGATACTGGTTGCTGTCGAGTTTGTCGAGCTGGTGCCATCGCACGAGGTCCCAGTAGCGATACCAGTTGTCGGCAATCAGTTCGCAGCGCCGCGAGCGGCGTATCTCCCACAGCAGGTTGTCCACGCCCATGTTGTTGGCAGGGTCGGCATCGGGATGCAGGGTGAGGGGCGGAAGCCCGGCCCGGGCCTGCAGAAGGTTTACCGAGCGGTCGAGGTCGGCCTGTGTGGCGTTGCCCAGTTCGGCCTTGGCTTCGGCATAGTTGAGCAGCACCACGGCATACCAGTAGAGCGGAGCGTCGGTGTAGTTGGTGTAGGTGTAGGTGCGGTAATACTTGTCGAGCGTGAGATTGTCATACTTGCGTATGGTGTAACCCGTGGCCGAGGTCATCAGTTCGGCATCGGCCACGCCCTCGTCGTTCACGCGCGCCCAGCTGTTTCCCCTGAAGCTCACTATGGAGTCGACAGTCAGCCCCAGCCGCCTGTCGCGCACCGCCAGTGCCTTGGCTATCGAGCAGTTGCCCTTGCCGTTGAGCGTGGCGCGGTCGTCCTTGTCGAGCGTGGTGGTGGCCAGAGGCCGTCCGTCGGCAAAGAGATAGGCGTCAAACGCGTCCTTCGTGAGGCCGTACTGCTCGGCCGAGCCGCATGTCCATGCTATGAGGCAGTGCATCACGAGGTCTTTGCCGTAGTTGCGGTAGAATATTGTCTCGGTGCCGTTGCCGAGGTCGTCGGAATGATACACCTCGCCATACTGTGCAGTGAGCCTGTAGCTGCCCGACGCGATGAGGGCATCGGCAGCGTCGGCACTTGCCTTGAGATACAATGCGGCGCGTGCCGCATCGGGGGCTATGCCGTTGTCCTGCTGCGTGCGGTATTTGGCGAAAGTGCCTTCATACAGGCACACGTCGCTCAGCATGGCCAGAGCCATGTGCTTGCTCCACTTGGTCTTGTCGGCGACAGTGGGCAGATGCTCCACGGCATAGTCGAGGTCGCAGCGCACGGAGTCGACCACCACGTCGCGCGGCGTGCGTTCGCCGTAGACATGCCCGTCGTCGGGGTCGGCAATCACCTCGCCGAGCCACTCCACGTCGCCGTATTCGCGCACGAGCTGGTAATATTGCCATGCGCGGTTGAGACGTGCCACGGCAGTGTAGTAGGTTTTGTCGGCATCCGACATTGCCGATGCCGCCACATTGTTTATCACATAGTTGGCGCGGCGCACTTCCTTGAATCCGTCGGTCCAGTAGGCCGAGGTGCTCGGCACTGTGGTGAACAGCCAGTTGTCAAATCCCGAGTTGCCCTGGTCGTCGCCGAGGCTCTTGAAGTAGTACCACCCGAAGCTCCCGTTCTGGCTGTAGCCCACATAGTTGTCGTAGAACTTGTTGGTGTAGCTTTCCACGGCATTGGTGTTGCTCCAGAACACGCTGTTGTTGATGAACGTGTCGCGCGGGTCTTTGTCCAGCATGTCGTTGCATCCCGTGAGCAGGCACGCTGCAGTGCCCACAAGCAATAGTATTGTTTTTTTCATCTTTATAGTCAGTCCTTACCTTATTATTATATGTAGGCATCAGAAATCCACCTGCAGTCCCACCGACCACGATCGCGTTATGGGATAGGTGCGCCCCCATGTGCCGTAGCCGTAGGTGCCCGAAGGCCCGTCGTTCATTTCGGGGTCGATTGGAAGGTTGCGTGCGCCGTTGTGCAGCAGGCACAGGTTGTTCACGCTTGCATAGAGCCTCACCTTGGAGAGATGCGCCTTCCGGGTGAGTGCCGGGGGAAGGGTGTAGCCGAGGGTGACGCTTTTCAGGCGCAGATAGGAGAGGTCGGCCAGATATTTTGTCTGCGGATAGTAGTTGTGGCATCCGCCTATGGGCGCGAGTGCCGCCACGTTGCCCGCATATTCGTTGCCCGGATAGAGGCACGGATAGTCGTTTTTCTCCGAGATGTCAACCACGCCGTTGTCGGGGTCGTACACGTTGTAGCTCGTCTGGTTGGAGTATATGGCCAGGTCGGGCTCGCGCATTTCGGGGAATGCAAACGACGACTGTGTCCACATGGAGCGTTTGCCCACGCCCTGGAAGAAAAGGTCGAGGTCGAAGCCCCTGAACGAGCCTCCTATGTGAAAGCTGTATTCATATCTCGGCATGGTGTTGCCAATCACCTTGAGGTCGCCGTGGTTTTCGAGCGTGCCGTCGCCGCCGTCAATCTTGCCGTCGCCGTTCAGGTCTTTGAACTTTATGTCGCCCGGCCCATACACGAAGTTGTCGGTCTGTATGCCCGTCTGGTCGGCCACGCCGTCCTTGTATATCCACGATCCGTCGGCATTCTGTCCATTGAAGTCGTCCACGGTGAAGTAGCGGTCGGTTTCAAATCCCCAGATGTCGCCCCATGTCTCGCCCTCGTAGGCATACATCTTGGCGTTGTAGTCGGTGTCAATGCCGCCCGTGTGGCCTATTATCTTCGAGTCGTTGTTCCACTTGGTTATCTTCGATTTCGAGTCGCCTATGTTGAAGCTGGCATACAGTCCGAGGTCTTTGTTGAGCTGTCTGTGCCAGCCCACGCTCACCTCCCACCCCCGGGTGCGCAGTTGTCCGGCATTGGTGTAGGGCGCAGCCGAGCCCACCGAGCCGGGCAATGCCTTGCCGGGCGCGAGCATGTCGTTGGTGAGCCGCTGGTAGCAGTCAATCGTGACGGTGAGCTCGTCGTTGAGGAAACTCAGGTCGAGCCCGAGGTCGGTGGTTCTGATGCGCTCCCATGTGAGCGACGGCCCCACCCATGTGGGCATGTCGAGCTGGTTTACGCGTGCGTCGCTGCCGTCGAGCCAGTAGGTGCTGCCGGGGTTCACCTGCGATATTGTGGAGAGGAACATGTTGTCGCCCACCGCCTCATTGCCTATCTCGCCGTAGGAGAAGCGCAGTTTGCCGTTGCCTACATAGCGGTGCAGGTTTTTCCAGTAGCCCTCCTCGGTGAAGCGGTAGCCCACCGAGAACGAGGGGAAGAACGCCCACTTGTGGCCCGCGGGAAAGCGCGAGCTGCCGTCGTAGCGTCCGTTGAGTTCAAGCAGGTAGATGCCCCTGTAGTCGTAGTTCACGCGCCCGAAGTAGCCGGCCGTGGCGCGGTCGGCGGCAGAGGAGTTGACAGTGGCCTGCGAGAGGTCGCCGTAGGCCATGTTGAGCTCAGGGTAGCTCTCGTCGTAGAGCTGCGTGCGGCGCACATAGAAATAGTCGGAGCTGTAGCTTTCGCCGTTCACTCCGGCCATCACTGCAAGGTTGTGCGCCTTGTTCCAGGTGTGGCTGTAGCTGGCATAGGCGTTGGCCACCCATCGGTTGGCCTTGGTGTTGTCGCGCGTGGCGTTGGTGGTTGACGGCTGCACGAGCCATGTGGGCGTGGTGCCGGTCCAGTTCATGCCGTAGACGCTGTTGGCGCTCGACTTGAGGTTGGTGTTGTCCACCTGGTAGGTGTAGTCCACGTTGAGCGTGAGGTCTTTGGCTATGTGCGCCACGGCATAGGCGTTCATGCGCACCATGTCGTGCACCGTAGCCGTGCGTGCGGCCTGTTTCTGCAGGGCGAGCAGGCGGTAGTCGCATGCGGTGCCGTCGTCGGCCACGACATATCCCGACGGCACGAAGAAAGATCCCCACCGCCAGATGTACTGGTAGATGTTGCTGAACGGGTTGGCGCGGTTGATGTCGCGGCGCGTGAAGTTGGCCCTCAGCCCGAAGGTGAGCCAGTCGGTGAGGTCGGTGCGCAGGTTGGCCGTGAGGTTGTAGCGGTTGAGCTTGGCCGGACTTATCTTCATCACGTCCTGCTTGTAGTTGTAGCCGAAGCCCACATAATATGATGTCTTGCCGCTCGAACCGCTCAGCGACACGTCGTGGCTTGTCGACGGGGCGGCACTGTCATACCATATCCCCCGTATGTCGTAGTCGGCATAATAGTAGGGTTGTCCGTCGATGAAGCGATAGTCGCCCACATTGCCGTCGTCGGCATAGGCGTTCATCTGGCCGTAGCCTTTCTTGGTGCCGCCGTTCTGTTCTTTCCATTTCTGGGCATAGGGCAGCAGCTTGTCGAAATACATTCCGAAAAGCTCCACCGAACCGTTTCCCTTGCGCGCCTTTGCCCTCAGCGCCGCAGTGAGCTGCGTGGGCACGTCGGGGAAGTCGGGCAGTATGGTGGCCTGGTCCCACGCGAAATAGCCGTTGTACTTGAGCTGCACGCGGTCGCCCTTGTCGGCATGCTTCGTGGTTATGAGTATCACGCCGAAAGCGGCGCGGCTGCCGTATATCGACGACGAGGCGGCATCCTTCAGCACCGAAATCGAGGCTATGTCGTTGGCGTTTATCATCGAGAGGTCGTCGGTGGGCACTCCGTCAACCACGATGAGCGGACTCGACGACTGGCCGTTGGACAGTGTGCCCAGACCGCGTATGCGCACATTGGGCTGCGAGTCGATGTCGCCGTTGCTGTTCACCACGGTCAGGCCGGGCACCGCGCCCTGCAGCGCCTTGGCCACGTCGAGCTCGGGGCGCGAGGCGAGCGTGCGGTCGAGGTCGATGTTTGCCACCGCCCCGGTGAGGTTCACCTTCTTCTGCTGTCCGTAGCCCACCACCACGAGTTCGTCGAGCAGTGCGTTGTCGTCTTCGAGCACCACCTTCATGGCGGGTGCGGCAGCCACGTCAACGGTTTTGTAGCCTATGTAGGATATGCGCAAGGTGGCGTTGGCCGCGGCATCGAGTTCAAAACGCCCGTTGATGTCGGTGACGGTGCCCCGGGTGGTGCCCTGCTCCATTACCGACGCGCCTATCACCGGCTCGCCGGCGGCATCCACCACGATGCCCTTTACTATGTCGCTGCTTTGCGCAAGGCTCTGCGGCTGGGGCGCAGCCACGGCATGGCCGCCATTCAGAGCCGCCGACAGCAACAGTGCTCCAAGAAGAGTTGCTTTACTGTACATTTGGTTTGTTTTTGAGATTAGAAGCGTGGGTGTGCGCCATGCAAGAGCCGCACATCCTTTCGCGCAGACACGGGGCGGACACCGTGCAGTGTCCGCAAGAATATCACTACATCATGTTTCAAAAGCCTGCTTCTCTGCAAAATTATATAAAAAATGTGGAAAAACTGTGTAAGCCGCCACACATTATTATAAAGAGGGGGCTTCTTCCGGCGCAAGGCGCGCTCCCGCGACGGCACGGCCATGCGTCGACGGCGGCGCGCTGCAAAGAAGGCTTGCGCCGGCGCAAATCACGGCCCTGAACACTGGCAGCATTATTAAAGTTTTTGCATAAAGCAATGCCGTGCATGCCACTTCCACGTTGCAAAACGTTCACGATGCCGCTCCGCCTGTGTTAACAAAAGTAAATAATGCAAGAAAAAGTGGGTTGACACTGTATTTATGTGTACATTTGCAGAAAGAATACAGCGGCACTGCCGCTATACAATGTATGGAATAAGATAAAGGCTTGAAAAATTCTTGCCTCAGTCAATCAAGCTACAGCTGCAAACACCGACAACCCCGCACAGCGCATGCAAGGCCTATCCGTGCCTTGACAGCGAGCAATGTGCCTTCCGCAATGCCGCCCACAAACTGCCGTGACCGGCCGGAACGCGGAGTATGCAGCGCGGTCGTGTGCCGCACCCGATGCTAATACAAATACCAATAACTATAAAAACATCCACAATGAAACAGTCTATCAGCAAACATCTGTTTCTCGCAGCCGGTTTCGCGCTGTGTGTAACGGGTGCCTCGGCACAACAGTTGCGCGAGGGCTACATCGACGCCGGACAGAACACGGGTAGTGAGAAATTCCAACTCCTGCTGCAAAGCTGGAGCAACAGCCACAAAGTGTCGGTCGACGACAACTTCTACATCTCGCGCGTGAAGCCGCACACACGTTTCCGCAACACAGCAACGCAGGTGCGCAAAGACCTCACCGCCGAGAACGACAAGAAACTCATAGCATGGTTGCCCGTGAGCGACCCCACCTTCAACGCGCTGCCCAACGGCGTGTTCGACTCCGAGGTGTTCTCGCTCTGGTCGTATGTCACCCACTGGGGCGACTGGACGGCAAGTCTGGGACGCATCCCCGCAGCCTTCCTCGACGCAGCGCACAAGAACGGCGTGGCAGTGTCGGGCGTGGCAAGCATTCCCAACGCTTCCCTTTCGGGCGACTGGCTCAAGATGGTTCAGGGCATGGGCTCGGCCGACGTTGACAACGCTGCCAAGTTCTTCCGCTACTACGGCATCAACGGCATGGGCTACAACTCGGAGTTCTACGACTACTCGGGAGCCGTAGAAGACCTGCGCGACTTCCACGCAGACCTCGTGAAGGCCATGGCCGACAAAGACCCGCTCTTCGAGAACTTCTGGTATGACGGCACTAACGACGGCGGCGGCATCACATTCGACGGCGGCCTTGGCTCGCACAACGAGGAGACCTTCGGCGACAGCGACAACAAGCGCACATCGCTCTTCTTCAACTACAACTGGAACCGCATCGACCGCGCAGGCTCGGTGAGCAAGGCCGTGAGCATGGGCCGCGACCCGCTCGACCTCTACTGCGGCGTAAACATGCAGGGCGGCGAGCCAAGAGGCACATCATGGTCGCTGCTGCCCAACGTGCGCCTTTCCATCGGTCTGTGGGGAGCACACTCCAACAACATGTTCTGGGAGAGCCGCGGCGAGAAAGGTTCGAACGCCGACGTTAAGCAGAGCACCTATCTGCAACGCATCGAACGCTACTTCACCGGCGGAACACGCAACCCGGCCAACTGCCCGAGCATAGTAGACCGCCACGCCAACAATGCCGACAACTTCAAGTGGCACGGCATGTCAACATTCATGACAGCACGCTCGGCTCTCAGTTGGGACCTCGCCGAAGAACCGTTCATCACGCACTTCAACGTGGGCAACGGCAAATACTTCAACCTGAACGGCAAGCGACAGAACAGCAACCCGTGGTATAACATAGGCATGCAGGACTACCTGCCCACATGGCGATGGTGGTTTGCAAGCAAACTCCTGGGCAACACGGCTGCCGACGTGCCCGCCAACGGACTCGACGCCAACATCACCTGGGACGACGCCTATTTCGGAGGCTCGACTGTATGCGTGTCGGGCAGCACCACAGACGAGTATCTGCACCTCTTCAAGACCGAATACTCGCTGAAGAAAGGCGACGTGATCACATTCAAATACAAGCTCGCTGGCGGAACATCCGACATCGACCTGCTGCTCTCGGCAAAGGGAAGCGAAACGTCGGCAACGGCCTACGGCGTGCTCACCACATCGCAGAAAGCCGACGACGAGGAGTGGATCACCAAGACATTCACCGTGGGTTCTGACTTCGACGGCAAAGACCTCGCACTCGTTGCGCTCCACTTCAAGAACGCCACCAACCTCAACCTGCTTTTGGGCGAGTTCTCTATCGTGCGCGGCTCGGCTGCAAAACCCGCAACTCCCGAGATAACAAGCGGCTCGATGCTCTACAACAGCTACGCCGGAATGGACGGCAAGCTCATCTGGAACATGGCCAACGACAAGGCCGAGGGCGAGCCTTGCTACAACATCGACGTGAAGACCGCCCACTTCAACCTCTATGCTCAGGAAGAGGGCAAGGAGCCGATGCTCATGGGAGCAACCACATCGTGGGCCGGACTCTTCTTCTCTATCCCCACAGCAGAGAAGAACGCACGCGTGCGCCTCGGCGTGTCGGCAGTGGCTCTCGACCAGAAGTCGGAGTCGGACATCGCATGGACCGACTACATGGAACCTGCCTCCTACACCTACAGCGACGACATCGAAATAGACAAGACCACCATAAAGCCGGGCGAGAAATTCTCGATGAAGTATCTCGATGCCGAGCATGAGGCCGGAACATGGACTCTGCTCGACGCCAACGGCAATGCTGTCTACACCGGAACGGGCAACAGCGTGACCGTGGAGAACGGCATCAGCGAAATCGGAAGCTACACGCTCAGCCTCGAAGGCAAGGTGAACGGCGAGAACAAGACACGCGAATATCCTGCCTATGTGCAGATTACCGACAAGAGCGTGGGCGCACTGCCCGAGATTTACACGCTCACGGCCAACGGATCTGAAGGCCCCATCTCTATAAAGGTGGGCGACCAGGTGACAATGGAATACACCGGACGCGAGGCCAACGGTGCCGGTTCGCAGGGCGTTGACCTGCAGGAATACCGCTACGGTGCAAAGTGCGCCGACCTCGGACTGGTGGGACAGCAGCCGTTCTCTGTGGCCTTCTGGCTCAAGATAAACAAGCTGGCCGACGGCGAAACACAGCTGTTCTCGGTGGCCAACAAGCTCGACTCGTGGCCCAAGACCGACTGGGGATGGATTTGGAGCAACATCGGCAGCGACGGATCGATAGGCAGCTTCACATGGCGCGGAGCCGACAAGACGAGCAACAACGAGATACGCTACAAGTATGCCAACTCCAAACTGCCCGTCGGCACATGGGTGCATGTGTGCTACACGTTCGACTATAACAGCGACGGCGCACTGCGCGGCGAGTTCTACATCAACGGCGTGAAGCAGGAACGCACGGGCTGGAACCGCGCTACCAACGGCGACACCTACTACACAACCGACCCGGGCTACCAGTCTAACCCGTACAACATCACCGACGGGCAGGTGCTGGCAGTGGGCGGCGACGCACACGGACGCAGCGGCATCGACGGTGCAGTGGACAACCTGCAGGTTTACGGCAAGGCTCTCTCCGAGGATGAAGTGAAGGCTACAATGGGCACGCTGGACAACAACAACCTGCCCACCGACCTCATAGCACTTTGGGACAACGAGAAAGAGGCATCCGACGACTTCACATTCGCAAGCGTAGGCTCGAAGACAGGCGTTCAGGCCGGACTCCACGCCTACACCGCAAGCGGCAGCGAAGGTCAGGGCGTGTTTGGATGGGTAGCTCCGAAATACACCTCGGGATGCCCGTTCATCGCAGGCGAGTCGTTCAAGGTTGAAACTCTGCCCACATGGAGTGCACCCAAGGCCGACCTCATCTCGTCTACGGGCAACGACACCGCCGGCAAGGCAGTTCTGTCCTACGACAAGGAAGGCGTGCGCAACGTGACGCTCACCCTCGCCAACTCTCTTGGCAAGGCACAGCGCGTGTTCACCGCAATAACGATTGGCAACGGCGCAAGCGGCATCAACGACGTTGACGGCAGCGAACTGAAAGCCTACACTTCCGGCGAAGACGTGATCGTAGTGTTTGCCGAAGGCGGCAACTACGAGCTGCAGGTTGTAAACACGGCCGGACAGGCACAGGCACGCAAGACGGCAGCCATCGCGGCTGGCGGCAACATGCAGGTGCACCTCGCAAATGCCGGTGTCTACATCGTAACGGTGAAGAAAGACGGCAAGACTGTACGCACTGTGAAACTCATAAGAAAATAATGGGCGCAGACAGCAACAGTATGCAATAACACAACGCGGCAAGTAGGGCCGGCAGCAATGCCGGCGCGTACTTGCCCCGTTGTCATTTCAAAAACCCTTGCACGGCCAATCGCGCAGACGGCAACAGCCGCATGCACACCGGGCCGCACCAAGCAAGAAAAAAACTGCAACAACCTAAAAACCTAAAAATAAAACGATGAACAAGAGGAAACTTCTACTCTCCATGGCACTGTTGAGCGCAGCAATGGGCTACGCACAACGCACGCCTACACATCCGCTGGACATCACCGACACAAAGTTCGAGAACATTCTCCAGAACATTGCGTCGTGGGAAGCCGGCAAGCAGCCTGTCGGCGTGAGCCGCATCGACGACGAGTTCTACATCTCGCGCGTGCGTCCGCTCCAGCGCATCACCGACGGCGACTACCAAGCCAACAGCGTGGCCGACCCGCTGCGCAAGTTCTGTCTGTGGACACCGCTCGACGACCCTACGTCTGCATGGAAAGCCCTGCCGCGCTACTGCTTCGAGGGCGACAACTTCTCGATGTGGTCGTATGTGGACATACACGGCAACTGGACCGCACCTTGGTTCCGCGTAACCGCAGGACTCAGCGACGTGGCCCACAAGAACGGCGTGAAAGTGGGATGCGTGCTGTCTATTCCATGGGCAGCATCGGTGTATCTCGACGGTAGCAGCACCTACTCGCAAATATTCACGAAACTCACCGAACGCGACAACAACGACAACTTCAAGCATGTTGAGCGTTTCGTGAAGCTCCTGAAATACTACGGCATCGACGGCATCGGCGTGAACTCTGAGTTCACATCCGACTACGACACAATGTCGGAGTGGCAGGCTTTCATAGCCGAGTGCCACAAGAAAGCCAAGGAACTGGGATGGGAATTCCAGCTGCACTGGTATGACGGCACCAACGACAACGGAAGCATCACGTTCGACTGCGGCCTCGGCTCGCACAACAAGGACATGTTCGGCACCGGCGACAATATCGTCACCGACATGATGTTCTCCAACTACAACACCGGAAAGTCAACGCTCCAGAGCACGGCAGCCTATGCCGAGAGCATGGGACGCAGCCCCTACGACTACTACAAGGGCTTCGACATCCAGGGACGCAGCCTGGCCAGCTCCTACAACGCACGCTGGACCGACCTCGACGGTGTTAAGGCTTCCATCGGATTCTGGGGCGCACACTCACAGGGCCTCATACACCAGAGCTCCACCGACTACGGAACATCCGACGTGGCCATACAGCAGGCTTACCTCGACAAGCAGGAACTCATATTCAGCGGCGGCAAGCGCAACCCGGGATATGTGCTCCCCATCTCAAGCGACGCCACTCTGTCCAACAGCAATCTGAAGGACAATTTCCACGGAATAGCACGCTTCAACACCGCGAAGTCAACCATTCAGCAAGTGCCTTTCGTGTCGCGCTTCAACCTCGGCGACGGTCTCAAGTTCCGCAACGAGGGTGTCGTGACCTTCGACCACAAGTGGCACAACCTCGCAACTCAGGACTTCATGCCTACATGGCGCTGGTGGATTGTTGACGCCAACGAGTCGGCAGAAGCCAACGGACTTGTCAACGCCGAACTCACTTGGGACGATGCCTACTTCGGCGGCTCTTGCCTCCGACTGAAAGGACAGACCATCTTCTCACGCGTGAAACTGTTCAAGACCATGCTCACCGTAGAACCCACCTACAACATCTCGCTGGTCTACAAGATGAACAACGACCTCGACACCCACGCCAAGCTCTTCGTGGCACTGAAAGGCGATGTCACCACATATAAAGAGGTGGCTATCCCGGCAGCAGAGAAGTTCGGCGAGTGGACTACATTCACCACTACTCTCGACAAACTCGGCCTGAAGTCGGGCGACAAGATTGCCATGATAGGTATAGCAGTGGACAACACTGCCGCCGACTACAGCATGCTCGTGGGCGAACTCGCAGTGCGCAACCCGCAGCAGACATTCGCTCCCGTTGCTCCGCAGATAAAGGAAGTGGACGTGTTGCGCGGCAAAGGCAGCACCGTTGACTTCAAGATGCGCTACGCAGCCAAGGAGGAAACCGGCGACGTGAAGACCTACAACGACGAGGTTGACACATGGTATTATGAGATATACATGCAGCAGACCGGCCAGAAGGAGCAACTCCTCACCGCCACCACATCGTGGGCTGCCTATGTTATAGACGCTCCCATCAAGAGCGGATTTGAAGGCCGCGAGTGCCGCTTCGGTGTTCGCGCCGTTTCTCCCGACGGATTGCAGAAGTCGGACATCTCCTGGAGCGAATACAAGGAAATCCCCTACGACACTCCTTCAAGCGAAGTGGTGCTCGACAGGCAGGTAGTGAAGCCCGGCGAGACGTTCACCGTAGGTCTGGAAGACGAGATGGCCGACCCGGCACAGTCGTGGACTGTCACCAACGCACAGACCGGCGCAGTGATAAAGACCGTAAACAACGCCAAGTCGTTTGAACTGGCACTCGACGAAATAGGTGCCTACGACGTTACCGTTGTAGATTCCAAGGGCGAGCAGACCATTCTCCGTGGCAAAATCCACGTTTCTCCCGAAGAAACCGGTGCCGTGCCGCAGGTGAACTCGGTTTCCATCGACAAGAACTCGGCTGAAACCAACGAAGCTCTCAACATCAGCTACACCTCACGCGACGGCGAAGGCAAGGTGTCACGCGGTCTCCAGATCAAAGACCCCAACATGCTCATGATTCCGGGCGAAGTGCAGCCTGGCATGGCATATTCGTATGCCCTCTGGGTGAAGGTTGACAGCTATGCACACGACAAGCAGGGCACCAACCTCATCAGCAAGAACACCGTAGCCGACAAGTGGCCTCACAACAACTGGGGCGACCTCTGGGTACAAATCCGTCCGGCCATTGAAAAGGGCCACGACGACATAACGAAAGACCACCCCGCCAACGAGGTTTCGTTCAACACATTCGGATGGACACTGCACGACTGGCCAAGAGAGTCGATGATGACCACCGGCTACAGCCTCAACCCGGGCGTTTGGAACCACATCTGCGTGACCCAGGCCGAGGACTGCCAGCAGAAGATTTACTTCAACGGAAAGTGTGTTGCCGGCCCGATCAACTTCGCCAGCTCTTCACGCCGTGAGGAAAGCACCGACACTCGTATCGACCGTTACACCGTAGCCAACATCTTCATCGGCGGCGGCGGCGTGTACAAGGCCGGCCTCAACGGTACTATCGACGAGGTGCAGGTATGGAACAAGCCCCTTACCGACGCCGAAGTGCTCCAGGCAATGAAGGGCTACACCGACGGCAACGTGCCTGAAGGACTCCAGGCCTACTACACATTCGAAGACCTCAACAAGACCGACTCCACATTCGCCAACCACGGACACGCAGGCAGCGAGTATGTGGCCAAGATGGTTACCACTTCGGGCAGCGGCGGCGAGAACACCTCCAACGCCTACTATGCAAAGACCGGCGCCAACAACGAACTCACCGGCTATCCCGGCATCACCGGTACGCTCGAGGTGAAGACAACCCGCAAGTGGGTGCTCAACGGCGGACGCATCTCGTCGGAGAACGACAAGGCAGCCGTGATTTCCTACGCACGCAGCGGCGAATATGAGGCAGGTGTCAACCTGTCGAACTTCTGGGGCGAGGACGAGAAGATGCTCGACAACGTGATAAACATCACCGGCACCGACGGAATATCAAGCGTTGAGGGTGGAACTTCATTCTCAGTATTCCCCAACCCGTTTGTGGAGAGCGTCAACTTCCGCTTCGCCGAAGGCGGCGAATACACTGTCAACATTGTCAACGCAAGCGGCGCGCTCCTGCAGAGCAACGCTTTCAACGCCGGTGCAGGCGAAGTTGTCAACGTGACAGTGAACGGCGGCAAGGGACTGTATGTCGTTCAGGTAATGAAGGACGGCAAAGTGTACAAGGCAGTCAACGTGGTGAAGAAATAAACCACACGCCGGCCTTTTCCACGAAACATTCAACAAGATTTCAACAAACATGAAAAGGCGGGGCGGCAATGCGTGAAAACAATTGCCGCCCCGCATTCAGAACATCTCAAAACAAAAAGCAACAAAAGATGAACAACAATTCAAACGAAAAGGGACAGCTTTTCCTTAAAGCAGCGTTTGCCATGCTCGCGGCAGGAATGCCGGTGCAGTATGCGGCTGCGGCAGGCAACGCAAACTCCAACGCGCTTATCCAGGCACAGGGGGTAACTGTTCAGGGAACCGTTACCGACGGCACGGGCGAACCGCTCATCGGCGTAAGCGTGGTAGTGAAAGGCGCTACCGGTCTTGGCGTTGTCACCGACATCGACGGCAACTACAAGATTAACGTGAAGGACAAGAATGCCACTCTCGTGTTCTCCTACATCGGCTACACCCCGCAGGAGGTGAACCTTGGAGGCCGCACGGCCCTCAACGTGGTTATGAAAGACGAAAGCTCTGTGCTCAAGGAAGTCGTGGTGACAGCCATGGGTATCAAGCGCAAGGAGACATCGCTCACATATTCCACACAGCAGGTTAAGGCTTCCGACCTCAACCGCGTGCAGGACCCCAACGTGGCCAACTCTCTCGAAGGAAAGGTTTCGGGCGTGACCATCACCCCGAGTGCCGGTGGTGCCGGCGGTGCATCGAAGATTCTGCTCCGAGGCAACAAGTCGATTATGGGAAAGAGCACCCCGCTCATCGTGGTTGACGGAGTGCCAATGAGCAACAACACACGCGGCGAGGTGGGCAGCGGTTCGATGCTTGCAGTCGGAGCATCTGAAGGCGGCGACGCACTTTCGATGATCAACCCCGACGACATTGAGTCGATCAACGTGCTGAAGGGTGCCAACGCCGCAGCTCTCTACGGTTCTGAGGCAGCCAACGGTGTGCTCATGATTACCACAAAGAAAGGACGCGAGGGCAAGATGGCAGTTACGGTGTCGTCGAACATCACCTTCGACAACCCGCTCCTCACACCCGACATCCAGAATGTCTACGGCGCATCGGTGTCCGACAGCAAGGTGGGCATCTACAGCTGGGGCGAGAAACTGTCGAGCCGTTCAAGCAGCAACCTGCTGATAGACGTGCCCATGAGCTCGGAGAAATTCCCCGTTCTCGACAGCGAAGGCAATGTCACCGGCACACAGGTAAACCAGGTTCACCTGCGCAACTACGCCAAGAACGACCTCGACGACTTCTACCGCACCGGTGTCACAACCAACAACTCGATAGCATTGTCGGGCGGTACCGACAAGATGAGCAGCTACTTCTCCTACGGAAACTCACACGCCAACGGTATGCTGCCCAAGAACACATACAACCGCCACACCCTGTCGTTCCGCCAGGACTTCAAGTTCTTCAACCGCGTTGACATCAACGTGTCGATGAACTACATTCAGACCAAGACCAAGAACCGTCCCGGCGGCGGTGTTGCCATGAACCCCATCTACCACATGTACACCGTGGCCCGCAACATCGACATGGACTACTACCGCAACAACTATGTCAACTCCGAAGGCAACTGGCGCAGCGAGCCGCAGGGCTACTACATGAAGAATTCGGACAACAGCTACTCCTGGACCACTGGCCGCGCCGACCTCTCCGGCCCGCAGCAGAACTGGGCCTATCAGGAAAGCGGACAGAACAACCCCTACTGGCTGCTCAAGCAGAACAGCGGAGTGAACCGTGAAGACCGTTTCTTCGGCAACGTGACCGGAACTGTTGACATCTACGACGGCCTCTCGTTCCAGGCCCGTATCGGTATGGACTTCAACAAGTATGAGAGCGACGCTCGCCGCTATGCCACGACATGGATTCCGTCGGGCATGGAAGACTACGGACGCTACTGGTGGGGCTTCAGCAAGACCACAGAAATCTACACCGACTACATGCTCAACTACAACAAGACATTCGGCGACTGGGACGTAAGTGCCACGGCAGGATGGGTGGGCCACACCACCAAGGGCGAATCGAAGTCATACGACTCCGGCAACGCCACCTACTACTATGCCAACCGCCAGCAGCTGAGCACTCTGGTCAACTACTTCTCCACCTCGGCCGGCGGCCCCGGAACTCTCTCGCAGAGCAAATCTTCAGACTGGAACAAGGGTGCAGTGTTCACAGCCCAAGTGGGATGGAAAGACCGCATCTATGTAGACGGTTCTTACCGTGAAGACTGGTACCGCGCATTCCGCCAGTTCAAAGACCGTGGAACGCCCGAGCACTACGGCTACTTCGGAGTGGGTGCCAACGCCATCGTAAGCTCGCTGGCCAAACTGCCGGAATGGTTCAACTACCTGAAATACCGCGTGTCTTACTCTGAAGTGGGTAACTCCATACCCAACCAGGTGTACGGAACACAGACCATCAACTACGAGACAGGTGCCTACACACCCTCGCAGTGGGCTACGTTCAAGAACCCGCGTCCCGAGAAGACAGCTTCGTTTGAGACAGGTATCGAGTCGTTGTTCCTCAACAACCGCCTCAGCCTCGACCTCACCTACTACAATGCAACCATGTCCAACCTCTATCTCGTGGGCACCAACGCGTCGGGCAAGTCAATCCCGATGAACACATGTAAGATTCGCAACCAGGGAGTAGAGGCCACCATCGGCTACGATTTCAAGTTCGGTGCACGCGGCCTGCGCTGGAAGACATCTTACAACGTGTCTTACAACGACAACAAGATTCTGCGCACTGCCTACGACGAGAAGACCGGCAAGGAGAACATCATCGCCAGCTATGTGGGCGGCGTGCAGGTGCTCTACAAGGAAGGCGGCAAGTTCGGCGACATGTATGTTACCGACCTGAAACGCTACACTGCCCAGAGCGCCGACAAGTACAACCGCCGAAACAAGACAGCCATCGAGGCCGGCGAGCTTCAGGCAGTTCAGGAAGGATGGTATGTGCTCAACTCCAAGGGCGGAGTGCAGATGGATTCGGAGAACACCTACGGCAAGTATGTGGGCAACATGAACGCCGACTGGCAGATGGGCTGGACCAACACGTTCTCGTATAAGGACTTCTCTCTCTCGTTCCTCATCAACGGCCGCATCGGAGGCAAGGTGCTCTCGATGACCGAGTCGTTCCTCGACGGCTACGGAGTGTCGCAGCGTTCGGCCGATGCACGCCTCAGTGCCGAAGCCAACAAGGTGTATGCCGACAAGATGTACGGCGAGAATGTGCTCGGAATAAAGCTCAACGACGGCAGCGGACGCATCGTGCCCATCGAGGGCTACTACCAGTCGGTAGGCGGCGTGGCTCCGCAGGACATCGAGCGCTACCTCTACAGCGGCACCAACTTCCGTCTGCGCGAACTCTCCTTCGGCTACACATTCCGCGACCTCTTCGGCCAGAACAAGAACCTGAGCCTCTCGTTCATCGCGCGCAACCTGTTCTTCATCTACAAGGATGCCCCGGTTGACCCCGACGTGTCGCTCTCTACCGGCACAGGTCTCAGCGCGTTCGAGGTGTTCAACATGCCTTCATCGCGTTCATTCGGCTTCTCGCTGAACGTAAACTTCTAATCACTCACCATTAAAAAGAAGAAAAACGACATATGAAAACAAAGAAAATATTGTTGTTGTCAGCCATAGCCCTCTCGGTATGCGGCCTGCAGTCGTGTCTCGACTACGACACCCCCTCCGACGAGTTCCAGCAGAACACTGTGGTGGTGGAGCCCACCGTGCTGCAAGGCAAGGCCGACTCCATTGACTACATGAAAGAGATTTCAGAGACTGGCTACAAGGCTGCCTACAAAGCCCTGCGCTCGAGCCTCGGCACCGCGCTCACCGGCATCTACGGCATACGCGGCGGAAAGGAAGGCGGCAAGCCCGAAGCCCACGCCTACCAGTTCCAGTATTGCCTCGGCCCCGACAACTATGTGCAGTACAGCTGCGTGCCCCACACCGACTTCCCCTACTCCAACGCCGAACTGTTGTCCACCTACCACCTCTCCAAGGGCTTCAACGGAGGCCCCGGCGGCGGCTTCTCGCTGTGCCGCCAGAGCGTTGCCCCGGTGCTCAACAACGGTCTGCTCGACTCAATTCCCGAGCTGAAGGCAGCCTACCTGCTGCTCTACAACTACTCGGCCATTGAAAACGCCGACCTCTTCGGCCCGCTGCCCTACGACGATTTCAAGGCCAACAAGGAGGAGTCGCCGTTCACCTACAACGACGTGCGCACCATTTACTACAGCGCAGTGGCCAACATCGACACCTGCGTCAACGCGTTCAACAACTTCAAGAACCGTCCCGAATGGTACAAGACAGCCGTCATCAAGAACATCTTCATCAACCGCCTGCCGCTCTTGAAGAAGGGCGAGGTGCTCGAAACCGAAGGTCTTGAACCGTGGGTGCGCTTCGCCAACTCGCTCAAGCTCCGCATGGCCATACACATTGCCAAGGTAGAACCCGAAACGGCCAAGAAATGGGCCGAGGAGGCAGTGGCCGGAGGTGTGATTGAAAAGGTTGACCACGAGTTTGCACTCTTCTCTTCAACACTCGGCTTCGACCATCCTCTCGTGCAGGTGTCAGAGTGGGGCGACTCGCGCCTGAGCGCATCGTTCTGCAGCATGCTTGAGAGTCTTGACCACCCCTATGCCAAGTATCTCTTCAAGAAGAACACCGAGGCCATAACCAAAGTGGGCAGCGAAGGCTCTGCACCGGCAGAAACTCCCGCCAACTCGGTGCTCGTGGGCATGCGCGACGGCACGTTCCCCGGCGTGGGACAGAGTGCCGGAACCAACAGCTACATCTCGTTCTCGAAGCTCGACAACCAGTACATGAACTCCCACTTCCCGCCCTGCTACTTCATGAAGCTCTCCGAGGTGCTCTTCCTGCGTGCCGAAGGCGCGCTGCGCGGCTGGAACATGGGCGGCTCTGCCGAGCAGTTCTACGAGGAAGGCATACGCTACGCCTACCTCGAAGACCGCAACATGGACGACATCACCTACAAGACCCTGCTCGACGACTACATGGCCGTGTCGGCTCCGAAAGCCTACACCTACGTTGACCCGACGGGCGAAACGCCCGACATGCCCAGCGTGACAAAGATTGGCGTGACATGGGCATCGGCCGGCGGCGACCGCGAGAAGCAGCTCGAGATGATCATCACCCAGAAATACATCGCGTCGTTCCCCTACAGCTACGAGCCGTGGGTTGACCTGCGCCGCACAGGCTATCCGCGCCTGTTCCCGGTTCTCAACCCCGACGACGGCGACGGTTCGCTCACCATGGGCGACAGCGACGAATACAGCTCTGGCCTCAACATCATCCGCCGTCTGCCCTGGTTCACCGACGACCCGCAGACCAAGGCCGACCTCGAAGCCACCGGTATTCCCGCACTCGGCGGTGCCGACCAGCAAGGCACACGCCTGTGGTGGGACGTGAACGAACCCAATTTCTAAGCCGTCAGCCACGGCAAAACCAGAAAATCCCGGTGATTCCGCATGGATCACCGGGATTTTTTCTTGTCATCCGGCAAAAACGCTGTAAAAGGCAAGTCCCGTAGGGACGACAGACAGTAAGCGCAGGGACTCGCCCCCTGCGCTTACTGTCATCTATAACTTTGCCCCCTGCAGGCAGGGCATTCAAAATCCGAATAAATTTATTGGTGTCCGGTAAAACATTCTTATAACGTTGTAAGTCGTTGAATATCTTAATCCTTGCAAGGTTTTAGGTGTTTGGGGCTTACATCAGCCCTGAAAGGGCGTAACGACCGCAGCCCAGGGTGAAGATGGAACGTAGTGACATCTTCACCCTGGGTTCTCACGATTGGAAAAAAAGGCTGGCCTGTAAGGTCAGCACGATACCAGCCTGGGGGCGTAAATGCGGTGCTGACCTTACAGGCCAGCCGACATTCCAAACTGCAAATCCCTTGCCTACGGCATGCAGCATACGGTGCACGCACGCGCATCAGCCGCTGCACGCGTGTGCTGCAATCGGAGCAAACGCCGGACAAGGCTTGCACAAACGCCAACGGCACAACCTGTTAGCAGCATAATCGCCATGCCCGTCACGGCATCAAGCGTCCCAAATTCCATAAAAATATTAAAAAACTTGGCTCGTATTTGATTTTTCCTTTAAAAACTGTTTGCCGTATAGTTTTTTTATACGAACTTTGCAGCGCAAGGCAGGGGCCGCACGCTGTCGGCCAATGCCTCATTCTGAAAAAACATTATTTATAAACTTAAATCTGATTTAATGAACCTGAATTCTACTTTCAAGGCTTTTGTCTTGGCAAGTCTGCTTTCCGGCATCACTGTGCCGGTATGCGCCGACGACGACACAACGTCCGCCGTCTACGATTTCAGCGGCTTCAACGACATGAACCTCATGAAACTGTTCCTCACTGCCTATGAGGACGGCCGCAAGTATCCCACTGCCGAAGAGTTCGCTGCTGCCGGCATCCAGCAGAGCGACATCGCCTTCATCCGCTCGCATGTGCGCAACAAGGGCATCCTCAGCCGTGCCAAGAGGCTCGTGGCCGACACCTACGAGAAACGCGACCTGTGGATGAACATCCCGATGGACGCAGGCAAGGCAGGCGACGTGGGCCAGCCCAACACCACATTCCACAGCGACGTGTTCTCGATGTGGAACTACACCAACATCTTCGGAGCCTGGAACCACGGTTTCTTCTCTGCCCCCTCGGCATGGACCGACGCTGCACACAAGAACGGCTCCGACATGTATTCGGGCATCAAGTTCTTCGACACCACCGGCGGACGCGACGGCAGTGCCGACAGCTGGATTGACGTGATTTCGGAAACCAACGCCGACGGCACCTACAAATATGTAGAGCCGATGATCAACTGCCTCATGTATTTCGGCTTCGACGGCCTCAACTACAACTGGGAAGACTCCGGCTACTCCGACGAAGACATCGTGGGCTTCCACAAGAGCCTGTATGCGTCGGCAAAGCGCAACGGCTTCGACAACTTCCACTGCGGCATCTACACCTCGTCGTCGGGCTTGAGCACCTATGAGAGCAACGCCCTCTTCGGCAACTCCGAGGGCCGCACCCACGACCTCATGCTCAACTACTCGGGCGGCGACTTCAGCTACCAGCTGTCGCAGTCGGCCAAAGTGGCCCTCAACGCCATGGGCACCACCGAAGGACTCTATGCCGGCGTGTGGTTTGTGAGCATGGACCGCGGATGGAGCCGCCTCAACTCCGACGAGTATGCCAAGCAGGTGAGCCTCTGCCTCTGGGGCGAGCACGCCCAGAGCCGCATCTGGTCGTACAACACGGGCGAAGACACCTACGACACACAGAAAAACTACCAGCTCCTGCAGGAGCGTCTCATGTCGGGCGGCTACCGCAACCCGCTCTCGCGCCCTGCCATAAGCGACACGGGCAACAACTGGACAGAGAGCGACGGCAAGAAGCCACTCTCCACATTCGCAGGTCTTGCGACATGGATTCCCGAGCGTTCGGCCATACACGGCAACCTGCCCTTCGAGACACACTTCAACCTCGGCAACGGCGACCGCTACGCCTACAAGGGCAAGCAGACAGCCAACTCATGGTATAACATGTCGGCACAGGACATCGTGCCCACCTACCGCTGGCTCGTGGTGAAGCCCGGCACACAAACGGTTTCCACCGACATCAACCCCGAGTTCACCCACAACGACCAGTACACCGGCGGCACCTGCCTCAAACTCGAAGGCAAGGCCACACAGGAAGGCACCGACATCGTGCTCTACAAGACCGAGCTCAACGTGAGCGCCGGCGACGTGTTTGCCAAGGTGGCAGTGAAGTCGGGCAAGGAAGGCACCAACCCCTCCAACCTCTATGTAATCGTGCAGAAGGCCGACGGCACATGGGTTGAAGCTCCCGTGGGCGACGTTACCGGCAAGACATGGAACGAGAAGAAGGTGAGCATAAGCGGCGTTTCGCAGAGCGACGTTATCAACCACATCGGCCTGCGCGTGAAAGGCAGCGACGAAAACTACCAGATGTTCGTCGGAAAACTGCAGGTGAACGATGCCGTGAAGGCAACACCGGCAGCCGTGAAGAACGTGAACGTGGAGGTGAAGGACGAGACCAAGAAATCGCTCTCGGCCAAGATATTCTGGAATGTCGATGCAAGCGCACAGAAACGCGCCGACTGGGATCTCGTCTACAACGACGAGGCCAACATCGACCACTTCGAGGTGCTCTACAAGAACGGCGAAGACGGTCGCGTGTCGGAGATTGCACGCACATCGTCGTGGGGCTGCTTCGTGGGCAACATCCTTTTCGAAGGTGCCGACGACAAGCCTTTCATCGGCGTGCGTTCGGTGTCTACCGACCTGAAGACCTACTCTCCCGTGGAATGGATTGAAGTGACACGCGGCGATCAGGCCACACTGCCCGACTACAAGTCATATCCCTACGGCATCTCGGAGATGAACCCCAACTGCGACGGAGCCGACATCGCCCGCCAGCAGCGCTATGTGACCGACGTTACCACCACCGGCGCACTGCAGAACCTCGACTACCACACCGACCACCCGGTGGCCGACGGATCGCAGTATGACGACCAGAGCGCGCTCATCCTCAAGGTGGAGCAAGGCCAGGAAGTCACTCTCAAAATAAAGTGCTTCGACACCTCCAACGCCAAATACAACGGGGTGGATAAGACCGACGGTCTGCGCTATTGCTTCGCCGGCGGCTGGATCGACCTCAACGGCGACCATGTGTTCAACCCCACCAGCATTGAGGAAGACCCTGCAAACGGCGAGCGTCTGTTCTTCCTTGGAACAGCCATGAACAAAACAGAATCGTTCGAGACCGAAGGCATTTCCTGCACGTTCAAGGTGCCCGAAGATGCAGTCACCGGCAGTAGCCGTCTGCGCATCGTGTTCTCCGACGCATGGTTCAAGGGCGAGTTCCTGCCCACCGGCCTGCACAACAAGGGCTTCTCTATTGACTTCGGCGTGGAAATCAGCGGCAACAACCCGCAGCGCGAGGCTCCGGTTGACGTGCACGACCAGGGCACTGCCGACGAGCCCGAAGGACTCAACGGCACCGACGGCATCAACACCGTCAAGGGCGGCGCGTCGAGCGTGGAAGTGGCCGACGGCAAACTCAACTTCAAGAATGTTGACAAGGCTTGGGTTTACGACGCCAACGGCGCTCTCGTGAGCTATCTCCCCACTCCCGCAAGCGTGCAGACAAGCAGCCTCGCCAAAGGCATCTACCTCGTGAAGATGCAGAGCGGCAACATCCTGCGCTCGCAGAAGGTGACAGTGAAATAACGACCTGTGCCCACGGCACATCATCAAAGAGGGGCTTCCACGCAGCGTGGAAGCCCCTCTTTCGTTTTTCCCGTGCCCGCACATGGCCGAAAAGCACTGGGGCGTGCAGCTTGTGCTGCACGCCCCAGTGTCATGTCACGGCAAAGGCCGTCATTTGGCGCGGAATTTCTCGCTCTGCTGGCGTATCAGTTCCACGTCGTTGAAGTAGTCGATGCGCATGGCATGGCGCACCTCGTCCATTGTCTGTGCGGCGGTTTCGCGTGCCGCCTCGGTGCCCTTGCGCAGTATGTTGTAAATCTCGGGGATGTCCTGCTCATACTCGTGCCGGCGCTGGCGTATAGGCTCAAGCATGCGGTTGAGAATGTTGTTGAGGAATTTCTTGCATGTGCCGTCGCCAATGCCGCCGTGCACATAATGTTCCTTCAGTTCGTCTAGAGTCTTGTATTCGGGCCAGAAATCGGCGAAATCCTGCGGCGTGCTGAAAGCCTCCAGATAGGTGAACACGGCGTTGCCCTCCAAGTTGCCGGGCTCGTCCATGCTCATGCGCGGTGCGCCGTTTGACATTTTCTTCACCTTTTTCCACACCTCTGCGGCAGAGTCAGACAGATATATGCAGTTGCCGAGGCTCTTGCTCATCTTCTCCTTGCCGTCGGTGCCGGGCAGACGGCGTGCCGTGGCATTCTCGGGGAGCATTATGTTGGGCTCCACGAGCACCTCGCCGTAGACGGTGTTGAAGCGGCGCACTAGTTCGCGGGCCACCTCAATCATGGGTTCCTGGTCTTCGCCGGCAGGCACGGTAGTGGCCTTGAACAGCGTGATGTCGGCAGCCTGGCTCACGGGATAGCAGAAGAAGCCGAGCGGAATGTTGGCCTCGAAGTTGCGCATCTTTATCTCTGTCTTCACCGTGGGGTTGCGCTGCACGCGCGACACCGTTATGAGGTTCATCAGATAAGTGGTGAGCTCGGCCAGTTCGGCAATCTGGCTCTGTATGAACAGAGTGCATTTGGCGGGATCGAGCCCTGCCGACAGATAGTCGAGAGCCACCTCGATGATGTTCTGGCGTATTTTCTCGGGGTTGTCGGCATTGTCGGTGAGAGCCTGCACGTCGGCCATGAACACGAACATGCGGTCGTAGTCGCCCGCGTTCTGCAGTTCAACTCTCCGGCGCAGCGACCCCACATAGTGTCCCAAATGGAGTTTGCCGGTAGGGCGGTCGCCGGTAAGAATTACTTTTCCCATATTTTCAGTGTGTTTTGTTGTGTCTTCATTATCCGCCGCATCAGGCGCGGCGGCAATGCAAAGGTAATGCAATTTGCCCTAATGTCAAAATCCGCCGCACAGTTTTTGCCGTGCCCGGGCGCGCCCCGCGCAGCATGCCATGCAAGGCGGCGTGCGGCAGCCTACCGTTAAAAAAACGGGACGTTTGCCGCCATTCTCGCCAATAATGGCTAATTTTGCAGTGCGCGTGCCACCCGGCAGCATGCCATGCCTTGCTGCGGCGGCGCGCCGACGAAAACAAAGCAAACAACGATGAACAAGAAAAAGACATTGCTGCTCATAAGCGACGTGGTGGGCTACGGCAAGGTGGGCGCGCTCGCCATGCTGCCGGTGCTGTCCTACATGGGCGTGCCTTTCTACGCGCTCCCCACGATGCTGGTGTCCAACCCGTTTGAATACGGCAACTTTGCCACCCTCGAAGCCACCGGCTACATTGAGCAGGTGCTGCCCGTGTGGCGGCAGCTGGGCTTCACCTTCGATGCCATAGCCACGGGCATCGTGGCCTCGGAGCGTCAGGCGCGGCTCGTGTCGCAATACTGCCGCGAGCAGGCAGCTCGTGGAACGCGCATCTTCGTCGACCCCGTGATGGGCGACGAGGGACACCTCTACAACGGCATCACGCCCGACACCATAACAAGCATGCGCGAAATGGTGGCCGTGGCCGACCTCATATATCCCAACATGACCGAGGCGTGCTACCTCACCGACACTCCCTACAACGCCAGCGGGGTGAGCGAGGCCGAAGCCTACGACGTGGCCGACCGGCTGCGCGCCATTGGCACGCGCTCGGTGCTGATAACAAGCGTGCCGCTGCACGGCAAGACCGCCGTGGTGGGCTACAATGCCGACAGCGGCGAGTACTTCACCCTGCCCTACACCGAGATACCCGTGCATTTCCCGGGCACGGGCGACCTCTTCTCGGCGGTGCTCCTCGGCCACCTCCTCGACGGCAAACCGCTCGAAGAGTCGGCCCAACTGGCCATCGACGCGCTCTACCGCCTCATCGACCGCAACAAGGACAACGACGACAAGAACGCCGGCATTCCCGTGGAGCGGTGTCTCGACCTCATCGGCTGAATGCCGTGGACGGGGCGCAGACAAGTCCTCGCCGTGCGCAACGCGATAAGAAACAAGCAGATTGTTATTGGTATCCGGCAAAAACATCGTAACAGGCAAGTCCCCCGGAGGAACGATAATTATAGCGCAGGGGCTTGCCAATGCGTTCTTCCGTCATATATAACTTATCCCCATTAAGGGCACACAATTATTGTGGGTTAGAAATATGCGTCCCCTACTCTAACATGGGCAAAGAACGGTAATGTCTAACAGACAGGGAAAATTCCCTATCCTATAATGCCCCTTTCAGGGGCAACGGACGGCAAACTATGCAATGGATGAAAGCAAGTCACTTATTATAAAAAACTATAATAAACAGACATTCAACGCCTTATTATGCCAGTCCTACATTTTACCGAGCAGCAATAGTAAATTACTAGAAACCATTACTTTGTAGATACCGTAACCTCTCTGATAGAAAGAAGCCTTACTTGCGGCGCAAGTAAGGCTTCTTTGCGTTGCAAACAAAGCTTCCTTGTTATGTAAACTTACCTTGTTGCATAAGCCAATGGTTCGACCTATGATGCGCCTTGCGTCATTTGCGGGCTGCGGAATAGCGCCATATCTCCCAACTGTTGAATATGTTCTGCCAAAGGATGTAGCAGCCGGGGCCTACCGACGAGACGGGCGTGAGATAGGTGCACGCTATCCAAATGGCAAAAGCGGTGTTTTTCTGCCCCAGAGCCTGCCCCGCGTTTATTGCCTCGCCAAACCGCCGACCTATCATGCGACCACACACAAACTGGAACGCGCACAAGAGCAGCGAGCACACGGCCACTGTCAGCAGAAACGCCACCGACGTGTCGGCATGCATGATGTTCTTCATTGTTGTGCCCGAGACAATGAGCAGCGAGCCGCCCCACAGATAGTAGGACAGGTCTTTCACCGACGTTATTCGGCGGCAAAGGCCAGGCATGAAATGCTTCACCACATAGGCCAGCAGCATGGGCACCACGAGCACGGCAAACACCTTGTGCAGTATGAGCGCGAAGGCGGCGAGGAAATGTATGTCGGCGTTTCGCTCTATCATAGGAAAACACACGGGAATGAGCAGTGCGGTGATGCCGTTGGAGAGAAAGGTGTAGGTGGTCATCTCCTCAAGGTTGCCGCCGAGCTTCTGAGTCACCACCGGGGCAGCCGAAGCGCAGGGGCCTATGATGCAGGTGAGCACGGCCTCGGCCAATATGAGCGCGTTGCCCGAGAGTCCGAAACACAGTATCGCGGCCACCACCGCTGCCACCGTGGCCACTTGGAAAACGCCCACCCACAGATGCCACGCCACGGGACGCAGACGACGGAAATCGACTTTGCAGAACGTGACGAAGAGCACGAGAAACATGAACAGGGGAAGAATCGCGTCGAACACCGGCGCAGCTGCCGTGGCGAATCCGTCGAGAGCAGGAACGAGGGCAAACACGAGATACACTGCCATGCCAGTGCCTATCGACACGGGCAGTGTCCAGTCTTTAAGAAATCTTATCAGTGTCATTTTGAAACCATTCGGTGCAAACGCATTGCACACATTTCCTTTCTGTCGCCAAAGTTACTGCAATTTGCCGAGACGGCCAAACTCTCCGTGGCATATCTTGGCCATGAGGATGCACCGTAGCGTCATGAGCGCCCCGGCAACAGTGCCGGGCTGCTACGCGAAAGGGCGGCAACACCACCGCAGTGATGTTGCCGCCCTTGGCAAGAGTGCGTGCCGTTGCACGCCTATTTCTGGTGCACCACTTCCTGTATGGCGTTGCCCACACAGGCATTGGGCATCTGTATGTGAAGCATTGCGCACACCGTGGGTGCAGTGTCAACCATGTAGGTGGGCGTGCTCGTACTGCCGTGCTTTATGTTCCATCCGAAGAACACGAGCGGAATGTGCGAGTCGTAGGGATTCCACATGCCGTGGTTGGTGCCTATGTAGTTGGCATCTACCTTGGCGTCGAAGAATCCGGGCTTAGTAACAACCATGAAGTCGCCGGTGCGTCCACGGTAGTAGCCGTTTATGGAGCGTTCGCGCAGGAACTCGGGCATGGTGGTGTTGGCCAGATTCTCGTAGTCAACCACATAGAGGTATTGCGGATCCTGTCGCAGAATCTCGATTGCGGCGGCCTTCACCTTGTCGTAGTCGAGGTTGTTGTCGGCAAGATACTGGCGGTCGATGTGGAAGTTGTAGCCTATCACATCGTTGATGCAGTTGCCGCCAACACCGAATTTCGTTTTCAACTTCTCGTTCAGACTCTTCAACACGGCCCACCCGTCGAAGCCTCCGGCAGGAATCTTGTGCGAATTCATGAGGTTGGGGTTGTGTGCTGCGCCGTGGTCGGCAGTGAGGAAGAGCAGGTAGTTGCCGCGTCCCACCTGGTTGTCGAGTGCGGTGAGGAAATGCGCGAGGTCGCGGTCGAGCTGCATGTAGACATCGTGGTTTTCCTTGCCGCGCGTGCCGTAGGTGTGGCCTATGGCATCGGTAGACGATACGCTCACACAGAGCATGTCGGTTGTTTCGTGCTTGCCGAGCTGCTCGTTTTCAAGAGCGGCCTCAGCCATCTTGAACGTCATTGTCACGCCCAGATTGGATGTCTTTATGTCGAATCCCGGCTTGGTGTGGTTTTCCTTGTTGAATTTCACCACCCACTCCGGCAGACGGTCGGTGTAGTATGTGCTGGTGCAGAAATGCCCGGCCTTGGTGTCCCACCAGTAGGCAGCGTCGGCACTGTGGCCTGCCGGGAGTATCGAAGCGCGGTCTTTCAGGGCCACGCCAATCACCTTTGAGCGGTAGTCGGTGGCAATGTGCAGCTGGTCGCCAATGGTGGTGGCGAGCATGTTGTGGGGCGACATGCGCGAGTCGCCGTCGTCGGCCGGTATTCCTTTCACGTTGTTGTCGGTGCAGCAATACACGTTCTTGCCGTCGATGTGGAAATTGTTGCCCGCTATTCCGTGGAAAGCCGGCACCGAACCGGTGTAGACGCTGGAATGGCCTATGGCCGTCACCGTGGGCAGATAGTTTATCATCTGGTTTTCGCAGGAGAATCCTTCATCGACGAGACGCTTCAGTCCGCCCTCGCCATACTGGTCGTAATAATAGTAAAGGTAGTCCCACCGCATCTGGTCGACGACGAGTCCCACCACGAGTTTCGGTCGCTCCACCTGCGCTCCGGCAACCATTGCGGCGCAGAAGAAGAGCAGTGATAAGAATGTCTTTTTCATGTTTTTTTGTTGAATTGTATGCGACAAAGTTAGCAATAAATATCCGTGTTTTTGCCGTCGGAGGCAAAAAAATCCCCCATTCCTTTGCCGTTTCACGAAAATGTCGTAATTTTGAAAAAACCGCAAGGCGCAAAGCCACGCGGCATGAAGCCGTTGCGGCGGCTAAGACAGTGTGCAGTCACGGCGCGGCAAAAGCCCGCCACAATGTTCAACCAATCCAAAACGCTGACCATGGACACGATGATAACACAGGAAAACTTTGAGGAGACTTATATCGACCGTATAGAGTTGGCGCGCATCGACAAATTCGTGTGCGACGAGATGGCGCGGCAGATACACCGCTACATAAAGGCCATGTCGGGCAGCAAGACCATAATGCTGCGGTTTGAGGAGCAGCTCGCCACGCTGAGCGTGGAAGAGAAGGAGAAGGCGATAGCACGCTACATCGACCTCAACCGCAAGGTTCTGAGCGGGCTCGACTTCAAGATTGTGCTTGCCAGGGCCATGGCCAACTACTGCGACACGTTCAGCTATCTGCTGCAGCTCGTGAACAACAAGCGCAAGATGGTGTTCTACCTCAACCGCATACGCGAGAAATACGAGCAATACCATGAGGTGTATGAGCAGGACGGCAAGTTCGGCATACGCGACCATCAGGGGCAGGTGCTGCTCAGTCCGCAATACGACTTCCTGCGCACGCCCTATGTATATGTAGACGACTTGCGCATGCTGCCCGTAATAGCGCAGAAAGACGGGAAACTGGGGCTTGTGCTGCCCGACGGCAAAGACACGGTGGTGGCAGAATTCGTGTATGACGACATCTCGCTGCGCGACGAACCGCCGTTTTTCGAGGCCACGCTCAAAGGCGTGGCGGGCGTGATTTCGCCCGACGGCAAGTTTACCGCCGTGTAGAGGCGCGTCTGCCGCATACTCCACTGAAAACGCTGACGGCAAGGCAAGGCACTCCCGCGCATGACCGATGCGGCGCACGGCGCGGCAAAATCATACAGACACAAAAAAGGCTTGGCACTCGGTGCCAAGCCTTTTTTGTATTTGCAAGCAGCGTTGCATCAGTTGAAGAAATACTTTACTCCAATCTGCATTTTCCAGCACTGCGCATAGTTGTAGTTGAAGTCCCATGTCTTTGTGGGATACTCTCCGCTCACCTTGTTGAAGGTGAACACCGGAGTGTTGTCCTTTATGCTCTTCACGGAGAGAATCTGGCCGCTGTTGCAAGCGCTCATGTTCTTCATCACGCCCCACTTGGAGTTGAAGAGGTTGCCCACGTTCATTATGTCGAGGCTGAGCTGGAGCTTGTTCTTGGTAGAACCAATCTTCAGGTCGAAGTCGTGTGCCCAGCGGAAGTCGAAGCGGTGAACGAAAGGAGCGCGTGCGCCGTAAGCCTCGGCATACTCACCCTTGTGGTTCTTCAGATACTTGTCCTGCTCAACGAACGCCCAGAAAGCCTTGCGGTCTTCGTCGGAAGCGAAGTTGATTTCAGAGTCGTCCTTGGGAATGTACATCAGGTCAGACTGTATTCCGTCGCCGTTGACGTCACCCTTGTAGTAGAAGCTGTAGCCCGAGGGAGAGTAGCCGGTGTAGAAGAGGCTGAAGTTGTCCTTGCCATAGCGGTAGCTTACGTTGGCAATCACGCGGTCGGGCACGACATACTGCGATGTCATGAGTGTCGGGTGGTTGGGGCCGTCGATGGTGTAGAGTCCCGACCAGGCCGAAGAGGCGTTGCTGCCGGGCATGCCCGAAAGCTCCTTCATCACGGTGTGGGTGTAAGCGGCCATTACATTGAGGTTCTTTATAGGCTCTGCCGTGGCCGTTACGTTGAACGTGTAGCCGTAGCCCTTGTGGGTGTTGGTAAGCACGCAGGCATCGTTGATGTCGGAGTAGTATTTGTAGTCAGACGGATAGACAAGGCGGTTGTCGGCACCGTTGAGACGGCTCCACTCCGAAGTGTTGGTCTTTATGTTGTAGTTTTCGAGCAACACGTCGTTGATTTTCTTGGTGTAGGTGAACTCGGCGGTAAGAGCCATCGGGAAGCTCACGGGCACCTGGTAGTCAACGGCAACGGCCGTCTTCCACACCTGCGGCATCTTGAAGTTGCGGTCAACGCCTCCTATGGTCTTGGCCACCGTACCCTCTTCGGGAGTGATTGTGGCGGGTGCGCCGAGAAGCTCGCGAATCTTGTTGATATCGGTAACAAGTCCGCCCTTGAATTTCTCGAGTGTTGCCGAGCTGCTTGTCACCACTCCGTTCTTGTAGTAGGTGGTTGCATTGTAGGGGTTCTGCTGTATCATGCCCGAGTTGGTGGGCATGTTGGTGAAGAACACGAGGGGCAGACGACCTGCGAAGAGACCCGTACCGCCGCGCACCTTAAGGCTCTTGTCGCCAAACACGTCCCAGTTGAATCCCACACGGGGCGAAACCTGGATGTTGTTCTTGGGCCACATGCCGGTGTCGATGTGACGGCCACCGAAGTCAAGTTCCTTGATGGCGTTGTTGGTCATAATGTCGTCGTTGTTGAAGGCGATGTCGTCGAAGCGGATACCGGCGGTGAGCTTGAAGTTCTCGCGGATGCTCCACTCGTCCTGCACATACAGGCCGTACTGGTTGAACTTAACCTCGGCGTTGGGATGTGTTGCCCCGTTGTATCCGTAGGCAAGACCCACGGTTTCGGGAGCTGCGCCGTTGATGAAGTCGTCGAGCGAGCGGTAGCGGTAGTAGCCCGTGCCGCCGCGCATGTAGGAGTTGTTGGCAAGCTGGTGTTCGAAGTTGAATCCGGCTGTCACCTTGTGCTTTCCTGCATACCATGTGAAGTTGTCGGTGAGCGTTGCCACCTTGTTCTGCACGCGGTTGTTGTAGGAGAAGAGTTCGTAGCCGAAGCTGACGTAGGGTGTGAGGTCTTGTGTCACGGTGCCGTCGGCTGCGGTTTCGTAGCCGTTCATAATGTCAACGAACGGGAATTCGGAAGAGTTGGAGCCGCGCTCGTCAAGGATGTTGGTGTAGGTGAAGAGCAACTGGTTGGCGAAACGCTCGCCGAAACGGCTGTGGAAATCAGCCGATACAGATGTCACCTTGTTGTTCTGCGAGTACATCGAATTGGAGAACGACATGGAGTACTGCGAGAGGCGGTCCATGCCGCGCAGACGGTAGCCCGTGTCAGAAGAGTTGCCGTTGGGCGCGTTCCATGCTGTGTTGGCAGTATGGTTGAAGCGTACGGCGAGGTGATGATCCTGGTTGATGTTCCAGTCGATGCGTCCGAGGAGCTTCAGGTTGTCCTCGTCGGCATTCCAGTCGGTGTAGCTTCCGGGGTTGTAGTTGTATTTTTCCTTGAGGAATTTGCTCAACTTGTCCAAGTCGCTCTTTGTGGTGCGCGAGATATACTTGCTGGCATCGGCCACACCATCTTCCGACGGAAGCCAGCGGTTGGCCGTTCCGGGAACGAATGTATACTCGGCATTGGCGAAGAAGAACAGCTTGTTCTTAACAATCGGGCCACCGAGGGTGAAGCCGTAGGTTGTGGTGCGGTTGCGTCCGCGCTCGCCGAGGTCGGTGTTGTTCACGCGGTTGCCGTGCATGTTCTCGTTGTTATAATATATGTATGCCGTGCCCTTGAACGTGTTGGTACCCGATTTGGTTACGGCATTGATGCCGCCGCCCACGAAATTAGACTGGCGCACGTCGAAGGGAGCAACCACTACCTGCACCTCGTCGAGTGCGTCAACGGAAATAGGCGAGCCGCCGCCGGGGAGGTTTGACGACAGTCCGAAGTTGTTGTTGAGGTTTGCACCGTCGAGGGTGAAGTTGGTGCCGCGGCCGTCGCTGCCTGCGAAGCTCATGCCGTTGGCATAGGGCGAGAGGCGTGCTATGTCGGATATGCTGCGGTCAACTGTCGGCAGGCGCATCATCTGTGCGTTGCTGATGTTGGTTGAAGCACCGGTCTTCTCACCTGCGAATTTCGAAGCCTTGCCAACCACTACCACATTGCCCAGCTCGTTGGCGTTCTCGCTGAGGGAGAAGTTCTGGTTGTAGGTCTCGCCGAGTTGCAGTGTCACGTTGTCAACCTCCTGCTTGGAGTAGCCGATGTAGCTCACGGTGATGCGGTAGGGGCCTCCCACACGCATACCCTGGATGCTGTAGCGGCCATTCACGTTGGTCACTGTGCCGTAACGTGTGCCCGATGGCTCGTGCACTACCTGCACAGTAGCTCCCACGACTTCCTCGTCGGAACCGTGCAACGTTACTCGTCCGGTGAGTGCCGATGTTGTCACTTGCGCCATTGCCGCTTGCAGAACTGCAAGAAACATGACTGACAGAATAAACAATTTCCGTTTCATAGAATGTTTTTAATTGTGATGAAATACTGTTTCACCTTTATAGGTGCTATCCTAAATTTAATATTTTCGGCAAAAATAAACATTTCTTATTACAAATAAGTTACACGAATGTTAAAATTAAATAATCATAACGCACGGTATGCAAATTTTGTCTTTTACATGCACATTACGGCAGTGGCGGTGCACCATATTGCATGATGCACCACCACACAACACAAAAAGAAAAGGCAGGCCGCGCCCGTCGTCGGGTTGCGTCCTGCCTGCCTTGCTGCCTTTCTGCCGGCGATGGGTTGCCGGCTGTTTATCTTGATAAGAATTTGTCTACTTTGGCAGCTGTTTCCTTTCCGCTTGCCATTGCCCTCACCACGAGCGACGCTCCGCTGGCGGCATCGCCGGCCACGAAAACGTTGTCGGCAAACTTGGGTTGTTCGGGGCGCAAGAAGCCCATGGCAAGGAGTGCCATCTCGCACTTTATCACTTCGGGTTTGCCTACGGGTTCCATAATTGGCCGTCCACCCTCGGGGTTGGGCTTCCATGTTATCTCCTGCACGCGCACCCCGGTGAGACGTCCGTCCTTGCCTATGAACTCAAGCGAGTTAACATTCCAGCGGCGTGTGCACCCTTCTTCGTGGCTCGACGTGGTTTTAAGCGTGCGCGGCCAGTTGGGCCACGGACTGTTCGGGTCTTCGGGCCCTTCCACCGGGCGCGGCATTATCTCTATCTGCGTCACGCTCTTGCACCCCTGACGGTGGGCTGTGCCTATGCAGTCGCTTCCGGTATCGCCACCGCCAATCACGAGCACGTCTTTACCCTTGGCATTCACGAGCTCGTCTTTCTTGAATTCCATGCCTGCGAGCACGCGGTTCTGCTGCGAAAGCATTTCAAGGGCGAAGTGCACGCCGCGCAGTTCGCGTCCCGGAATCTTGAGGTCGCGTGCCGTGGGCGTGCCCGTGGCCACCACATAGGCATCGAAGCCTTCGGGCAGATGCTCCACATCGACGTTCTTTTCATATTCAAAGCGCACGCCCTCCTCTTCGAGCAAGGCTATACGGCGGTCGATAATCATCTTGTTGAGCTTGAAATTAGGTATTCCGTAGCGCAACAGTCCGCCCGCGCTCTCGTTTTTTTCCATCACGGTCACTTCGTAGCCCATGTGGTTGAGCCGGTTGGCGGCCACGAGTCCCGCCGGGCCAGCACCTATCACGCACACCCGTTTGCCGTTGCGTTCGGGGCTGACAGTGCGCACATAGTTTTCCTCGAAGGCATGCTCGGTTATGGCGCACTCGTCTTCGCGGTTGGTGGTGGGCTCGTGTTCAATGAGATTGAGCACGCATGCCTTCTCGCACAGTGCCGGACAGATGCGCCCGGTGAACTCGGGGAAGTCGTTGGTGGAGTTAAGCAGCCGGTAGGCGAGTTCCCAGTCGCCCTTGTAGAGCGCGTCGTTCCACTCCGGCGGTTTGTTGCCGAGCGGACAGGCCCAATGGCAGAAGGGCACGCCGCAGTCCATGCAGCGCGAGGCCTGCTGCCTGCGGTCGTTACTGTTGAGAGTTTGCTCCACTTCACCGAAATCGTGGATGCGGTCGTGTATGGGGCGGTAGCCCGCCTCCTTGCGGTGTATGGTAAGGAATGCTTTTGGATTTCCCATTTTTTCTTTCTGTTTTCCGTTTTGTCAATAATCCCTTTGCATGTCGGCAATCTTCTGCTGCAGCTTGCGCACCTGCTCTTCCTGCAGCACTCGCTTGTATTCTATGGGCACCACCTGTATGAATTCCTCCACATAGTGGTTCCAGTCGTCGAGCATCGTGCGTGCGAGCTTCGATCCGGTGTAGAGGTAGTGCTGGCGTATGAGTTCGTGCAGTTCCTTGCGGTAGCTGCTGTCGTCGACGAGGTTGATTTCAACCATGTCCATGTTGCAGAAATAGTCGAAGTTGCGGTTCTTGTCCCACACATAGGCCACGCCGCCGCTCATTCCGGCGGCGAAATTGCGCCCGGTTTCGCCGAGAACCACCACACGTCCGCCGGTCATATACTCGCAGCAGTGGTCGCCCGCGCCTTCAATCACGGCAGTTGCTCCGGAGTTGCGCACACCGAAACGTTCGCCCACTTTTCCGTTGATATACAGTTCGCCGCTTGTCGCGCCGTAAAGTCCGGTGTTGCCGGCGATGATGTTGTCTTCAGCCGAGAAATTGCTGCGTATGGGAGGCAATATCGATATACGTCCGCCCGACAGTCCCTTGGCGAAATAGTCGTTGGCCTCGCCTTCGAGCTTGAAGTCGACGCCAGCCACGAGGAACGCTCCGAAGCTCTGTCCGGCCGAGCCTTTGAACTTCACGTTCACCGTCTTGTCGGGCAGACCGGCTTCGCCGTATTTCGCGGCAATCATGCCGCTGAGCATCGTTCCGGCAGCGCGGTCGGTGTTCTTTATCGCGAAGTCGAGGTTCACCTCGTCTCGGCGCTCTATGGCATTCTGCGCCCCGCGTATGAGCTGCTGGTCGAGCACGTCGCCGAGTTCGTGCACCTGCTGGGCAGTGTGGTGCAGCGGGCACTCCGACTGTTCCTTGTATAGCATGCGGCGGAAGTCGAGCAGAGAAGCCTTCGGGCCTACGCCGTTTTTCTTCGTCACGATGAGTTCGGTGTGGCCCACGATGTCGTTGAGGCTCGTGAAGCCCATTTCGGCAAGATATTCGCGCACCTCACGGGCGAGGAAAGTGAAATAGTTTACAAGATAATCGGCCTTTCCACGGAAATACTTGCGCAGTTCGGGGTTCTGCGTGGCCACGCCCATGGGGCAGGTGTTAAGGTTGCACTTGCGCATCATCACGCATCCGAGCACTATCAGTGCCGCCGTTCCGAATCCGAACTCCTCGGCTCCAAGCATGGCCATGAGCACTATGTCGCGTCCGGTCTTGAGCTGGCCGTCCACCTGCAGCCTCACCTGACCGCGCAGACCGTTTTTCACGAGTGTCTGCTGCGTTTCGGCAAGACCTATCTCGGGCGATATTCCGGCGAAGCGCATGCTCGAAGCGGGCGAGGCACCCGTTCCGCCCTCGGCGCCCGAAATCACGATGAGGTCGGCCTTGGCCTTGGCCACACCGGCGGCGATTGTTCCCACGCCGCTCTCGGCAACGAGTTTCACACTGATTGCCGCCTTCGGGTTGACGTTTTTAAGGTCGAAGATGAGCTGCGCGAGATCTTCTATCGAATAGATGTCGTGGTGCGGCGGCGGCGAGATGAGCGATATGCCGGGTATGGAGTGGCGGGTCTTGGCTATAACCTCGTTCACCTTGAATCCCGGCAGCTGTCCGCCCTCACCCGGTTTCGCGCCCTGCGCCACCTTTATCTGTATTTCCTCGGCGTTCACCAGATACTCGGTGGTTACGCCGAAGCGGCCCGAGGCCACCTGTTTTGTCTTGCTCGAAAGCGACACCCCGTCAACATCCGTATGGAAGCGTTCGTTGTCCTCGCCGCCTTCGCCCGTGTTTGAGCGTGCGCCGAGCTTGTTCATGGCTATGGCCATGGCCTCGTGTGCCTCTTTGGAGAGCGCGCCGAACGACATTGCTCCCGTGACGAAATGCTTCACGATTTCTTCCACCGGCTCCACCTTGTCTATGTCAATGGGGTTGCGGCGGAACTCGAAGAAATCGCGGATGAATATCGGGCTTTCCTTCTCGTCAACATAACGCGCAAATTCCTTATACTTGGCGTAGTCGCCCGTGCGTGTGGCGAGCTGCAGCGAGGCTATCGTCTCGGGATTCCAGGCATGGCTTATGCCGTCCTTGCGGTAGTGGAACTGCCCGAGATTGGGCAGAAAACCGGCATCAGTGTGCTTGCCGAAAGCCTTGTCGTGCAGCCTCACGGCATCGCGGGCTATCGTTTCGAGGCCGATGCCGCCCACTGTAGACACCTCGGTGCCGAAATAGGTGCGCAGCAAGGACTCTGACAGACCGATGCTCTCGAATATCTTCGCGCCACGGTAGGAGCGTATGGTGGAGATGCCCATCTTGGCCATTATCTTGAGAAGTCCCTTCTTCACGGCCTTTATGTAGTTGGCCTCAGCCGTAGCGTAGTTTTCCTGTATCTTTCCGCGACGCACGAGGTCGTCGAGAATGGCGTAGGTGAGATACGGGCAAAGTGCCGATGCACCGTAGCCGAGCAGCAGCGCGGCGTGCATCACCTCGCGTATCTCGCCGCTCTCCACGATGAGGGCAGTCTGCACGCGCTTGCCCACGCTTATGAGATAGTGGTGCACCGCGCTCACTGCGAGCAGCGACGGCACGGCGGCATGAGTCTCGTCAACGTCGCGGTCGCTCAGTATTATATAGTTGTAGCCCTCGTCAACGCTGCGTTCTGCCTGCTTGCAGAGCGAGTCGATGGCTTCGCGCAGTCCCACTTCGCCCTTGGCGCATTCGAAAACCATGGGCAGCTTCACGGTGTTGAAGCCCTTGTAACGTATGTTGCAGAGTATGTCGAGCTGGGTATTGGTCAATATCGGGTGCGGCAGACGCACCATCTTGCAGTTGCTCTCGTCGGGTTGCAGTATGCCCGAGCCCACGCGGCCTATGTATTCGCTCAACGACATCACCAGCGACTCGCGTATCGAGTCGATGGCGGGGTTGGTTACCTGCGCAAACTGCTGGCGGAAATAGTTGAAGAAAATCTGCGGACGCTCGCTGAGCACCGCCAGCGGCGTGTCATTGCCCATTGAGGCAGTGGGTTCCTGCCCGTTCACCGACATCGGGACAATTGTCCCGTCCACGTCTTCCTCGCCGAAACCGAACATGATTTCCTTGCGCGTGAGGTCGGCCACGGAGTTGTCCACTTTACGCCCGGAGTGCAGTTTCTCAAGCTGTATGCGGTTGGTAGAGAGCCATTGGCGGTAAGGATGTGCCTTGGCGAGGCGTTCCTTTATCTCGCCGTCGTAGTAGATTTTGCCCTCCTGTGTGTCGATGAGCAGAATCTTGCCCGGCTGCAGACGGCCTTTCTCGGCAATCTCGGTGGGGTCGAAGTCCATGACACCCACCTCCGATGCCACCACCATGGTGTCGTTCTTGGTTATGGTGTAGCGTGCCGGGCGCAGACCGTTGCGGTCAAGCATGCCGCCGGCGTAGCGTCCATCGCTGAAAAGAAGCGCGGCGGGGCCGTCCCACGGTTCGTTGAGAATGGAGTGGTATTCGTAGAAAGCCTTCAGGTCTTCGGGAATGGGGTTCTTGTCGTTGAAGCTCTCGGGCACCATCACCGCCATGGCATGCGGCAGCGACAGGCCGCTCATCACGAAGAACTCGAACACATTGTCAAGACTTGCCGAGTCGCTCATGTTGGGCTGCACCACGGGCGAAATCTCGCGGATGTCGCCCAAGGTCTCGCTCGACAGCACCGACTCGCGCGCACTGAACCAAAGGCGGTTGCCCCTGATTGTGTTTATCTCGCCGTTGTGGGCGAGCAGACGGAACGGCTGGGCCAGACTCCATGTGGGGAAGGTGTTGGTGGAGAAGCGGGAATGCACGAGGGCAAGTCCCGAAGTGAAGTAATTGTTGGTGAGGTCTGGGAAATACTGCCTCACCTGCATGCTCGACAACATGCCCTTGTATACGATGTTGCGGCTCGACAACGAGCACACATAAAAGTCGCTGTCGCTCACGCGCCGCTCTATTTTCTTCCTTATTATATATAATATGCGTTCAAAATCGACCACGCGGTCGTCGGTGACCCCGGTTATGAACACCTGTTTTATTGCCGGTTCGGTGTCGAGTGCTGCCGCCCCGAGGCACGCCGGGTTTGTGGGCACGTTGCGCAGGTGCATCAACGTGAGTCCCTCGCGCTCTATCTCCTCTATCATCACCGAGAGGATATCGTGCTGCCGCGTCTCGTCCTTGGGCAAGAACACAAGGCCCGTGCCGTATTTTCCCTTCTCGGGCACCGGTATGCCCTGCAAGAGAATAAACTCGTGAGGTATCTGCAGCATGATGCCCGCTCCGTCGCCGGTTTTGTTGTCGGCTCCTTCGGCACCACGGTGGCGCATGTTCTCAAGCACGCGCAGGGCATTGTCTACCAGCTCATGGCTCTTGTTGCCATGTATGTTCACCACCATGCCGACGCCGCACGCGTCGTGTTCATAGGCGGGGCTGTACAATCCTGAAAATGTGTTATCCGTCGTCAGGCACGCCGCCTGATGACCATTGCTTTTACCCATCGTCATAGCTTTTAATTAGTAAACTATTAAAATTCCTATCAAAGTGAATGCAAAGATAGTAATTTACTTTCAATTAGTAGTATATTTAAGGTTAAAAATACTGTCAGCCACAAAAAAAACAAGCCGCCAAGCTACACTTGACGGCTTCTTAAACAAGGAATTCCCCCGACATGTCATTGCACCTCGCTGCCTTTCATTCCCTTCACAACAAGTACGACAGGTTCTTCTCCATGAAAATACACAACGGCAGAATGTGAGAATTTCTTTGACATATTTATGTTTAATAAGGTTAAATTAAGACTTAGAATGGTACTTTGTCTGTCTAATAAAGCGTTTTTTGGTATAAAAGCATTATCTTTGTTCCGTCTATACCCATACCGGAAGCCCCGATGGGCAGAGGTTGGGCAGACATACATAATGGTAAAAGGCGTTTTTGTACGCT
>CAVDCP010000009.1:0-80796 GCA_963607545.1 bacterium
GACAGCGACAACGGCAAACAGACCGACGACTACAGTCTGCTCTCCCTCGATGCCAAGAACGACGTGCGCATGTTGCAGCGCATCTACCGCAGTGAGTTTTCTGGCATCAGCAGCCAGTGTGTACCGCCCACGAGTGCCGACCTGCAGAATATACAGGCCAAGGCCAAGGAGTACAGAGAGAAGTACCCCAATGACAGCCACTACCAAATCTATGAGTCGGCCAGCGCATTTGTGCTCGATGTGTCGGGACAGGATGCCCCCACACATCTCTACGCCCTCGTAGACAATTCAGAAACCAGGACGGATGCCGTCGGAACCTTCGCGGCAATATCCCAAGCCATCAAGGCACTTAACGTGGAAGACACAAGCGGACTCCCGCAAATGATTGCCGGACGCGTGGAAGTGTCGGGCAACGGACAAAGCCACGCCTTGGAAGGCATGCTGGTACAGCTTACGGGCTTCCTCACCTCGGCCAGCGACCTCTCCTCCATACAAAAGCCTGTGCAGGCGTATACCAATGCCAACGGATGCTTCGAGATACGCATGCCGGAGAAGTACAATCTCTGTTCGACGCTCACCTTCACCTTCAGCAATGCCGACGGACAGCAGGAAGTGGCAAAATCGGCCGAGGAAATCATAGCCAACACGTCTGCCGCGCAGTCCGCCGACAGCACTGTGGCCGTGGTGTGCGACCTCAACGCCCAACCATTCGCCCTCGACAACACCCGTTTCAAGGCACCGGTGGCTGAGAAGAACAGTCTTCCGAGCGTGCGTCTGCAGGGCGAGGAAGGAGCCAATCCCGTATATCTTGACCCTGACACGGCACCGTCGCGCACGTTCAGTTACAATCTTCTGCAGCGGCTCTCCGTGCCTTGCACCACCAGCCAACGCGAAACGGTGAGCACGCCCGTCGATGTGTATGGCTTCAAGCGCAATCTGCGGCTGCATCACGACAATGTATGCCAGAGCGGCGGACTGAGCATAGGCTATGTGCTCGGCATGAGTCAGGCATGGGTGCCCGACGGCTATGCCTTGGGCAATCTGCTCTACTCTCTGGTGCTTGCCCCCGGTGAGGAACAGCGTCTCGTGGTCAGGGAGCACACCGAGTCGTACAGCGTGAGCGATACCGCCGACGGCACCGACCGTGTGACCGACTCGTCGAGCCAGTATCAAAGCGACTCGATAGAGGAGATATTCTCGCAGACTGCCGCGCAGACCTCTGCAGCATCGCAGTCGTCGCAATACTCCACCTACGCCAAGAGCAGGGGAACAAGCGGAATGGGCCTGTTTCTCGGTCTGTTGGGCGGATCGTCAAGTACATCGAAGAGCCACGGATCATCTTCTGCGTCGGCCACGTCGCGCAATACCTACAGCGATGCTTCGCAGGCCGCCGAGCGGTTCCAGACCTCTATCGTCAGCACGAGCACCCGTCTGGCACAGACCAACCGTGTCTCCATACGCGCCGCTTCGAGCAGCGACAGCGAGTCGGTGGCCTCAAAGGTGGTGGCCAACCACAACCACTCGCACGTCATGACCGTGCAGTACTGGGAGGTGATGCGCCGGTACAAGTTGCAGACGTGCATCGAGAACGTGAAACTCGTGCTTTTCGTGCCGCTCAAACTTATCCCCTTCTATGAGGGCGGCGACTTGGGCACGGTAGACTATAGCGTATATGTGCAGAGCGAGATTACTCCCATACGCTTCCAGCGCCGCTATGCCGGACTCGTGCGCTACGCCGACGTGCTCGAAAAGTGTCTGTCGTGGAATTATCGCCGCAGTCTGACACTCTGCCGCAACATCTTCAATACGCCGTCGTGGAAGCAGGATACGGGCGCAACGGATGTGAACGTCACCATCAATCTTTATGGCAATCTGATTGACGCGGATATCATCGGAATGACGCTCCGCACTTCCGACGGACAGGTGTTCTACCCACAAACCCGTAAGTTGTATGGGGTATTCCCGTCTGTCGCCAGTTATAACCCGACCATCACCACGGAGGCCGACCTGAGTGATTTGGTAGCGCAGACGCGCAATGAAGCTGACATTACCAAGATAGGGTATGCCTTCTTCTTCAACATACCGGCTGAAAGTGCAGCCGACGAGACCTTCACCATAGAGGTCACCCGCCGTTGCAAGTCGCTGACGGTATACATGTTCACGGAGGCCGAGCGCAAGGCCCTGACGGATAAGGCTCTTCAGCAAATGAACCACAAACTCAGCGACTTTGCCAAGGACAACACGAACAGCGATGGCGATATCACCGATATCAGTCACTATAATGATGCCATAAACCTGGTGCAGGACTACTCCGTCACGCTCAGTGCCCAGGAAGTGCGCGATGCAGCCGACCTGAACGTGCAAATCAGTCTGTCTTCCTACAGTGGAAAAGAAAAATTCGCGCTCACCGGCGTGGGCAACGTTCTCGGCAGCAAGATGAGGTTCACACTGTGCAGGAAAGGTTCCACTTACTTCAGCAAGGACGAACTGCGCCGCGTGGAGGAACTCTACCAGCACGTCTTGGCCAATACCTACGACTACTCGCGCTTTGTGTGGGAAGGCATGAGCGACGGCGAACGGGTGCTGATGCTCGAAGGCTACACCATCGACCTCGATGCCGATGCCGACGGCACATCGACCGCCACCTCCTATCCGTTGCTCAACTGTGTCGACGCACTGTCGCCGCTCGGCTTCTACGGCAACAACATCGTGCTGCCGTTCTATATCCCCGACAACGATGAGGTAAGGGCCGCACTGGGCAAGGAACTCTTCAATGAGGAAACCGACGATTTCACCAGCGCATCGCTGCAAGACCGCATCTACAAGTTCCAGTCGATGGGCTTCCGTGTACCGACGGCCACCGTCTCCGTACCGACAAGCGGCATGATTGGCGAGGCCGTGCTGGGAGAGACCAATGTGAGCGAGAAGATAGACCTCACGCGCTTCTGGAACTGGAAAGACTCCGATATCGACCATGCCACGCTCGACTCCAGTTACCTCTCAACCAACAGTCTGCTCAGCAGCGCCAACGCCAATGCACCGACTGTCACCATGCCGACGCAGGGAGCAACGCTTCCGCAATACATACAGACTGCCGGCATACTCTCCGCCTTGGCCAAGTCGCCGCAGTTTGCCGATGCACTTGCCAGCATAGACATGCGCGAACTGCTCAAGACCGCAGACACCAATACTGCGACCGGACGCGACAATGTGGTGAAGGCCAACTCGGAAATGGTTACCAAAGCCGTCGAGACGGCAGGAAACGTAATCACCTCACTCCTCGGCGGCAAGTCGGGCAGCGGTGAGAAAAAGCAGGAGAATCCCGAGAAGGAAAAGAAGGCAGAGAAAGAAGAGGAGGCAAAGACGGGCGACGAGGCCCAAAAGTGTGAGGACACCCAAAAGGCTGACACCCAGAAAACTGACACGGAAAAGACTGCCGATACCGGAAACAACGTGTGCAGCAATGCCTCTTCTGAGAAGTCTGAAAGTCAGTCGGCCAGCAAGGAGTAAGTACACTACCCCATCGGCATGACATACATATAACAACCTATCTAAAACGAAGAAAATATGAACGAGGAGGCTATCAACAACCTGTTGTCTGTGCTGTCTGACGTGATACGCTCGGAAGCGTCGCAGGAAATGCAGGCCTTGCGCCTACGGCTGGTGCAACGTATCATCGACGAGACACAAACTGTGACACCGCGTATGCCGGCACCGCTCAATATCACTGAGATAGGCGGATACTACAATCTGCTGAACAGTATCGGCCAGGAGACCGTCACGATGAGAAAAAGACTGATTGCCACTGCACTGGGACTGCCCATGGAGTGACACTGGGAGAAAGAAAAGAAAAATAAGTATTCGCAGGCTGGAGGCAGCGCGGCGGCTCCTGGCGGGGACAGGAAACCCTCGACCACCCGGGTTCGGCTCCCGGGGCGCATCAGGGCCGAAGGCTGCGGCCGTTGACAAAGGAAAAGAGGAAGGAAAAGGAAATGAGTAGGTGGACCGGAATTTCCCGATGAGGGGCACTGAAGCGAAATCTCTTACGCTGGTGCTGAAAGGCTGGTGGAGCAACGGGCATGTCTTTGTTGTCTGCAGAGCGTCAGTGGGGCGGGCAGGACGAACAGGCTATCCTTTACTTGCAGAAAGCCAGAAAGAAAGCAGGGCTGACACGGCAGATTGTAACGTGAAGCACTGTCTGGCAGGATGGCAAGGTTAGCTTGACATCGATGGAATGGAAAAGGAATGTGAAAAGAGAGACGACGCTTACCCTTCGCATCGTGAAAGATGTGAAACCGAAAATGGAATGGAACTGATGCAGAGTACGGCGTGCAGCGGTGGAGGGTGTGTACACAGTTACGATGGTGGCGCACCCTCCTATTTTTTTGTGCATTTTTTTATCGGCACACTTATTGGTGTGCGGCAGAAGACACATATTATAAGATAGGGTCTTAGCCCTACCTTTCACCGTTGCCACAAAAGATTCACCGGCGGGCAGCGCGTTTTTTAACACTGCCCGCGGCAAAAATCGCGCGCGCCCCGGGGGCAAGGTTCGCCGAAAAGCGGTAACTTTGCACTGCCCTAACCGCATGCCACGGCGCGTGGCACGCACTGCACGGCGGCACGGGCGCGACAAGAAAAACATCAGACAATGGACATACAGGCGGTGGCCACGCAAATGGCCGTACTTTTCCTGCTTGTGGTGGCGGGCTTCGCATCGAGAAAACTGAAGCTCATGGACGAGGATTTCGACCGCAAGCTATCCAACTTCGTCATACAACTCACGGCCCCGTGCCTCATAATATCGTCAACCATGGGCGACACCATGCCCGACCGCAGCCGCATAGTGCCGCTGCTGGCCGTGGGGTGCATAACCTATGCCGTGCTCATTGCCGTGGCCAGCGTGCTGCCCAGGGCCTTGCCCGTGGCACGCGAGGAGCGCGGCCTGTACAGTTTTATGATAGCCTTTGCCAACGTGGGCTTCATAGGCTATCCCATAGTGGCGTCGATATTCGGGCAAAGCTCGGTGTTCTACGCCTGCATACTCAACGCGCCCAACACCATCGCCATATTCGTGTGGGGCGTGATGTTCGTGCGCGGCACATCGGCCGGACGCTTCGACTGGCGGCTGCTCCTTAGCCCTTCGATGGTGGCCACATATCTGTCGGTGGCCATAGTGTGCGCCGGGTGGCGCGCGCCGCAGTTTCTTGCCCAGCCCGTGACGCTGCTCGGCAACATGACGGTGCCCGCCTCGCTGCTCGTGATAGGCTCGAGCATTGCCGGGATGCCGCTGCGCCGCATGGCAGGATGCCGCGCCACCTACATGATGTGCGTCCTGCGGCTCTTGGCCGTGCCCGTGGGCATGTTCTACCTCATACGCCTGCTGGGCTTCGACACCCACGCGGCAGCGGTGAACGCCGTGCTCGTGGGCATGCCCGTGGCCTCGTTCGGCACGATGTTCTGCATGAAATACGGGCGCGACGTGACGCGCATGGCACAGGGCACGTTTCTCTCCACGCTGCTCTCCATGCTCAGCATTCCGCTGCTCTCCATGCTGCTGCACTGACAACGGCATGCACCCGGAGCGGCCTACAAACCTGACAAAATGTATTAACCAATCTTGTTTTTGACATGAAGAAACTGAAATTTGCAGCCATTGCCATTGCTGCCGCCGCCACACTGTGCGGCACCGGATGCAGCCAACAGCCGTCAGGCCACAGCACCGACACGTTTGCCACCGACAGCGTGGCATACAACCACGCAGAGGCCGACGGCATAAAGTGCACGATAGACGTTGACTATCCGCGCGGCAACGACAGTCTGGCCGAGGGCGCAAGACTGTTCATTGCCCGCGAACTGGCGGCTCTCTATCTGCCGTACAACGATTCTGACGACGATGCCGTGCAGGGCAAGTATCCGAAATACAACGGAAGCACCGCCGACGGCAACCTGCTCGTGGCCCACTACGGCGACGGCACTGTGCGATTCCTTGCCGACATGCACAAGGAACTTGAAGAGGCCAGCCTCGAAGAGCACGAGATGCCCACGCTGTCGAGCCAGATAAGGATAAGCGTGGAGGAGGTGAAACCGGCCTACATAACCTACCGCATCACCGACGAAAGCTATCTCGGGGGCGCACACCGCTCATACACGTCGTATTGCACCAACATAAGCCGAAAGACCAACCGCACCGCCGACAACATAGTAGACCCCGGAAAACTGCGCGACATGCAGCCCCTGCTGCGCAACAACGTGCTGCGCTGTGTGAAGGCAAGCGGAGTGGAAGGAGTGACCGACGCCACGCTCGGCAACTACATATTCCTGTCCGACGACAACCTCGTGCCGCTTCCTGCCCACGCCCCGTGGCTTCAGGACGACAGTGTGAGGTTTGTCTACCAACCATACGAGATAGCCTCGTATGCCGTGGGGACGATAAGCTTCGGCATCGCGGCAAAAGACATCAAGCCATACCTCGGCAAAGAGGCTGCCGACATGATTGGGCAGTAGGCCGGTGAAGCCGTGGCGTGCGCCCTGACTCACAGTCTGCGCCCCGGCACCCTTTGCCCCCTGCACACAAAAACGGCTCCGCCGGAAGCCTGTCGCGTCATCGCCCGTATAGCGGATGACGGCACGACAGCCTTCCGGCGGAGCCTTTCTATATTGCTTGGTTGATGCCGCGACGGCACTGCCCGCTACCGCAGACAACGGTCGAGGTCGCGCTCTATGGCCTCGCGGTCCATGTTCTGGCCTATGAACACGAGCTTCTGCATGCGGTCGCCATACTCGCCGTCCCACAGACGGGCAGCATCGGGGTTGCGCTCCATAAACTCCTTGAGCTCTTTCTCGGGCATGGTGGCATACCATTTTCCGGCATTGCGGATGGACACCTGCTTGCCCGACTGCTCGAACACATAGCAAGTGTCGCGCTCATCGTCGAAATAGCACAATCCCTTGCAGCGCACCACGCTCTTGGGCAGAAGCCGCGCGGCGAAGTCGTCGAAGTCGGCAAGGTTGAACGGGCGGCGGCGGTAGTAGACGAAGGTGCTTATGCCATACTCCAGAGCCTCGCCTTCCTCCTCGTTCTCGAGGTCGTCTTCGTCGGCCTCCACGGCCTCTATCCACCGTGCCGAAGTGGCCACCTTGTTGAAGTCGAAGAGGTGGGTGTTGAGAATCTTGTCGAAGTCAACGTCGCCGTAGTCGCACGGAATTATCTCGGCCTTGGGCTGAATCTCGTGCAGGATGGCGCGAATGCGTCCCAGTTCGTCGGGTGTAACCTCGGAAGCCTTGTTGAGCAGAATGACGTTGCAGAACTCCACCTGCTGGATGACGAGGCTTGCCAAGTCGTCGTCGTCGAGGTCGGTGCGCTGCAGTTCCTTGCCCTCGCCGAACTCGTCGCGCAGACGCAGGGCATCGCACACGGTGACTATGGCATCGACGCTGGCCTTGCCCTTCTCGGCAAGGTTGGGATACATTGTGGGATAGACGCTTATTGTCTGCGCTATCGGGGCGGGCTCGCAAATGCCGCTCGCCTCAATCACGATGTAGTCGAACCGCTGCTGCGACACGATGTCGCTGAGCTGCTGCACGAGATCCATTTTGAGCGTGCAGCAGATGCAGCCGTTGGAAAGGGGCACGAGGCTGTCGTCGGCCTTGTCGACAACGCCGCCCTTCTCGATGAGGGTCTCGTCGATGTTCACCTCGCCTATGTCGTTGACAATGACGGCAAACTTTATGCCTTTGCTGTTGCCGAGAATACGGTTGAGGAGTGTTGTCTTTCCGCTTCCTAAATAGCCGGTGAGCAGAAGCACCGGGGTTGTCTTCTTTTCCATTTATGTCGTGTTTTTGTTACTTTCAGTGTGTGCCGGGGTGTCGATTGTAAACTGCAAAAAACGTGCCATGCAACTGCCGGGCGTTCAGCGCCGTGCCGTGCGGGCGTGGAGCATGCGCTTGGCCAGGCTCCACAGCTCACGCACCCAGAGCACGAACGACGACCCGACGATGATTATCACCCAGTCGTCGAGGCGCAGACCGGTGACATTGAAGAACCTCTGAAGGCCGGGAGTCTCCACCATGGCTATCTGCCCCACGAAAATCATGGCGGCTATGCCCAACAGTCCTTTGCATCCCTTGAAGTGGAGCGCGCTGCGGCCCGTGCCGAAAGCCCTTGAGCAGAAGAGGTAGAAGAAGTGGGTCATCACGAAAACCGTGAAGAACAGGGTGAGCTCGTAGGGCGTGAGTCCATCGACAGGACCCAAGTGCAGGTGGAGCAAGTCGGCAAGACGCGTGACATTGGAATGCTCAAACGCATAAAGCAGCGCAAGGAGCAGCAAGAAGAAGAAGCCTCCCACGCCGAGGATGTTTTCATACATCGTGCCGGTGAGGATGAATGCCTTGCGGTCGCGGGGTTTGTCGCGCATCACGCTTTCCGACGGGGGCAGCGAGGCAAGGGCCATGGCCGCGAAGGTGTCCATTATGAGGTTCACCCACAGCATCTGCGTGACGGTGAGCGGACTCTCCGTGCCCATGAACGCGCCGAAGAGCACTATGAGGCACGCCGCCACGTTGACAGTGAGCTGGAAGAGCAGAAACCGCTGTATGTTCTGGTAGAGCGAGCGTCCCCACATCACGGCCTTGCCTATGCTGCTGAACGAGTTGTCGAGGATGGTTATGTCTGATGCCTCCTTTGCCACCGACGTGCCGTCGCCCATTGACAGCCCCACATGGGCGGCTTTCAGGGCCGGTGCGTCGTTGGTGCCGTCGCCCGTGACCGCAACGACCTGGTTGTTGCGCTGCAAAGACTCCACAAGCCGCTTCTTGTCCATGGGGCGTGCGCGCGACACTATCTTCAGGTTCATCACCCGGCGGTCGAGTTCCGCATCGGAGAGGGCGGCAAGCTCGGGTCCGGCAATGATGTTGTCTTCGCCGTCGGCGGCAGTCCAAAGCCCTATCTGCCGGCCTATTTCCTTGGCCGTGCCCGGGGTGTCTCCGGTGACAATCTTCACGCTTATGCCCGCATTCATGCATTCGGCCACGGCGGCGGGCACATCGCTGCGCACGGGGTCGGCTATGGCTACGATGCCCATGAAGGTGAGGTCGGCGGCAACCACCTTGCCGCCGTCGATGGCCGGTGCGCCCTCGTCAAGCACTTGGAAGGCAAAGCCGAGCGTGCGCATGGCCTGGTTCTGGTATTCGGCGAGCCGGCGGTCGATGTCGGCACGCTCCACGCCGCCGCTGATGCGGGCGCACATGCCGGCCACTATCTCGGGCGCGCCCTTGACATAAAGCACTGTCTGGCCGCCGGGCAGGGCCGACCTGGCCACCGTTGCCATATACTTGCGATCGGTGGAGAAGGGCAGTTCCTCCACCACCTCGGCCGACTCGCGTATGTCCCGGTAGTCGATGCCCTTCTTTTTCAGCCACAGCAGCAAGGCTCCCTCGGTGGGGTTGCCAAGCACCTTCACGGCATCGGCATCGGAATAGTCGAGCGATGCCGTGGAATTCACCGCCATGCCCTCGGCAACGAGCATGCTCTCGCGGTCGTTGCCCGGCGCGGTTGCACCGAGGCAGTAGAAATCGGCGGCGTGCACCTGCATCTGGTTCTGCGTGAGCGTGCCCGTCTTGTCGGTGCAGATTACGGTTGCCGCGCCCATTGTTTCGCAGGCGTGCATCTTGCGCACGAGGTTGTTGGTCTTCATCATGCGCCTCATGCTGTAGGCAAGGCTCAGGGCAACGGTCATGGGCAAGCCCTCGGGCACGGCCACGACAATGAGTGTCACGGCAATCATGAGGGTGTCGAGCGTGTAGGTAACGAGCCGGGCTATGTGCTCGGTGGGGGCAAGGATGTTGTGGAAACACACCACCATGCCCATGAGCACCACGAAATAGCCCATGATTGACGGGACGATGGCTTTCCAGCTCCAACCGCGGAACTTGCAGACAACCATCCAGAAGAACACCGCAGTGGGCACGGCCAGTGTCCAGGCCAGCGGATTCCAGCCGAAGAACACCATGAGCTTGAGCACGATGACGAGGGCGGCAACCACATAGCTGAGCTTTGTCACAAGGTCGGCAAGGCCGTCGAGCTGCTCGTTGAGCGGCGTGCGCACGCTGTCGTCAATCTGCGCCGCCTCAAACACCTTGCCGTTTTCGGTGGCATCGCCCACGGCGCACACCCTGAAGATGCCGTGTCCTTCCATCACCTTGGTGCCGCGCAGCACATGGTTGGAGGGGAAGGTGGCATCGCTGTCGAATTCTTCTTGGCAGACTGTCTTGTGGCACACGGGCTCGCCGGTGAGCGACGACTCGTCCACATTCATCGTGACGGCTTCGAGAAGTTGGCCGTCGGCAGGTATTTCGCAGCCTTGGCTCAACACCACGATGTCGCCCACCACCACGTCTTTCTTCTTTACCGACGTGGCGTTGCCGTTGCGTATCACCTCGACGGGCTCGTCGTCGTTGGCCTGACTGAGCACCGAGAACTGGCGGTCGGCCTTCAGTTCGAAGACGAAGGCCACACCCGTGGCAAGCATTATGGCCACGAATATGCCCACAGGCTCGAAGAATGTTTCGGCCCCCTCGCCCAGTCCCCAGTATTCATAGCACGAGATGCCCACCGAGAGGACACCCGCAATGAGCAGGACGATGATGAGAGGGTCGCGGAACTTTTCGAGAAACTGCCGCCACAACGGGGTTCTCGCGGGCGGCGTGAGAATGTTGGAGCCGTGCTTTCTGCGGCTTTCGAGCACCTGGGCATCGGTCAATCCTGAATAGTGTCGTTTCTTTTCCATATTTTTCATAATGCTTGTATTCCTGTCGGGTGCAGGGAGAAAATGCCTTTGTATGGCATGAAAAAAGCCGGACGGCATAAACCATGCGGCCTCAGAAGTCGCGGTTGCTGCAAGAAGCTCAGAATCCACGTTCGGCCCAGTCGCCCCGGTCGAGCGTGCGGTAGCCTATGGCTTCGGCAAGGTGCTGCGTTGCCACGCACTCCGAGGCTTCGAGGTCGGCAATAGTGCGGGCCACCTTCAAGATGCGGCTGTAGGCCCGTGCCGAAAGCGACAGCCTGTCCATGGCCATGCGCAGCATCTCCATTCCGGCCTCGTCGGGCTCGGCATATTCGTGTATCATGCGTTCGGTCATCTGGGCGTTGCAGTGTATGCCCTTGCAGCCGGCATAGCGTGCGGTCTGTATCTCGCGTGCCTTGATGACACGCTGGCGTATCACCGCGCTCGGCTCGCCCGGCTGCGACTTTGAAATGTCCTTGAACGGCACCGGGGTAATCTCGCACTGTATGTCGATGCGGTCGAGCAGCGGCCCGGAGATTTTGTTCATGTACCGCTGTATCTGCCCCGGCGAGCACACACAATGGTGGGTGGGGTCGCCGTAGTAGCCGCACGGGCAGGGATTCATGCTCGCCACGAACATGAACGAGCACGGGAACTCGACGGTGTATTTGGCCCGCGAGATGGTGATGCGGTGGTCTTCGAGCGGCTGGCGCATCACCTCAAGCGTGCTTTTGTTGAATTCCGGGAGCTCGTCGGCAAACAGCACGCCGTTGTGGGCGAGCGATATTTCGCCGGGCTGGGGGCTGGTGCCTCCGCCCACAAGCGCGGCTTCGGATATGGTGTGGTGGGGCGCACGGAACGGACGCTGCGAGATGAGCGACGTGCCGCGCCCGAGTTTGCCCGCAACACTGTATATCTGCGTGGTTTCGAGGCTCTCGGCAAGGGTGAGCGGAGGCAGGATAGACGGCAGACGCTTTGCCATCATCGACTTGCCGCTGCCCGGAGGGCCCACCATGATGAGGTTGTGTCCGCCGGCGGCGGCCACTTCAATGGCGCGCTTCACGTTGTCCTGTCCGCGCACGTCGGCAAAGTCGAGGTCGAACCTGTACTGACGCTCGTAGAACTCGCGGCGCGTGTCAACCCTTACCGGCTCGAAGTGCTCGGCACCGGTGAGGAACTTCACGACGTCGGACATCGACTTCATGCCGTAGACGTCGAGGTTGTTCACCACGGCGGCCTCGCGCACGTTCTGCTCTGGCACTATAAGTCCCTTGAAATGTTCGGCCCGCGCGCGTATGGCTATGGGCAGCGCGCCCTTCACGGGCTGCAGCGTGCCGTCGAGACTCAGCTCGCCTACAATCATGTATTGCGGCAGCAGGTCGGTGACGATGTTGCCGCTCGCCGCGAGAATGGCCACGGCAAGTGGCAAATCGAAACTGCTCCCCTCCTTGCGCAGGTCGGCAGGGGCGAGGTTTACTGTTATGTCGGCGTGCGGAAACTTGTAGCCGTTGAACTGCATGGCCGCAGCTATGCGGTCGCGCCCCTCGCGCACGGCGGCGTCGCCAAGCCCCGTGAGGCGGTACATGACACCCGCCACAAGGCTCACCTCTACCGTCACCGTGGTGACTTCGAGGCCGTTGACAGCGGCGCAATAGGTTTTTACGAGCATGGTGATGGAGTGTTTTACTGTTGCTTGAGCTGCTTTGACAGCTCATCGTAGCTCATGCCGCAGTCGACGACGCGGCCCGAACGCACGAGCATGTTGTCTGGGATGTTGTAGAAACCGAGGTCGCGGAAGAGGCGGCCTTCAATCATCTTGCCGTCGCACACCACGGGCAGCGAGAATCCCTGCTGCTTCATCACGCGGCGCGCAGCCCCGGCATCGGCATCGAGGCAAAGGCCCACGACCTTTATCCTGCCGCCGCTCTCGTCGCGGCGCTGCAGTGCCATGCGCAGCAAGTCGATGCTCTGGTAGTTCCACGATGCCCACACGCATATCACGGCAACGGGCGAGGCGGCGAGCGACGCGCCCGTAACGGGGCGGCCGTCGATGTCGCGTGCGGTGAAGCGCGGCAGGGCGGTGCCTGCGGCGGGCGGTGCCTGGCGGGCGGTCATGGCAAGAAGGCGGTTGAGGTAGTCGTTGCCGGGCTGAGCGGCAAGCATCTGCTTTATGAGCCGCCGTGCTTCGGCATAGTCGGGCGTGTAGGTGTCGATGAAATATTTGCGCACGAGCCATGTGCCTACAGCCGATTTGGGATGGTCGGCAATGAACTGCCGCGCATATTTTATGGCCTCGGGCGGCGAGGCGTTGGCCACCTGCTGGCGGAAACCGTTCATCAGTTCGTTGTCCTTGGTGCCCTTCACGGTGAGCTCCTTGAGGTGCGATGCGTCGCCCTTTATGTCAACCGACTTTCCGGGCGAGGCGAAGATGGGCTGCTCGGTGAAGTTGGGAAACACGAGCATGAGCGTGGACGGGCGGTCGCATACTATGTCCTTGGAGAAGCGTCCGGCCTGCACTTTAATGGTGTCGATGCCCGAAAACGCGCCGTCGGGGCTGTAGACATAGAACTCGCCCTGGTTGAGGTGGAGGAGCCTGCCGTCGATTTTGAAGTGACGGCCGTCGGTTCCGCATGCCACCAGAGCCAGGGCGAGCGAGAATGTGCATAGGGTTTTTCTCATTCCTTATCTTTATATACAGGAAACGACTGTGTGGAAACGGCAGCGGAGGGCCGCCCGGCAATGGCCCGGCAACCCTCCGCCGCATGTTTTTCTTATTTCAGGAGCGACAACTCGAGGTCGTTGTCGGCATACTCTTTGAGTGTGGGGTCTTTCTTGAGCGCATCTTTCAGATAGGAAGAGGCTGCAAACTTGTTGCCCCGGCGTGCTGCCACGATGGCGTGCAGATAGTCGGTCATGGCATCGGGCACGGCCACCTTGTCGAGGGTCTGTGCCGCTGCGGCGTAGTTCTTGTTGAGAAGCTGCGCGAGGGCGGCAGTGTTGGTGTTGGCGCTGCCGAAGTCTTTCTCGGCCTGTGCATAGTTGCCCTTGGCTATGTTGAGTGCTCCGAGTGCTGCACCCACGTTCTCCGAGCCGGCTGCCTTCGAGATGTTGGCCTCGGCATCCTGCGTGTTGCCGCTGATGAGCGAGAGCAGACCGAGGTTGGCGCTTGCCTCAGGCGTGTCGCTGCCGAGCTGCTGTGCCTTCTGCAGATAATTCTTTGCCGCGCCGGTGTCGCCCTTGGCTATGGCCAGGGCAGCGAGGTTGTTGTAGGCGCGGTAGTCGCGGTCGTAAATCTCGGCGGTCGTCTTGTAGATTTCCTCCTGCTTTGCGCGGCTGTCCTCAAGTGTGGCGGCATAGAGCAGTTCGTCGGGACTGAGCTTTGTGGCATCGCTCTTGTACTGTGCCTGTATCTCGTCGTCGGAGCGTCCGATGGTCTCGTAGTTGATTATAAGACGCGAGCGGCGCAGTTCGGGCAGGATGCCGTCGGCGAGGTCTTGGAATCCGGCCGACATGTTGCGTATCTGCTGTTCGCGCTCCTGCGGGTCTTTATACATTGAGAGCACGCGCAGAATCACGTCCTTGTCCTGCAGGTTGGATGCCTGCACCAAGCGCTGGAAGCCGTCCCAGTCCTGTGCGGTGTAGTGTGCGTCTATGTCGGCGTCCACCTTTGTCTGCTTGAGCTGCTCCTTCACATATTTCTCCGACACGTCCTGACGGTTGCTTGCCAGCTTGTCGTTGAACTTCACGCCGCCGTCGGGCGAAGCATAGGCTGCGACCTCCACGTTCTGTATGTTGAATCCCTCGCGGTCGGCGTTGATTTTCTTGAGCATCTGCACGAATTCCTGCACCGAGTTGTTCTTGAGTTCGGTCTTGCGCAGGTTGGCCTGGTTGATGAGGAAGCGTATGTTGGCTTCCTGCTTCTGGGTCTTCACACGCTGGAACGAGTCGGGGGCGATGCAGCCTCCGTCGCTCAACAAAGTCTTCTTGTAAAGCTCAGAAGTGGCTATCACTCCGTTTGCCACTTTCACTGCAGGCACGTCGCACTTCTTGTTGCCCAAGCGTGCATCAAACGTGAGATACATCTCGCTCTTCTGCATTTCGGGCACATAGTCGAACCCTGTCTTCATCGTGTAGCGTCCGCCCACGCGGTAGGAAATGGTTTGGTTGTTGCCCATAACCTTCTCGCCCTGGAATGTGGAAGGCTGTCCCTTGGCCACCATTCCGTCGGCATAGCGCAGTTCGGGTATCACGGTCACGGTAGCGTTGCGCTTCATGTATTTCTCGGGGAACACTCCGCTCACCGTGGCGGGCACTTTCCCTCCCTGTGTTTCGAGCGGATTGGGGGTTACGGTGAAGTTGTCGGCCGAGAGCGGGCCGAGCTTCGAGCAAGATGTCATGAGCAGCACCGAGGCTGCCGACAAGAGTAGCAAGTTCTTCTTCTGCATTGTAGTAATTTGTGAGTTAGTTGTTTCACTGTTGGCCGTCAAGGCGCGCACCGCTTCCGCAGTGCCCCGGCAGAGGGGGAAAGGAAGGCTTCTGCGCGCACGGCATTTGCATTACAAAGATAGCGAGTAAATGGCGAAGCGTGGAATTAAGCCCGTTTTTTTAGGTTTAATTAATACAATGTCGGCGCGTGCCGGAACTGTGCCGCCATGCGCCGGCCCGCACATAGGCACAAAAAAGCGGTGGCACGCATTCCCCGCAAAGGGATTGCATGCCACCGCCTGTGTTGCCGTGCGGATGTGGCGGCCTTGCGTGGCCGTGCCGCCCGGATGTTTTATTGTCGGCGTGTGGATTACTTCACAACGACAGTCTTTGTTGTTCCGTCGGAGAATTTCACGACGTTCACGCCCTTGACGGGAGCAGAAACCTGACGGCCGTCAACAGTGTAGCGGCCCACAACCTTCACGTTGTCGTTGGTGTCAACGCTCTTGATGCCGGTTGTTTCGCCGTCGGAAATGGCAACAGAGTTGCACTGGTTAACCCAGAGGTCGGTGTTGTCGTATGTGTAGAGGTAGAGTCTCTTGCTGGCTGCGTCCCAATAGAATGCAGGAGCACTGACGGCTGCCACAACGTGCATTTTGGTGTAGTCGTAGTCGTCGGGTATTTCGATGCCCTTGTATTCCATAGTGAAGTTGTCGCCGTCCCAAACGATGTTGTCACCCCAAGCATAGTTGGTGAGGGCAGCACGCAGCACGTTGTTGTGTGTGTAGCTGTTTATCCACTTGCCGTTGTTGAGCTGGCGGCTCTTCAGTCCGTCCTCGGTGAGGTAGAGGGTGAGCACTGCGTCGTCGAGAATCTTGCCTGCGTTCTTCACGCCCTTGCCGGTTACCTTCACGTCGAGGCTTCCGTCGTTGTAGTTGGCGGTGATGCCCAGCGAGCACACTGCGGGTACGTAGGCGTTGCTTTCGTCGATGATGTCGCTGAAGTCGGCAGCTGCATCTTCAACATTGTCGTAGCCGTTGATGCCGAGAGCCAGATAGCCAGTCGTGTAGTTGTCTTGGGCGTAATGATAATAGCGGTTGAAATTGGCTGCGGGATAGCCTTGTGTGGAGATGGCTGTAATGTACTCCGAAGCATCGATTGTGTATTCGTCGGTGTAGTTATCACCGAGGTCGCCGTGTATAGACACCCAGGCAATGTCGTCGCGGTCTTTGCAAAGCTGGTTGAGCAGGTCGTAGCCTTTGGGGCAGTAGGTGCACCACTGCGAGGTGAAGTGCTCCACAAGCTGCTTGTGGTGCTGAACCGACTCGCTGTAAGAGCGCAGAATAGTGTAAACAGTGTCGTTGCTGAGCTTGCCGGTGGGTGCGCCGCCGTTCATGCTCTTCACATAGAGACTGAATATGTGTGCGCCGTCTTCTATTTCAGGAACGTTTACATAGGTGCCGAAAACCTGCTGGTCGGAACCGAGGGCCTTGTTGCCTGTAATTTCACCGATTTCCTTTCCGTCGATAGACATTCCGAAGGTGTATTTGCCAGCGGCAAGTTCTTCAGATCCGGAGTTGGTGCATCCGAAGGCAAACTGGAATGTTCCGTTGGGCTGCACGAAATGCCTGTCGCCCTGGCTTGCGTAGATGTTGATGTCCTGAACGAAACCGTTGGGGTTTTCAACGAGAATCTGCAGACAGAGGTTGACAAACATGCTGCTGCCAGAGCCGTCGCTCAAAGCAACGGGAACCCAACCAGCCTCGGTCTGGTCGCTGTAGATATTTCCATAGGCCACCAGTCCGCCGTATGAAGAGGCCTCACCGCCGCAGAAATTGTAGCAGTCTTCGGTGTAGCTGCCACCGGTTTGTGTGCTCTTCTGTGTGTATTCCATACCCACAACAAGGTCGCTCGGGTTTGCGGGAATGGTGTAAGGCGTGTCAAACTCTATGGTGTTGTAGGGCATGCTGGTGATCTGGTTGTTGCTTACGGTTATCACCTTGTTGGCAGTGCCTTCCTTCGAGACGAGGTATTCGCCCACGTTGTAGGTGTAGTCTTGCTGCATTGAGCCGATGTTGGCCACGAAAGCCTTCACGTTGCCGAGCTTCTTGTAGAGCGGGAAACGCACTGCAAGAATCTTGCATCCCTCATAGTCGGAAAGCAGCGAAGAGCTGAGGATTGTTCCGATTTTCGAGGCATCGGTTCCGGGGAAGCCGAAGAGAGTAGCAACATTGTCGGAGTTGGTGTTGCCGACATAGCGCTGGTTTTTCTCGACTGTTTCTTCGGCACGCTTGGGAGCGTTGGCCTTAACACCGGAGAATGCTTCGGGAAGAAGTGCAACCTTTTTGGGCAACTTCTTGAGCATGCTGTTGTCCAGGGCATGCTGCGCACTTACTGCTGTCGCCGACAGGAGAAGCGCTGCCAATGGAAGTAAAATTTTCTTCATACTGTAAAAACTTATTTATAAAAACTACTTTGTCTTCTGGAGGGTTATCTCACGTTCACTTTCCGCACGCTTCCGTCGGAATACTTCACGATGTTGATGCCCTTGGTTGCCGACGTGAGCTGCTGCCCGCCCACGGCATAGCGTGCCACGGCCTGCTTCGACGTTGTGTCGGTCACGCCGTTAATGGCTGTCGGGGCGCGGTTGACGAGGTTGAGCTTCACCGTGGGGCCGTCGGCCTTGTATGCCCAACGCTTTCTTGTCTGTCCCTTGCTGTTGAGATATTCTTCCTGAACGTTCACGAGCAGGGTGAGTTCGGCATTCACCTCCCCGTAGTCGGCGAGGTTGTTGAGATACCATTCTGTCTGGAGCGAGTTGTTTTCATAGTCTGCCTCCATTGCCCCGGCGTTAGTTTCGTTGGCAAGCGGAGCGGTTGCCGTCTGGCAGGTTTGCGGGAAGCAGTACTGGAAAACGCCGCTGTCGATGCGCGTAAGTTTCACGCGCAAGGCCACTCCGAGCACCTCGTCGCCCTCGTAGTTGGGCTTTACATAAAGTCCCGACTCAATCATTCCGGGATAGACTTCAAGCGGGTCGTCGACAATTGTGGTGCGCGTAACCTCCGAACCGGAAACCACCTCGGTGCCGTCTTCGTTGACGAAGCTGAAGGCCCGGGCATAGTCGGTGTCGCTTTGGGCAAACGAAGCCATAGTGCCCAAGAATGCGGCGCAAAGTAAAAATATCTTTTTCATAAAACTGAGAGTTAATCGTTTGTTTCCTTTTCTGTTATTGCTTTCTTCGTCACCTGCTGCACTCCGCCGTCGTTGTAGACGAAGGCCACCACCGAAACGTTGTCGGCGTTGTAGTTTTCAGGCAACGTGTAGGTGTAGGCGTTGAGCGTGTTGAGCCCTTCCTGCACCTTGATGTCCTCGCCCCAGGTGCCGTTTACCGACGTGCGGAACACATGGTTGTGCACATATTCGGTGTTCACCTTGCCGTTGGGCATCATCTGCATTGCGGTTATGCCGTCCTCCACGAGCCACACCTGCAGCTTGCCTGTGGTGTTGCCGTCGGTTCCGAACGACGTTATTACCGTGGAGAGCTTGCGCGACGACGCGTCGTAGGTATTCTGTACGGTGAGCGACAGCGCGCCTTTCTTCTGCACTTCGTAGGTCACGTCGTCGGCCCATGTGCTGTAATCCTCGTTGGGTTCGGTGTCGCGGTTGAACACTACCCAGGGCTGTCCGAGCTTGCTCTGGCTGTCCCAGTTCTTGTAATAGACGTTGCCCTCGTCGGTTGCGAGGCCCACGGGATATTTGGTACTGCCGTTGAATCCGAGCGGTCCGCTGTGTATTCCCACCGCGATGATGTTCTCCTCGCCGTAGGTCTCCACGATTTTGTTTATTTCCTCGGTTCCGTTGGGGCAGTTTATGCAACGCTGTCCCGTGAAATCTTCAACCAAGACTGCACGTCCCACCTCGGCGGGCTTCACATAGGTCGTACGCTTGTCGGGGTCGATGTCGCTGCAGGCTGTGGTGAGCGCCACCGTGGCAAGTGCCACAACACTGTAAAATATATTCTTTTTCATCATGCAGTCGTTCAGAAGTTATAGTTGTAAGACACTGTAACGCCCTTGCTTGCGGGCACATATCGGCACACGCCTCCCGAGCAGTTGTAGCCGGCGCGGGTCTTGCCGTAGCCCACCTGAAGGCGGTGTGCGCCGGTGGTGAACGTCACCGACCCTGCGAGGTAGTGCTCCTTGTGGGTGCCGCGTGTGGCGTCGATTGCGCCTTCCGATGTGTAGTAGGGCGTGTCGCCGTTATACTGGTCGCTCACGGTGAACATGAAATGCGGCAGCACCGAGAGTTCGAGCAATCCGTACCACCAGTCGCCCTGATCCTGCTTGGTGTGCAGATACTGTGCTTCGCCGCGCAGTGTGAGCTTGTTGTTGAACTTGTACTTGCCCTCGGCAACCACGATGTCGGAGTGTATCATGCCTCCTTCGCCCTCGATTACCGACTTGTTGTAGAACTGGTTCATGTACATGAGGTTGAGCTGGAACGACTTCGAGAGTTTCTTCTCCACCTGCACGTTTATGTCCTGATAGTAGGTTTCGTCGCCCCATTTCCAGAATGCCGAGCCATAGCCGTCGGTTCCGCGTGCGCCGCCCTCATGGTTGTTGCGATCGAGCGCGTGGATGTGCGAGAAATTGAGCTTCAGGCTTGTGCCGTACTTGCCTCCGAGCGCGGTGTGGCGCTTGAACTTGTAGCCCAGTTCGGCCTGATATGCCCATTCGCCGTTGGGCTGAGTGGCATAGGGATAGAGTGCTGCAAGGGCGTAGGTCTGCTGCATGGTGAATGCCGGCAGGTGGTTGATGAACGACGATGTGCCGCTCTCGTCGCGCTTGCTGCGGAACGACATGTTGTCGCTGCGCTTTGCCTGCAGCAACACGCTCATGCCCCGGCGCGAGTAGGAAGCCGAGAGCATGGCCACATATCCTTTGCGGTAGATGTAGGGATAGTTCTTGTCGAACGACGGGTCGTCGGTTTTCTGCGCATATTCGGCGAGAATGTTGAAGTCGCCCTTCTGCAGATTGGCCCTCACGTCAAACGCGTTCACGTTCTCGGGGAGGTTGAGCGTGTGCGTCGGGTCGGCATATATCGTCTTCGACACATGTTCGTGCTTGTTCACCCACGATGCGCCGAGGGTGAGGAACGTGCGCGACTCCTGCATTTTCTTGAACCACTCGTCTACGCTCAGTTCCAGATCGGCACCGCTCACGAGTGCGTTGTAGTCCCAGTAGCGGCGCTGTGTGCCCATTACGCCCTTCACTCTCACGCCCTTGAAGGGGCTTGCCACGATGCGGCCGCCCAGCAGAGAGTTGTCTATTCCGAGCGAACGCTCTTCATAAGTGCGCAGGATGAATCCCGAACCAAACTGTTCGTAGAAATTTCCGAGCGTGAGTTCCACGTTCTTCAGTTTTCCCTTTACATAATAATAAGGCACACCCCAGCCCTTGAAATCCTTTTCGAATCCGGGCAGAGGGTGGTCAAGATATTCCAGACGCACGCCGGCGTCTACATATTTGCTCATTGCGTGCACCTCGGCATAGGTGTTGGTGAGCACCTTGTCGTCGTAGGTACCTGTTCCGATGTTGTTGTCTTCCTGCGGAATGAGGATGTCGCTCTGTATGCTTCCAGTGACGGTAATCTTGTCTTTCCGCTGTTCCTGTGCCGACGCCGAAGCCGCCGTCATTGCCGCGAGTGCGAGCGGCAGTATTTTATAGAAATCCATGTGGCTTTACGGTCGGTGTGTTATTTCTTGCCTACGAGTTCGCGCACCTTCTCGATGAGTTCGTTTTCTGCGCCCTCGGTATATCCGTTGTGTTTGGCCACGATGTTGCCCTTGCCGTCACACACGATGACATAGGGGATGGTCTGGATGCCCAGTGCGCGCTTGAAATCGCTGTTCGGGTCGAGCAGCACGTCGTAAGTCCAACCGTGGTTGTCAACGAGCGGCTTCACTTTGTTTATGTTCTGGGCCTGGTCGATGCTCACGGCATAGATTTTCACGCCCGTTTCTTCCTGCCAGTCTTCATACACCTCGCTTATGGCCGACAGTTCGCGGTTGCACGGCTTGCACCATGTGGCGAAGAAATCGATGATGAACGGTTTGCCGTTGTTCGACAGTGTGTCGGTGCGTACGGTTTTCCCGTCGATGCTCTTGAGTGTCACCGAAGGAAGCTGGGCATTTGCCGTAAGGGCAAGGCCGAGCAGGAGCAGTGTAGAAAGTAATAATTTCCTCATAGCAGTTTCTATTTTGTTGCAAATTTATAAATTAATAATCTTTTCAAGCAAATATTTAGGGTTAATTTTGTATAAATCGCCTACAAATCGCATTTTTAGCTGCAATCTGCTTTTCACTCTGCCAACTGTGTGGCCGCACGGCAAGAAAAATGAAAAGAACGGCGGTTTTCGGAATGTCGTTTCGGGACGTGTCTGCAAATCTCGCCCCGTGATTTCAAGGTCGCAGATGCCGCATGTCCCGCGCCGTCCGGTGCGGCTTCGGATGCCAAAGCAAGCAAACGCGCAGATCGCGGAAGAAAAAGCGAAAGGCAGACGGGCCAAGACAATCCGTTATGTTCCGGTTGTTTTCGACCCGTCCACCTTATTATATAATGTATGTATGGATTACCGCCTCCACAAAGTCTGCGTGTGGGGCAGCCAATCTGTCACTTCACGCGTGCGGCGGCATCAGCGGGCCTCAACAAGCTTCACCTCACGTTTTGTGGCCTTCGGTGCGCGTCCGTTCTGCGGGGCGTTGCCTTTTGCCACGCGCTGCGGCACTGCGCCAGCGTCAACAGACGAAGCCTTCGACGGGGTTGTAAACTCAACCATCACGAGCTCACCCCACTCGTCGTTGGCATTCTTGCCTATCGATGCAGCATAGTAGGCGGTGTTGGGCGACGCGTTCCACTGTGCCACGTCAACGCCATACTGGTTCCAGTAGGGGTCGTATTCGTTGTCGGCCTTAAGATATTCCACAAGCTTGTCCTTGCCCCACTCCTGGTCGTAGGCTTTCTTCTCTATGAGCATGTCGCGATGGAGTGCAGTCTGGTCGTTGGGAGTGTAGGTCACGGTCTGGTAGTATCCGTTCACCATGTCGCCGCCGAACTCGCCAATGGTTATCGTCATCTTGGCCTCGCCTTGGCCGCCCATTTTCTTGGTGGCACACTCTGTCTTCACGAGCGGTGCATAGTTGCCGTCGGCATCGAGCGGCAGCACATACATTTCATAGTCGGTTCCGGGTGTAAGATCGGTGATTTCCCTGATGAACGTGCCCGTGTAGCTCTCGCCGCTGAACTGCTTTATCATGTCGCCCATGTTGGAGAAGCCGAACATCGGGGCCCACTGCAGGAACTGTGCGTCGGCCTCGCCTTTCTTGAATATGCAGATATAGTATTCCGACACATCGGCGTTGGGCTTGAAGCGGAATTTCAGCGATGTGGTAGTGGAGCTTTCCACGGTGCACACAACCTGCGGGTTGCCCACGAGGTTGGCTGCGGGGGTGGTGAAGCGGGCGCGCGAGGCGTCGCATGCCGTGCCGTAGCCGTCGTAGGCCACGGTGAACACGGTGTAGTCGGTGCCGGCCTTGAACCTGGTGTCGAAGCCTGTCATCTCCGCGTTGGTGAAATCGCTGTCAAACTGCGACCCGCCGTATATGTCAAACCACCGCGCGAGCACGTCGTCACTGTAGGATCCAATCTGTGCCGTGGGGCGCACGTCGATGCGGTAGGACATGCAGTCGTCGGTTTTCTTCACCGCCACCCACACGGTGTCGCCGGTGTTTCCGGTTGCATACTTGTTGAATGTCACGTCGGCACGCACGTCGCCCTCCACCGTGGCGAAGGTGATGCTGTCCACGCTGTTCACGCGGTGTGCTGACACTGCACCCGATTTCTGGTGCACGAGCAGACGGTTAGGCACTGTCTGTGCGCCGGCCGTCGCTGTTGCTGCGGCAAGCGCCAAGGTTGTGAATAATTGCTTTACCATAATAAATAACGTTTTTCTGCGGTTTTTGCCGTTGTTTACACGTTTCACATGTGCCGCACGCGGATTGCGCCGACGCGGCAACTACTGTCGGCAAATTTAGCAAATATATTCCGAAACGCAAAGGTTTGCAATGAAATTTGCTCTCTGCATGCGCATTATGCAACCCTACGGCACGCCGCGCTTGCCGCCGTGGCTTGCCGCCGGGCTGCATTTTCGCACGGTTTCGCTTGGCCGTTTCGGCGAAAAAACGTATATTTGGAGCGTTATTCAGTCACAACAGCTAACGTTAAGGATAAGATTATGGTTGTATATGTTGCCAATCCGCTCTACGATGCCGTCTTCAAGTATATCATGGAAGACGACCGCATTGCCAAGACAATCCTCTCGGCATTGCTCAGGAAGAAAGTAGTCGACGTAAAGATACGCCGCAACGAATATGCCAACCTCACCCGCAGGGAGTCGATTTCAATGTTCCGCATCGACTTTGCCGCAACTGTTCTCGACGAAAGCGGCAGCCCACACCTCATGCTCATCGAGCTTCAGAAGACATGGCTGCCCACCGAGACGCTCCGTTTCCGCCGCTACCTAGCCCTGCAATACAACAACGAGGAGAACATGCGCAAGGACAGCCACGGGCGGTTTGCCATTCCCATGGTGGCCATCTACCTGCTCGGGCACTGCGTGGGCAAGGTGAACGAGCCTATCGTCTACGTCAACCACCATGCCCGCGACTACGACGGCAAGGAGGTGACGGAGGGCATGCCCGACCCTTTCGTGGAGAGTCTGCAGCATGACAGCATCATCGTGCAGATTCCGCTGCTGCACGGGCGCGTTAACAACAACCTCGAAAAGGTGCTCAGCCTGTTCGACCAGACCAACGTGGCCGACGACAAGAAGGTAATCAAGGTTGACGACCGGCAGTTTGAGGGCGACAACGACATGGAATACATCGTGCGCCGCCTGCAGTCGGCTGCCGCCGACCCGGAGCTCCGTTTCCAGATGAATGCCGAAGACGAGTTTTTCAAGGAGATTGAATCAAGAGACACCCTCCTTATGGAAAAGGAAGAAGAACTGAAGAAAAAAGACGGACAACTGAAAGAAAAGGACGGACAACTGAAAGAAAAAGACGGACAACTGAAAGAAAAAGACGGACAACTGAAAGAAAAAGACGGACAACTGAAAGAGAAAGACGACATGCTCCGAACCATGATTCTACGCATGCAGGAAAGCGGAATGACGACAGAAGCTATTGCCCAGATGCTGGGCAAGACCAAGGAGAGCATAGAAGAACTGCTGTAGCATCAGCCCGTTTCCCCATCATTCTTCCCCTACTGCATTGCCTGCGGGAAACAATTGCGGCACACGTCCAAAGAAAACGTAATATTGGTAGTGCCTGTATGGAGCCGTTTGGATAACTTTGCAACCGCAACGTTGAAAACAAAGCACAACGACATGGAGAACGACAGAATCATACACATCGACACAATCGACGACTACAACAAACTCTTCGGGTTTGAAACGCGGCATCCGCTCGTGGCCATTGTCGACATGGCAAAAGCCCCGCACATTATACCGGGCAAAGTTACCTACAGCTACGGGGTCTACTCGCTGTTTCTCAAGCAGACCTACTGCGGCGACATCACCTACGGCCGCCAGCCCTACGACTACCAGGAAGGCACAGTGACAAGCTTTGCCCCGGGGCAGGTCATCACCGTCGACCACGAGCCGGGCTACAAGCCCAACGCCATAGGACTGCTCTTCCACCCCGACCTAATGCGCGGCACCGAGCTCGGGCGCGACATTTCGCGATACACGTTCTTCTCCTACGACGTGCGCGAGGCACTCCACCTGTCGGAAGAGGAAAAACAGATTTTCCGCAACTGCACCGCATCCATACAGGCAGAGCTGAGCCACTCCATCGACAAGCACACCCGGCAGCTCGTGTGCCGCAACATCCAGCTGCTGCTCGACTACTGCATGCGCTTCTACGAACGGCAGTTCATCACGCGCGAGAATGCCAACCGCGACGTGCTCGCACGGTTTGAACGGCTGCTCAACGAATATTTCGCCGACGGCAACGCAAGCCGCAACGGTCTGCCCTCGGTAAAGCACTTCGCATCGGAATGCTACCTCTCGCCCAACTATTTCGGCGACCTCGTGAAGAAGGAAACGGGGCACTCGCCGCTCGAACTGATACAGAAGAAGGTGATAGGCATGGCCAAGGACGCACTCGCCATGCCCGAAAAGAGCATCACCGAAGTGGCCTACTCTCTCGGATTCCAATACTCCCAGCACTTCAACCGCTTCTTCAAGCGCGGCACAGGCATGACTCCCACCGAGTGGCGCAAGGCTCTCTGACGGCGTGCCGCGCATGCGCCACGCGCGTGCTCCGCATGCCGCACGAGTGTGCACCGGCTGCTGCACGCGCACGCCGCAGCCGCCGCAAGTCGCCGTCCGTGCTTGAGCAATGTTTAAAAAAGCCTAAACAATTCTGCAACAATTAAACGCCGGCGGCACGGAGCGCGTCAAAATGCACAGATATGAAACGTACTACTATATTTTTTTTACTGTGCCTCTTCGCCATTGCCGCGTCGGCACAAGGGCTTGTGAGAGGCAAAGTGCTCGACAAGCAGACATCGGAGCCGCTCGGCTTCGTCAACGTTAAGGTAACACGGCAGGACGGAGGCAAATTCGCAGGAGGCGGAATGACCGATGCCGACGGCAACTTCAGCGTTGACGGGCTTGAATACGGCGACTACACGCTCACCCTCTCCTTCGTGGGCTACAAGGAGGCCACGCGCCAGTTCACGCTTGCCCCGGCAAGCCGCGAGCAGCATTTCCGCCTCATCTACATGGCCGAAGACGCGCGCCAGCTGCGCGGAGTGACGGTGACGGGACAGAAATCGACGATGAAACTCGAGGTCGACCGCAAGACATTCGACGTGGCGCAGCTCATAAGCAACGCCGGACAGTCGGCCAGCGACGTGCTCGACAACGTGCCGTCGGTGGAGGTTGACAACGACGGCAACGTGTCGCTGCGCGGCAACACAAGCGTCGAGGTGTGGATAAACGGCAAGGCATCGGGACTGAACAGCGACAACCGCGCGCAGATTCTGCAGCAGCTCCCCGCCGAAAGCATCGAACGCATCGAGGTAATCGACAATCCCTCGGCCAAGTTCTCGGCCGAAGGTTCGGCAGGCATCATCAACATCGTGCTCAAGAAAGACCGCAAGGCCGGCTACTACGGTTCGCTGCAGGCCGGGGGCGACACGCGCGGCGGGGCCAACGCCAGCTTCAACATAAACTACAGCAGTTCGCTGCTCGACGCCTACCTCAACGTGGGCTACCGCCACCGGGCCAACACCGGCTACTCGCAGAGCGAACAGACGAGCGACACCTACGACCAGACCTACCGGGGCGACAACTCGCAGTGGGGCAACAACATGTTCTCGCGCGCCGGACTGACACTGCACGCCACCAAGAACGACGACTTCTCGCTCAGCGGAATGCTCATGCGCGGCGGCGGACGCAGCAACAGCGCCACACCTTATATATATACTCCCAAGCGCGAAGGGCTCATGCCCTACACCCTCGACCGCCTCACGCGATCCAAAGACGACATGGGCATGTACTACGGCGAGTTCAGCTACCGACACAACTTCAGCGACAAGCATTTCATCGACTTCACCGCCGACATGAGCAAATGGAGCATGGACGGCGACAACTGGTACCAGGACTCCACCGTGACGCAGACCGGCATCGGCACCGCCCCCGACGTGGCCTACAGCTACCAGTACCGCCCCAACCACATAAACAACCGCCGCAGCGAGCTGAAGCTCGACTACGAGAACCAGATAACCAAGGCTCTCAAGCTCGAGGCAGGCTACCAGGCCGAGTTCTCAAGAGAGAACACGCCGCAGGAATCGTATGCCGACGCCACGTCGTGGAGCGGCGACAACGCCACCGAAGACAAACTCTTCTACAACCGCTTCAAGTATAACCAAGACCTGCACGCCTTCTATGCCACGCTCAACGGCCGTCTCGGCAAGCTGGGCATAATGGCCGGACTGCGCGGCGAATACTGGCGCGTCAACACCGAGAGCTACACATGGGAGCAGGAGCACGACGCGTCGCTGCGCGAGAAGCCTTTCAAGAAAGACTATTTCCAGCTCTTCCCGTCGCTCTTCATGTCCTACCAGATTACGGAGTCGCAGCAGCTGCAGCTCAACTACACGCGCCGTCTGCGCCGTCCGTGGGGCGGACAGCTCAACTCCTTCCGCGACACGCGCGACGCCACCACCGTGTCGTTCGGCAACCCGCTGCTCACGCCCGAGTTCAGCAACTCCTTCTCGCTCAACTATCTCAAGACATGGACCGAGCACTCGCTCCTTCTCAGTGCCTACTACCGCCCCACCACCGACGTGATACAGCGCATAAGCTACAAGAACTCGTCTGACGGACTGTTCTACTCCACCTCGATGAACGTGGCAAAGAGCCTCAGCTCGGGTCTGGAGATGACGCTCAAGAACAAGCTCTTCCGCATACTCGACCTCACCACATCGGCCAATGCCTACTACTACAAGCTCAACGGCTTCAGCTACGACATCGACAACCAGACCGTAACGGGCGAGGGCGACCACAACTTCACATGGAACGCGCGCATGACGGCAAGCCTCATCCTGCCCTACGACATATCGGTGCAGGCCACCGGACGCTACAACTCGCGGCAGGTGATAACGCAGGGCTACCGCAAGGCCAACTACAGCATCGACCTCGGGGCACGCAAGAATTTCTTCAACAAGCTCATAACGCTCAGCGTAAACTGCCGCGACCTGCTCGACTCACGCAAGTTCGAGATGTTCACCAGCGGCGACAACTTCACGCGCCACCAGATACACCGCCGTGGAGGAAGGCGCGTGAGCGTCACCGCCACATGGAACTTCGGCAACATGAAACAGAAACGCCGCCCGCAGCACAACGACCAGCAGGGGCAGCAGGACTTCGACATGCAGCAGCAATACAACGGCGGCGGCGAGTAGGCACGCGCCTGAAACACCACCACACGAGGGCGGCGGCACGCAAGGGAGAGGCACTCCCGCGTGCCGCCGCCTTTTTGTTGCAGCACGGAAGAAACACGGCCGAAAAGCCGGAAGAAGACCCGAATGACCGTTTTTTTCGTTTTTTTGACCTGTTTTTATTGCCGCATGACACAACTTATTGCTATTTTTGCCTACCGAAATACCATGCACACGCATACAAAAAACTAAAAGTAAAAAATCATCCAAAAACAATCCAAAAGAAATGAGAAAGACACTACGACTACTTTTGTGCGCCGCCATAGCCATGACAGCGCACAATGCCGACGCAATCGACCTGAAAACACACGTCAGCATCAAGCAGCCGGGCAACCCGGCCAAGACCTATGCCCTCGACGACAACCACGGCAAACTCGTGCCACGGCAAGGCCGCCTGCCGCTCGACATCACCGCCACGGTGGCCGGGGAGGCCGACGGCGAGGAAACGCTGACCGTGACATTCACCGCACACCAGACCGTTTACTTCAGTTTCGGGGCCGAGGCCGGCACCGCGCTCAGCTCCGACGACTGCGAATACTACCTGCCGGGATTCTGGTATCACCGCAACATGCGCTCGCCAAAGGAAGCCCCGTCATACAAGACCTCGAAGAGCTGGAACTTCCGCGAAGACCGCCTCTCGTCGCCGCTCAGCGGTGTCTACGACACCAAGACGGGCGAGGGCATGACCGTGATGCGCCAGCCCGACACGCCCGAAGAGGCCCTCACGACACACAGCGAGGGCGAAGTGATAGTGTCGGGACGCACGTCGGTGGGCTATCTCGGCTTCTCGGGCGACGGGCCAACGGCAAGCCTCACCTTCGGCTACCCCTACACCGAGACCCCGCGCCGCTACATACGCAAGCTGACACTCGCCGCGCCGGTGCAGGCATTCGCGTGCCTCGGGGCGGGCGAGAGCAAGACCGTGACATGGCGGGTGCGCAAGACACGGCAGGCAACCTACGGCGACTTCGTGACCGCCACCTGGCAGTACTGCTTCGACCGTCTCGCGCCGCAGCCCATACAGCCGCTCTACACGCCGCAGCAGATGAAAGACGGCATGAGCAACTATTTCACCGCATCGTACGTTGACGACTACGCGCTCAAGTTCAACTCGGGCCACACCATAAAATGCTCCGACTGCAAGCCCTACCCCCACATGCAGATAGGCTTCTGCGGCCGCGTGCTGCTCAACGCCTTCAACGCCGTGGAGTATGGCGAGGCCAACTCACGCCCCGAACTCATGCGCATAGGCAACGAAATATTCGGCTCGTTCCTTGCCAACGGCTTCACCGCCGCAGGCTACCTGCACGACAACGTTGACTTCAAGCACGGCATCCCGACCGACAACGAGGCCGTGCACTCCATACGCCAACAGTCGGAAGCCGTCTATGCCGTGCTCCTCTTCCTCGACTACGAGCGTCGCCACGGCCGCAGACATGCCGACTGGGAGAAGCGCATAGGCACGCTGCTCGACAATTTCGTGGCCATACAGAAACCTGACGGAAGTTTCGCGCGCAAGTTCCGCGACGATGCCTCCGACGTTGACGCAAGTCCCGGAAGCACGCCGTCGGCCACATCTGCGCTCGTCATGGGCTACAAATACTTCGGCAACAGGAAATACCTCGCCGCCGCCAAGCGCACCGTAGACTATCTCGAAGCCAACATAATATCGAAGAGCGACTATTTCTCGTCAACACTCGACGCCAACTGCGAGGACAAGGAGGCCGCCATAAGCGCCGTGACCGCCACCTACTACATGGCCATGGTGAGCGGCACAAAGGACCGGCGGCACTACACCGACCTATGCCGACGCGCTGCCTACTTCGCACTCTCGTGGTATTACCTGTGGGACGTGCCCTTTGCCAAGGGACAGATGCTCGGCGACCTCGGCTTCAAGAGCCGCGGATGGGGCAACGTGTCGGTTGAGAACAACCACATCGACGTGTTCGTGTTCGAGCTTCCGCACATCGTGAAATGGCTTGGCGAGAACGGTGCCGACAGCCGGTTTGCACGCATGTACGACGTGATTTACAACTCGCTCAGCCAGCTGCTGCCCACCGCCGACAGGCTCTGCGGCATAGGCGTGGAAGGATTCTACCCCGAAGTGGTGCAGCACACCACATGGGACTACGGACGCAACGGCAAGGGATTCTACAACGACATATTCGCCCCGGGATGGACAGTGGCGTCGCTCTGGGAGCTGTACTCGCCCACACGCACATCCGACTTCCTTACAAGAAAACGATAACGGCAGCGGCGCACGCGGGGAATGAAGCCCCGCCGTGCGCCGCTTTACACACACACGACAACTGCAAATACAAGCAAATGAACAAGAAACTACCCATCACCGCACTCGCGGCGGCACTCGCCCTGCTGCCCTGTGCAGCCAGCGACGGCGGCACATTCACCAACCCCGTGACGACAACAAGTCTGCCCGACCCCACCGTGATACGCGCCGACGACGGCTACTTCTACCTCTACGCCACCGAAGACGTGCGCAACCTGCCCATATACCGCTCGGCCAACCTCACCGAATGGACGTTCGTGGGCACGGCATTCACCGATGCCACACGCCCGAAATGGAACGCCGACGGCGGCATCTGGGCTCCCGACATCAACCGCATAGGCGGCAAGTATGTGCTCTACTACTCCAAGTCGGTATGGGGAGGCGAGTGGACATGCGGCATAGGAGTGGCCACCGCCGACCGGCCCGAAGGGCCTTTCACCGACCACGGGGCACTCTTCACCAGCCGCGAGATAGGCGTGCAGAACAGCATCGACCCCTTCTTCATCTCCGACGAGGGGCGCAACTACCTTTTCTGGGGCAGTTTCCACGGCATATACGGCATCGAACTCACCGCCGACGGGCTTGCCGTGAAGCCGGGGGCAGAGAAGAAAAAGGTGGCGGCAAACTTCATGGAAGGCACATACATATACCGTCGCGGACGGCACTACTACCTCTTCGGGTCGGCGGGAAGCTGCTGCGAGGGCGCGCGCAGCACCTACCGCGTCACCTACGGCAGGGCCGAGAGCCTGTTCGGGCCTTACTACACCAAGTCGGGCGACCGCCTTCTCGACGGCGACTACGACACGCTCGTCAGCGGCGACAGCCTCGTGGCCGGACCGGGACACAACGCCGAGATTGTCACCGACGACGAGGGCAACGACTGGATGACCATGCACGGCTACCAGCGCAGCGACCCCGATGCCGGGCGCGTGACGTGGCTGGAGCGCATCGACTGGCGCGACGGATGGCCCGAAGCAGCCGGCGGCACCGTGGCCAAGACCCAGCCAAAGCCGGTTTTCGGGCAAATACATCTGGCCGATCCCACCATATATGCCGAGAACGGCACCTACTACCTCTACGGCACCACGCCCAAGCCCGACGAGGGGTTCTGGGTGTACACCTCGACCGACCTCACCCACTGGACAGGTCCGGCAGGGCGGCGCGACGGCTTCGCCCTCGACGGCAACACCTACGGCTCCAACCGCTTCTGGGCTCCGCAGGTGTTCAAGCGCGGCGACATCTACTACATGGCCTACTGCGCCAACGAACACATCGCGATAGCATCTTCCCGGTCGCCTCTCGGCCCGTTTGTGCAGCACGCCGACACCACCTGGCGCATACAGTCGAAGGTGAGGGAAATAGACCCCTATGTGTTTACCGACACCGACGGAAAGGCATATCTCTACCATGTGCGGCTCGACCGGGGCAACAGAATATATGTGGCCGAACTCGACGACAACCTCATGTCGGTGCGTGAGAACACCGCACGCGAGTGCATACATGCCGAAGCCGGATGGGAGAATGCCGAAAACGCGGAGTGGCCCGTGTGCGAAGGGCCGACGGTAGTCAAGGTGGGCAGCACCTATTACATGTTCTATTCGTGCAACGACTTCCGCAGCAAGTCATACGCCGTGGGCTATGCCACGGCCTCGACACCGCTCGGTCCGTGGAAGAAAGAGCCCAAGCCGCTCATCGCGCAGAGCAACACCGGCATGCCGGGAACGGGCCACGGCGACCTTCTGCGCGGCAAGGACGGGCAGTGGATGTATGTGATGCACACCCACGACAGCGAAGACCGCGTGTCGCCGCGCCGCACGGCCATCGTCGATCTGCGCCTCAAGGGCAAGCGGTGGGAGGTGGTGCCAGAATCGTTCCGCTTCATAACGCGCGACGGCGGCAAGTAGACCGCAGCGCAACAACGCAAAAGGCGTGGCCCGGGCAATGCCCCGGCCACGCCTTATTTTTTCCGCCTCGCCGTGATAACGGCGCGGGAACAATGTCAGAAAGTTATCTTCCTTGTCACCACCGTGCCGTCGGCAAGCTCCACGCTCGCCACATACAGACCCTTGCCGTAGGCAGAGAGGCTCACGGGCGAGTTGCCGTAGCTGCGGCGCAGCAGCCGTCCGTCGCCGCTGTAAAGCTCAACCGAGCTTATGGCGGCATCGCTACTGAACGAGAGCTGTCCGTCGCGGCACTCAAACTTCACCTTGCCCGGCACCGTCTGCACGGTTGCCTGCGAGATGCCCGTGGGCAGGTTGGCATCGGTGAGTCCCTGGAAGAATATCGAGACGGGGAAGTTGCCATCGCGCTGGCCCTCGGAATTGCCGTTGAACTCGGCATCGGGCACGGTGATGCGCACCTTGTGCGTGCCTGCCTTGACGGCCCCGAGGTGTATGATGCGGTTGTCTATCACGTCACCCGGACACCAGTTGCTGAACGACTGCCACTCCTCGTCGGTCTTTGCCGTAACTCCGTAGATGCCGTTAGACTGGGTGTTGTATATGCGCCAACGCTCGCAGCTCGCGCGGCCCGGACGGTAGGTGAGCGCGAGGTCGCCGTCGTAGTAGATGAAATGCATGCGGCGGCAATACTCCTCGCCGTAGTGTGCCACGCCATCGGAGTCGAGATAGCCGCCCGCCCCGTGGTTTGACGTGACGATGACAAGCTGTGCGTCCTGCACGTCCTCGGGCACCTCGAAGGTGTAGGTCTTGGTGGTCTTGCCTATGGTGTCGGTGGCATTCTCGTTGTAGTTGTTGAGGTCGTTGCCCCGGTATTCGGGATGTTTCATGGCAATGGGCACGAGCACGTTGTCGTAGACATCGCCGGCGGCAGGCGTGGAGGTGGTTATGTCGAGCGAACCCTGGAACGTGTCCACGCGGCCCGAGCATCCGGAAATCTGCTCCTGGGCTGCGTAGGGCACTCCGAATATTTCGTATTCGAGCCACAGGTCATACTTGTCGCGCAGCCGTCGGTCGCGCAGTATGTAGCTCAGATAGTCCATGCTGTAGCGGTAGGACACCGACCTGGGCGATCGGTTCATGTTCATAAACGGCGTGATGAAGCGTCCTATCTCTATGCGCTGCACGTCGTCGTAGTTGTAGGATGCGCTGCCCTTGGGCACAAGGGCAATGTTCATGTTGCCCAGACGGTCGTAGTTGTCGCAACAGGCATACACGCGCGCCTTCACGTTGAGCGTGGTGCCTATCTGCGCGAGCTGCTCGTCGGTGAGCCGCACGGCATACATCGAGGTGGTGTGGCGCAGAATCCCGTCGTCGAGGTCTTTCGCCTCGTCGGGCAGGTTGGCCACGAGATACTGGTCGTAGAACGTCACCTCGTCGTAGATGTGCAGTGTTGTGTTTGTGCTTTGTGCCGCCATGTTGACGGCGGCAAGCGGCGACGCAGCGATGGCGAGTGCCGCAAGTGATTTCTGAAGTGTAGATATTTTCATAAGCGTGTGTGTTATCTGAAAAAAAATTCTTTCTTGCCTTTCCCATTGAAGTTGTGCCGCTGCGGGCGGATTGATGCCGCACCAGCATGCCGCCGGAGGCGGCAGCCGCGCACATTATAATATAATGCAAAGGTAGGCAAAAATCTGCAAACGCGAGACTTTTGCCTACCTTTTGTTGCGATTTGCAGCCGATAACCGCAAATATGGTGTCAGATTATTTCCCGAAGATGCCGCATGGCGCGCTTGCCTATGCGCTGCCGGTGACGGCGCGGCGTTTCATTTCCGCCCGAAGTCGGCCGGGATTTCGCCCCATTTGGCGGTTTCCCACTTCACTACCTCGTTGTTTACGGCGTGCGTGCGCAGCCATGCCTCGGCACGCGCTATTACCTGGTAGAGCTGCTCGGTGCGTGCATTGCGCTGGAGCTTTGTCTTGCACTGTTTCTTGCGCACCCACAGTATGGCGTTGTAGGAGTCGGAGTAGATGGTCTTTCCCTTCACGCCCTGCCGTTCGAGCAGTGCCAGTGCATGCACGATGGCGAGAAACTCGCCGATGTTGTTGGTGCCGTGCACCGGCCCGAAATGAAACACCTGTGCGCCCGTGGCAAGGTCTACGGCCTTGTATTCCATGGGGCCGGGGTTGCCGCTGCACGCTGCATCCACCGCCCAGGCATTGGCTGTCACTTCGGGAGGGAGCGGCAGCACGGTGTCGCGGCGGTCAGCGGGCGGGTTGTATAGGGTCTGCATCGGTGTCGTCGTAGCTTCGTTACATTCTCTCGGGCACCTCTATTCCTAGCAGAGCCATGCCGTTGCGCAGAGTCTTGGCAACGTTCTTGGCGAGCACGAGGCGCACCGTCTTCTCGTCGGCAGTGTCGGCAGAGAGTATGGAGTAGTCGTGGTAGAACTGGTTGAAAGCCTTTGTCAGTTCGTAGCAGTAGTTGGCTATGCCGCTGGGCGAGTAGTCTTTGCCGGCCTGTTCCACTGCCGCGCCGAACTCGCTGATTTTCTGCACGAGTTCTATCTCCTTTTCGTTGAGCGGCATAGTGGGCGCGAGCTGTGCGGGAAGCACCGTGCCTTCGGCCTCGGCCCTGCGCAGGATGGAGCGTATGCGGGCGTAGGTGTACTGTATGAACGGGCCTGTGTTGCCGTTGAAGTCGATTGACTCCTCGGGGTTGAAGAGCATGTTCTTGCGTGCATCCACCTTGAGTATGAAGTATTTCAGTGCCCCGAGGCCCACGACGCGTGCTATCTCGGCGCGTTCTTCCTCGCTCATGTCGCCGAACTTTCCGAGTTCTTCGCTTGTCTGGCGTGCGTCGGCAACCATGGCTGCAATCAGGTCGTCGGCGTCAACCACGGTTCCCTCGCGGCTCTTCATCTTGCCGTTGGGCAGCTCCACCATTCCGTAGGAGAAGTGCACAAGCTCCTTTCCCCACTTGAAGCCGAGCCGGTCGAGCAGAATGGAGAGCACCTGGAAGTGGTAGTTCTGCTCGTTGCCCACGACATAAATCATCTTGTCGATGGGGAAGTCGGCGAAACGCATCTCGGCGGTGCCTATGTCCTGTGTCATGTAGACGCTGGTGCCGTCGGAACGGAGCAGCAGTTTCTGGTCGAGCCCCTCGTCGGTGAGGTCGGCCCACACCGAGTTGTCGGGCTTGCGGAAGAAGAGTCCCTTCTGGAGTCCCTCCTCCACTTTCTTCTTTCCCACGAGATAGGTGTTCGACTCGTAGTAAATCTTGTCGAAGCCAACGCCGAGTGCCCGGTAGGTTTCGTCGAACCCGGCATACACCCAGTCGTTCATCTTGGTCCAGAGCGCGCGCACCTCGGCATCGCCCTGTTCCCATTTCACGAGCATTTCGTGCGCTTCCTTCATAAGGGGCGACTCTTCCTTGGCCTTCTTCTCGGCTTCTTCACCGTCCATTCCCTCTGCCGTGTATTTGGCCTTGAACTCTGCCACCTCCTCGCGGTAGTGCTTGTCGAAGGCCACATAGTAGTCGCCTATGAGGTGGTCGCCCTTCTTTCCGCTTGTCTCGGGAGTCTCGCCGTTGCCCCACTTGAGCCATGCGAGCATCGACTTGCAGATGTGTATGCCGCGGTCGTTCACGATGTTGGTCTTCACCACGCGGTTGCCGTTGGCCTCCATAATCTGCGCCAGCGACCATCCGAGCAGGTTGTTGCGCACATGTCCGAGGTGGAGCGGCTTGTTGGTGTTGGGCGACGAGTATTCAATCATCACGAGCGGCGAGTCGGCGGTTACGGGCTTTTCGCCGTATTTCGGGTCGGCGTCGATGTCGTTGAGCAGTCCCATCCATGCCTCGCGTGCCACCACGAGGTTGAGGAATCCCTTCACCACGTTGTAGGAAGCCACTGCCGGGCACTCGGCCACGAGCTTCTCGCCTATTTCGCGGGCGGTGTCCTCGGGGTTCTTGCGCGACATCTTGAGGAAGGGGAACACCACGAGGGTGAGGTTGCCCTCAAACTCGCGCTTCGTTTTCTGCAACTGTACCATCTTGGCAGGCACTTCCTGCCCGTAAAGCCCGGCCACCACCTTGGCAGCCGCAGCGGTTATCTGCTGTTCTATATTCATTGCTTTATGTTGTTATCGCTGTTGTGTATAGCTGTTTTTCGCGCGGCACAATGTCACTGTGCGGCGCAAGCCGAATGCAATCGAGCTCGCTCAGGATTGCTGAGGCGAAGCCTAACTTATGCAAAGGTAATTATTTTAATTGTCACTTCGGCATATTATGGATTAAAATAGCTACTTTTGCAGCCGTCAAGACACGTTTGAAAATGGAGACACTGAAGGAAAAAACGGCCAAGGGCCTCATGTGGGGAGGACTCAACAGCGGCATGCAGCAGCTTGTAGGCATTGCATTCGGCATAGTGCTGGGGCGGTTGCTCTCGCCGCAGGACTACGGTATGATGGCCATGATAAGCATTTTCTCGCTCGTGGCCACGGCCTTGCAGGACAGCGGTTTCCGCACGGCTCTCACCAACCTGCGCGATCCCCGCGACGAAGACTACAACTCGGTGTTCTGGTTCAACATCATCATGGGCGTGTCGCTCTATCTCCTGCTCTTCTTCTCGGCGCCGCTGATAGGCCGCTACTACCACACCGACAGCGTGGTGCCGCTGTGCCGCTACGCTTTCCTGAGCATCGTCGTGGCCTCGCTCGGCACGGCGCAGTCGGCCTGGCTCTTCAAGAACCTGAGGGCAAAGCAGCAGGCCAAGGCCGCCGCAGTGGCCGCAGTGTCGTCGAGCGCGGTGGGCGTGGCCATGGCTTTCGGCGGCATGGCCTACTGGTCGCTTGCCACCCAGGGGCTCGTCTATGTGTCGGTCAACACCGCATTGCAGTGGCATTACTCGCCGTGGAGGCCGAGCGTGAGGGGCATCACGTTTGCCCCGGTGCGCAGAATGTTCAGGTTCTCGTGCAAGATACTCGCCACGACAATCATGACACACGTCAACAACAACGTGCTCAACATCCTGTTGGGCCACTATTTCTCGCCGCGCGACACCGGCAACTACAACCAAGCCTACCAATGGAACAGCAAATGCTTCTCGCTCGTGCAGAGCATGGTGGCCCAAGTGGCACAGCCCGTGCTCGTGGGACTTGACTCCGATGCCGAGAGGCAGCTGCATGTGTTCCGCAAGATGATGCGCTTCACGGCATTCATAACGTTTCCGCTGCTTCTGGGGTTCGGTCTTGTGGCGCGCGAATTCATCGTCGTCACGCTCACCGCCAAATGGATGGAGAGCGCGCAGCTCATACAGATGCTCTGCGTGAGCGGTGCGGTGGCCCCGATATGCACCCTCTTCTCCAACATGGTGATAAGCAAGGGCCGCTCGGGCACGTTCTTCTGGTGCACCTTCTCGCTCGGGGTGGCGCAGATTGCCATGATGGCCGCGATATGGCCGTGGGGAATACGCACCATGGTGGCGGCCTATGTGGCGCTCAACGTGGCATGGCTGTTGGTGTGGCTCTTCTTCGTGAGGCGGCTCACGGGCTACGGCTACCGCATGTTCGCGGCCGACGTGCTGCCCTTCGCGCTTGCCGCCGCCGCAGTAATGGGTGCCACCCACGCCGCTACCTCGGCCATAGCCAACCTGTGGATGCTGCTCGCGGCACGCGTGGCCGTTGCCGCCGCGCTTTACTATATAGTCATGCGCGCGGCAAGGGTGAAGATTCTCGACGAGTGCCTCGACTTCGTGCTGCACCGCAAACGCGGCTGAAAAGGCGTTTTGCAGTATGATTCGTCGGGCGCGTCAAAAGTCGTCGCCGCCGAATTCGTCGGCATCATCTATGCAAAGGCGCACAAGGCGCATGTCAAACCCGCGCCCCATGGCGAAGCGCACGAGCTTGGCCGATGCCTCATAAGGGTTTTCCGACTTTACGGTGCGGCGTTTGGCGGCAAGCAGCGGACGCAGGGCGGCAAGCCACTCATCGTCGGTCACGGCATCGAGCGCGGCATCTATGTCTGCCGCACCGATGCCCTTGCGGTAAAGGGCCTGCTCTATCTTGCGCCGTCCCCAGCGGTCGAAGCGCAGCTTGTCGCGCACAAACAGACGGCAGTAGCGGCTGTCGTCTATATAACGCTCGGCCACAAGCCGTTCCAGCACGCGTTCGGCGGCATCCGCCGGCAACTGCCATCGGCGCATCTTCTCGCGCATTTCGCCCGAAGAGTGCTCGGCACGCGAGCACAGTGCCGACAGTTTTGACAGGGCTTCCTGCTCGGTTGTTTCTTTTTTCTTGCTCGAAAACATCTTTTCCAGGTTTTTCCTCTTGTTACACAATGGCCGCAACGGCCTTGCTGTTCATCTCACTGCCTCAACAAAGCGCGGCTTCATGAAGCAGTCGTCAACCACCCGTGCCCGTGCAAACCCCATGCCGGTTAGCATATGTGCGGTGTCGGCAGCGAAGCGGGTGTTGCACTCGAAGAGCAGCCTTCCGCCCCCGGCAAGGGCGGTGCGGGCGTAGGTGCCTATGCTGCGGTAGAACAGCAGCGGGTCGGCATCGGGCACGAAGAGTGCCGTGTGGGGCTCGTGCCGCAGCACATTGGCCGCCATATCGGCGCGCTCGCAGTGGCACACATAGGGCGGATTGCTCACAATCACATCCCACCGCCCGCAGTCGTGCGGCGGAGAGAGGGCATCGCGCTGGCAGAACTCCACCTCGGCCCCGAGGCTCAGGGCGTTGCCGCGCGCCGTGGCGAGCGCATCGGGCGATATGTCCCACGCCTCCACCCTTGCGCCGCACACGCCGAGGGCAATGCTCACGGCTATGCATCCGCTGCCCGTGCCTATGTCGAGCACGCGCGGCGCACCGTCGGCCCTGCCGCGCAGGAGGTCGGCGGTGCGCTCCACGAGCCACTCGGTCTCGGGCCGCGGAACGAGCACTCCGGGCCCTACCGCAAAGCGGTGGCCGCAGAAGCAGGCATGGCCGAGCACATACTGCACCGGCTCGGCATCGGCAAGGCGGCGCATCATCGCGCCGATCTTCTCCCGGCTTTCGCAAGGAAGAGCCTCAACGCCGCCGCAGAGAATGTCGGCCAGCGACAACCCGAAAGCGTCGTCGAGCACAAGGCGCACTATGGCCTGTGCCTCGGAAGGGTCGTATAGCGGCACAAGAGAGTGCCAAAGTTCCTGATATGTCATGGTGTGTGGCGCAGATGCGCCGTGTTGTTAATGAAAGGCAAAGTTACGCTTTTTGCACGAAATTCCGCAAAGAAACGCGCAGCCGCAGCCGTTTTTGGCCCGACGGGGCATCTTTACTCTGCAAGGAAGCCTTCTTTGAAGCACAAGTAAGCCTTGTTTACTCTGCAAAGAAGCCTTCTTTGATGCGCAAGGAAGCCTTGTTTGAAACGCAAGGAAGCCTTGCTTGCAGGCGCAAGCAAGGCTTCCTTTGTCTATTGGTTTGCGGCGGTGCGTTCCGGGCATGGCCTCATGCCGTGCCGCGGGCGGCGCGCCGTTGCATCATTCTTCGGGCAGCATCATCACGGTGACGTGGTTGCCGGCCTTGTTGAATTCCTTCATGAAGTCGCACACGTCCTGTGTGGTGAGGCTTTCCACGGTCTTCTTGTAGTCGGTGTAGCCGTCGTGGCCGAAGCGGTAGTAGTCGGAAATCACACCGAGCCAGAAGCCGTTGGTCTTCTCGGCATCGCCCAGCTGCTTGAGCATATACTCCTTCACCTTCTGGAGCTTCTCGCCGTCGCACTTGGTTTCGAGGTTCTTCACCTCGTCGTTCATTATCTGTATGGCGACATCCTTCTTCTCAGGCTTCATGGGGCAGTAGGCGAAGATGCCGAAGTTGTGGTATTCCTCGCCCAGCGAACCCGAGCCCTGCGCTCCCACCGAGTAGGCTGCGCTTGCCTCTTCGCGTATCTTGGCCAGATACTCCATTGAGAGCACCTGTCCGGCCACGTCGGCAAGGATGTCGTTCTTGAGCGTGTAGGGCATGGTTTCGTTGTGCCAGTACATGTAGGCGGTTGACTTGGGAGTCTCCTGCTTGCGCTTGAACACGTTCTGCACCTCGCCTGCAGCAAGGTGAATCTCGCGCTTGCCCTTGGCTATCTTGCCCTTGGCGGGCAGTGCGCCGATATACTGGCACACGAGCGGGCGTATGCTGTCCTCGTCGAAGTTGCCCACGATTTCGAATGTCCAGGCGGCGGCGTTGGCCGTGCGCTCCTTGGCAATCTGGAGGATGCGGTCGTAGCTTACGTTCTTCAGACGCTCAACTGTCATCGGGCTCACGCGCGGGTTGTGCGAATACATCGTGGCGTTGAGCGAGTCCTGAAGTGCTGCGTCGGGCGAGATGGCGCGGTTCTTGAGTGCCACTTCATACTGCGACATGAGGTTGTCGTAGGCTTTCTGGTCCTTGCAGATGTCGGTGAAGTAGAGGTAGAGCATCTGGAGCATCGTCTCCACGTCCTTGGGTGTGGAGTTGCCCGATGCCGAAGTGGTGAGCTGTCCGTCGAGGCGCAGGTCGGCATTGGCAATCTTTCCGGCGAGAGCCTTCTGCAGTTCGGTCGACGAGAACGCGCCGAGTCCGCTCATTCCTATCACGTCGTTGAATGCGCTCAGGTTGTCGTAGTCGGCCTTTCCGTAGAGGGTTGTTCCGCCCACGCCCCATGCGTTGAGGAGCACCTGGTCTTTCTTGTAGTCGGTTTTCTTCAGTATCACGGTTGCGCCGTTGGAGAGCTTCAGCGTGGTGTAGCCCAGCTTGGCGTCCTTCTTCTCGCTCTTTATCTTGCCGGCCTTGGGCTTCTTGGCAATGAGCGGCTCGTTCTTCACGTTGTCAACATAGGCGGTTATCTGCTCGGTGCGTGCCTGCTTGATGGCATTGAGCAAGCCCTCGCGTGTGGGATAGACGTTGCCTTCCTTCTCGTTGTTGAAGCTCAGCACCACCATGTTGCTGTCGTTGGCGGGCACGAGTTCCTTCATGAACTCGTTCACCATTTCCACGGGAAGAGCGGGCACAATCTGCTTCATTGTTTCGTAGGTGAAGTCGATCGAGGGCATAGGCTCGTTGGCGAGGAAATTGTTCTTGAGCGGCTCGTAGAGGGCGGCGTTGGTGCGCTTGTCCTTGTTGCTGTACTGCTTTTCGAGCTGGCTGAGGTAGTTCTCGGTGAAGCGCGAGTATTCGGTTGCGGTGAAGCCGAACTCCGCTGCACGGCGTGCCTCGATGAAGGCGGCCTTGAGTGCGGCCTCGGCAAGATTCAGTTCCTTGGGCATGACAGAGATGTCGAATGCGTCCTTTGTCTTGGCAAAGATGAACTGTCCGCAGTCGGCGCTTGCTCCCACGAAGGGGCAGTCGGCGTTGAGCGCAGCCTCGGTGAAACGGTTGTTGAGCATGGTCATTGCCGCGTTCAGGGTGTAGTTGTATATGAGGTAGGCGAAGTTGTTCTTGAGCGAGTCGGGGAATGTGTCATACTTGAACATGAGCTCAAGCACGTTGCGCTGCTGCTCCTTGTCCTTGTCGATAATCACTATCGGCTCGGCGTTGTCGGGCACCTGCTCGTCAACAATGGGGGCGGCGTTCTTCGGGTTGGTTATTCCGCCGAAGAGTTTCTTTATCTGTGCCTCCACATGGTCTACGTCAACGTCGCCCACCACGATTATGCCCTGGTTTGTGGGGTGATACCATTTCTCGTAGTAGTCGCGCAGTTCCTTGTACTTGAAGTTGTCGATTACCGACATGAGACCTATCGGGTAGCGCACGCCGTACTTGGAACCGGGGTAGAGGCTGGGCAGGTTGCGCTCGAACATGCGGCTCGACGCGCTTGTGCGCAGACGCCACTCCTCGTGTATAACGCCGCGTTCCTGATCGATTTCCTTGGGGTCGAGCGTGAGGCCGTCGGCCCAGTCGTGCAGTATCAGCAGGCAGCTGTCGAGCGCGCTCTGGCGTGTTGTGGGCACGTTCGAGATGTTGTACACCGTCTGGTCGATAGAGGTGTAGGCGTTGAGGTCGCGTCCGAACTGCACGCCGATGCTCTCGCAGTAGCGCATCACGGCGTTGCCCGGGAAGTTGTCGGTGCCGTTGAAGCACATGTGCTCAAGGAAGTGGGCCAGTCCGCGCTGGCTCTCCTCCTCCTGGATGGAGCCCACCTTCTGCGCGATGTAGAAGTCGGCACGGTGCTCCGGCCAGTTGTTGTGGCGTATGTAATACGTCAGTCCGTTGTCAAGCTTGCCTATCCTCACGTCGGGGTCAACCGGGATAGGCGGCATCATCTGTGCCTGGGCGAGTCCGGCGAGGAGCGCGAACACCGCCAACATCAGTTTTCTTAGTTTCATAAATTGCCTGTTTGAAAATATAATATAGATTCCGTTGTAAATCACATACTTTGCATTTCTACTTGCAAATTTACATCTTTATTTCATAACAATGCTTCAACATGCACAAAAGTAGCACGGTTTTTATCGTTTTTCACAATTTCGTGCATCATTATGTAAAATTCTGTCGCCATGCGGCGGTGCGGCGCGCTGCACTGCGGCAGCAAGCCCCCGTGCGCCGCCGGGTCACATCCTGTTGCGCGGATGGTGCATGAGTATCTCGTGGCGCAGCTGCGACGAGTCGATGTGCGTGTATATCTGCGTGGTCGATATGTCCTCGTGGCCAAGCATTTCCTGTATTGCCCGCAGGTCGGCGCCGCCCTGCAGCAGGGCCGTGGCAAACGAGTGGCGCAGCGTGTGGGGCGACACCGTCTTCTTTATCCCGGCATCGGCGGCGAGCTTCTTCACCATTATGAGCACCATGGTGCGCGTGAGGTGCGCGCCGCGCCGGTTGAGAAACACATACTCCTGTTCGCCGGGTTTCACGCGCATCACGTTGCGGTCGTAGAGCCAGAGGCGTATCTCGTGCAGTGCCCTGTCGGATATGGGCACGAGACGCTCCTTTCCGCCCTTGCCGAATATGCGCAGGTAACGCTCCTCGGCAAACACGTCGGCAAACTTCAGCGCCACGAGTTCCGACACGCGCAGACCGCACGAGAACAGCGTCTCTAAAATGGCCCGGTTGCGCTGTCCCTCCCATTTCGACAGGTCGATGGCCTCCTCCATCATGTCCACCTCCTCGGTGGAGAGCACTTCGGGCAGATGTTCGCCCATGGCGGGGGCTTCGAGCAGTTCGGCGGGGTCGTCGGCGATTGTCCCGTCGAGCACGAGGAAGCGGAAGAACGAGCGCACTCCGCACAGTATGCGTGCCTGCGTGCTCGCCCCCACGCCCAGTTCGTGTATCGAGGCGGCAAACGCCTCAAGATGACAGAGCCTCACCTCGCCGGGCGCGAGGCCCTCGCGGCGCATGAACGCGCCGAGCATGGCCGTGTCGCGCCCGTAAGCCTCGATGGTGTTGGGCGAGTAGTTGCGCTCCAGCTTGAGGTAGCGCAGATAGCGGCGGTGCAGTGCTGCAAACGTTTGTGTCATGTTGTTGTGTTGCGCGCCGTGGCGCACGGTTAAGAAAAAGGGGGAGCAGGAGGCCGCACCGCGGTTTCCTGTCCCCCCAAAAGCTGTTTCCCCGGCCGCGTCTGCGGGCCGTGGCTGCATCATTTCTTCAGTTTGAAGCCGAGGCGCATGCCGTCGTAGCTTCCGGCTATGGAGCCGAGTATCGAAGCCGTGGAACTGAGGCTCGAGGTGACGCTCGTTATGGCCTTGAGGCCGGTCATCAGCTTGTCGGCGTTGAAGAGCAGGCTCATCGTGCTGCCGGTGGTGGTGACATAGGCCGTGTACGACGTTCCCAGCGACGTGGTGAAGGTTATAGTCTTGGCGCTGCTGTCGAAGGTATAGGTGCCTTTCGTCTCGCGCGACTTTATCTTCGATGTGTAGTTGCCGTCCTTGTCGAAGGTGTAGGTGATGCCCGTCACTCCGAGTTTCTTCAGCGTGGGGGTGATTTTCTTCTCTATTTTCGACGATATGGCGTTGCCGCCAGCCTTGGAGAGGAAGTTGCTGCTCTCAAACTCGCACGCCGGACCGGAGTAAGTCCATGTGCCCACAATTGAGTTTTCCGTGGTTGCCTTGTCGCCGATGACGGCCTTTGCCACTCCTGAAAGGATGTCGCCGATGCTCTGCGCACTGGCGGCAGCCGGGCAGAGGCACACGAATGCCAATGCCAATACAATCTTAAGATTCTTCATTTCTTTTTTGTCTCTAATTATATTCAATTCGGCAAAAGTAGCAATTTATTCCGTCACTCCGGCAAATCGCGCCCCATTTTAACCATTATTTCAGCTTCGGGCACGGCCCGGAGGCGGTTGTGCGGGTGCAAGACAAAACGGCATCCCGCCCGCGAGGGGCAGGATGCCGTGCATTTGCGGCGCGCGGCCGCAGTGGGTTTCAGTCAAATCAATACCATCCGGGGTTCTGCTGGAGGTTGGGGTTGCGCTCGCACTCGGTCTGCGGAATGGGCCAGAGCTTGCTGTAGTCGCCCTGGTAGGTGTTGGTGTAGCGTTTCGTTCCCCATATCTCGGTCATGCCGTTGCCGCACTCAAACTTCTTGTGTTTCCACGTGTCCCAGCGCAGTTCCTTGAAATACATGGTATTCTCTCCGGCAAGTTCCCATCCGTACTCGTCGCGGATGCGCTCGCGCATGTCGGCCTGCGAGGTCACGTTGGTGGCCGGGTTGCTGCCGTCGGTGCACAGAAGCCCCACCCCGGCGCGCTTGCGCACCTGGTTGACATAGGGCACTGCCTCCTGCCACTTGCCCTGCTCGCAGAGAGCCTCGGCAAGGCTCAGGAGAGCTTCGGCATATCGCATGACGGGAATGTCTATCGGCGAGTAGTCCTGACTCTTCAAGGCCGAGCCTGTCCAGACGAACTTGCGCCACAGATAGTAGAACTTGTCGTTGGTGTCGGTGCGCAGGTCATAGGGTTCGGCAGCGTCGCTTCCGCGGTAAGGCCATCGCAGCGTGTAGGTGATGTCGACGCCGGTGCATCCGCCGAGATAGGTGGAGTAAGGCGTGATGAAGTTGGCCGTCATGCGCGGGTCGCGGTTGTCATACACCTTGGCGAGGCGTGCCTCGTTGCCTTGGGGCAGATATTTCGACATGTCGGCTCCCTTGTCGGCCATCGATGTCTTCTCGGCCTCGGTCATGTTGTCGCGCAGATAGAACACGGCGCGCTGCTCGGGCGTCATCCGGGAGTAGCCGGGCAGCACGTCGTCGATGTTGAACTTGCTGCCGTCCTTGCACCCGTAGGAGTCAACGAAATAGGGGTTGGGAATGTAGTTGTTCCACGAGTAGCCCTTTGAGCAGCGGTTTCCGAATGTCCAGCTCAGGAAGTTGCCGCACCCGTCGTCCTCGGTATACTGGTAGGCGAATATGTACTCGTCGTTCTTCTCGTTCTCCACGGTGAACATCGAGGCGTAGTCGTCGAAGAGCCTGTAGCCCATCGTGGTGAGCTGGCGGAAGTCTTTCTCGGCCGACGCGTAGTCTTTCATCCACATGTAGGCCTGTCCGCGCAGCATGTAGGCGCACCCCTTTGTCACGCGTCCCCAGTTGGAGTCGCCCGTGGCGTTCTTTGCCGGCAGGTTTTCCGAGGCTATTGCGTCGGTGCAGTCGGCCACCACCTGTTTCCACACGTCCTCGGCCGAGCTGCGTGCCTTGTTGCATGTGGTGTTGTCGTACACCCCGGTGTAGATGGGCACGCCCCTGAAGAGGCAGTTGAGGCGGTAGTAGTGCCATGCGCGGCAGAACTTGGCTTCGGCCACGGCCTTGTCTTTCTCGGCGTCGGTCATGTCGGGCACCTGCCCTATGTGGTCGATGACGTCGTTGCAGCGGTAAACCACCTCGTAGAGGCTCTTCCACTTGTCGGCGTAGCATCCGCTGCTCGCCGTCGACGAGCCCATTACTATCGGGCCGTTGCCGTTCACCCAGTTCACGTCCTCGTCCATTATCTCAGTGTAGGCATCGTAGAGCGTTATCCACGGGTTGGTGCGGTATTCGTAGGTCATGTGCTCGTAAATGCCGTTCACCACGCGGTCGGCGAGGTTCTTTGAAGTCCATACTGTCGAGGAACTCACCTGGTCGGTGGGTGTGGTGTCGAGGAAATCGGCGCTGCAGCCCGAGAGCATGAGGCCGCCGGCCACAATGGCCATGCCCGACAACTTTCTGTATATGTTGTTTTTCATAAATGTAGTCGTTGATGGTTAGAAGCTTACGTTTACTCCGAAGGCGAGCTGGCGCATGGTGGCATAGCCCTGTCCGGCGCGCATTTCGGGGTCCATTCCCTTGAACGGGGTTATGGTGAGGAGATTCTCGCCCGACACATAGAAGCGTATGTTCTGGGCGTAAATCTTGCCCGACACCGATGCGGGCAGCGTGTAGCCGAGCGTGAGGTTGCGCAGCTTTATGAACTTGCAGTCATACAGGTAGAGGTTGCTGTGCAGGTTGTCGCTCTGGCTCGGGTTGTTGAGCGTGAGGCGCGGGTTGTTCGACGCGGTGTTGGTGCGCGGGTCGGAGGGGTTCTCCGGGTCGTAGAAATAGTGGTCGTAGGCCTGCTCCTTGGGCAGCTGCAGTCCGTAGACGGCGGCGCACGCGTTCTGTCCTATCTCGCGCCAGTAGGTCTTGAAGCCTGCCGCGCCGGCCCAGTTCATCGAGAAGTCGAACCCTTTCCACTGCACCGAGGCCTGGATGCCGAAGTTCACCTTCGGGTCGCGCGACACTCCGTAGAAGTCCTGGTCGTTGCTGTCGCCGTACACTCCGTCGCCGTTGCGGTCTTCGAAGATGTAGTCGCCATACCAGATGCCGTTCTTTGCCACGTTGCGGTTGGGCAGGAAGGTGTAGCCCGCGTCTATCATGGCCTGCAGCCACTTCATGTCGGCCTCGGTGCGTATCATTCCGTCCTTCGGTCCGCCCTTGATGTTCACCGTTCCGTCGGCGTTGAAATACGATCCGTTGCCGCTGTATGTGTGGTACATGTAGAACTCGTTTATCTGGTGTCCCTCAAGGATTCGGTTGTCGCCGCCCGTAGACACCTCGCCGATGTTGCTCTTGTACACGCGGTTGCCGTCGGCGTCGGTTGTCCATCCGCGCTCGAGCGTGCCCTTGTATTTGGTCACGCGGTTGCGGTTGAACGTCACGTTGCCCGTCACGCTGTACTGCAAGTCGCCCACGCGGTCGCGCCATCCGAGCGTGATTTCAAGTCCGCGGTTGCTCACCTCGGCAAGGTTCTCGTAGGGCGATTCCTTCTCGCCGAGCGTGAGATAGAGGTCGGGACGGTAGAGAATGCCCGACGTGAGTTTGTCGTAGTAGTCCACCGTACCCCAGAGGCGGTCGGAGAGCGTCGAGAAGTCGATGCCCACGTTGAACGTCGAGGTCTTCTCCCATGTGATGTCGTTGTTGGGCAGCGTGCCCATGTAGAGCGCGCCCACCTTCACGTCGTTCATAATGGTGTAGCGCTGGTTGTAGTTGGTGGTGTAGGCATAGTCGCCCACGGCGTTGTTGCCGAGCTGTCCCCACGAGGCGCGCAGCTTGAGGTTCTGGAATGCGCCGAGGAACGAGTTCTTGACAAACTCCTCCTCGCTCACGCGCCATCCCGCGCTCACCGAGGGGAAGAAGCCCCACCGGTTGCCGGGGGCGAACTTTGACGACCCGTCGTAGCGGAAGTTGGCCTCGAAGAGGTAGCGCGAGGCGTAGGCGTAGTTGACGCGCCCGAACCACGAGCGGAACCTGTTCTGCGTGTCAGAACCTTTTATGTAAACCATGTTGGTGACGGTGCTCAGGTCGGTAATCTTCGGGTCGATGATGCCTTTCTTCTGCACGTCGGAGTTGCTGTCGTAGTATTTGCCCTCCTCGAAGCCCACGAGTGCGGCCACGTCGTGCAGCTTGCCGAAGGTGTGTCCCCATGCCAGCGTGTTGGTCCACTTCCAGTTGTAGTACTGGTTGTTGTACATGTACACGTTCTGGTCGGCCACCGATCCTGCAAACTGCACATACTTGCCGCGGCTGAAGCTGTAGGAGTCGTGCCCCATCGAGCTGTATTTCTGCCGTGTCTGGTAGAGGTCGTAGCCGAACTGTGTCTTGGCCGTGAAGTCGCGCAGGAACTTCACCTGTGCAAACGTGGTGGCATAGATGTGGTTCGACTTGTAGTAGGAGTCGCCCTGGCCGTTGAGGTTGAGCAGCGGGTTGCCCACGGCGCCGTCTTCCTCGGTGGCCTCGGGGCCGCCGTACTTGCCGTCATAGTAGGGATACATGCCCGGCGTGGCCTTCAGGAAGCTCCATGCCGTGAGGTTGCCCACGTCGTTGCGGTCCTGGTCGGTGTGGTTGCCCCATGCGTGCGCCCCCACCTGCAGCCAGTCGGTGACGTTGGTCTTGAGGTTGATGTTGAGGAAGTATTTCTTCACGCCCGAGTTGGCTATCGTGCCTGGGTTGTCGAGATAGGTGAGCGAGATGTTGTAGTTGGTGCGGCGGTCGTTGCCGTTGAGCGACACCGAGTGCTCCTGCATCATCTTTGTCTTGTAGATGGCGTCCATCCAGTCGGTGTTGGGATAGGCCACATAGTTGGGGTAGCCCGACTCCGACATGCCGTTGGGGTCTTTCTCGGCATCGCGCCACTTCTGTATCGTCGCCGCAGCGAAGATGTCGTTGCCGTCAACGTTGGCCGAAGCCTCGTTGATGAACTCCATGTAGTCGGCATAGTTGCTCACGAAGCGCACGAGGCGCGAGGGCGAGTTGAACGAGAACTTGCCCGAATAGGTGACGCGCGTCTTGCCGGCCTCGCCCGACTTGGTGGTGACGAGTATCACGCCGTTGGCGCCGCGGTTGCCGTAGATGGCGCACGAGGCGGCATCCTTGAGCACCGAAATGGTGGCAATGTCGTTGGGGTTTACGTCGTCGAGGCTCTGCTCCATGCCGTCAACGAGCACGAGGGGCGACGAGTTGTTCAACGTGCCGTTGCCTCTTATCTGTATGCCGAAGCCCTCGCTGTTGGGTCGGCCCGAGCTTTGTATCACCTGCAGGCCCGCCGTGAGTCCGGCAAGTGCGCCCGTTGCGGTGGTAACGGGGCGCGAGCCCTCCTTGGTGAAGTCCACCGAGGCCACTGCGCCCGTGAGGTTCACCTTCTTCTGCGTGCCGTAGCCCACTACCACCACCTCGTCGAGCTGGCTGTCGAGGGGCTTGAGCGTCACCGTCATCTGCGCCTGCGGGCGCACCGTGGCCGTGGCAAAGCCCACATAGCTCACCTCCAGCGCGCCGCTGCCTGCCGGCACTGCGAGCGTGAAGTTGCCGTCCACGTCGGTCACGGTGCCGTTCGACGTACCCTTCTCTCTGACGCTCACGCCCACGAGAGGCTCGCCAGCCTCGTCGAGCACGCGGCCCTTGACAGTCTTCCTGTCCTGCTGCACGCTGACATCAGCCGCCGGAGCGGTGCCGCCCACGCGGGCTGCCGCACATGGCAACGCACTGCCGCACAAGGCCATGGCACATGCCAGCCCTGCGATTCTTCCTTGATTCAGTTTTTCCGAAAAGTCTTTCATACTTTAGGTTTTTAGTAAAATATTGATATTTCTCTGTGTTGTGCGCCATTTCTGCGCGGCGCACTGCGCACGGACTTCACGAGCCCGGTCATGTTTCTCTGTGCATTTTCATCACTTGCAAAGGTTTATAGTATAATAATGTGTGTCGTTCACGGATTACGGAAACCGCAGTCCCGCCCGTGTCATGGTGTGTGTTTCTATGGTGGTGCGGCCAACGCCTATGCGGCCGCATTTCCTTTTCCGGATGTAAATTTATATGTTTTATACAAAACGGCAAAGTATCGGGCCTTTTATTTTACCTATTTTAACACGCAAGCCGCGTTTTTGCCCATTGTGCAGCGGTTGCGCCGCATGTGCGGCGCGGTTGATGCACGCGTGTGCCCCGTTTGCCTTACGCGCCCGGCGCATCTGCCGCACATGACCACGAAGCCCCGTTCAGGCCCCGAAAAACGGCAACAGTCAGCAAAAGCGGCGCACCGCTGTTGATTTAAATCAATTTAAACGGGTTTTATGCAAAAATGTCACAGGATATTTGCACGGTATCGTGAAAAATGCATACCTTTGCAGCGTGTTCGAGAGAATGCAATGTTTTTTCATTAGGTTAGTAGTTTGATAGATTTTAAGGTAAAGATTATGTTATTAGATTTTGAAACTATCGCGATGTTGGCAAGCGTCATGTTGATGACCTTCCTCAGCTTTTTGGCTCTGGCAAAAACCAACATTCGTTAACATTATTCTTTGAGAGGCTGGTGCGAGTGATTCGTATCATCCTTTTTTTTTGCCCCTACCCCAACCGCAGGGCAGCGGCACACGCGCGGTTTCGCCCCGCCACGGCGGCGCAGACGCAAACCGCACTCCACACCAATCCATCTTTTATTCGCCGCGCCCCGGCACTGGTCAGGGCATTTTCAGCACCCGTCTTCCATGCCGAGACGCTTCACCTTGGCCTCGAAGTCGGCCCTTTCGCCGCGTGCGCCGTTGCGCAGCCGTGCACGGTAGTTGTATATCGTGTTGAGGGCATAGTGCAGAAATTCGGCTATCTTGGCACTGTCGTCGATGCCGAGGCGTATGAGCGCGAACACACGCACTATGGCGGTGAGGCGCGAAGGGTCGGCGAGCTTTATCTGGCAATCGTCGCGCAGGAGCGAATTGAGGTCGGCCACGAAGTTGGGAAAGAGGTGCAGGAAGATGTTGTCGAAGTTGGAATACAGTTCTTCCATCTCTCTGTCGCGCGCGCAGGTGTCGCTCGTCAGTTCGAGCAGTTCGCCGTATTTGCGCGAGCGCAGCAGCCGGTTGGCCGTGAGGCGCGTCTTCTCCATCTTGTCAATGTACACCGAGCATGCCCCGAGAAACTGTCCTATGTATTCCTCCTTGAGCCGGTTCGACTCGTTGAGGTCGGTGTTTGCCGCCTTGAGCCGGGCGTTGGCGTGGTTGAGCTGCCCGTTGAGCTGTTCGAGGCTGGCGTTGGCCTGGCGCAGGTCGTTGCGTGCCCGGGTGACGAGCGATTTTTGCCTGTCCACATAGAAAAGCATGGCCACGAGCGCAACGGCCACGAGCGCCACCACGGCCACGGCCACTGCGAGCCGCACGTTGGCGGCGTGCAGCTCGGTCTGCCGCGTGCGGTCGATGCTGGCGAGCACGGGCGAAATCTGCCACGATCGTATGCGCGTGCCGAAGGTGGTGGCCGCCTGCCACGAGAAGTTTATGTAGCTCCACGCGCGGCGGGTGTCGCCGTCGCGCACGAGCATGTCGGCGAGTATCCAGAGCGAGGCCTGGTCCATGGTGGCCTGGCGCACGTCGCACAGCGCCGAGCGCATTATCCATCGGCGCGCGGCGGCAGTGTCGCCCTTCTGGCGGCAGAGCAGGTAGCGGTAGTAGGCCACGACACCGTATTCGTGCGTGCCCTGGCGGCAGCGCGCGAGGCGGCGGTCGTTCACCTTGAAGGCCGCGTCAACGCTGTCGGCGGCACTCAGCTGCGTCTCGCGCCTTAGCAGCACGTCTTCGCAGTCGGGCGGAAGCGTGGCGAATATGGAGTCGCGGTAGCGGGCCGCGAGCTTGAAGTAGTGCTGCCCGAGCTGCTCCCCTGCGCCGTTGTTGGCAAAGCCCAGTTCGCCGTAGACGTGGTTGCAGGCCAGATAGTAGTCGGCCAGGGCGCGCCCCGAAAGGTGTTCGCGCTGCAGGGCGGAGAGCAGCGTGGTGGCCTCGGCAAACGCCCCTATCACCGAATACTGCATGGCGAGCAGCGCGCGGCACCGCTGTTGGGTGGCCTTGTCGCCTCGCCGGGCGGCAAGGGCGGCGCACTCGTTGAGGCAGTGTATGGCCGAGTCGCTCTTGTAGGATCGGTATTCGTCGTAGAGGGCCAGCAGGGCGCGCTCGCGGGCTGCGCCGCTTGCCCTTTCGGCGGCGCGGTGCATCTTGGCCAGGCGCACCTCCTTTGCGGCCACATACTGCGGCGAGTGCGCTATCGCGGCATCGAGTTCGGCATACAGGTTGCCTGTGTCTGCTCCACGGCCACGGCATGCCGTGATGGCGAGCAGCAACATGATGAAGGCCGTGAGTTTGCTTGCAGTTTCTTTCATAGCGGTTGTTGGCGTGCTGCGCCGGGCTTAGTCCTTTCGCGCCGGCAGCCGCGCCTTTATGCAAATTTAGGCATTTTTGGCTACAGTAAAGTGCCCGTGCGCATTATTTTTTGCTTTGCCCACACGCGTGCGGCCAACTGCCACGCACGGAAAAGGGGGCTGCGCGTCTCTCGCGAGACATGCAACCCCCATGCAATTATTCCTAACCAATGAAGAATTTCACTTCACATCCACCGTGAGCACGCCGTTGGCGTTGCCGCGCGTGAGGTCGGCGGTGAGCACTATGGTCTTGCCGTCGGGCAGCGTTATGCCGTCGGCTGCATACACGTTGCCCTTGTCATGGCCTCCCGTTCCGTCGCCTATGATTATGTAGGGGCTCTCGGTGGTGATGCTGTATGCCGTGCCCGGAGCGAACTCTATGCCCCACTCGCACTGTCCGAAGAACTTGAAGTTGACGTTTGCGGGGTCGAGCTGCTGGCCTATGGTGAGCGTTATCTGGTAGACCTTGGGCGAAACCTGCGCCATGCAGAGCGCGTTGTCGGTGCCTGTCCACCACCCGTGGTTCACGGCTTTCCATGTGGGCTTGTTTATGCCCTCGCTTCCTATTATCCACAATGCGCCCGAACCGTCGGCGGCAAGGGTTGCCGGCTTGTCGCCGTCCATGGCCCACACGCGCAGGCTCTTGGTGCCGAAGTCGGCCTTGACGGTGTATCTGCCGTCGATGGCATTGAAGGAGAAGGTGCCGTCGGAGCCCCGCGTGAAGAAGTCGGGGTCGTAATACCAGTCGTCGGCAAGCTCGTTGCCGTCGGCGGTTATGCTGCACATGCCGTTCTGCACGAGCTCGCCCGTCCACTGCCGCGACGCGTCGTTGTCGGCAAGGTCTATCGACGTGATGGTGAGTTCGTCGGCGGGTGTGGCCACATAGTTGCGCGTGTCGAGCGTGACGGTGACGCTGCCTGTGCGCATCGTGGTGAAGGTGCAGTCGGCAGTGGTGCCGAATGCCACCGCGCCGTCGGCCTCGCCGAAGGTGTAGCGTCCGTCGGCCGTGGCGAAGTGGCCCTTGAACGAGTGGGTGCGCGTTGTCACCGTGGCGGCATACAGGTGGTCGGCGGTTTCGGTCATGGCGTGGGCCTTGCCCTCGGCATCGATGAACTGCAGGCTGGTGAAGTGCGGACGGCGTATGGGCACGCTCAGCGTTGTGGTGCTGGCCTTGGTGGTTACGTTCTGCAGGGTGAGCTGCAGGTCTACGTTGCCGTCGGGTATCGACTGCGTGTAGGGCACTGCGAGCTTCACGGTGTAGTCGCCCTCGGTCTTGGTGCGCACCGTGGTTTCGGCCACGGTGACGCCGCTGAACAGCAGCTTGCCCTTGAGTGTGGAGAGGGCCTTGCCCGAGTCGTCGCGGCAGTTGACGGTCACGGCCACGCTGTCGCCCATGTCAACGGCCTGTGCCGGAGCCTGTGCCGTGGCCACGGGGTTGCCCGCCGGAACGGGGGCACTGTATTCTTCCTCGCTGCACGAGGCCATGAACGGCACGGCGAGGAGAGCTGTGAATAGATAGCTGAATGTTTTCATTGTCGTGTGTTTTTGCTGGTTTTACTTTTTCCACTTGCACGACACCACCCCGGCGGCGGGTATGGTGACGGTGAAGTAGTGCTTGCCGTCGGCCACGTTGACGGTGCGGTCGGTTGCGGCGGAGTTGAGTATCACGGCGGCATAGGTGCCGTCGGGGTTTACAAATTCGGCGTGCGAGAGGCTGCTGTCGGCCGGTTTGCGCTTGGTGCCCACGCGCACCGCGCCGGTCTGGGCGGCGCATGCCATGTGGGCTATCACATAGTAGTGCGAGTTGTAGCTCATGGCCGTGTAGCCGGCGGGGTTGATGTCGATGGCCCCGTAGCACGTCTGGCAGCCGCCGTCGAGATTGGGTCCGCGGTTGGTGTCGAGCATCAGGTTCCACACGAGCACCGCCTTGCAGTAGCGGTTCACCGTGCCGAGCGTGATGTTGCGCATGTCGGCCACGAGACGCTTGCCCAGGTTGCGCCCGTCGTTCCATGTGCCTATCGACGACTCGGTGAACACCAGTTCCTTGTCGGAGGCCTGGCTGTGTATGTCGTCGAGTTCGGTGTTGCTGCCCCCGTAGTCGTGGTAGGCCGCGCCGACGACGAGTTCGGAGCCCTCGAAGGAGTTGCCTATGGCGTTGTACACCTTTATGGGGTAGTCGTTCTGGTCGGACACGTTGTCGTAGTTGTAGTTATGGTCGAACACATATATCTTGGTGTCGAGCCCGGCGCGCTTGAATGCGCCCGCAAGCTGCTTGACAAACGGGGCTTCTTCCTGCCACGGCATGTAGAGCGAGGCGCAGTTGCCCTTGTTGAGCGGTTCGTTCTGCGGACTGACGGCGTAGATGCCGATGCCGTTCTGCCGCATGGTCTCGACAAACTTGACGAAATACTGTGCATACAGCTCGCGCATGTCGGGGTTGAGGTGGCCGTCGGTCCAGGAGTTGTGGGCGGCCATTCCCGAAAGGTCTTTCACCTTCATCCAGCGCGGGCAAGTCCACGGTGCGGCTATGACCTTGAGTTTCGGGTTGATGGCGAGTATCTCCTTGAGCACGGGTATAACGTAGTCGGTTTCGTCGGAGTGCAGCGCGAAGTTCTCGAGTCCCTTATTGTCGCAGAGCGTGTATTCGGTGCTTGAGAAGTCGTTGCAGCCTATCGAGATGCGCGCGTAGCTCACGCCGTAGCCCTCGGTGGTTGAGTAGGTGCGGCGCAGGAGTGCCTCGCGGTCGGCCTTGGGCATGTGCAGGAGGTTGTAGCAAGTGGAATAGGTTATGGCGAAGCCGAACCCGTCGATGGTCTGGAACGTCTGTTCGGGGTCGATTTCGATTGTTGCCGGAGCCATTGACGTGCCTTCGGTGAGCGTGGCCTCGCTCTCGGCCAGCGAGCGCGAGCCGTCGGCAGTGGTGGTGACGAGCTTGGCCGCAAGGACGGCGGGCGTGGGCCCGGGGTCGGGGGTGTCGCCCGAGGGGTTGCTGCTGCACGCCATTACGGCGAACGCCAGGCTGCCGGCGAGCAGTGTGAGTGCCTTGTTTGCTTTCATATCTTCTTGTGTTTTCGGTTTTTTGAGGGCGGCGGCACGGCGCGTGCGGTGCCGCCGCCGGGGTTTCAGTAGCCGGGGTTCTGCTTGAGGTTGTTGTTCTGGTCGAGCGCGGTCTGCGGTATTGGCAGCAGGTAGGAGTTGGCGTCGAATTTCTTCACGAGCTTGCTGCGCCCGGTGTCGCGGCTGTCGATGTCGTTGAGCGTGCTTTCCAGCCTGTTGTTGCGGCACAGGTCATACCAGCGTTCGCCCTCGAAGGCGAGTTCAAGCCGCCGCTCCTTGAGCACGGCGTCGAGCATCGCGCTCTTCGACGCGGTTTGTCCGGCGGTGAGGTCGGCGAGCTTTGCGCGCTCGCGTATCTGGTTGACGAGCCTTGCACTCTCGGTCAGATTGCCCAGGGCAGCCTCGGCTTCGGCCTTCATGAGGATGATGTCGGCGAGCCGCAGCCAGTAGAGGTTCTGGTAGGCCGAGCGCATCTTGTACATGAAGGGATAGTGCGATGCCGGGTAGTAGTTGCTCCATGTGCATTCGTAATATACTATGGACTGGTTTTTGCGCACGTCGTCGCCTTCCTTGTCAAACGCGCTTATGATGTCGCGCGAGGGAGTTATCCACTTGGCCCATGTGAAGTAGAAGTCCCACTTGTCGAGCTGGCGGCCGAACATCCACGTCACCCAGTTGCCGTTGCCCTTGGTGTAGTGGGTTTCGAGTATGCCCTCGGTGGTGTTGCGCTTCACGCAGTCGCCCGAGGCATCGTCGTATGCCCACAGCGTGGCATAGTCGGGTTCGAGCGAGAGGCCCTCGGTGGCAATCACCTTGTCGGCATATTCCACCACCTTGTTGTAGTCGCGCAGCGGCTTCTCGGCATACACCTTGGCAAGGAGAGCCTGTGCCACGGCCCGGCTCATGACGGTCTTGTCGGCGGGGTCGAGCTCGGGAGCGTATTTCTCTGCGTCGGTGAGGTCGGCCACGATCTGCTGGTAGCACTCCTCGGCGGTCTTGCGCGGCGGATAGTAGTAGGGGTAAACCTCGTCGATGTTGTCGGAGGTGATGGTCTTGGCTATCGTTGTTATGACGGGGAACGACCCCCACAGCCTTGCCATGCGGAACATCATGAGGGCGCGGAATATCTCGCCCTGTGCCCTGAGCGTGTTGCACTCGGCATCGGTAATCTTGCCGCTGTTCCTGAGCTGCTCCACGCCGTTGACGAGCACGTTGGCCTTTGCGATGTCGGTGAGGTAGTTGTTCCAGTCGCGCGAGAGCACGCTGTTGCTCGCGTCAATGGAGTTGTTCTCGTAGGGCTGCACCTCGGCTCCGGTGGTTCCGGCGTAGGCGTTGTCGCAATGCGAGTCGCCCACGAGCAGATAGTCGAGGTAGGCGTGCTCCTGCCGGCTGCGCAGCAGCTCGTAGAGCGACTTGAGCTGCGACTCGGCTGCGGCCTTGTCCTTGAGCACTGCGGTGGTGGAGTCGGTCTGTTTGCCCTGTGTCAGCTCCGAAGGGGTGGATATAGGCTCGTAGTCGAGCGAGCATCCTGCTGTGGCGAGAGCCGCCGCGCCGCACACCACGAGCGTTGCGATTTTATTGTATTTCATAGTTTTCAGGTTGTTTTAGAATTCTACTTTCAGTCCGAACACGAATGAGCGGTTGAGCGGGTAGGTGCCCCAGTCTATGCCCTGCACGCTGCCGCTGTCGCCATACTGGTTCACCTCGGGGTCCATGCCCGAGTAGTTGGTGAACGTGAGCAGGTTGCTTGCCGAGAAGTAGGGCATGAGCCGCGTGAGGCCGAGCTTGTGTATGTACTTGCGCGGGATGTCGTAGGAGAGCGACACGTCTTTCACGCGCAGGTAGCTGCCGTCCTCCACGAAGTAGGAGGAGTTGCGTATGTCCCAGTTGGCCTTTGGCACCTCTGTCACCTGGCCTGGCACGCGCCAGCGGGCGAGTGTCTTCGTGCTCTGGTTCTTGCCGTCATACATGCCTTCGGTCTCCATGCGCGACACGTTGTAGATGTCGTTGCCGCAGCTGCCCTGCAGCAGTATGCTGAGGTTGATGCCCTTCCACGAGAAGGAGTTGGTAATGCCGAAGGTGAAGTCGGGGTTGGGGTCGCCTATGTAGGTGCGGTCGCTGGCCGACACTATGCCGTCGCCGTTGATGTCCTTGTAGCGCATCTCGCCCGTTTCGGAGTCCACTCCCTCGGCCACATAGCCCCAGAATCCGCCGAGCGATCGTCCCGGCGTGTTGCGCACCACATAGTCGCCCACGTTGTCGGTGGTCTTGGCCGAGTAGTAGATTTGCGTGAGCCTGAGGCTCTTCAGCTCGTTGCGGTTGAACGAGATGTTGAAGTCGGTGTCCCACTTGAACGCTCCCGTGAAGTTGTGCGACGACAGACTGAACTCGAAACCCTTGTTCACCATGGATCCGCCGTTGTAGGTGAGCGAGTTGGCCGCCGCGCTTCCGGCCGGCAAGGTGATGGTCATGAGCATGTCGTCGGTTTTCTTGTAATACCAGTCGGCAGAGAATGTCAGTCGGTTGTTGAGCACCGTGAGGTCGATGCCGATGTTGGTCTGCGTGGTGGTTTCCCATGTGAGCTCGGGGTTGCTGAGCGTAGACTGCGTGTAGGTGGGCACGGCGTTGGGGTCGCCGTTCTCGCCGAACCACTGCAGGCGGTTTATGGAGTAGCTCGCAAGATAGCTGTAGTCGCCCAGTCCGCTCTGGTTGCCCGTCTGTCCCCAGCCGCCGCGCAGCTTGAGGTCGTCAATCCATTCCACGTCTTTCAGGAAGCTCTCGTTGCTCACGCGCCATGCTGCCGAGAACGAGGGGAACACTCCCCATCGGTGTCCCGGCGCGAGCTTTGAGCTGCCGTCGGCACGCATGTTGGCCGTGACGAGATAGGTGTCGGCGAAGTTGTACTGCAGGCGGGCGAAGGTGGAGAGTATGGCCCAGTCGGCAGCCGACGATCCGGTGCCCGTCCACGAAATCTTGTTGGCGGCGTTGAGCGTCTGGAACTTGTCGTCGGCGTAGTTGCTGCCCGAGATGTAGTTGCGGCTGTATTTGCTCTGTGTCCACGACGAGCCGCCCATGAAGTCGACCTTGTGCTGCCCGAACTGCCGCTTGAAGCCCACCACGTTGTCCCAGATGAGCACGCTGCTTATGCTGCGGTTGTCGGAACCCGTGCCGTAGTTCTCGCGCCCGTTGGTGGTTGACACGGGGTCGAGGTAGTTGGTGGTCACGCCCTGCGTGCGGTCGAACGAGAGCGACGACGAGAGCGTGAGGCCGGGCATGAACGTCACCGTGGCCTTGCCCGTGGCGAGCAGGCGGTTGGTGGCCGTCTTGTTGTTCTTGGTGCGGGCGAGGTTTTCCACGGGGCTTGTCACGTTTACGCCGTAGAAATTGGTGTAGTACTGGCCGGGGTTGTCATCGTCCCACACCGGGGCGTAGGTGGGCGTGTTGGTGATTGCCGTCACCACGCCGCCGCGGTTGGAGCCCGTGCCCGAGATTATGCCCGCGCCCTTGCTGGTGTAGTCGGAGTAGGCCACGCTGGCATTGAGCCGCAGCCACGACCGTAGGTCGTTCTCAATGGCGGCGCGCATGTTGTAGCGGTTGTATTTCGACGTCTTCAGCACGCCGGTCTCGCCGGTGTATCCGCCCGAAAGGAAATAGCGCAGCTTGTCGGTGCCGTTGGTTATCGAGAGCTGGTAGTCCTGCACGTTGCCCGTCTGGAACACCTCTTTCTTCCAGTCGGTGCGGTCGGTGAGCCCGTCGGGCAGCTTCACAAGACCAATCTCGTCCATGAGATCCTTGTACTGTGCGGCGTTGAGCGACTCCTGGTTGTCGCGCACCGTGGTGAAGGCGTAGTGGGCGTTGAGCGTTATCTTGGCCACGCCTGCCTTGCCCTGCTTGGTGCCTATGATGATGACGCCGTTGGCCGCGCGCGAACCGTAGATTGCCGCCGAGGAGGCATCCTTGAGCACCTGGATGTTGTCGATGTCGTCGGCAGGCAGATAGCTGATGTCGGTCATGGGCACGCCGTCAACCACATAGAGCGGCGAGTTGCTGCCGTTGAGCGACGTGGTGCCGCGCACGCGTATCGTGGGAGCCGCACCCGGCTGGCCGTTGGCCTGCGAAATCTGCAGTCCGGCGGCCTTGCCCTGCATGCCGGCGGCAGCCGACACTATGGGGCGCGTCTCAAGGTCTTTGGCCGAAACCGACGAAACTGCCGTGGTGACATCCTTGCGGCGCACCGAACCGTAGCCTATGGCCACGACCTCGTTGAGCATGTTGCGCCCCTCGCTGAGCGTCACGCGCATGCCGTCGGCGGCCTTGCCGCTCCACGGCGTGAAGCCTATGTAGGACACATCAATCCGCGCGCCGTCGGCCACGGTGAGGGCGAAGTGCCCCTCGGCATCGGTCACGGCGACATTCTTCTTGCCCTCCTCGGTGACGGTGGCGCCTATTATGGGCTCGCCCGTGTTGTCGACGACACGTCCGGTGACCCTCTTCTGTGCCCAACCCGACACGGCGAGACTGGCGAACAACAGCGAGAGCGCAGCGCGCCTTACGTCTGTGGAAACGATTTTCTTTTTCATGTTCTAAGGTTTTTGTCGTTTGTATTAGTAATGATTAGATTTTCCCTCGGTGTCAAAAGCCCGGATGCCTGTGGCAGTGTGCCGGGTGGATTGTTGCAGGACAAAGTTATGCAGCCATTCTATTAAATGCAACACGAGGTTGTGCAAAAGTGGTGGAATGTGGCTTTTGGCAAATCGCAATGCCGTGAAAACCAACATGTTGGATTTCGGTCGCAATGCCGTTAAAGTGGTGGGCACAAAGCGTCGTCTGCGCAGCGGCACACAGTTGCGTGGGCACGAAAATCGGGGGCAACTGCAAGGAAGCCTTCTTTGGACTGCAAGGAAGGCTTGTTTGGAGCGCAAGGAAGCCTTGTTTGGAAGACAAAGAAGGCTTCCTTGGAAACGGGGGAATATGGCTTTGAAACGAACGGGAAATACTACTGTAAAACGGGGGCGGACAACGGGATTTGCAGAAAAGCCGCCGGGCGGAGGAATTGTGACGGTGCAAAAAAGCGCAAGGGCCTTGCCCCCATGCGGAGACAAGGCCCTTGCGCTCTGCGGCAGGTGCCGGGCGGCGGTCATTCAAGGTCGATGTGGCTGACGAGCACATTCTCGTGCAGGAATATGCGCGCCGTCTCGCTGAAGCGTTCCTCGCTCTCGGTGGTGAGGTAGCGGCAAGTGCCGCCCTGCGTTATCGTGGCGCGCATGTCGGCATGACGGTCGAGATAGTCGGCAAGCGAGGCGGCAACGTATGATCCCTGCGACACCACGCGCACGCCGTCGGGCACATAGCGCACCACGCTGTTGATGAGCAGCGGGTAGTGGGTGCACCCGAGTATTATGGTGTCTATCTCGGGGTCGCGGCGCATGAGCTGGTCGATGCGCTTCTTCACGAAATAGTCGGCGCCGGGAGAGTCGGCCTCGCCCGCCTCGACAATGGCCGCCCACAGGGGGCACGCCACGCCCGACACCTTGATGCCGGGCCAGAGCTTGCCTATCTCGAGGTCGTAGCTGCGGCTGCGTATGGTGCCCTCGGTGGCGAGGATGCCCACGTGCCGGCTGCGCGTTATCGTGCCCACCACCTCGGCGGTGGGGCGTATGATGCCCAGCACGCGGCGTTCGGGGTCGATTTGCGGCAGGTCGCGCTGCTGTATGGTGCGCAGGGCCTTTGCCGACGCGGTGTTGCAGCCGAGGATGACAAGGCGGCAGCCCATGGAGAAGAGCTTGAGCACGGCCTGGCGGGTGAACTGGTAGACCACCTCGAACGAGCGCGACCCGTAGGGGGCGCGGGCGTTGTCGCCGAGATACATGTAGTCGTACTGCGGCAGCAGCTGGCGTATGCCGTGCAGCACGGTGAGCCCTCCGTAGCCGGAGTCGAACACGCCTATGGGGCCTGACGAATGTGTTAACATCATTGCAGTGTGCTTTTCGGTTGGGAGCGCGGGGCCGTGCGGGGCACTGACCGTGCGCGGGCCGCCAATCAGTGCAGCCCGAGCTGGCTCTTTATGTAGGGGGTGGCGTCCTCGCCGGCGGCGGGACTGATGTAGGGACAGGCATTGGAGTCGGTATTGATCACGAACTCGTAGGCACGGGCCTGGCCCACCTTGGCCACGGCGGCATCGAGACGGCGGCGCAGGGGGCGGTAGGCATCGTCGCCGGCCTGCTGCAGCAGACGCTCCGACTCCTTGCGGAAGGCCGCGTTCTTCTCTACAATCTCCTGCAGCTCGGCCTGGCGCTTGCGCAGAATGGCGGGCGCGAAGTCGCGCTGCCCGTCGAGAAATTCCTCATACTTGGCGTTGAACTCGGTTTCGGCGCGGCGCAGCTCGGCGTCATACTTCTGCCGCAGCTGGTCGAGGTCGTGCTTCACTGTGGCGCACTCGGGCATTGACTCGAGCACCGCCTCGTAGCTGAAATAGCCGAAACGGGCCTGTGCCCCGGCGCAGAGGGTGGCCGCCGAAAGGGCGATGAGCAGAAAAAGTTTCTTCATGTTGCGGTGTGTTGTGCCCTTAAAGCAAAAGACGAAACCGCGCCGTGCCGCCCCGAGGGTGGCACTCGCCGCTTCGTCTTGCGTTGTGGGTGGGTTTTTACTTTGTCTTGTTGAGCTGGGCCTTCACCTCGGCGGTAACGTCCTTGCTCAGGGTGTCGCTGATGTAGGGGATGCCTGAAGAGAGATCCATGATGTAGACATAGCCTCCTGTCTTGCCTACGGCCTTGATGGCCTCGACGAGCTTGTTGGTGATGGGGCCGATCTTGTCCTGCTGCAGCTTCTGGAGCGACTGCGAGTTGTCCTGTGCTGTCTGCTGGATCTTGGCGTACATCTGCTGGAGGTTGTCCTCAGTCTCCTTGCGCTTGGTGTCGTTCATGGTAGACTTTGTCTTGTCGTAGTCCTCAGCCTTGCGCTGCAGCTCGTCCTGCATCGACTTGAGGTCGTTGTCATACTGCTTGGCGGCAGCCTCGATTTCGCCGCGTGCCTTGATGAACTCTGGCATGGAAGACATCACTTCCTGTGCGTTGATGTGTCCGAACTTCTGTGCGAATGTCGCAAGCGGGGCGAACATCAGCAGCATTAATACTAGCTTTTTCATTGTTACTTATTATTTTTTGTTGTTTAATTGTTCGTTCTGCGGGGGCGTGCCATGCACTGCGGCACGGCCTCTGCCGGGGGCGGAGGGGCGGCGGCAGGTCAGTTGGAGTAGCCCAGTTTCTGCAGCACCTCGTTGCTGATGTCTACCTTGGGCGAACCGTAGATTATGCCGGTGTCGCTCGCGCGGTCAACCACGAGCGAGTAGCCGCGCAGCTCGGAAATCTCCTTCACCGCATTGTAAATCTCTTCCTGTATGGGCGACATGAGGCTTTCGCGCTTCTTGAAAAGCTCGCCCTCGGGGCCGAAATACTTGCGCTTGAGGTCGCTCGCCTCCTTCTCCTTCTTCATGATGTCCTCCTGCTTGGCCTTCTTCTGCTCCTGCGAGAGGAACACCATCTCGTTCTGGTAGTTCTTGTACATGGTGGATGCCTCGGTGTTGAGTGCCTCCACCTCGGCCTGCCATTTCTTCGACACCTGGTTGAGCTGCTCGTTGGCGCGCTCGTAGGCCGGGATGTTCTTCAGTATGTATTCCATGTCGAGCAGCGCGAACTTCTGCGCGCTCGCTGCCGTTGCCAGTATGGCGAACAGGCAGGAAAGTAATGCCTTTTTCATGTTGCCGTGTGCTTTATGTTTTCTGTTCTTGTCAGAATTCCTGTCCGAGGATGAAGTGGAACTGCGAACCGCCCTTCTTGCCCTGGGCGTAGTCGAAACCGTAGGCCCAGTCGATACCCATGAGTCCCACCATGGGCAGGAAGATGCGCACGCCGACACCTGCCGAGCGTTTCATGTCGAACGGGTTGAACTTCTTTGTCTCGGTCCAGGCGTTTCCGCCCTCGATGAATCCGAGGCCGTAGATGGTGGTGTTGCCGAGCATGAAGGGGTAGCGCAGCTCAAGCGAGAGGCGGTCGTAGGCGTAGCCTTCGGAGCCGTAGGGAGTGAGCTGGCCGTTCTCGTAGCCTCGCAGACCGATTGTTTCCTCGGCATAGGAGGTGGAGTAGCCCGACATTCCGTCGCCACCCATGTAGAATGTTTCAAACGGCGACTTCTTCCACTTGTTGAACGAGCCGAGCAATCCGAACTCGACCCTCGTCATGAGCACGAAGCATTTCTGCCCGCCCGAGAGCGCAGTGAAGGTGCGTGCCTTGAACTTCCACTTGTGGTATTCCACCCAGCGGTATTTCTCCTGCTGCTCGCTGTTGTATGTGGGAGAGTTGCGGTTGGTGGCGAGGTTCTTGTAGTCCTTGCCGTCCCATGCCGACCACGGCGGCGTTATCGTTACCGATGCCATGAACTCCGAGCCGCGGCGCGGGAAGAGCTGGTTGTCGGTAGACGTGCGCGAGAGCTGTATGCTGAGGTTGAGGTTGTTGGAGTTTCCGTTGGTCATGAGGAAATAGCTCCAGTTTTTCAGCATGTAGCGCGTGTAGGAGAGCTGCATCGAGAGCATGAAATAGTCGTCGGGCCAGCGCAGCTGCTTGCCCCATCCGAGCGAAACGCCGAAGAGCTTGACATATTTGTCGGGGTCGTAGTAGCTCTCGTAGTTGTTGTAGTAGCTGCTGCCGTAGCCTGCCAGATAGTTGTAGTAGTTGTTGTACCAGCTGTTGTTGTAGTAGTTGCTCGACACGTCGGTCTGCTTCGAGAAGTAGGCACCCACGGAGAACTGTATGGGACGCTTGCCTCCGAACCAGTTGGTGGAGTAGTTCACGTTGTAAGACTGGTAGTATGTTCCGTTGGTCTGTGCTCCGAGGGAGAGCACTTCGCCGTCGCCAATGGGCAGGAATCCGCGGTGCTCCTTGTTCTTGTTGAACAGGTTGCGCATAGAGAAGTTGTTGAGCTTCAAGCCGATGCGGCCTATAACGCCGGTCTGTCCCCAACCGAGCGAGAACTCAACCTGGTCGTTTGACTTCTGTTCCAAGTTCCAGTTTATGTCCACCGTTCCGTTCTCGGGATCGGGCTTCACGTCGGGGTTCACCTTTTCTGCGTCGAAATGTCCCATCGACGCAATCTCGCGTGCCGAACGCTGCAGCGACTCTTTGGAGAACAGGTCGCCCGGCTTGGTGCGCAGTTCGCGGCGCACCACGTTTTCGTAGAGACGGTCGTTGCCGTTGATGCGCACATGGTTGATGTGCGCCTGCGGCCCTTCCACGATGCGCATTTCAAGGTCGATGGAGTCGCCCACGATGTTCACCTCGGTGGGAGTGAGCGAGTAGAACAGGTAGCCGGTGTTCCAGTAGTTGTTGCCCACGGCATCCTCGTCCTCGGTGAGACGCTTGTTCATGAGCTTCTGGTTGTACACGTCGCCTTTCTTCATGCCGAGCACGGCGGCGAGGTAGTCTGACGAATACACTGTGTTGCCCACCCATGTGATGTCGCGCACATAATATTTCTTGCCCTCTTCAACCTTGATGTAGATGCTGACGTGCTTGTCGTCGACGTTCCACACGCTGTCGCTCAGGATGGTAGCGTCGCGGTAGCCCAGCTCGTTGTACTTGTCTATGAGCTTCTGCTTGTCGGCTTTCCATCGTTCGGGGGTGTATTTCTTGGCCTTGAGGAACGATCCGAGCTTGCCGGCTTCGTGTGTTTTCGAGAAAGCTCCCTTTCTGAGCAGTCCGCCCTTTATCTTGCTGTCTGCCAAGGCTTCGTTGCCCTCTATGGTGATTGTGCGCACCTTCATCTTCTCTTTCTTGTCGATGATGATGTCGAGTATCACCTGGTTTTTCTGGGTCACGTCGTCGCGCTGCACGATTTGTATGTCGGCGTTCTTGAAACCCTTGTCGTCGAAATACTTTTTGGCGAGTATCTTGGCGCGGTCTATCATGTTGGGCGTAATCTGCGCGCCCTTAAGCAGACCGAGTTTCTCCTCCATGTCGGTGCGTTCCGATTTCTTGAGGCCCACATAGTTGATAGTGGACACGCGCGGGCGCATTTGCAGGTGGATGTGCAGGAAAGCCTTGTCGGCGACGATAGAGTCGACGGCAATCTTGACGTCGGAGAAGAGTCCGTAGCGCCAGTAGTGCTTCACCGCGTTGGTTATCTCCTCGCCCGGCAGTTCTATCTGCTGCCCTATCGACAGCCCGGAGATGCCGGTGAGCATGTAGTCCTCATAGCCTTCGGCCCCCGACACGGCGAGTCCGCCGAGCGTCATGGTGCGCGGAGTGCCGGCATACGACACGTCGGGGAAGACTATCTTGTCTTGCGCTCCCGCCGCGACACTGCACGACAGTGCGCAGGAAGCTATCAACACCTTTGTTATATCCATCTTGTTATGCGTTCGTTTCTGGGTGAGTGTCTTCGTTTTTCTGTTCCTCTTCAATCTGGCTGCCGGTCTTGCCGAAGCGGCGCTGGCGGTTGCGGAAGCTTTCTATGGCCCGGTGCAGGTCGTCCTCGCCGAAGTCGGGCCAGAAGGTGTCGCAGAAATACAGTTCGCTGTAGGTTATCTGCCACAGCAGGAAATTGCTGATGCGCACTTCGCCCCCGGTGCGTATGAGCAGGTCGGGGTCAGGCATGAAGGCGGTCTGCATCATCGCGTCCACCGCGTCCTCGCCTATCGAGGCGGCATCTCTCTTGCCCTGCACGGCCTCTTCGGCCAGGAGCCGGGCGGCACGGGCTATTTCCCACCGTGCCGAATAGCTCAGGGCCACCACCATTGTCATGGCGGTGTTGCCCGCGGTGCGGCGCATCGTGTCGCCGAGTTTCTGCCTCACGGCCTCGGGCAGACGTGCCGTGTCGCCTATGACACGGAAGCGCACGTTGTTTTTCATGAATATCTCGTCCTCAAGCGACGTGAGCACAAGACCCATGAGTGCCGCCACCTCGTCGGCGGGGCGGTTCCAGTTCTCGGTGGAGAAAGTGTATAGCGTGAGATATTCCACGCCTAGGCGCACGCACTCCGATGTGATTCGGCGCACCGTGTCCACTCCGGCCTGATGGCCGAAGCTGCGCTCTTTGCCGCGCTGAGCGGCCCAGCGACCGTTGCCGTCCATGATGATGGCGATGTGGCGGGGAATGTTCTTCTGATAGTTGTCCATAATTTTCTTTTCGTGGTAGCCCTGAACGGGCGTGCATCAATGCCTTTTCCAAGCCGTGTGGCGGCAGTGTGTGCCGCCGGGCATATCGTGGCCGCGTTGCGCCGGAGGCGTGTCAGGCGCGGCTATTCGTCGTCGTTGTGGCAGGTGCGGCACTTGGCCATGAAGCTGTAGGTGAGCGTGAGCTGCAGTGCCGAGTAGCAGTCGGTGTTCTTGAATATGCCGCTGCTCTCTATGCCGTAGGGGTCGCGCACGCCGTCGAGCTTGTCGCTGAACGAGAAGTGCACCGCCCATTCTATGCCGAGGTTGAGCCGTTGGCCGATTTTGTATTTCACGCCGAGTCCGAGCGGCACATTGCCCGTGAAGGTGTTGTTGCCTCCTCCGGTGACGAAGGTGGCCCCTAAACCCGCGAAGACAAAGGGCGTGAGGCGTTGCGCGCCACGGTAGTCGCGGCCAGTGCCGTAGGGCCAGAAGTTGTATTCGTAGGTAAGGCTGAGGTCGGCGAGTGTATTGTTGAAATCGTAGGGGGTGGAGGCGTAGGACGGGTAGTAGGTTTTCACGTCACGCGACGAACCTTTCAGTTTGCCGTATTCGGCCATAAGCCGCAAGCCCATGTAGGGGTTGAAGTTGCGTCTGAGAATAAGCGACGCGGTGGGCTGCATGTCCTTCAGCACGCTTCCGTTGAAATCGCCCTCGTAGGCCACCATGCCCACACCTGCGCCGACCTCCATGAGATACTGGTCGTCGGTCTGCGCTGACGCGTGTGCCGCGCCGGCGAGAGCCAGAAGCAGTGCAAGGCAAGGGCGTATGGGCATGTTGCGGAAGTGTTATTCGGTGTATGTCTTCTTGTCCTCGCGCCATCCGAGGCGGTTGAGACGACCTTTCCACACGTTGCCTGAGTGCGTATCGACAAGCCAGATGTGGTTGTCAGCGTCAACGGCCAGGGCGCAGTTGCCCGTGGCGAGGTCGATGTCGGAAGGCACGGTCACTGCCGTGTCGGCAAACCAAGTGATGCCGCAGTCTTCGCTGCGGTAGAACACCCGAGCGGTGTCGTTCTTGCCGAAGGCATAGGCTGCCTTGTCGTAGGCGAAGGCACGCAGTCCGGCAAGCGAGGGCAGGGTGTGGCTGTTCTCGGCCGACACGTCGTAGTAGGCCCACGACTGGTCTTCGCTGCCCGCAGTTCCTTCTTCGGTCTTTCCCCACACCACGTTGTCGCCGCCGCGCTTGCCTATGAGGAGCAGGCGTACTGTGGCACTGTTGGTGCGCGAGGGCAGACTGAAGCTCGACACGTCGGTGTCGGGCAGGAGTGCAGCGTCGGCATCGATGGTGGCGGCATGCCATGTAGCTCCGTCGTCGGCAGAGGCCATGAGCCGTCCGTCGGCAGCGTAGCCGTAGAGCCGCCAGTCGCTGGCCGACACAAGGCGGGTTATGTCCGTGCCGCTGCCTGCCACTGTCCATGTGTCGGCATCGGTGCTGCGCATGATTGTTCTGCCGTCAGACAGATACATGCAGTCGTTCTTCACCACCACGCCCTGATAGGCATCGGCGGCGAATGTGTGGTTCATATTAGGAGTGGCAACGCGCCATGACGTTCCGTCGGCGGTGCTCACAATCTGCGTGGTAGCGCCGTCGGTGCCGAAGACGAAAAGCCGTCCGCCGCACACCACGGCGCGCGCGTCGGTGAACTGGCGCAGAATGCCGCCGTCGGCAAAGCGTTTCCACTGCATGGAGTCGGGCTGCTGCTGGTGCACATTGACGCGCACCGTATAGGAGCGCACTGCCGCGCCGGAGTTGCTGTAAACCTTTATTACGCGGGGTTGGGTGTAGTCTATGGAGTCGGAACTGCTGAAATAGGCCAGCGAGTCGCTCGTCATGCTCTTAAAGAGCACCGTGCCCGAATTGCTGCTCGATATGGAGCAGAGCACCTTGCTGGCATCAACGCCGCACGGCAACGAGTCGGGATTGTATATTTCGCAGTTCACCTGGTCGATGTAGAACTTGTAGCTGCTGCATGTCATCGATGTAGTGTACACGCTGTCGGCCCCTGCCGACGACTTTGTGTGTACATATCTCTTCACCGTAGTCACGGAGAACGAGGTCACTGCGGCATCGTCGTTGTAGACAAAATCGTTGTCGGAGTCAAGGCACGATGCCAACAACAGTATTGACGAAAACAGCATCATAAAAGGTAGAAAGTTCCTTTTCATTATACTCAAACTGTTATTTTTAGCTGCAAATTTAATCAGAATTCTGCAAACAGGCGTTCTTTTGGCGGCTTTATTATGAAAATAAATGAATTAGAACGGCAATTTTAAGTTTGTTTAGTGTTAGGGTTTTCCGCGCCCTGACAATTTGCGGCAAGGCACATACACAAGAAAAAACCGCCCCGGCACCTTGCGGTGACGGAGCGGCGTTGCATTTATACGTTATTATGAAGAAGCTATGGTCTAAGCCTTTGCCGTAGCCTCGGCCAGAGCGGCATCGTCTTTCTTTATCTTGCGGCCCAGCGTGATATAGGCGATGGGCGCGGCGATGAATATAGACGAGAGTGTTCCGAACACTACACCGAGCAACATTGCAAACGAGAAGCTGCGCGTGCTCTCGCCTCCGAGGAGGAAGATGCAGAGCAGCACGATGAACGTGGAGAGCGAGGTGTTGATTGTTCGCGCGAGGGTTTCGTTGAGCGAACGGTTGAACAGCTCCTGCAAATCCATCTTCTTGTGCAGTCCGAGGTTCTCGCGGATACGGTCGAACACCACCACCTTGTCGTTGATGGAGTAACCGATTACCGTAAGGATAGCTCCGATGAACGTCTGGTCAATCTCGAGCGAGAACGGCACGATGTCCCAGAGCAGCGAGTAGAAGCCTATAACCACCACCGTGTCGATTGCAAGGGCAACGGTTGAGCCTACCGAGAATGCCACGTTGCGGAAACGCACGAGGATGTAGAGGAATATCGCAATGAGCGCGAAGATGACGCTCACGATAGCTCCGTAGGTTATGTCCTTGGCCACTGCCGGACCCACCTTGGTGGAGCTTACGATAGAACCTCCGGCACGCACGTCGGGATTCTTGAATGCCTCGACGCTTTCCTGTGTCACGAGACCGGCCCCGTGCAAGCCCTTGTAGAGGATGTTCTCAACCTCGTTGTCGATGGCGGGGTTGTTCGACTCTATCTTGTAGTTGGTGGATATACGTATTGTCTTGTGGTCGGTGCCGAGCGCGAGTGCGCTCACGGTGCTGTTGGGGAACAGCGGGCGCAGTGCTTCGTTCACTTGCTCAGGCTCAACCTGCTTCTCGAGCACGATGACATAGTTGCGGCCTCCGGTGAAGTCGATGCCCTTGCTCAGGCCGCGCACGAAGAAGCTCACCACGAACACAGCTATGGCAATGCCTGCAACAGTGAACGACTTGTGGAACATTCCCATGAACGAGATGTTCTTGTTGGCCATGAAGTTGCGCGAAATCTTTGTCGAGAAGTTCAGCTTTGTCCACTTGTCGTGCTTCAGGCGGTTCTCGTAGACGAGACGTGTGAGGAACACTGCGGTGAAGAACGAGCAGACGATACCTATAATCAATGTGGTGGCGAAGCCGCGGATGGGGCCTGTGCCGAACACATAGAGGATTACGCCAGTGATGATTGAGGTGAGGTTGGAGTCGAAGATGGCCGAGAAGGCGTTGCTGTAACCCAAGTTGAGTGCCTGCTTGGTGCCGAGACCCTTCTTGAGTTCTTCCTTGGTGCGCTCGTAGATGAGCACGTTGGCATCGACCGCCATACCCAGTGCCAGCACGATACCGGCTATACCCGGCATGGTGAGTGCCGCCTGGAACGAGGCCATGATGCCCATTGTGAAGAAGAGGTTGAGCAACAGTGCGCAGTTGGCCACCATTCCCGGAATCACGTCATACATCACCATCATCCATACCATAAGTATCACGAAGGCCACGATGAACGACATGAAGCCCTGCTGTATCGACTGTGCGCCGAGTGTCGGGCCCACCACCTCTTCCTGCACGATGCGTGCGGGTGCGGGCATACGTCCCGACTTGAGCGTGTTGGCAAGGTCTTTGGTGTCTTCAATGGTGAAGTTGCCCGAGATAGACGACTGTCCACCGTCGATTTCGCCGTTCACGCGCGGTGCCGAATAAACAGTTCCGTCAAGCACAATGGCTATGGCCTTGCCCACGTTTGCCTTTGTGAGGGCAGCCCAGCGGCGTGCGCCGTCGGTGTTCATCGTCATGCTCACCTCGGGCGAGCCCGTAAGGTTGTTGAACTGGTCCTTGGCATCGGTAACGACATCGCCCTCGATGGGAGCGCGTCCGTTGGTGGTTGTCACCTTTATGGCGTGCAGTTCATACACGTTCTTGGCCTGTATTCCGTCGGCGGGCTTTGCGCTCCACAGCAGACGGCAGTCTGACGGCAGAATCTGGCGTGCCACGGCAGAGTAGATGGCCTTGTTCACTGCGGCGGTGTCGCGTGCGTTGGCATAACCCACGAGGCTCAGCGCGCCGTTGCCCGAAGGCTGGAACACCGAGAGGAGCGGGTGCTGCTTCTTTGCCTCGGCAAGTTCTTTCGACGATTTCTCCTCGCCGGCCTTGTCGGCGGCAGAGTTCTTCAGGCTGAATTTCTTGTCGGCCTTGGCCTCGGGGGCAGCTTCCTGCTTTGCCTCGGCTGTGGTGTCGGCCTTTGCTTCCTCGCTTTCCTGTCCGGCATTGGCAAGACGCTGGTCAATCTGTGTGAGGTAGGGTATTATCTCGTCGGAGTTGTATGTTTCCCAGAACTCGAGGTTGGCACTTCCCTGAAGGAGCTTGCGCACGCGCTCCGGCTCGTTGATACCGGGCATTTCGACCATTATTCGGCCCTGCTGTCCCTCCAGTTTCTGAATGTTGGGCTGCACCACTCCGAACTTGTCGATACGTGTGCGCACCACGGTGAACGAGTTGTCAATGGCCGACTGTACCTCGTCGCGAAGTACTTTCTCCACGTCCTTGTCGGAGCTGTTGGGCGAAACCTTGCCCTGCAGCTGCTGTGTGGCGAATATTTCGGCAAGACGATGCCCGGGGGCATTGCGGTGGTAGGCATTGATGAAGAGCGTGATGAAGTCGCTCTGGCTCGTTTCCTCCTCGGCTTTCGCCTCTTTCATCGACTTGGTGAAGGCCATGTCGGTCTTGTGGTCGGCAAGTGTCTCAACTACGTCGGGCACGCTAACCTCAAGGATGACGTTCATGCCGCCTTTCAGGTCAAGGCCGAGTCCGATTCGTGTCTCAAGGCACTTCTGGTAGGAATAGATGCCGAGATACTTCACAGAGTCCTTGTAGTCTTGCTGTGCAATGGGGTCTTTTATCTTCGCTGCCTGACTGTCATAGTATTCAGTGGCGGCAGAGAACGAAAGATAGAAGATGCTTGCAAGAGTCAGCAGGACGGCTGTTACAATTACAATTCCTTTGTTCTGCATTTCTGATTTGTTGTTATTTATTTGTTTTTAATATTTCTTGATAGACGTGCAAAGATACTATATTTTTCACATTTCAGAAAATTTATCGCGCCATTTCTTCTGATTTTACGGCATTTGCGTTTTTTTTGAGCCAGCAGACAATGGGATAATGGTCGGAAGCCTTTACCGTGCGGTCTACTTTGCATGCGTAGGGTGTGAAATCGGGTGTGCACATCATGTTGTCGATGCGCACGAATATGGCTTTGTCGCGGTAGCTTATGCCCGGCCCTGTGGCCGTGGCCACGAAGCAGTCGGTGAGTCCCCGGGCCACGGTGCGGCGCACATAGGATATGGGGCTGTCGTTGAAGTCGCCCGCCACTATCACGCTTTTCCCCTTGCAGCGTGCCACATAGCGCGCCACAGCCTCGGCCTGCGGGGCGCGGCGGGCCGAGGCACTGCCCAGTTTGTGCAGCAGGTTGCGCGACTCGCGCTTGGCGCTCTCGCCGCGCATCTCGCCTTTCACCATGTCGTTGAAGCCGCGTTTCTCGTCGGCCGAGAGGCACGTCGACTCAAAGTGGTTGACCACCACGACAACGGTGTCGCCGCCTATCTTCAGGCTGAACGCCGCCGAGTTGTTGGTGTCCGACTCGTAGTGTATCTTTTCCTTGCCCACTATGGGATAGCGCGACAGCAGGCACAGCCTGTCGCCGCCGTTTGCCGCGAGCGCCGTGTCGCAGTACTGGTAGTGGGCAGCATAGGTGGAGTCCACCTTGCGCATCTTTCCCTCGCACGCTCCGGCCTCTTCAAGGCACACTATGTCGGCATCCGTGCCCACCACATATTCGGCTGCCGGGCACGGCTGCGAGGTGTCGTCCCACATGTCGTAGTTGCACACGTTGTAGGAGAGCACCTTTATCGATGCTTCGGGCGGTGCCGAGGGGATGTTCACCGGGCAGTAGAGCCGCGCCGGGGAATAGGCCATCAGCATTCCGGCCACGGGCAGGAGGGCGCGCGACGGCTTTGCCGCGAGCCAGAACACGAGGAACGCCGCGTTTGCCGCGAAGAACAGCGGAAACGCCAGTCCGGCAGTGGCCAGCATGGGATGTGCCGCCGGGTCGATTCTGTCGCTGTAGCCCGTGAGCAGCATCAGCACTATGGTCATGGCGTTTGCCCCGGCCAGCATGTGCAGGGTGAAGGTCTTTATGTTTTTCAAACCAGAATTTTGTTGTCGGTTGCAGTTTTTCGATGCCGCCGCTGTCAGTGGCGGCTTGAGTCGAAGAGGTGCTGTTTCTCCTCACGCGTCAGACTGTCGTAGCCGTTGCGGCGTATCTTGTCGAGTATGCGGTCGGTCTCGGCCTGTTCGGCGGCGCGGCGCGCGTTGTAGTCCCAGTCGGGGTTGCCAGTGCCGCGGCCTGTGTCGCGCCGTGTGCTTGAGGAGCCGAAGTCGCCGGCGCTGCGGTGGGTGCGCCGCTCCCACGAGGAGCGCATCGAGTCGAAGAACTGCCGTCCGCTGCCGCGTCCGTAGCCCACCGACGGGTGGCGGTTCCAGTAGCGTATGAGGAAATAGCCGAAGGCCATTCCGCCGAGATGTGCGAGGTGGGCCACGCCGTCGCCCGACTGCGACACTGCCGACACCAGCTCCACGCCTGCATAGAGCACCACAAACCACTTGGCCTTTATGGGCACGGGCAGGGGGAATATGAATATGCGCTCTTCGGGATAGAGCATGCCGAAGGCAAGAAGGATGCCGTAAATGGCACCCGAAGCGCCCACGGTGGTCCACATGTTAAGCAGCGGCTGACTGTTCTTGGCCACAAGAAACAGTTCGGAGAAATGTAAATCGGGCACCTGTTCAACAGCCATGAAGTAGAACTGCACAAACTGTGCGAGCTCCTGGAAAATCCCCGCTCCCACTCCACATATTAAATAATACAGCAGGAACTTGCGCGGCCCCCATGTGCGCTCCACTATGCAGCCGAACATCCACAGGGCGAACATGTTGAAGAACAGGTGCGACCATCCGCCGTGCATGAACATGTAGGTGAACAACTGGAAAATCTGGAAGTCGTGGGCAAGGAAGAAATGCAGCCCGAACAAGTCGTTGAAGTCCAGTCCCATGCCCTGGAAAACAAACGTGGCGATAAACACCACGATGTTGGCAATGAGCAGACGTTTTGTCACTGTGGGTATGTTGAACATAATACAGCAGTTTCGTTTTGAAATTAATATGCCGCAAATTTACTAAAAAATCTGCTTACTGTGTGCCCCAACAAGCCTGTCGTGGGCTTTTTTCAAGATTTTATGCACTTTTTCCCGTTTTTTGTTTGATTTATGAAATGAATAGTCTAAATTTGCACAGAAACGCATTATAGACTTTCGTGAAGAACTATATTTCAAATAATTAATCATTCAAAAATCATGAACAAGACAGAACTTATCGAGAAAGTAGCCGCAGGTGCCCAGCTGAGCAAGGCCGACGCCAAGAAGGCTCTCGAATCTACCCTGGAGGCAATAAAGAACGCTCTCGTTGAGGGCGACAAAATCCAGCTCATCGGCTTTGGTACATTCAGCGTGAACGAGCGTCCCGCACGCGAGGGTGTCAACCCCCGCACTGGCGAGAAGATTGCCATTGCCGCAAAGAAGGTGGCAAAGTTCAAGGCCGGCGCAGAACTTGAAAACGCACTCTAAGCAAGCTCCGCAACAAGGCGGCAGCAATGCTATACGACGGGCAGCAGCGACACTTTCGCTGCTGCCCGCCGTTCTTTTCTGCCACTGTCCTACGGGTAGGGTGTGTTCAAAATCGAAACAGTTTTTTGCGATTATAAAATATACCAATCACGGACAAACCAAAGCCACAGAGAATAAGGTGTTTTACAAGCGCAACTCAATTCCATTGGTGTCCGGCAACTGGAGAAACGTCCGTGTGCCACAAAACGCAAAAAGCCTTCCCTGCAGAGGGAAGGCTTTTTGCGTTGTCCTAGGCGGATTCGAACCACCACAAACAGAACCAAAACCTGTTGTGCTACCATTACACCATAGGACATTGCCGTTTGCGAAAGTGCGGAAGCGTTGCCCGGCACACGCCGCGGCACACCTGTCCACATTTCCGGCTGCAAAGGTAACGCTTTTTTGCGCTACCGCCAAATTTTGCCGTGCTTTTTTGCCGCCGCCGCAGACAAAAGGGCAGGACACCCAGAGGCTCTGTGCCGTGGCGTGTCCTGCCCTTTCATGTTGCGTCAGCAGGCGCGTCACTTCACGGTGACGAGGTAATAGTTTTTCTTTCCGCGCTGCACGAGCAGATATTTACCGTCAATCAGGTCGTCGGCAGTCACCACGCGGTCAAACGCCGCGAGCTTCTCCTTGTTGAGCGACACGCCGCCGCCCTGCACGAGCTTGCGCATCTCGCCCTTCGAGGCGAATATCTTCACATCGTCGCGGGTGAAGATCTCCACGGCGGACTGTCCGAGCTGGTCGGCAGCGAGCGTGTAGTGGGGCACGCCCTCGAATATGCTCAGGAGCGTGGCCTCGTCGAATTTCTGGAGAGTCTCCTTCGTTCCCTTGCCGAAGAGTATGCTCGAAGCCTCCTGTGCTGTCTCCAGGTCGGCGCGCGAGTGCACCATTGCGGTCACTTCCTCGGCCAGACGCTTCTGCAGGATGCGCCGTCCCGGGTCTTCGTTGTGCTCTGCCACGAGAGCCTCAACGGTTTCACGGTCGAGGTCGGTGAATATCTTTATGTATTTCTCTGCGTCGTCGTCGCTCACGTTGAGCCAGAACTGGTAGAAGGCATAGGGCGTGGTGCGAGCCGGGTCGAGCCAGATGTTGCCGCTCTCGGTCTTTCCGAACTTCTTGCCGTCGCTCTTGGTTATGAGCGGGCAGGTGAGGCAGAAAGCCTCGGCCTCGCTGCCGAGCGTGCGGCGTATGAGTTCGGTGCCGGTGGTCATGTTGCCCCACTGGTCGTTGCCTCCGAGCTGCAGGCGCACGCCGTATTTCTGGTATTGGTAGAGGAAGTCGTAACCCTGCAGCAGCTGGTAGGTGAACTCGGTGAACGACAGTCCGTCGCGTGCCTCGCCGTTGAGGCGTTTCTGCACGCTGTCCTTGGCCATCATGTAGTTGACGGTGATGTGCTTGCCCACCTCGCGCGCGAAGTCGAGGAAGGTGAAGTCCTTCATCCAGTCGTAGTTGTTCACGAGTTCGGCCTTGTTGGGCTCGGTGCCGTCGAAGTCGAGGAACTTTGCCACCTGTTTCTTTATGGCCTCCTGGTTGTGGTAGAGCGTGGCGGTGTCGAGCAGGTTGCGTTCCTGGCTCTTGCCCGAGGGGTCGCCAATCATTCCCGTTGCGCCTCCCACGAGCAGGTAGGGCTTGTGTCCGCAGCGCTGCAGGTGGCGCAGCATCATTATGCCGCAGAGGTGTCCAATGTGCAGGGAGTCGGCGGTGGGGTCGGTTCCGAGATACGCCGACACCATGTGGGTGTTGAGATATTCCTCGGTGCCCGGCATGATCTGCGCGAGCATGCCGCGCCAGCGCAGTTCTTCAACGAAGTTCTTTGTCATCGAATTGGTTTTGTTTGATGTTTTTTGAGTATGTTGGTGAGGCCCGGCCTTTGCCGGAAACTTACGGCACGGGGTCGTATCCCGAGCCACCCCACGGGTTGCATCTTAGTATGCGCCACACGGCGAGTGCCATGCCCTTGAAGAATCCGTGCTTGAGCAGTGCCTGCCTGGCATACTCGGAGCATGTGGGCGTGAACCGGCACGAGGGCGGCGTGTAGGGGGTTATGAACCGTTGGTAGAAGCGTATGGGCTGCACGGTTATCCATGCGAGCGCGTGCGATATGGCGTGCAGGATGTTCATTGCCGCTCCCCCAGCCTCTGCAGCAGGTTGACCACGCGTTTCTCCACCTCGCCGTAGGTGCGCATCTCGCCCGATGTCCAGATGAACGCGAGCCACAGCTGCCGCTGTCCGGCGCGCTGCACGGCCTCGGCCAGTATGTGGCGGTGGCGGCGGTAGGCTTCGCGCACGAGCCTTTTCACGCGGTTGCGTTCCACGGCGTGCTTGAAGTGGCGTTTGGGCACGCTCACCATCATCTGCACGGGCAGACTGCCGTCGCCGCCGCACTCCTCTTCCATATACACGAGGCGCAGCGGAAAGGCCGACATGGCGCGGCTTCCGCGCCCGGCGAAGAGCCGGTCGATTTGCTTCTTGCTGTTTATCCTCTCCTTCTTGGGGAGCGCGAATGCCTTTGTCACAGTCGTGGGTGTTTTGGTGTGCGGGCCGGTGCGGCCTGCGTCATTTGTTGTTCTCGAGATAGTGCCGCAGCGCGCCTGTCATCGACGGGTGCTCCTTGGTGGGTGCCTGCAGGTCGAGGCGCAGGCCCTCGTCGGTCACGGCCTTTGCCGTGGCGGGGCCGAACGTGGCTATGCGCACGTCGCCCTGCTTGAACCCGGGGAAATTCTTGGTGAACGCCTTTATGCCGGTGGGGCTGAAGAACACGAGCATGTCGCAGTCGAATGCCTTGGCCTCTTCCTCGGTGAAGTCGTTGCTCACCGTGCGGTACATCACGCACTCCTTGTGGTTGAGCTTCTTCGAGTCGAGCAGTGCCGTCACCGAGTCGTTGTGCACGCTGCTCATGGGCACGAGATACTTCTCGCCCTTGTGCTTCACCATTGTGGGGATGAGCGCGTCGATTTTGCCTGTATTGCCGAAGAACACCTTGCGCTTGCGGTACTGCACATATTTCTGTATGTAGAGTGCGATGGTTTCGGTCACGCAGAAGTATTTCATGTCCTCGGGAATGGTTATGCGCATTTCCTTGGCGAGGTTGAAATAGTTGTCTATGGCGTGTCTTGAGGTGAACACTACGGCGGTGAAATCCAGCAGTCCTATCTTCTGTTGGCGGAACTCTTTCGGGCTGAGTCCCTCGACTTTGATGAACGGGCGGAACACGAGTTCCACGCCAAAGTCTTTCGCGATGTCGTAATAAGGAGATTTCTCACTCGACGGTTCGGGCTGGGATACCAAAATCTTCTTTATCATTTTTATTCTTAATAATTTACCTTCAAATAACTGCTAACAATGGCAAGTGCCCCCAACAAGGCTGCCATAGGGATGATTTCAAGCGTGCAAAAGTACAAAAAAATCTGCAAAGAGAGACCCTCGCGCCTGAAAAAGATGATATATTGCTTGTAAAAGGCCAGCAATCTGAACACTCCGAGCACTATGGCGGTGCACACGAGCGTGGCCTGCACGGGCATCTCGAAATAGGCCTGGAGCATCACCACCGGAAAGAGGGCCACGCCCTCCATGGCGAGCAGGAAGAGCAGCGCCTTCATCCACATCTCGTTGCGCCGCTTGTCGAAGAACACCCATCCTGCAAGGCTATATGCCCCGGCCTTGACGAGTATGCCGGCGAATATTATGGCGGCGTAGATGCCTATCACCTGATACTGGTCGATGACGAAGGTGTCGGTGACTTTTATCTGCACATGGAAGAAATAGACGAGCGCGAGCAGCAGGCACGTCTGCATGACGAGGAAGAACTGGAACCTTATCTCGCCCGCCGTCTCGGTCATGGCGGTCATCTTCTCGCCGTAGGGCGGGCGGAAGAAGTCCTTGGCCTGCCTGAGTATGAACCGCCTCGACTTGGCGTAGGCCACGAGTGCGAGCACGAAGCAGCCTATGAGCAGTGCCGTTATCACGTTGTCGCGCGCTATGCTGTAGGGCACGGGGTCGCCGGCCACGCCCAGGCGGCCTCCGAACAGTTCGGGGTGGAAGCACGGCTTGCCCTCGAAATACGACTCGCGGTAGTATTGCGGCAGCGTCACGTCGCGGTAGCTGCGCCCCGCCGGCCATCCGGGCAGGTGCAGCGTGTCGGGGCGCGAGCTGTAGGTTATCTGCCGCGGCTTCATCGATGCCTGCACGGCAGAGTCCTGCTGCTCGGGCGTTGCGTCGGCCGGAAGGGCGCGCAGCACCTCGGCCGGCGTGGGCTCGCGGTGGGTCCTGACGGCGGCGGCAGGCTGTTCGGCCTCTTCGTGGGCGGCTGCGGCCAGCGAGTCGGGTTGTTGTGTTGCCAATGCTTTCATGTTGCTCTTCTGTCGTGTTGCGCCGGAGCGGGTCGGGGGGCGGTCCGTTTCGTGCCCGGCTTTCATTTCAAGCGGCGGCACGTTGTGTGCCGCCGCCGTGGGGTTACAGGCCGAATGCCTTGCGTATGTCGTCCACTCTGTCGAGCTTTTCCCATGTGAACAGCTCCACGTCCAAGGTCTTCGTCTCGTGGTAGCGCGAGGTGAACGTCTTCTTCACCACCTCGTTGCGGCGTCCCATGTGGCCGTAGGCGGCGGTTTCGAGATACATGGGCTGGCGCAGCTTGAGGTCGTTTTCTATGTCTTTCGGCCTCAGCCTGAACAGGGTGCCTATCTTCTGCGCTATCTCGCCGTCGCTCTCGGCCACGCGCGAGTGCCCGTAGGTGTTCACGTAGATGTTCACGGGGTCGGCCACGCCTATGGCGTAGCTTATCTGCACGAGCATCTCGTCGGCCACTCCGGCCGCCACCATGTTCTTGGCTATGTGGCGTGCGGCGTAGGCTGCCGAGCGGTCAACCTTCGAGGGGTCTTTGCCCGAGAAGGCTCCGCCGCCGTGTGCGCCCTTGCCGCCGTAGGTGTCGACGATTATCTTGCGCCCGGTGAGCCCGGTGTCGCCGTGCGGGCCGCCTATGACGAACTTGCCCGTGGGGTTGACGAAATACTTTATGTCGTCGCCGAAGAGGGCGAGCACCTTGTCGGAGTGTATCTGTGCCTTCACGCGCGGCATGAGGATGTTTATCACGTCGTGCTTTATGGTGTCGAGCATGCGCGCGTCGTCGGTGTCAAACTCGTCGTGCTGGGTGGACACCACTATGGTGTCGATGCGCACGGGCACGCCCTGCTCGGTGTATTCCACCGTCACCTGGCTCTTCGAGTCGGGGCGCAGGTAGGTCATCTCGCGCCCTTCCTTGCGTATGTCGGCGAGCGTGCGCATTATGAGGTGGGCTATGTCGAGCGACACGGGCATGTAGTTCTCGGTCTCGTTGGTGGCGTAGCCGAACATCATTCCCTGGTCGCCTGCGCCCTGGTCTTCCTCGTTGCTGCGGTTAACGCCGCGCTCTATGTCGTCGCTCTGCTCGTGTATGGCGGTGAGCACGCCGCACGAGTTGCCGTCGAACTGGTATTCCGACTTGGTGTAGCCTATGCGGTTTATCGTCTTGCGGGCTATCGTCTGCAGGTCGATGTAGGCGTCGGAGCGCACTTCGCCCATTATCACCACCTGCCCGGTGGTGACAAACGACTCTATGGCGCAGTGTGCCTTGTCGTCGTAGGCCAGGAACTGGTCGACGAGAGCGTCTGAAATCTGGTCGGCCACCTTGTCGGGATGTCCTTCCGAAACTGATTCTGAAGAAAAGAGATAATTCATTTTTCCAAATTTTAATTCAAGTGGAAAAATGCCAAATTACCGTCGAAAATCGTTTTTGCTGATTTCGCAGTTTTAGCATTTTTTAGTGTGGTTGCAAGCAGCCAAATTCTTCCA
>CAVDCP010000010.1:0-70018 GCA_963607545.1 bacterium
ACCTCATCCTCCACCAACAGTATCTTGTCCATAGTGCTCAATCTTTGTTTTGGAGGCAAAGTTACACAGATATTTTACATATCCACTAATCTCTGCATCAATCACAGTAATTTTCCTGTCAGGAAGATAGCCGCAACCGTGAAGTAGATGACCAACCCCGTGACATCCACAAGTGTGGCGACAAAGGGAGCGGAAGCTGTGGCAGGGTCCAAACCGATGCGTTTGAGCAGCAGAGGAATCATTGAGCCCGCCAATGTTCCCCAAAGTACAATGAGTACAAGAGACACGCTGACCGCAGTGGCCACAAGTGCCCAATGGCATCCGTAATCATAGAGTCCTGTGGTTTGCCACATCCAAATGCGACAGAATCCAATGCCTCCCAGTATCAAGCCCAGACAGAGTCCTGACAAGATTTCCTTTCTCATGACCAGCCACCAATTCTTCAACTTGATTTCCCCCAAAGCCAAGGCTCTGATGATTAAGCTGGCAGCCTGTGACCCCGAATTTCCACCGCTGGAAATAATCATCGGAACAAAAAGTGCCAAGACTACGGCTTTAGCCAATTCGTCATCAAAGTAGCTCATGGCGGAGGCCGTCAGCATTTCGCTGACAAACAGTATAATGAGCCAACCCGCACGTTTGTGAACCATGTCAAGAAAAGGCGTTTGAGTATAAGAGAAGTCTAGCTCTTCGTTTCCACCGAACTTCTGGAAGTCCTCTGTGTCCTCATGTATAAAGTCTCTTACTACGAAGTCGTTTCTCTTTACGACGGTCTCTACGATATAGTTCTGTCCCAGAGTTTTACGTAAATCTTTCTTCATTGTCTTTATCTCCTATAATTTTGCTTGGTTAGGTGACGATGAAAGTCACTAAAATATGGTCTGCGGCAACTGTCTCGGGCGGAACAAATCACCACGACTTCACATATCTCGAATTGCGGGTGCAAATGTACGAGTTTTTACGGAGGCAAAAGATGAAATATGATTAGAGTGTTCTAAGGAGAGATTAGAAATATATTAGAAACTATTTACTAATACTCCGTTATATTTTATGCTGCCTCAGCAGCGATTCTAAATACCCCATTCACTGGCCTATTGTCAGATTGCGTGTTCGGGCTTCTCTAAAACACGTCAATAATTACCCCAGTTCGGGATAAGAGGTGCGTTGCCAACTCGCCGACCAATTCACTTTCGCAGTTGCGACAAAATGTGTAATTTTGCAATAGCACTTGAATAGAAATACAATTTCGGAAATCGAAAATCAGCAATCATGGCATTATCCAACATCGAGAAACATTACAACAAGCACCCTGAAGACCTGCGCCTACTGCGCCGACACGGCATCGTGGAGTTTGAAACCACCATGCACCACCTGCACCGTTTTTTGCGTCCTGGCATGCGCTTGCTCGACATCGGAGCCGGAACGGGCCGCTACACGTCAGCACTTATGGCCGAGGGCTACGAGGTGCGGGCCGTGGAGTTGGTGCGCCGCAACATCGACGTATTTCTGAAACGTGAGCCTTCGGCGTGCGTCACCCAGGGCGACGCGCGCAGCATGCCTTTCCTGCCCGACGGGTGGGCCGACATTACGCTTCTGCTCGGCCCCCTCTATCACCTCATCGGCGACAGCGGCAAACTTGAGGCATTGGCCGAGGCACGGCGTGTGACCAAGCCCGGCGGACTAATCTTCGTGGCCTATCTCATGAACGAGTACAGTATCCTTACTTATTGTTTCGACGAAGACCGCATCGGTGGACTGATGGAACGGGGCGCGGTAGATGCCGACTTCCACATACAGGCGCACCCCGACGAGTTGTACGACTATGTACGGCTCGACGACATCGACCGTCTGGACCGTCTCTCCCTCCTGGAGCGTGTCACCATTTTCTCGCCCGACGGCCCTGCCGACTACATGCGCACACGCCTCAACCGCATGAGCGACGAAACCTTTGCCAGTTTCCTTGACTATCAGAAGCGTGCGTCAGAACGCCCCGACCTCATGGGCGCGGGCAGCCATGTGGTCGATGTGGTGCGCTGCAAGGAGTGAGCCACATGGCAGCGAAAGAACAGACAAAAAACATCGACACGATAATACAGAATGCACTACACTGACAGAACAGGTTTTTTGCGGTTAAACTTCCACAGGTAAAAATTATTGATTAATTTTGTAGTTAGAAACTACACCCACATTTAAATAAAGCATAACGAAGGGCAGCATGGCAGACATAACCGATCTTTGGAGTGGAAATGTAGTGAGAAACAACGAAAGGCTTCTCACTATATTGTTGAAAGACAACACCCTCAGTTCGGAGAATCGGCAGGTAAACATCTTTTGGGCAACCGACGACTATGCATCGAGAGAGGGCGGCAAGCGCGCTTACTACGAACGGATTATGCCCGAAGACGTGACACACGACGGCTGCAACATAATTCTGCCACAGGTGCTGAAACATAGCGACACCCGTTCGCTCCGCGCCAAATGCAAAGCCGAAGTGTTCACCCCGGCTTGGCTGTGCAATGCCCAAAACAACCTTGTCGACGAGGCATGGTTTGGCGAGGGCGGCGTTTTCAATGTGGAGAAATATAATGAAGGGGGGGCTCCCGACTGGACGGTTAATACCGAGCGCGTGACTTTCCCGAAAGGGAAAACATGGTTTGACTATGTAAGGGCGCGGCGCATGGAAATGGCATGCGGAGAAGCCCCATACATAGCAAGCCGCTATGACGTGACCAACGGACAGCCAATAGCACTTGAACGACGTGTAGGTTTGCTCGACCGAAAATTCCGTGTGATAAATGAAAACACTGACTCTACATACAACAAAGCCAACCGTCGGCAATGGCTGCGCAAGGCTTATCAGGCACTGCAGTCGGTTTACGGTTTCGACTGGCAGGGCGACAATGTGTTTCTCGCACGCGAGAATCTCCTGTGCACATTCCACGACTACTATGTAGAAAAATGGGGTAGGGCACCGTATATAGAAACCTTGGAAAAAGCCGCAATCATAATTTCATGGAATATATGGCAAATGGACGGCACGACATTCGCAATACCAACGCGTGAAGATTGCATACAGCCATGCAACAGAACATTCTGCATTGTGAAAGAATGGCATTCAACCGACACTCTGTCGGGACATGAGATATTATTTAAGGACATTATTGACAAATCGAGATATGACAAACTTTGAAGGAACAAGCGTTTACAACATTATATACATATATGGCACCGCCGATACTCGTCGCCAAGGGCAACTCAATGTCGGCGTGGCATCTGTGAATTACAACGGCCATTCTGGAGAGTTGGAACCGAATTGTGACATCCTTAACAGAGCCGCAAACGAGGCCATAGCCCAGAACAACACCGACGGCAATGCCGCCGTGTTGGAATATGCTGCACTTGCGGTGCTGAAATGCGGAGAAAAACGCATTGCATTCGGGAAGGCCGAACTGCATGAATGGTTTGGCAGCCGGGGATTCAAACATCCTGACACAGCAGCCGAGGCTGATTCTGAAAGCAGCGACTGGTTTGTGGCCGACAAACAGTCGCTGATTGATGCCATAAAGCAATTCACCGACAAAGACACATGTAACATCGCCGAAGAAGAAACAGGCTCAATCATAGGCCAAGACAACGGAATAACGCTGCGCGAGGAGCAATTGCATGCGGTGGAACAAACACTTGCCTGCTTCAAGCGTGGCAAGAAAATGTTGTGGGATGCCAAGATGCGTTTCGGCAAAACATTATGCGCGCTCGAAATGGTGAAACGCGGTACATTCCGCCGCACGCTCATCCTTACACACCGCCCCGTGGTGCGCGAAGGATGGTTTGACGACTTTGAAAAAATCGGCTTCACCGACTGCCTTTACGGAAGCAAAGCACGCAAAACGGGTGTAAACGCAAAGAACCATGTCGGTGAGGATTTCGGCGATTTGGAACACCACGCATGCGCTGACAAGAATTTCCGCTACATTTATTTTGCATCTATGCAGGACTTGCGCGGGTCGAAGCGTGTAAACAAGAGCAGCAGGCTCGACAAGAACAACGACATATTTTCCACAAAATGGGATTTGCTCATAATAGACGAGGCACACGAGGGTATATCAACCAAGCTCGGCAAGGAAGTATTGGCTGAATTGCAGAGCAAGCGCAATGTGAAAACGCTCTATCTGTCGGGCACACCATATAATATAGCAGCAGAATTTGAAGCCAACGATGTCTTCAGGTGGGACTACACCATGGAGCAAAGGGCAAAAGCCGAATGGGAAGTAAAGCATCCCGGCGAACCGAACCCGTATGAGCCGCTTGCGACAATGAATGTCGTTACAATCGACTTGGGACGAAACTTCAAAAAATACCGTGAAGAAGGCAACGGGGCATTCGCTTTCCATGATTTTCTAAGGGTTGACGACACAAATGGAGAGTTTGTGCATGAAGCTGATGTCCGTTCTTTCCTACATATTATATCAAACGAACAATCGGGAACTGTAAGTCCCTTTGCTGTCGGCAGAAACGCCGATGTGTTTAAGCATACATTATGGTCAGTACCTGGAGTAAAGGCAGCCAAACGGCTTGCTGAAATCCTCTCCGAACAAACCGCCGACAATGCCTTCAGCGAATACAACATCGTAAACGTGGCAGGCGAAGGCGAATCCACACATGACCGAGAAGACATTGCCGAAATGTCGCGTTTGGAAAAGAATGCTCTGAACCGAGTGAAAGAAGCCATAAGAAGCCACGAACGCACCATAACCCTGTCTTGCGGTCGTTTGACAGTAGGTGCATCAGTTCCTGAATGGACGGGAATAATGATGTTGTCTGGTGGAGCTGACGCTGGCGTGGCGCGCTACATGCAGACAATGTTCAGGTGTCAGACACCATACAGCGACGGAAGAATAAAGCAAAACTGTTATGTTTTCGACTTTTCTCCCGAACGCACGCTTACGATTCTCGACCAATACATAAACAACACCGTTGACGACAGTGTTGCCGGCGACCACATGACAAAAGTCGCCCAGTTCCTGTCGTATTGCCGTCTGGTATGTGTGCGTGGCGGCAAAGCCGTGCGCTACGGGGCCAGTGAGTTTGTGAGAGACGTAAACCAGACCTACTCAGACAACTTAATAAGAAAGGGATTCCGCGACAGTTGTCTTTACGGAAATCTCGAAAACTTGCGAAAGCAAGACCTGCAGTTGCTCGACGAGGTTGCAAAGGCCATATCCATGGCAACTGCCGAAAGCCGCAGCGACAACCGTGACGCAGTGACCCGTGGAAAGAAACGCGTGAGAAAGCACGCTGAGGATGTCGGGAATATTTCGGAAAAGCAGTCGGCAGAAAATGCGGAAACGTCACCATCAAGTTCAACGGCTCTGTCACGTCGGCAGAAAATACTTGCCATACTCAACCAAATATCAGCGCGTTTCCCTATGATGATATATGGCACAACCGACAAGATAGATGCGCTCACGCTCGACACTTTCATAAAACAAATTGACGAAGACTCGTGGAAAGAATTCATGCCACGCGGCATTACCATGAAAATGTTCATGCGCCTACGCCGTTTCTACCGCGAAGATGTCTTTGTGGCAACTGCAAAAGCAATTGCCGAAAGGGTGAAGGCAGCCGACAAACTTCCGGTTGTGGAACGCATAAACGAAATTGCCGACATCCTGTCCGATTTCTGTTATCCCGACAAAGAGACAGTGCTTACGCCGTGGAGACTGGTAAACATGCACATGAGCGACACCTTGGGCGGATATGATTTCTGGGACAAGAAACATGAAAAGCTGTTGCGAGAACCGCGTTTTGTATATCACGGTGAAGTGACAGACAAAGTGTTTATGAACCCAAAGTCGAAGATTCTCGATATATGTTCGAAGACTGGCTTGTATGCATTGTATATGGCTTACGGCATATACAAGATACGCAGCAGTCAGTCGCAGGGACTTTTCGACACCTTGTCCGACGAGGAGGCTGAACAGTTATGGACTGAAGTGATAGAGAAAAACATATTCGTTTTGTGCAAGACAAAAATGGCGGAACGGATAACAAGACGCACGCTGACGGGTTTCCGCGACACGAAAGCCAACGTAAAGTGCCTCGAGAACTTAACGGGGCAAATCATGGTATATAAAAAGAAATTTGCAAGGACAGTAGCCAACGGCAAGACTTTTTGGAACGCCAACGACATAGAAAACATGAAATTCGACGCTATCATAAGCAACCCTCCATATCAGGTCAACATCGGGGAGCAAAAAGACAACTACGGTATTCCGCTTTACAACCAATTCATGGAAACCGCTAAAGAATTCTCCCCCAACTACATATCGATGATAATGCCGTCGCGCTGGTTTACGGGAGGCCGTGGACTGGACAAATTCAGAAAAGACATGCTCACCGACAAAAGGCTGAGGAAAATTTTCGACTTTGTTGACTCGAAAGACTGTTTCCCCACTGTTGACATTTCAGGCGGTGTGGGATATTTTCTGTGGGATGCGCACCACAACGGCAACTGTGAATTTACAAACACCCTGCACGGCAAGAGCCGCTCACAAGAACGCCGTCTTGACGAATACCCCGTATTCATTCGCAACAACGACGCACTGTCGGTGATAGAGAAAGTGATGTCGAAAAGCAAACACATGCTGAGCGAAATTGTGAGTGGTCAGACTCCTTTCGGATTCGTGACGACATATCGCGGAAACGAGTCTCCTTTTGCCCAGTCGGTGGAACTGAAATCGAGTGGGGCGACAACGTATGTAACCCGTGAAAGCATCAAGAAAAACAGTCAATGGACAGACTTGTATAAGGTGATTTTCTCAAAAGCGACATGCGAACATGCCGGCACACCCGACCGCAACGGACAATACCGCGTATTGTCTTCGGTTATGACTCTGCAGCCGGGAGTGATATGCACCCAAAGCTATCTCGTGGGAAATGTCTTTGAAAACGAAGCTGGGGCCAACAATTTCACGCAATATCTCAAAACCAAATTCCTGCGTTATCTGATGTTGCAGACAATAACGTCGCAAGACCTGTCTTCCGACAAATTCATGTTTGTCCCTATACAGGATTTCACCAATGCATCGGATATTGACTGGACTGCACAACTTGAAGAAATCGACCGACAGTTGTATGCCAAGTACAGTCTTGACAAAGAAGAAATTGAAATTATAGAGAACACCGTGAAATCCATGTAACTGTTTTTGTCCCGATATGACAAAAGCCGTATCGGGACAAAAACAACGTTTCTTTTTTTACTGTTGGAAATCTCAGAATTTCACGGCAAAGATATGATTTCCCTCAGCATAGGCGTAGGTTATTGTCCATTGATGATAATCGCACACAGCCTTCACGATGGCAAGTCCCAAACCGTTTCCCTGTTTGTTTTGTGACGGACGGTAGAAACGGTTGAAGATGTGCGTGGCATCAAGGGGCAGCTCATCAGATGTGTTTGATACGACCAAGGCGTTTTCCTTGACTGATAGGGTGATGTTGCCGTCTGTTCGATTGTGCCGCACGGCATTTACCACAAGATTGTTGAGCATACTCTCCATCAACGGGCGGTTTGCCGTTATCTTTATCTCATGTTGGAAATCTTTTATGATGTGCAGCCCATCGGCAATGCTTTCGAGAGAGGGGAGAAACTCCTCGATGAATGTATTCAAACAAATGTTTTCCGAATCGGCAAACTGGGCGTTTTCTATCTTTGCCAAAAGCAACAAGTTGCGGTTAAGACGTGAGAGGCGGGCGGTTGTCTGGTAGAGGTCTTGTATAATTTTCGCCTGGTTCTCCGTCAGTTCCTGTTGTTGCAGCAAGATGTCGAGCTTGCTTTTGAATATGGCGAGAGGGGTCTGTAATTCGTGGGAAGCATTCTCCGTAAATTCTTTCTGTGCTCTGTAACTGTCAAGACTCCTGTGCATGAGCTGATTCAAGGAATCGTTAAGACGGCTAAACTCCCTCACATCACTTGTAGGCAATGCAGGGACATTACCATTCTCAAGGCTGAATGTTTCCAAACCGTCTAAAGTCTTGTCGAATGGCAACCATAGCTTTCGCGAAATGATGCGCATTGTCAACACCACGCCAATGCCAAGCATAGCTGTGATAAGCACATATTGAATCATGATTCCCACCATGATATCCTTTTCCAAATCGGGAGCAGGGATGCTCTGTCCGGCTTGAATTGCCGTAACAAGGTCTTCCATATCCTCGGCGTAATAGTTCTTGGTAAGCCAATAGAACAGGGGCATAGCGAGGACAAACAATACGCAGATGCATGTGACAAACTGCGTCATCGACTTGCGCAAGAGGCTGCGTTGTTTCATCTTTTCATTGCTATTCAATTCTGCTCTCATACATTCTGCCATTTATAGCCCATACCATACACATTGCGTATGCAGTCTTTGCATCCTGCCGCTCCCAGCTTCGCCTTGAGATTCTTGATGTGTGTATATACAAAGTCGTGATTGTCCATCATGTCTGCCATTTCGCCGCTGAGATGTTCTGCCAATGCACTTTTAGACACCACGCGGCCTCGGTTGCCGATGAAGAAAAGCAGCAGTTCGTATTCCGACTTTGTCAATACCACAGGCATCTCGCCCACCACGACCGATTTGTCGAGCAGATTGATGCTGATGCCGTTGCTTTCTATGAAATTGTTTGCCGAAAAGTCTCTCCGCCTAATTACGGCATAGATGCGCATGCTCAGTTCGGCAAGATGAAAAGGCTTGGCAAGATAGTCGTCTGCCCCGATTTGCAAGCCCCTCACTTTGTCGTCGATAGAATCCTTTGCCGACACTATAATTACACCGACGGGATTGCGTCGCTTGCGTATGTCGCGCAAAAGGTCAAGTCCGTTGCCGCCGGGCAGCATCAGGTCAAGCAACACACAGTCGTAGTCGTAGACATTCACCTTTAAGCGAGCCTCGTCGTAGGTGAACGCCTGTTCACACAAGTATTTCTCGCCGCTCAGATAACTCACAATGCTGTCAGAGAGTTCGTGTTCGTCTTCTATTATAAGTATTTTCATATTTCCTTTACCTTATTTATATAGCATCACAATGCTGCCTGACGTTATTAGCAAAGCTCCGACAATAACCTTGGCATTGACAGGCTCTTTCAGAAAAAGGAACGACAGGCATATGGTGAACACTACGCTCAGTTTGTCAACAGGCGCCACCCGTGAAACGTCGCCAATCTGCAACGCTTTGAAGTAGAACAACCACGATAGCCCCGTTGCCATTCCCGACAGAATCAGGAACAGCCATGTATGACTTGATATGCTCTTCACCTCACTTGCATGACTGCCTGCTAAGGCTATGCCCCATGTTATGAGAAGGATGATGGTGGTACGGATGGCCGTGGCAAGGTCAGAATTGATGTCCTTCACCCCAATCTTGGCAAAGATTGCCGTAAGGGCGGCAAAGAAGGCCGAAAGCAATGCGTAATATTTCCACATGATTTTTCTGTTTCTGAATATAACGCAAAGGTAAGGTGTGAAATTGTAGAAAGTTTGAAGAAAAACGTGTTTTGAACTCAAAAAGCGCAAACGCTGCAAAACCACCAAATGTCTACAAACTCATTCACTACGTTTGCCGTGCCAAAGCATATCAATGCACAAGTAAAAGTAGAACAACATGGACATCAAAAAATTCATCAACCGACCGATTATGTCGGTTATGCTCTCGGTCGTAATCGTTATCTTAGGTATCATCGCCCTGCTCAACCTTCCGATAGAGCAATATCCCGACATCGCTCCGCCTACGGTGAAGGTGAGTGCAACGTATACGGGTGCCAATGCCGAAACCATCATGAAGAGTGTCGTCACACCGTTGGAAGCATCGATAAACGGTGTGGAGAACATGCAGTACATGACATCCTCGGCGGCCAACAACGGAACTTGCACTATTACCATATATTTCAAGCAAGGTTCAGACCCGAACATGGCGGTAGTGAACGTGCAGAACCGGGTGTCTTCCGCACAGGGACTGCTACCGGCAGAAGTGACAAAGAGCGGCGTAACGGTAAAGAAAACGCAAAACTCCAACCTTAAGTTCATTACGCTTTACAGTCCCGACGGACGCTACGACTCGAAGTTTCTCACCAACTATATGAAGATAAACATTGAGCCCCAACTGTCACGCATTGCCGGTGTGGGCGAGGTGAACGTGTTCGGTGCCGACTATGCCCTACGCATCTGGCTCGACCCTAACAAGATGCATGCCTATGGTTTGGTGCCTGATGACATCGACAATGCCTTGGCTACGCAAAACATAGAGTCGCCAACGGGAACGTTGGGGGCGGAGTCTGGCAATACCTTTCAGTATGTACTGAAATACAGGGGCCGCTATACCGAAATAGAGGAGTTTCGTAATATTGTGCTAAAGGCTTCCACCGATGGCAATGTGTTGAGGCTGGGCGATGTGGCAAAAGTGGAATTGGGGACGGTGGACTACAATATGAAAAGCACCACAAACGGCAAACCCGGTGCATCGGCAAGCATCACGCAAACAGCAGGTACAAACGCCAATGAAATCATCAAGCAGATAGACAAGGTGGAGGATGAGGTAAGGAAAACTCTTCCGCCCGGCATGGTGCTCGAAGACCAAACAAGCGTGATGAACTTTCTCGGTGCTTCCATGCGTAATGTAACGGAAACGCTCGTCATTGCCCTCGTGCTGGTGGTCGTCGCCGTATTCGTCTTCTTGCGTGACTGGCAGTCGATGATGATACCAGTTATCGCCATTCTCGTCTCGCTCATCGGCACATTCGCTTTCATCTATGTTGTGGGGTTCTCTCTCAATTTGCTCACGCTTTTCGCGCTTGTGCTTGTCATCGGCACTGTGGTTGACGACTCTATCGTGGTGGTGGAAGCGGTACAGACGAAACTTAGCAAGAGAAACATCACGGTCTTTCAAGCAACGGTTGAGGCCATGAGAGAATTGAAGTCGGCACTCATCACTACTACCATTGTCTTTATGGCTGTGTTCATTCCCATAAGTTTCACAAGCGGAACTACAGGTGTGTTTTATAAGGAGTTTGGATTGACAATGGCTGCAGCCGTGGCCATCTCTTTATCCAATGCCTTGACGCTATGTCCTGCACTTAGTGCACTGATATTAAAATCAGGGAAAAGACGTAAAGAATATGTGGATATCAAACAGAACGAATGGATTGCCCCATACCTTCGTTGTGTCTTGTCTACCATACGGCATCGTAAACTCGTCATTCTTTCATTACCATTTTCCTTGATTGTGTTGATTATTATGGTTATGACCACGCCTACATGCCTTGTGCCTCAGGAAGACATGGGTACTATCGACGTGAATGTGCAGTGCCGCCCGGGGTATAGCCTTGCGCAAACAGCCAAGGTAATGAATCAAGTGGAGGCCGTCGTCAAAAACATTCCGCAAATAAAGATTCACACCCGCATAGACGGTCGCGATGCCCAGCAGAACCAAACATCCTCTGCCGGTTTCCTCTCCGTGCGTTTGAAAACATGGAGTGAGCGTACCCGACCAGAAGACAACATCGACAGTGTGGTAAATGAAATATATCGTCGCACGGCTTTCATAAAGGAGGCAGACGTAAACTGTGCCACACTTCCAACGATACGCGGCTATGGTTCGGCAAGTGGCTTTGAACTTTATGTGCAGAACCGCAAGAATGAAGATTTCAAAACCCTCTCGGAAGCAACAAAACAGTTTGTGGATGCTTTGAACCAACGCCCGGAAATAGCCAAGGCACACTACACGTTCAAGATAGACTATCCACAGTATATGGTGGAGGTGGATGCCGCACGCTGCCTAATGAAAAATATGTCGCCAAAAGATGTACTTGGCACTTTGGCATCGTATATTGGTGGCGACTACGCCTCCAACATCAACAAATACACCAAGCTTTATCGCGTGATGGTGCAGTCGGAAGCCACTTACCGCCTGAACGAGGCTTCCTTGGCAAACATGTATGTGAGAAGCAATGACGGAACGATGTCGCCATTAAGCGAATATGTGACACTGACGAAAGTGAACGGACCGGAATACCTCACCCACTTCAACCTCTTCCCTGCCATACGAGTCAATGGTACGGCAGCCGCAGGATATAGCTCGGGAGAGGCGATTCGGGCGATAAGCGAGGTGGCAAGCAAGACTCTTGCTGCAGGTTATGGTTATGAACTAAGCGGTCTGTCTCGTGAGGAGTCTTCACGGGGAAACACAACCCTATTGGTTCTCACAGTCAGTCTTGTGTTTATATACGTCATCCTGTGCTGTCTTTATGAGAGTATGCTTATCCCCTTTGCCATTCTCCTCGTAGTTCCATTCGGACTTTGCGGCAGTTTTATTCTGTCTGCTGTGTTCGGCATAGACAACAGCATCTACATGCAAATAGGATTGGTGATGCTCATCGGTATGTTGGCAAAGACAGCCATCCTGCTAACGGAATACGCTACAGAGCAGCGCAAGGCAGGCTTGTCCATAGTCAGTGCTACGCTTTCTGCCTCTGCCGTTCGCTTGCGTCCAATAGTTATGACGGCAAGTGTGATGATTGTCGGCATGATTCCCTTGATGCTTGCACGGGGTGCTGGTGCGAGGGGCAATGTGGCCATCGGTACTTGTGTGGTTGGCGGAATGTTGGTTGGCACCATAGCCATTCTGTTGTGTCTGCCAACACTCTTCTGTGTATTTGAAAGAATGAGTGAAAATGGACAAAGGCAACAAGAACGTCATGGTTGAACTTACATACGGACAAACCGCCCAATGCGCAAATTATAGTGTTAATTGTTTTAAATACACAGAAAAATGGCGGGAAAACAAAACGAAAAACCATTTGTTTTTTGTAACTTTGCAGCAACTTTAACAAAGGTGTTTCCACTCGTGAAACATTTCTTCTCATCATATTTTACTTTTAATATATGTATAGTAAAGACGAATTATTATCGAAAAGTGTGTCCGACTTGGAAGATATTGCCAAGCAACTTGGCATAAGCATCGCGTCAGGTGCAAGTGAGGAAGATATCACTTACGACATACTTGACAAGCAAGCCGAAATAGAAGGCAGCAAAAATCCAATAGGCACAAAACGCAAACGCACAAGAATAGTTAAAAAGGACACCGACCGTGTGTACTCGGTAAATGGCAAAGACGGTGAAAACTTCGATTTGAAAAAGAACAAGTCTGCTGCAGACACACAGCAACAGTCATTGTTTAAAGATGAAGCCGACATGCCTGATGCAGCCAACATGCAAAAGCCTGAAGACGACGCAACCGCCACACCTGCTCCTAAACGCCGTGGCAGGAAATCGAAAAAGGAACTTGAGCTTATAGCCATGGCTGAAGCAAAAGAAAACGAACCCAGCAACGAGCCGGAAAGCGATGCCATGGCAGAAACAGACAAAACCACCTTGCCGGTAGAGGAAACAAACGACAATGCCGGTGACACCCAGACAACAGAGGAAGAAACAACTGGCGACATTCCCGAAGAAACTTTCGCTGCTATGGGCGAAAACAACACCGATGATGAGAACAATGACCTCATAGCAAGATTACAGGCAAAAATAAACGCACACAACGAGAACCAGGAAGCGGCAATCATCCAGAACAGCACAAATGTCTGGAGCGGTGATCCTGACGACGGTACCGATTTCATTCCTGTAATCGACCTTCCAATTGAAGACCATGGGGCTGTTCCCACATTCGACATGTTTGACAACCCAACGTCGCCTGCACAAAACCCCACACAACCCTTCCAATTCCAAGAAACAGAGACAGAGGAGCAATATGACTTTTCTGACATCATAACTGCCAACGGCGTGCTTGAAGTAATGCCCGACGGATATGGATTCCTCCGCTCCAGCGACTACAACTATTTGTCGTCACCCGACGATGTATATGTATCTGCCCCACAGATCAAACGCTACGGATTGAAGACAGGAGATGTGGTGCAATGCCATGTACGTCCACCCCATGACGGTGAAAAGTATTTCCCGCTTACAAATATAGACATGATAAATGGGCGGGAGCCTGCCGATGTACGCGACCGCATCTCGTTTGAGCATCTTACGCCACTATTCCCCGACGAAAAGTTCAACCTCTGCGGCGACAAGGCAACGACAAATCTCAGTACCCGTATAGTGGATTTGTTCTCGCCAATCGGAAAAGGACAGCGCGCCTTGATTGTGGCACAACCCAAAACGGGAAAGACTATACTGATGAAGGATATTGCCAATGCCATTGCCGCCAATCACCCTGAGGCTTATCTGATGATGCTGCTCATAGACGAGCGGCCTGAGGAAGTCACCGACATGGCAAGAACCGTAAATGCAGAGGTGATAGCATCAACCTTTGACGAACCGGCTGAACGCCATGTGAAGATTGCCGGTATCGTGTTGGAAAAGGCAAAGCGAATGGTGGAGTGCGGACATGACGTTGTAATATTCCTCGATTCGATAACCCGTCTGGCCAGAGCCTACAACACCGTTTCACCAGCATCGGGCAAGGTGTTGACTGGTGGCGTTGATGCCAATGCGCTGCAAAAGCCGAAACGATTCTTTGGCGCGGCCCGAAATATAGAAGGAGGCGGCTCGCTTACTATTATAGCCACAGCACTCATAGATACCGGTTCTAAAATGGACGAGGTCATATTCGAGGAATTCAAGGGCACCGGCAATATGGAATTGCAACTTGACAGGTCGTTGTCTAACAAGCGCATATTCCCGGCAGTAAACCTTGTTGCATCGAGCACACGTCGCGACGATTTGCTTCAGGATGACACAACACTCAACCGCATGTGGGTTTTGAGGAACTTCATTTCAGACATGAACCCCATGGAAGCAATGAATTCCATTCATGACAAAATGCAGAGGACACGCGACAACGACGAGTTCTTGCTTTCAATGAACTCATAAACGCTATTGCCTATAACGGCAATATATGTAAAGGAAAAGAAGAAACAAAACATATTAAAAGGGAGGGAAACCTCCCTTATTGTTTATGGACAAGTGTATAGAAATAAAAGGGGCGAGGGTTAACAACCTGAAAAAAATCAGTCTGAGAATTCCCCGCAATAAGTTTATTGTCATAACCGGCGTTTCCGGCTCCGGGAAATCGTCGCTTGCCTTCGACACTTTGTATGCAGAAGGGCAACGCCGATATGTAGAGTCGCTATCTTCCTATGCGCGTCAATACCTTGGACGTATGCATAAGCCGGAATGCGACTTCATTGCCGGTCTGCCACCGGCCATTGCCATCGAACAGAAGGTAATATCGCGAAACCCACGCAGCACCGTGGGAACGATGACAGAAATATACCAATATCTGTCCATGTTGTTTACACGCATAGGCCACACCATCTCGCCGTTCAGCGGAGAGGAAGTTGCAATGCACACTTCGCAGGATGTCGTGGACAAGATTTTGCAGTTTTCGGAAGGCAGCAAGTTTGTAATACTGTCGCCGCTGCATGTCGCAGAGGGACGCACATTGCAGAAACAACTGTCTGTTGAGTTGCAGCAAGGATACTCACGCGTTTGGCTGAGCAATGAGATAAAGCGCATTGATGATATTCTGGAAGATTGTCAAACCATTGAAAACGCAAAGGCCGATGAAATTTACTTGGTTATCGACCGCATAAATGCAAGCAACGACCCTGAAACCATATCGCGTGTTACCGATTCGGTGGAAACGGCATTCTTCGAAGGAAACGGAAAATGTAGGGTAGTGTTGTTGCCGGCAGGAATTAAGTACGATTTTTCTTCGGAATATGAAGCCGACGGCATCGCTTTCGAAAAGCCCAACGACAATATGTTCTTGTTCAATTCGCCGTCCGGAGCATGTCAAGAATGCGAAGGTTTCGGAATGGTAATCGGCATCGACGAAAAGCTTGTCATTCCTAATACATCTTTAAGCGTATATGACGGATGCGTCCAGTGCTGGCATGGTGACAAATTAAGCGTTTGGAAAACGGAGTTCTGCCGCAAGGCTGCAAAAGACCATTTTCCGATATTTGAACCATACTACAAGCTCACGCCAAAACAAAGAGACATGCTGTGGCATGGTTTGCCGTCTGAAAGGAAACTTGCTGCGGAGAATCGCATATCCATAGATGCTTTCTTTAAAATGGTGAAAGACAATCAGTACAAAATACAGTATCGTGTGCTGATGAGCCGCTATCGCGGCAAGACAATATGCCCATCGTGTAAAGGCAAACGCCTGAAAAAAGAATCGTCATGGGTGAAAATCGCCGGAAAAAGCATCACCGACTTGGTGGAAGTACCCGTGTCAAACCTGATAGAATGGTTTAATAACCTTAGCATCACTCCGCAAGAAATGCAGATTGCCGACCGTCTGTTGAAGGAGATAAAGAGCAGGTTGCATTTTCTCGACGAGGTGGGCCTGGGCTATCTATGCCTCAACCGTGCAGCAATGACATTGAGCGGCGGCGAGAGCCAACGCATAAACCTGACAAAATCGTTGGGCAGTTCACTTGTCGGTTCATTGTATATTCTTGACGAACCAAGCATTGGATTGCACAGCAAAGACACCCATAGGCTGATAACTGTATTGCGCAAACTTCAAAGCATAGGCAATACCGTGGTGGTTGTAGAGCATGACGAAGAGATAATGCGTGCCGCCGATTATCTCATTGACATAGGCCCCGATGCCGGAACCAATGGCGGAGAGGTGGTTTTCGAGGGTATGGTTGACGAGATAGGCAATATTGATGCAGAAAAAAGCAGAAGCCATACGGTAAGATATCTTACGGGAAAGGAACAGATAAAACGCCCTCTCAGTTACAGGCAGTGGAACAAGGCGATAACGATAAAAGGGGCACGGATGAACAATCTTAAAGGCATTGACGTGCAATTCCCGCTTAATGTGCTTACCGTTGTAACCGGTGTCAGCGGTTCGGGAAAATCCTCTCTCGTAACCGGCATCCTGTTTCCGGCACTGAAACGCCACCTTAACGAAGCGGCTGACGCTCCAGGGGAATATTCTGCGATAGAAGGCGACTGGAACCAAGTGTCACATGTAGAGTATGTTGACCAGAACCCGATAGGAAAGAGCACACGTTCAAATCCCGCCACCTATGTAAAAGCCTACGATGCTATACGCCGTCTTTATTCAGAACAACCTTTGGCAAAACAGGAAGGGTTTAGTGCCCAACACTTTTCCTTCAATGCCGAAGGCGGACGATGCGAAGAATGCAAGGGGGCAGGGACAATTACCGTTGAGATGCAATTCATGTCCGACATCATTCTGGAGTGTGATGCTTGTCATGGCAAACGTTTCAAGAAAGACATCCTTGATGTACGATTCCATGAGAAGAACATCTATGATGTCCTGGAGATGACAGTTTCCGAAGCTGTATCTTTCTTTTCCGAGCACGGAGAGAAAGCCATTGTAAAGCGTCTGATGCCTCTTGAACAAGTGGGGCTGGGATATATAAAACTGGGACAGAGTTCCTCCACATTGTCAGGCGGAGAAAACCAACGTGTAAAACTGGCCTATTTTATCGGGCAGGAACGCCAAGAACCAACATTGTTCATCTTTGACGAACCCACAACCGGTCTGCATTTTCATGACATCCAGTGTCTGTTGAAGGCATTCAATTCTCTTATTGAGAAAGGGCACTCTGTTATTGTCATCGAGCACAATATGGATGTAATAAAGTGTGCCGACTATATCATCGACCTCGGGAAAGACGGTGGAAACAACGGAGGCAACGTGGTTTGCACAGGAACTCCGGCTGACATAGCAGCTTGCAAAGACAGCTACACTGGGACGTATCTGAAAGAGAAAATGCAATAATAACCCATTCTTACACATGATAGAACAATTGTCCATATTGATTCCTACTTACAACAACCGCTGCATTGAACTTGTAAGGCGGTTATCGGATGTAGCAGAAGCCACAGGCAATCTCAAATATGAGATTGTCGTGGCCGATGACGGTTCGGATAAAGCCGACATTGTGAAGGAAAACGAGGCTGTCGCGGCTATTTCAAACTGCCGCTACATAAGGAACAATGTAAACATGGGACGCGCTTTCACGCGCAATTTCCTCGCGCAAAGCGCCCAATATGAATGGTTGTTGTTTATTGATTGCGAGGTGGAGATACCCGACGACAATTATCTTTCAGCCTACATTGATGCGGCCAAAGGCTTTGACGTGGTGTATGGCGGTGTCATTATAGGAGGCAACGCCAAAACCCTGTCTGGCAATCTGCGATACAATTACGAGAAAGCATGCGAACCTAATCATTGTGCGGCAAACAGGAACAGACACCCCTATGAAAATTTCCGTACCGCTAATTTCCTTATTCGCCGACAGACAATGCTCGAATTACCGTTCAATGAAAATGTCAAATTGTACGGCTACGAGGATGTGATGTTTGGTAAATGCCTTTGCGACAACCGTGTCAAGATATTGCACATCGACAATGGGGTGGAGTATGTCAACTACGAAAGCAACATTCGCTTTTTGCAGAAGACCGAAGAAGCTATGCATACCTTGTCCATGTTTAAAAAAGAAATGGAGCATTATTCACGGCTCATTCATGTTGACAGAAAAATTACAAAATGGCATGTAAGGAAATTGTTTTATCTCATTTACAAAGCAGAAAAGGACAATTGGCGAAAGCGGCTGCTTTCGCCCCATCCTTCAACTTTCATCTTCAACCTCTATAAACTCGGTTACTATATTGAACTGTCGGAAAAGCAACGCAGCAAGGCGTGATTTCTATTCCAGTTCGTATATCCCCATAGGCGACCGCCGTTTCAGAACCTCCACACGGGGAATGTGTTTCCCCGATGCCACATCTTCGTTCAACCTGTTAACAACAGCCGACAGAGCTTGAGCCGGAGTGTTGTTTTCTTCGCTTAGATGGCAGAGCCATACATTTTTTAATTTGTCCGACCTCCATTCGGCAATCATCTTGGCACACATGTCGTTGCTGAGATGCCCGTTTCCGCTTCTGATGCGGGCTTTCAAGTATGCCGGATAAGGGCCGTTTTCCAACATACATTCATCATAATTAGCCTCGATTACGATATCGTCGGCCTCCCGTATAACTGTTTCCATTTCTTCCGTCGGGTGTCCTACATCGGTAAGCAGACAAAAGACAGTATCGTTATGACGAATCATGTATCCTACGTTTTCGCTACTGTCGTGCGGCACGCCGAAAGCTGTAACCGACAAGTCGCCAAGCTGAAAAGGCGTGTTCGTTTCAACAAACCGCCGTTTTTCATGTCCGACCTTGTGCTTCACGCAATAGTTTTTGTCAATACCGCTGTGTACAAGTCGCGTAGCATACACCGGAATGTCCATCTTCTCGCTCAACGACCCCACCGATTTTATATGGTCGGCATGGTCGTGAGTAACCAGTATGTAATGTATGTTCGAAAACGACAACCCGTATTCCTTGAAACACTTTCGCAAATTGCGCAGCCCAATACCCAAGTCAAGCAGTACTCCCGTACGTTCCGTATATAGATAATAACAATTGCCGCTACTTCCGCTGGCAAATGAAATGAAATTGAACATCCTGTTGTTTTTGTGCAAAAGTATCAAAAAATAAATGATAACACAAGTTTTTATATTACTTTTGCAATACAAACCAAGGCTTGAAAAAATGTCATATCACAGTTCTGTCATCAGCAAAATTTTCCTCGCCATACTGTCTTCACTTGCCCTTACTGCATGCGAGACAAAAGACGATGAATTGGTTGAAACAACATCAAAAACTTTTGCCAACGAATTTTTCAACCTAAGATATGGCAACGCAGCCACATTATGCACCCAAGAATCGAGGAAATGGCTTGAATATTCTGCATCCAATGTCAGTCAAGACGACCTCGACCTTGTAAACAACTACCCTGACACAGCAACATGTGAGGTTATGGATATCAGCATGACCGATGTTTCTGAAGCCACAGTGAAACTGAAAGTACATAATTTTCTCGACAATGATTCACTCGAAAACAAGTCGAGAATATGCTCCACCGCAGTATTCTCCTTCAACTTGCACAAAGAAAACGACAACTGGAAGGTTGTGTTAGACGCACTGCCTGTCGCCATTCGTTACGACAACTAACATCATTGTCGCCAAAGAATCATCTCTTTGTGTGTGACAAGTCGAACATATAAGTAAGTTTCACGACAATATTGCTTATGTTAGACTTGGCGAAATAGTCACGTTTCGTATCGCCGAAAATATTTCCAAGTCCATAATAATAGCGGCCTTCGAGCAGGAAATGCCCTACATGCGGCACTGTATATTCCACGCCTATTCCTGCCGCAATGCCATAGTCAAACCTGTTTTCCACCTTCATCGTGTCTTGTGCTACGGTAGTGTTGGAGCGGTCGGTCAAATTGGCATGTGCCAAATCGAAGTTGGTCTTTGTTCTCTCATTCAGCAAGAAACCGAATTGCGGTCCGGCCTGAAAGAAAAACTGCATGCCTTTCTGTTCCTTTCCCCATGCCAAATGGGCAAAAAAAGGCACCTGGATGTAGTTCAGGTCACGCACATACGTTTCCGCCTGATTGGTCGTCGCGTTTATCACGGGCTTATCGTCTGTGGTATATATCCTTTCATTCCATCCTATCCTCGAATAATTCACTTCGGCATGTATCGAGCATATAGTACTGAAATATTTTTCACAGACATAACGCAGAGAAAGTCCGGCAGTCATTCCTCCGTGATAATCTTGCGTCACTTTAGGCGTAAAGCCAATGTTGCTCATTACATATCCGCCGTTTACACCGAGCGAGAACTCGTTACGGTGTTGCCCTATCTGTGCCTGTAACGCCAAGGGTATTGCCAAAGCAATGGCCAACGCTGATTTCCTGTATATATTCATCAATAGTTTATCGATTCGGTTGAGTGGTTACGGGTGTAGTGTATGAGCATAAAACTGTAATTCTGTAGTCCGCCATTGGCTATACGTTTGAATTTCAACGGTGTTTGCATCGGTGTATATATCTTCTGCATATAAGTGCCGCTGAAGTTTTTACCGAACTTGTTCATCCCCGTTGCAAAATACATCATATGGTCGAAACCGGTAATAGCAAAACGCGGAAGAGCCTCGCGCATGTCCGACTTGAACCAGTTTCTGTAAGATTTCTCCAACGCTTTCGTTCGTGATGATATAGAATTATAGTATGCTGTCGTTGGTATATAGGTGTCATATTTGTGGAAATATTCTTTGTACACCTTGTCATACATAAGCCATTCCGTGTATCCGAATAGAGAGATGACTATATTCGGGTTGTTCTTCTTCAAGATATCGAGCTTTGCCAATGTAGAATTCAGTTCGGGTGAACGGCCCGTATTCACTACAACCACATTCGTTTCGTTTTTCGCAAAAGCCTTGGCAAACGAAGCATCAGAAGAATTCAGGTTGGTGATATTGTATTTTATGCCTCTCGCTTCCAGTTTTTTGCGAAGTGCGAATGTGAACAAACCTTTTTGGCTTGTGACATCATTGCAATCTACAAACACTGGGTGACAACTGCCAAATCGGTCGAGAAATGCTTTCAACGAACTTTCATTGAACATTTGCGGAGCCTGATATATTTGGAATATATTCGTATTGCCTGACACATCATCCCCTTCTATCGAGAACGGGATGACAAGCCTTATGTTGTGTTTACGGCAGAAATTGCCCAAAGCAGACACCTGTTTTGTGTACAACGGGCCAAATATCACATCACACTTTTGCATGTTCGGGTCTTTCAGCATCTGATTCACGTCAGCATCAACCGACAGATTCCATGCCATTACCGTAGTGCCTATGCCTTTGGTCTTCAACGAGTCACAAGCCATAAGCATGCCACGGTAATATTCAGTCATGCGTTGGCCGTCACCGTCAACATTGTGCAATGGCAGCATGACACCTATGCAGAGGTTCTTGCCCGAGTTCACCTGCCGGGCATTGCCGTTTGTTGCAGACTTTGCCTTTGCCGACGGATAGGGTATGAGCAGTTTGTCGCCCTTTTTCAATGTATACCCTGCTTTCGACATTTCCGGATTGGCTTTCACCAATTCATCTATCGTTATATTGTATTTCTTGGCTATGCCATAAATCGTGTCTTTCTTTTTAATCGTGTACAAGTCCTGCCATTTGGCAGTCTGTGCACTGACCGATGCTGCAAGGCAAAACAACACCAGAAAAACAATGTATTTCAACGTCTGTTTCATTTCCATATCACTTGATTTCCGACTACAAAAGTACATAAAAATAGCGGTTCTCTAAAATTTAAGCCCGACATAATCGGGCAACCAACAGTCGTGGCACCAGCCGACAGCCTATGCCTGTATTATTCTCCCGTGTTGCTTCCTGAGGTCTCAGTGTATCCGCGCAACAGGTTGACGTCTCTTTTTATGTTGTATTTGCGTCCGTCAGCCCCTTTCGCCTTCACCAACACATAATACACTCCGTCTTTCACATCCTTGCCGTTATATTTTCCGTCCCAGCCTCCTGCCGGGTCTGTCCATTCGTAGAGCTTCTGTCCCCAGCGGTTGAATATATAGGCATGAAACTCCACCAGACTTTGGTATCCGCTCTTAGCCTTGTATACATCATTTATCCCGTCGCCGTTTGGCGAAAATGCATTCGGCATTTCCAATTTGCTTTCAGATATAACAACTCTTATAGGTTCGTTTTCGGTCCAATAGTCCTGCGTATATTCCACCAATTCATCACCACGGCTAAATGTGGCATACAACAGAATCTTGTGCGAACCGGCCTTGGTGAAAGTGTATTCCGTGTCCTCTTCATACCTTATTAAATATGGCTCGTCACTTTCTTCTGTCATAAACCGCCATTCATAATGTGCAGTCCAACCTGTTATATTTTCTGCATTTGCCTTAAACAGAACATACAACGGAGCCGACCCTGAATAGCTCGTGGATGTTTCTTCACCGTCTGATGTGCTGAAAGTAGCTGTCGGGGCTATTGTCGGAACATCATCGGCCAACACATAGGTAACTTGCATTACGATAATTACCGCAAAAGCCACAAGGCGCAATATTCTGTTCATGTGCATTCTTTTAATTAGGTATTTCATAAAGTTTTCCCGCATGCCGTTGACATTGACATGACATTTCCACGCACACATCAACGCTACGCCGCATACAAATGCAAAGTTAACCATTATGCGGCACACGACAAAAGCACAAATCTGCATTTTTGTTTTTTTATGAGGGGCGGCATGCACTTTGTCAACCCATCCAGATTATGGCGCGATGTCATGCAGACGCGGCCATTGGCATATATTGTGGAATACTTCACAGAATGGCGACGGGGCTATTTTTTCTCCCAATAATTTCATTTTTATATGAAAACTTGGTATCTTTGCAATGCTTGTATGCCTGCGAACGCACATACATTGTCATATACATCGAAATAAAACAAAGAAGAAAAAAGCTAATACACGATGAAATTGAAAATCAGACTGGCACTGATGAACTTCTTGCAGTTTGCAGTGTGGGGAGCCTACCTGACTTCCATGGGACGTTATTTGGGTAATATTGGTATGGGGTCGGAAATAGGATATTTCTATTCAATGCAAGGCGTTGTGTCGATTTTCATGCCTGCAATTATGGGAATCATTGCCGACCGTTGGGTGCAGGCGCAGCGGCTTTACGGCATTTGTCATCTTCTTGCCGGCATATTCATGCTTGCTACGGCTTGGTACGGGAGTCAAGCTGGTACCAACGCTTCTTTCGCTGCCATTTTCTCACTCTATTCCTTGTCGGTAGCATTCTACATGCCCACGCTCGCCCTCTCCAATTCTGTAGCCTACAATGCATTGGGACAAGCCGGTTTGGATGTGGTAAAAGATTTTCCTCCGATTAGGACATTGGGTACAGTAGGCTTTATCTGCACAATGTGGTTTGTCGACTTAATGGGATTTCAGGCAAACCAATATCAGTTTGTCACCTCCGGAGCCTTGGGGATTATGCTGTTCCTGTATGCATGGTCGCTCCCTTCTTGCCCCGTTGCAGGGGCAGGCGAGGCAAAAAGCTTGGCAGAATCTTTCGGTCTGAAAGCATTCTCGTTGTTCAGGCAGCGCAAGATGGCAATATTCTTTATATTCTCAATGCTTCTCGGTGTTAGCCTTCAGATAACCAACAGTTTTGCCAACCCATACATCAGCAGTTTTGTAACGGTTAAAGAATACGCCGATACCTTTGGCGTGCAGCACGCCAACATCCTTATTTCGCTCTCACAGATAAGCGAGACGTTGTGCATCTTGCTTATTCCTTTCTTCATGAAACGCTACGGCATTAAGAATGTCATGCTGATTGCCATGCTGGCATGGGTTCTGCGTTTCGGGCTCTTCGGCACAGGCAATCCCGGCTCGGGTGTCTGGATGTTCATTCTGTCAATGATTGTTTATGGAGTTGCCTTCGATTTCTTCAACATCAGCGGGTCGTTGTTTGTTGAAAACAATGCCGACCATTCCATGCGGTCGAGCGCACAGGGCTTGTTCTTCCTTATGACCAACGGCATCGGGGCAACCATAGGCACAATCGGAGCACAGAAAATTATCAATGTCTTTACACACAGCGAACAGTTCGGCGACAATTTCTACACCGTAGGCAACTGGTCGGCATGCTGGTTCATATTTGCCGGTTATGCACTTCTGGTTGCTGTGTTGTTTGCCATCGTGTTCAAACCGTCGAAAAAATAGGTAGTTGACGATGGAAAGAATCCGGCTTCATTTCAAAGGTTTAAGCGAGTTTGTAGGAAATACGAAAATTCTGCTCGTAAATTTCACCGATGAAGAGGAAACGCGGCAGTTTACCGTATTGTGCGACAATGCCGCCGCCGACATTGTGAAATCGCATGTCACAGGCAAGCGGAAGTCAAGTGAAAGTCTTGTCGGCATTTTGTCGGCAATGCTGAAAAGCCGTGGTGTTCACCCCACAATACTTATAAACAGTGTCGTTAACGGGCAGTACACGGCTCTGTTGTGCGACGAAAACTCCTACGAACTGCACAAAATCGACATCCACGACGCACTTGTGCTGGCATTTGCAGCCAACGTTCCGACATATATCGAGAGCAGTCTATTCTTGCGTCAGGGAGTGGCTTATCAGGACGGACGTTCGATGTTGGCAATACCGGTGAATGTCTTGAACGACGAGATTTTAGGCAAAGCTCTCCAAAAAGCCATTGCCGAAGAAAACTATGAGCTTGCCTCACAACTGCAAGAAGAACAGAAGAGGAGAGCAGCAGACAACACGTCGTCTGAATAAAAGCGAGCCACGCCGAATGCGGTGCTGTAAAATGCAATGACTGTTGATTGAAACATTGTAAACGACTATGAAAGAAACAAGATATTTCTATGTCCCGGAAGCCGAAACCAGGACTGAACTTCCCGAAGAAGAAGCCAAACATGCAACAAGAGTGTTGCGTCTTGACATGGGTGACGAACTGTTTCTCGTTGACGGAAACGGCACTTTGTGCAAGGCCGAGGTTACGGCCATATCCAACAAGCATTGCCTGTACAGGATTGTCGAGGCAACGAAAAAGGAATCTACATGGCACGGGAAAGTAAATCTGGCCATTGCGCCCACAAAGATGATGGACCGCATTGAATGGATGGCAGAAAAGGCCACTGAAATAGGCATTGACGAAATATCATTCATCGACTGCAAGTTTTCCGAGCGCAAATCGATTCGCACCGACAGAGTTGAACGAATCGTCATATCGGCCATGAAACAAAGCCACAAGACATGGAAGCCGGCCGTGAATGAAATGGTGAGCTTCAAAGAGTTTGTCGATGCTCCGCGTCAGGGCAACAAATACATTGCGCATTGCTACGACGAGGTGGAAAGAAAAGACTTGTTTCAGCAACTGCAGACTGCCGACATCGATGCCGAAACCACGATATTGGTAGGGCCTGAAGGCGATTTCTCAATCGACGAAGTGCGTTACGCACTGTCCAAAGGATTCACGTCGGTGTCGCTTGGACAAAGCAGATTGCGCACCGAAACAGCCGGTCTTTTTTCCGTGATGACAGCCAACACTTGCAAGAGAAAACTGTGAACCAATTATCCTAAAAACAGATGAATGAACTTTTAAATGCAAATGATTTCAGAACTTACGGGCAACACATATTCCAGAAAGCAAGGCTTTCCCTCCTTTCTGCAATATTGTGTCTGTTTTTCTTTTGTGCATGTTCCGACAACGACTATATAAATGCGATACCGGGAAACAGTCCTGCCATTGTAGCTCTTGATGCGAGCGAAATGGGTGAGAATCCTGCATTCAACTCGCTAAAAGATTTTTTCGGCGGCAACGACATGGCCGAATGTGGCATCGATTTCAAGAGCCGTATATTCCTCTTTGAAACAATTGACGGCAATTTCGGATTGTGCGCAAAGGTCAACGACAAAAGCCGTTTGAAGAAATTTATAGGCAGCATTGCAAAGTCAGGACTGGCCACAAGTCCAGTAGAGCGCAGCGGTTTCCAGTTTACAGCCTTCAAGAAGTCATGGGCCATAGGTTTCTCCGAAAAGGCCTTGGTTGCCATTGGCCCGGTCACCGCTACATCAATGGCCGACGCATGGACAATGATTGCTCGGCTATTGAAACAGGATGAGGACTTGGGCATAAAAGCATCGCCTCTCTACACTGCCATCGATTCGCTGAAAAGTCCTGTTGCCTTGGTAGCCAGAGCCAACGCCTTGCCCGACAAGGTTTCGGCGCTTTTCACATTGGGATTACCCGAAAACGCTTCGGCATCGCAGGTAATGGTTGCTGCCGAAGCATCAGTAAAAGGTGAGGTCTTCGCCATTTCAGGCCGTGTCTTTTCCGACAACGCGCGAATAGACAAAGCGTTGAAGAACACGCAAGGCATTTACAAGCCTATTGGCGACACTTTCTTCACAACATTGTCTGACAAATACGCTGCTTCGTTATATGCCAACGTCAGCGGAAAAGAATTTCTTCCTTTGATGCAATCAAACAAAGCCTTGCAGGCATTGCTGGCAGGTTTGAACATGGCTGTTGACCTTAACCTTATCATCAACAGCATCAACGGCGACATGGTAATGGCAAGCAATGCCCATGGCGCGGCACAAGACATTACGTTTGCTGCCCAACTATGCACCGACAAGTGGCAGGGTGAGGTGGACTACTGGAAAACATCCTGTCCCGCCGGAGCAAGGATTGCCGATGCCGGTGCCAACTGCTACCAATACACCGACGGCCATTCAGCATTCTTCTTCGGTTCAACCGACAATCATAAATTCTATTGCGGAAGCAATTTGGAATTGGGCAAATTTGCCGCAAGCGGCAATGTGCAATCCTCCAACGAGAATGTTGCGACATTGATAAAAGGCAAGCGTCTGGCACTTGTCGTCAACACCGATGCCGCACTCTCATCACTCGGCGACGACCAGAAAGGGCAGTCGTTGAGAAAGCAGCTCTTCGGCAACGTGAAAAGTATTGTATTTACGATGAAATGACAATGGACAAGATTGTTTTCAAAAATGTGGTTCCTGACGTTTTCGCTTCGAGAACCGACTTGACTTCTGACATATGGGCACAGGAAGCCACCTTCACCAAAGGCAACACATATCTCGTGGAGGCTGCAAGTGGAATGGGGAAGAGCACGTTCTGCAGTTATGTCGTGGGTTATCGCAACGATTACACGGGAAGCATATACATGGACGATTGCGACACCAGGACATTTGGCATCGCCAAGTGGACAGAGATGCGTAAATCACACATCAGCCATCTTTTCCAAGAGCTCAGATTGTTTCCCGAACTGACAGCCCTTGAGAACGTGGCCATAAAAAACCGCCTCACCGGATTTGTCACCATGCAGAAAATAGACATGTGGTTTGAGCGGTTAGGCATTGCCGACAAACGGCATGAGCTGATAGGCCACATGTCGTTCGGACAGCAACAACGTGTTGCCTTCATGCGCGCCTTGGCCCAACCCTTCGATTTCATACTGCTCGACGAGCCAATAAGTCATCTCGACGACAACAACGCAAAGATAATGGGCGACATGGTTGTGGAGGAGTCCAAAGCGCAAGGTGCCGGGATTATAATGACGAGCATAGGCAAACATATTGAACTTGATTACGACAAAACTTTGAAACTATGAAATTGGTTTGGAAACTCCTGCGCCAGCATATCAGTGTCCCGCAGTTTGTGGGATTCTTCTTTGCCAACCTTTTCGGAGTTATGATTATCCTTTTCGGACTTCAATTCTATTTCGACATAAAGCCTCTTTTCACAAGCGGCGACAGCTTTATGAAAGGCAATTTCCTGATTGTCAACAAAAAGATTGGTGCAGCAAGCACACTCACTGGCCGCACCAACACATTCAACAAGCAGGAAATCGATGAAATAAGCAGCCAGCCGTTTGTGCGCGACATGGGCGTATTCACCTCTACCGACTATAAAGTAGAAGCCTCTATGGGCATAAACGGGGTCAATGTGCTCAACTCCGAACTGTTTCTCGAAAGCGTGCCCGACGGGTTCGTCGACGTGGCCCTCGACAAGTGGAAATACGACGAAAGCTCAAAAGAAGTGCCTATCATTTTGCCACGTTCCTATCTCACAATGTATAACTTCGGGTTTGCACAGTCACGCTCATTGCCTAAAATAAGCGACGGACTCGTGGGAATGATTACATTCAAACTTTTCATTCACGGAAACGGACAGAACGATGTGTTTGAGGGGCGCGTCATAGGTTTTTCAAACAAGCTCAACACCATTCTCGTTCCGCAGAAATTCATGGAAGCTACAAACCGCCGCTTCTCTTCCAACGATACGCCCGAACCGACAAGGCTGATACTTAAAGTTGACAACCCGACAGACACGAAGGTAACGGGGTATATGGAGACGCGCGGATATGACATTGCCGACAACGACATGGATGCTGAAAAGATTACATATTTCCTCAGGTTGCTTGTCACCATCGTTATGGGCGTAGGACTCGTAATCTCGGCATTGAGCTTATACATACTGATGTTGAGCATTTATCTTCTCGTGCAGAAGAACTCCACAAAACTGGAAAACCTGCTGCTGATAGGCTACTCCCCCGCGAAAGTGGCACTGCCATATCAGACTTTGGTTTTGGCTCTGAACCTGTCGGTATTGGTTATAGCCGTCATTGCATTGGGCATTGCAAGAAGCTATTACATGAATGTCATAACAATGCTTTTCCCCGACATGCCCGACACCTCGATGTATGCGGCAGTTACAGTTGGCATAGTCCTGTTTCTTGTAGTGTCGGTATTGAATATTGCAATCATAAGAAACAAGATAAATTCCATTTGGCATCACAAGGCATGAAACAAAATCACCAATAAACACATGAATTGGAACAAATTTAGTTTTATAGATTTATCTGACTCTTTCTGGGAATGACACAACAATGACTCACGTCGTTATAAAACAAGGAGAGTTTCTGATTCAAAACAATTGCCGATGAAACCGTTGGTTGCTGCACTTCCAACGGTTTCATCGGCAATTGGCATTTAATGTCAGTTCTTGAAACTATGGATGGGCGCGGGAATGCGTCCGCCACGATTTACGAAATCGGCACACCCGAAAGTGTTTACCGGCATGACGGGCGCATGACCCAACAAACCGCCGAAATCAACACTGTCGCCTACAGCCATGCCACAGGCCGGAATTATACGCACGGCAGTAGTCTTCTGGTTCACCATGCCTATTGCCGCCTCGTCGGCAATGATGCCGGCTATTGAGGTTGCGGGAGTGTCGCCCGGAATGGCTATCATGTCAAGACCCACCGAGCATACACATGTCATGGCCTCAAGCTTCTCTATGGTGAGCGAACCTGCATCAACGGCATCAATCATGCCTTGGTCTTCGCTGACGGGGATGAATGCGCCGCTGAGTCCACCTACATACGAGGAGGCCATGATGCCGCCCTTCTTCACCTGGTCGTTGAGAAGCGCGAGGGCAGCGGTGGTTCCGGGTGCTCCGGGATGTTCTAGTCCTATTTCCCTCAATATGTCGGCCACGCTGTCGCCTATTGCCGGAGTGGGGGCCAACGACAGGTCGATGATGCCAAACGGTATGCCAAGTCGGCGCGAAGCCTCTTTTGCCACGAGCTGTCCGACACGCGTCACTTTAAACGCGGTGCGTTTTATAGTCTCGCAAAGTGTTTCAAAGTCGGCGCCGCGCACACCCTCAAGAACATGCTTCACCACACCGGGGCCGCTCACGCCGACGCTTATCACCGCATCGGGCTCGGAAACGCCGTGGAATGCACCTGCCATGAACGGATTGTCGTCGGGGGCATTGCACAGAACCACGAGTTTGGCGCATCCGATTGATGCACGGTCGCCAGTAAGACGGGCAGTGTCCTTGACAATCTCGCCCATAAGTCTGACAGCATCCATGTTTATCCCGGTCTTTGTAGACCCTACATTCACCGAGCTGCAAATGAAATCGGTTTCGGCGAGAGCCTTTGGTATTGAACGAATGAGCAGTTCGTCGCTGTGGCTCATGCCTTTAGACACTATTGCCGAATAGCCACCGAGGAAGTTCACCCCCACAGCCTTTGCTGCACGGTCAAGTGTCTTCGCTATTGTCACATAATCGTCGGGAGTCTTGCAGGCAGATCCTCCGACCAGAGCTATCGGGGTTATTGCAATGCGCTTGTTTACAATAGGTATGCCATATTCGTTTGAAATATCCTCGCCCGTCTTCACCAAATCCTTGGCCAAGCGCGTAATCTTGTCATAGATGTTTCCGCACAGAACATCAAGATTGCCGTCGATACAGTCCAGCAGGTTTATGCCCATTGTTATCGTACGCACATCGAGATTTTCCTGCTCTATCATGTTGTTGGTCTCGATGACCTCTGAAATATTTATCATAGCGCAGGCTCTGTTTAAATACGGTGCATCTTGTTGAATATCTCCTCACGCTGGCATTTCACCTGCACGCCCATGTCCTTGCCGATGTTCTCAAGTTCTTTGGCAGCAAGTTCAAATGTTTTCTCCATGCGCGTCATGTCAACAATCATCATCATGTTGAAATACTCCTGCACGATGGTCTGCGATATGTCCAATATGTTTATCCCGTTCTCTGCGAGATATGTACACACTTTGGCTATGATGCCTACCGTGTCTTTCCCTACGACTGTAATAATGGTCTTGTTCATAATATTCATGTTCGAAGTTAAAATGTTATCCTTACTTTTCTCGTCCGCCCGTTCGGCCCGGCGTTCGGCCAGTGTTGCCGACGGCTATTTTATGCCTCTCGCATTGAGCGCAGCAGTGTATTTGCGGGCATTGGCAAGATGCTCCTGATAGGTGCGCGCAAAATTGTGTGTGCCGCTGAAATCTTCTTTGGCGCACATGTAATAGTAATCATGGTGCACATAGTCAAGCACTGCGTCGATTCCGGCGATTGAAGGTATGCGTATCGGGCCGGGAGGCAACCCGGGATACCTGTATGTGTTGTAACGGCTGTCGATGTTGAGCAACGACTGATAGATGCGCTTGAGGTCGAAACGTTGCCATGCAAACTTTATGGTGGGGTCGGCCTGCAGCGGCATGCCGTCGGGATATTCTGCATTGCGCAGCATAAGCCGGTTGTAATACATGCCGGCCACCATGGGTTTCTCGCCGTTGTTGGCTGTCTCCTCGTCGATTATACTTGCCAGTGTAGTCACTTCAACTGGCGTGAGGTGCATTCGTTTGGCTTTCTCTGTCCGGTCGGAGTTCCAGAATTTCTTGCATTCCTTGTCCATTTTGTCAAACAGTTTCTCGACACTCGTGTTCCAATAAATGTCATAGGTGTTGGGTATGAACATGCTCATTATGGTCAATGTGTCGTAGCCATAGCGGCGGCAAAGGCTCTCGTCGGTCAGTGCCTTGTAGATTGACGCGCTGTCGGCCATGAGTTTTTTCGACAGTTCGCCAGCCAGACGACCTACAGTACGCACCGACGGGACTACGAGCTGCACTGGCGACTGCAGCCCGTTTTTCAAATGTCGGAACACCATCAACGCCCCGTCGCCCGGCTCCACGGCATAGCGGCCCGTGCGAATGTTCGTGCCATAGCGGCTATGCCTTGCCAAAGTCTTGAAGCCCACCATGGCATGTCGGTTGGACACTGCCGAGAGCTTGGAGTAAACCGAGTCGACGGTGTCGTCGTTGTCTACATATATATATTGTGTGGTTGGCTTCGACGAAAGCGACGAGAAAAAATAATAATACACTATTCCGAATATTGCCAGCAGACAAACGAATGACGGCACAAGGAATCTGCGACTTTTAAAACTCTTTTCCATAAAAACTTATTTATAAATCCCGTTCTCGCTACATTTAAGTATTGCCTTGCGAAACATGCGTGGGGCAGACACGCCAGGCACACAGTCGCGCCCAAACGCAGCCGCCTTAGTCACTGTGGGCGGCAGCTGCGCGCACATGAAGCGAATGATGCACGCACATGAAGCAGATGCCACACGAGCGTACGGCTAATGCCGCACGACGGCAGCAACAGTCGTTGCGGAAGCATTTCGGCCCTGTTCCACACGGTAGAGGCAGTTTGTTTTGCAATGCAAATTTATATAAAAATAGCGAATTATGTAAAGCTTGCACGAAAACTATTGCAAAAACCGGGCATTTCTGTTTATTTGCCCTCTTTATCCAAATCGGTTGCCCTACATTAACCATATTGTAAAAATATTGCTACCTTTGTATGAAAAATACAGACAAATGCAGCAGTCACAACGTTTTCACAACAACACGCAAGACAATTCAAAAGTATATGTGGTGGACACTGACAACGAATTGCCTTTGCTCGAATATCTTCTCAAGACAATGAACGCAAGCCGCACAAAAGTGAAGGCCACTCTTCAAGGCCACGGCATCAAGGTGAACGGCAAGGTGGTCACGCAATTCGATTTCCAGCTAAAGCGGGGGATGAAAGTAGCAGTGAGCGCGCACAAAAACACAAATGCCTTCAAGAACCGGTATGTAAAGATTGTCTACGAAGACCGCTGGCTCGTGGTTGTAGAAAAGGCAGTCGGCATATTGTCGATGGCAGCAGGACATTCGTCGCTTAACGTGAAATCGTTGCTCGACGACTATTTCCAGAAAACCAGGCAGCGTTGCCGCGCACATGTGGTGCACAGGCTCGACCGTGACACGAGCGGACTCATGGTTTATGCCAAGGACATGGAAACCGAGCAGATTTTCGAGCACAACTGGCACGACATAGTGTACGACCGCCGCTATGTTGCAGTGGTGAGCGGAGAGATGGAAGACGACGGAGGCACCGTGGCCAATTGGTTGAAAGACAACAAGGCTTATGTAACCTACTCGTCGCCCGTTGACAACGGGGGGAAATATGCAGTGACACACTATCATGTGCTCGACAGAACCGTGGAGCACTCACTTGTGGAATACAAACTGGAAACCGGACGAAAAAACCAGATACGCGTGCATTCGGCCGACATGGGACACCCCGTCTGCGGCGACACGAAATACGGGAACGGCGACGACCCGATACACCGCCTGTGCCTGCATGCCTATCTGTTGTGCTTCACGCACCCCATAACGCATGAGCGCATGGAGTTTGAAACTCCTATACCGCCACTGTTCCGCCATCTTTTCAAGTGACGGCACTACACATTCGGCCTACTGCCGGAACAATGCCGCGATGCCGCATCTTGTTGCATTTTACAACGGAAACGCGGCGTAAATCGCCCATTTTTTAGTAACTTTGCAGAAAGTTTTTGAAAAATATATTTTTATGAAGCAGACAAAGATTGTTGCCTCTATCAGTGACAGGCGGTGTGATGTCGATTTTATCAGGAAGCTGTTTTTTGCAGGAATGAATGTTGTCCGCATGAACACGGCTCACGCCACCCCGGAGGGTATCAGGACTATAATAAAGAACGTAAGGGCCGTATCGCCGCACATTGCCTTGATGATTGACACGAAAGGCCCCGAGGTGCGCACAACGGGAGTGGCCGAGCCAATCAGCTACAAGACAGGCGAAATAGTGAAGATATTCGGCCGACCCGAAATGGAAACCACACACGACATCGTGAACTTGTCTTACAAAGACATCGCAAGGGATGTGAAAGTGGGCGACGACATCCTGTTCGACGACGGCGAGCTCGACATGAAAGTGATTGAGAGTGCAGGCCCTATGCTCGTGGCACAGGTGCAGAACGACGGCGTGCTCGGATCGCACAAGAGCGTGAATGTGCCCGGCGAGCACATCGACCTTCCGGCCATTACGCCAAAAGACTACAGCAACATTCTTCTGGCCATTGAAGAGGACATCGACTTCATTGCACACTCGTTTGTAAGGTCGGCTGCAGATGTCATGGCCATACAGAAGATACTCGACGAGCACAACAGCGACATAAAGATAATATCGAAGATAGAAAACCAGGAAGGCGTTGACAACATCGACGAAATAATCGATGCCTCCTACGGCATAATGATTGCCCGCGGCGACTTGGGCATTGAGGTGCCCATAGAACGCATTCCGGGCATACAGCGCCACATCATACGGAAATGTGTGATGAAGAAGAAGCCCGTGATTGTGGCCACACAGATGCTGCACACGATGATAAAGAACCCGCGTCCGACGCGTGCCGAAGTGACCGACATTGCCAATGCCATTTACTCATACACCGACGCGCTGATGTTGAGCGGCGAGACTGCAAGCGGGAAATACCCGCTTGAAGCGGTGCAGACGATGGCATCGATTGCCGAACAGGCCGAGAAAGACCGTGCAGCGCTGAGCGACCACGAGGTGATGTTGGGCGACAACTGCTCACGACGCGAATTTCTTGCCCACGCGGCTATCGACTCCACACGTCGTCTGGGCGTAGCCGGCATCATAACCGACAGCGAGACGGGCGAAACGGTGCGTCATCTTGCAGCTTTCAGAGGTCCGAACCCGGTTCTGGCAATATGCTACAAGGAAAAGACACAACGCTGGCTGAACCTGAGTTTCGGTGTCATTGCCATCCATCAGAAAGAGCATGCATCGCCTGAATACATATTCTCGGCAGCACTGAGAATGTTAAGGCAGAAGGGATATATAACCCTCAATGACAAAATTGCATACCTTAGCGGCAGCTTCGGAGAGAACGGAGGCACGACATTCCTTGAAATCAACGAGGTGCGGCAGGTGTTCGACAAGTCGTATGAGTTCCACCTCCCGCAAGTGTCAACCGACGCAAAGCAACGGTAGGGTAGGAGGCTTATCCACAACAAAGTATGTCTGGACGGCAATGCAATGCCGTCGGCATACGCTGAAAACTGAAATACATACGCATGTGCCACGAAAAGCATCTGCGGAAAGATGTAAAACATAATTTAAACAGAACAAGAAATGAAAGCATTCGTTTTCCCGGGACAGGGATCGCAATTTGTTGGAATGGGCAAAGACCTGTATGATTCCAACGAAACGGCCAAGAGCCTTTTTGAAAAAGCCAATGACATACTTGGTTTCCGCATCACCGACATCATGTTCAGCGGTACCGATGAGGAACTGAAACAGACAAAAGTGACACAACCCGCAGTGTTCCTGCACAGTGTCATCTCGGCTTTGTGCCTCGGCGACGATTTCTGCCCTTCAATGGTAGCAGGCCACTCTTTGGGAGAACTGTCGGCTCTCGTGGCATCAGAAGCTCTGAGCTTTGAAGACGGACTGAAGCTCGTGTATACGCGTGCAATGGCCATGCAGAAGGCCTGCGAGGCCAACCCCGGAACAATGGCTGCCGTAATCGGTCTGCCCGACGAAACCATTGAAAACATCTGCAACGAGGTGAGCACTGCCGAAAACATCGTCGTTCCGGCCAACTACAACTGCCCCGGACAGCTCGTTATAAGCGGCAGCATGGATGCAATAAACGTTGCCTGCGAGAAACTGAAGGCCGCTGGAGCCAAGCGTGCACTGCCGCTGAAAGTGGGCGGAGCTTTCCACTCACCGCTCATGCAGCCCGCAAAAGAAGAGTTGGAAAAGGCTATTGAAGCCACATCGTTCAAGACTCCGAAATGCCCCGTATACCAAAATGTTGACGGCAAGCCCCACACCGATGCCCAGGAGATTAAGGCCAACCTGATTGCCCAGCTCACCGGCAGCGTGAAATGGACTTCAAGTGTGCAGAACATGATAAGCGACGGGGCTGACGACTTCACCGAATGCGGTCCGGGCAAGGCTCTTCAGGGAATGATAGGCCGCATTGACAAGTCGGTCGCTGCCCACGGTATACTATAACCAAGAGTATGAACCGACAGAAAATCATCATTTACCAGATTTTCACACGTCTTTTCGGCAACCGCTGCACAACCCGCAAGGAGAATGGAACGGTTGCCGAAAACGGATGTGGAAAGATGAATTTCTTTGACGCAGAAGTTCTTGGACAGATAAAGTCGGAAGGATTTACCCACGTTTGGTACACGGGCCTTATAAGGCACGCATCAACAACCGACTACACTTCATACGGCATTCCGCGCCAACATCCCGCAATTGTGAAAGGCAAAGCCGGCTCTCCCTATGCCATAACCGACTATTATGACATCGACCCCGACTTGGCCGAAGATGTTGACAGACGTATGGACGAGTTCAAACAACTCGTTGACAACACCCACAAATCCGGACTGAAAATGATTATCGACTTTGTGCCCAACCATGTGGCACGGCAATACAAGTCGGTAACGCATCCAAAAGGCGTGAGGGATTTGGGGGAAGACGATGACAAGAACATGGGATTCACGCCGCGCAATGATTTCTATTATTGCGTGAATGAACCTTTCACGCCGTCGGTAGACCTTTTTGGCGGCGAAACCACAGCCTATTCGGAATGTCCTGCCATGGCTACCGGCAACGACCACTTTGACAGTCACCCCGGAATAAACGACTGGTATGAAACGGTAAAGATAAACTATGGCGTGGACTATTGCGATGCCGGAGGACGCTCGGTGCATTTCTGCCCCACGCCGTCGGCATGGCAGAAAATGGCCGACATACTGCTTTACTGGGCATCGAAAGGTGTTGACGGTTTCCGCTGCGACATGGCCGAGATGGTTCCGGTGGAGTTTTGGAAATGGGCAATAGCTAAGGTAAAGACCGATTTCCCCGACATCGTGTTCATTGCCGAAGTGTACAACCCGGCACTTTACCGCAATTACATATCTTCTGGTTTCGACTACCTCTACGACAAGGTGGGAATGTATGACACCATGCGTGCCGTGACTTGCGGCAACTGCGACACATCGGCCATTACTGCATGCTGGCAGACTACCGACGACATACATGACCACATGCTTTTCTTCCTTGAAAACCACGACGAACAACGCATTGCGAGTGACTTTTTTGCGGGCAACGGTTTCCGTGCCTATCCTGCACTTGCAGTCAATGCGCTCATGCGAAAGAATCCGTTCATGGTATATGCCGGACAGGAATACGGTGAACGCGGAATGGACCAGGAGGGTTTCAGCGGCTGCGACGGGCGCACTACGATTTTCGACTATTGGACCATCGACAGCATCCACCGCGCCTACATCGAGAAACAACCGCTTGACGATGAGCAGAAACTGTGCAGCATGTACTCTGCCGTTCTCAACATCGCCCAAAAGGAAAATGCAGTGTCCGACGGTGAATTCTTCGACCTCATGTATGTAAACCCACAGTTGGCTTCACGGCAATATGCATTCCTGCGAAAAGCCGGAAACGAGATGCTGCTCGTTGCTGCCAATTTCTCGGGCGAGAAGACGTTCTGCGATATCAAAATACCCGACCATGCCTATGACTTTCTGCATATCCCAGAAGAAGAGGTCAGTGCAGAAGAATTACTCACAGGCACTACGGTCAATGTCAACCTGAAATCAGAGCGAAGCATACAAACAGAAATCGGCGCGTTTGGTTGTGTCATTCTAAAATTCATTTTCCCTATGGAACAAGACGTAGTGTTCAACGAACACAACAAAGAAGAATTTCCGCCTGCCCACACAGCAGAGCATTTGTTGAACCAGACAATGGTGCGCATGTTTGGATGCGAGCGTTCATGCAACGCCCACATTGAACGCCGAAAGAGCAAGATAAGCTTCATCGTCGACCACAAGCCTTCGCGCAAGGAAGAAAATGAAATCGAAACCCGCATGAACGAGCTTATCGAGGCAGACATGCCGGTGAGATATGAAACAGTTGACAAGGACAACCTGCCAGATACGGTCAAGGCCGACAGACTGCCGCAAAACGCTTCTGACAAAATCAGACTTGTGTATATTGGCGACTATGACGTTTGTCCGTGCATCGGCAAGCATGTACGTTCAACACGACAGATAGGCAAATTTGTGATGCTCGGGACCAACTGGGACGAAATGAAACACCAATTCCGCATCAGATTTAAAATCGTGTAATGGCACTTTGACAATACGATAAAAAAGCCGGAATACCGCAATTCACCAACGAATTGGGTATTCCGGCTTTTTCGTTTTCATCATATTCGGCGACAATCATTATGAAAATCCCCGAAAGTTGCGCTTCAATTTCCGGGGATTGAATGTCTTTCCTAGTTTGTCTCATTGGTCATTTGCATGGCAAACAGTTGCTATGCCATGCAAATGACGGCATTTGTTTTCCTATTCCTTGATGTTGGGTTCTTCAAGGCCAAGTCCTTTCTTCTTGTCAACGACTTTCAGAACAAGACCGATAACAAATGCAGCTATACCGAGTCCGGCAAGCATTACAAGCGGAGCGGTGTAGTTAAGCTGGGTGGCATCTGTCACTCCTTCGTTGGTTGCATTCAACACCTTGCCTATAAGCAGCGGGAAAAGCCACAATCCTATATTCTGTATCCAGAAGATAAGGGCATATGCCGAACCTATAATCTTGGCATCCACAAGCTTCGGAACACTTGGCCACAACGACGCGGGAACAAGCGAGAACGATGCGCCCAAGATGAGAATTGTGAGATAAGCAACAATTACGCCACCCACTTGATTGCCTTTGAATTCAGGAAGAATGAACGCGAAAGTAAGGTGACATGCTATGAGAAGAAGCGAACCGAGCACCAACATGCTTGCAGCCTTGCCTTTGTGGTCGACATAATTGCCGAGGATAGGAGTGATGCCAACGGCCAAAAGCGGGAATACGGCAAACACAGATTCTGCCGACTGACGCATATATCCCATATAGCAGTAAGCCACAAGTGAAAGAACTGAAACGACAAGCATCGTGTACTTCACACCTTTCTGCTTCATAAAATTAAACATAAAGGCTGTTGCGGCAACTACAAGCATAATGGCATACTGCACAATCGTCACGGAAGTGGATGCCCAAAAAGAATCTTCGGGAACCGTTGTGAACGTCAGGTTGCACTGAAGCATGTTTACGGCATACTTCTGGAATGGGAATATGGCCGAATAGTAAAGCACACAAAGAAGCGAAACAAGCCAGAAACCGCTTGAAGTAAGAATCTGACCGAGGTCGCTTATTCTGAACGGATCGTCTTTCTCTTCAGCTTCACCGGTCTGTTCATCAAGTTTCTTGTCCATGAAGAAATACACGACAAACATGATGAGTGCGATGCAAAGCAATACAACGCCGAATGCCACCGAACGCGAAACGCTCACCACACCGCCGAGTTTGGCAAAGAACGGCGAGAATATCATGCAGGTAGCAACGCCAAGACGTGCAAGAGCCATTTCAGACCCCATTGCAAGAGCCATTTCCTTTCCCTTGAACCATTTCACTATACCACGGGAAACCGTTATTCCTCCCATCTCGGCACCGCAACCGAAAATCATAAACCCACATGCTGCAAGCTTTGCCGAGGCAGGCATACCTTCATAGAACGGAGACACGCCCAACTGCTCAAATACGGGTATATGGTTCAGGTTGTTGGTGAACCATGCCTCCAAACCGCTTCCGATGAAGCTATCGCTAATGGCATACCATTTCACTATTGCACCTACAAGCATCACCGCACCTGACAACAAAGCAGTGAAACGGACACCCATCTTGTCCAAAATGATGCCTGCAAAAATAAGGAAGAATACGAATACGTTGAGGAAAGTTTCAGCTCCCTGCATCGTTCCGAATGCATTGGAATCCCAACCGCGCTGCGACTGCATCAGGTCTTTAATGGGTGACAGTATGTCCATAAAGATGTATGCGCAGAACATGGCAAGTGCCAAAAGCAACAACGCAGTCCATCTTAACCCTGCGGAATCGCGTAATGTTTTTTTTGTAGTTTCGTTCATGTCGTTATAATATTGTTTTAGTTTATACAATATAGATGTCTCTTATTTCTTGAGCCATTTGTCAAGCCACTCAAAGAATGTGCGTTGCCACAGTATTCCGTTCTGCGGTTTCAGCACCCAATGGTTCTCGTCGGGGAATATAAGAAGCTCTGCCGGTATGCCTTTCAAACGTGCGGCATTGAACGCGCCAAACCCCTGATTGGCATTGATGCGGTAGTCTTTCTCGCCGTGTATGCACAGAATCGGCGTGTCCCACTTGTCAACAAAACGGTGAGGAGAATTTTCATAGGTAGCCTTGGCACGTTCGGTCTGGTCTTTGTTCCAATAGGCATCGTCGTATTCCCAATTTGAGAACCATGCCTCTTCGGTATCGGTGTACATGGATTCAAGGTTGAATGCCCCGTCATGAGCAATGAAGCACTTGAAACGCTTGTCATGGTGACCAGCAAGATAATACACCGAGAAACCGCCAAAGCTTGCACCTACGCAACCAAGACGGTCTTTGTCAACGAAAGGCAAGTTGTTGGCAGCATCGTCAATCGCCGAAAGGTAGTCTTTCATACACTGTCCCGTCCAATCGCCGGAGATTTCCTCGTTCCATTCCGAACCGTAACCTGGCAATCCGCGACGGTTTGGCGCGATGATTACATAGCCGTGCGCAGCCATTATCTGGAAATTCCATCGATAGCTCCAAAACTGACTTACCGGACTTTGCGGGCCTCCCTCACAATATAAAAGGGTGGGATATTTCTTGTTTGCATCGAAGTTTGGCGGGAGAATAACCCAACATTGCATCTGTTTTCCATCGGTTGTTGTCACCCAACGCTCCTGCACTTTACCCAAATCAAGACCATCATAAAAAGCCTTGTTCTCATATGTCACCTGAGCAATCGCTGTCTTTTTAACGTCCTTCCCCGGTGTTACAACATAAAGTTCATCTGCTTGCGATATGCTGTGGCGCGAAGCGAGCAATTTTCCAGTTCCACCAAGCATCTGGATAGAACCGAAATCAGCCCAATCGTTGGTCAGTTGTTTTACATTCCCTTTAAGATTAGTCTGATACATGTTCACACAAGCATGCCAGCAACCTATGAAGTAGAGCGACTTTGAGTCGGTGTTCCAACAGAAATCGTCAACATTGGAGTCGAAGCTCTCGGTTACATACGTCTTCGTACCTTCTGAAAGGTTGTAAACACAAAGGCGGTTGCGGTCGCTTTCATATCCGTCACGGGCCATAGATTGCCATGCAATGTACTTTCCGTCAGGTGAAAAGTGTGGATTCACATCATAACCAACGTTCACATCGGCAGTCTGATGGTTTACCTGCTGGTCTTTCATTGTCTTTGTCGCATCTACTTCCACCTGCGTATAATTGGCAGGTTTGCACAAATTGACAGTATTTCCCGTTTCTACATTGTACAGATATATGTCGGCATCTGTCGAAATTGCATAGTCAACACCTGTTTTTTTGCGGCATGTATAAGCGATGCTCTTGGAGTCGGGGCTCCATGCGAGTTGCTCCGTGCCACCAAACGGAGCCAACGGACATTCATACGGTTCGCCATTGAGGATGTCCTTTCCTTCGCCAATCCCATTGTCTGTAACATCTGCCACGAACGGATGCGGTATAGATTCCACATAATGATCCCAGTGGCGGTAATTGAGGTCGGTGACAATCCGGCCAGTTGCCAACGGCAAGTCATCCGGATTTTTCCTGATGCTCTCGTGGTAGGGCAGTGACTTTATGAGTATCACGCGTTTTTCATCGGGCGAAAACTTATAACCCTCAATTTCTTTTTCCGAATTCGAAAGCTTCTTTCGGTCGGTGCCATCCGATGCCATTGACCACAACTGGCCTTCGCACAAGAAAGCGATGCGCTTGCCGCCGGCTATCCATGAGGCATCGATTTCGCTTTTTGCCGATGTTGTCAGTTGGTGTAGGTTCTTTCCGTCAGAATCTACGGTGTAAAGCACTTGGTGGCTTTTATTTTCTTTTACACTATAATAGCCCACTTGATACACTATGGTCTTTCCGTCAGGAGACGCCGAAGCCCCTGATATACGCCCCATTGCCCATAGCGTTTCCGGGGTCATGCGCCGGTCTTTTGCAATCTTATTGATTTCGGTTGTTTTTCCAATCATGGTCTGTGCGCTGGATGTAATGGCAACGCACGAAATGACGGCTGATGCCACAAAACACAAAGTCTTGTTCATAATCCACATATTTAGCATTAAACATTTATACGAATAAACATGTATCCTGAAGATAAAGCAAAAAGCAGTTTGCCCTGTGTGAAATATGTATCTGCGGAATTCCTGTCAGGTATTCTACCAATACATCCTTTTCAAGGCAAACTGCTTTTATCGTTTTTTATTTCTGCAGTCCTTTTCTCTTACGCTCCAGTTCTTCGCGTTTTCTCTGCAGTTCCTGTTGCTGCTCCTGCATTGCCTGCAAGCGTGCAGCCAAGCCACTTACTTTCTTGGGATTGTCCTTGTTCTGCCTGTAACGTTCCTCAAGTATCGCGAGCAGTTTCGCGTCATCAGTAGTCTTGCGCAACGTCCACATGATAGCGGCACTGAAGAACAGGGAAATGAAATAGTAGAAATTCAATCCTGCCGAATAATCGTTGAACATAAAGAAGAACATCACCGGCATGAGGAACATCATCCACTGCATCATCTTCATCTGCTCTGCCTGCTGACCCACCATTTGGTCTTTCTGCTGACGCATGGTCATAACAGAGTAAAGGATATTGGCCACACAGAACAAGATACAAGTCAGTGAAAGGTGGTCGCCTATGAGCCAAAGGTTTGTTTTCCACTCAAAAATCGGGTCGTATGTAGACAAGTCCTTTATCCACAGGAAGCTTTCGCCGCGCAATTGTATTGCATTCGGAACGAAATTGAACATTGCGACCCAAATGGGGAACTGTATCAACATCGGAAGGCAACCCGAAAGCGGCGACACTCCATATTTTGCATATTCGGCCATCATGGCCTGTTGCTTCTGCATCTGGTCTTCCGGCTTGTCATATTGCTTGGTGGCTTCTTCGAGTTTCGGTTTCAGCACGCGCATCTTTGCAGAGCTCATATAGCTCTTCTTTACAAGCGGATAGGTTATAATCTTGAGCAACAGGGTGATGAGAATAAGCACCACACCCATGTTGATATTCAGTCCTGTAAGGAAATCGAACACATATATGGTGAACCACCGGTTGATGATTCGGAACAAAGGCCAGCCGAGATACACCAGACGCTGCATTTGCAAATCCTTGCCGAAGTTGCATTCCTTTTCAACACGTTTCAACAGTCGGAAATCGTTGGGGCCGAAATAGAAATCAAATTCAGTGGGTTTCTTGCCGGAAGGGTCGAAGAACGATTTCACATTTGCCTCATATTGCTTCAAATAGCCTGAGCCTTTTTCCTGCGGAATACTTGTCAGACGGGCATTTTCAGCAAAGTCGTCCTTTGCAATCATTACGGCTGAGAAGAACTGGTTTTTGAATGCTATCCAGTCAATCTTCTCGTCGATGGTCTTGTCTTTCTGCTCGCTTGTTTCCGACAGATACTCCGTTCCACCGTCAGTCAAATGATAAGTGAGCGAGGCATAACGGTTCTCGAAAGTGAAACCGCGTTCCTGTTGGCGGCAAAGGTCGTTCCACTGCACATCCATCTGATTGTAGGAAGGTGCAAAATAGCCTTCAAGTCCATTTGCCTGAATGCTCATGTGCAACATATAGTCATTGCCAAGAACATATTTTATGGCAAGACTTTTTCCGTTGCCTGCATCAGCAGTAAGCAAGAGCGTACTGTCGCTCACGGCAGACGGAGTGAAATACAGGTCGGAAGTGTTTATGTTTGCCTCTTTGGCAAGAAGAGCAAAGTTAAGGGATTGCGTTTTTGCATCAAACAAAGTGATGCTATTGTTGCCCCGGTAATCATCAAAATCCTTGATGACAGCCTTGTTTACGGTTCCGCCTTTGGTGCTTATGGCAAGTTCCACCTTACCGTTTTTGAGCACAACATTTGTTGCTTTGCCGCTCAAGGCTGCATGAAACAGAGCTGTAGTGTCGGCGGTTGCCTTGGCTTTTGCAGCAGTTTCTTTCTTTTGTGCGGCCAGTTTTTCCGCTTTCTCGGCATTCATCGCCTCCACCCGTGCGATAGAATCCTGACGATTCTGTTCGGCACGCTGTTCTGCTGAAGGTTGCGACCAAATGCCAAAGCCTATCAATACTGCGGCAATAAGCACGAAGCCGATTATGTTGTTCTTGTCCACGTCTTTATATATTTGTTATTTTTTGTTTTCAATAGCGGCTTTCACGAAGTCAACGAAAAGGGGATGCGGATGGAGAACCGTGCTCTGATATTCAGGATGGAACTGCGTTCCGATATACCATTTCAGTCCCGGTATTTCGACGATTTCAACGAGATCGCTCTCGGGATTGCGTCCTACGCATTGCATTCCTGCACGTTCAAACTCTTTCTGATAGTCATTGTTGAACTCATAGCGATGGCGGTGGCGCTCCTGAATATGCTCTTTCTTGTAGATATCAAATGTACGCGAACCCTGTTTCAGCACGCATTCATAGGCACCGAGACGCATCGTGCCGCCCATGTTTGTGATGTTTTTCTGCTCCTCCATAATGTCGATAACATTATGTTCGGTTTTCTCGTCCATCTCACGGCTGTTTGCATCGGCATATCCAAGGACGTTTCTTGCAAATTCAATCACTATCATCTGCATGCCAAGGCATATTCCGAACGTCGGAATGTCGTGGGTTCTGGTGTAGTGGGCAGCTATGATTTTGCCCTCTATGCCACGCTGTCCAAAGCCGGGACATACTACAACGCCGTCCAAGCCCTTCAGTTTTTCAGCCACATTGTCTTCGGTGATGTTCTCTGAATTCACGAATGTGAGCACAGTCTTGTAGTCGTTGTATGTGCCTGCCTGCGAAAGGCTTTCGCGTATAGACTTGTATGCATCCTGAAGATCGTATTTGCCTACGAGTCCTATATGCACCTCTTCTGTCGCTTTGTTGCGGCGATCGAGGAAACTGCGCCACGGTCCGAGTGCGGGAGTTTCGCCCACTACCTCGCCAGTTTTCTTCAATATGGCAACATCAAGTCCTTGACGCTGCATAGCCACCGGCACTTCGTATATGCTAGGCAAGTCTTCACTCTGGATTACACACTCACGGTCAACATTGCAGAAATTGGCCACCTTGCGCAGAATACCGTCGTCAAGATGTTTCTCGGTGCGCAAGATGAGCACATCGGGCTGTATTCCCACGCTCTGCAGTTCCTTCACCGAATGCTGGGTGGGTTTTGTCTTCAGCTCTCCGGCAGCCTTAAGATACGGCACATAAGTAAGGTGTACGTTTACCGCATTCTTTCCAAGTTCCCATTTCAGCTGCCTTATTGCCTCCATAAACGGTGCACTTTCAATATCGCCAATCGTGCCGCCTATCTCGGTAATCACATAGTCATAATGATATTTCTGCCCGAGCAGTTTCACGTTGCGCTTTATCTCGTCGGTAATGTGGGGCACCACCTGTATGGTTTTGCCGAGATAGTCACCACGGCGTTCCTTGTCGATTACCGACTTGTATATGCGGCCAGTCGTGAGCGAATTTGCCTTAGTGGTCTGAATGCCGGTAAACCTCTCGTAATGTCCAAGGTCGAGGTCGGTTTCCATACCGTCCACCGTAACATAGCATTCTCCATGCTCATAGGGGTTAAGCGTACCCGGGTCGATGTTTATGTACGGATCGAATTTCTGAATAGTGATGTTGTAGCCTCTTGCCTGCAAGAGTTTACCTATCGACGACGATATAATACCTTTTCCAAGTGATGATACCACGCCGCCAGTGACAAATATGTATTTTGTTTCAGCCACGATAAATATGATTAAAAAACTTAATATTCCAAGTTAAAATACAATTTGCAAAGTTAGCACAAAAATGCGAAACCAACAAGTTTGTTTCGATTTTTATTAATACCTTTGTATGCGTAACGCATTAACGAGTATGGAATTAAGAAGAACCACTATGTATATACTCTGCCTGTCAGCTTGTTACGCCAACGCGCAAACAAGAGGCTACAGTCGGCACTACGACCGCAGGCAGGACACAATATCATTGTTTGTGAAGGCTTACGAGGATTCGCTCATGCAAAGCAAGCTCTGCATTGACAGCATAAAAAGCCGAGCCTATGCGACGAGTTCCGCATACGCAGGAGAGTCTTACCGTCTGTTTGCCCCGATGACATTCTACCGTGATGTAATATCCGGAAAATTACGCGCCGACAATGATGCGCCGACGGTGCAGAAAGAAACCAACGACTGCCTTTTTGACTTGTATCTCAAACGTCCCGATTTGGTCACTGGTACGCAGAAACAAATTGAAAAGGAGACTCCCGTATTGCCACAGAAGCCTTATGAAATGGTGCCCGACATAAACATCATAGACAAGGTATCGCCCAAAGCAGAGGACACCGACATCGCACCTGTTGACATATTTGTGAAGAAACCCAATTTCTGGAATGTGTTCGGAGACTATGGCCTTCAGCTTTTCCAGAACTATGTTTCCACAAACTGGTACAAGGGCGGCGAGAGCAACTACTCGCTTCTTGCCACACTCACCCTTCAGGCCAACTACAACAACAAGAAGAGATTCAGATGGGAGAACAAACTTGAAATGCGCCTCGGCATACAAAGTTCACGGGCCGACACTCTGCACAAGGTGAAAACGTCTGAAGACCTGTTGCGCTATACCGGCAAAGTGGGACTGCAGGCAACGAAGAAGTGGTATTACACCTTGCAAATCATAGCCAGCACACAGTTTATGAAAGGTTTGAAGAGCAACGACGATTTCGTGTATTCCGACTTCCTCTCGCCGTTCACGTTCAACCCTTCAATAGGTATGGACTACGGGGTGAACTGGCTCAAGGGGCGCATAAGCGGCTCCATACACCTTGCCCCGTTTGCCTACAACATGAAATATGTGAAACGCGACGAACTGGTTACGCGCTACGGCATTGAAGAAGGCAAGCATGTGCTGCACGATTTCGGTTCGGAATTCATCTTCGACCTTAACTTTACCTTCACAAAAGACATAAAATGGAAGACGCGCCTGTATGGTTACACCACTTACAAACGCACGCTGATGGAATGGGAAAATACGTTCACGTTTGTCGTCAACCGCTACATAACGAGCAACCTTTTCGTCTATCCGCGATTTGACGACGGCACAGCCCGGGACTCGCGCCATGGCTATTGGCAGTTGAAAGAGTACATATCACTGGGATTCAACTACAGTTTCTAACCGCCGTCCGGCATTGTTGACATACCCATAAAAGCAAACGCGCACACGCCCCGAAAACCGAGCGTGTGCGCGTTTATTTATAGATGCAGCCACATAAAACACAAAGCGGCACGTCTATAACCTATAATTCAACCAATATTCTTATAGATACTATATTTCAATCGTTTACATTCAAGGCAAACCATAATATAGAATTGGCTTTCCCGATTCCAAATCGGCATTTCACTCCGCATCGGCAATGCCCGTTTCCAGCCATTGGCTTGCAAGTGTTTCTGCATCGGCGAGAGCCCTTTCGCGGCTCACGTCATACTCCTCCACAAGGAAATCGGCCAATGTCTGTGGCGTAAAGCTCGTACCTTCAACTTTATTCCACAAGAATGCAGCACTCTCGTTCAGACTTATAATCTTCGAGAAATCGATGTTTTCCTTTCCCTCGGCTATAACCATGCTTTCACCGCATATGTTTTTCAACACAAATCCATTCTTTATCTTCATCGTTGTATAAACCTCTTTATTGTTTTTTCCTTGCTTTTTTCTTCATGCTTTTCCGCTTGCCACCTCTGCTGCGCGGCATTCTTCGCAACATGTTCCGTCTGCCGCACACACATAGCGCATACGGGATATGCACGCGCACCATACGGAGCACGTCGCCGCGCACATGGAAAAGCCCCGTTACAACGGAATGAAACAGGCCACATCCCGCATGTCTGCGAAACCGCAAGAACGCTTTACTGTTCGCGGCAGGCTTTTTTGTAACAGAGCGCAGCACCTATCGCCGTGCAGAATTCAGAATATTGCGGTATTCTGAACTTTACGCCGTATAACCTTTCCGTAGCCGGGAATACGCGCTGGCATTGAGGCAGAAGCGTCAGGTTGCCAATCATCACAAAGTCTTTTATTCCGCTTCCAAGCGAAGAAAGGATTGACGCACTGCATATAGACTGCAGCACCATCCATATCAGCCCGAGGGCTATGTCCTCGCGCGAAGCGTTGCTCTTCGCGTTTCCAAAGAGCGAGGCTATTGCGTCCATTGGCAACCCCGGCAGCGGGTTAGCACTGATGTCGCTTATCAACACGTTGATCCGCGACAGGTCGCCGTTAGCGGCAAGCATAGAAAGTTGTTTAATGTCGTCGGTATTGAGAAGCAAGCGGGACAGTCCCTGCAATGTGCCGCCACCGATGCCTATGCCGCCGATGTGTTCAATCTTGTTGTCGTCGCATTGCACGATTGACGTGCCCGTGCCCATGCTCACAACTATCATGCGGTCTTGATTGGTTTCATAGCGTGCTCCCAGTCCGTCGGCTATAAACTCCTCGGCCTTGCTCGTGGGTAATCCGTACACCGGTTCGTTGATGTATGCACTTCCCACGCCCGTGAGCATTACTTTCTCCACGTCGCACAAGCTCACTTTGTTGTCGTGCAGATACTTGCCGAAGGCTCCATACAGGGATGTCACGGGGTCGGTTGCCCTGATGCGAATGGGCGATACCACCTTTCCGTCCTTGTTTATTCCTACAATCTTCGTAGTGCTTATGCCTACGTCTATTCCTATTACGATTCCCATATCTTATTTGAGTTGTTGTGGCTTGGCAGCCATTGTGTGTAATGTTGTCCTAAAAGAAGAAATAGCCGAAACTGCCCGTTGAGCAATACTGTGTCAGAAGCCGCCTTGTCAGCTCCACTGCAGCCTCAACATTCTGGCGGTTTCCGTCATATCCGTTTATCAGCACAACAAGCCGTTTCGTGTGTAAGCTTGTCTTGGTGCGCTCATGGTCGGTTGTAGGGGTTCCTATTCCGCCTGCTGCATCGCGATATACGGGCAATCCCTCAATGTTGACGGGGCCACGTCCGATACCTTCATAAGGTTCGTCTTTAGTGCCTATACCCAAGGTCAGAGTGTCGCCTACGATTCTGTCACGGTCAAAAGCCCCTATGCTGTATCCCGATGCCATACTCACGAGGTTGGTCAAATCGACGATGGTGTTCACGCTATACAGACTTTTGCCATGAATGGCGCGCCTTGCGAGAGCCTCTGAAGACGGACGGTATCGCGACGGGTCTTTTCCGCACAGACGGTAGACTCTGCGCGTGGCAGAAATAGCGCTGTTGCTTTTCAGACTTTCGGTTGTGAGTGTTGACGCATATTTTGCCGTCAAATCTGCGATTTCAGTCCACAGTTCATCCGAATGCAGAGTGTTGGTTACATCTGCTTCAATGCACGCCCCCAAAAAATCGGGGCATTTCCCGCGCAGTTCTTCGCTTACTACAATATTCATGTCACAGTGTTTTTCGAGTCGGTTCAAGCGTCGGTTTCGAGCATTTTCAGAAAAGCGTCTTCATCGACAATGGGTATTCCCAGCTTCTCGGCTTTCTGCAATTTGGCCGGCCCCATGTTCTCGCCAGCAAGAATGAACGATGTTTTTCCGCTTATCGAGCCCACGTTCTTTCCGCCATTCTGTTCAATAATACCCTTGTATTCGTCGCGGCTGTGCTTCGAGAACACACCGCTTATCACAATGTTCTTTCCGGCAAGCCGGTCGGTCATGCGCCCAATCTGCTCTTCGCTTATCTGCATCTGCAGTCCACTGCCCTTCAAACGTTCAACAATCTCTTTGTTTCCCGCGTCATGGAAATATGTCATCACACTTTTTGCAATCGTCACCCCGACACCATCGATATCGGTCAGTTCCTGAAGAGAAGCAGCGGCCACCGCATCCATTGTCTTGAAATGCCTTGCAAGCAACCGGGCCGATGTTTCGCCGACGAATCTGATGCCGAGTGCAAACAGAACCCTTTCAAAAGGCACTGCCTTTGATGCGGCAATGCCGTTCAGTATGTTTTGCGCAGTCTTTTCCCTGTTTCCGAAAACATTTATGTCGCTCATTTTCAAGTCGTAAATGTCAGCTATGTTGTTTACGAGCTTGCGGCGGTAGAGTTCGTCAACTGTTTCCGGGCCAAGTGACTCTATGTTCATAGCCTTGCGCGATATGAAGTGCTCTATTTTCCCCTTTATTTGAGGAGGGCAACCCGTGTCGTTCGGACAGTAATAAGCGGCTTCGCCCTCATAACGCACAAGTGGCGTGCCGCACTTTGGGCAAGTGCCTACAAAGGCAACGGGCACAGATTCTGCCTGACGGCGCGTCTTGTCAACGCCTACAATCTTGGGAATTATCTCTCCTCCCTTTTCCACGAGAACATAGTCGCCCACATGCAAGTCAAGAGCCCGTATGAAATCCTCGTTGTTAAGTGTGGCGCGTTTCACCACGGTTCCAGCCAGTTGCACTGGCTCCATGTTGGCCACTGGGGTTACAGCCCCGGTTCTTCCCACCTGAAAGCTGACCTCATTGAGCCGTGTGCAAGCCTGTTCGGCCTTGAACTTATAGGCTATGGCCCAACGCGGACTCTTGGCCGTATAGCCCAGATGACGCTGCTGGCGAAGCGAGTTCACTTTAAGCACAATGCCATCGGTGGCAACGGGCAAGGTTTTGCGTTCCGTGTCCCAATATTTTATATAGTCGTATATTTCCTGCAAGGTTTTCACTTTACGCATGCCGCTGCTTATCTTGAAGCCCCAGCTGCGTGCCGTTTCCAAGTTTTCATAGTGTCCGTCGGCTGGCAGGTGCTCGCCGAGCAGATAATAGAGGTAGCTGTCAAGATGCCTACTGGCCACAAGCCGCGAGCTCTGGCTCTTGAGTGTGCCGCTTGCGGCATTGCGCGGATTGGCAAACAAAGGTTCTTCTGCCGCCTCACGCTGGGCGTTGAGCTTTTCAAACACGTCCCACGGCATGAGAATCTCGCCGCGTATCTCGAATTCCTTTGGGTAGTCGGCACCGTTAAGTTTCAGCGGAATGCTGCGTATGGTCTTTACATTGGCCGTAACATCGTCGCCATGCACGCCATCGCCGCGTGTCACTCCACGCACGAGTTTTCCGTCAATATAAGTCAGTGATATGGAAAGCCCGTCGTATTTCATCTCGCAGCAAATTTCAAAGTCCTCACCTTCAAGTCCTTTCCTCACACTTTCATACCACTCAGCAACATCCTGTTCGTTGTAGGTGTTTGCCAATGAAAGCATGGGATACTTGTGTTCCACTTGCTGGAACTTCTCGTTCAAGTCGCTGCCAACCCTTTGCGTGGGCGAATTAGGGTCAGCCATTTCGGGGTGTCGGGCCTCCAAATCCTGCAGCTCATGCATAAGCATGTCAAACTGTCGGTCGGAAATTGACGGACTGTTCAGCACATAATATTTGTAATTGTGTTCATGCAGTTGCTGACGCAGATATGTTATTCTTTCCTGTTCGTTCATTATGGTGGTTTTTCAAATTAATGCGGAAACACGCAGCAGGTATAGTCTGCACATGTCTTTACCGTGCAAAGTTATCAATAATATCGCAGTTACTTGACGTTGTTGTTTAAAATAATGGACGGCACATGCCGTCAACCGATGTGGGCATCATTCCAAAACGCTGTATTTTGCGAATTTCAGCAGCAGTTGTTTCACACCAACGTTCTGAAACTCCACTGTGGCTTTTGCATTTTCGTTCGCTCCTTCTATTCTCAACACTTTACCTATGCCAAAACGCTGATGCTCAATCACTGCGCCTACGGCCAGTCCCGGCACGCCGGACTTTGCCCCGTCATTGCCAGACGTTGGCTCATGTCCACATTCAGAAAGCGGTGCCAGAGCGGAATGCGGATTGTACCGGCTATCAGACACACTGTTTCCTTTCATGCTGCGGGACGGGGTGGGGCGGGGTGGAGTGTATGCAGTTTCTCTCCTAAAGCCCGTATATACGTCGCTGTCGTGTGTGCCTCTGTCGAATAGACTGTCTTCGCGGAAAGCATCACGCCCCGCATTTTGCCGCGAAAAGCCGCGTGTTGCGGTTTCAATAGGGGCGAGCAAAGATGCAATGTCGTTGACAAACCTGCTTGTGGGGTTGAACGACATGTTGCCATATTGGTAACGGCTGCGGGCACATGTTATATAGCAAAGTTTCTCGGCCCGTGTTATCGCAACATAAAACAGTCGCCGTTCTTCCTCCAAATCCTGCATCGAACTGCTCGAACGCGCGCCCGGAAACAGGTTTTCCTCCATTCCCACGATAAAGACAACGGGAAATTCGAGTCCTTTTGAGGCATGCACAGTCATCAAGGCAACATCATCCTTGAGGTCGGCATCGGTGTCGTTGTCATAGTTGTCGGCATCGGTAGAAAGGGCTATTTCCTGCAAGAAATGGGGTAGTGAGCACTCGTCGTCAAGTCCCTCCTCACGCTTTGAGTCTACAAATTCGCTCAAGCTCGACAAAAACTCGCCCACATTGTCCTGACGCGACAACCCTTCTGAACTCTTGTCGGCAAAAATGGCTTGCGACATGCCGCTCTTTTCTATTATAGTCTTTCCAAGTTGCAATGCGTCGGTGTCGCTCACGAGCGTGATGAATTGCTGTATCATGGCACGGAAACCGTCAAGTTTTGCAAGTGTCCCACGGTTTACGTTCAGGCCACATCCATCGGCATCGGCTATGACATTCCACATGCTCACACCGGTTTCGTGTGCCATGTCGGCGATTTTCTTGACCGTTGTGGCTCCGATGCCCCTTGCCGGGTAGTTGATGATGCGCTTGAAAGCCTCTTCATCGTCAGGATTTGTCACCAAGCGGAAGTAGGCCAAGATGTCTTTTATCTCCTTGCGCTGGTAGAAACTCAGTCCGCCAAATATGTGATAAGGCAAGTTCTGCCGCCGCAATTCCTCTTCTATGGCGCGGCTTTGCGCATTTGTGCGGTAGAGCACACAAAAGTCGGAATAGGAATAGTGGCCAGACCTTCTTAACCGTGCGATTTCCTTTCCCAAAAAGGCCGCCTCCTCTTTGTCAGAATATGTTTGCAGAAATCTGACGGGCTCGCCTTCCTCGTTATGGCTGAACACGTTCTTCTTTATCTGCCGACGGTTATGTTCTATCAGGCAATTGGCAGCATTCACGATATTTTGTGTGCTGCGGTAGTTTTGCTCGAGCTTGAACAACTTGGCATTTGGATATGTTTTCTGGAATTCAAGGATGTTGTCGATGTTTGCACCACGAAACGCATAAATGCTTTGGGCATCGTCGCCCACAACGCTCACCTTGTTGTGTTGCTGTGCAAGCAGCGATATTATGCATTGCTGCGCATAATTGGTGTCCTGATACTCGTCCACCAGAATATACTTGAAACGGTCGGCATATTTGGCGCGTATGTCAGGATTGCGAGCCAACAAAGAGTGGGTGTAAAGAAGCATGTCGTCGAAATCCATTGCGTTTGCGGTGCGGCAACGCATGGCATACTCCCTGTATATTTTGCCCGTAAGCGGCATCTGGCTGTTGTTGTCCCTTTCGTTCAGCGAGGTGTCGGCCATATAAGTTTCGGGGGTGATGAGAGCATTCTTTGCAAGCCCTATGCGGTAGAGCACCGTCGATGGACGGTAGGTCTTGTCGTTGAGTCCCATCTCTTTGATTATTGCGGTAACAAGCGACCGCGAGTCGGATTCGTCGTAGATAGTGAAATTGCTATCAAAGCCTATGGTCTGCGCCTCGATTCTCAAAATTCTGAGAAAAACGGAGTGGAATGTGCCCATGTTCAGCATGCGCGCTTTCTCTACTCCCACAAAAGCCCCGATGCGCTGTTTCATCTCGTTGGCAGCCTTGTTGGTGAATGTCAGGGCGAGTATGTTCCATGGGGCAAGGCCGTGCTGCAGCAAATAGGCTATCTTGCATGTGAGCACACGCGTCTTGCCCGAACCTGCACCGGCAATTATAAGCTGCGGGCCGTCACAATATGTCACGGCCTGTTCCTGCTGTTGGTTAAGACCCGATAATATGTCGTCGATCATTGTGCTGTCCTTGGTTGTTTGTCAATGCGTTTCCGTCATTTGCGGCGGTGGTAGATGCCTCCCGATGTAGTTTCGGGATCATAGCTTTCACCTTCTTTGGGGAATGTGGGGATAAACCGCATTTCATTTTCTATTTTCCCCTTCCGGGCACGCATCCATGCCGTAGGGTTGGAACTGTCGTATTTTCTCGGATTGGGCAACGAGGCTGCTATCAGGGCACATTCACCTCTTGACAGAGAAGCGGCATCTTTGCCGAACTTGTATTTTGCGGCAGCGTCGGCTCCGTAGATGCCGTCGCCCATCTCAATGGAGTTAAGATACACTTCCATTATGCGCTGCTTGCTCCACAACAATTCGATGAGGGCAGTGAAATACACCTCAAACCCTTTTCTCGTCCAGCTGCGTCCCGGCCAAAGAAACACGTTCTTTGCAGTTTGTTGCGAGATTGTGCTGGCCCCAAGTTTGCGGTGGCCTCCGCGCATGTTGCGCTTTGCCGCATTTTGTATGGCATTGAAATCAAAGCCGTGGTGCAACAGAAAACGCTGGTCTTCGCTTGCCATGACCGCTACGGGCAGATGCGGCGACATGTTGTCAAGCTTCACCCAATGGTGATGACATGCAAGGTCTTCGCCGTTGGAAATCTGTTGGAAACAGCGTATAACCATAAGCGGGGTTACATAGACGGGCAAAAAACGATAGGCGACAACTGCCAGTATCGTGCTGCACAAAAACAAAGAAACGCCCCAACGTATGATTTTAAATACTATATTTCTTTTCATTGTTTCCCTAAAACAAAAATATGTTACCCTCAATGCGTCAGGAACACACAAGGGTAACATATTTCTTATATGAACGGTTGTTATTTCAGAGTTCCGTTGTTTGCTGCATCAACCATAGCCTGACTTGCATAAAGGAACACCTCAACACGGCGGTTCTGCTTTCTTCCTTCGGCTGTCGTGTTGTCGGCCACCGGCTCAGAGCTTCCCTTGCCTTCTATTTTCTGGAATTGCGAAGAGGAAACGCCGCATGTAAGCAGATAAGACTGCACGCTTGCTGCACGCTTGTTGCTGAGCGGAAGGTTTATACCATCATTTCCAGTGGAATCGGTGTGACCGTAAATGTCTATATGACAGTCGGAATTGTTCTTCAACACCGTGGAGAATTTTGCCAAATCGGTCTTTGAAGCGGCGTTGAGATCAGACTTGTTTGTGGCAAACAATATGCCCGAGTCAAAAGTCACCTTGACCGCTGTCAAGCCATTTGCGTCAACCACTTCCTCTACTTTTGCGTTCTCAATCTGGCGAGCCTGTTCTGCCACCTTGTCCATGTGATGACCAATCAAAGCACCGGCACCGGCACCTACTGCGCCACCGATAGCTGCTCCGACGGCAGTGTTGCCAGCGAGCTTACCAATGATTCCACCTATAAGAGTTCCGCCACCGGCACCTATAAGCGAACCCGTACCCTGTTTTGTCTGGCAACCCACCATGGCAAGCATGCACATGGCAAGTGTTGCACCCTGAACGTTTTTCATTTTCATAATCAGAATATTTAATTGTTTTTAATGCCAAATATGTCTTTTTGTCAGCTACATTATCATTGCAAAGGTAATGGTTTTTTTTATATGATGTTACCGTTACAACATTTTTTTGTATTTTTGCATTCAAATTCATAAAGACACAAGTATTAGTAAAATGGCAAAAGAATTAAAACAACTGACAAAGCGCGCAGACAATTATAGCCAATGGTATAACGATTTGGTCGTCAAGGCCGACTTGGCCGAACAGTCTGCCGTTAGAGGATGTATGGTTATAAAGCCATACGGATATGCAATTTGGGAGAAGATGCAACAACAGCTGGACAAGATGTTCAAGGAAACTGGTGTCCAGAATGCATATTTCCCGCTGCTCATCCCGAAATCGTTCTTCAGCCGTGAGGCCGAGCATGTAGAGGGATTTGCAAAAGAATGTGCCGTAGTGACACATTACAGACTGCGCACCAACGAAGAAAAGACTGCGGTAGAGGTTGACCCTGCGGCAAAACTTGAAGAGGAACTTATAATCAGACCCACATCTGAAACCATTATATGGAATACATATAAAAACTGGATACACTCTTGGCGCGACCTTCCACTCATGTGCAACCAATGGTGCAATGTGATGAGATGGGAAATGCGCACACGTCCGTTCTTGAGAACATCGGAGTTTCTGTGGCAAGAGGGACACACCGCACATGCCACGAAAGAGGAGGCAGAGGCAGAGGCACAGCAGATGCTTCATGTGTATGCCGACTTTGCAGAGAAATGGATGGCCGTGCCTGTCGTGCAGGGCGTGAAGAGTGAGACGGAACGTTTCGCCGGTGCTCTCGACACCTACACCATAGAGGCCATGATGCAGGACGGCAAAGCCCTGCAAAGCGGAACGAGCCATTTCCTCGGACAGAATTTCGCAAAAGCCTTTGACGTGACCTATCTTAATAAGGAGAACAAGCCAGAATATGTATGGGCCACCTCATGGGGCGTGTCAACCCGCCTGTTAGGCGCGCTGATCATGACACATTCCGACGACAACGGTCTTGTGCTTCCGCCCAAATTGGCTCCCATCGAGGTCGTCATCATTCCTATCTGCAAAAGCAGCGAGCAACTCGCCGAGATTTCGGCAGAACTGAAGCCCATCATTGACAGCTTGCGCAATGCCGGCATAAGCGTGAAATACGACGATGCCGACAATAAGCGTCCCGGCTTCAAATTTGCCGACTACGAACTGAAAGGCGTACCCGTGAGACTTGTGGTGGGTGCAAGAGACTTGGAAAACAAGACCGTGGAGGTTATGCGCCGCGACACCCTCGAAAAAGAAACACGACCCATTGAGGGCATTGTAGAATACGTAAAGACCCTTCTTGATGACATTCAGGCCAACATATTCGAGAAAGCCCGCAATTTCCGTGATGCACACATATATGAGTGCGACGACTACAACGAATTCAAGGAAAAAGTGAAAGACGGCGGATTCTTCCTGTGCCACTGGGACGGAACGGCAGAAACAGAGGCAAAGATCAAGGAGGAGACCCAGGCTACCATAAGATGCGTTCCGTTTGGATACGAGCAAACCCCGGGTGTGGACATGGTTTCAGGAAAACCCGCGAAATGCCGTGTCATCATTGCACGCAGCTACTGACCAAACTGGTTGTGTGAAGCATGTATGCATTAGGCACATGTGCTTCGCACAACCACATGTTTTTGCATTTATAATTACTTAATAAATATGGATTGGATTGTTAACCTTTTTACGACAACAGATTCCGTCGCCCACATATCTATATTGTATGCGGTGGTAATATCGGTAGGTATTCTGTTGGGAAAAATCAAGATTGGTGGCATCTCGCTGGGTGTCACATTCGTCCTCTTTGCAGGAATTGTTGCAGGCCATATAGGATTCACAGCCCCGACAAACATTCTCGGCTTCGTGCAGGATTTCGGCTTGATTCTCTTTGTGTTCTGCATCGGTATGCAGGTGGGGCCCGGCTTCTTTGAAAGTTTCAAGAAGGGAGGCATTACGCTCAACTTGCTGTCCACGACGACAGTATTGCTTAACATTGCCGTGATGTTTGCCTGCTATTACATTTTCTTCGACACCAACGACAAAACAAACCTTCCGATGATGGTAGGTACGCTCTACGGAGCTGTCACCAATACCCCGGGTCTTGGTGCAGCCAATGAGGCTTTGGAGTCGGTTTGGAAGAATGGAGCAGTGCCGCAAATAGCTTCTGGATATGCATGTGCTTATCCTCTCGGCGTTCTTGGCATCATTGGTGCCACAATTGCGATAAGGTTTCTCACCCGGGTGAGGATTTCTGATGAAGAAAACGCGTTGGAAGCCGAGGAGGCCGAAAACCCACACGCAAAACCTTATCAAATGCACTTGAAAGTAAACAACTCATATCTTGCCGGCAGAACTCTTAAACAAATAACCGAATTCTTGAACCGCGATGTGGTATGTTCAAGACTTATGCACGATGGCAAGGTGTCGATACCCAACAGCAAGGACGTATTGGAATTAGGCGACGAAGTGCTTATCGTTTGCGCTGAAGCCGACGCTGAAGCCATTCAGGCATTCATTGGCCCGACAATAGACGCACCATGGACAGACGAGAATGCAAACCAGCCGCTTGTGTCGCGCCGCATCATCGTGACAAATTCCTCAATGAACGGCAAGGCTCTCGGGAAGATACATTTCTCAAGCGTTTATGGAGTTACCGTCACGCGAATCTCACGTCAGGGAATGGATGTGTTTGCAAGCCGCAACTACCGCTTCCAGGTTGGCGACAAAATTCTTGTAGTTGGCCCAGAAGACAATGTAAACCGCATTTCCGACCTTATGGGTAATTCAGTAAAAAGACTTGACACGCCCAACATTGCGACAATTTTCATCGGGATAATAATCGGAATTGTGTTTGGAAGCATTCCTATCGCGATTCCGGGAATGCCCGTACCCATGAAACTTGGTATTGCAGGCGGCCCGCTGATTATCGCCATACTCATAGGAAAATTCGGACACCGAATAAAACTGAACACCTACACGACAACTTCTGCAAACATGATGTTGCGCGAAATAGGTCTTGTATTGTTCCTGGCCAGTGTCGGAATCAAAGCAGGTGCAAATTTCTGGCACACTGTAGTGCAGGGAGACGGCCTCCTGTATGTGCTCACCGGTTTCCTAATCACAATAATCCCGATATTGATAATCGGCACAATAGCACGCCTACGATTCAAGTTCAACTATTTCACCATTATGGGTATGATTGCCGGAACTTACACCGACCCGCCAGCATTGGCATATGCCAACTCTATATGTTCGCGCGAAGCACCGGCCATCGGATATTCCACCGTCTATCCGCTTAGCATGTTCCTGAGGATTTTCACCGCACAGATAATAGTTCTGTTCTGCTGCGGATAAAGCGAAAATACCATATCGCACACGATATTACGAGGTCTCCCATTGACAAAACTTCCAGACAGTTTGTCAATGGGAGATGTTTTTATAAGAACAGACGCAGCAAGACTGCACCACATATTTGCTGTGAATGTTTGCAAGAGCCATACACCAGCAAAAACGCCAAAGGGCAAAAACGAGGCTTTTATTTTGATTTTTGCATTATTTGGAGTAACTTTGCATACAAAATACGAATAATCAAATATGATAACTGTAACCAATCTTGCCATACAGTTTGGCAAAAGAGTTCTTTATAAAGATGTGAATCTGAAATTCACATCCGGTAATATATATGGAGTAATAGGTGCCAACGGTGCCGGAAAATCCACATTATTGCGTGCCATTAGCGGTGAACTGGAACCTAACAAAGGTTCTGTAGAACTTGGCCCGGGCGAACGTCTTTCTGTATTGGAGCAAGACCACTTCAAATACGACCAATACAGAGTGATTGACACTGTGCTCATGGGACATGCACCTCTTTGGACAAACATGAAAGAGCGTGAAGCTTTGTACTCAAAGCCGGAGATGACCGAGGAGGACGGAAACCGCGCCGCAGAACTTGAGGAGAAGTTTGCCGAGATGGATGGTTGGGAAGCAGAAAGCAACGCTGCCCAGATGTTGTCAAACCTCGGCATTCCCGAAACATTGCACGAGAAGCAAATGGAGGAATTGTCAAACAACGAGAAGGTGAGAGTAATGCTTGCAAAAGCCCTTTTCGGCAACCCCGACAACTTGCTCCTTGACGAGCCTACCAACGACCTTGACCTTGACACAGTGCAATGGCTTGAGGAATATTTGAGCAATGTCGAGCAGACAGTGCTTGTAGTAAGCCACGACCGACATTTTCTGGATTCTGTCAGCACACAGACAGTGGACATCGATTTCGGCAAGGTTACGGTATTCGCAGGCAACTACTCTTTCTGGTATGAGAGTTCACAACTTGCTCTCCGTCAAGCTCAGAACCAGCGTCAAAAAGCCGAGGAGAAGCGTAAAGAGCTGGAGGAGTTCATACGCCGATTCTCTGCAAATGTTGCAAAGAGCAAACAGACGACAAGTAGAAAGAAAATGCTCGAAAAACTTACGGTTGACGAGATACGTCCCTCAAGCCGTAAATATCCGGGCATCATTTTCCAGATGGAACGTGAACCGGGAAACCAGATTCTTGAAGTTGAAGGATTGAAGGCCGTTGATGCCGATGGCACAGTGCTTTTCGACAATGTTAGTTTTAATGTCGAGAAGGGACAGAAAGTGGTATTCCTCAGCCATAACCCCAAGGCCATGACTGCATTGTTTGAGATAATCAACGGAAACCGCAACGCTGATGCCGGCACCTACAAATGGGGGGTTACAATCACAACCGCATACTTGCCGCTTGACAACACAGAATTCTTCCAGAGCGACAAGAACCTTGTTGACTGGCTGAGCCAATACGGTCCGGGCAACGAGGTCGTGATGAAAGGCTTCTTGGGACGCATGTTGTTCTCGGGCGACGACGTTCTGAAGAAGGTGAACGTGCTGTCAGGAGGCGAGCGCATGAGATGTATGATTGCAAGAATGCAGCTCCAAAACGCCAACTGCCTCATTCTTGACACCCCGACCAACCACTTGGACTTGGAGAGCATACAGGCTTTCAACAACAACTTGGTAGGTTTCAAGGGCAATATTTTGTTCTCCAGCCACGACCACGAGTTTATCCAAACCGTGGCGAACCGCATCATTGAGCTTACCCCCAGCGGTATCATTGACAAGCTCATGGATTATGACGAGTATATATACAATGACCAAATAAAGGAATTGAAGGCTAAAATGTATAATGCTTAATGTCTGATATATTACACAGATGTCACTTTGGCAAGAAATTTGCTATTGTTATTCTGTAAATAATAATTAGATATGGATATGACAGAGGATATAAAGAACGAGAAAGAAACAAATAAAGTCAACGATCCTGAGGTTGTCGAAGGAGAAAAGGATTCTGCAGCCGAGCCCCAAGGCGATGCCGTTGACAACCAAAAAACCGCTGACAGCGAAACAGAGGCCAGCGAAATAGAAAAGGCCCAAAAGGAGATAGAACAACTCAAGGACAAATACCTCAGAACCGTTGCCGAGTTTGACAACTACAAAAAACGCACACTCAAAGAAAAAGCAGAGCTTCTGTTTAACGGCAGCGAAAAGGCCATAAGTTCGATATTGCCCATATTAGACGACTTTGAAAGAGCCATCGCCGACAAGACCGAAGAGCCGGCAGCGATGAAAGAAGGAGTTGTGCTTATTTACAATAAATTTGTAAAAACGCTTGAAACTCTTGGCGTGAAGAAAATCGAAACCGAAGGAAAAGACTTTGATGTGGATTTTCATGAGGCTGTTGCACTCGTACCCGGCATGGGCGACGACAAAAAAGGCAAAGTTATTGACTGTGTGCAGACCGGTTACAAACTGAACGACAAGGTTATACGTCATGCTAAAGTCGCAGTGGGACAATAATTAGAGCAAATGGCAAAAAGAGATTACTACGAAGTCCTTGGCGTTGGAAAAACAGCCACCGACGATGAAATAAAGAAAGCATATCGCAAAATTGCAATAAAATACCACCCCGACCGAAATCCCGGCAACAAAGAAGCTGAAGAAAAATTCAAGGAGGCTGCAGAGGCCTACGATGTGTTGCACGATGCCCAAAAGAGACAGCAATACGACCAATTCGGATTTGGCGGCCCGGCAGGCGGTGGATTCGGGGGTTTTGGCGGAAATGCCGGTGGATTCTCCATGGATGACATATTCTCTATGTTCGGCGATGTATTCGGCGGACATGGTGGTGGTTTCGGAGGAGGTTTCGGCGGCTTCGGCGGAGGACATGCGCAACAGGCCCAATATCGTGGCTCAGACCTTCGCATAAAGGTGTCGTTAAGTCTTCAGGAAATCGCGACAGGCACGACAAAGAAATTCAAGGTAAAAAAATATGTACCTTGTTCGCACTGCCACGGAAGCGGTGCAGAGGATGGCAGCGGCAGTGCCACATGTCAGACTTGTCATGGCAGTGGAGTGGTGACACGCACTACACGCACTATGTTTGGAATGATGCAAACACAGTCAGAATGTCCCACATGTCACGGCGAAGGCCGTGTCATCAAGAACAAATGCCACGAATGTGGCGGTTCTGGCATCGTGAAAGGTGACGAAGTGGTGGAAATCAAGATACCTGCAGGTGTGGCTGAAGGTATGGTAGTGAATGTTCCGGGAAAAGGCAATGCCGGTGAGCATAACGGAATAAGCGGAAACATTCAGGTATACATATCAGAAGAACCCAACGACACGTTTGTGAGAGACGGCAATGACATAATATACAATTTGCTGCTCGACTTCCCGACAGCCGTATTGGGTGGAAATGCAGAAATTCCGACAATCGATGGCACCAAGGTGAAAATAAAGATAGAACCCGGCACACAACCCGGCAAAACATTAAGATTGCGGGGAAAGGGTCTGTCAGCCGTTGAAGGTTACGGAAGCGGAAACGGCGATTTGGTCGTCAATATCAGCGTCTTTGTTCCCAAAACTTTGTCGAAAGAAGAAAAACACGCTGTCGAGAAGTTCAGAGACAGTGACAATTTCAAAGGCGACAAAGAAACAAAGAACACGATATTCAGCCGCTTCAAAAACTATTTCAACTGAAAACAACGTCAGAAGCACAATTGATTTTACAGACAATGAGATGACATCGCAGAACGTATCTCATTGTCTGTATTGTTTTTAACATCAAAACCACTTCAACATACATGAACTATCAAGAGACAATCAATTATCTTTTCAACTCAACTCCTGTATTTGAAAAAGTTGGGGCACCAGCTTATAAAGAGGGACTTTATAACACCTGTATGCTTGATGAGCATTTTGGTCATCCCCACAGGAAATACAAAACCATTCATATCGCCGGTACAAACGGGAAGGGTTCATGTTCGCACGCCATAGCGGCCATACTGCAAAGTGCAGGATACCGAGTAGGACTGTACACGTCTCCTCATCTTGTCGATTTCAGAGAGAGAATACGGGTTGACGGAATTTGTATTGACGAGCAGTATGTAATAGATTTTGTCGAAAAAGAAAAATCTTTCTTTGAACCTTTAAATCCGTCTTTTTTTGAATTGACGACGGCAATGGCATTCAAGTATTTTGCGGACCAGAATGTAGACATTGCGGTTATTGAGGTGGGACTCGGCGGCCGGCTTGACTGTACAAACATTATAACCCCGATACTGTCCGTCATTACAAACATAAGCCTCGACCATACACAATTTCTTGGTGATACGGTTGAAAAGATTGCCGCAGAAAAAGCCGGGATAATAAAACAGAATGTCCCCGTTGTCATAGGCGAGACAACCCGGGAAACGTATAAAGTTTTCAATGAGAAAGCAAATGAATGCAATGCTCCGATAACATTTGCTGAAGAACAAAAAGAAGTAAAGTCCGCATTTCACGGCAATGACGGTTTTATGGAATATGACACGGCACATTTCGGCACAATCAAAAGCGAGCTACTTGGCGAATATCAGGAGAAAAACACAAACACCATATTAACTGCCGTGAAAGTACTGCTTGAAGCAAACATTATAAAAGATATTAGATATGTGGTAGAAGGTTTTTCAAATGTTTGCAAAACTACAGGATTGAAAGGAAGATGGCAAAAGCTTCAGAACAGTCCGCTTGTAATATGCGACACCGGACACAATGTGGGAGGATGGAAATACATTGCCAAGCAGATAAGGAAACAAAGATGTGAAAATTTGAGAATTGTGTTCGGCATGGTTGACGACAAGGATTTGTGTCATGTAATGGACATGCTTCCCCAAAATGCCACATATTATTTCACCAAAGCAACGACAAAGCGCGCCATACCAGAATCGAAAATCCTATGCGAAGGCACTGCACACGGATTGCATGGAGAAAGTTATCCTACCGTGGCAGACGCTTATCAGGCTGCCATTAACGATGCCGCCCCCAACGATTTCATTTTCGTGGGCGGAAGCAGTTATGTTGTAGCCGACTTGCTGACGTTTTTAAAATATTACGATTAATAGTTTTTAACTGTGCACATTCCGCATTTTTTTTATAAAGACTTGGGCATTACGTTTTTTTTTGGTTACTTTGCAACATAGGAAATCTAACTAAAAACTGATCAAACATGAACATGACCGAACCGGAAAACATCTGTGGATTGAAGAAATCAGACTTTCAATCCACTGTCGGAGGGAAAAAGACCGACCTATATATATTGAAAAACTCTGACGGCAATGAAGTTGCCATAACTAATTACGGCGGAGCAATCGTTGCAATCATGGTTCCTGACAAAAACGGCAAATTGGCCAACATTATACAGGGACACGACAATATCGAAGATGTCATAAACTCTCCCGAACCATATCTGTCCACCCTTGTCGGCCGATATGGAAACCGCATTTGCAAAGGCCAATTCCAACTTCATGGCAAACATTACCAATTGCCTATAAACAACGGGCCAAATTGTCTGCATGGGGGACTGAAAGGATTTAATGCCAAAGTTTGGGATGCCCTTCAGATGAACGACCAAACATTGGTGCTCAAATATGTAAGTCCATACGGCGAAGAAGGCTTCTCCGGAGAAATGAGAATAACCGTCGTTTATACATTCACCAACGACAATGAGCTCGTGATTGAATATCTGGCGACAACCAACAAGAAAACGGTTGTAAACCTCACAAGCCATGGTTTCTTCTCGCTGGCAGGCATTGCCAACCCGACACCTACGGTAGACAATCTTGTGTGTGAAATAAATGCCGACCTCTATATTCCAATAGACAACACGTCAATACCCACGGGCGAAATACGCCTTGTAGAAGGTACTCCGTTTGATTTTAGAACGCCGAAAGCCATTGGAAAGGACATTGATGCCGACAACGAACAGATAAAGAACGGAGCCGGTTATGACCATTGCTTCGTGTTGAACAAGAACGAAGAGGGCGAGCTCAGCTTTGCAGCCCGTATAGAAGAGCCTGTAAGCGGACGCACAATGGAGGTATATACCACAGAACCCGGCGTTCAGGTATATACAGACAACTGGGCTGACGGATACAAGGGACAGAACGGGGCTACTTTCCCGCGCCGCAGTGCGATATGTTTCGAGGCGCAACATTTCCCCGACTCTCCAAACCATCCTTATTTCCCGTCTGTTGTGCTCAATCCAAATGAGCAGTACACGCAAAAAACGATTTATAAATTTGGCGTGAACAAATAAAGCAGGCATTTTCTTGACATTATCTACAGTAACTAAGACAACGAAACGATTGAGAATTGGAACAATTCTATTCTCAATCGTTTCTATGAGAAAACGCCCCCTGAACCTTTGGAAAACTGTAAAACCAAATAATAATAAAACATGGAAAAAGTAGAGAAAAACTCTAAAAAACAAGGAAGCATCATTGCCATTCTTGCAATGATATTCCTGTTCGCTATGATTGCTTTTGTGACCAATTTGTGCTCACCTATGGCAGTTATTCTTAAAAACAATTTCGCCGTATCCGAGTCTTTGGCACAGGTTGGCAACTATGGAAACTTCGGAGCTTATTTCCTTATGGGTATTCCTGCCGGACTGTTGATTCAAAAATTCGGCTACAAGAAAACCGCACTCGCAGCTCTCGTTGTGGGAATCGTTGGTCTACTTGTACAATGGTTGAGTGGTTCAATGGGATTCGTCGTATATCTTATTGGAGCATTCATATCAGGACTTTGCATGTGCATGCTCAATACCGTGGTCAACCCTATGCTTAACCTGCTTGGTGGCGGTGGCAACACAGGCAACCAGTTGGTTCAGATTGGTGGCGTGTTCAACTCGGCAGCTGCCGTTTGTGTCTACATCCTCATGGGTAGCCTCATAGGCGATGCAAGCAAGGCAAAAGTGTCCGATGCCACACCAGCCCTGTTCATAGCTTTGGCAATTTTTGTGTTCGCCTTGGTTGTTATTTTCTTCACGAAGATACAGGAGCCGCAGCAGAATGCAACCGGCGAGGTTACAAAAAACAGCAAATACAGTTGCTATTCTTTCCGCCATTTCAAGCTCGGAATGTTGGCCATCGCAGTCTATGGTGCAGTTGAGGTATGTCCTCCCACCTACATCATGTCTTATCTTACTGCTCCTACTGATGCGGCCAATCCGGGCCTCGGTATGGATGCCGGCTATTGCGGAACGCTCAGTGCCGTATATTTCATATTCATGCTCATCGGTCGTTTCATTGGCGGTATGATTGGCGGTAAGGTATCGGCCAAAACCATGATTGCAACTGTCAGCACTGTAGCAATAATTCTTGTGGCAGCAGGCATGCTTTTGCCAAGCACCATGTTGGTAAGCTGTCCCGGAATCGACTACACATCGTTAAGTTTCGTATGGGGCAAGATTCCTGTCGGCATGTTTGCATTCCTGTTGGTTGGCCTTTGCGCATCGGTGATGTGGGGTGGTATCTTCAACCTCGCAACAGAAGGACTCGGTAAATACACCGCAGCAGCTTCGGGCGCATTTATGATGATGGTTGCAGGTTTCGCTGTTATGATTGGTATTCAGGCTGTTGTCATCGACCTTACCCACAGCTACATAACAAGTTTCATTGTAGTGCTGCTTAGTGCTGTCTACATTCTCTATTACGCACTTGTAGGTTCGAAGAACGTAAATACAGACATCCCCGTTGAATAGTGAACAATAAAAAGGTTTGTCTGACAAGAGCACATGTTTCTTTCAGACAAACCTTAATGATAAAAATCTATATACATTAACAAAAAACACTATTGATTATGGACATTGAATTTGTAAGAAGCCGTTTCGTCAAACATTTCGACGGCAAGACAGGCAATATTTACACATCTCCCGGACGAATCAATCTCATCGGTGAGCATACAGACTATAATGGAGGTTTCGTGTTCCCGGGTGCTGTGGACAAAGGCATCATGGCCGAGGTGCGTCCAAACGGAACAAACACTGTCATGTGCTACTCTATCGACTTGAAAGACCGTGTGGAATTCAAGGTTGACGACCCTGAAGGCCCGCGCGCAAGTTGGGCACGTTACATTTACGGCATCGTTCAGGAGATGAAGAAACTTGGTGTCGATGTAAAGGGATTCAACACTGCATTTGCAGGCGATGTGCCTCTGGGTGCAGGAATGTCTTCCTCGGCTGCGTTGGAGAGCTGCTTTGCCTATGCCCTCAACGACTTGTTTGGCGACAACAAGGTGAGCAAATGGGATATGGTTCTTGCCGGACAAGCCACTGAGCACAACTACTGCGGTGTGAATTGCGGCATCATGGACCAGTTTGCAAGCGTATTTGGAAAAGAAGGATGTCTCATGCGTCTCGACTGCAACAGCAGAGAGTTTGAGTATTTCCCGTTCCGCCCTGTTGGCTACAAGCTCGTGTTGCTCAACTCTTGCGTAAAGCACGAACTCGCAGGTTCTCCTTACAACGACCGCCGCAATTCTTGCGAGAATGTCGTGAAGCACATTGCAGCAAAACATCCGGAAAGCCATTTCGAGACACTGCGCGATTGCACATGGGAGCAACTTGAAGAAGTCAAGGCCGAGGTAGGAGAAGAGGATTACAAGCGTGCTCATTTCGTGCTTGGCGAGAAAGACCGTGTGCTTGCAGTGTGCGATGCCCTCAATGCAGGCGACTACGAAACTGTGGGCAAGAAGATGTTCGAGACCCACGAGGGACTCAGCAAGGAGTATGAGGTTTCATGTGAAGAGCTTGATTTCCTCAACGACATAGCCAAGGAAAACGGAGTCACCGGCAGCCGAATCATGGGCGGTGGCTTTGGCGGATGCACCATCAACCTCGTGAAAGAAGAACTTTACGACAAGTTCATTGCCGATGCCAAGTCAAAATATTCTGCCAAATACGGCAAGGAGCCCAAAGTTTATGACGTTGTCATAAGCGAAGGTTCGCACAAAGTTTGCTAAAGTGTTGGCAAACAAAAGACACTGATGTTATTTTGATGTTGGGGGCGTTCTGCTCCAGAATGCCTCCAACATCAAAATAACTTACACTGACATTACTACTCGCACAGTTTGAATATTCCTTATAGAAAATTATATGAAAACAATTAGACGCATTATCCTTAGTTCTGCGATGTTGTCTGCTTTCATCGCAACATCATGCACCCAAGGTGGCATGATGACAGAATCGGGACTCGACCCAGCACGTTTTGACACGACAATCAACGCAAAACCCGTAAAACTGTTTGTGTTGAAAAACTCCAACAACATGGAGATGTGTGTTACAAATTTCGGTGGACGCATCGTTTCGGTGTGTGTTCCTGACCGAAATGGAAAGCTTACAGATGTAGTGCTTGGCTATGACAACATTGCACAATATGCCGATTCGGTGAACAGTCCGAGTGATTTCGGGGCGGCTATAGGCAGATATGCCAACCGCATAGACAAGGGTGTAATATATGTTGGAGGCAAGAAAATACAACTGCCGCAAAACAACTACGGGCATTGTCTGCACGGCGGACCTTCAGGCTGGCAATACAAGCCCTACGACGGCAAGCAACTCAACGACACGACCCTGCAACTCACATTGTCATCTTCCGACGGCGACAACAATTTCCCCGGCAACGTGAAAGCCACTGTCACTTACATGCTGCGAAGCGACAACACCATTGACATAAAGTTTGAAGCCACTACCGACAGAGAGACGGTTATAAACATGACCAACCACTCATATTTCAACCTCAACGGCGACCCGTCAAAACCCGGAACAGACATGTGCCTGTATATAAATGCCGACAAATATACGCCGGCAGATTCCACATATATGACAACAGGAGAGGTGAAGGACGTGAAAGGCACACCGATGGATTTCACCACACTGCGGCCACTCAGCACAACAATCAACGACACTTCATTCAGCCAGATAAAAAACGCCAACGGTTACGACCACAACTGGTGCCTGAACACATATAGCAACGGGAAAGGGGACGACACCAAGATTGCAGCCTCCCTTTTTTCGCCACAAAGCGGCATAATGCTTGAAGTGTACACCAACGAACCGGGCATACAGGTTTACACCGGGAATTTCCTCGGCAAAGACGTGAAAGGAAAGAAAGGCATTGTATATCCACGTCAAGCATCTGTATGCCTTGAAACCCAAAAATATCCCGACTCTCCCAACAAGAAAGACTGGCCGTCACCATATCTCAAGCCCGGCCAGAAATACTACAGCCATGTGGCATACAAGTTCAGTGTGAAGAAATAATTGTCGGGTAGGCGATACCACATCTACAAAACAGATTACAGTCGGGTAGGAGGGAAACATTCTCGTTTTCCTCCTACCTTTTAATGTTATCCTAAACGCTTTTTAGTGTTTGACGATGCAAAGATATGATGCCTGTATGTCAAAATGGGGACATACAGGCAAAGGGGGCGGCGGCGGCGGCTTTAGTAGGTGGTGTTGCGTCCAAAGATTCGTTTCATAATTTATCTTGTTCTTTTGATTTCCACTGATACAAAACTACAGATGAGTCTTTTCTTGTCTGTTCATTTCATCGTTTTCATATCAATCACATAACGGAACTTCACCTT
>CAVDCP010000011.1:0-68624 GCA_963607545.1 bacterium
TCGACAGCACCACCCTCGATGTATATAATGACACCAACATCGAGAATGCCATGCGCACATAAAGTAACAGCGTATTCTTCGCTATCCGTTTGTTGTTATCTGATGTTTGAGACATAATTTAATGTTTATTTCCTTCATCTCCAAGGAATTCCATTATACTCCCGATTATTTTCTCTGGATCAACTTATTATGTTACAATTGTATATTTATTTCGATTTACACTTATTTCCACTCAAAATAAGTCTTATATTTAGGATTATTGGGCAGGTCGCGAAATTCATCCATTAAATGTCCGTCTTTGTCATTCGGAAAGACTATCTTGCTACAGAAATTCAACCAAAAACCTGACTTAATTCTATCTCTGAACTTTTGCTTCTCTATTGCATTAAAGGTGATGTGAGGCCTACGAAAGTCTATAGCAATACCTGCAGCTTTACAGTCTGCATAGTTTTTATTTTTGTCATCAAATGGATTATTTCTCAGGTTATTCAAGAATGCCTGTCCTGATAGAGTTTTTGACTTCTTTATGCGCTTTGCCAGCGAAGACAGTTCGTCTTCGGGAAAATAGCGGCTACCTTTTCTCGCCTTTTTAACGATTTCTTTGGAAATGACTGGATCGTGACGAAACAGTCGGTAGCTCACAAAACGACAATCATGGAAGTTCTGCCCCTTAAGCATTGAATATAAGAAACCGCTTTGTCGTCCACTCCTTGGGAAAACCTGCAATCCTATATTGCTTAGGTTACCACCTTTTATCGTCTGAAAAGCTTGAGGATCACGCACATTGTTCCAATAGTAGAATACGCCGTAGCGTGACTTGTCCAACACAGGAATATAAGCGTCTCTCTTTTCGTCATAGTCTGTTACGGCAAAGAATTTGGCTACCTCCACATCTGATGTCAAGTCCATCACGCAGGTCTTCAGGCCATAATGCTGTGCCAAGCCATTAAAATTCACCTCAAAGTAATAACGATGGTTGTCAAGTACTATGCCCTCCCAAAACATACGGATTAGAGGGTGGTCTTTCAATGCCATCATGAATTCTTCCAACATGATATTCTCTACCACATAGCGTCCTGCTGTTTTTCTTAACAACGATGGCGTTGAAGGTTCATAGAAACCACTTTGACCTCTGAACAGGAAAGCGCGATTCTTCATGTTCGGTTTAAAGGCAAATTTCTCTGGACGCTGAGGGTCTCTTGAAGTTAGACGAACAACAATAAATTTATGCTCATCATAGTCGTTATCATATTCAACTCTTGGTCGATGAATTGCTGTAGGATGTGGATTAAATATTGCCAAGGGTGCAGGTGTTTCTGCAAGTATTTCCCTCTCCTCCTGCAACACCATTTCAACTACTTCCTGCAGATTGGGTAATGCCTTAATTTGGTCTTCTGTAAGAATCATAGACGTTTCCTCTCTATTTTAGAACCTAACTAAAAGGATGTTTCCTGTCCTTCATCCATCGTTTCACCGTATATGTTTACCGCTTCAAGGGTCAGGGAGGACATGCCCCTGACCCACTTCGTGTGCTGCGCATCGGTCCATGCGCTACGATGCCCCGTTTGTTAATATTCTGGATACTGCTCCAACAAGTCGCATATTGGTGACGGATATACTATCGAATCTCATAATTCCTTAAATTTGCAGACTTGAAATTACATCGAAAAGCAAGTCATTGAGCGACAAAAAAATTGCCAAACACTTGTGTCTGTCAAGAAACACCTACCTCAGTATTACTTAGAAAAGCAAACAAGGAATATCTGACACATGACAAAGGTAAGCATAAAATCCGAAAGCCACATTCCTTTTGGTGGGATTTATTACAATACTTCGTTAAATTTTATGCTTCCTTTTGTTTTGCAATTTGCGAGGTTATTCGTATTTTTGCATAACAGTACTGCGGCGCGGACAGTGTATTGCACGCCGCGCAGCGGCAAAGTGTCAGCATTTTTACGGATGCGCTTGCCATGTGCTACAAACAGAACAAACTAAAGTATGAAACCCTCGGAATTCCTCGGAAAGATAACCAGCCGCTACCTTTGGGGCAACCTTGCCGCCATGGCCATTGTGTGCCTCGTGGCATGCGGAGGCGTGAAATACGGCCTCGACTGGTACACCCACCACGGCGAGGCGATAGCAATACCCGACGTGCGGCACAAAATCTACGCCGATGCCGAGCATCTGCTATCCGACGCAGGGCTTGTGGTGCAGGTGAGCGACACCGGCTATGTGCGCGGACTTCCGCCCGGATGCGTTCTCGAACAGAACCCGCAGGCGGGCGAACGTGTGAAGTCGGGGCACATAATCTATCTCGTCGTCAACGCGTCGCACACGCCTACGATCACCGTCCCCGACGTGGTTGACAACTGTTCGCTGCGCGAAGCCATGGCAAAGCTCACAGCCATGGGCTTCAAATTGTCGCAGCCCGAGTATGTGCCGGGCGAGAAAGACTGGGTTTACGGCATCGTCGTGGGTGGCCGCCATGTGTCGGCCGGCGACAAGGTGTCGGTAAACGACGTGCTCACGATACAGGTAGGCGACGGACGCATGAGTGCCTCCGACAGCATAAACTACATCGATGCCGAACAACCCTACTACGATTCAGGCGACGAAGTTGACGATTTCCAGGAGGTTGACGGTCCGCCCGATGCCGGCGACGAACTGTAAACGACAACCGTGACACACCTTTATATAATATAACACTGCCCCGAAACGGGCACAACAATACATCTATGGACGACAATATCACACAAGACGAAATATTTGATACCGACGCTCTGCTTGACACCGAGGCCGACGCTGCCTCCGACGACGAGACGGGCCAGCTCTACGAACACTTCCGCTTTGTGGCCGACCCGGGCATGCAGCCTGTGCGCGTGGACAAGTTCATGTGCGAGAAAATGCAGCATTCCAGCCGCAACCGCATACAGAAGGCCGCCGACGCGGGCTTCGTGCATGTCAACGACAAGCCCGTGAAGAGCAACTACAAGGTGCGCCCCGGCGACGTGGTGACGCTGATGCTCGACCGTCCGCGCCATGACTCCACGATAGAGGCCGAGGACATACCGCTCGACGTGGCCTATGAGGACGATCACCTCATGGTGGTGAACAAGCCGGCCGGACTTGTGGTGCATCCGGGAGCAGGCAATTTCCACGGCACCTTGGTAAACGCCGTGGCCTGGCATCTGCGCGATCTGGAGTCATACGACCCCAACGACCCCGAAGTGGGCCTCGTGCACCGCATCGACAAAGACACCAGCGGACTGCTCGTGGTGGCAAAGACACCGCAGGCCAAGACCTCGCTCGGCGTGCAGTTCTTCAACAAGACCACGCACCGCAGCTACAACGCCCTCGTGTGGGGGCATTTCACCGAGGACGAAGGGCGCATCGAGGGCAACATTGCGCGCGACCCCAAAGACCGCTTGCGCATGACTGTCTACTCCCCCGAGTCGGGCATCGGCAAGGAAGCCGTGACACACTGGCGCGTGATAGAGCGTTTCGGCTACGTCACGCTCATCGAGTGCATACTCGAAACGGGCCGCACCCACCAGATACGCGCCCACATGCGCCACATAGGCCACCCCTTGTTCGGCGACGAACGCTACGGCGGATGCGAGATTCTGCGCGGCAACCGCAGCACCACCTACCGGGCTTTCATACAGAACTGCTTCAAGCTCTGCCCCCGTCAGGCCCTGCATGCCCGCACGCTCGGCTTCAAGCACCCCGCAACGGGGCAGCAGATGGACTTCACGTCAAGTCTGCCAGCCGACATGGAGGCTCTCATAGCCAAGTGGCGCGTGTATGTCAACGGCACCACCAACAACACTTTCGAAGAACAATAAAACACAACAATATGGAAACTATAAAGAGAAACATAGCCATCGTGTGCGGCGGCGACTCGTCGGAACACGATGTCTCCATGCGGTCGGCGCAAGGACTTTACTCCTTTTTCGACAAGGAACGCTACAATGTCTACATCGTCGACGTGAAAGGGCAGGACTGGCATGTTGACCTTGACGACGGAAGCACGGTGAAAATAGACCGCAACGACTTCTCGTGCATAATCGGCGGCAAGGTCGTGGTGTTCGACTATGCCTACATAACCATACACGGCACACCCGGCGAGAACGGCGTGATGCAGGGCTATTTCGAGCTGCTGCACATTCCCTACAGCACCAGCGGCGTGCTCGTCGAGGCCATGACGTTCGACAAGTATGTGCTCAACAACTACCTGCGCAGCTACGGCATCAACGTGGCCAAGAGCCTCCTGTTGCGCCGGGGCGAGGAAAACAAGTACAGCGACGACGAGATAGAGCGCGAGATAGGCATGCCGTGCTTCGTGAAACCCGCCGCCGACGGCAGCAGCTTCGGCGTGTCGAAGGTGAAAAACGCCGACCAGCTGGCCCCGGCCTTGCGCGTGGCGTTCATGGAAAGCGACGAGGTGATGATTGAAAGCTACCTTGAAGGCACCGAAATATCGATAGGATGCTACAAGACAAAAGACAAGTCGGTGGTGCTGCCCGCAACCGAGGTGGTGACCGCCAACGAGTTCTTCGACTACGACGCCAAGTACAACGGGCAGGTGAAGGAGATTACCCCGGCGCGCCTCTCTGCCGACACAGCGGCGCGTGTGGCCGAGGAAACGAGCAAGATTTACGACATCCTGCACTGCAACGGCATCATACGCATCGACTACATAATAACCAAGGATGCCGCCGGCAACGACAAGATAAACATGCTCGAGATAAACACCACGCCCGGAATGACGGCCACCAGCTTCATACCCCAGCAGGTGCGCGCCGCCGGACTCGACATAAAGGACGTGCTGAGCGACATCGTTGAAAACCAGTTCTGACCGCCGTCACCCACGCACAGGCGCGTGCCGCTGCCGGCACCGCGCGCCTGCCTGCGCAGGGAAAAGCATTCCGGACATTCCCGGAGACAACCCTTAACACCACATACTATGGATCGTGAAACATTAAAGCCATTCGATTCCATCCGCCCCTTTGAACCGGATGAATTGCCGGCGGTTTACGACCGTCTACTGGCCGACCCGCAGTTCCGCGCGGTGCTCGCCTATCTGTATCCCGGTGTGCCCCTTGACGCCATTGCCGCCAAGATGCACTCCTGCCGCACATGCCTCGACTTCCAGAAGGCATTCTGCTACGACTTCATCAAGAACCTGCTCGCCAAGGCCAGCACCGGCTGCGACATCGACGTGGAAAGCATCGATGTCACAGCCTGCCACACCTTTGTGAGCAACCACCGCGACATAGTGCTCGACTCGGCACTGCTCGATGTCCTGCTCATCGACGCGGGCAGTCCCACCACATGCGAGATAGCCATTGGCGACAACCTGCTCTCGCTGCCGTGGGTGAAAGACCTCGTGCGTGTGAACAAGTCGTTCATCGTTGAGCGCGGGCTGCCTCTGCGCCAGATGCTCGCCTCAAGCAAGCGCATGGCCGAATACATGCACCTCGTGATAGCGCAGAAGCACGACAACGTGTGGATAGCACAGCGCGAGGGGCGCGCCAAAGACTCCGACGACCGCACACAGGAAGCCATTCTCAAGATGATGGCAATGGGCGGCGAGGGCGACGCGGCACACCGTCTGGCAAGCCTCCACATCGTTCCGCTTTCAATATCCTACGAATACGACCCCTGCGACTTTCTCAAGGCACAGGAGTTCCAGCTCCGCCGCGACGTGGAAGGCTGGCGCAAGTCGCCGGGCGACGACGTGGTGAGCATGCAGACCGGCATCGTGGGCTTCAAGGGACGCATACACTACCAGTGCGCACCGTGCATCGACGAATGGGTTCTGGGCATTGCCGCCGACACGCCCAAGACCGAGTTCTTCGCCAAGGTGGCGCAGCACATCGACCGGCAGATACACGCCGGCTACCGCCTGTTCCCCAACAACTACGCAGCCATCGACATGCTGTCGGGCGGCGACGCCCACTCTGCCCGCTACACCGCAGCCCAACGGCAGGCATTCGCGGAGTATGTCGAGGCACAGATAGACAAGTGCACGCTGCCCAATCCCGACCGCAGCTTCCTGCGCGAGAGCATCCTGCACATGTATGCCAACCCCGCGCTCAACCAGCTGCGGCTAAACGCGCCCGAACCATGACGCGGCGGCTTCTGGCTGCGGCAGTCATGGCCGTGTCGGCAGCATTGGCGGCATGCACCAGCGAGAGCTACGACTCGGGCGACGGGGAGTATTCCTACCTTGCCGCCGAGCTCGTGGAGGCGCACACGCGTGCCGACAAGAGCATCGACTATGCCGACACCGACAACGGCGTGCGCCTCACCGTGGGCAGTGCCACGGCCCCGTCGTGGGCGGCCAAGGCCGACACTGCCTACCGCGCACTGCTCTACTACGACGCGCGCGCCGTCTCGGCGACCGGCGGCGAAGTGCAGGTAATGGGCATTTCACAGGTGCCCGTGCTGCACGCCTCGCCGCAGCCCGATGCCGCACATGACGTGGCCGACCCCGTAGACGTGGAGAGCGCGTGGGCATCAAAGGGCGGCAAATATGTCAACCTGTGCCTGCTCTTCAAGTCGGGACGCTCCGATGCCGCCGACTCCGTGCACAAAATAGGCCTTAAAAACTGCGGCACGGCGGTGAATGCCGACAACACCACCACCGTGACCGTGCGCCTTCAGCACGACCAGGGCAGCGTGCCGCAATACTACACCGTGCGGCAATACGTGTCGATAGACACGCGCCAGCTCACAGCCGACAGCGTGGCCGTGGCCGTGGCAACATCTGCCGGCGACTTCACGCGCACCTATCCGCTGCGGCACTGACTCTCGGGCAGACAGCGGAAAAGCCTGTCTGCCCACGGCGAGCCGCCCCTGCACGGCGCGGCCCGCCCTCTGCAAGAACGCGCCGCCACACGGCGCGCACGACAAAAACCTACCTTAAAACCTATCCTAATCAACTATGGCAACTGACGGTGAAATACTCGCTTTCGAGGCATTGTACAAAGAACAGTATCCGAGACTCTACTACTACGCCCGCACACTTGTGGGCGAAAACGATGCCGAGGATGTCGTGGCCGAGGTGTTCATGGACTTGTGGCGGCGGCGGAAGGAGACCGAAATGGGCACGCATGTGGGCGGAATGCTCTTCAAGGCCGTCTACACGCGCTCGCTCAACTGTCTGCGCCACCGCAACGTGGCAGCCTCGCGCGTGGCCCTCATCGAAGACATCGTGCTGAGGCAGGCCGAAGCACGCGACCCGCACTATGCCTCGTCGCCGCTCGCCAACGCCGAGAACGCCGACCTCCACCGTCTCATCGACAAGGCCATAGAAAGTCTGCCGCAACGCTGCCGCGACGTGTTCCGCCTGAGCTACATGCAAGACATGCCCAACAACGACATCGCAAGCGTGCTCGGACTGTCGGTGCGCACCGTCGAGTCGCACATCTACCACGCGCTCAACACGCTGCGCTCGGTGCTGCACCGGGAGTGAAAAGCCATGCCGGGCAGCGTCAGCCAGATTGCGCCCTCACCCGGCAACGGCAACAGCCCGGCCTTTACCTGGAAAACATGACAAACGAAAGATTTTTTGAAGGATATGGAGAATTTTGACAAAGACATCATAGGACGCTACGTCGCGGGCACCTGTTCCGACGACGACCTTGCCCGTCTTTCCGTATGGGTAGGGGAATCTGACGACAATGCACGCGAGCTCGACGAGTGCCGCAGGATTTACCTCGACCTCAAGGCCGGCTCGATGAGCGGGCAACAGGTGTCCGACTCGTTTGAAAACATACGCCACCAACTGCACGGCGAGAGGGTAAACAAGCAACGGGCGGCCCGCACCACCTATGTGTGGCGCTATGCCGCCATCGCGCTCATGCTCATCGTGGCCGTCGTGGCATTGTGGTTTCTGGGCGGCAAAGACACCACCGGCGTGTCAATGCGCTACACCTACGTCACCGTTCCGCCCAACGCGGTGAGCAAGGTGATACTGCCCGACGGCAGCCGCGTGTGGCTTGCGCCGGGGGCAAGGTTGCGCTATCTGCGCGACTTTGCCGACTCGGTGCGCAGCGTCGACCTGCGCGGGCGCGCATATTTCGAGGTCGTGCCCGACAAGCGGCGGCAATTCACAGTGAAGAGCAACGTGCTTGTCGTGACGACAGACGGCGGAGAGTTCAACTTCGACAACGACCGCCGCACGCACACCGCGTCGGTGAGCATAGCCCAGGGCACGGCCGAGGTGTGGGCACGGCGGCAGACAGGGGCTGCGACGCTGCTCACAGGACAGAAATCGCTGCTCGACTGCCCCCGGCGACGCTTCACCGTGACCCCGACCGACGCTGCACTCGACGGCATGTGGCACAACGGCCAGCTGCGGTTCAGCAACGCCGGCATCAGAAAGGTGGCCTCGGTGCTCGGACAGGCCTACGGCCAGCGCATAGTGGTGGGCCGCGACGTGCCCGACACGGCGGCATTCACTGGCACCGTGCAGCGCAGTCTGCCGCTCGACAGCGTGCTTCGCACCGTTGCCGGAGCCATGTCTGTCAGTTTCCACAGGCAAGGCTCCACGGTGCACATAACGGCCCGCTGAACCGCTACTAAAGGACAACCACAACGACAACACACGCCCGTGACGCAGCAATGCCGCCACGGGCGTTTTTTCATGCAAGCCCTTCTGCGGTGCAGGGCGATTCCCGTGCCGCGGCAAGGAAGGCATGCTGAGCGCGTGCGGCATATGCACAACGAGCGTGCGGCGCATGCCGCATGTGCGTGCCGCAGACGCGGTGCAGCGGCATTGCAGCTTTTTTCTTGCAGCGGCAACGCCCCGTGGCCGCAAAAATGTTGTAACTTTGCAACACGGTGCAAGGCGGCACAGGCCGCAAAGCAGCGGTGCCACGCCGCTGACGGAGGCCGCGCCGCACGCCGGGACACTGAAAACGAAACGAAAGGAATGATATGGAAAACCAGTATGTGAAGCAATATCCCGCCCTCATGTCGGGCAAGAAAATCATGTATGTGCACGGCTTCGGATCGTCGGCCCAGTCGGGCACGGTGGCAATGCTGCGCACGCTCATGCCCAACGCCACCGTCGTGGCTCGCGACCTGCCGCTGCATCCTGCCGAGGCCATGGACATGTTGCGGCAGATGTGTGCCGACGAACGGCCCGACCTTATTGTGGGGTCGTCTATGGGCGCGATGTATAGCGAGCAGCTCCACGGCTTCGACCGCATACTCGTGAACCCGGCTTTCCAAATGGGCGACACCATGTCGAAACACGGGATGATAGGCAAGCAGACATTCCAAAACCCGCGTGCCGACGGCATACAGGACTTCATCGTGACCAAGGCACTCATAAAGGAGTATGCCGAAACCACCACCCATTGCTTCGAGGACACGGGCGAGGCCGAGAAAGGACACGTCGTAGGCATGTTCGGCGACGAGGACGACGTTGTGGACACGTTCGGGCTTTTTGCCAGCCACTACCCCACGGCAGTGCGTTTCCACGGCGGGCACCGCCTGTCAGACAAGGTGGCCATGCACTATCTCGTGCCCATCATACGCTACATCGACGACCGTCAGGAGAAACGCGAACGCCCCGTGGTGTGCATCGGCATCGACACCCTGCGCGATTCCTACGGCAAGGCCACGGCGAGCATGCACAAGGCCTACGAGGCTCTCATCGAGGACTACAGCGTGTATGTGCTTGCCCCGTCGCCCACAAACACGCCGGAGAAAATGGCCGACGACATGGCATGGGTGGAGAAATACCTCAGCGCGCCGGCCTACGGCAGGGTGGTGTTTGCCAACAGGCCGCAGCTGCTCTGCGCCGACTATCTCATTGCCAGCCAACCGTGCCCGGGCTTCATGGGCACGGTGATTGAATGGGGCAGCCCCGACTTCAAGACATGGGAGGAGATAATAACCTATTTCTCGCGCCTCGGCGGACAATAGAACACGGAACACACGCTGCCCGGAAGCCGTCATGAAGCGTCAAGGCGGCTGAAAAAGGGCGTGGCGGGGAAGTCTGAACGCAACAAACGACATTGACAAGGGCGGTGGGTCTGATGCAGTGAAGGTAGTTATAATCAATGAGAAACGAGCAGAAAATAGCAGAATTTCTAATCAGATGGAGTAAACGCATGATATTTTTCTAATATAGATAGAAAACACAATGAACATTGTGGGATATCTACATTCACTTCTCGATTCTCAACTACATTCGTTACCTTTGCATAGGCTGTAAACTACGGTTTGATAATAAATAGAATATGGCAAAGATAAAAGTTGAAAATACAGAAATCTCTGTTGTTAATGTGCAAAACGAGGATTATATCTCCTTGACCGATATGGCACATAGCCAGATGCAGGAGCATATTATCTTCAGATGGATGAGCCTCAAAAGTACCATTGAATATCTTGGCGAATGGGAGATGCTGTACAATTCCAATTTTAATTGTACCGAATTCGATACAATTAGAAATGCTGCAGGCAGTAACAACTTCGTGCTTTCCGTGAAAGCATGGATTCAAAGAACAGGTGCCGTAGGCATTATGGCGAAAGCCGGTCGATATGGTGGAACTTATGCTCATCGTGATATTGCCTACCATTTCGGTATGTGGATTAGTCCCCGTTTTCAACTTCTATTGGTAAAAGAATATCAACGTCTTAAAGCAGAAGAGCAGAAACAACTCGCTTGGTCAGCCAAGCGCGAACTGTCCAAGATAAACTACCGCATCCATACGGATGCCATCAAGGTCAACCTTATTCCTGCCGAGGTGACCCGCGAACAAGCAGCCATGAAGTATGCCGATGAAGCGGACGTGCTCAACATCGCCATGTTTGGCATGACGGCAAGGCAATGGCGCGAGCAGAACCCCGACAAGAAGGGCAACATCCGCGACTATGCCAGCATCAACGAACTCATATGTCTCTCCAACATGGAGAACCTCAATGCCGTATTCATCAACGATGGTATGGAGCAGTCCGACAGACTGATAAAGCTCAACCAGATAGCCATCCAACAGATGAAGATTCTTGGGGATACCAGCGGCAGAAACCTTTTGAAGTAACACAAACATGAACTTACATACGGGGGCAATGCATGATATATTCTATTGAGATAGGAGCAAGCCCCTATCCTATATTATGCGCCCCATACAGGGGCTATGGATAGAGAACTGCACAATGAACAAGGGTAAGCCCCAAATACAAAAGACTTTGCAGGATTAGGATATTCAACGACTTACAGCGTTATAAGAAATTTTTACCGGACACCAATAAATAGAAAAGCGGAAGGCCTTGCCTGACAGTGCACGCAGAGCCGGTTGGGAGGGATGCAATATTTTGAACGCCACAGCTTTCGGGTGTCTCAAAAGTCGCAACATTTAAAGGTAAATAGCGACATTTTGTTTTATTTATACATTTTTTATCGCCCGAGGTTGGAAGTTTTTGTTAATTTTGCGCCGCGAAAAAAAAACGCACCTTTAATAGGATTAGAAAAGAAATAGGATTTTAGTTTTTTTTTATGGATTATGTATCGATTGGCCGGAACGCCTTTTCAGGTGGCGTTTCCGGCATGTTGGCCCGTACCCGGAAAAATGCGGGCCTAATTGCGGGCGGCAAGACTGCCCCTATAGTAGTGGCCGCAGTTGCGGCATTGGCCAATGTCGGCGTTGCCGACGCACAGGACTGGACGGGAGCTGACCCCGCCGACGCCAAAGGCGCGAAGGTTTATCTGTGGAACGTGGGCCAGCAGAAGTTTCTCGGCAAGGGCGGCAACTGGGGCACCGAAGCCACGGTGGCCACAGTGGGCATACCTTTCACACTGACACAAAACGGCAGCGCATGGTTCATGCAGTCGACGGTGAAGCAGCAGGACGGCACGACAAACGGCTATCTCACCTACATGGACGGCCAACTGTCGGAGCACGACAAGGGTAATTTCTTCGTAGACCGTGAGGCTTCGGCCACGCTTTCGTCGCTGACATTCACCGCAGTGGAGGGAAAGAGCAATGTCTACAACATAACCGTGACATCCGACGACACATCGGCCGATGCCGACTATCAGGGCACTTTCTATCTTTATGCCGACAACGGCAAGCTCGGAGGCGAGAAGACCATAGCCACGGCAGAGGATGCGCAGTGGATAATAGTGACCGAGCAGGAGCGCAAGGACTACTTCGCCAAGGTGCTTGCAAGCGAGGCCAAGCCTGCCGAGGCTACGTTTCTCGTGAAAGACAACGACTTCGCGCGCAACGACCTCAACGTGGCCAACTGGAAAACCGGGGCCGACCAGAGCGGCACACTCGCCAACGGCACTGAAAACCTCACTCCCGACTCGGCCATGCGCAAAACCGAAACGGTGTACACCTACACCTATTCGGGCCAGTGCCTCTGGACTTACACCGACATTTTCAAAAAACACCATGAGGGCTACCACGACGTGACCAAGACCGTGACGACAACGAAGACTCCCGGCGAGATGCCCGCCGACTCGGTATTTGTGTGTGACGGCTACCAGCCGGCAACGTTCCACACGCATTCTCCGTCGGAGTGCACGCTGACGCTCGACAGCAGCAAAACCACATCGGTGGTGAATGTCCTGAGAGAGGGCTACACCTACTATGTGGGCAACGGCCTTGCCAACGGCGACGAGCAGGAAACCACCGGCGACAAGTGGACGGCAAGCATACACGGCAGCAACGGCACCGTGACGCAGACAATAGCTGCGGCAAACATGGTGCGCAAGGGCTACTACATGGTGAGCTGCACAGGATTCACCACCACGGCAAACGGCGCGGCCTACATGTTTGCCAATGCCGACAACGGCAACGGCAGCGAGAAAACCGTGGCCCTGAACCATGTCGCAGGCACGGTGCCCGCAACCTATATTGCCGGATCGGAATATCTCGACAACACGGCCAACCGCTGCGACGTGCGCGCCACGGTGTATGTTGACGACAACCAGTCGCTCTCCTTCGGCGTGGGCGTGGAGAATGCCGATGCCAACGCGTGGACTTGTTTCGACAATTTCCAGGTGGAATATCTGGGCGACATAAACGAAACGCTTGTGCTCGACGAACTTCAGACAAGCAACGACTACATAAACAACCAGCGCACCGAAACGGGCAAGGCCAACGTGAAGCGCACTCTCTATCTCAGCCGCGCGCTCAACGGCGGCAAGTGGAACTCCATTGTGCTGCCCGTGAGCCTCACAGCCGGTCAGGTGAAGGACGCATTCGGCAACGCTGCACTGCTCTCACAGTTCATGGGCGCCGATGCCGACACCCCCACACGCATCGTCTTCACCGCCGTCAACCTCGACCGCGACAACGACGACAATGTGGCCATTGAGGCCGGTCGCCTGTATCTCATCAAGCCCGAGGAAGGCAATGCAATGCCCGAAGGCCAGGATCCGCAGCAGGCCGAGGGAATGAGCGAGGCCGTGACCTCCTACTACACCATCGTGGGCGTGCCCTTCGTGACCGACGAGACCGAGATTCCCTCCATTGTGGAGCAGGACGCGAGCTGCGACGGACAGACGGTGAAGTTCCGCGGAACTTATGTCAACCACGCCGACGAGCTCTTCATCCCGGCAAATTCCTATGTGTTGAGCGGCACGCAAACCGACGGCTCGGTGGCAGGACTGTGGTATTTCCGCACTGTCGGGACAAAGACCAAGGGTTTCAGAGGATGGCTTGAGGCCACACAGACCGACACCGAGAAGAAAACCACGTTTGTGATAAACGGCATCGAGGACAACACCACCGCGATAGACGGCGTGAGTTTCGACACCGCCGACGGCAGCAAGGCCAACGGCGGCAATGTGTACAACCTCAACGGACAGATCGTGCGCCGCGGCACAACGTCTACCGACGGACTTGCAAGCGGCATCTATGTGGCCGGAGGCAAAAAAGTAGTGGTGAAATGAAATGCAGCATCTGCAATAAAACCGAACGAAGATGAAAAAGACCTACATACAACCCGGCATGCAGACTGTGGCTGCCGGAGCTGAAGCCCTGATGATTGCCACAAGCATACAGAACATCGAGGGCGACACGCAACACGGCATTGAAAATAACGACAAGGACGACTTCGAGGCCGGAGGAAACCGCAACGACAATTCGTGGAACCTCTGGGACGAATGATATGACACGCAGCCGCCAAGCATGAGGCAACAGTCTGCATCACGGCGCACAACGGCAAGGGCGGAAACCACACTACAGCGGTTTCCGCCCTTTTTGTGTCTGTCTGCCGCAACGGGACGGGCAAATTGTGCCGCTAGACGCGGTTTTCACGCAGATAATGGCTAACTTTGCACCGTGCCGACAAGGCCGTGGCCGCAGACAACGGCTGCACCGCACGGCGCACGGGTCTGGCAGACCGAAACGGAACTTACACACAAACAGGAAGACATGACAGTTTATTTCTACCACACACAGGACATACAATACATTCTCGGGCGCATGAAGGAGGGGAAGTTTCCTTCACACTACCTTTACGGTGCCGCCCACTTGCCCGACGAGGGCATCTCGGTGTTGTGGCACAAGTCGAGCCGCGGTCTGCCAAGGTGGCGCGAGACCCTGCGCACGGCATGGCATGTGCTGCGGGCAAGCCGCCGCATCGATGCCGTGTATGCCACCCACTACAAGGGACTTGAGCTTATTGTGCTGCTGCGCGCGCTCGGCCTCTTCGGCAAACCGGTGATAGTGTGGCACCACCAGCCGGTGATAACCCCCAAGAGCCGTCTGCGCGAATGGGGCGGCAGGTTGTTCTACCGTGGACTCGACCGCATGATTTTCTTCTCGCAGAAGCTCATCGACGACTCGCTGCATTCGCACAAGGCACGCAGGGAACGCATGGTGGTGGGCCATTGGGGTGCCGACCTTGACTTCTACGACCGCATACGCGTCTGCCAAAACCGCAGCGGCTTCATATCAACGGGCAAGGAGCAGCGCGACCAGGCCACTCTTGTCAACGCATTCAATGCTGCCGGATGCAGGATCACGGTGTATGTGGGCATAAACAAAGACCCTTCTGTGCCAAACCCCAACCTCGAAGCGTTTGAAAAGCTGCACCCTGCCGACAATGTGGAGGTGAAGAAGATAATGGGACTGCTGCCTTATGAACTTGCGGTTGAGGTTGACAAGGCGGCATGCGTGTGCGTGTGCTGCAAACCCACGCGCTACACCGCCGGCCTCACCACCGTGGTAGAGGCATTGGCTCTCGGCTTGCCGCTGATTTGCAGCCGCAACCCCCAAATACCAGTCGATTTAGACTCGGAGGGCTGCGGAGTGTCTGTTGCCTACCACGACGTGGAAGGATGGGCGCAGGCCGCTGCCTACATCGACTCGCATCCCGACGTGGCCGCAGAGATGGGACGGCGTGGCCGACAACTTGCCGAGCGCAAGTTCAACGACCGGCAGTGTGCCCGCGAAGTGGCAGCGGTGATAAGAAGCTGCATGAAAACCATAAGATAGTATTGCTGCCACCATTGGCTTTCTGCAAACACTTGAAAGCCAATGGCGGCAGACAAAACATCCACAAAAGACGATTCCCCTACGCTATAATCTGTCGTCCATACGGGACTCGCCAATTGCGATTTTTTACCGTTACATTCTATACGCTTTTTCAGTCGTAGCTGATGTTTCTCAGTTCCTGCGTGTTGCTTTCGTCGGGCACCGATGTGAGCAGCTGCATGAGTTGCGCTGGTGTTGCCGTGTTTTCGGGATTGAACCCGCCAGACTGCATGTAGCGCAACATTGAAAGCCAGAACTCGCGTCCCTCGGCATGCGCCGAGGCTTGGCGCAGGTCGGCCATGCACACGAGCAGTTTGCCTTTGCCCACAGTCCACTCAAACACTATGCCGAGCTTGTGGTTACGCTCCACGTTGTCGATTACCTGGACAATGGGGCGGTAGCTGGCCGACGATGCGTCGAGGATAAACGGACGCGAATGCTTCACTATGTCGAACCACTGCCAGTTGGTGTGTTCCTCGGTGGCGAAACTGTTGAACAGCGGGTGATGCGGATTGGTGAGCAGACCGAGAGTGCCGGGCGACGGCGACTTGCCGTTGTTCTTGCAAATGGTGCTGAACATGCGGAAATTCCAGTAGTCGGTGGCAAACAGTCCGCCCACTGTCTGCCGGGCATACATTCCCTCACGCGGCATGAGCAGTACCTTCGCGCCCTTTTCGAGCTTTGCCGCGAGGTCGGCGGTGAGTGTGTCGGCAACGGTTATGCCCTTGCTCAGCTCGGCCAGTTCGCTGTCGAAATCGTGCCGGGGATAAATCCATATCGGATAGGAATTCTTTTGCGCCGTCCCCTCCACGTCCACGCTCAGTGTCAACCGCTCGCTGCGGCCACTGCTGCCGAGTGTTGCGGCGATGTCGAGGTTTCCGGCATCGGCAATGCCGCCGTCGGGCAGCGCGGCAATGGCATTGCGGCCCTCGGCACGCGTGTTGCCCCGGCTGTCGGCAAGCCGCCAGTGCAGTGTTGCGGGTGTCTGGCCCCGGGCGGCATAGGAGGCTACCACGGCCTTGGCGGTTATCCGCTCGCCGTCGGTGAAACAGTATCTGGGAAGCTCGAGCATGGGCACCGTGGACGAACACCATCCGCGCCATCTTTCGGGCGTGACGAGATGCTTTGACTGCAGGAACGCGTCGAGGATGCCGACATAGGCCGACCCCTGTCCGGGATAGTCCTGAAGGTCGAGCAACTGGAAGCCGGCTATGCCGCGCGAACGCAGACACATCTCGATGTCGGCCTTGTATAACTCAACCGCCCAAAGCCCCGACGCGCGGAAAAAGTCGTCGGCCTGGTCGCCCATTCCGGCACGGGCAAGACGGCGCGCGAATGTCTCCATGTTGCACGGGCGCAGCACTCCCTTGTATTGCGGCATCTCCCTGAAATTGGGGAAACACTGGTATTGCCCCGTTTCGTGGCTCACCACCGGCAGACGGGCATTGCGCGTGGCATTGTCGAAGGTGGTTGTCGTGTTGGGATATTCATGGTTTATCAGTCCACCCTCGTCAGCATCGGCAAACGAGAACGAGCTGCGCGTATGTGTGGAATAGTCGCCCCACGCCTCGCCACCCAGACGGCAGGTAGCGATGAAGTCCATTCCGGGCAGCTCTCCCTTGTAGCCCAGAAAGCAGTTGGTGCCGAGCGTGTAGGCAATGGTGCTGTCGGCGGCACGGAAATCGTCGGCAAACCGTTTCATTTCCTGCTCCGATCCCCACAGTTCGTTGCCCAGTGCCATCATCACAAACGACGGGTGCTTGCCGTAACGGCGCACTATGTTCAGTCCCTCCTTGTGCAGGAACTGCATCAGGCAGGTGTCGGCGGCATTGAAATCGCCCCAGAACGGCAGTTCGGGCTGCAGATAGATGCCTGCAGAGTCGGCGGCCTCGAAGCACGCTTCGGGCGGACACCATGAATGGAAACGCACATGGTTGATGCCGTATTGCCGCATGGTGGCGAAATATTCGTCCCACGACTTGCGGTCGGCGGGCGCGTGCCCGGTGAGGGGGAACACCGCCGCATCGTGCTTTCCGCGCAGGAATGTCGTGCGTCCGTTTATAGTGAATCGTCCGGCCGAGGCTTTGAAGTCGGCAATGCCGAATGTTGTCGTGGCCGAGCTGCCGTTGTCGGCTGCCACGGTAAGGCGGTAAAGCGACGGGCTATAGTCGCTCCATTCGTCGAGTTTGCCGGCAAGTGCGCCGAGCGCGATGCTGTAAGGGGCTTCGCGGGCGATGTAGTTGCCGCGTGTTTTTGCGGTGAACACGGTGGAGCCTGTGCGTGTGTCGGCCACCGTGACGGTGACTCCGCCTTTCAGTTTGCCCTTGCCTTCTACCCTGAACGAGCATGCCGGATTTGCATTGCCGCCCTCGAAGCACACGTCGGCAATGCCAGTCAGTGGCCGTGCCTCAATGTAAAGATTGCCTATTATGCCGTTCCAGTTGGTCTGTGTGTCCTCCGAACAGGCGTGCGACGACGTTATTGTCTGCGGCGGAATGCCCCCACCGTTGTCAACGATGATTGTTATAGTGTGCCGTCCGGGGGTAAGCAACTGCGTGAGGTCGTAGTCTTGCGGCGTGGAAATGTCGTTGCACGTTCCGGCCAATCGGTCATCTACGAATACCGTTGTGTGCTTTGTGCGCTCCAAGTGGAGCATTATTGTGTGTGTGCGCCATTCTTTCGGGACTGAAACCTCGCGGCTGTACCATGCCCGTCCGGTGTAGGCAAACCGCCGTGAGAGGTGTGTAGTCTCGTCAAACCGTGCCAGCGGCGTGCCCTTGCGGTTGGTGTCGGTGGTGCCGGGAAGCGTTGCCGTCTCGTTGCCCAACCGTTGCAGCATCGTGGCAACGGTCATCGTGGTGTCGCGGTCGAGCGCGAAATTCCATGTTCCGGCGAGGTCTATTCTGTCGCGGTGTGGGGTGGATGCTCCGGCGGAGAGTGCCGTGAGGAGCGCGAGCGATGCGAGTGTAAGTCTGTGCATGGTGTGGTTTTTATATGTGTCAGGTTCTCGATAATGTCTTGCTGTGTGCAAATTTACTCATAAAAGTTTTCTCCGTGATATGCGCCTGGGCCGAAATCGCGTCGTGTACAACAAAAAAACCGCCGTGCAAGAAACGCTTTTCTGCACAGCGGGTGATATTGAAGTATGATAAAATATGAAATAGCGCGGTTATGAATATCTCAGGATTTGTCCGGGACGCACACGCATTGAGCGCGTGATGTGGTTGAGTTTGCATATCTGGTCGACCGTCACGCCACGCTTGCGGGCTATGCTTTCGAGCGTTTCTCCCTTTGCCACCTTATGATAGAGCACCTGGTCGCTGAGTCCCGATGCGGTGCGCTCGTTGGCACTGTAGGCTCCTGTCACATCTTCGCGTGAGTAGCTGCCGCCGTCCTGCTTGCCGCGCAGACGTGTAGCTTCGGCAGACTGTGAGTCGTAGGTGCTGCGGTCGAAGGTGTAGTAGTCGCCCGTTACGTCCTGGGCACGGAAATCGAACATAAGGGCGGGGTTGAGTGCCACTCCGCAGAGGCGTGTCTCGAAATGCAGGTGTGAGCCGGTGCTTCGGCCAGTGTTGCCTCCGAGGCCAATCACCTCGCCTGCCCTCACTTCCTGATTCTCGCTCACGAGTTGGGCCGAGAGGTGTCCGTAGATTGTTTCGAGGCCGTTGTTGTGGCGTATCACGATGTATTTTCCGTAGCCGCCGCCCTCGTAGCGCACGATGCGCACCTTGCCGCTGAATGCGGCGCGTATGCTGTCGCCGATGTAAACCTTGATGTCGAGTCCCTTGTGCTGGCGTCCCCAGCGCGAGCCGAAGTTGCTCGTTATCACGCGGCTCGGTGTAGGCATGCAGAAATGCCTGAGGTCGATGCGGTAGCGGTCGGGCAGTTCAATGGCGCGGTGGGCGTATTTGTTGTCCCAGTTCTGGTAGAGGTCGGATGAGGGATTTTCCATTTCCTCGCGTGCGGCAATGCTTTTCAGCATAATGGTGTCAACCGATTTCATCTTGCGGTCTACCGGGGCTTGGCGTGCAAGGAGGTCTTGTGCCTGTGCCGATATTGCCGAAACGGCCAACAGGGCTGATATTGCTAATGTTTTGAATGTTTTTCTAAAATTCATGTTTTGGACTCGACTTTAAAGCTGGAACAAGTTTTTTGTTCCTTCAAAAGGTGGTCGTTGAACGCTGTTGTGTGTTCAACATCATTGGAGTTTGCAATGCAAAGATAGCAAAAATATTGCAAGAATTTCGTGTCTACAACGTCTTTTATTGATTATTTAACATAAAAAGGTGCTCGTTTTTAATGTTTTGCACATATTTTGCCGTTTTGGATGCCTTTTTAACTGTTTCTGAAGCACGGGGTGTGTGGCTGTGCGTTTTGCAAATATGCGCTTTCCTTGCACCGCGAGACAGTGCCGTGGGCATGGTTTCAGCTTATTGCCGCCCAGTTGATGTTGTCGGCGCGCAGTTGCGCGAGCCGTTTCCACAGCAATGCGAAACGTTCGCTTGTGCATGTGGGGTCGGCCTCAACTATGCGCTGGGCTTCGTCGCGCGCCACGGCCACAATCTGCCCGTCGCGTGCGATGTCGGCTATCTTCAGGTCGAAAGCCATGCCGCTCTGTTGCGTGCCTTCAAGGTCGCCGGGGCCGCGCAGCTTGAGGTCGGCCTCGGCGATGCAGAACCCGTCGTTGGTTTCGCACATTATGTCGATGCGCTTGCGCGTTTCGGCCGACAGCTTGTAGCTGGTGACGAGGATGCAATAGCTTTGGTCGGCACCGCGTCCCACGCGTCCGCGCAGCTGGTGCAGCTGCGACAGTCCAAAGCGTTGCGCGTCGAGTATCACCATAACCGAGGCGTTGGGCACGTTCACCCCCACCTCAATCACGGTGGTGGCGACGAGTATCTGTGTTTCGCCGGCCACAAACTTGCGCATCTCCTCGTCTTTCTCCTTGGCCTTCATCTTGCCGTGCACCTTGCTGAGCTTGAACTCGGGGAATGCCTCGCAGAGCGTCTCGTAGCCCCGTTCAAGGTTTTTCAGGTCGATTTTCTCGCTTTCGGTGATGAGCGGAAACACGATGTAAGCCTGCCGCCCGAGCCTTATCTGCTGGCGTATGCCGTTGTAGAGCGACGTGAGCTGGGTGTCGTATTTGTGCAGGGTGTGTATGGGCTTGCGTCCGGGAGGCAGTTCGTCGATTACGCTCACTTCGAGGTCGCCGTAGATAGTCATCGCGAGCGTGCGCGGTATGGGTGTGGCCGTCATCACGAGAATGTGCGGCGGGTTGTCGCTCTTGGCCCAGAGTTTGGCGCGCTGTGCCACGCCGAAGCGGTGCTGCTCGTCGATTACGGCCAGACCGAGGCGTGCAAACTGCACCGAATCCTCCACCACGGCGTGCGTGCCGACGAGGATATCGATGTCGCCCGACACGAGCCCTTCAAACACTTCGCGCCGCTTCTTGCCCTTCACCATTCCCGTGAGCAGCTCCACGCGCACCCCGATGCCGTTGAGAAAAGCCTTTATCGTGTCGAGGTGCTGCTCGGCCAGGATTTCGGTGGGAGCCATTATGCACGCCTGATAGCCGTTGTCAACGGCCAGGAGCATGGCCATGAGGGCCACGAGGGTCTTGCCCGAACCCACATCGCCCTGCAACAGGCGGTTCATCTGCCGCCCCGAGCGCATGTCGTCGCGTATCTCGTGCATCACGCGCTTCTGCGCCCCGGTGAGTGCGAAAGGAAGATTGTTGGAATAGAATGTGTTGAAAAGATTGCCCACACGGCCCATGACATAGCCACGGAACTTGCGGCGGTGGTCGCTGGCATACCGCAATATGTTGAGCTGCACATAAAACAGCTCCTCAAACTTGAGGCGTTCGCGCGCCTTTTGCAGTTCGACGGCATTCTTGGGATAGTGTATGCAGCGCATGGCCGTGTCGCGGTCGGTGAGGCGCAGACGCTTCATGATGTCCTGCGGAAGCGTTTCTTCGAGCGGCGCGGCGAGCTTGGTGAGCAACGTCTTCACTATCTTCTCCAGCGTGCGCGAGGTGAGCCCCGCCTTTTTCATGCGCTCGGTGGTGGTGTAGTAAGGCTGCATGCCCATCTCGTTGAGCCGCAGCTGGTCGGCAGGTTCTATTTCGGGGTGCGCAATGTTGAATCGGCCGCCGTAGACGGTGGGGCGGCCAAACACGATGTAGTCTTCGCCCACGCGGTAGTTCTTGAGTATGTATTGTGCGCCGCTGAACCACACGAGGTCGGCCACGCCATGGCCATCGCTGAAATAGGCGGTGAGCATTTTCTTGCGTGCCGACAGCACTTTTTCTTCAAACGAGAGAATCTTGCCGCGTATCTGCACGAAGGGCATGTCGCCCGTAAGTTCGTCGATGGCATACACGCGGCTGCGGTCGACATACTTGTAGGGGTAGTATTCGAGCAGGTCGCCCCATGTCTTTATGTCGAGCTCGCTTCTCAGCAGGTCGCGCCGGTGCGGCCCTACGCCGGGCAGATAGGTTATGTCCTGTTCGAGAATGTCCATCAATCTTTTGCGGGGCCGCCCGTTGCCGCCGACGGTCTGCCGTCGGCATGCTGCTGCTTTATTATCGTTTCGGCCACAAGCAGGTCGAACGGTGTCGTGATTTTTATGTTTTCGCGGTTGCCGTCAACCATGGTCACGCTGAATCCTGCCGCTTCGGCCACCGAGGCATCGTCGGTGAACAGGTCGCTGTCGGCGGTGTCGAAAGCCTTGCGCGCCAACGCTATGTCGAAAGCCTGCGGAGTCTGCACGGCGCGGTAGTCGGCGCGGCGCACGTTGTGCGGTGTGGCGGTGTCGGCCACGAGGCGCAGCGTGTCGGTGACGGGCGTTACGGGAATGGCCGCGCCATACTTGCGTGCGGCCTCATAGCAGCGTGCAATCACGTCGGTTGACACGAAGGGACGCACGCCGTCGTGTATGGCCACCACGCCTTCGGCATCATGAGGTATTGCGGCAATGCCGTTCTTCGACGACATGAAGCGAGTGTCTCCGCCGTCGACGACGGTGTGTTCCACGTCGAAGCCATGCTTGCAGCACAGTGCCCGCCAGTGTTCCTGCTGCGAGTGGGGCAGCACGAGAATAACGGCCACCTCGCCGCTGTATTCCTTGAAACGCCTTATCGTGCGCATGAGCACCGGCGTGCCGCCCACGGGCAGAAACTGTTTGGGCGTGTCGCTGCCCATGCGCAGGCCTTTGCCGCCTGCCACTATTATAGCATAGTCCATAGCTTTCTTCTTTTTGGGGCCGCGCGGGGCGGCCCGGTAGAGTGATGTGCGGGTTTACTTGCGTGCCTCCTGCATGAGATGGCTGTACATCATGCCGCTCTCAATGGCAGCCGTGCGATCTTCGCCGATGAGGAGCGAGAGAATCTTGTAGGCATAGGGCAACGTGGCGGCAGGGCCTTCGCCGGTTATGACGTTGCCGTCGAGGGTGAACAGTTCGGCGGTGTAGTGTGCTCCTTCAAGGTGGTTTTCAAAACCCGGGTAGCATGTGGCGCGGCGGCCTTGCAGCAGTCCGAGGTGGCCCAGCACCATTGGTCCGGCGCATATCGCGCCCACGAGTTTGCCCTTGGCGGCATGGTCGATCAGCGCGCGGCGCACGCCCTCGTGCTCATCGAGGTTTTTGGTTCCCGGCATGCCGCCAGGTATGAGCAGCACGTCGGCATCGCTCAGGTCGGCATCTTCAAAGGTAAGGTCGGCCTTGACGGTTATTCCGTGCGACGTCTCGGCATACTCGCTGCCTGTGGCGCTTACTGTCTTTATCTCGACACCGCCTCTGCGGAGGATGTCGACGGGCGCAAGGGCCTCGATTTCCTCGAAGCCGTTGGCGAGAAATTCATATACTTTTGCCATAGTGATTGCTTTTTGGCCGCGCGGGGTGCGGGCGGCGGCGTTTTTGCAAACTTACAAAAAAATATCGGTAATGCGCCGCCGCCATAGCTGCAAAGTTGGGGTTTGCGCCGCTGCGGCACGGCTTTTTCACATTTGTTTGCTAAAACGGGGCTTCGCCTGTCGCCGCTTGCGGCATGTCAGACATGAGGTTCGGCCCTTACGGCGGCACCATAATGTAGTCTCTATGGCAATGGCGAAAACGCAATCAACTGCATTTCCGCCGATGCCGACATCACTGCAAAAGAAAACGGTTTCCTGCGAGGGCTTTCAAAAGTGCCTCCGCAGGAAACCGTCATGTATTGCCGTCGGTGTCAGTCGTCGGCAAGCGCGAAGTCAAGCTGTTTCTTCGGGATGTTGGCCGAAGCCACTTTTATGCGTATAGGGTCGCCCAATTGGTATTTATGGTGGTGGCGGCGGCCCACAAGGCAATAGTTGCGCTCGTCGAAGTCGTAGTAGTCGTCGTCGAGGTCGCGCATGGGCACAAGCCCCTCGCAGTGGTTCTCGTCTATTTCGCAGTAGATGCCGTAGCTCTGTATGCCCGAGATGTGGGCATCGTAGGTGTTGCCCACGCGTTCGGACATGAATTCCACGGCCTTGTATTTTATGGAGTCGCGCTCGGCGTTGGCCGCTATCTGCTCCATTTCCGACGAGTGTTCGCACAGTTCCTCGTAGTGTTCCTTGTTGGCCGAGCGGCCTCCCTGCTGGTAGCGCGTGATGAGCCGGTGCACCATGGTGTCGGGATAGCGGCGTATGGGCGACGTGAAATGCGTGTAGTAGTCAAACGCCAGTCCGAAATGGCCTATGTTGTGTATGGAGTATTTGGCCTTCATCATGGCACGCAGGGCCACAGTCTGAATGAGGTTCTGCTCACGCTTGCCCTCGCATCCGGCCATGAGGGCGTTGAGCGAACGTGCGGTGGCACCCTTTGTGCCCTCGGTTTTGAGCTTGTAGCCGAACTTCACGACAAACTCGCGCAGCGTCTCGAGCTTCTGCGGGTCGGGGTTGTCGTGCACGCGGTAGGGCAGTGTCTTGGGCTTCTGGCCCTTCTTCACCCTGCCGATGCTTTCGGCCACGGTGCGGTTGGCAAGCAGCATAAACTCCTCAACGAGCTTGTTGGCATCCTTTGAACGCTTGAAATAGCAGCGCACGGGTTTGCCTTTCTCGTCGATGTCGAAGTGCAGTTCCTCGCGGTCGAACTTCACCGCGCCGTTGACGAAACGCGCCTCGCGCAGTTTTTTGGCTAGACGGTCGAGCTGGATGAGCGCGGCGGCATTCTCGCCCCGGTATCCCCCCTTGGGAGCTGGCGGTGCGGGCTGTCCCGAACCGTCAACCACGCCGTTGTCTTCGAGCAGCTGCTGCACCTCCTCGTAGGCATAGCGGCGGTCGGACTTTATCACGGTGTGCACAATGCGGTAGGCTTTCACGTTGGCATCGTCGTCGAGATTGAATATCACCGAGAAGGCGAGCTTCTCCTCGTTGGGACGCAGCGAGCAGATGAAATTGCACAGACGTTCGGGCAGCATGGGTATGGTGCGGTCTACGAGATACACGCTCGTGGCGCGCTTCACGGCTTCCTTGTCGATTACCGACCCTTCCTTTACATAGTGCGACACGTCGGCTATGTGCACGCCCACCTCCCAAAGACCTCCGGGCAGGGGCTTTACAGAGAGCGCGTCGTCGAAGTCCTTGGCATCGCGGGGGTCGATGGTGCAGGTGAAGGTGCTGCGGAAATCCTCGCGTTCGGCATAGTCGGCGGGCGTAATCTCGCCGGTAATCTTCTCGGCGGCTTCCTCCACGTTTTTCGGATATTTGTAGGGAAGGCCATACTGGGCAAGGATTGTGTTCATCTCAACGTCGTTGTCGCCCGACTTGCCGAGCACATCGACCACCTCGCCTATCATGTTGCGGTGCTCGGCATCGGGCCACTGCATTATCTTCACAACGGCGTTGTCGCCGTCCTTGCCGCCCTTGAGCTTGCGGCGCGGAATGATGATGTTGCTCGGAAGCACGTTTCCCGGCGAAACAAGGAACACGAGTTCGTGGTCGAAACTCAGACGGCCCACGAACGTGTCCTTGGCGCGGTCAAGTATCTCTATCACCTGCGCTTCGTTTATATGGTTCTTGCGGCGCGCCATGCACGAGAAGCGCACACGGTCGCCGGTGAGTGCCCACATGGAGTTGCGCTCGGCCACAAACACCGGCTTGTCGTCGCCGTCTGCAGTGACGGAGTTCTTGCCGTTGGCCTTGCGCTGGAACGTGCCTTCCTGCACCTGGCACTTGGTGTTGAGCTGATAGGAGTTGTCGGAAACCCGGGACAGGAAATTGTCCCATGCCATTTCCTCCATCACGTCGATGGCGAGCATCTTGAGCGGATGCGTGTCGAGATGAAGTGTGCGGAAGATTTCCTTGAAGGTGAATATCTTGCCGGGACTGGAAGTGAAGAATTCCTCAAGCTTTTGCGAAAGCTGTTTCTTTGTCATGCGTTTGCCGCCTTTCTTGCCTTTTCCCATATCGTTTTTCTTTTTTAGTCATTTTGTCGTGAAAAGGCGGCCACAACTGTCGGCCACGCCATGTTTCACATTGCAAATAAACAAAAAAGAATTGAGATATGCACGCCCCATAACGATTATTTTGCATAAAATTAGTAACTTTGCAACCAATCACATTATCCGCCAGCAATGACAAACAAGATTTTGGTGACCGGAGCCAGCGGCTTCATAGGCAGTTTCATAGTTGAAGAGGCCCTGAAGCGCGGCATGGAGGTGTGGGCCGCAGTGCGCGCCACAAGCTCCCGGCGTTACCTCAGCGACAAACGCATAAACTTCATCGAACTTGATTTCGACTCCGAGTCTGCGCTGCGAAAGCAGCTTGAAGGACGGGAGTTTGACTATGTGGTGCATGCCGCAGGCGTGACGAAATGCCTCGACAAGGCCGACTTCAAGCGGGTCAACACCGCCGGCACGCGCAATCTCGTCGAAGCCCTGCTCTCACTGCACATGCCCATAAGGAGATTTGTCTATCTCAGTTCGCTCAGCGTGTACGGGGCAATACACGAGGACATGCCCTATCAGGACATAAGCGAGCACGATTTTCCGCGCCCCAACACCGCCTACGGCAAAAGCAAGCTCGAAGCCGAGCGTTATCTCGACTCCATAGGCAACGACTTCCCCTACATCATCCTGCGGCCCACGGGCGTGTACGGTCCGCGCGAACGCGACTATTTCCTCATGGCAAAAAGCATAGCGCAGCACATCGACTTCGCCGTGGGCTACACCCGGCAGGACATCACGTTCGTGTATGTGCTCGACGTGGTGCAGGCCGTGTTCCTCGCGCTCGACAGGGGCATGAGCGGCCGCAAGTATTTCCTGACCGACGGCGAGGTGTACCAGTCGTCGGATTTCAGCCGACTGCTCAAGGAGAACCTGGGAACAAACTGGGTGATGCGCGTCACCGCCCCCGTATGGCTGCTCAAGGCAGTGACCTTCGTGGGCGAAAGGATTAGCCGGATGACACACAGGCCCACCGCACTGAACGACGACAAATACAACATCCTGCGGCAACGCAACTGGCGGTGCGACATAGAACCGGCAGTCGACGAACTGGGCTACCACCCGCACTACAAACTTGCCGACGGCGTGCGCGCCACCGTGAAATGGTATAAGGAAAACAACTGGCTGTAGAAGCAGCGACAGCGTGCCGTTGCTGCACGAGAAGGAAAACCCTGCCACAGATGAAATTACTGAAAGACCTTTTTGCTATAGAGAAGAAGCCGAAACGCGGACTGTTTGCGCTGGAATGGCTCGTACTCGCATATATGACGCTGACACTGCTCATCGTCCTGTTCACCTACACCAAGCTGGCCAACCCCGACGCACTCGTGTGGGGTCGGCTGCGCATAGGCGTCACCACGATAGCGATGTGGGGTGTCTACCGGCTCGTACCGTGCAAAATCACGCGGTGTGCCCGCGTGGTGGTACAGATGTCGCTGCTCGCATGGTGGTATCCCGACACCTACGAGCTTAACCGCATATATCCCAACCTCGACCACCTGTTCTGCGCATGGGAACAGAGCCTGTTCGGTTTCCAGCCCGCGCTCTCGTTCTCGGCGGCAATGCCGTCGGCGGTGGTGAGCGAACTCATGGATATGGGCTACGCTTCATACTACCCCATGATTGCCGCAGTCACGTTTTTCTATTTCTTCGCCCGCTACCGGGAATTTGAACGGTGCTCGGCGGTAATCCTCGCGTCGTTCTTCATATTCTATGTAGTGTTCATCTTCGTGCCTGTTGCAGGCCCGACGTTCTACTACAAGGCCGTGGGCATCGACAGCATTGTGCATGGAGTGTTCCCCAACCTGAACGACTACTTCAACTTCCACCGTGAGTGTCTGCCCGCACCGGGCTACACCGACGGCTTCTTCTACGACATGGTTGAACAGGCCAAAGCGGCTGGCGAGAGACCGACGGCGGCTTTTCCGTCGTCGCACGTCGGGGTATCGACGGTGTGCATGCTGCTGGCATGGCACACGCGCAACCGACGCCTGCTGCTGTGCCTGCTTCCGTTCTATGTGCTGCTATGCTTCTCCACGGTCTACATCCAGGCCCACTACGCCATAGATGCCATTGCCGGACTTGTGAGCGGCACGGCAATATATCTCGCGCTGATGGCCGCCACGGCACGCATGAAAGAGTGAAAGACGGGCCGCACACTTGGTCTGCAACAAAAGCGTCCAGCCCCGGAATCTTGGCAACAAGGCTCCGGGGCTGGACGCGTTATATGGTTTATGTTCAGAAATCGAGGTAAGGTTCAAGCCGCTTCAAGTCGGCTTCGGAGAATTCTTTCATGTTGCGGAGGTCGGACATGCCGCCCAAATTGCCGCGCAGACGGCGGAAATCGACAATGGCCCGCGCCTGGTAGAAATTGAGGTAGGGATGGCTGCGCAACTGTGAAAGCGCAAGACGGTTGACATTGAGCTTGCGCACAGAGCTTGCGTCAACCTCGAAATAAGGCAGTGCCTGTTGCGGAAACTGTTCTATTTCCAAGAGTTGCGAGGTGCGCACGAAGCCTCCCAACCGCTCACGGAACGTCACTATCTTGCGCGCAAAATAACTGCCCACCCCGGGCACACGCTTCAATGCCGTAGTATCGGCGGCATTCAGCGCGAGATGCTCGCCCTGGCGCATCTTCGGAGTGTAGCGCGCCGTGTCGCGCTGAAATTCGGCAGGTTCGGCACCTACGACCGATGCCGCCGGCAGATAGTCGTCAGAAATCTTTATGTAAGGTTCAAGGGCGCGGTATTCACCCACAGTAAGCCCGGGGAGGCGGGCGAAATCGGTGGGCTTTAGATACTTGCCGCCGCGCGCCCTGTATTTGTAGATGTTGCGCACCTGCCACGGACTGAGGCCGAGCCGCAGCAACTGGGTGCTGTCGGCGGTGTTGGGGTCGAAACTGAAACGCTCCACCTTGCGCTCTTCCACGGCATAACCGCCCACATAATCCCTGCCGTAAGGCTTGGCACCGCCGCCGGTCTTGGCCGCAGAAATGCTGTCGGCAGCCGTCAACGGGGCGGTGTTTCCGCCGCCGCCAAGTCCGACGGCAACAAGCACGGCAACAATCGCCACGGCAGCAAGCACATACACCACCCGGCGGTCGTTGCGGTTAAGATAGAAGAATTCTTTTATAAACATAGGCTTAAAGGATTGTCGGCAAGGTTCAGACTATGCCAAACTGGTTGAGGAATATCAACAGTATGCATACCGGACACACAAACCGCACACAAAACAGGTAGACTCCGTAGAGCGAACCGCGCAGGAGTCCCCAGTTGGTAAACTCGTCGTGCACGATTTTCTTCGGCACAAACCATCCGAGGAATAGGCAGGTAAGGAATCCGCCGACGGGCAGAAGCACCTGGCCGGTAACGAAATCGAACACGTCGAAGAGCGTCTTGCCGCACACTACAAGACTGTCGCACGCGCCGAGCGACAACGAACAGAACGCGCCTATGACACTGCACACGACAGTGACGATAGCTGCGGCGCGCTTGCGCGAGATGTGCATTTCCTCGAAGAAAAATGCCGTGGACACTTCGTGGAGCGAGATGAGCGAGGTGAGGGCCGCAAGACTGAGCAGCGCATAGAACATGACGGCCACGATGCTGCCCACAATAGGCATGCTGCCGAACGCTTCCTGAAAGACATTGGGCAAGGTGATGAAAATGAGCGACGGGCCACTTCCGGGATTCACGCCCACAGAGAATGCCGCCGGGAATATCATGAGTCCGGCAAGGACGGCTATCAATGTGTCGATGACGGAAATCTGCACAGCCGACTTAAGAAGGTTGGTCTGGCGCGAGAAATAGGAGGCAAAGGTGCAAAGGCATCCCATGCCGAGGCTGAGCGAATAGAACGACTGTCCCAACGCGCCCAGGAACACGCTGCGGTTGAGCTGCGAGAAGTCGGGGCGCAAGAGGAAGGCAATGCCCTCAGATGCCCCGGGCAGCATGCACGAAGCCACCACCACGACCAGAAGCAGAATGAAAAGCGTGGGCATGAGCATCTTGGATGCACGCTCTATGCCGCCGCGCACACCGTGGATTATGACAAAATGGGTGATGAGGAGTATTGCCACCGTCCACAGGACGGGACGCACCGGCGACGACGAGAACTCGGCAAAATAGCGCGCCACATAGTCTGCATCGCCCTTGAGACGGCCTGCCGCCGAGGCAAAGATGTACTGCAGGCACCAGCCCGACACCACGGCATAGTAGCCGGTGATGAGAAACCCAGTGACAACGCCCATGTATCCCACAATCTTCCAGTAGGAGCCACCCGACAGGCGCGAATAGGCCCGGGCAGTGTTCGACGCGCCGTGACGGCCGATGATGAACTCGCTCACCATGCAGGGAATGCCGAGCAGCAACACACAACACACATAAACGACAATGAAGGCAGCACCACCGTTCTGCCCTACCATATAGGGGAAACGCCACACGTTGCCCAAGCCGACAGCCGAACCGGCCGTGGCCAAAACCATTCCAAGTTTGCTTCCGAAATTTACTCTCTCTTCTTTCATACTTAAAAATAAAAGACTAATACGATGCAAAAGTATAAAAATTTATCTACTTTTGCATTAAAATCGAAAGCAAATATGAATTATGCAAAACATTTGGTAAAGAATTACCCCGTTTCTTGTCTCTACATCGCGTTTATTTGGGTGCTGTGCTTTGCAAAAATACCGCAGACACCGCTCGATAATGTCACAATGATAGACAAGTGGGTGCATGTTGCCATGTATGCAGGCACCTGCGCCACGATATGGTTTGAGTATGCGCGGCGGCACCGCAGAATCTCGACAACGAAGCTGGTTCTGCTTGCATGGATTGCCCCCACGGCCATGGGCGGACTCATCGAAGTGCTGCAGGCCACATGCACGGGCGGCATGCGCAGCGGCGACTGGCTCGACTTTGCAGCCGATGCCGTCGGGGCCACTGCGGGTTCGGCTATCGGTATTCTTCTGGTATGGTGGCGCGCCACTCGCAATAAGGATGCGCAAGAAGATGGGAATTGTAGAAACGGCGGTCGCCGGTGACTTCCTGCCCGAGGAAAGAAGGCTTGTCAAAAGCCTCGTCTTCGCTTGAAAGTTCCACTTCGGCAATCACAAGGCCGTCGTTAAGGCCGTGAAACTCGTCCACCTCAAACGTATGTCCGCCGTAAGGCACAAGCCATCGGTGCTTGTCAACCACTCCGCCACGGCAGAGGTCAAGCAGATGGCTGGCTTCGTCGGGCGTAATCTCGGTTTCAAATTCATAGCGCGAGAGCCCGGCGCGGTCTGACCGCCCCTTTATTGTAAGGTAGGCGCGGTCGTCGCGCGTGCGCACTCTCACCGTAGCCGACTCGCACGGCATGTAGCCTTGCCTAATATGGCTGCACGACGAGGCTGCGCCCTTGAAGTCGAGGCCGCGCCTTACGAGGAACTTGCGTTCTATTTCAATACCGCTCATCAGTAAAGCATTGCTCCCACGAGCACCAAGATGAACAATATCACAAGGCCTCCTATCAGCCACTCCATTACTTTCTTTCCTTCTTTCTCCTGGTTGGCCGCCCTGCGGGCACGGTTTATTTTACTTTTCTGGCTCATAGTCTTCTGATTTTTTAGGTTTTCAATTTATCACAATATAGATTTTCCGGCTTTTTCGTCATGCAACCGGAAGGTCATTCTTCGTCAGTGACGGGAAACTCCATGAGGTATGCCTTGATGAAACCGTCAATCTTTCCGTCCATCACTCCATCCACGTCTGCGGTCTGGTAATTGGTGCGGTGGTCTTTCACCCGGCGGTCGTCAAACACATAACTGCGTATCTGGCTGCCCCACTCTATCTTCTTCTTGCCCGCCTCAATCTTGGCCTGGGCCTCAAGACGCTTCTTCATGGCACGGTCGTAGAGTTGGCTCTTGAGCAAGAGCAACGCCTTGGCGCGGTTCTTGGGCTGGTCGCGCGTCTCGGTGTTCTCGATGAGAATCTCCTCTTCCTCGCCCGTGTCGGGGTCGGTGTACCAGTAGCGCAGACGCACGCCCGACTCCACCTTGTTCACATTCTGTCCGCCGGCTCCGCTTGAACGGAAGGTGTCCCACGACAGTTTTGCGGGATCGACAAACACCTCGATGGTGTCGTCGACAAGCGGCGAGACAAAGACGCTGGCGAAACTCGTCATTCGCTTGCCCTGGGCATTGAACGGCGAAACGCGCACAAGGCGGTGCACTCCGTTCTCGCTTTTCAGGAAACCGTAGGCATAATCGCCGCCTTCAATCTCCATTGTCACGCTTTTTATGCCGGCCTCGTCGCCTTCCTGAAGGTTGGATATGGTGACTTTGTGGCCGTGGGCCTCTGCCCAGCGCATGTACATACGCATGAGCATCTGTGCCCAGTCTTGGCTTTCGGTGCCGCCGGCCCCTGAGTTTATCTTCATCACGCAGTCCATCGGGTCTTCCTTCTGGCGCAGCATGTTCATCAGTTCGAGGCTCTCAATGGCCTTCACCGCCTTTGCGTAGTCGGCATCCACCTCGTCCTCGCCCACCATACCGTCCTTGCAGAACTCGAAGGCAAGCTGAAGCTCGTCGGCAAACTGCCGCACCTCGCGGTAGCCGTTAATCCATTTCTCGAGTCCCTTCACCTTTTTCATCTGTTCCTGGGCACGTTTCGGGTCTTCCCAAAAGTCGGGTGCCTGAGTGCGGAGCTGTTCTTCCTCAAACTCCACTTTCTTCTGGTCGATATTCAAATAGTGGTTGAGCGCGTCGGCACGCTCCATTACATCTTTCAGTTGGTCGGCTGTTATCATTTATGTCTTTGTTTTCTTTGTCTTAAATCATCCTTTTCACAATCCTTCTTGTCGATGCGCACGCGGCTTTGCCACGTTGGCGCCTAATCCTCATACATCTTGTCGATGACATCCCTGAAATTCTCGTAAATCACGGGGCGTTTCATCTTCAGAGTGTTGGTGAGCTCGCCCGACTCCATAGAGAAATGGTGGGCGATGAGCGTTATGCGCTTCACCTGCTCATAGTGGGCAAGCTGCTGCTGGAGAGTCTGTATGCGTTCCATCATCATCGCGTGCACCTTGGGATTGGCGCAGAGGTCTTCGCGGCTTTCAAAGGCGATGCCGTTGGCACGGGCATACTCCTCGACAAGGCGGAACTCCGGCACGACAAGTGCCGAGACAAACTTGCGCTGGTCGGCCACGACGGCCACCTGATCCACATATTTGTCTACAAGTATCAGCGACTCCACCATTTGCGGAGCGATATACTTGCCGTTGGAAGTCTTGAAAAGGTCTTTTATGCGGTCGGTGAGGAACAGTTCGCCGTTCTTGATATATCCCGCGTCGCCCGTGTGGAAATATCCGTCGGCATCGAAGGCTGCGGCATTGGCGGCATCGCGCTTGTAGTAGCCGCGCGTTATCGTGGGGCCTTTGAGCAGCACCTCACCGTCGTCTGAAATCTTTATCTTTATCCCGTTTATGGGGCGGCCCACCGACCCTACGGTATAGCCTTCGTCAAGATGGTCGCACGAAACGGTGGCAAGACTCTCGGTCAGACCGTAGCCCACCACCATGCCTATGCCCACAGAATGCACGAACTCCTCCACCTCGGGCGACACCGTAGCACCTGCCGTGGGGAAGATGTTGGGCTTTTCAAGACCAATCTGCTTGCGCACGAGGCGCAGTATGCTGCGGTCTACGATGCGGTATTCCAGCGCGAGGGCGAGCGACGGACGCTTGCCTCGGCTCAGGCATTCGATGTTGTATTTGCGTCCCACGGCGAGTGCATGGCGGAACAGGCGTTGCTGCATGGCCGACGATCGGTCGATCTTGTCGCGCACGGCCTGATACACCTTTTCCCAAAAACGCGGCACTGCCGACATGCAGGTGGGATGCGTTTCGCGCATAGACTGCTGTATGTCGTGGGGATTGGTATTGATGATTACGCGCGAACCCTCGCTTATGGCGAGATAAGCCCATCCGCGTTCGAAGATGTGGGTGAACGGCAGAAAGCTTATTATGCTGTCGCGGTCGGAAATGGGCACGCACTCGTCGTTGGCCTTGAGCGCGGCGGCATACTGTCCGTAGCTCAGCATCACGCCTTTGCTCTCGCCCGTGGTGCCGCTGGTGTAGAGAATGTTGCACAGGTCGTCGTCGCTGGCTTCGTGCCAGAGGTTCTCCACCTCGCTCTGCCGGGGCAGGTTTTTGCCGAGAGCTATGAAATCGTCGAAATAAAGGGCGTTGGGGTCGTGGCTGCTTATGCGCACGCTGCGGTCGTAGACGATGATGCGCTCCAGCGTGGGGCACAGTGCAAACACGCGGTGAGCCTTGTCATACTGGTCTTGCTCGCCCACGAACATGAAGCGCACGCCGCCGTCGTTAACCATATATTGTATCTGCTGCTCGCTGCTCGTGGCATAGAACGGAATGGAGATGCCACGCACGCCATAGGCACCGAAGTCGGTATAGAGATACTGGGCGCAGTTCTGCGAGAACACGGCTATGCTCTCCTGCGGTTTCAGGCCGAGGTTGAGGAAGGCGTTGCTCACCTGCTTCACGCGCAACGAGAATATCTTCCACGACACGCTTTTCCATTTAGAACCTCCAAAATCCTTGTAGATGAGGGCTTCGCGGTCGCCATATTTCTTTGCCTGCTCATGTATGAGCACCGACAGATGACATCTTGTTTGCATACAATAGGTTTTTATATTATCGCATAAGACTATAAGGTGCAATTTGTCACACTGCACCTATCATTTGCAAAAATACTGTAATTATGGCAAAAAACAAAAAAAACACATGATTATTTCGGCATTGCAGGGCAAATGAAGCAGTGCCGCAGACATCGCGAGCCAGACACCGCACGCGGCGGGGCGGCACAAAAAAACCGGACGCGCGGTTGCCCGTTGCAAGGCGTCCGTGCGTCCGGCCAGTTGTGCGGCAGACTTCATTTTTCAAAGCAAAGCCCCACACGCACCCATTAGCCGCCGTTACTGGCGTATGTATTTCTTTGTCTCGGTGCCGTCCTTCACGACGAGCACGCCCTTGGCCTCCACATTATTTATATTGAATGCAGCACGCGGGGCCGAGTAAACCATGCGTCCTGCGGTGTCGAACACGCGCACGGTGTTGTCGCCGTAGGCCGGGGTCTTGTCGGTAATGTCGGCGATACCGTTGGCAGTCCAGTTGCCGCTGCGGTCGATTTTGAGCGACTTAATAACGCCGCCTTCAATCACCACGATATAGCTGTTGGCCACCGACTCCGACGAGCGCACCGGCTGATACTCCTTGTCTTCCTTGCCTGCGAGTGTAGACATTGACGCGAGGTAGACGCGGTAGGTGCCGTCGGGCAAGTTGCCCACCTCGGCTGTGACATTGCTCACGCTTGTGCCGTAGCGCATCTGCTGGCGTGTGAACGAAACGACACGCGAGAGATAGGTCACCTCGCCGTTGTCCTGGTTCATAGCCACCACGTCGATGTTGCCCGTGAAGTCGTCGATATCCATCTGGTAGATGGCATCGCAGTTCACGTTGACAGCCGTCGTTCCGTTCTTGGCCATGCGTACGGCCTTGTCGGTGCCCCAGAGCGAGCGGTAGTAGCCGTTGAAACGGGTGTCGGTGGAGTCGCGCATCTCAACGAGTTCCTGGCCTGAGGAGTAGCCGTGCAGCGCGGCGATGTCGAAGAAACCGTTGTCGCTGCCGTTCCAACCCCAGTTCACATGTATGAGGTTCTGCTCGTTGTAGCCGTCGAGGATGAACTCGTGTCCGCCGCCGGTAGACTGTCCGCCGTAGAGTATCGGGCAACCGTCATTAAGCTCGCGGTAAATCAGGTTCATCCACTCGTCCTTGGGGAAATAGGTGCGCGAATATACCTTTATATATCCGTTGTAGCGGAAATAGTTGCGCAGAGCCTTGCAGGCTTCCGACGAATAGGCGCCGCTGCCCGTTGAGGTGTAGGTCATCTTCACGGCCACACCGCAGTGATACATGAGTGTTGCCACGGCATTGGCCTGTGCCTCGGTGTAGTTGCCTTCGGTGTACACGTCAATCATGTTGTCCCAGTCATAATAGGTGTTCTCGAAGTCGGCGGTGAGCGTCATTGCACCCGACGAGCCGTCGCCCGGAGTGAAGCGGTATGAACGCTTGCCCATTCCGTGCTCGGGATACTTGTGGTGGCGCATTATCATCGACATGGCTGTGGCCACACAACCGGTGACATAGTGTGTCTGCTCGCCGTTCTCGGTATAGGTGGGCGCGAGGTTGTTGAAAGGCGTGTCCTGTCCCCAGCGTGCGGTGATGAGTTCGTCAACCGATGTCTTGTAGGAAGCGTCGCGGCGCACCGTGAGGTCGGTGTTGCCGTTTTCCAGGGCGTTGGCAAGCGACTTTTCCATCGTTTCCATCCACCACACGAAGCCCGGAGCATGCTCCTTGCCATAAGGCGTGTCGGAGTAGCCGAGCACGGGAGTGAAGGCATCGTCGTTTGATATTACGGCGTAGCCGCCGTTGTCGGTGCCCAACACGGTGAGCTGCGAAGCCTGGTGCAGCACCTTGAGCGACTCAAGATTGAAAGGTGCGCCCTTCACGCCGTTGGTCACGGCGAGCACTCCGGCAGCGGCCTGGCGCATTTCGCCGAGGGTGCGCTGGCGTGCCTGCGCAGTCAAGACCACACCAGCGACGAGCGCGATTGTGAGAAGATTTCTTTTCATATTGGTATTTGGTTTTTAAATTGTTTGCATTGTCACGGCCCTCCGCGCACCCCTGCCGCAGGCAGCGGCGTGCTGTACGAAAGGCAAAAGCGGATTGACAGAAGCGTTTGCACGACCCTGTCAACCCGCTCTGGAGATTGCCGTTTATTCGGTAAGCTGCGTCAAGCAGCCTATGCCATACCGCTTAGTTGCGGCGCTTTATCTTCACGTCGCTCATCACGCAACCATACCTGATGCCTGCGCCTGCACCGGTTTCGAGGATGGCCAGCGTGTCGGCAGTGTCAAACTCGATGACTTCGGGCACAGAGTTGTCCTCTGTAGGAGTCCAGTTGGCAGAGAAGTTTCCGCGTGCCATTGTGCCGTTAGCCCACTTGTTGAACGACCATGCCAAACCGTAGTAGTCGTTGGTGGCAGCTTCAACACCCGACTCGAAAGCGAATGTACCCTTCTTCGTTGACTCGATGTAACGGTAACGTATGGGGAACTCGTAAGACAGCGTGAGGGGAACGTTGGGCACCGACCAGCTCGGGATGTAAGCATAGAGACGACTCTCGAAGTTGTCCTCGTCAGAAGGCGAGCTTATCGACATGTTCTGGCTGAACTCCTTCACATAAGTCTTGCCGTCATCGCCGGTGTAGTGGAACTTTCCGGTGATTTTCCATTCGCCGCTGAAGATGTTGAAATAAGACGTGTCGTTGTCTTTCAGTGTCACCGTCACGCTGCTGTTGCCGCCAATTGTCGCGCCGTCGGCCGACACGATGGTGAGCTTGAATGTGCGGTCGGCGTTCATGTTACGGTCGTCAACGGCCTTCACCTGAACGTTCATGGTGCTGTTTGTAAGAGTGTCGGCACTGAGGCTGATGGTCTTCGAAGTCACCATATAGTTCACGTCTTCCTTTGCGGGGTTCTCGCCCACCTCTTCGGTCTTGATGACGAAACGCACCTTTCCGTTGCGTGCGCCGCTCACTTTCACGGGAACGTCGAACAGGTCGGTGTTCTCGTCAACGGTCATCGCGGTGCTCTCAAACTCTATTGTCGTCTTGCCGGTAGTGTTGTAGTTTTCGTCGTCGGAGCAAGAAGCTGCGCAGAAAACCGTCGCTGCGGCAATCATGAACAATTTCATATATTTCATGTTTGTACTCTGATTAAATGTTCTTTGATTTGTTTTCTTCATTCACGCCTTGCGGCCACTTCTTACCATCCTGCGTTCTGCACGATGTTCTTGTTCACGTCCTTCTCCTGCTTGGGTATAGGCCATGTCATGCGCTTGCTGTCGGCAGGTGCCGAGAAGTCGGTGGTGTTGCTGCCGGGGAGCGAGCAGAGGTCGCGCTGCTGCGGAGTTCCGCGCTTGATAGGCATGTGCCAGCGCTTCAGGTCGAACAGACGGAAGCCCTCGCCCACGAGTTCGCGGCAACGCTCGTCCTGAATCTCGGCCATGAGTTTCTCCTTTGTCGAGAGGTCGGGAGCGTCATAGCCTGCGATGCGTGCCTCCTGAAGTTCCTCAAGATAGCCCTTGGCATCGGAGTAGCCGAGCTGTGCTCCGGCTTCGGCGGCGATGAGATACATCTCAGCTACGCGGAACATCATGGGTTGGTGAGCATAACGTGCCGACTCGCTGGCGCTGAGCAGGAGGTAGAGATAGCCGTGGTCGCAGAACTTGTTGAACAGATATACGGTTCCGGCAGTACCGGTAGTGGTGGCGATGGTCTTCTGCAAGAACAGAGCCTGCTTGCGGTAGTCGTCGTCGCTGTACATGTCGAGGAAGGTCTTTGTGGGGATATAGTCGGGCACTGAACCTTCCTGATAAGGCAAGTAGCGTGCGCCGCCCGAACCACCGGGCAGGTCGCTTGCCGAAGAGGTGGAGAGCTGGAAGATAGCCTCACGTGCGCCCAATGTTACGGGATTGGTATTGATGTTCGCACCGTCATAGTGGAACAGATACTGCAGCTCGGTGTCGCTGGATGCAAGGCTATAGTTGCCGCCGTCGATGATTGTGGTAGCCGACTCCCACGCCGTTTCCCAGTCGTGGCAAGCGAGGGCTGCACGTGCGCGGAGTGCCGAGATGGCGTCAACCGAGATATACTGGCAAAGTACCTCTCCGGCCTGTGTGATGTAAAGGTCGGCACTGTCGAGGTCGTTGTAAATCTGCTGGTAGGTCTCCTTGAGGGTCTTGCGTCCCGGATACTGCTCTTCGGGCATCGAAGGGTTGTAGGTGAGCATGTAGGATGCGCCGAGGTTGGCCTCGTCGGCATTGCTCTCCTCATAGGCGGGCGAGAAATACTTCACGAGGTTGAACAGAGCGTAGGCACGGGTGAAGAAAGCCTCGCCCTTTGCCTTGCGTGCAACGAGCAGACCCTTGTCTGTGTCGATCTGACCGTTTGTTGTGGGTCTCGGGGCGAACACCTGCTCATTGCTGGTGTCGGCGCTGTTGTAGCCGTCGATAATCCAGTTGGAGAGTGCAATCAGTCCCTGGCAGCTGCCGTAAACCGACGAGAAAGAGCTGCTCTGTGTGGTGAACTCCCAGCGGTACATGTCGCTCAGAGTGTTGCTGTAGCCCGACACTGCGTTGAAGCAGTCGGCCTGCAGCTCGGGCGAGGAGCAGAAGGCATCGCCGAGCACGCAGCCTTTGAGCGAGGCATAGAGTGACACGCGCGCAGCCTTGAAGTTTGACGGCACTTGAAGTGCTTCGGTGTCGGGCAGGTAGCCTTTTGTGGGGGTCTCCAGCTCACACGAAGTGAGAATCCCGGCAGCCAATGCAAGCATTAAATATATTTTCTTCATATCTTATATTCGCTGAATGTGTGATTAGAATGTTAACTGTGCTCCGAACGAGAACTGGCGGGTGTTGGGATAGTCGCCGATTGTCGAGAATCCGTCAACCTCGGGGTCGTAGCCGGAGTAACCGGTGATGGTGAAGAGGTTACGAGTAACGAAATAAACCTTCACGCCTTTGAGGAAGTGAGTGGGCTGCAGCCAGTTCTGCGGCAGTGTGTAGGAGAGCTGCAGGAACTTCAGGCGCACATAGCTTGCGTTCTCAAGGAGGCTGGTGTCGAAGTGACGCTCAGAGTCGGCGCAGGCAATCTTCGTCACGTCGCCGGGCTTCTGCCACATGGTGGTCATAACGGTAGACTGGTTGTAGGTGGAACCGAACGTCGGGTTCTCGATGAAGTAGCGTTCGTTGTTCAACATGTAGCGGTCGAACATGCCGGTGAACTGCATGTCGAGCTGTATGCCCTTCCACGATGCTGTGGTTGAGAAGCCGCCCGACCAGGGTGCCACCACGTTCTTGCCTGTGAGCACGCGGTTGTTCTCGTCATACACCTTTGTCTCGTTGCCGTCCTTGTCGAGCCATACGTTCATACCGTCGCGGGGGTCAACATGGCTCCAGCGCACATAATAGAACTCGCCGTAGGCGTGGCCCTTTTCGAGGTGCACGAGGTCAGACACGTCGTAGCTGTCGGTGCCGGTGAAGAGCTTCGTGATTTCGTTGTGGTTGTAGTTGCCGTTGAGCTTCACTGTCCAGAACCAGTCCTTGGTCTTGATGATGTCGGCGCTGATGCTGAAGTCAACACCGGTGTTGCGCATTGAAGCCACGTTGGCATATTTCGAAGAGAAACCGGTTGTCCAAGAAACGGGCTTCTGCACGAGCATGTCGTGGGTGTTCTTGTTGTAGAACTCAACGTCGAGGCCGAAGCGCTTGAGGAACTTGGCAGAAATGCCCACGTTGAATGTAGACACCTTTTCCCATGAAAGGTCGTCGTTCTTGAAGCTCACGGGAGCGATACCCGACACGTTTTCGTAGCTGCCGGCCGACGAAACGAGGCCGAGAGCCTGGTTGGCCGAGATGTTGGCGTTACCGGTTGTACCGTAGCTCACGCGGAACTGCAGGTCTTGCAGCCACTTCTGTGTGCCCTGCATGAACTTCTCACCGGTCACGTTCCAGAGGAAGGCGGCTGCGCCGAATGTTCCCCACATGTGGTCTTTAGCAAACAAAGAAGATCCGTCGCGACGCAGCGAGAGGTCGATGAAGTAACGGCCGTCGAAGCCGTAGTTGAGCATGCCGAAGAACGAGAGGCGACGCTCCTCGCTGAACGACTGTCCGGGAACGCCCACATATTTCTGTGCAGCGGCGTTGAGGTAAAGCAGACGGTTGTCTTCCAAGCCTTCAACCGAAGCAGAGAAGGTGTCGCCGTGCGATGTCATATACTCGTGGCCGAGCAGGAAGGTGAAGTCGTGCTTCTTGGCAATAGTCCACTTGTACTCTGCGGTGTTGGTGAGAGTCCAGCGCTCGAAACGCGAATAAGACTCGGCTGCCGAACCGGTGGGGAACACATACTCGTCTATGTCCATTGTGTTGTAGCACTTGTAGTGGTAGCGGTAGTCGTTCATGTCAAGGCCGAGGGCCGAGCGGAGGTTGAGTCCCTTGATGGGGTTGACGTTCACGAACACGTTCTCGTTGATGCGGATACGGTCGTTGCTTGCGGGCTGAATCTCAGAGAGCCAGTAGGGGTTGTACACCTTCATCTGGTCGAAATAGTAGAGACGGTCGCCGAGTCCCTCGTAGGTAGAGTTGGCATAGTCGTCGGTATTGAGGCCCTTCACTTCATAATATGACTGTGTGGGCAGATACATACGGGCTGCGAAAGCCTTGTTGTAAAGCGAGTTGCCGGTTGAACCGAAGGCGGTTGTGCCCGACTTGGTGAATGCGAGGTTGGTGTTCGAACCTACCTTCAGCCAAGAGTTCACGTTGACGTCGATGTTGCCGCGCAGTGTTTCACGGCGCATGTTGGAGTCGTCCATGATACCCTGTGCGTTGTAGTGGTTGAACGACACGAGGTAGCTCACTGTCTGCGAACCGCCGCGCACCGATGCGTCAACCTGGTAGGTGGGTTTCGACTCGCCGAAGAACACTTTCTTCCAGTTTGTCGAGAGTCCGTACTTGCGGTAGTAGGCCTTCTGTGCCTGGAAAGCGGAGCTCTCCTTGTTGTCGGGGTTGAGTATTTCCTGGAAGTCAAGCCACTCGTTGGCGTTCATCATCGTGGTGCCGTCGTTGGCAAGCTGCGAGATACCGTACATTGCGCCTACTGTCACAGTGGGCTGCTCGCCGAGCTTACCACGCTTTGTTGTAATGATGATAACGCCGTTGGCAGCGAGCGAACCGTAGATGGCTGTTGCCGAAGCGTCCTTGAGCACTGTCATGCTCTCAACGTCGTTGGGGTTGATTGAAAGGAAAGTGTTCGACGAAATCTGGCTTCCGTCGAGTATGTACAACGGTTCTGTCGAAGCATAGATGGAGTTGACACCGCGCACACGCATTGACGTAGTGGCCGAAGGCTCACCCGATGAGGTGAACACCTGCACACCCGAAACCTGTCCCTGCAAGGCATCGCCGATGTTGGCAACGGGGCGGTTGCCCAGTTTCTCGCTGCTCACGCTCTCCACCGAACCGGCGATTGTTCCGAGCTTACGGGCCGAACCGTAACCGGTAACGACAACTTCCTGAAGTTGTGTATTGTCGGGGTTGAGCACCACGCGCATGTTGTTTGAAGCCTTCACAGTCTTCGGGGTCATGCCGAGGTAGGAAATGGTAAGTTCAGTGCCGGGCTTCACGTCGAGCGTGAACATACCGTCGGCATCGGTCACGGCACCCAACGCCGCACCCTTGACCTTGACGGAAGCACCGATCACCGGCTCGCCGTCCTCACTGGACGTGACAAAGCCCGTGACACGCGTCTGTGCCAATGCCATTCCTATGCTCAGGAAGAGGCAGGCAAGAATCATTGTCAGTCTTTCTTTCATAAAATCTCTCTCTTGATTTGATTATAAAATTGTGAATGTTATTATTATCCCTTTCTGATTACGGTTCGAGCAAGAAATGCGTACGGGCGGGGGCATTGCATAAGGTTCAACTCCACAGGGAGCGGTCGCGGCAGTGCTCGCGCACGCGCAACATTATTATATAAACGGTGTGACAGGGTGTTGCCTCGCATATAAAATTCCAAAAGTGCAAACTCACGCGCCGCAGGGACTTCAGCACGGCGCAAATCTCGTCATTCTATTTTTATCTAATTGCAAAATTAATGTAAATTGGTCGCTGACCCAAACAATATTATTAAAGAAGCACAGAATTAAATATTTTTTAACACTATACCCTTATATAGAGTGCATTTTATTACGAACTGAAAGAAATGTCGGCACATAAGTTTCACAATCTGCACATTGTCGGCATCCGCGCTTAACATTCCCAATATACCGTATTGCCGGAAGCGGTGTGTCCGAACACGGAAACGCCGCACCAGACATGCCCCGTTTAACAAATGTTCAACAAAAAGACAGAGCTATCAGCGTTTCCGCCATATAGCATTGATACATAATCTACAAATACGCTATATTGATTGCACAATGTCACAAAACATACATTTATTGGGCAATGCAACGTCAAACATTGGTGAAAAGTTGAAATATGCGTGCCCTACGGGTTGGGATTTCCAAAATTATTGGTGGCAGGCAAAAACAAAATTTTGTGTGACGGGGCGTCGGAGACAGTCAATGTGCATAATCGCAGGTCGCCTACGGCCACCAGCAGTTATACTCTTTTCTTGCTAAGGCAAGCGGCAGAGCCGAGCGGCCTACTTCAAGGACAGCACAAATTGCAATTATTTGTGTCCGGCAAAAAACGCCGTAACTGGCAAGCCCCGTAGGGATGACAGATTGCGATGGTTTTACCGGACACCAATAATAATATATGCTATGGCAGGCGGCCAAGTAGAGTGTCATCTCATAAAACGAATATGCGCCCGGCAAGACCAGACGTTGCTGGCCGTGCCGGACGCATTGCTGTGCAGCCGTGGCTGTGTTGTGTTATTTCACATATTTCTTTCCGTTCACGATATAGATGCCGCTGCCGAGTGCCGAAGCGTCTTTTCCGGCATAGCGGCCATCGATTGTGTAGATGCGGCCATCGGCCTGTTTGCGGTCGGCATGGATGTCGCTTATGGCCGTCACATAGTCGTTTTCGAGGATGTTGTCGTCGCTGCCGCCGAGCACGTTGAACTTCATCGTTCCGTCGGCGTTGATGCGGATGTCGGTAATGGGCTTGCCCATTTTCTTGGTGCCGTCGGAGTTGCGCGTGTTGAGAGTGGCTGCCGGCTCAGAGTCGTCGGTGAGCTCGTCGTTCACGATAGTGTTTCTCACCATGTAGGGATAGGGGTCGCCCTGTATCGAGGCAAGATAAGAGCTGCCCGTCTCGTTGTCGGCGTGGAATATGGTGCAGCGCTGGCGCGACGCGGTGGCGTTCACATTGTTGCTCTGCCACACGTCGGCATCGTAGTCAACATGCAGGATGAGCATTCCGGCTCCGTAGAGGGCTGCGTCCCATCCTTCCTGCTGGCGGTTCTCGAGCAGGTAGAACTCGTCGTTGTTCTTCTCGTTGTAGAGGATGAACGGGCGTCCGTTGTCGGTGATAGAACGCATCTTCAGCACCGATGCGGGCGAGTCGAGCACGATGGGTTCGGTCCATCCGGCATACATGCGCTCGTATGACGTGTAGTTGCAGGGAATGTAGCTGCTGCCGTTGTAAGAGCCCGATGCCATGACATCCCAGAAGCCCATTGCATAATTGTTGCCGCCCGAGGTGTCGTACATGTCGGGGAATCCGAGGCAGTGCGAGAATTCGTGGCAGATGGTACCTATGCCCGAGGGCTTCGTCTCGCCTGTGTATGAGCCCGTAGTGCTGTTTACCACGCCTTCAAGCTCGTTGCCGCACGCATAGGTGTCAACATACACGCCGTCGAAGGTGAGCTTCTTGCCAACGTCGCTGCAGTATTGCAGCTGATACTCGTGGGGCCAGATTGTGGCGTCGTCGCCGCCCGAAGCCTGTCCCATTCCGGCATAGAGCACGAACACCTGGTCTACCTCGCCGTCGCCGTCCCAGTCGTAGTCGGCATAATCCACATACTTGTCGGCGCCTGTGCATGCCTCCTTTATCATTGTTCCGGCCTTGACATCGCGGTAAGAGCTGCTGTAGTCGTTGCCGTAGTAGGAGTAGTTATGCGACAGCTGTATGGGGCCAACCACGTCGAAGTCGATGTCGAACGTGTTGTTGCTCTGCGCGCGGAAATAGTCGCGCACGCTGCCCACATAGCCTTCGTCCGACGAGAAGTTGATGCCGTTGATAACGTTCTTGTAGTAGTCGAGGTCGTGTGTGGTCTCGAATTTCTTGTTCTTGAACTCCACGAGAATCACAAGTCCCTTCTTAGTGCCGGTGTAGGTGGTGTGTTCGCCGCCTATCACACGCGAACCTGTGGAGGCTGCACGCGACGGGGCCAGACGCTTGGCGCGGTTTGCTTCAACGGGGCGGCGCTTGGCATCGGCAATCTCACGCAGTGCCGTCATGTCGGCAGCTACATAATGTTGCGTGTCGCCCTGTCCGAGCACGAACTTGCGTCCGTCGGCAGACTCCCACCAGCTCATAAACTCGTCGCCCTTAAGCTCTGCACTGACAGTCGTTCCGTCTGCCAGCGTCAACGTCTTCTTCACTCCGGGCTTTGCGGGCACTGCATGTGCCCCCATGCCGAATGCAAAGAACATCGACAGTAAGAAGATTGATTTTCTCATAATTGCGATTTCTTGATAAATTAATAAAATTTCGGCTGCAAATTTACATATAACGCATTGAAACGACAAACATTTTGTTGAAATTTTTACAAACACGGTTTCCAAAACTACGATTTTTGCTTTTGCGGCGCATCTGAAAGAGAATTTCACAACGGCAAGACTATCGGCCTGAAATTGCTCATGAACACAGCATTTTAACATTTCATACCGCGCAGGAATGCCCGTGAAACGCAACGGGAAAATACCGATGCGGAATAACGAAAAAACAAGCATTTTTACATAAACACTTGATTGACAAACGGTTACTATAAAACAGGCTAACCACACAGCCTTTCGCCTATGCCGTGAAAGACTGCAAATAAAGGAAAAGAAGCCTTTGTTGCACACCAAACAAGGCTTTGTCGGCGCAGAACTGATGCTTGTCTGCATGCCGACAAAGCGTTGCCGGGCGTGGAAAGAAGCCTTGTTTGGCCGCAAAAGCCGCTGAAGCGCGGGCGGACAAGGCCGTGCGGAGCGGTTTGCCGCGCCGTTTGCAACGGCACAGACGTGCTGGTTTGCAAGTCGGCGCGGTAAAAGTTTTTTACTGTCGGGGCGCGTTTTTTAACATTCCGCCCACTGCGCCGACAACGCAACCGGGCGGCACGAAGCTGCCACACGCCCCTGTTGCGTCACTTTATCAACCCGTTGCGCATGAAATCTTCAAACTCGCTGCGGTAGCCGTTGAACACATTGATGTCTACATCGCCGCTTATCCCCTCGACACGCCCGTCGGGACTGAGCTGCCAGAACACGAGGTGCACGTCGGGCTTGTATTCGCCGTAGCGTGCAATCCACACGCTGTAGTCGCGCATGATGTCGGGCGCAAGCGGCAGATAGCGGTTCACAAACGACTGCCCCACATAGAGTATTGGCTTCACGCCAACCTTTGCCTCGACGGTGCGCAGCCATGTGCGCACGGCGGCAAAAAGCGGTTCTGCCCCGCCCATGGCCTCGATTTGCTTCGTCGAGGGTTCGAGGTCGAGAACGGGCGGAAAGTCGCCTGCGGCAAACGAGGAGTTTTCAATGAAAAACTGCGCCTGCTTCTTGGCAGGAGAAAGCGTGGAGAAGAAATGGTAGGCACCGCACGGAATGCCGCACCGCCGCGCCGCCGCGCAGTCGGCACGGTAGAAAGGATTGCGCACGGTGGTGCCCTCGGTTGACTTTATGTAGCAGAACGACACGGGATAGTCAACCTTTCCGGCCACGTTTTTCTTGCTTATGTCGCCGAGGTGGGTTATGCGCAGCCTGTCCCAGTGTATGGCGCAGGTCTTGCCTCCAGCCGAATGCTGGAATCGCGAGAGGTCGATGCCGTAGATGCGGGCGGTGGTGTATTGCAGACGCTCGCCCCTGTAGCGGCCCATTCTCCACTCGCCCACCCTCGCATGACGGCTGCCGTCGAGGGCGAAGCCGAAGCCGTGGCGCATGCCGTCGCGCCATAGGCCGAGGTAAAGCGTGCCGTCGCGGCCTTCGTAGAAGCCGTGGCCCGAGGGCAGCGCGTCGCGGTTGAGTTCGCCGTTGTATGTGCCCCCAGTGTCCGTCACCACGCCGTGCACGAGCGTGTCGGCACGCCAAACGCCCACGACACGCCTTCCGAGCGAGTCGCGGCACACGCCCTTGCCCTGCCGATGGCCGTTGTGCCACTGCCCGGCATAAATCACGCTGTCGCCCAGAGAGAGCTGGCCGTAGCCCTCATATTTGCCGTCGGCAATGCCGCCACGATAGGTGAGCCGCCCGCGCCCGGCCACCGCCTGTCCGTCGGGAGCCACGTCGGCACAGGCCACGAGTGCCGATACCGCCACGGCTACCGTAACCTTATATATATAGTGCATCTTCATTTCCGGCCTCCTTTCTGCAGCAACTGCCTCAACTGGCGGCGGCCCGCTATGCTGTCGCCGGTAATAAGTCCCACGAAACGTCCTTTTGCCGTAAACACGGGACTGCCGTCGGCGGCAAGCACCCGCGGAATGTCACGACGCATGGGGTGCGACGTGTTGCCGGGAAACAGCTTCGGCGGCACCGTGTCGCACTCCAGTCCGATCTCGCCCGTGCCTCCGAAGCCCACTACTCTCACATCGCCCACGGCAAACGCATCCCAAGGCATTGCGGCAACGGCCTTGGCCGACGGCGGCACAACGCCACCGGCGGTGTGGAGAAGCACGAGCCGCGACCGCCTGTCGGCAGCCAACGGTTTGCAGTCGAGGCGCAGCACACGCCCCATGGAGTCGCGGCAGACGACGGTGTAACGGCGGTGCGTGACGACAGTGAAGCGTGTCCCCGGCCCGGCATTCTCAAGTTTCTCGCCCACGCCCACCACATCGTTGTAGTCGCGGCGCACCGCCGTGGCGAGCGAGGCAATGAGATGATATTCGGCATCCTGCACGCCATGCGCACAGAGATAGTAGTCGAGCTCGGCCTTTCTGCCGCGCAAGGTCTTGAACCTCCGCATCGCGGCATCGCGGCACAGTGCATACAGGTCGGCACTGTCGGGCAAGGCGGCCTCGCGGCATCCCTCCGGCACCACGCTTGCCACCAGACCATCGCACGAGGGCAGGGCGAAACAACGGTCAATCCACACGCCCCCGGCATAATGGCGGCGCACCGCCGAGTCGCGGCACAGCGTTATCCCGGTCAGGGCAGTGTCGCCCTCGGCTGCCGAGAAATAAAACAGTGCCTTGCCGCCGACATCTACCGAGTGCCATTCCTCGCACACCACCACGACGGCAGAACGGCGCATGCCGGCGGCATCGAAACGCCACAGCCGCCACACGGCATAGGCCGCCACGGCGGCGGCAAGCACGGCAGCGGCCAAGAAGATGGCCGACTTGCGGCCAAACGGTTTCATGCGTGTCATATCGTAGAGTATATGTTTTCACGGGCGAATTTACGAATAATATCGCAATGCCGCGCTCCGTGCCGCCCATTTTGGCTGCTTCGGCGCAAAAAAAGGCATGCTTCTGTTGTCTGCGACAAACTATTTTATTATTTTTGGAGTGATTTTCTGCCGCCGTGCCTGCACTGCGGCATCACGCAACGACAACAGAACAACGATATATGGACATAGAAACCACCTTACAGAAACTGCACATCGATGCACTCAACCAGATGCAGTGCGACACTGCCGACGCGCTGCTACACTCCGACCGCGATATCGTGACACTCGCGCCTACGGGCAGCGGCAAGACCCTTGCCTACCTGCTGCCGCTCGCCTCGCGCCTCGACGCAGCCAATTCCGCGCTGCAAGCCGTGGTAATAGTGCCCGGACGCGAACTGGCCATGCAGTCGAACGCCGTGTTCCAGAGCATGGGCACGGGCCTGCGCTCGGCGGCCCTCTACGGCGGAAGGGCCGCCATGGACGAGCACCGCGCCATTAAACGCACGCCGCCGCAGATAGTGTTTGCCACCCCGGGCCGCCTCAACGACCACATAGACAAGCTCAACATCGATGCCACGGGCGTGCGATGGCTCGTGATTGACGAGTTTGACAAATGCCTGCGCATGGGTTTCCGCGCCGAAATGGAGAAAGCTCTGGAGAGTCTGCCCAACGTGGAACGGCGCATACTGCTCTCGGCCACCGATGCCGAAGAAATGCCCCGGTTTGTGAGGATGAGCCGCACGACGCGCATCGACTACCTGAGCGACGACGAACAGACGCCCGACCGCATAGGACTGTATATAGTGAAGTCGCCCGAAAAAGACAAGCTCAACACTCTCGAAGACTTGCTCCGCGAGATAGGACACGAACAGACAATCGTGTTCATGAACTACCGCGACGGCGTGGAGCGCGTTGCCGCATATCTCACAGGCGCGGGCTTCGTGGTGAGCAAGTTCCACGGAGGCATGGAACAGCGGCAGCGCGAAGAGGCTCTCTACCGCTTTGCCAACGGGTCGGCCAACATTCTCGTGGGCACCGACCTTGCCGCCCGTGGCCTTGACATACCCGACGTGATGAACGTGGTGCACTACAACCTGCCCGTGGGCGAGGAGGAATACATACACCGCGTGGGTCGCACCGGGCGTTGGGAGGCTTCGGGACGCGCATTCATGCTGCTCGGCCCTGAAGAAACACAACCCGAATATGTGAAGGAATCTACCAGCAGCCACACCGTGGCACGCCCGTCGGGAGACATACCGGCACCGCGCATGGCCACGCTCTACATAGGAAAAGGCAAGAAAGACAAGCTGTCGAAAGGCGACATACTCGGATTTCTGTGCAAAATCTGCGCACTTGACGGCAAGCAAATCGGACGCATCGACGTCTACGAACGCTACGCCTATGCCGCCGTGGAGCGCACCGTGGCACGCGACGTGGTGAAAAAAGCCGCCGGAACAAAAATAAAGGGAATGAAAACGCAGGTGCTCATGCAGAACTCATGAGCCTTGCGGCTCTGGCCGTAGGCGCGCGCCACGGCCAGAGACAGCTACCTGTGCCCGTCGCGCCCGAACAACTTGGCCACGCGGCGGCGCACCGATTTGAAGATGTAGGAGAAATTGCCGTAGCGCAGATTCAGCCAAAGCTCCTCAAGCGAACGGCCTGCCTTTATCAGGGGGTGGCCGTAGGCATAGGTGCGGTAGACGCTCTCCTTGAACGCCACATCCTCTATAACATAACGCGGATGGCGCAGCGGAGCATCCAGCTCATAACGCTTCATGGTGAAAAGGCGGCGCAGACGGCGGGGCATGGTGGCAAGGCTCCCCGTGTAGTGGGTTGAGCCTTCGGTGGCCCCGAGGTTGTTTATCATGTTGCGCGTGGGCATTATGGCCAGCCAACTGTTCATCACCATCGCGCTCCAGAATATCGTTTCATAATAAGCCTTGCCCGAGGCGCGGTGGTCGTAGCACGCCCTGAGGGTGTCGCGGCAGTAGCCGCGCTGACGCATCACGCCGTGCAGCTGCCGCATCGAAGCCTCATCGTCGAGAAAGGCGTAGCTCTCGTCCCACTTGTCAACTACTCGCCGCCACGAAGCCCAGCCCCAAATGGAGAAAACCGACGTGAAGAAATAGTCAGAATCCACCCCTTCGGCCACCTCTTCGCTGTTGAAACCGGCTATCATGCCTATGCGGTCGTCGTGCTCGTAACGGTCGAGCATCTCCTTGCAAAACGTGAAAAACGACTGCGACGGCACATCGTCGTCTTCAAGCACGATGCACTTGTCGGCCATGGAAAACGCCCATTTCTGCGAAATATACTCCGACGGGTCGCAACCGTAGTTGCGCTCCTGATACTTGCGGTGCACCTCGCACTGCCAGTCTATATCGGCCACGACCTCACGGCACGCCTCGATGCCGGGCATGTCGCGCTCGCCGCGCGGACCGTCCTGATAAAGAAACAGGCGCGAGGGACGCGCACGGCGCACCTCGGAGAACACCGCCCGCAGGTGGTCGGGACGGTTGAAAAACAATATCAATACGGCAACGTCGGTCTTGTAGGGTTGTAGTGTCATGTGGCTTGGCTTTGCATTCAACAATACTAAGTGTCGCAAATTTACTAATAAAACGCGAGATTGCCGCCGACGGCAAGCCATTTTTGGCCGAATGCGCCGCGCCATGCAGCTATTGTGCGCGTTATTCGCAATATTTCAGTAACTTTGCAGCGATGAAAACAACCAACATCATGCTCACCGTGTGCGTCATTGCGCTCGCGATGGCGTGCTTCTTCAGCATCGGCGCACCGCTGCGCTTCGATGCCGCACGCACCGCACGCGAGGCCGACGTGAAGCGCGTGCTCCTGAAGATACGCACCGCCGAGGAGCGTTTCCGCAGCGACAGCGGCTTCTATGCGCCCGACTTCAAGGTGCTCGTGGCACGGGGCTATCTGCCCGACTCGCTGCAATACATCCCGCACTCGGGCGGAAAACGCTTCCATCTTTCAACCGCGACGGCCAAGGCACGGTCGGGACATACAGTGCCTGTAATGGAGTGCGCCGCCGGATATGACGATTATCTGGGCGACCTCGACCGCGCTTCGGTTGACGAACTAGCAAGAAAGGCAACCGAGGCAGGGCAGTTTGCCGGACTGAAGATAGGCGACACCACCGCCGACAACGGCAATGCCGCCAACTGGGAACAGTAACCTACAACGACACATATATGTGCATAACCATAAGAATAACACGCAGTTCGATGGCATTTGCCACATGCGACACCCAAAACGGGGGCGGCACGGTGTATGAGCCTTATGCCATGAAGCCCGGCATATCGGCAGCTGCCAACCTCAGACAGGCGTTTGCCGAGAGCACACTGCTCGCCATGCAGCACCGCAAGGCAGTGGCCATGCTCGACACCCCGGTGATGCTCGTGCCTGAAGAGGAGTTTGACGACACGGCAGCAGAGAAACTCTACCGCCTCGTGAACACGCGCCACACCGCCGACAAAGTGGTGTCTTGTGTGCAGCACGAACTTGGGGCCGTGGCGGTGTTTGCCATGAACGCCGACCTGCACACCGTGCTCACCGACCGTTTCACCGCAGTTGAATACATTCCTCTGCTGCAACCCGTGTGGCAACGCTTCAACGAGGAGAGCCAGAAGAGCGATGCCGCCACACTGTTTGCCTACATGCACGACAAGCAGGTTGACCTGATGGCGTTCCGCCGGGGACGCTTCCGCATGTGCACCACATGCGACACCGCCCTCGCCGAAGATGCCGTCTACTACATAATGGCAGCATGGCGGCAGCTCGCCATGCGTCCAGCCGCCGACCGTCTGCGCATTGCCGGGACAATGCCCGGACGCGACCGCATGATGGCCGAGCTGCGCAAATTCGTGGCCGACACGGCAGAAGCCGAGGCAGCAGCCTCAGCCGACACTTCGATGCCGCTCGACCTGCAACTCTTACACGACACAACAATATGAGAATAATAACGGGGAAATACAAGGGGCGGCACTTCGACATACCGCGCTCGTTCAAGGCGAGGCCCACAACCGACTTCGCAAAAGAAAACATATTCAACGTGATTAACGGATATGCCGACCTCGACGGGGCCGTCGCGCTCGACCTTTTTGCCGGCACGGGAAGCATATCGCTCGAACTTCTGTCGCGCGGATGCGCCACAGTGATAAGCGTGGAGGCCGACCGCGACCACGCGGCTTTCATACGGCAGTGCATGAACAAAATCGGGGCCGAGGGCAACGTGCTCATACGCGGCGACGTGTTCAGGTTTGTGAAAAGCTGCCGCCAGCAGTTCGACATAATCTTCGCCGACCCACCCTACGCCTTGCCCGAACTGCCACGGCTGCCGAGAATGATTCTCGACCGCGACCTGCTGAAGCCCGGCGGACTGTTCGTATTCGAGCACGGAAAGCAAAACGACTTCTCGGCCGAGCCAGAATTCAAGGAACACCGCGCCTACGGAAGCGTGAATTTCAGCATCTTCGCCCCCGCAGACAACAGCGCAACCGACGAACAGCAAGCGGAATAAGCCCGAACAACTGGCCGGGCTTGCCGCGCTCACACTATAACCTTTATCTTGCGGTAATACTCGCGGAACTCCGTGGGCGAGCATCCTTTCTTGCGCTTGAACACGCGGTTGAAGTTGCTAAGATTGTTGTAGCCGCACAGGAAACTTATGTCAGACACGGTTTTGTTGGTGTCCACGAGCATGCGCGCGGCGTTGCCGAGGCGTATGTCGATTATATAGTCGCTTATGGTGCGGCCCGTGTGCATCTTGAAGAAGCGGCTGAACGCGTTTTCCGACATGCAGGCAATGTCGGAAAGAGTCTTCAGTTTTATTTCGTCCATGAAGTTGTCGTCGATGTACGACTTCACCTTCAGTATGCGGCGCGAGTCTTCACTCACGTTCACCTTGGCGTAGCTCGATGTGGCAAGAGTGCGCGTTCCGTCGCAGCGCGACAGCACGTCGAGTATGTCGAGGAAGCGAATGAACGAGCGGTAGCCGTCTTTCTCCGAGCTTATCGTGGTTATCTGGTTGTATACCTTCATCACTGCGTCCATGGGAAACACCAGGCCACGGCGTGCAAGGTCGAACATACGGAAGATGCGCGAGAACGGGTTCTTGCGGAAAAGGCTTGTCTCGTTGAGCACGAAACGGAACTGTATCGTTATTTCGTGTATGTCGTCGCTGTTGCAGTCGTTCTGCAGCCACACATGTTCAAGGTCGGTCGAGGTGATGAGCACAAGGTCGTAGTCGCCTATCACCTCAGAACTGTCGCCCACGATGCGGCGCACTCCGGCGGCATGTTCCACGAAATTCAGTTCAAACACGTCGTGCTTGTGTATGGGATAGGTGAACTCGCGCTTGTGGCGGTCGGCTATATAAAGCAAATCTTTGTCCATCAACGGCGTTATCTCGTGCAGGACATCGGGAGTGGCGTTTATCGTTTTCATAAGCATCGCGTTTTTGTTGCCGCAGGGTTAACAGGTTGTCGGCTTTTGGTTTTCGGTTGTTTGCAAATATACAACTTTTTGCCGATATTGCAACAAAAAGGCCGCTGCAAAAAGTGGAATTTGTTTTTGTGTCGGCACACAACTGCGGGCCGCGCCGTTTTCACGCCATTTCACGGCGGCACCGCAAAAAAACAGCGGCGCGCAGCCGCCCTGCTCAAAGCACAGGCAAGCCGCGCGCCGCATTGCATTGCGTGCACCACGGAGGTAGCATACAGCCGTTACATGCGCTCGATTATCTCAAGACACATGCGGGTGTTGTGGTAGGGACATTTCCAGAAACCCGCCTTGTCGTCGGTGCGGTTCACCGTTCCGTCCTCGTTTATGCTCCAGAACCACTCGCCGCCCTCGTTGTCCACGAGCTTTTCCTTTATGTATTGCCAGCAACGTCCGGCCACTTCAAGCGCGTGTGCATCGCCGAAATGCTGCCAAAGGTTCACATGTCCTATCACATTCTCGCACTGCACCCACCACTGCAGCGAGCGGTCGGTGCGGTCGCCGTCGTCCCAGTGCTCGTAAATCATCGATCCATCGGGCAGCAGTCCCTCGTCGGCGGCTGCGGCAATGGCCTTCACGCAAGACTCAGTCTGTGCCAGAACGGCATCGTCGGCAAGCACGAGCGCGGTTTCGTGCAGCAGCCACGATGCCTCGATGTCGTGCCCGTAGCTCTGTATGTCGCGTCTGCCGTGCCACCCGTCGTCGAAGAAAAGGTCGAGGTGCATGGTGTCGGCGTTGAGCAGACGGTGGGTGAAGATGTGCAGAAGATTGGTGAGCCGCTCCTTAAGTTCGGCCGACGGGGCCACGCGGTAGAGGTTGGTGTATGGCTCGATGACGTGCAGGTGGGTGTTCATCGTGCGCGAACCGTTCTCGTCTTTGTCCGAGAGGCGCATGTCGGCAATGGGCTGCCACTCGCGCGTGAGGGCTTCGATGTAGCCGTTGCCCGCACTGTCGAAGGCATGCTGCTCAATGCTCCGGTAGAGCGCGAGTGCGCAGTCGAGTGCCTCGTGGTCGCCGGTGGCGCGCGCAAGTTCAGACATTCCGTATATGGTGAAGCCTATGGCGTAGGTCTGTTTCTTGGTGTCGCGCGGCGTTCCGTCGGCATTCAGGCTCCAGAACACGCCTCCGTATTCGCCGTCGACGAAATGCTCCAAAATGTAGTCTTTGGCCCTCAGCGCGGCATCAAGGTATTCCTTCTTGCCCAGCACGCGGTAGGCTGCGGCAAAAGCCCATAGTATGCGTGCGTTGAGTATGGCTCCCTTTTCGGCCTCGGTGTCCACGTTGCCGTGTCCGTCGATGCGTCCGTAGAAACCGCCGCGCTCATGGTCGGGCATGCGGTTGAGCCAGAAATCGAGTATGTTGTGCGTGAGACACTCGAGCATCTCCTGTTTCATGTTTGTCATAATGGTTTATTTTTTTATCGGGAACTTGTAGGACAGCACCATGAGCAGCAGCGCTATGGCAGCCGGGAACAGCGAGAACAGCGACCACACCATTGTCAGCACCGAACTGGTGACCGATGCGGGGTCGATCATTGTGTTGCCCATGGCATCGGTAATCATGTTTGCCCCCGACCAACCGAGCAGCAGGGCGATGAGCGAACCCGATATTGCCGTGCCGAATTTCTGCGACATCGTGCCCGAAGAGAAGATGAGTCCGGTGGCCGATGTGCCGAATTTCTCGGTGTGGTAGTCGGCCACGTCGGCATACATCGACCACATGAGCGGCGAGTAGATGCCTATGCCCATCGAGGTGAGTATGACGAGGATTATCATTATCCAGATGTAGGAAGGACTCATGGGAACGAAGAAGAAGGCCACGGAGGTTATCATGCAGAACGCCGCCGACCAGAAGAAGGCCATGCGTTTCGAGCCTACTTTCTCGGCAAACCACGGGGCCACGCCGCCGAACACCATGCATGTCACCTCGCCGAAAGCCATGAACACAGTGAAGTTGACTATGAGGTCGTCGATCATGACGTGCCCGTGCAGACAATAGTCAAACATGTATCCGGCCACGGCATAGCGGAAACCGTTGAAGAAATTGGTACACACCGCCATTGCCGTCATATACACCCATGCCTTGTTGTGCACGAGGTCGGCAAACTGGCGGAACGAGAATTTCTCGGCACGCACGGGTTTCAGGCGTTCCTTGGTGAGCAAGCCGCAGGCCAGGGTCATGGCCGCCGCCACTGCACCGAGCACCGCGCCTATCACCGTATACTGGTGGGCTTCGGTGCCGCCCACCCACTTCTGCAGGTAGGGAAACGTGAGCAGCGTGGCAAAGCCCATGGCATAGGCCCCTATCATGCGGAAAGCCGAGAACTGGTTTTTCTCCTTGTCGTTGGCGGTCATCACCCCGAGCAGCGACCCGTAAGGCACGTTGACCATGGTGTAGACTGCCATCATGAGCAGATATAGCGCATAGGCATAGACACGCTTGGCCGTGGGGCCGAAGTCGGGGGTGTAGAGCAGCAGTGCAAACACAACCCCGAAGGGCACCGCACCGAAGATGAGCCACGGCCTGTATGTGCCCCACCGCGACTGGGTGCGGTCGGCCAGAGTGCCCATGAGTGGGTCGGTCACGACATCAAACATGCGTGCCACCAGCATGAGCACGGCTGCGTCGGCAAAGGTAAGGCCGAATACATTGGTGAAAAACAACGGGAACGCGATAGACATCACCTTCCACACGATGCCGCCGGCAGCGGCATCGCCCAGCGCATAAGCTATCTTTTCTGTTAAACTTGCCATTTCCTGTTTTTTGTTATTGGGTTATTTGTTGGTAGATTGCAGGTGCAAAGTTACGGTTTTCGGCGTTAAGTTGGTGCTAAAACTTATCCGTATATATTCAAAAACCCACTTAACCGCAAACCGTACCGGCGCGAAAACGGGGATTTGCACATCGGCCTTTGCCAGTGCCGCGCACTCTGCCGTGGCAAATCCCCGTTGTCATGCCGTCATCCGTGTCAGCGTTTCCCGGCTGTGGCACGGTTCTTTGCAACGAGTTTCTTTATCGTCTCGACACTCGCCGTGGTGGTGAATCCATCTTCGGGAGTGTTCATGCAATAGTCAACCAGCTTGTCAACGGTAGACACTGCCACATGCATGCGTGTGTCGCAGCTTGCATAATATATGAGCACGCGCCCGTCCTCGTCGGCTATCCATCCGTTGGTGAACGCCACGTTCATCACGTCGCCCACATACTCCTCGCCCTCGGGCACAAGGAAATATCCGCCCGGCTGGGCTATGACACGCGTCGGGTCGTCGAGAGCCGTCATGTACATGTAGAGCACATAGCGCAGGCCCGATGCGCAGCCGCGCACTCCGTGGGCAAGATGCAGCCAGCCCTTGGGGGTCTTTATGGGGTGCGGTCCCTCGCCGTTCTTCACTTCCATAATGGTGTGGTAGTGCCGCGCGTTGATTATCTTCTCTTCCTTCACCTCGGCATGTGTCATGTCGTCGACAAGAGCCCAGCCTATGCCGCCGCCCGAACCGGCATCGATGAAGCCGTCCTGCGGGCGTGTGTAGAGAGCATACTTGCCGTTGACAAATTCCGGGTGGAGCACCACGTTGCGCTGCTGGCTCTTTGTCTTCAGGTCGGGCAGACGCTCCCATGTCTTGAGGTCGTGCGTGCGTGCTATGGCGGCGGTTGCCGTGGCTGCCGAGAGGTCGCCGGGCTGCGAGTCGTCGTGGCGTTCGGCACAGAATATGCCGTATATCCATCCGTCCTCATGCTGCGTCAGGCGCATGTCGTAGATGTTGGTTGCCGGCACAACGTCGTCGGGCATGGTGACAGGCTCGGGCCAGAACCTGAAGTTGTCGATGCCGTTCGGACTTTCGGCCACGGCAAAGAACGACTTGCGGTCGGCTCCTTCTACACGCACCACGAGCAGATACTTGCCGTCGAGCTTTATGGCTCCCGAGTTCATGCAGGCATTCATCATTATGCGCTGCATGAGATACGGGTTGTCGTTCTCGTCGAAATCGTAACGCCATTCGAGCGGCGTGTGCTCTGCGGTGATTATCGGGTTTTCATACTTGGTGTATATTCCGTTGCCCCAAGGCTTCGGCGTGTTGGGGCGTGTGATGAGTTCTTCGTGGCGGGCGCGCAGCTCTTCCACTCTCTTTTCAAAATCAGTCATAACCTGTTTTTATATTAATTGTTTCATTCTCTTCTTTTTCTGCCGTGACGGCGGTCACTTCTCCACTTTCTCGATGTCGCGCGCGAAAAGCGTTGCGGGGTCGTCGTAGAAACGCCTGAAATCGCTCTCCGATGTCTTCCCGGGCGCAGCTATGTAGTTTTCGGTGGGGTTGTCCCATGCGTTGCGCCACAGGAGCACATAGCATATAGGGTATTGTTTTATTGCGGGCAGCAGCGTTTGGGTGAACCATGTGCTGTCGGGCACGTCGTTGTAGCCGGTCTCGGTGAGGGCGATGAGCTTCTGCCGTTTCTCGCCCACGGCCTTCACCACGGCGAGTTCCTTGTGCAGCCACCCGGCATACTGTGCATTGTCGGGTTCACGCTGGTATATGTCTATGCCGAGCAAGTCAACCACATCGTCGCCGGGATAGTATTTCTCGTAGTGTTCCACGGTTTCGTCGCCGTCGGCGAGGTTGGGCGAGTAGCCCCACACGAGGTTGGAGCAGCCACGGCGGCGCATGAAGCTATGGGTGTAGCGGTAGAGCTGCCTGTATTGGGCCACGCTGCAGCGTCCCTCACCCCACCAGAACCATCCGCCGCTCATTTCGTGCCACGGGCGGAATATGACGGGTATTTTCTTGCCGTCGGCGGTGCGCAGCGAGTTGAGGAAATCGGCCACGAGAGTAAGCCATCCGTTGAACTTGGCGTGCTGCGCGCCTCCGGGCAATACTGCCGTAACTGCGTCGCCCCCGAAGTCCCACGCGTTCTTGCCCGTGACGGGATTGTTGGGATGCCAGCTTATGGCCACTATGCCGCCGCGCGCGTGCTGGGCCACGATTTCCTCGCGCATCCTGTCAAACGGCACGCCGTCGAGATTGCGGTCGTGCCCGAGTTCGATGTCGCCCAGGTCGAATCCCATCACGGCAGGATAGTCGCCGCACACCTCTTTCACGTCGGAGCGGTTGCGTTCCCATTTCCACGAACATCCGTAAACGGGGTCGTCCTGATGCCCCACCATTATTCCTGTCTTCTGTATCGCGGCGAGCCTGTTTATGAGTTTCAGGGCGGGCTGGCGCGATGCCGCCGACACTGCCGTGCCTATGGCGAGCGATGCCAATGTAGCCATTATCTTGTTCATTTCCGTTTATTTTCCAGTGTTTGCAGTTGTGTTGTATTTTCTCAGCGTGGCACGCACGAGCTGGCCCCACGGCTTTATCTGCTTTTCCGTCCACTTGCCAGTGGCATCGGCCGAGGGCAGAATCATCGAGCAGGTCTCGTTCTTGTCAGACACCGACCAATTTACCCAGCTCACGCGTTTGGCCTCAAGCAGGTCAATCCAACGCTGGTATTCGGCCGTGTCAAGCGGCCCGTCGCCCGACGCTTCCATTCCGGCACACTCCGAAACGAACACCGGCAGACCGCCGTCGATGGCTGCCGCAAGGCGTTCGCGCAGGTATTCCTTGTGGGTGGCGGCATAGAAGTGCAGGGTGTACATCACGTTGCTCACGCCCGTCAGCGGACTTTTTGCGGGCAGGTCGATGTCCTGATCCCAGTGCGGACAACCCATGAGTATAATGTTGTCGGGGTCATGCTTGCGTATTTCGGCAATGACTGTGGCGGCATAGGTTTTCAAGCTGTCCCAGGAGTCTTCTATCGGTTCGTTGTATAGCTCGTAGATTACGTTGGGATATTTGCCGTATTTGCGCGCCATCTGCCCGAAGAAAGCCTTTGCCTCGGCGGTGTGCATGGTGTGCGCGTGCCAGTCGATTATCACATACACGCCGTTGCGTATTGCCGCATCGACGACAGCCGACACACGTTCCAGGGCAAACTCGGGGTTCTCCAGATAGTTGTCTTCTATCTGTATGCCCATTGCCGCGCGTATCACGCTGGCATGCCAGTCTTTGGCGAGCCACTGCACTGCCTTCTTGTTGTAGAACCGGGGCCACAGGTTGTGCCATCCGAAGCTCACTCCGCGCAGCACCACAGGGTTGCCGTCCTTGTCGCAGAGCTGCGTCCCGCGCACCTGCAACTGTCCCCACTGCTTCACCGGACTTGTGGCCCAGGCGTGCGACAGGCACATCACCGCAGCAATCATTATAAGTAGTCTTTTCATATTGTTTTTTTTCGTTGGTTAATAACTGTCTGTTCACTCCACGCAGAACACGGCTTTCAGCAACGAGGCATCGTCGCTGCATCCGCCCACCTGCACTTCAAAGTCGCCCGGCTCCACCTTGCGGCACATGTCAATGCCGTGGAAGGCAAGTTCGCGGGGCGTTATTTCAAACGTCACTTCCTTCGACTCACCGGCTTTCAGCGCCACGCGCTCGAAGCCTTTCAATTCCTTCACGGGACGGGCCACCGACGACACGCAGTCGCGCAGATACATCTGCACTATCTCCACGCCGTCGCAATGTCCGCTGTTGGTCACTGTCACCGTGGCTTTCAGGCTGCCGTCGGCAGGCATGCTTGGGGCCGAGAGGCGCAAACCGCTGTATTTGTATGTAGTGTAGCTCAGTCCGTGGCCGAATGGATAGAGCGGCGTTGACTTGCCGCACACCACCGGGTGGAAGAAAGCCGATGTCTTGTGGTTGTACCAAGCGGATATCTGTCCGGCAGAGCGCGGCATCGTCATCGGGAGCTTTGCCGACGGGTTCACCTTGCCGTAGAGTATCTCGGCTATGGCCTGTCCGCCGAACTGCCCGGGTTCCCACGCGTTGAGAATGGCCGGAACATGCTCTGCCGCATAGTTCACGCTGAGCGGACGGCCACTTATCATCACCAGTACGGTGGGCTTGCCCGTCTCGTTGATGCGGCGGATGAGCTGCTCCTGCAAGCCCACGAGGTCGAGGTTATCGCGGTCGGTGTCTTCGCCGCAGGTGCGTTCGAGCCAGCGGAACCGCATCATGTATTCTCCGCAGCACACAATGCACAGGTCGCAGTCGCGGGCCTTGGCCACCGCCTCGTCTACGCGGGCCTGCGACATGTTGCGCGGATCCCAACCCTGGTCGACAAACACGAACTCGGTTTCGGGCGACACCTGCCTCAACCCCTTGACAACGGTAGTCACCTTGTCGTCGGGCTGCGGCTCGCTCCAGTCGCCCATGATGTTCTGGTCGTCGGCGTTGATGCCCGTGACGAGCACCTTGCGGTATTTCGACGCGTCGAGGGGCAGCAGCGCGCCGTCGTTTTTCAGGAGCACAACGGAGTTGCGCGAAGCCTCAAGAGCCGTTGCCTTGTGGGCCGGGTCGTTTATCACGCGGTCGCGCTCGTCGGTGTCTACGAAGGGATGTTCAAACAGACCGAGCCTGAACTTGGTGCGCAGTATGCGCCGCACCGACTCGTCGATGCGCTCCTCGGCCACCTTTCCCTCGCGCACCAGCTCCACGACGGCATCCTGCCATTCCGGCCCGTGCATGTGCATGTCCATTCCGGCGAGTATGCTCTGCATGTAAGCCTCCTTGTTGTCGCGCGCCGTGCGGTGCTGGTCAACGCAGTGCTCAATGTCCATCCAGTCGCTCACGACGAAGCCGTCGAAGCCCCATTCGCCGCGCAGCACATCGTGCATGAGCCACCTGTTGGTGTGGCACGGCACGCCGTTGAGCTCGTTGTGCGACATCATCACCGTCGCGCCGCCGGCCTTTACGCTCGCCTCGAACGGCGGGAAGAACACCTCGCGCAGTGTGCGCAGCGACACGTCGCACGGCGCTCCGTTGGTGCCGTTGACCGAGTAGGAACCGCCCACGAAATGTTTCACACAGGCAAGCACGTCGCCAGCGGTGTCGAGGTTGCCCTGATAGCCGCGTGTGGTGGCCTCGCCCATGAGGGTCACGAGCAGAGGGTCTTCGCCGAAGGTCTCGCCGCAGCGGCCCCAACGGCCGTCGCGCGCCACCTCGACATTGGGATTGAACGTCCAGTGCATGTTCATGGCACGCATCTCGGAAGCCGTCTCACGCGCTATGCGGTAGGCCATGGGCACGTCGAACGACGAGGCCAAGCCTATGTTTGTGGGGTATACCGTGTTGCCTATGCACTTTGCGTTGCCGTGAATGGCGTCGATGCCTATGAGCAGCGGTATCTGCAGGCGGCTCTGCATAGCAAGGCTCTGCAGCTCGTTGGCCTCCTCAAGCGTCGTCACATGCAGGAACGACGACACCAGACCGCGGCTCGTGAGCTGCTTTATGTCGTCCTCGGTCATGCCGGGATAGAACGCGTTGGCGGTGTTGGTGGCGAGTTCCTCGGCGGTCATCGTCTGCGAGTTCTGCCTGAAATGCTCTATGCCCACGAGCTGGTTCATCTGCCCCACCTTCTCCTCAAGCGTCATGCGCGAGAGCAGGTCGCTCACGCGCTGCTCAACAGGAAGCGCGGGGTCTTTATAGGGGGGGCGTATGTTGTCTTTTGCTGTAACTGTCATTGTTGGCAAAGTTATGGTTATGGTTGAACATGCTTTACTGTTGCCGCAACGCGGCATGCTGCTGACTGCGCGGCGGCTATGCCGCCGTGGACATGTGCACACGGCACGGGCATGCCGCCCTGTTGACTTGGGGGAAGCCGCGCCAGCCCGTGAGGCTATGACTGTGGCGGCCAGCTGCCGCCCGACTTCAAACTTTAAACTTACAAAACCGTCGCACCGTCAAGGCCACGGCGAAGCCTCCCCTTATGTCCTCGCGGCGTTGCCGCCGCCTATTTTATGCCCATCTGCGTGAGCAGCCACGACTCCCACTCGTCCCACTGCTCCTGAAACCAGTAGTGGCCTGTGAGCTGGTAGACGTGCAGTTCTTTGGGTGCTGTCACCGTATTGTAGGTGGCGTAGGCCGTAGTGGGGGGCACTACGTCGTCGTTGTAGCCGAAGGAGAACCATCCGGGGCAGGTGATGCGCCGCGCGAAGTTCACCCCGTCGTAGTAGCGCGATGTTGCTATCTTCTTGGCATCGGCATGCTTCACGTCGTAATAGAAATAGTGCGGCCATCCGCATGCCACTCCGTCAAGCGACGCCGTGTGGTCGCACAGGGCGGCGTGCACCGCCCCGTAGAAGGTGACGCGCTTGTCGAGCGCGGCACACACGAGCGAGAGGAATCCGCCCTGCGAACTGCCTGTAACGCCGAGCGACGTGCCGTTCCACTCGTCGAGCGTGGCAATGTAGTCGATGGCACGCACCGCACCCACCACCACGCGGCGGTAGTATGACTGCTCGCGCGAGTCCATGTTGAAGTCCCAATAGCAGTTGAGCGCGCCTGCCTGCAATTCGTCGTAGACGCTTTGCGGCATGGTGACGGGCACTCCGTGTATGCCTATCTCAAGGGTTATGGCCCCTTGCGATGCCGTCCACACGTCGCCCTGATAGGGACGCACGCCCGCTCCCGGCACGCGCAGCAGCGCAGGATACTTGCCGGGCTTGGTGGGCACGCAGAGAATGCCGTAGGTGCGGCTTCCCCAGCGCATGTTCTGGAAGCTCACCTCATACACGTTCACGGCCTCGGTGCACCGCTCGGGCAGCAGCCGGCGTGTGGGCTCGAGCGCGGTGTTGCGCGCCTCGGTGAGTGTCGAGGCCCAGAAGGAGTCGAAATCGGAGGGATTTTGGGTGGTGGGGCGCAGACGTTCGGGCGAGAATGCCGCCGTGCACAGGCCCTCGTAGCTCTTTCCGCCCACATGGGCAGTGACCTTCAAACGGTAGAATCCGGGCTTGCCCATGGTGCCCGTCCATGTCATGGTGCCGTCTTTGAGCACCACGTCTTTCTTCTTTGTGTCGGCATACATCTCGGGGCCTGCCTCGAAATCTATCTTGGCGTTGTCAACGAGTGTGCCCGAGCGCAGCACGCTCACGGTGAAGCGGGCCTTTTCGCCCACGCGGTAGTTCCAGTCCTTGTGGTCGGGAGTGACGGCAACGGTTATGTTGTTGCCGCGTATCTGTGCCTCGGCCACTGTCATTCCAATGCCCATAAGGAGGCAAAGCAGTGCGATAGTTTTTCTCATCGGTAATGGTTTAGGTGTATATTTGTTTTTAATTCTTTATGTTTCCGCCCGTGAGGCACGGTGTGCCGGCCGTTGCAGTTCATCCGCCGCACGGGTGTGCCGCAGCCGCCGCATGTGCGTGCTGCACATGATGCACGCCACGGTCAGTGCTTCAGATAAAGGCCGTTAAGCTTTTTCATAAACACGGTAGCGGCATCGTTGTAGAGCTGCATGAAGTCCTGTATGGCTTCGTTGCTGCATCCCGGGAAGGGGATGAAGTAGTGTCCGTCGGCGGCTTCGCCCCTGTTTGCACCGAACATCATGTAGGAAATGCGGTGATTGCGGAGCAACGGCAGGAGAGCCTGCGAGAACACCGTGGCGTGGGGAACACTCTCCTCGCCCACCGTTATGCCGAGGGCGTTGTTGTGTTCCTGTGCAAAAGGCAGGGCCTTGGCCACCATTTCTTCGAGGGTCTTGCCGTAGTCGGCGTTGTTGCCGCTGCCTGTCGCGGCAAGGGCCACGGCGTTCACCACATCGACATTGCTGTCGGGATAGCGCGAGAGGAACGTGGCCGAGGGGTAGGTTTCGGAATATCCGTAGACGACGTTGGACACATCGGCATCGTCGAGCATGCCCTGCACCTTGCTGTAGAGCTTCGTGTAGTCGTCGGCGGCGAGTCGGTCGTACCATGCCTTGCCCGTGAGCGGACAGATGAAGAGCACCACCGGGGCCTTTATGCCGTAGTCGTCGTGCAGACTGCCGAGGTAGTCGGCCACGCGCGAAACATACTGTTTGAGCACATCGTCGTCGCCACGGAAGTCGGGCACTGTCCAGTTCAGGGTGACAAGCGCGCCCCGGCGGAAGTTGGCGAGCACATCGCGGCGCACGACATCAAACGGCATGCCGTCGGCATTGGCCTTCTTGCCGCTTTCAACACCTGCGAGTTCGTAGCCCACGGCAGCCGGACGGTCGCCGCACACACTGTGCATGTCGCTGCGGTCGCTGTCGCACTGCCATCCCACGCCTTGCAGCGTGCCGTACATCTGCCCCACCATTGTGCCCTTGTCGGCATAGGTCTTGAGGTTGGCGCGGAGGTTCTCGGTGCGCGTCGTGAGCCCGCTCATCGCAATCTCGTCATACGATTTCTTCTTTTTGCCGCCGCATGAAGCCATGGCAAGAAGCATTGCCAGAGCCAGCAGGGCGAGGGTTGTTCTTTTCATCTTCGGTTCGGATAAATTCGGGAAAGTGCTTTTTCTTGCTCCGCCGTGTGCCCGTTGCGCTTGTTCCACGCCACAGGCACGGCGGCAGCGGTCATTCGGCGAATGCCTTCTTCATGGCATCGACCACCGTGGGGAGCGACCACTGCACCGACTCGCGGTCGCTGCCTTCGTAGATGCTCGACCAGTAGTAGGTGGCTATGCCCAGTGCGCGTGCCTGCGACACTATGTCGGCGGCCTGGTCGGCAGCGGCCTGTATCTCGCTGGCCGAGCTTGTATTGCTCACCGACTTGGTGCCGTGGGTGCCGTATTCGCCAATGATTACGGGGTAGCCCTTGGCTATGAAATAGGTGTTGAGCCGTGCAAACATGTTCTTCAGCTCGGTGCGGCAGGCATCGTCCCACTTGCCTTTCTGTGCAAACCAGTCGTAGGGGTCGTAGGTGTGGCACTCGAATATGAGGTGGCCCGTTGCGCTGTCGTCGGGCATCTTGAGGTTCTTTATGGCCAGTTCCTCGTTTTTGCCGGCATAGGCATTGACTATGAGGTTGCGCGTGGCGTTGTTGCCGCCCGTGGCGCGCACTGCATTGACGAAGCTCTGAGCGTAGTTGTTGAGTGCGGTGTAGCTTGCGCTGCCTTCGGCGGGAGCTGTCCAGCTGCTGGCGGCATCGAGCATTTCGTTGTAGCCTTCAAACACCAGACGCTGGTTGTAGCCGATGAAGCGCGTGGCAATCTGTGTCCACAGTTTCTCAAAGCGCGCCTTGTTCTGGTTGTAGTTGTCCATGTCGGCCTTTATCCAGTGTGTCACGGGAGCGTCGTCGTGGCCCGTGTCGTGGTGCACGTTGAGTATGCAGTACATGTTGTTGGCCATGACGTAGTCCACGATTTCCTGCACGCGGTTCATCCACGCCTTGTCCACGTTGCCGTCGGCATCCATGTGCTGGAACCATGTTACAGGCAGACGGACGGCGTTGAAGCCGTTCTGCTTGAGATAGTCTACCATTGCCTTGGTGATGACAGGCTGTCCCCAACAGGTTTCGAAGTCGGTGACAGAGTTGTTTTCCATTGTCTTACTGAGGTCGACAGATTCCATGTTGTTGCCGAAGTTGGTGCCGAGCCCCATGTTTACGCACGCATCCTTGGCGCTCTCTTCGGTGTAGGCGGCACTGATGTTAACCTGGTCGCGGGTGATGACGCTCTTGCTGCCCATGACAGTGGTCCACCATGCGTCGGAGGGAAGGTTGCTGCCATACCAGGGAGTGAAGCGGCTCCAGTGTGCCCCGGCATCCCATGCTTCCTGCACGAGAGCTGTTTCCTGTCCGTCGCCGTTGCCGCACTCGGCGAGGGCTACCATCTTCGACGGGTAGCGGGCCTGTATCTGGCGGAACTCCTGTGCCTGACGGGCGGTGGTGTAGCCGTAGAGGTCGCGTCCGATTATGTCTACATATTTGTCGCCGGGATACCAGTCGGCATCGTTGTCATACGAGTCGGCATCGCCGTTGTAGTTCTGCGTGGTCCATTCCCATATCAGGTTGTGCACGCCCTTCGACTGGAAATAGTCGAACATGGCCTGCCACAGTTTCCGGTAGGTCTCCGCTCCGTCGTAACCCCACCAGAACCACGACGTGGTCCAGTCGGCCTGTTTTTTGGCGCAGGCGTTGCCAGCACCCTCGTGGAACGGACGCCAGAGGGCCGAGACGCCCGCGTCCTGAAGTTTGAGGAGCACGTTGGCCACCTTTTCCATTTCCTGGTAGAACCATTTGTTCTCCCACGAGCCCGAGGTGAACACGTTCTGTGCCTTGAAGGTGGTTTCCGAGGGGGTGCATGTCACGCCGCTGCCGTCGGTGCCTATGGTAGTGCTTTCGGTTTTGGGCACGTTGAAATGCCACATGAGCGACACGATGCCGCCTGCATCGGCCCACTCGGTGACGGGGGTTATGTCGTTGTAGTCAACCCATGTGTTCTCGGGAACATATATATGTATGAAGTCATAGCAGTTCACTGCCGGGTATTTGCCCGTGGCGGTGTATATGCGGTCGGCTATAGTGTGGTTCCAGTTTACGTCGGCCACCACGCCCGACAGTGTGCGTGCCCCGTAGTTGAGCTGCAGATATTTGTAGAGTCGCTTCGTGGTTTGTGTGGCTGAGGGGTCGGCAAGGGTTATGCCGCTGAGGTCGCTCTCGTGATACACCGAGAACGTGATGTTGTTTATGCTGTTCACGTCGTATGTCTCCCACGCTCCGAAATCCTCCCATCCTTTGAGTACGATTTCGAGTTTGCCGTCGGCAGTGTGGTGCATCGACGATATTGCGTTGTTGTCGCCGGCAAGGTTCCATTCGGCCTGTTTGCCGGTTTCGGTCGTGTTGACCGTTATTTTGTCGCCCTCTTTCTGGGCGTAGGCAGCAAGTGAAGCCATTACTACCATGGCCGTGAGCAGTAAGTGTTTCATCGTCTTGTTATTTTTATTGCCTTTCCGTTGATGTTTATTATGTAAATGCCCTTCGCGAGGTTGCCTATCCCGACAACGGTCTTGCCGTCGGCAACCACTGTGGCGATGTTGACGGCCTTGCCGTCGGTTGAGAATGCACTCACTTTGTTGTGCGTGCCGTCGACGACGATGCGGTTGGCCTCAACCGACAGGTGTCCGTATGCGGCACTTTCTATTCCGGTAGTTGCCCCGTAGGTGAAGGCACTCACCTTCCATAGGTCGTAGCTCGCGGTCGTGGTGGCCGTGGCCACAGTCATCCTGTCGTTGCCGAACGACACGTCGGGGGTGTCAGACAAGGCAAACTCAACCCTTGTCCCGTCGTTGAACGAGACAAACAGCGACTTGCCCGTTGACGCGTGGGCCGTTGCAAGACCCAATGCCAGCCATAAAGCCAATGCTATTCTTTTCATTTCCGTGTGTATTGTTTTTCCCGTTAGAAAACACTCGCGGCACGGCAGGCACGTGCCTCCGCGCCGCGAGTGGATGTAGGTTATAGGTCATTTCATTTGCCTGCGGTGCCGCAGTTTACGGCAGGAAGGCAATCTTGGTGATGCTCTTCAGGTCGCCCTGGATGATGAATGCAGTGTCGCTCCAACCGTCGGAGGTGGTGAGTGCGGCCATCATGGCATCGTCGAACACCTGAACAACAGCAGCATCAGTACCGCTCCAGTCGGCAACGGTGTAGATTCCGCCCCAGTTGGCATCGTTGATCTGCACCTGGCCTGTTGCGCCTGCCTCCTTGTAGAAGATGAGCTTCGAGCCCTTCTTCACGCCCCAGGCATTGAGGTCGGCCTTCATGATGCGGAAACGTCCGTCGTCGCCCCAAGTGAGGTTGTAGGGATATGTGATGGCCGAACCGTCCATGTTGCTTGTAACGGCGGCTACGTCGCGCTCGGCGGGAACCACCTTGAAGTCGTAGGCTTCGGTCTTGGCACCGTCAAGGTCTTCGATTATCACCTTGTAAGAGCCAGCCTCAGCAGTGGCGGGCACGGTGCATACAATCTCGGTGTTGGTGCGCGAAGCGTAGCGTGTCACCTTGTAAGAACCTATGTAGAGGCTCTGCACGTTCTGCAGGTTCTTGCCCTTTATTGTAATCTGGTCGCCTGCGCAAGCCTCCGACG
>CAVDCP010000012.1:0-66020 GCA_963607545.1 bacterium
CAAATATAAAGGAACGGGAGCTGGTAACTCTATCGTAAATCGTATGTAGGACGTTCATCCTCTATGATTTCTAAACGAATGCAAAAGTAACAATATTATGAAAAAAAAATGTTTGCGCGCACGATGAAACAATGCACGTTTTTATATTATTTAACGTTGAAACGCAAGCCCACCTGCAAGCTGAAATTGCACGGCTTGTCTTTGAAAATGTTGTCGGTGGAGCTGTTGTTGTCGATGTAGTAGCGCACGCCCGGCTCGGCATACAGACCAAGCTGCGGAATAATGTCGTATTGCACGCCCACGGCGGCGTTAACTGAGAACTGCGGGCGGTCTTTCTTTATATCGACACTCACCCCTTCGGTCTTGAGCGTGGCCGACACATTGAAGTCGGCCTGTGCCCCTGCCGTGACATAGGCATGCAGAGAGCCTGCGCCGAAAAGGCTGTAGCTTGCGGACAGAGGCACGCCTATGTAGTGCAGGGTCTGCTTCTCGCAGATTTCGTCGGAGCCCGACGACTGTATGAAGTCAGACGCGGCACGAGTGTACACCAGACCCGTTGCGAGCGTGACGCGTTTGCCAAAAGCATAGCTTGCAGTTGCGCCCACCGAAACTGGAATGTTGTGATGACGCGCTTCGCGGTAATTGGCGAGTTGCAGCGGATAGCTGCTCATGAGCAAGCCTTCGGGTTCGGCGGTATTCACCATGCTGCTGCGCGCCGTAAGGGCAGGCATCTGCGACTGCCGGCTTTCGGTCATGATGTTTCCAGTGTGCACGCCGAAGCTCCAGCCCGAAGCCTTGCCGCGCGCCGACGGTTGTGCCGTATATGCCGGTGGCACAGTGTGCCCGGCGGCGTTGCCCTGACTGTTGTGCACGTGCGTGCGCGCAGACGACCGGTCGTGCGGTGTCGCTCCGCTCTCAGCCGAAGCGGCATCGGGCAGCTCTGACGGCATATCGGTTGCGGCGGCAGTTGATGCCAGCACAGTGGCCACGGGGGCATTCTGCGCCACGACTGCCCCGTCAGCATTGCCTTCGGCCATGGCGGCGTGTGCCACGAGTGTCGCTGCCGATTGCGCCAAACGGCCTTCGGCGGCAAAGGTGCCGCTTTCAGATGCAGCGGCGGTTTTGCCCGGCACAGGCATGGCGGCATTTTTCTGCACGGCAGCAGCCGTGGGCCCACTGTTGAGTGTGGCTATCGTGTCGCGGTTTATGTGATATGCCCCCACAACCAGCAGCAGTATTGCCGCTGCCGCGCCTATCCATGCGGTCAGGCGCATCGTGACGACATTGCCACGCTTTTTGGCTGGCTTGTCGAGTTGGCTTTCTATCTTGTCCCACAAACCGTCGGGCACACTTGCCTTGTGGTCGCTCAGGCGGTCGTGCAGTTGCTGTGTCCAGTCGTTATGTTTCATGAGTTTTGCTTTTTGTTGTATTCATTGATGAGGCGGGCAAGCATCTTCTTGGCATGAAAGTATTGCGATGCCGACGTGCTCGCGCTTATGCCGAGCTTGGCGGCTATCTCCTTGTGGCTCAATTCGCCGAAGACGTAGAGGTTGAGCACCACGCGGTAGCCGTCGGGGAGCTGCCCTATCAGTCCGGCGAGTGCCTCGTCGGTGATGCCAGTCGTGTCGGGTTCTTCTTCGTCGGGGCAGTCGGGTATTTCGTCGGTGAACACGATGCGCTTGTTGCGGCGCAGAAACCCGAGGGCCTCATTGGCCACAATGCGCGAAATCCAGGCTTTCAACGTGCCTTCGCCACGGTAGGTAAAGGTGTTGACAGACTGGAATATCTTGATGAAACTGTCTTGCATTATGTCGAGCACATCGTCGCGGTCGGGCACATAGCGCAGCCCTATTGCCATGGCATATCCCGAATAGGTGTCGAAAAGCTGCCGCATTGCCTTGCGGTCGCCGCGCTTTATGTCGCCAACAAGACGTTCTTCTGTGTTTATCAATGTCACTTGACCCGTTTCGTTGTGGTGAATTGTATCTTTACCGAAATGTTATGGCTCGTTTTCTGCCCGGTGTCGGCATCGGTAACAGTGGCCGCCGTGGCCCACAGCACCACGGTATATACACCGCTCTGACGCGACAACGTGCCCCACGAACCGTTGGAACCATCGTAGGCCGACTGGAACGAGACATCGACATGTTTGTGCACACCGCCGACAGCGGCTTCGAAGGCCCAGTTGTTGGGGGCAAGCGTGTAGATGACGGTGCGGTCGGTGTAAGCAATGTCGGCACACGGCACGATGTAGCCCGACGGATTTTCGATTGTTGCAGGCTGGTCGGAAAACAGGCACTTTGCTATGCCGACAAAGGGCATGTCGGAAAAAATAAAGGCGTTGTCGGTTACTTTCACTTTCGACGGTGTGCCGCTCTCGCCGTTTATTGTCCACTGCCCGTAATAATCGGCAGACTGTGCAAGGCTGCTGTATTCGAGTTGCATGCCGTCGCCGGAGTCGGGGCTGCATGCAGCAAAGGTTATGACTGCGGCCAATGCCAGCAGGACATCTGATAGTGTTTTGATCATAAACTGTGGCAAGGAGGCGTTGCGGAGGGTTGTTTTCAGGGCATCCGCAGAGCTTCCTTCATAAGGATAATGCCGAAAACCGGCAATTATTGTATGCGGGCATGTGTTTTTTCTGTATGTTTTTTATTGTTTCAAAAATCATGTGTAAGCATTGGTAAGCGCATCATGCCGATTTGGTGTAAGTTTTGGTAAGCAAACCCTACACATTCTGCATGATTATCGTGCAGAATGTGCAGACCGCCTAAAAATAACTTAGGCTGTAAACCCCTTTATATATCGGGGCTTACAGCCTAACTCCTTGGATTTAGAGGACTTTCGTGTTATTCCTCCACAGCAGCCTGCGCCGCAGCCAAACGTGCTATGGGCACGCGGAACGGAGAGCAGCTAACGTAGTTGAGACCTGCACGGTGACAGAACTTCACTGAAGAAGGTTCACCGCCATGCTCGCCACAGATTCCGCATGTCAATGTCGGACGTGTCTTGCGGCCTTTCTCTACTGCCATGTTGATAAGTTGGCCGACACCATTCTGGTCGAGCACCTGGAACGGGTCTACGCTAAGAATCTTCTTGTCAAGATATGCAGGGAGGAAGCTGGCAATATCATCGCGGCTATAACCAAACGTCATCTGCGTAAGGTCATTTGTACCGAAGCTGAAATATTCAGCCTTCTTGGCAATATAGTCTGCAGTAAGGGCAGCACGAGGAATCTCAATCATAGTTCCGACACGGAACGGTATCTCGATGCCTTCCTTCTCGAACAAAGCCTTTGCAGTGTCACGGATGACCTTTTCCTGCAAGTCGAACTCGTTGACTATACCGATGAGCGGCACCATGATTTCAGGATGCGGATCGTATCCTTCTTTCTTCAACTGTATTGCAGCACCAAGAATGGCCTCTGTCTGCATCTCTGTGATTTCGGGATATGTGTTTCCCAAACGGCATCCACGATGACCGAGCATGGGGTTGTGCTCACTGAGACTGTTGACACGTTGTTGGATTTTCTGTACGGACACGCCCATCTCGTCAGCCATAATCTTCTGTCCTTCCAAGTCATGGGGAACGAACTCATGCAACGGCGGGTCGAGCAGACGGATATTGACGGGATGACCATCCATGGCCTTCAGTATGCCATAGAAATCCTGCTGCTGATAGGGCAACAACTTGGCCAATGCTTTCTTGCGTCCTTCCACAGTTTCGGAAAGAATCATCTCACGCATAGCCTTAATCTTCTCATTGTCGAAGAACATGTGTTCTGTACGGCAAAGACCTATACCGACAGCACCAAAGCTGCGGGCAACCTCTGCATCATGGGGAGTGTCGGCATTTGTGCGAACAACAAGTTTGGTATACTTGTCGCAAAGGTTCATCAGTTTGGCGAAATCGCCTGACACCTTTGCCGGCTGGGTTTTAACTTCGCCCTGATATACTTCGCCAGTAGAACCATTGATAGAAAGATAGTCGCCCTCTTTAAGCACTACACCATCTATTTCCACTGTACGAGCCTTATAGTCAACATTGATAGCACCTGCACCCGAAACGCAGCACTTGCCCATACCACGGGCAACAACGGCAGCATGTGAGGTCATACCGCCACGGGCTGTCAATATGCCTTCTGCGGCAGACATACCTGCAAGGTCTTCAGGACTGGTTTCAATACGCACCATAACTACCTGACGGCCTGCCTCATGCCATTCTTTGGCATCATCTGCGAAGAATACGATTTGTCCACAAGCAGCACCGGGAGATGCGGGAAGTCCACGGGTGAGAACCTTTGCAGCCTTGAGGGCTTCTTTGTCAAACACGGGATGGAGTAACTCGTCAAGTTTATTGGGCTCGCAACGCTGCAAAGCTGTCTTCTCATCGATTTCGCCTTCGGCAAGCAAGTCCATGGCAATCTTCACCATGGCAGTACCCGTGCGTTTACCGTTACGGGTCTGGAGAAACCACAGTTTGCCTTCCTGTACGGTGAACTCCATGTCCTGCATATCATGATAGTGCTTTTCGAGTTTGTCCTGCAAAGCATCAAGTTGGGCATAGATTTCAGGCATAGCCTCTTCCATAGAAGGATATTTCGAGGCACGGGTTTCTTCGTCAATTTCCTGCTGAGCAGCCCAACGCATGGAACCTTCTTTTGTGATTTGCTGTGGCGTACGGATACCTGCCACAACATCTTCACCTTGGGCATTTACCAGATACTCGCCATTGAAGCGGTTCTCGCCTGTAGCAGCGTCACGGCTAAAGCATACACCAGTAGCCGAAGTGTTGCCCATATTACCAAATACCATGGCCATCACGCTCACAGCTGTTCCCCACTCTGCCGGAATGCCTTCCATCTTACGGTAGAGAATGGCGCGCTCGTTCATCCAGCTGTCAAACACTGCACATATAGCGCCCCACAACTGTTCCATAGGATCGTCGGGGAAATCCTTACCTGTTTGTTTCTTGATAGCCTCCTTGAAAAGTTTGACGAGCTGTTTGAGTTCATCCACATTAAGCTCATTGTCCAGCTTTATACCGCGCTGGGCCTTTACCTGCTGTATAATGGCTTCAAACGGATCGATGTCTTCCTTATTCACCGGCTTCATGCCAAGCACCACATCGCCATACATCTGTACAAAACGACGATAGCTGTCATAAGCGAAACGCTCATTGCCGGTTTTCTTGGCAAGGCCTTCCACTACTGTATCATTGAGACCAAGGTTAAGAATCGTGTCCATCATGCCTGGCATTGAGGCACGGGCTCCTGAGCGGACAGAAACGAGAAGAGGATTTTCTGCATCTCCGAACTTGCTGTTCATAAGCGTCTCTATGTGACGCACTGAATTCTCCACATCTTTCGTCAGCAAAGCAACGACTTCTTCCTTGCCTTTTTCAAAGTATTCGTTGCACACATCTGTCGTGATGGTAAATCCCGGAGGAACTGGCACGCCGATAAGGTTCATCTCGGCAAGATTTGCGCCCTTGCCGCCAAGCAGATTTCTCATGTCCGCTTTACCTTCAGCCTTTCCATTGCCAAAAGTATAAACTCTTTTTTCGTTCATAGTCAATTAGGTCTATTGTTAATTATAATTGTTTACACACAAATAAGCGAAGCATTCAACGACAACCAGCCGTTGCCGTATCAAAAACGATGCCTGTGCTTTCCTTAAATATATATTATGTTACTGCAAAGATAGTTCGTATTTTGTGATAATGCAAATTTTTAATGGCAAATTTGCAAAGTCGGCTTTACATTTTTCACTGTTTACGCTAACAATCGTATTTCTGATGAAATTTCACGAGTTTCTCCAAAGGACTTCTTTCAACAATCCCTATCTCATGCCCCAACTTCGCTGCTGCAACACAAAGTTGTTCTTTGAAAAAATAAGCTATGCTGCCAACTGCATTTATTTTCTTTTCGTGCAGACCATATGCCTCAATGTTGTTCTTTATAAAATCGCAGAAATTTTCAACTACGATTTTTTCCAGACTTTCACATCCGATATTCTCTTTTATAAACTTTGAAAAAGAAGCGAGGTATCGGTTTGCAGAAGGTTGCTTATATACATTATATATAATGTCTGACACTGTAAGATTATATTCCTTTTGAAATTTGTCACGCAGCCATTCTGGCAACCGGCCTTTAAACATTGCATTGACAAACAACCGGCCAAGCACTGCCCCACTCCCTTCATCACCAAGGATGTAACCCAACGCAGGGGTCTGTGCTATGATTTTATTTCCATCGTACACACAGGAATTAGCTCCTGTACCCAAAATACAGGCCACGCCATACTCGTTTCCGCAAAGAGCCTTTGCAGCTCCAAGCATGTCGCTTCCAACAAAAATGCTGACATCTTCACCAAACATTTTCTTCAGGCTATTTCCAACAAGTACCGATGACGACTCCGTGCAACCGGCCCCGTAAAAGCATACATTCTGCAAAGCGTCCACATTAATGCTTTGTTCGGCAATACTCTTACACAATTCTTCCTCCAACACCCCGGCAATGGCAGCCGAGGTTTGTGTTGAAGGATTTATGCCCGAAGTGCGGACAACAGTCGTGTGCCCGTTGTCACCCACAAAACACCAGTCGGTCTTGGTGCTTCCGCTATCCACAATCAACTGCATGTCATCTGAAATAAAGGAAATAAACCACGCCTATGATTATGGCCGTAGCCACACAGAGCAGCAACTTAACCACACATCCTGTAATCTTTTTCACGGCAACCACTCCTATTATGACTGCCAAAATACAAAAGGCATATAAAGCGAAATCTGAATGCATATTATTGTTTATAATTTCTTTATGTTTTTATCACTCTCTATCAAAATCAAAATGTGGCACAAGAGCAAGCTTTACCGGCTTATCCCGTGCCACATTATGTTTTAAAATGATTTCAACAGTTTCAGCTTATTCAGCAGGTTTCATGTTCGTGTATACATTCTGCACATCATCAAACTCCTCGAGCTTCTCCACCATCTTGTCGATGGTAGCACGATCGTCGCCGGAAAGGTCTTTAAGGTCATTGGGCATGTATGTGAATTCGCCGCCGATATCCTCAAATCCTTTTTCCTCCAGGAATTTCTGAATTTGTGCATAGCATTTAGTATCGTCGCCGTAAATGGTGATGGTACCTTCCTCGTCGTCTACATCATACTCGTCTTCCACATTGAAGTCGATAAGTTCAAGAATCAACTCGTCCATGTCCACATCGTCCTTTTTCTTGAACGTGAACACGCACTTGTGGTCGAACAAATACGACAACGATCCGGTTGTGCCCAACGTGCCGCTGAATTTGTTGAATACCGAGCGCACGTCAGCAACGGTTCTTGTAGTATTGTCAGTCAAAGTGTCAACAAACACGGCTATTCCATGAGGGCCATATCCTTCATATGTAACCTCCTTGTATTCACTCTGGTCTTTTCCCATTGCATTCTTGATTGCACGCTCAATGTTGTCCTTCGGCATGTTTTCACGCTTGCAAGTGGCGATTATCGAACGCAATGTCGGATTGTTTTCAGGTTCAGGGCCACCAGTCTTAACCGCGATGGCAATCTGCTTGCCAAGGCGTGTGAATGTCTTTGCCATGTGTCCCCAACGTTTCAGCTTCGTAGCCTTACGATATTCAAATGCTCTTCCCATAATAGAGTGTTTTCTTTATTTTATTGCCAGAGCGCACATACACCTCCGGCGTTTTTGTTTTTAGTTGTTATCTTAATTCTGCGCCCAGTTTCGATTTCAGGTTTGCTACCAACTTGGACATTATTGCATCAATCTGTTTGTCGGCCAGAGTCTTGCTGTCATCCTGCAACACGAAGTTCACGGCATAGCTCTTCTTTCCAGAAGGAAGGTTCTTTCCTTCATATACATCGAACAACTCGACACTTTTCAGGATTTTCTTGGCCGACTGGCAGGCGATTTGTTCTATTTCTTCAAACTTCACGCTCTTGTCTACGAGCAAAGCCAAATCGCGGCTTACCGACGGATACTTGCTTATTTCCTGATAAGTCACGGTTTTCTTCTTTACCGCAGCCACCACGTTGTCCCAATGTATGTCAGCATAGTACACCTCGTTGTCAATGTCAGCCTTGCGCAACAGTTTGCCAGCCACATTGCCGAGTTCTGCCAATATCTTGCCGTTTCTCGAGCGCAGCACGAGTGCACTGCCGAATACGTTGTTGTCGCCACTCTCAGCCACCATCTCGCCATGGCCTACGCCAAGACGTTGGAATATGTTCAACACATAAGCCTTCAACTCATAGAACGATGACTTTTCGTCGGCATGCAACCAAGACCTTTCCACACGATTGCCGGTAATCCAAAGCCCCAGATGAGTTTCTTCCGAATAGGCTTTTACGGGATTCTCCTCGTTCTTGTTGTCCTTATTGTAATGATAGCAGTTTCCGAATTCGAAGAACCTGATATTTGCCATCTTGCGGTTCACATTTCTGTTGATGCTTTCCAAACCGCCGAAAAGCAGCGACTGCCGCATAACCCCGAGATCGGAGCTCAACGGGTTCATCACCTTCACTGTGCTTTCATCCGTGTAGACGTTCAAATCGGTGTAATACCCAACTTTCGACAGAGAGTTGTTCATTATCTCGTTGAAACCGCATCCCACGAGTTGTTCACCCACAATGTTCTGAAGATGATAGTTGCGGTCTTCATCGCCAAGAATCGTCAGCGAGCTCTTCAGTTGTGTAGGTATCTCGACATTGTTGTAGCCGTATATCCTGAGAATATCTTCAACAACATCACACGGACGCTGGACATCCACACGATAAGGGGGCACTTCAAGTTCCAAACCTGTTTCGTTCTCCGACACGACTTTCATATCGAGGTCGGTCACGATGCCCTTTATCATGTCATGTCCTATGCTCTTGCCTATGAGACGGTCAACATAGTCATATTCCAGATTCACCTTGAAATCGGCAATAGGATTGGGATAAACATCCTTTATTTCCATGCTCACCTTGCCACCGGCCAATTCACGGCACAGTATTGCAGCCTGTTTCAACGCATAGATAATGCCGTTCGGGTCGATTCCGCGTTCGAAACGGAAGCTCGCATCGGTGCTGAGACCATGCTTGCGTGCGCTCTTGCGTATCCATGTAGGATGGAAATAAGCACTCTCAAGCACAACGTTCTTTGTCGTATCGTAAGTGCCGCTTCCCTTGCCGCCGAATATTCCGGCTATGCACATCGGATCTTCTTCGTTGCATATACTGAGATCGTGCTCGCCCAATGTGTGCTTTGCACCATCAAGAGTCACAAACTCCGTACCTTCCGGCTGTGTTCTGACAACGATTTTGTTGCCCTTCACCATGTCAGCATCAAAGCAATGCATCGGTTGGCCGTATGCCATCATCACATAGTTTGTGATGTCCACGATATTGTTTATCGGGCGAAGCCCTATCACCTTCAGCTTGTTCTGCAGCCATTCCGGGCTTTCCTTCACCTCACATCCGGTTATGCTCACGCAAGCATATCTCTTGCAGGCATCGGTATTCTCGATGTGCACGTCAATCGGCAGGTCGTTGTTGTCAACCTTATAAGCCGAACAGTCGGGACGGTGCAATGCAGTGGCATATCCATTACGTTTAAGCCAGGCATACAAATCGCGCGCAACGCCCCAATGGCTCAAAGCGTCTGCGCGGTTGGCGGTAATATCAATTTCTATAACCCAGTCACTTTCAAGGTTATAATATTCGGCAGCAGAAAGTCCAACCTGTGCATCGTCGGGAAGGACTATTATGCCGTCGTGGCTGGTGCCTACCCCAATTTCGTCCTCTGCACAAATCATTCCGTAGCTGTCAACGCCACGCAACTTCGATTTCTTTATTACAAATTCCTTGTCACCGTCATACAGCACACATCCCAAATCGGCCACGATAACCTTTTGGCCCGCAGCAACATTGGGAGCACCACAAACAATCTGCTGCGGAGTCTCACGTCCCAAGTCAACGGTTGTCACATGAAGATGGTCGGAATTGGGGTGCATCTCGCATGAAAGCACCTTGCCTACATACAGACCTTTAAGGCCGCCTTTTATTGACTGGACTTCCTCAAGAGCATCAACCTCAAGTCCGCACGAGGTGAGCGCGTCAGCCACTTGTTGCGGAGACAAGTCGAAGTCCACATATTCTTTAAGCCATTTGTAAGAAATCTCCATTACAATGATTTTATTTAAATTCTTCTGATATACAACGCAAAGTTACTATTTTTTACGGAGTCAGACAAACCAACAATTCAAAAAGAAATGCAGTCCGGCATCATCCGAAACAACAACGGAATGGCCTTACGGGCATTTTCTACTACCCGATGCCTACCGCCGGTTCTATTTTGTTTCTATCTCCTCTTTCATGTCAATGAACTGGCGTTTGCTGTCGTAGAATTCATATTGCAGGAAAGCCAGTTTCTGCGACGGTATTACATGCACGCCAAAACCGTATTTCAGTTGCCATTTACGCTTCAACGATATAGCCCCCTTGTTTATATATGCAGCCACATAGGGATGCACATGAAGATAGAATTTCTTCACACCGATTTTGTTCACGAGACGGTCGATTTTGCTTTCAAGCTGGTCGGTAAATATTATACTCGACTTGATTTTCCCGCTTCCGAAACATGTAGGACACGTTTCCTCTACATTCACATCCATTGCAGGACGCACACGCTGACGTGTAATCTGCATAAGACCAAACTTGCTCAGCGGCAAGATATTGTGGCGTGCACGGTCTTTCTGCATATTTTTGCACATCCGCTCATAAAGCAGCTGACGGTCTTCCGCCAGATTCATGTCGATGAAGTCCACGACAATGATTCCGCCCATATCACGCAGACGCAGTTGTCGCGCCAATTCATCGGCAGCCCCCAGATTCACGTCCAGAGCATTGGCCTCCTGACCATTGTCTGAATGCGAGCGGTTACCGCTGTTGACATCCACCACATGCAATGCCTCGGTATGCTCTATTATAAGATATGCGCCGTGTTTGTAGTTTACCGTTTTGCCGAATCCCGACTTTATCTGTTTCGAGATATTGAAATTGTCGAAAATCGGCACATTGCCATTATACAGTTTTACTATACCGGCCTTGTCGGGAGCTATGAGAGAAACATAGTGCTTCACTTCCTTGTAAACGCTCTCATCGTTTACATATATGTTTTCGTATGTCGGGTTAAACAGGTCGCGCAGCAGTGCCACTGCCCTACCCGTCTCCTCAAAAATCAGCTGCGGGCGCTTTTGGGTCTTCTGCACCTTTACCAAGGCATCCTCCCAACGCTTTGTCAGCACCTTGAGTTCTGTGTCAAGTTCGGCCACGCGTTTGCCCTCTGCCACGGTGCGCACTATCACGCCGCAGTTTTTGGGTTTTATGCTGTTTATAAGTTGTTTCAGGCGTGCCCTTTCCTCACCGCTTTTAATCTTCGAGGAAACCGACACTTTGTCGCCGAACGGTATGAGTACGAGATAACGCCCCGCAAAACTCAGTTCGCCCGTAAGGCGCGGCCCTTTTGTCGAAATGGGCTCTTTTACAATCTGCACAAGCACTTCCTGCCCCACGGTGAGGGTGTTTTGCACGCTTCCGTCCTTCTTAAGGTCGGGCAAGCGCGAGGCTTTTGCAAAAGGATAGAGTTTTTTTCTGTCACTTTGCACCTGACGGAGATATTTCTCGTAAGATGTAAAATGAGTCCCCAAATCCAAATAATGAAGGAATGCGTCACGCTCAAAACCCACATCAACAAAGCTGGCATTGAGCCCAGGCATCAGTTTTTTGACTTTTGCAATATAGATGTTGCCAACAGAAAAAGACGCCGATTTCGGCTCGCATTGATATTCCACCAATTTCTTGTCTTCCAACAATGCTATGGCAATCTCTTTATCCTGAACGTCAATAACAACTTCGCTGGTCATTTCTCTCCTGTCATTAATTGTAGAAACAATCCGCAACCTGCCCATCAGGGCCGTTTTCGGACTGTAAATTTATAATTGTTTATATTTGCCTTTCATTTGCAGAAAAATGGGGCGTGCCAAAATCCTCAGTGGATGTCTTCTTTGACGCGCCCCCATTTGGAACAGACCATAACGGCAAGTGTTACTTGCTCTTGTGTCTGTTCTTTCTCAGTCTCTTTTTACGCTTGTGCGTAGCCATCTTATGTCCCTTTTTCTTCTTTCCGTTTGGCATAACTTTTAAAATTTTATTTGTTAAATATGTTAATATATCCAATCCTCACGAATTTGCATGCCTGTATTAGCCCTGCATGGTGGCTTTCTTCATCTCCTCGATGAAGCTCTTCGACGGCTTGAAGCTCGGCTGGTCGTGTGCCTCAATCTTCATTGTCGTCTTAGCCGTAATATTTCTGGCAGTCTTGGCTGCACGGTGCTTGATAATGAAGCTACCGAAGCCACGCAGGTAAACATTGTCCTTATTCTGCAACAGGCTGTTCTTGACAGTTTCCATAAAAGCCTCCACTACACAGAGCACATCCTTTTTCTGAAGCCCGGTATTCTCGGCTATTTCATTTATGATATCTGCTTTTGTCATCTTATTATATTTGTTAAAATTCTTGTCTGAGTTTCCCCTAAATCATTATGACGTGCAAAGATACAAGTTTTTCGGCTTATATGAAAATATATCTGTGTTTTTTTTGAAAATGCACAACAGCACACATAATATATTATTATACATCCCGTTTATTTCAGCCACATCACGCCACACAAACAGAGTGCCGCAAGCATCCAAATTGTTAACATTTACAAAAAACGGCTACACATTCACGGGGCAAATGCAGCTAAGCAAATAAAAAATACTAACTTTGCACCCGCTATTACGAGTTAGTAGCACAATTCAAACCTAAAAGTTAAATTTTAAAATGGCAACAAAAATCAGATTACAGCGCGGCGGTCGCAAGGGACAGGCTTTCTATCGCATCGTCATCGCTGACGCAAGAGCACCACGTGATGGTAGATTTACTGAGAAGATTGGTACTTACAACCCCAACACCAATCCTGCTACCGTAGATTTGGATTTCGACCGTGCACTCTATTGGGTGGAAACAGGCGCACAGCCCACGGCAACAACCCGCAACCTGCTTAAAGGCGAGGGCGTTTACTTGATGAAGCACCTCCGCGGTGGTGTCAAGAAAGGCGCATTCGACGAGGCTACAGCCCAGAAGAAATTCGAGGCTTGGAAGGAGAGCAAGGAGAAAGGTTTCGAGGCTATCCGCGAGAACGAGGCTAAGGCAAAGAAAGAAGCCGTAGCCAAAGAGCTTGAGGCCGAGAAGCAGAAGAACGAGGCCATTGCCAAGAAGGTGGCCGAGAAGAAAGCCGCTGAGGCAGCTGCCAAGGCTGAAGCAGAAGCTGCTCAGGCAGCCGAGGCTGAGAATGCAGAGGCAACAGAAACTCCTGCAGAGGCTTAACAAACGACTATTCTTAAATCAAACGGGAGGAAAACAGTTCTTGTTTTCCTCCCGTTTTTTTGTCTGCATCAAGCAGCAGATTCCTTTCACAACGCACCTTGTGCCCAAACCCATTTGCGTTCACTCACAAGCTGCATTCTTTTGCCGACAAGAATTATTCGCCAAAATATCTCTTGTACAGCCCCATGAAGCCTGCACAGTGGCGAGCCTCGTCTTTTGCCATTTCGTGCACAGTGTCGTGTGTGGCATCCATGCCTACGGCTTTAGCGTTCTTGGCAATACGGAACTTGTCTTCACAAGCGCCGCGCTCGGCAGCTATCCGAGCCTCGAGATTGCTTTTCGTGTCTTTCAGCACATCTCCCAACAGTTCGGCAAACTTGCTTGCATGTTCGGCCTCCTCAAAAGCATAACGCTTGAATGCCTCGGCTATTTCAGGATAGCCCTCACGGTCGGCCTGACGGCTCATGGCCAGATACATGCCCACCTCGCCGCACTCGCCGTTGAAGTGGTTTTCAAGGTCTTTTATCATCTCGTCGCTCGCGTCTTCCTTGCGCGCCGCACCGAGCACATGAACCGTGGCAAACGCAGGAGCATCGCCCATGTCTTCCATTTCCTTGAACTTGCTCTTTGGAGCCTTGCACACCGGGCACACCTCCGGGCATTCCGTTCCCTCATAGATGTAGCCGCATACCGTACAGATAAATTTTTTCTTCATAATGTTGTTGTTTAAAACGGTGATTCTATGAAATGGCCTCGTCTGGCCACATTATTATATTATTATATATATGTCATCTTGTTATGTCGCCGCACTACCCCATGACTCATGCGGTTTCGCCATATCCGTTGCCGTCGGCACTACAAGCCTTGGCATTGCACTCTGCACAAACACCTTTGTAATACAACTGCACATCGTCAACCACATTGTCGCCTATGCACCGTGGAGCCATTATCTTCTTCACATTGTCAAACACGTCAATCACCCTGCGGCAATTCTTGCAATAGAAATGTGCGTGCACGCTTATGTCGCCGTCATAGCACACCCGATGATCGTCTATTGTTATCATCTGCGCGGCTTTCTTCTCCGAAAACAACCGCAAGGTGTTATACACCGTAGTCCGGCTCAAAGTTGGAATCTCCGTACAAAGGGCACTATACACATCCTCAACCGTAGGGTGAGTGCGGTGGTCAAGCAGATACTGCATGATTGCTATGCGCTGAACCGACGGCTTCACGCCGTGCTCCACCAGTCTGTTGTATGCCAAATCGTTTCTCATCGTTTTGTTTCGTCATGTTAAAATGCCAAGCCCTGCCGCATGTGTCCGCCGTTTCTCCGACAGACATCTGATGCACCTAACTTGCTTACGGCAATACCCTTCCGGCATCGCCTTGCCCGGATTATGCAGACATCTCTCAATTGTCCTCCGTCAATTGCAAAAGTAAAAAGATTATTCTTAACCTACAAGCAAATTTGTATTTTTTACATTTTTATTTTTATTCTATTTCAACTTTCGTTTTGTGCATTCCATGTTTCCGCGAAGGAAATTGCATAACCAAGAAAACACATATCGAGCTTTGTTCATAAGTCTTTGCTTTCAAATTGTAATTCGGCGCAAAGATTCTTATTTCAAAAACAATGAGTATATTTTCCCTCCTATAACCTTGTGTTTATGCGGTCTTCAAGGATTGTTGAGGATTTTCGTGGACAGTAGTGGTTTATCTTCATGTCAGACTGTTACTTCGACGATGCCTACATGTTCCGCAACTAAGCACACAAAAAAAGGCAAAAGCAAAGGCGAGAGAAGTCTCGTCTCGACTTGTGTTTAACGACCCACGAAATGATGATTGTTTTCCGTGGTGGAATTTGTTTGTGGCACGGATTGTCCTTAATGCGGCAAGAAACGGAGTTTTTTTGTGTAAAACAGTTGTTTTCTTGCCGATATCGGCAAGAAAACAACTATCTTTGCATAAGATAGGCTACGCCTCAGCAATAAAAGCGAGCTTTATTGCATTCGACTTGCACTATCTTTGCATAAGATAGGCTGCGCCTCAGCAATAAAAGCGAGCTTTATTGCATTCGGCTTGCACTATCTTTGCATAAGATAGGCTGCGCCTCAGCAATAAAAGCGAGCTTTATTGCATTCGGCTTGCACTATCTTTGCATAAGATAGGCTGCGCCTCAGCAATAAAAGCGAGCTTTATTGCATTCGGCTTGCACTATCTTTGCATAAGATAGGCTGCGCCTCAGCAATAAAAGCGAGCTTTATTGCATTCGGCTTGCACTATCTTTGCATAAGATAGGCTGCGCCTCAGCAATAAAAGCGAGCTTTATTGCATTCGGCTTGCACTATCTTTGCATAAGACACTCATTTTTATGCCGATAAATTATGGAACTGGTATCAACAAAAATATATGCTGAAGCGCATGGACTTTCAGAAAGGACTGTGCGAAATTATTGTGTTCAAGGTAAAATTGCCGGTGCGAAGTTGATTGGAAAAAATTGGAGTATTCCTGCTGATGCTCCTTTGCCGACAAGAAAGAATGCACAGGTAAAGATTTCTCCTCTTCTGCATATGTTGAGGGAGCAAAAAGAATGTAAACTGAGAGGGGGGATATATCATCGCACCCAAATTGACCTTACCTATAATTCCAATCATATAGAGGGTAGTAGACTGACAAAGGAACAGACCCGATATATTTTTGAAACGAATACCATCGGCATCTCTGATGAAGCAATAAAGGTTGATGATATTATCGAAACAACAAATCACTTCCGTTGCATTGACTTTATTATTGACCATGCAAAAGAACCCCTTTCAGAGGCAATGATTAAACAACTGCATTGTTTATTGAAATCAGGAACTTCCGATGCATCCAAATCATGGTTTGCAGTGGGTGACTACAAGCGTTTACCAAATGAAGTAGGCGGCATTGAAACCGTCGAGCCGAAACTGGTTGGAAAGGCAATAAGAGAGTTGCTTAAAGAGTATAAAGGAAAAAAGAAAATTTCTTTTGAAGACCTTCTTGACTTTCATCAGCGTTTTGAAACAATACACCCTTTTCAAGACGGAAACGGACGTGTGGGGCGACTGCTTATGTTTAAGGAATGTCTAAACCACAGCATTGTGCCTTTTATCATTACCGAAGAACTGAAGATGTTCTATTATCGAGGCTTACATGAGTGGAAACGTCTCCCAGAGTATCTTACAGATACTTGTCTCACGGCGCAAGACCATTACAAGGCTTTGCTGGATTACTTCAAGATAAAGTATTAAGGCACATCACCATATCTACCTACATCGCAATAAATGTTGAACCTTTTCCTCATCGGTTATCTCCATACCTCTTGTCTTGAGCAGTTGTACAAACTAAAAAGGTCTCCGTGTGACCTTTAGGGCATATGAAGACCTCTTTAGTTTTTTTATCTGACACCAACATCTCACTTTATCACCTTGCACCCGTTCACGATATAGATGCCGCGCGGCAATTTGTCAAACGGAGTATTGAGGCGCATGCCGTCAATGGTGTAAATGCCCTCGCCACGGGACACTTTGCTTTCAGCAGTTTTTATGCCGGAGGTTGTTCTGCTGATGACAACTGCGTCGTTTACCACATAGCCGTTCAGCATCAGTGAGCCATTGACGAAAGTTGCACCTGCGGGCGTTACCACTTCGCAGCCGTCAAGTGTTACCGCCATGAAATTGCATATACTTCCGCTTGAGCCTTGGGCATATACGTTGCTGTTCTTGATGTTGAGAGTTGCGTCTATTTTGTTGCCCACGAGTCCATATTTGCCAGTAACGGTGAGGTCGATATTGCTGATGGTGCATCCTCCATGTTCGAATACATAAATGCCCCGGTTGCCATTAGATGTGATATTGAGTGACGGATATTCGGTCTCTTGTTTATTTGTAATCGTGATGTTTTTCCATGTCAGAATACCACACCCGGTTGCTGTTATTTTGCAATCCCCTTCTATCTCAATGGTCAATCCATTCAAGTTTATGTTTAAAATGCCAACGCCTTCGCCGTCCGTGCTCCAAAGGTCGGCATCCTTCAGCAGCAGCGTTTTTGTTTCGGTATCGTAGGCGATTGTTCCGCTTCTCACGCCAGAGATTTGGGACAGGTTGTTTTTGTTTTCTTCGGTTATTTTCACGCCGCAAATGCTGACCGTGTAATATATCGGTTGTATCATAACATCTCCAGTCATTTCTTTACCGGTAGAAGTAGATATTAGCGTTCCACCTCTAAATCCCGTTCCTTCTGCACCGCAACAGTCAAGTGTTACCGATGCGAAGTTGTATATAGAACCGCGCGTTCCGTTTATGTGCACATAGGAGTGGTAAATATACAGTGTAGAACTCGTGCCATCATCGCCTTGCAACCCTCGCGCGCCTGTTGTATTGAGACGCATTTTGTATATAGAGCACAACACATTCTTTGCCACGCCTATGGCGGCTTTGTTCGGAGAGTTAAGAGTAAGCGAAGATTCCGCTCCGATGCTTACAAACGATGTGGTGTCACACAGATAAAAGCACACCCATTTGCTTGACGTCACTTTGCATTCACCTTCTACCTCGACAGTCAGTCCGGTTATGCTGTCATTCACAATACATGCGGTTTCCGATTCTATCTCGACATCCTTCAGCAGTAGCGTTTTTGTTTCGGTATCGTAGGTAATCGTTCCGCTTTTCACGCCCTCTATTTGGGATAGATTGTCCTTGTTTCCGGCGCTTATCTGTACGTCGCAAATTCTCAATCCATATTTTTCATAGGGAACGATGACCACTTCTTCGGTTACCTTTTCGCCGTTCTTTTTCAGCATTCCGTCTTCAAATGTCACGCCCTCGGGTTCGATGATTTTCACGTCGTTGAGCGTCAACGACTTTAAGTCTGTTATAGAACCGTATATTCCTTTGGCGCGCACGGTGGAGTTGCTGATAGTGAGCGAAGTGTTGAAGCCTACTATTCCATACTCTCCGGTAGCGGTGAGATTGAGGTCGCTGATGTTATATTCGCCTTCATCCATAAAAACGCCTCCAAAATTTACCGAAGAAAGGTTGAGCGAAGATGTCCCTTGCCAGTACTCTCTCTTTTTTAGCGTGGTTGACTTCCGAAGGAGCATGCAATGTCCGTAGATGGATTTCATATTGCATTCTCCGCTCACCTCAATGGTAAGTCCTTCTATGCTTTCGTTTCTAATGCAACTGCCGTCGCTGGTTTCCAGCACGAGTTCTTTAATCAAGAGTTGTTTGGTATAGGGATAATAGGCAATGCTGCCTTTTTTCACACCTTCAATCACGGAGAGGTCGCTACAGTTGTCGTCGGTTACCTGTACGCCGCAAATCGTCAGACCATAGGTCGCGGCCCGTGTGGGGACGGTCAAAAACATGGCGAGCGTCATGGCAAGAAAGAGCAGCCGGCTTTTCAGTGCATGTTGTCTGCCAAAGACTATATATGTTGCTTTTTTCTTCATAGCGTTATGTATTACCGTTTTGTTCAAAAGATAAAAACATTCAGCCCGAAGTCCATTTAAGCAATGAGGCTTCGGGCCTGTTTTTCAAAAAGTTACTTTATTACTTTCTTTCCGCCCTTGATGTAGATTCCCTTGGGCAGGGCATTGAAATCATGCCCGAGGTAAACACCGTCAAGACTGTAGATGCCTTGCTCGTGTGCCGAATTGTCGGCTTTCACTTCATTGATGCCTACTGCCTGGCTGGTTGTTATCACCACCTTGTCGGTAATAGTTTCGCTGTTGAGCGCAACAGCATGCAGCGTTTCGTCAAATACAGCGCCGGCGGGTTGCTCAATATAGCAGCCGTCGAGCGTGAGCGAAAGTATGTCGCAGACAGAGCCTTTGTTGCCCTCTGCCGTTACGGTGGCATTGCGTATGGTGAGTGTTTCGACTGCTCCGTCAACTCCTGCGATACCCCACTTCCCCTTTGTGTTCACTGTGCAGTTGTCAATCTCAAGTGATTTTTTGAAGTAAAGGCCGCAATAGCCATTGGATTCAACATTGAGTGTTCCGTCGCCAGTGATAGTTGTCGAATAAGTCAAACTTATGGCGGCGTCTTTTGTCGCAGTAATGTTGTTATCGCCAGCCACATTGATTGTGAGTCCGCTTACACCGCCGTTATAAATGCCGTTATAACCCGTGATTGTTGCGTTTTCGAGATAGAGCGTATATGTTTCGGGATCATATCTCACCTTTCCACTTACGCCGTTAATCACGCTGAGGTCGTTGCAGTTTTTGCTCGTAACGTAAACATCGGCAACCTTTAAGGAATAGATTTCGACTACGGATGGTGCTATCGCCACCTGGTCTTTTACAATTTGGCCATTTAGCGCAACGGCATTCAGTGTTTCGTTGAACGATGCTCCTCTTGGCTGCACGATATCGCAACCGTCGAGCGTGAGCGAAAGAATGTCGCAGATAGAACCACTGTAGCCCTCTGCCGTTACGGTGGCATTGTGTATGGTGAGCGTTTCGACTGTTCCGTCTTCTCCTGCGATACCCCATTTTCCTTTTGCGGTCACTGTGCAATCATCTATCTCAAGCGATTTTTCAAAATAGATGCCACAAAAGCCTTTGGATTCAAGATTGAGCGTTCCGCCGCCTTTGATTGTTGTGGGGTTAAAGGCCAAATTTATGGCAGAGCCATTCGTTGCCGTAATGCTGTTCTCGCCGGTGACATTAATTATAAGTCCGCTTGATGTGATGAAGTAGCTGATGCCTGTATCTGCCGTGATGGTTGCGTTTTCGAGATAGAGCGTATATGTTTCGGGATCGTATCTCACCGTTCCGCTTACACCGTCGATGACGCTGAGGTCGGCGCAGTTTTCACTCGTGACCTCTACATCGTTAATGTAGATGTTATAGTTTACGTGCGATTCATCGTTGCCCGCCATTGCTGCATGAGCGTTGGCCGTTTTTGGAAAAACAAAACCCAAAAGAAAGGCGAACAATATCGCAGCAACGCCGTTTGCTTGCATTGCAGTTTTGTGCTGTTGTAGATTTTTCATCATAGTCATTTGTTTTTTAGTAATTGAATGATGCAAATCTACTGAGAAATCAAGCGTTTTGCCTAATTCGGAAGGGCGGCGGTTGTTACATTATGCGCTTTTTGTAACAAAAAAGCTTAGTTATTAGGAATATATTAGAAATATACAACTTACGCTCTTTCCGCTGAAAGCGAGGTAATGACTTGGCAACAGTCATAAATTCAGCGATGTGCAGTGCATTTCTGTCAAACAACTCTTTGCAAAGAGTAACGTATTTTTTCGACAAACGAAATACAATCAGTGTTTATTACTGTTTTCCTTCCAATTTACCTAATCGCATTATTATTGAGGTTTGGCTTCTGCCCATTTTCGCAGCTATGTATTTAATACTTTTCCCCTCATGATAAAGGGTAAGCAGGAACTTATCCGCACTGCGTGTCCACTTTTTGTTGGCATTTGGGTGCTTGGCATAACTTTCTTCCGTGACTTTCTCCGGGTGCAAGAACTCGTCCACGAAAACAGAAGGGAAGCGTCTGTCATACAGTACATAGGTCTTGACTTTAGCTCTGGTAATGGCTACATAAAACAGCCTACGTTCTTCACCGTATGGATATTGGTCGCTTTTTGTCAGGACATAATCAAGTACGGGGTCATCGCTTACAAGTGAGGGAAACCCGTATGTGTCCTTGTTGCATTGAAGAATTATCACATAGTCCGCTTCAAGTCCTTTGGATTTATGAACAGTCAGAAATTCTATTTTCCTGTCTCCAATGATATAGAAAAAACGATTACCTTCCTTTACGGATTTATACTTGAACGACAGGTAATAATCGTCAAAGGAATATCTCCCTAACAAAAATACGGATTTGCCCAATGGAATTGACGCGACCAAATGTCCGATAACATTGCAATAATCACGCCTTTCATAATCGAAAAACTGTAATTCTGTTTTAACTTGTGGCTTAAAAGGATGGATGTTCTTTTTAATTTGGGCTTCGTTGCGCTGGATGAATTGTGATGACAGACTGACTAAAGGCTCTCCAAAGCGATATGTTGTTTCAATCTTATTGATTTCTGTCTGACCGAAATAATCTGAAAACTGATTGAAAAGTGCCATGTCGCTCCCCGAAAAACGATATATGGACTGCCAGTCATCGCCTACACAATACAACTTGGCAGGCGGATTTCCTTCTCGTAAAGCATTCAAGAAGTTGTAACGGTCAACCGATATGTCTTGAAACTCATCCACAATGATATAATCATACTTCACAGAATGTGAGGAACGACAAATGTCAGTAGCTTGCAGAATTGCATCTGTAAAATCTATTTGGTTACTGTTGTTTAATTCTTCAATATACCGTTCATAAACGGGTCGAAAGATATTCTTGATAATGGAGGTGCTGCGTTCGTCCCCTGCGCTTTTAGTTTGCCTTAATACTTTATCTACAGATTTGCAGCTTGACTTTATCAATGTCACGAAAGTCACGACAAGGCGTATAAAAGCCTTCTCTTGCTTGCTGTTCGGGGGAAGAATCATGTCGTACAATTCAGCATCTGTTTTCTCTTTGATGGGAACATCAACCTTTTCCAATAAGATTTTCAACTTGTTCCTAATATCGGAATAATGAAAGTCTGCACTTGAAGTTGTCAACAGCTTAGTACCAAATTTTTCATGTGCCGCTTTTTTCCATGTTATGCCATCGTTATACTTTTGGTTTGCTTCTTCGTATGTGATGCCTCTGTCCTTGGCAAACCATATAGGAACGAGTCCGTGCTCATCTACCCCAAAATGCTCCAAATATATTCGCCTTGTTTTTCCATCTTGTTCAAAATATATGGAGAAGTCTGGTTTATATTGAGAATGCGTCTCGTCTGCCAATGGATGTTCGTATGGTTCTTCGTATCTGAATTTTACGCTAAAGGAAGATAGCACAAAGCATATTTTCTTTTCTTGTTCGCTCCGTACATAAACAGTTTTCCCGTCCATATCGGGAAACGATGCTTTCAAACGCACATCTTTCTGTTCTGAAAGTTGTTGCCTACGCTCATTCTTCCGCTTTTCCCACTCCTTTTCGGGCATTTGATAATCAATGAAGTATTCTATTACGCTTTTCTTGAATTTCTTGTCGTTCAATAATTCATGGTAGATTTTCACGAAGAGCGCGTCCGTATTTTCATATATTGATGGTTTTTGTCCTGTTGTCTGTCCGATAATATCAAGGGCAAGTTTGTGAAAAGTGTACCCTCTCAAACCTACAATACCCATTCTTTCTGTTAATTCAGCGGCAGCCTTGTTTGTGTAGCTGATAAGGAGGATATTTTGAGGATTGACTTTCTTTACTTCGGTCAAATACTTTACCTTCCCTACAATGGATGAAGTCTTGCCACTCCCTGCACTACTGACCACTAAACAATTATCTTCTTCCGAAACGATTGAGCGTCTTTGCTGCTTGTCTAATGGATATTTCAGACAATGGTTGAAAAAATCCTTACAGGTGTCCAGTTTCCCTTTTATATAGTTATCGTTATGACTTTTGATGAACCATTGTAGGTTTTCAAAATCAGATACAAATTTTGCAATTGTTTCTGACGGTTCTACATGGAATGTTTCAAGCCGTTTAAGAAAGCCGCTTACTTCATGGAACAATTCTGTGTAATACCCAGCAAACTGCCTCTCTTCCCGAAATGTGATGTACTGACTATTAAAGGCCTGTTCCAAATCGTACTTTATATCTTTAAATAAACGTTCGTTTTCTTGTCTTGGTGTTTCTTCCTTATTTTTTTGTGTGGCTTGGAAAGGTGTGATGCTCTCTACCCGTAAAGAAAACTCTTTTAATTTCTTTTTTAACAATAGGCGTATCGCTACTATAGTAGCAATAGCAGCGATACATGAACCAAAAGTAAGCAATATAGCCATCTTTACAACTTGTTATAAATTTGACTGTCGCCATATCTGATTTGTGGATGGGGCAGCACGGTTAATTGGAATGACAGCACGGTTCTCTTCGTCGAATGACCACTGAACCTGCCACGTTTTCATCCTATTATTTGTAACCAAAATTCGGTTGGCGACACGCCTTTTTGCTGCTTGAACGCACGGTAGAAGCTCACCCTATTGGTGAAACCGCATTCTGTGGCAAGGGCATCAATGGTGTGCGTGTCGAGCCATCCGTCGGAGACGAGCCTTACAGCCTCGTCCACCCGCATGGCGTTGATATAACTTTTGAAATTGGTGTTGCGACAATGCGATATTACAGCCGACACCATGCGCTGGTTTTTGCCGAGCTTGGCTGCAAGCACATTGATGGTCAACGTTGCCGATCGGTACACCTTGTCATCGCGCATCATCTTGTCGATGTGTTGCATCATCTGCTGCTCGGCGTCAGTTGGAGGCTGCGTTTTGCTTGCTGTGCAAAGGTCTGTCTTGTCGGCCACTTGTCGGTAGAACGTGAAATCGTAGGTGTAGTTGACAAACCTGATGCCGAAGAATACATAGTAGGCGATTGCAGCCGACATGAAAAGAAGCGATGTGGCAGGAGTGGGGACGAACGAATAGCCCAAAGCAAGCAACCCGATGCCAAGCGACCAATAGAATGAGCGTTTCACCCATAACAGCCGGCGGTCTTCATCGGCGGAATAATAATTGTCCATCAGTTCTACATACATGGAATAGCGGCGGCGGAAAATACGGACATAACGCACCAGCTGCACAGCGTAGCCGCACATACAGACCATGTACACTGCAAAGGAAATGCCGTCGAGTGTGCATGCCACGCCAAAAGCGACGGCAAGGAATGTCACTATGGCGAGTCCTTCTACCAACAGGCGCTTCACCGTGAAATAAGTCAAGTCAACAAGCGTCACGAGTGTTGTGGTGAAAAAGAATGCCTGAAAAGCCGAAATAGCTATGATTATCATCCGTTCAAGCATCAAGTCGCTGCCCGCGCCTGAAGAATACACGTCGTCAATCAGTATGGCCATACCATACAAGACAAAAGTTATGCCCATGAGCCTGCGCGACCGCCGGTAGCGGTCGAGCGAATGCTCCTGCGGTATCTTGATGAAAAAGAAGCACAGCCCCAGGGCTGCCAAAAGCCCCGGAGCAAGGCAAATCACAAAGGTGTATGCACCCGAAACGGCTTCATACAAGTATCGTTCCATAAAAAAGGCCGTGTGAAATGCACCCGTTTTACATTATGCCTCTTGGCTTTTGCCCTGACGTGCCACGCAGCGCAAGGCATAGGCAAGCACCACCGCGAAACCTGCGAGCGGAATGAAGAAGGGCAACACGAAATTGCCCGTGTGGTCGGCCACAAGGCCCATGAGCAGAAATCCGCAACCTCCCACGGGTGTCATCATCAATATCGACGACGCGCTTTTCGTGAGTCCGCCGAGTCCGCGCAGTGTCAGCGAGAATATTGTGGGGAACATTATTGCCTCGAAGAAGTAGTTGCACATGAGCGCAGCCACCGAAATGTCGCGGCCTAGGTCGAGCAACAGCACGGCAATGCACGCCACTGTGCCCACGGCGCACACCAGAAGATACTTTTCGGCCGACACGGCACTCATTATAGCCGCACCCACAAAGCGCGACAACATGAACAACCCGAGCGCGACGGTAAGTATGGTTGATGCCGTGGCCGGTTCCATCCAGTCCTCGCCGGTGACGAAATTTATGAAATAGGAGTTTATCGAAATCTCAGCCACTTCATAGGCCAGCAGTGCCGACAGACCGAACACAAACCATTTGTTGCCGAAAAGCCGCGAAAGGTTATGCCGCCCGTGCTGGGTTTCGCTGTCGTCGCTGTGCACAATCTCGGGCAGGTTGACACGCGAGAACACCACTGCTATGACGAGCACCACAACACCCATTATGCTGTATGGCACCACGGCATTGCCGCCCTCGCCGGTGCTTTGAAACAGAAAACTGCCCACGACAAGTGTCGCAAACATCGACCCCACCCCGTTGAACGACTGCGAGAAATTCAGACGTGCCGTTGCCGTGCTCTTCGGACCGAGTTCGGTGACATAGGGATTGGCCGAGGTCTCGAGAAACACAAGTCCGCAACCGATGATGAACAGGGCCACAAGATAGGCATAGAACGTGCCCACCGCAGCACAGGGAATGAATGCCAGCGACCCGAGGCCGAAAAGCACAAGGCCGAACACCACCCCACGGCGGTAGCCAAGCCGGTTGATGAACAGCCCGGCAGGAATGGCCATGAGGAAATAGCCGAGATAGGTGGTGACCTGAATGAGCGCCGACTGTGTTATGCTTATGTCAAGCTCGGTTTGGAAATGCTTGTTGAGCACGTCGAGAATGGCACGCGCAAATCCCCACATGAAGAACAACGAGGTGATGAGCACAAACGGCACTATATATTCACGGCTGCTTAACGATGGTCTCTCTTTTTTCATATTTCTTTCTGTCTTTAATTTCTGTTTCATGCGCGGCACGCGCCGTCAAAACGCGGCCACTACTCTGCAAACTTACAACAAATTTTTCACATTGCGCCGTTTCGCCGCATAAAATCGCCGCAACAAGGTGCTTTTGGCGCGTCGCGGCAGATGCCGCACACACGCGCATCATCTGCAACACGCATGCACACCTAATGCCGCACGGCGCAACCCATACACCCCGGCAGCACAAAACGCGCCTCGCAACTGACAAAAATGGCAACGGCAACATGACAAAAACGGCATGCCTAAAATTTTGGCACGATTTTGGCATATCACCAAGTGAAGCCCCGGAAAATCCGGGCAACAGAACAAGACAAAACAACTAAAAAGAATAAGAATTATGAACATTAAACCATTAGCAGACAGAGTGTTGGTGCTTCCGGCACCGGCAGAGGAAAAAGTTGGTGGAATCATCATTCCTGACACGGCAAAAGAGAAGCCGCAGCACGGCAAAGTAGTGGCTGTGGGCCAAGGCACAAAGGACGAGGAGATGATATTGAAAGAGGGCGACGAGGTGCTTTACGGCAAATACTCGGGCACAGAGCTCGAACACGAAGGCACAAAATATCTCATCATGCGCCAAAGCGATGTTCTCGCCGTAGTGAAATAACACCCTAACATCTACAACAAAAAACGACAAAGAAAGGAAAAGCAACAATGGCTAAAGAAATAAAATACAACGTAGAAGCACGCGACTTGCTCAAGAACGGTGTTGACAAACTTGCCAACGCAGTGAAGGTTACGCTCGGCCCGAAGGGACGCAACGTGGTTATCGAGAAGAAATTCGGTGCTCCGCAAATCACCAAGGACGGTGTTACCGTGGCCAAAGAGGTGGAGCTTGACGACAAGTTTGAGAACACCGGCGCACAGCTCGTGAAAAGCGTGGCAAGCAAAACCGGCGACGATGCGGGCGACGGAACAACAACCGCAACAATACTCACACAGGCCATCGTGGCCGAAGGCTTGAAGAACGTTACGGCAGGTGCCAACCCCATGGACTTGAAGCGCGGCATCGACAAGGCCGTGAACGCCGTGGTGAAATACATAAAGGAAAACGCCGAGGTAGTGGGCGACAACTACGACAAGATTGAGCAGGTGGCAACGGTAAGCGCAAACAACGACCCCGAGATTGGCAAACTGCTCGCCGATGCCATGCGCAAAGTGTCGAAAGACGGCGTGATAACCATTGAGGAGAGCAAGAGCCGCGACACAAGCATCGGCGTTGTGGAGGGTATGCAGTTTGACCGTGGCTACCTGAGCAGCTATTTCGTGACCGATGCCGACAAGATGGAGTGCGTGATGGACAATCCTTACCTGCTCATCTACGACAAGAAGATAAGCAACCTGAAAGACCTTCTGCCCATTCTCCAGCCGGCAGCCGACAGTGGCCGCCCGATGCTCATCGTGGCCGAGGACGTTGACTCAGAGGCTCTCACGACACTCGTTGTCAACCGTCTGCGCGCAGGTTTGAAGATTTGCGCCGTGAAGGCTCCCGGATTCGGCGACCGCCGCAAGGCCATGCTCGAAGACCTCGCAACTCTCACCGGCGGCGTAGTGATAAGCGAAGAGAAGGGGCTGACACTCGACAAGGCCACACTCGAAATGTGCGGAACCTGCGACAAGGCCACCGTAAGCAAAGACAACACCACCATAGTTGGCGGAGCAGGCGACAAGAACCAGATTGCCGACCGCGTGGCACAAATAAAGAACGAGATTGCCAACACCACAAGCTCGTATGACAAGGAGAAGCTCCAGGAGCGTCTTGCAAAACTCGCAGGCGGCGTGGCAGTGCTCTATGTGGGTGCCAACAGCGAAGTGGAGATGAAAGAAAAGAAAGACCGCGTTGACGATGCTCTCTGCGCAACACGCGCTGCCATGGAAGAAGGTGTCGTGGTAGGCGGCGGAACCACCTACATACGCGCCCAGCAGGACCTCGACGGCGTGAAGGGCGACAACGCCGACGAGCAGACCGGTATAAACATCGTGGCACGCGCCATTGAGGAGCCGCTGCGCCAAATCGTGAAGAACGCCGGCGGCGAGGGTGCCGTTGTGGTGCAGAAAGTGCGCGAGGGCGAGGGCGACTTCGGCTACAATGCCCGCAAGGACGTTTACGAAGACCTGCGCAAAGAGGGTGTTATCGACCCGGCCAAGGTGGCCCGCGTGGCACTTGAAAACGCTGCCTCGATTGCAGGCATGTTCCTCACCACCGAATGTCTCATCTGCGACAAGCCCGAAGAGAAGGCTGCAATGCCCATGGGACAGGCAGGCATGGGTGGCATGATGTAATCTGACATCTTTCGGAACATTTCAAACAACGTAATAAGTGAAAGTCCTTGGACTGCGCCAACGCGCATCCAAGGACTTTTTTCGTGCCACGACACCGGCGGCGAATGTTAATGTTTCGCATCCGCAGGTTTCCTACGGTCACCCGTGGTTATGCACATTGGCCGTCTCCGACGACCCGTCGCACAAAATATTTTTACCGGACACCAATAATTTTGAACGCCATATCAGGAAGGGCACGACGGCTGGTGGCGTACCACATGCCCTGGAAGGGCACAACGGTCGTAGCCCAGAGTGAAGATAGAACGCAGTGAAATCTGTAACCCTGGTTTTTTCACGGTTTGAGTTGGCGGATGGCCTGTAAGGTCAGCACAACACCTGCATGGATGAAATGATGCCGACATTGTGGTGCTGACCTTACAGGCCAGAATCCGATTTTCCGTTTTTGAACCCAGGGTTACACCGTTTGCTGACGCAAACGGCTCACCCCGGGCTACGGTCGTTACGCCCCTCCGGGGCTGATAATGGTCTCACGCTTTTCACCAAATTTCACCACCCTAAAGGGCAGGGTGCTCAAAACCGGCAAAACCTCAAACAACGAGTCGCGTAGTGACTACTGCTTAAAGCGCAAGGGCTTGCCACTTCATTTACAGGCATATACGACTTGCCCCTGCAAGGGGCGCATTAATTCATTGTAAGTTAGAAATATGCGCTCCTTGCAGGGGCAAAGATTGTGATGTTTTGACAGATAGGGGCAAGCCCCCTACTCTATTACATGCGCCCCTTTCAGGGGCAATGGGCGTTTATTTGCCGTACATGTTCTCGTAGTATTTCTGATAGTCGCCCGACGTAACGTTGTCCATCCAAGCCTGGTTGTCGAGATACCAGCGCACGGTTTTCTCGATGCCCTCCTCAAACTGCAGACTGGGTTCCCAACCCAACTCGCTCTGCAATTTGCGCGAGTCAATGGCATAACGCATGTCATGTCCCATTCTGTCGGTGACATGGGTTATCAATCCAAGGTCTTCGTTCTCCTTTCGCCCGAGCAAGCGGTCGGTGGTTTTTATGAGCACATGTATTATGTCGATGTTCTTCCACTCGTTGAAGCCGCCAATATTATAGGTGTCGGCCACTTTGCCGTTGTGGAATATCAGGTCGATTGCACGCGCGTGATCCTCCACATACAACCAGTCTCTCACGTTGAGTCCCTCTCCGTAGACGGGCAACGGTTTGCGGTGGCGTATGTTGTTTATGAACAACGGTATGAGTTTTTCGGGAAACTGGTAGGGGCCGTAGTTGTTGGAGCAGTTGGTCACGACGGTGGGCATGCCATAGGTGTCGTGAAAAGCCCGCACGAAATGGTCGCTGCTTGCCTTTGAAGCCGAATAGGGAGAGTGTGGTGTGTAGCGTGTCTGTTCGGTGAAGAACTCACGTCCGTAGGCGTGATGGTGCTCCGACGATGCCTTGGTGGTGAACGGCGACTCAATGCCCTGCGGATCGGTGAGCTGCAAAGCGCCGTAAACCTCGTCGGTGGAAATGTGGTAGAACAGTTTGCCGGCATATTTCTCCGGGTGGCTCTCCCAATAAATCTTGGCTGCCTGAAGCAGTGTCAGGGTGCCCATCACGTTGGTTCTTGCAAAAGTGAAAGGGTCTTTTATGGAGCGGTCAACATGGCTTTCTGCCGCAAGATGTATCACGCCGTCAACCTCGTAGTCGCTCATTATCTTCTGCACAAGCGCGAAATCGCAGATGTCGCCTTTCACGAAAGTGTAGTTGGGTGCATCCTTTATATCGTCAAGATTGGCAAGATTGCCGGCATAAGTCAACTTGTCGAGATTGACAATCCTATACTCGGGATATTTTTTCACAAAGAGCCTCACTACATGTGAGCCAATAAAACCGGCTCCACCGGTTATGACAATGCTTCTCTTCATTTCGTAGGTTTATGTTTATCGCCCAAAATTACACATTTATATCAATATCAGCAAATGTTTGCCGCAAAATTATATATCGACCGACAACAGTCGGCAAAGAATGCACAATGACACCGACAAAGTGGCTTTCCGATACAATAAAGCAGAAAATGAAGCGTTATTATTATTATGAAATTAAAGAAAACGGCCCTATATATATTGTTTTTATGCTGCTGCCTGAACGCCGCCGCACAGAATTTCACGCTTCAGGGAAAGGTGGTTGACGACAATTCCGAACCGCTTGAATTTGTATCGGTTGCCTGCATGCAGCAGGGCAAGATGACCATGACATCGCTGAAGGGCGAGTTCAGCATGCAGCTGCACTCAGCCGACTCGGTTGTTATAAGGTTTTCGATGATTGGCTACAAGACCAAGACACGCGTGCTCAGAAAGCCACGGGGCAAACAGACGCTCCAGATAACGATGTACAGCAACGACAACACGCTTGAGGGCGTAACCGTGACCGACACACGCCGCCAGACAGGACAGACACAAGAGCTGAAGAAAGAAGACATAAAGACAATACCGTCGGTGAGCGGCAACGCCGTCGAGGAACTCATACAAAGCCAGGCGGGAGTGTCGACGCACAGCGAACTGTCGTCGCAATACAACGTGCGCGGCGGGTCGTTCGACGAGAACAGCGTGTATATAAACAATGTGGAAATCTATCGACCGTTTCTCGTTAGGAGCGGACAGCAGGAAGGACTGTCGGTAATCAATCCCGACATGGTTGAGAAAATAGGTTTCTCCACAGGAGGCTTCGAAGCGAAATACGGCGACAAGATGTCGTCGGCACTAAGCATCGCCTACCGCAAACCGAAGAAGTTCGAGGCAAACATATCGGCCAGTCTGCTTGGGGCAAGCGCATTTGTGGGCATAAGCAACAAGAAACTGTCGTGGAGCAACGGCCTGCGCTACAAGACCACAAAGTATCTGTTGGGGTCGATGGACACGAAAGGTGAATACGAACCTACATTCATCGACTATCAGACATATTTCACCTACACCCCCAACAAGCGGTGGAACATATCGTTCATGGGCAACATTTCGGACAACCACTACAACTTCACACCCGAAGACCGCGAAACCAGCTTCGGAACGCTGGAGAACGTGAAAGCGTTTAAGGTGTATTTCGACGGAAAGGAAAACGACATATTCAGGACATATTTCGGTTCGCTCAACATAACGCGCAATTTCGGTGAGAACACGTCGCTGTCGCTCATTGCCTCGGCGTTCCACACCAAGGAGCAGGAGAAATATGACATACAGGGACAATACTGGCTCACCCAGACCGAAACGAGCGAGAACCTCGGAGTGGGCACCTATTTCCAGCATGCAAGAAACTACCTCAACGCACATGTGGAGAGCGTGAAACTGCTCTACCAAAGCAAGGTGAAGAAACACGAAATAGAAGGCGCGTTCACTTTCAAGAAAGAACACATAACCGAGAATTCGGTGGAATATGAGATGCGCGACTCAAGCGGATACAGCATTCCGCACAGTGCCGACGAACTGAACCTAATATACAGCATGAGGGCGAAAAACGTGCTCGACGCCAACCGCATTGAAGCCTACATGCAAGACTGCTACCGCTTCACGAGCAAAGGCGAGCACACTCTGTTTACGCTCAACTACGGCATAAGGTTCAGCCATTGGAGCTACACCAAGGAAACAATCGTGAGCCCGCGACTGTCGCTGGGCATAATCCCGGCATTCAGCCATAACGTCACCATGCGTTTCGCCACGGGACTGTATTACCAGGCTCCGTTCTTCAAGGAGATAAGAGACACCACCACGGTGAACGGCATTACCTATGCCAGCCTCAACAAAAAAGCGAAAAGCCAACGGTCCATACATTTCATTGCAGGGTTTGACTACCGGTTCACGATGAACAAACGGCCTTTCAAATTCTCGGCAGAAGCCTACTACAAGGCATTGAGCAACCTTGTGCCCTACAGTGTGAACAACGTCAAGGTGGTTTACTACGGCGACAACATGAGCACGGGACACGCGGCAGGACTCGACCTCAAACTGTATGGAGAATTTGTGCCGGGCACCGACTCGTGGATAAGCTTCTCGCTCATGAGCACAAGCATGAAACTCAACGGAAAGTCGATACCACTGCCCACCGACCAACGGTATTCGGTGAATTTCTTCTTCACCGACTATTTCCCCGGAACAAAGCGTTGGAAAATGTCGCTGAAACTCGCATTCGCCGACGGACTGCCGTTTTCGGCACCGCACAAGGAACTTGAGTCGAACGCATTCCGCGCCTCGGCCTACAAGCGCGCCGACATTGGTCTGAACTATCTTGCGGTGAGCAATGCCGAAAAGAAAAAGGCACATGCACTGAAAAACATGTGGATTGGGCTTGAATGCCTCAACCTGTTTGGAATAAACAACGTAAACTCATACTACTGGATTACCGACGTCACCAATCATCAGTATGCCGTGCCAAACTATCTTACGGGCAGACAGATAAACGCAAGATTCACGTTTGAATTCTAACCCCTATGCCTATGAATACCAGATGCGCCGCCGCAGCCGTGCTTGCCGCCGCCATGCCGCTGTCGGCAATGGCACAAAGAAACGAAGTGAAAGCCCCGCGCATAGCGTCGGTGCAGGTGGTGGCCGGCGACGACTGGCTCTCACCGCCCATAGCCAACCTCAACGGGGACGATGCGATAAACATATCGTTTGACGACCTCACCCACGTCTACCACCGCTATGCCTACCGGCTGGAACATTGCGAGGCCGACTGGAGTCTGTCCGACGAACTGTTTGCAAGCGACTTCTGCGAGGGTTTCGCCGATGGCGACATCATAGACGACGTGACAGAATCGATAAACACCAACACGCTTTATACTCATTACCGCCTGCAGATACCCAACGCCAACTGCCGCCCCACGATGAGCGGCAACTACAAACTGCACATATACGACGAGAACGAGGGCGACACCGTGCTCACGGTGTGCTTCATGCTGTGCGAACCGCTCGTGACGGTGAGCATGGAAGCCACGACCAACACCGACATAGACACAAACAAGTCGCACCAGCAGATATCGCTTGGGGTGAACTACGGCAACATGCGCATCACAAACTTTGAAAAAGAGATAAGCACCACCGTAATGCAAAACGGCCGACGCGACAATGCCGTGACCAACACAAGGCCGCAATACATCACACCCGACGGCGCACGCTGGGAGCACAACCGCGACCTGATATTCGACGGCGGCAACGAATACCGCAAGTTTGAGGCTCTCGACGTGACACACACCACCATGGGACTGGAGCGTGTGGAATGGGACGGGGCGAATTTCCATGCATACGTCTGGACCGACGAGCCGCGCCCCAACTACACCTACGACGAGGATGCAAACGGAGCTTTCTACATACGCAACAGCGACAACATTGAAAACGACTATACCTCAGAATATGTCTATGTGCATTTCCGCCTTAAAACACCAAGACAAAACGGCGAAATATACATAAACGGAGCATGGACCAACAACAGATTCCTGCCTAAATACCGCATGGAATACAACATCCTGGACAACATGTATGAGGCGACACTGCTGCTCAAACAGGGTTACTACTCCTACCAATACCTCGTGGACGACGGCAACGGCACTGGACGGCCACTGCAAAGCGAGGGCAATTTTTTCCAGACCGAGAACAGATATCAGGCATTGGTTTACTACAAAGGCACGGGACAACGTGCCACACGCCTTGTGGGCTACAAACAACTCTGCATAAAATAAGCAGCCGCCACAAGACGCCAAAAAGCACATTGCAGCAAAAAACACGCGCCCGTCGACATTCCGTGGCGGCATGCCGACGGCACGAAACGGTGTTATGCTGAAGCCACGATGTCGAGCATTATATGGCATTCAGAACTTGATATGCCGTTGCGGTCAAGCAGGATGCGGTCGGAAGTGAAATCGCCCGGCAGCACATCGGTGCCGTCGCCGTCGGCACGCAGTTCGACATACTGTCTGAACAATGCCACGGCAGCATCCATCTCGCGCACAAACCATTTTGAATAGGCGGCATTCAGCACGTCGGCAGGCAGTTTGCCGCACGACTCCAGCAGTTTGTCGTATATCCGTCCGGCCTCAGCCGGTTTTCCCTCCATAAGATGTCCCCAGGCCAAAGTGCGCCTCACATCATCGTCGTCAGGACATTCGTAATTCAGTCTGAAAAGTGTTTTCATGGCCGTCTGCACATTGCCGTTGTATATCTGCGATATGCCGAGATACAAAGCCATGCGCTTGTTGTCGGGATATTCGGCTACAAGAATGCCATAGTAACGTTCGGCGGCGGCATAGTCGCCAAGGAGATAGGCTGTCTGTGCAAGCCCTCTCGTGGCCTGAATGTTGCCGGGACTTGCCTCGCTTGCCTTGCCGTAGAGATTGTAGGCACTCTCGGTGTCGCCAAGGTGCAGCTTGGCCGAGGCCAGCACAAGTGTGCGTTTCACGTCGGTGCAGACGGAGTTGTCGCCACACAGGCGGTCGATGAGCGCGTATTTCCCGCGCTTTGCAAGGAAAACCATGAGTTCGGTGCGCTCTTCGCAATCAGCCATGCGGCCCAAAAGCGGGTTGGCAAAGAAAAAGGCCGGCGTGCCGTCAACCGATTCGTCAAACGGGTTGGCGAAACTGTTACGGTATTGGTTAAGACGGAAGAAACGGTAGAGGTCTTGCAGATAAGAACGCCTCACATAGGCAGGCGAAGACAGTTTTTCGGCAGTAATCCCCGTTTCAACGGCAGCCCCGTTGCTCACGAGTTCCTTTATGTTGTCGGGAAGCCGGTCGATAACCGAACTCATTGCAAGCGAGAACGAATATTTGTCGGAATCGCAGAACGGACTTGACGACAATATGGCATTGAGAAACTTGCCTTCACCAAGTTTCCGGGTTACGCCGTCGAGTGCAGGATTCTCCATATAGAACGGACAGAACCAGTTGGACAGACGGTTGAAAAAGGGAAAACGCTTCATCTGGCTGAAGCCATCGTAGTAGACATCGATGCCCGATTTCTGCATGTCTGTCACTTTCTTTATGCTTGCCTCCATTTCCTCCAACTCACGGTCGGTGGCCCCGGAGTCGAGAATGTCGCGCATTGTGTCGTCGCCGACATCGACAATGCCGTTACGCCCAAGGCGCAGATTGGAGTTCTTCAACAGTCCGGGCATTATGTCTTTCTTGATGACGGCATTGTCGGCCTCGGTGTCAAGACAATACATCACCTGCATCTGCAGTTCGAGCAGTTCGTGCCTCACGCCGTTGTCGGAGCACAGCCATTCTGCCGCCCGGCCTATTTCGGGAAACAGTTCCATGTTGTCGTGCGGCATTCCGAGCGCCAATCCCACAAGAGCCCTCTGCTTCACCACCTCGCTTTGCGCGGTTTTGTACAGTTCAACGAGGGCAAGCCATTTTGCCGGGTCGAACACATTCATCACCGCAAGTGTTATAGAAGAGACAAGAAGTGCCGCATCGTTTTGGTCGATTGTGGGCGATGCAAGCAGCGAAACGAGTGCCGAGGCATAGCCCTGTTCCCACGGGTCGGACGTAAGGAAGGCATCGAACATGCCCTCCATATAGCTCTGGTGTGCATAGTATAGCTTTTTGGCGGCATCGGCATCCGATGTTCCAAGACCGAGTGACGACATCGCCTGTTCCTGAACAAAGCCTTCAAGCGAACGCCTTATGCTGTCGGTTACAGTATCGGTGTTTCTTGCATTTGCCTTTGCCGAAGAAAAAGGATACCGTTTTTTTGTCACCGAGGCGACTTTTATGCGGCAATAGCAGCGGTAGGCCCGGCGCAGCATCTTGCTGTAGACGGCATCAGACTGCGGGTCTTTCAAACCGCGCATCATAAAGTCGCACATGAGACGGTAGTCGTTGTCGATGCCGTCAATCTCGCTTTCCACCTCAGCAAGCGCATTGTCGGCAGCATATTTCTTCATGCGCGACAATGCTTCGCCAAGATTATGGCCACCGAGAATAAGGTCTTTTATGTTGGTTTTCATAGAGAAATCGTTTTCGGGAAATTTCCTCGGCACGGCATTGTCATTCCTGCCAGTCGGCCACTGCGTCGATGTCGCTCTGCCTCGGGGCCTTTATGTGCGAGAATTTCATGCGCGGGAGCTTGTCAAGCGCGCCGTTGTCGAGTTTGTAATATTTGCGCGCCACCTGACTGTAACGTGCAATACCGTTTTTGTTGATCGAGTCGCATGCCTGGTTGTAGGCCGCAACCACCTTGCGCAACTGCTCCCTGCGTGTGGCATCGCTCCGTGTCTCGCCGCGCATGGCAATCACGCCGAGGCTGAACTTGGCGTCGCGGCTGTCGGCCACAACGTTGTTCCGGGCCTGACGGGCCAGTGTGGCCTGCGGTTCGGTGAGCCACATGGCATCCATTTCGTTGTTTAAAAGCATGGAAAGACGTATGTTCACGTCGTTCACCTGTATTTTGAACACCATCGACGAGGTTTTCACTCCTTTCAAGAAATGGTCGGTAAGGAAATCGGTGGCAGAATAACGCGTCATGGCAACCATCTTGTCGCCGAGCTGGTCGAGTTTCTTTATGCGCGCCTTGCGGTTAGATATGAGTTGCCAATAAGCACCCGTCGATGACAGGCAATAAAGCGGACAACCCTGTTTTTTCATGTGCCCCACCCTCACGAGGTCGGTCACGGCACCTTGCACACTGCCTCCCAAAAGCGCAGTGTCGCAATCCATCTGCGCAGTGTAAGTGCGCAGTCTGAAATCAACATGCATGGAATCGGCCCACCCCATTTCCTTTGCCAAATAGAAAGGGAAACAGTCGAGCGTGGGCATGACGGCCATTTTAAATGCCATTGAGTCGGCACGCCACAACGCGTATTTCTCAGCCCGCGACAAACGCTTGCTCTCCTCGTAAGAACGTCCGCATGAACAAATGAAAATTGCTAAAAAGACATATATAACAATTCTTTTCATTTGGCAAAAGTAGCAATAAATTTTGTAACGACGAAAATTCTTAGTAGTTTTGTAGGAAAATGCGAATATGGCAAAAGACAAGACTGCCTATGTGTGCAGCGACTGTGGATTTGAGTCGCCCAAATGGATAGGCAAATGTCCAAGTTGCGGACAATGGAACACCTTCAAGGAGATACGCGTGGCCGGAAACCGCCCTTCGGCGCAAACGGCTGGCATTTCAGCAAAACAGGCGGCAAAGCCCACGAAGCTGAAAAACATTCCGGCTGTGGACGACCCGCGCATTGACATGCACGACAACGAGCTAAACAGAGTGCTCGGCGGAGGCTTGGTGGCCGGAAGTCTTGTGCTGCTCGGCGGCGAACCGGGCATAGGAAAGAGCACGCTCACGCTACAGACCATACTCAACATAAGCGACAGAAGCATCCTGTATGTAAGTGGTGAGGAAAGCGCGCACCAACTGAAGATGCGTGCCGAACGGCTGCTTGCCGGAAAGCAGGTGGGCGACATCGACAACATCAACATTATGTGCGAAACGTCGCTCAACAAAATTTTCGAGGCAGTAGATGCCACAAATCCGCAGATTCTCATAATCGACTCGATACAGACCATTGCCACAGAGGAAGTGGAAAGCAGTCCGGGAAGCATAAGCCAAGTAAGGGAATGCGCAGCTTCACTGCTTCATTTCGCCAAGACGAGCGGTACTCCCGTCATCCTCATAGGGCACATAAACAAGGAGGGAACGCTTGCCGGGCCTAAAATACTGGAACATATCGTGGACACGGTGATACAGTTTGAGGGCGACCAGCATTACATGTACCGCATACTCCGTTCGATAAAGAACCGCTTCGGAAGCACGTCGGAACTCGGGATATACGAGATGCAGCAAGACGGGCTGCGGCAGGTGAGCAACCCTTCGGAGCTGCTTCTGTCGCAAGACCATGACGGTCTGTCGGGCATAGCCATAAGTTCGGCCATCGAAGGGGTCAGACCGTTCCTCGTTGAAACGCAGGCCCTCGTCTCGTCGGCGGCCTACGGCGTGCCGCAACGCTCCACCACGGGTTTCGACCAACGCCGCCTCAACATGCTTCTTGCCGTCCTTGAAAAGCGCGTGGGGTTCAAACTCATGCAGAAAGACGTGTTCGTGAACATTGCCGGAGGCTTGAAAGTAACCGATTTGGCCATGGACTTGAGCGTTATCGCGGCTGTGTTTTCAAGCAATGTAGACATCGCAATAGAGTCAGGATGGTGTATGGCGGGCGAAGTGGGGCTCAGTGGCGAGGTGCGCCCGGTAAACCGCATAGAGCAACGGCTTGCCGAAGCGGCAAAACTCGGCTTTACCGACATCATAATGCCCAAATACAACATTCAGGGAATAGACCAAGACAAATATGGAATAAACCTTCACCCGGTGAAGAAAGTAGAGGAGGCTTTACGCATCCTGTTCGGATAAAACAAAGAAAATGAAAGATTCAGTTATTATTGTAAGCGGCGGCATGGACAGCACAACGCTGCTGCACGATTGGAAAGACCGCATCGCACTCGGCATTTCATTCGACTATGGCAGCAACCACAACGCTCGCGAGATTCCGCTTGCAGCCATGCACTGCAAGGCACTTGGCATCAAGCACATTGTAATCAACCTTGATTTCATGCACCAGTATTTCAAGAGCAGTCTGCTCGAAGGTGCCGACGCAATCCCGGAAGGCAACTACACCGACAGCAACATGACCTCGACTGTTGTACCGTTCCGCAACGGCATCATGCTGTCGATAGCCATCGGCATAGCCGAAAGCAACGGTTTGCAGAACGTGCTCATTGCCAACCACGGCGGCGACCATGCCATTTATCCCGACTGCCGCCCCGAATTCATAACGGCAATCGACGCTGCCGCATCGGCGGGAACCTATGTCAAGACAAGGGTCCTGGCTCCATACACCAACATAACCAAGGCCGACATAGCCCGCATCGGCAAGAAACTGGGCATAGACTACACACAGACGTGGAGTTGCTACAAAGGCGGCGAAATCCACTGCGGCAAATGCGGCACCTGCGTAGAGCGCAAAGAAGCCCTCGCCGAAGCCGGAATCGAAGATTTGACTCCTTATGAAAGCGAAGACAACACGCCTCATGCACATTCCGACGAGCACTGTACATGCGCGGTTAAATAGGTATAAAATTGTCATGTCACTGCATGAGAATGTCATTTTTTATTAGTAATTTTGCGTGCAGAATAAGTTTCTAACAAATAAACACATAAAGACAAATGAAAATCGAAGATTTCAATTTTGCCGGCAAAAAGGCAATTGTTCGAGTTGACTTCAACGTTCCATTGGACGAGAATGGAAATGTTACTGACGATACCCGCATACGCGGTGCTCTCCCCACACTGAAGAAAGTGCTCGCAGACGGCGGTGCTCTCATCATGATGAGCCACATGGGCAAGCCCAAAGGCAAGGTGAACATGAAGCTTTCATTGGGACAGATTGTCCCCAACGTGTCGGCAGCACTCGGCGTTGAGGTCAAGTTTGCAAAAGACTGCGGCAATGCCACCGAAGAAGCCGAGGCTCTGAAGGCCGGCGAGGCTCTCCTGCTCGAGAACCTGCGTTTCTATCCCGAAGAGGAAGGCAAGCCCGTGGGTGTGGAGAAAGGCACTCCGGAATATGACGAGGCAAAGAAGGAAATGAAGTCACGTCAGAAGGATTTCGCAAAGAAACTCGCCTCTTATGCCGACTGCTACGTTATGGACGCATTCGGAACAGCACACCGCAAACACGCATCTACTGCTGTTATCGACGAGTATTTCGACAAAGACCACAAGATGCTCGGCTATCTTATGGAGAAAGAGGTGAACGCTGTAGATGCCGTACTCGGCAACATCAAACGTCCGTTCACCGCTATCATGGGCGGATCAAAGGTTTCCACGAAGATTGGCATCATCGAAAACCTTCTCACCAAGGTTGACAACCTCATCCTTTGCGGCGGTATGACATACACATTCGCCAAGGCTCTCGGCGGCGAAATAGGCAAGTCAATCTGCGAGGACGACAAGCTCGACGTGGCACTCGACGTTATCAAGAAAGCCAAGGAGAACAACGTAAACCTCGTTCTCGGCACCGACTCTGTATGTGCAGACGACTTCAAGAACGATGCCAACACTCAGATTTGCCCCTCTAACGCCATTCCCGAAGGCTGGGAAGGCATGGATGCCGGTCCTGAGACACGCAAAGCATTCGCCGAAGCAATCAAGGGCGCAAAGACAATCCTTTGGAACGGCCCTGCAGGCGTATTCGAGTTCGACAACTTCGCAGGTGGCTCAAAGGCTATCGCAGAGGCTATTGCCGAAGCAACAAAGGACGGCGCATTCTCGCTTATAGGCGGTGGCGACTCTGTTGCATGCATCAACAAGTTCGGACTTGCCGACCAGGTGTCCTACATCTCAACCGGCGGCGGTGCCCTTTTGGAGGCAATCGAAGGCAAAGTGCTGCCCGGCGTTGCTGCAATTGAGGCTTAACAGACTGACATTTTAGAAACGACGATAAAAGAATCCGGGTGTATGTAAAATACATTCCGGATTTTTTATTACATCAAACACACATCCATTACTATGAAATTCGCAGGAATTATCCCCGCAAGATACGCATCGACGCGTTTCCCCGGAAAGCCCCTGGCACTGCTGGGAGGCGAACATGTGATAAAGCGCGTGTATGACATTGTTGCCAAATGCCTTGACGAAGCCTATGTGGCAACCGACGACAAGAGAATATACGACGCTGTATTGTCGTTTGGGGGCAAGGCCGTGATGACACGTTCCGACCACAAGAGCGGAACAGACAGGATTGAAGAAGCTGCCGAGAAGCTCAACATCGACTGCGACGTGATTGTCAACATCCAAGGCGACGAACCGTTCATCCACCCGACACAAATTGCCGCCGTATGCCGATGCTTCGATGACGAGAACACGCAGATAGCCACAATAGGCAAGCCCTTTACCGACATCGAAAGCGTGAACAACCCCAACTCACCCAAAATAGTGGTAGACAACAACAGCTACGCAATGTATTTCTCGCGTTCCGTAATACCGTTCGTGCGCGGAACTGAACCCGGGAAATGGCTTGACGAATATCCTTTCCTGAAACATCTGGGCATATATGCCTACCGCCGCGAGGTGCTGCACGCAATCACGCAACTGCCGCAGTCGTCGCTCGAAAAGGCAGAAAGCCTTGAACAACTGCGCTGGCTACAGAACGGCTACAAAGTGAAAGTAGGAATCACCGACATTGAAACCATTGGCATAGACACGCCCGACGATCTCGTTAGAGCCGAGAAAGCTTTAGCACAACGCGCGAATCGGATGTAAGGCGGCATCTGTTGTCAATACGCTCTCCGACCAACCAAACTATATTGGAGTCGGCATCAACGACTGCCAATTGGCGGCGTTTGTCGAAGAGCGTATATTTCCTGTCGGTAAGGAAATCGCTCACCAGCTTCTGGCTTTTCATTCCGAACGGCACGAAACGGTCTCCCTTGGCCACGGGACGTATTGTCAACGGGAATTTCACCGACTGCATGTCTACACAAACACAGTCTTTCCCACAGTTCACATTATATCCGTCAGTATAGTTTTCCGACACAAACGAGAACTTAACCTGTGAGTTATATATGTAAGTTCCCGGTTCAGGAACTTTCAACACGCGCATTTCTTCGGTCTGCTTTTCCTCCACTACAATCCTTCCACGGTCAATCAAAGCCTCATGGGAATTTGAAGTCCATACCTTACCCGACGCTCCTCTTAAAACAGCCGAGTATATTTCCTTCACCACAACCGAGGAAAAGCCACAACCGTTAAGAACATGAAACAACAGATATTCGGGCGAAGGTTGTTTCATAAGCAGACTTATGTCGATTGTAGAACCGTCGGGCATAATCTTTTCCTTGGCTGCATCCAAAGAAGAATACACTATTTTCAATGCCTCGCCCACATGCTGTGTGGTCTGGAATATGGAGTTGAGGGCATTGGGATTGATTTCCTTCAGCAACGGCACTACCTTCAGTCTTATCTTGTTGCGTGTAACGTCGTCAACAAGATTTGTGCTGTCGGTGACATAAGATTGCCCTTTGCTTTCAAGATACTGCAAAATCTCGTCACGCCCAACGCAAAGCAACGGACGCATGATGAAGCCGTTGTGCGCAACGATGCCCTGCAATCCCCGTATGCCAGTGCCCCTCAACATGTTCATTATTGCGGTTTCAACACTGTCGTCACGGTGGTGTGCCACACATATTCCGCATGCATTCAGGTCGTTGCGCAAGTTTTCAAAATAAGCGTAACGCAAGTCTCTTGCAGCCATTTCAATGCTTATTTTGTGCAGCTTGGCATATTCGGCAGTATCGAAATGCACTTTGTGCAGAGTCACGCCAAGCCGTCCGCACAAGTCAACGCAGAACTGCTCGTCACGGAAAGACTCCTCGCCGCGCAGCTTGAAATTGCAATGCACAGCCTCAACATGCACGCCCATGTCGAGCATGACCAGCAACAGCGATACGCTGTCGGCCCCTCCCGACAGTCCCACAAGATATGTTCCGTTCTCCGAAAACAATCCATGACTGTCGGCGAAACGCCGCACCTTGTCCAGAAAGTCCCTCTTATTCGACATACAGCACAAGTCCCTTAAGATATTCTCCTTCGGGATGATACATGTTAATCGGGTGGTCGGCCGGCTGGTGCAGCTGGTGCAATATTCTCACCTTGCGGTTGGCCTGTACGGCAGCGGTGAGCACTGCGTTTCTGAAATTGTCTTTTGTAACAATCTGCGAGCAACTGAACGTGAACAGGATGCCGCCCGGTTTTATGCGCTGCAAGCCCTTGACGTTAAGCCGCGTATAGCCTTTCAGCGCGTTGTGCAATGCTGCACGGTGCTTGGCAAATGCCGGCGGGTCGAGAATTATAAGGTCGTAGGTCTGGTCGTTTGCGTCGAGAAACTTGAAAGCATCCTCGCAGAAAGCGGTGTGTCTGCCGTCTTCAGGGAAATTAAGCTGCACATTGCGGTTTGTCAGTTCTATGGCTTTTGCGCTGCTGTCAACTGAATGCACAAGTTTTGCGTTTCCGCGCATGGCATACACCGAGAAACCGCCGGTGTAGCAAAACATGTTCAACACGCTGCGACCCGCCGAATATTTCTCAAGAAGATGCCGGTTCTCACGCTGGTCTACAAAAAATCCCGTCTTTTGTCCCCTCAGCCAGTCTACATGGAATTTCAGACCGTTCTCGACAGTCACGTCGCTGCCCATCTGTCCATACACGAATTCGTTTTCGTGCTCCACGTCGGCCTTGAACGGAAGGGTGGTCTCGCTCTTGTAGTATATGTTTTTTATGCGTCCTTCAGAAACCTTCACCAATGCGTCGCATATTTCCTTGCGATACAGATGTATGCCCACATTGTGGGCCTGCATCACGGCGGTGTCGCCGTAGCAATCCACCACAAGCCCCGGAATGTTGTCGCCTTCGCCGTGCACGAGTCTGAAAGTAGTCCCGTCGGGATTGTCAATCAGCCCTACCGCGCGGCGCATCTCAAAGGCCGACCGCAGTCTTTCTTCCCAGAACCCGGCATTGATTTCAATGTCGTCAAACGACAACACCCTTACGGCTATCGACCCGATTTGATACATGCCTACGGCGATAAAACTGCCATTGCAGGTGAAAACCCTCACAATGTCGCCTTCGCCGATGCCTTCATCCATGCGTGCTATCGCGCCGGAAAATATCCACGGATGAAAACGCTTCAGACTTTCATCCTTACCTTTCTTTAAATATATGGACTTGTACATATCGCTCGTATTCTTTTATTATTGTGCCTGTGCCACTACGGGCATGCTGTTCTCTGCCTGTGCGCCCTCTACCGGCTTTTCTTCTTTCATCACCAACTGGTAGTCGCCGCCCTCCGACAGTTTTTTAATCTCGTCATACAGCATTATACATGCCCAAGCATCGGTTGCTGCATAAAGTTTCTGCTTGTCGGTCAATATGTCGGCATCCCAATTGGTAAGGCGTTGCCGTTTGCTTATCTTCTTGTGGAAAATGTTGGCATAGAGTTTCTGCAGACTCATGTCTTCTATTCCTATCTTGCCGATGATGTTCTGGATGTCAACGAAATTGCCTGCTTCAAAGTCCTGTCGGCGGTGCAAAGCCATCAGGTCGTCGTGCCACGAAAGCCCAACCATGGTAACATTTTTGTTGGTGAGAAGCCTGATCACCGACGGCGACATGCCCAGATAATTGAGTCTGAACAGAAAACAATGCTCATAAGACGACACCTGCAGCAGCGAAACCTTGTGCTGTTGGCCGCGCTTGAAAGCCGGACGGGTCTCGGTATCTACACCGAGAATACTGCAAGACAGCAGATAATCAACTGCTTTCTCGGCCTCACTCTCACTGAGCACCACTGTTATTTTTCCCGGAAACGCGGCTATCGGCAATCCGCTTATTGCCCCTTTATCAAATTTGTTGTATATAATTCTCTTCATTCGACGGTTGGAAAGATTTTGCAAAATTAGAAAAAAACTTATTAAAACTTGGGCATTTCCAAGTTTTTTCCACTATTTTTGCATATAAATAGCTCTGTCACCGCACAAAAAGAGCTTCATATGCATTGCGCGCCGACAAGCCAGCTGCACTGGCACGCCACGCCGCCTCTGCCTGCCAACGGGCAAGCGTGACGGTGCGACACGAGGCGTTTCAAATTGTTATTATAAAAAACAAATGGCGAAGAAGAAGAAAGACACCAAAAGCAGAATTTCCAACGACACGAAGTTTTCAAGTTTTTTGAAAAGCGAGCGAACCGACTTTCTGCTTGGTTTGTTTATAGCAATAATAGCACTCGTCGCTATTATCTCCATGATTTCATTTTTAAGCACCGGCGCATACGACCAAAGCTTACTCGAAAAGATGCGCCCCAACGAATGGCTCAACAACGACAATCTGTTCAAAAACAGATGCAGGAGTGTCGGTGCCATAGTTTCCAATTTCCTTATTACGAAGAATTTCGGACTGCCGTCTTTCCTTATTCCGTTTTTTCTCATAGTTGCCGGAGGCAAGATGATGCGCCTTTACAGAACCAATCTATGGAAATGGTTCTTCAGTCTTGCATTCTCCATGATATGGCTTTCGGTGACTTTTGCCAAAGTGCTGCCGCCCGAAATATTCCCTGAAAGCATTTACGCTCCCGGCGGACAACACGGCGAAATGGGGATGCGGTTCACCGAAAACCTCATAGGCACGCCCGGTCTCATAGCCCTGCTGTTCTTCACGGCAGTGGCCTTCATCACCTATCTGCGCGCCGAGACAATCATTTGGATGCGCAAAGTGTTCAATCCGGTAGACACGATTAGCGGCAAGATAAGGCGGAACGCCACTGCCTCGGAAACGGAACCGAATACAGTGCTGCAGAGCGAACCGTCGTCAAAAGAAGAGAAACCTTCTGCCACGAAAGCAGGGAACGCCGAACCTGACGACATGCCGCAGTCAACCGTTATCGACCTCACTAGATTCGACGACGCTGACAGTGCCGCCAAGAAGCCGAACAAGGAGAAAGCCCCGATGCCAAAAGCCCCCAAAACTCCCGACGCCGATGCGGCAGAAAGCGGCAAACTCACCGTTGACACCGGCGTGGAAGCCGAAAAGGCCAGCGGAAAATCGGTGGCCGGCGATGCCGACCTGTATGCCCCTATAAATCCGCGCGAGCCGTTCACAAAATATGAATGCCCCACACTCGACCTGTTGAGCAAAGACGACAAAGACGGCAAGCCCTACATCGACATGGAGGAGATAAAGGCCCACAACGAGGAGATAATAAAGGTGCTGAAAAGTTTCGGCATCGAGATACGCGAGATAAAGGCCACCGTAGGCCCCACCATAACCCTATACGAGATAACTCCGGCCGAAGGCATACGCATCACCAAAATCAGAAACCTCGAAGACGACATCGCCCTGCGCCTTTCGGCACTCGGAGTGAGAATCATTGCCCCCATTCCGGGCAAGGGAACGATAGGCATAGAGGTGCCCAACAAGAAGCGACACAACGTGCCAATGGAGAGCATTCTCAACTCGAAGAGGTTTCAAGACACTAAGTTCGACCTGCCCATCGTGCTTGGAAAAACCATCACAAACGAGGTGTTCATGGCCGACCTCACCAAGATTCCGCACCTTCTCGTGGCCGGAGCCACGGGTCAGGGAAAGTCGGTCGGGCTCAATGTCATCATCACCTCGCTGCTCTACAAGAAGCATCCCAACGAGCTCAAGCTTGTACTCATCGACCCGAAGAAGGTGGAATTCAGTGTCTACTCGCCCATTGCCGACCATTTCATGGCACAGGTTGATGCCGACGACGAGGCCATAATAACCGACGTAACCAAGGTGGTGCGCACCCTCAAGAGCCTGTGCACGCTCATGGATCACCGCTACGACATGCTGAAACTTGCCGGGGCAAGAAACATCAAGGAATACAACGACAAGTTCATCCACCACAAGCTCAACCTCACCAAGGGACACGAATACATGCCCTACATTGTCGTGATAATCGACGAGTTCGGCGACCTGATAATGACAGCCGGCAAGGAAGTGGAAATGCCGATAGCGCGCATTGCGCAGTTGGCACGCGCCGTAGGCATACACATGATTATAGCCACGCAACGCCCCACGACATCAATCATCACCGGAAACATCAAGGCCAACTTCCCGGGACGCATAGCGTTCAAGGTAAGCTCAATGATGGACTCGCGCATCATCCTCGACAGGCCCGGAGCCAACCAGCTCATTGGTCTCGGAGACATGCTCTACACCAACGGCAACGAGCCCACGCGTGTGCAGTGTGCCTTCATAAGCACGCAGGAAATAGAAAGCATTAACCACTACATTGCCAACCAGCCCGGCCCCGTGGAGCCGCTGCAGCTGCCCGAGCCCAAGAGCGACGACGGCAGCGACGGCAACTACCAGAGCGGAGGCAACGGCGACCTCGGCTCGCTCGACCAGCTTTTCGAGGAGGCTGCACGCCTTGTCGTCACAAGCCAGCAGGGCAGCACATCGATGCTTCAGCGACGGTTTGAGATTGGATACAACCGCGCCGGGCGACTCATGGACCAGCTCGAAAAGGCCGGCGTGGTTGGAGCGGCACATGGCAGCAAGCCACGCGAAGTGCTCATAACCGACGACACACAACTGGCAGCCATATTCACGGCACTCAAACAATGACAACCCATAACGTCAACAACAAAAACACACACATTATGAAACGCATATTATACATACTGTCACTGGTGCTGACACTGTGCACACCGGCAATGAAGGCGCAGAACAGCGCACAGGCATACAAGGCTCTCGAAAAAACCGCAAATGTCATAGGCCGCACGGGAGGTTCAAGCGCATCGTTCACACTGTCGGGCGCGGAAACGGGAACGGTGAGCGGAACGATAACCATAAAGGGGAAAAAATTCCATGCAAGCACGCCGCAGGCCATCGTGTGGTTTGACGGCAGCACCCAGTGGACGCTTGTAAAGAGAAACAACGAGGTGAACATAAGCCGCCCCACACTATCCCAGCAGCAGATGATGAACCCCTACACGTTCATCAACCTCTACAAGCAGGGCTACGACCTTAGCATGACGACAAAGGGTTCAAACAATGTGGTGCACCTTGTGGCCAAGAACAAGACGAGCAGCATACCGGAAATGTATGTCACGGCAAACAAGAACACCGGCGTTCCGTCGGTGATAAAGATGAAACACCGCCAGAAATGGACTACCATAACGATAAGAAATTTCAGAAGCGGCAATTTCTCAAACAGCACATTCACCTTCAACGCAAAGGATTTCCCCTCAGCCGAGATAATCGACCTCAGGTGAGTCCTGCACAAAAGCTACCGACAAGTAGGTGTTCAAAATTATTTGATATGGATATGCGCCTTATTTTTGGCTGTATGTTCGGGTTGAAGAGGGAGTGTAGCGGGCTACACGACCGATGAAAACCGGGCATACAGTGAAAAAGAAAGTGCAGAGACATATCAAAGTATAATAAACATCTGCTGACATACAAGTATATACGAATAATTTTGAATACCTACTTATGAAGCCGAAAGACACCGTCATGCTATACATGACCCTGCGCCGCCACCGCAAACTGGCAGAGCGGCGCGATGTGAACCTCGGGCAAAACCGAGCCGCAAAGTTCTTCATCTGGCTCGCTGCAGCATTCATCTGCATCTATCTCGTGATGTTTGCCGTGTTTCTTGCAGGCATTGCCAACGAGTCGCGCCACATGTCGTCGGTAGGCTTGATGTGCTGCATACTGCCGCTGGTGTCGGCAATCGATTTCGGGTCGAGGTTTCTCATACAGCAGACCCCGGCACAGCTGGTGCGCCCCTACCTGCTGCTTCCAATCCCGAAAAACACCTGCATAAACGGCTTCATAATATCGTCGCTCACCGGCGCGGGCAATTTCCTGTGGTTTTTCATGTTTGTTCCCTACATCATCATGTCGGTGGTTTTCAGCTACGGCATCGTGACCTCGCTTTTGTTCACGGCATTTCTCGCCGTCACGGTGATGATATTCAGCCAGTGGTATGCAATAATACGCACGCTCATCAACGACAAACTTTTTTTCTGGGCTATCCCGGCACTCGTCTATGGCGCATTCGCCATTCCGTTTTTCACCGACAAAGAAGACCTCTACACTGCCGCGTTCACGGCCATTGGCGAGACCATAACCAGCCACTCACCCCTTGCCATAATATGCCCCGTAGCATTGCTGGGCGTGCTTGTTGCCATCAACCGCAGCATTCAAAGCCGCTACATTATGAGCGAACTGATGCACACCAAGCGCACCAAGGTGGTTGAACTGGGCGAGATGCAGTTTCTGAAGCGGTTCGGAACCACGGGCATGTTTCTGAAACTCGAGTTGGCCACATTGCTGCGCAACAAGAATCCGCGCAAGACATTCCTCTACTCCATTGCTATTGTCGTATTCTTCAGCCTCATCATAACATTTACCGGCACATACGACACCCGCACCATGAGCCATTTCTGGGCTTTCTACAATTTCATAATAATGGGGACTTCCATGCTCACAAGGCTTATGGGCTATGAGGGCAACTACATCGACGGCCTCATGGTGAGACGCGAAATGATGCGCAACATGCTTTATGCGAAATACATTTTCTACTCCGCCCTGCTCCTTCTGCCGTTTGTGCTGATGCTGCCCATGGTGTTTGTGGGCAAATGGCCGCTTTTGATGCTCGTTTCGTTCGGCATCTTCACCGCAGGATTCCAGTATTTCATCCTGTTCCAGTTGGCAGCGTTCAACCGGCAGACGCTTCCGCTCAACGAACGCCTGACCGGCAAGTCTACCCCCGACAACATGTACTGGCAACTGGCCATACAAATTGCCATATTCACGATTCCAAACTTTCTGCAGCAAATACTGCAGTCGGTTTTCAGCTCAACCACATCCTACATCATCATGCTGGCCATAGGCATGGCCTTCATCATCACCTCAAAGAAATGGATTGGCAGCATATACCGACGGTTTATGAACCGACGGTATGAAAACATGGAAGCGTTCCGCGCCACACGATAAGTGCCCGGCAAAGCCGCCGACACACCTTTGCCGCAACTGCAGCACGCAATGTTTTGTGCCGTGCGGCAACTGCTGCACGCCCGTGCGGCAACTGCGCTACACGCGTGCTGCAATTGAAGCACGCGCATAGCGCGCAAGGAGCAACCGGCAGAACGGGCATACGCCCTACCCTACCGAGATGAGTTCGATGTCGAACACAAGCGTGGAACCGCCCGGAATGCCGGGCTGCGAGAATTTGCCGTAGCCCATTTCAGCTGGGATATACACCTCCCATCTGTCGCCTACACGCATTTTCTGCAAGGCAACAATCCATCCGTCAATGAGTTCGTTGAGCCTCATAGCAAGCGGACAACCGCCACGGCTGCTGTCGAATTTCCGTCCGTTAATCGTCCATCCCGTGTAATGCACCGTGACAATGCTGCGCGGAGTAGGGCTGCATCCGCCAGCGTCGCCTGCCGACAGCACCTTGTAAAACACGCCACGGGCAAGCGGCATCACTCCCGGCTCTTGCGATTTTGCCTCAATCCACTCACGGTTCTTGCGCACATATTCCTGTTTTGCCATATCATGTATTGTTTTGGAAGCCCAAAATTACTAAAAATAGGATGCAGAGCCACACATTGGTCAAAAAGATTTCAAAACATTGTCTGCATTCTGCCAAAAAAAGGTAACTTTGCGGTATATGCCTTGCTCCGGGCCGAACCAGACAAGGCGACAGACCGAAACGATGAAACGACGATGAAAAAGACTATATGCCTTATTGCAATGCTTTTCTGCCTCACACTCGGCACAATGGCACAATTCGACTATATACGCCCCGTGAAAGACTCCATTCCCGGCGGCTACGACTTCTGGGTGTACACCCCGACCGACTACTACTACTCGTTTGAAAACACACCCGTCATAATATTCCTGCACGGAGCAAGCCTCTGCGGACACGACATCAACCGCGTGCGCCGCTACGGTCCGCTCGATGCCATAGTGCGCGGAAGACAGATTGATGCCCTCGTGGTGGTGCCGCAGAACACTGGCGGCGCGTGGAATCCGCACAAGATAAACGACGTGCTTGAATGGACAAAACGCAACTATGCGCTCGACTCCACACGCGTTTATGTGGTGGGAATGAGCCTCGGAGGCTACGGCACGCTCGACTTCGCGGGCACCTACCATGAAAAGGTGGCGGCGGCAATGGCTCTGTGCGGCGGGTGTTCGCTGAAGGAAAAGAGCGGGCTCGGGCAGCTGCCGCTATGGATAATACACGGCACTGCCGACAAGGCCGTGCCGGTGAGGCAATCGCAGACGGTGGTTGACGAACTGAAACGTGAGGGCAACGACAGCCGTCTGCGCTACGACTGGCTTAAAGGTGCGTCGCACGGGGCACTGGCGCGCATACTTTACATGAAAAAGACCTATGAATGGCTCTTCTCGCACTCGCTCACCGACAAGGGCCGACCCGTGCAGCGCGACATCACGATTGACAACAGCGACCTGACAAGGGCCTATAACGACATGAAGAAAGGACTGCCAAGCCCTGAAATAATATACGACAAGACGATAAAAGAAGACGAGGACGAATAGTCCACGCCGCCAGCCACACACCGCGCCTGGCACTGAACACCACTACCCCATACCCCTACGGCCCGCCGAAAGGACAAAGCGGCTGACCGAGCAGGATGCCAACGGCAATAAAAACGCGTATTGCGCGTTATAGAGACATAACACAGACAAACATTACCGCTAACCTAAGACAACCTTTTATGACCAACCACGGGAAATCGACTTTCAACAAAGCGGGCACCGACTCTGCCGCCAACGCTCTGTGCACGGCAGTGCTGCTGTGTGTGCCGGCAATAAGTATGCAAGCTGCCCACACGGCAGGCAACGCGGCACATGCCGCCATCATGCCCAACGACACCATCACTGTGCACCAACAACAGACGACCGACGGTGCCAAAACCGGCATAGCCAACAACGAGAAGGGCATGGTGAACAACGCACTCGACGTGATAAACGGCAAGACTGCCGGTGTGAGCGTCACGTCGAACGGACTCGACAGAATGGCCATGCTCAACAGCGTGCGCGTGCGCGGCACCACATCAATAACGGGAGGCAACGACCCTCTGGTGGTCATCGACGGCGTAACGTCGGACATATCTACACTTTCCACAATATATCCTGCCGACATAGAGAGCTTCGACGTGCTGAAAAACGCATCGGAAACGTCACAATACGGTTCGCGCGGAGCATCGGGCGTAATCGTGGTGACGACAAAGAAAGGAACGGGCAGCGGGTTCAAGATTTCATACGAGGGCAACGTCGGCTTCGAATCGGTGTACAAACGCCTCGAAATGCTCAGCGCACGCGACTATGCAGCCACCGCCAAACGGCTCGGACTGTACTACAACGACGGCGGCTACGACAACGATTTCTACAAAGTGATAACACGCACCGGGCTTGTGCACAACCATCATCTGGCTTTCAGCGGCGGCAACGAGACTTCCAACTACCGCGCATCGTTCGGCTACATCGACCACAACACGGTGATAAAGACCAAGGGCTACGACAATCTCGTGGCCAAGCTCGACGCGAGACAACAGGCCTTCGGCGGACGGCTGAAAGGCGAGTTCGGGGTGTTCGGTTCTTCATTCAAGAACGACGACATTTTCGACACGCAAGCACTGTTCTACTCAGCAGCCTGCCAGAACCCCACATTCCCTGCCGGACGCGACGCATCGGGCAACTGGACAAAGAACCAGACTGCCTACCGGATAAACCCGCCGGGAGCCTTGCTGCAGGAACGCAACGACCAGAAAGACCTTAATTTCAACACCCACCTGCAACTGTCCTACGCCCTCACGCCGTGGCTCACGCTGTCGGCATTCGGTTCTTACTCCTATTCGTCAACCGAAACGTCGCAGTTCTGCCCCACATGGGTGTGGGCACAAGGCAATGTCTACCGCAGCGAATACAAGAAACAGGAATGGCTGGGCAACATAACCCTCGGCTACAAGCACACATGGAACGCACACTCGGTGTCGGCCGACGTGAGCGGAGAATACCAGAAACTGGAGAGTTCGGCTTTCGGCGTACACGCCAAGGGCATAGCCAACAACATGTTTGGCTACTACAACATAGGGGCGACAGCATCAAGACCGTTCGGCGGTTCGGAAAGTACATACGAAGACCGGGCCTTAGCATCGGCAATGGCCACGGCATCCTACACGTTCATGCAACGCTACACGGCTGCCGCCACACTGCGCGCTGACGGGTCGTCAATGGTGGGCGACAACAACAGGTGGGGATTTTTCCCGTCGCTGTCGCTGTCGTGGGATGTGATGCGCGAGAGATTCATGCAAGGGCAATCGGTCGTGAAAACCCTGAAAGTGCGCACCGGCTACGGACGCTCGGGCAACCTTGGCGGCATAGCTGCCTACACGTCGATGAACAACGCGCAGCAAACCGGCATCGTGCCGGTGGGAAACACGCCCACCGTGACGCTCGGCATGATACGCAACAACAACCCCGACCTGAAATGGGAAACCAAATCGACATTCAACATTGCCGCCGACATTGGCATATGGGACAACAAAATCATGCTCACCGCCGAGTATTACTACTCGAAAACCACCGACATGCTCTACTCCTACGACGTGCCCGTGCCGCCGTTTGCCTACGACAAACTGCTGGCCAACATCGGTTCGATGCAAAACAGCGGATTTGAAATCGGTCTGTCGGCAACGCCCATACAACGCCGCGACATAGAACTCAACATCAACATGAACGTGTCGTTCCAGCGAAACAAACTGCTCTCGCTGAGCGGCGACTACAACGGCATGCACATGTCGGCTGCCGACGTGACGGCAATAGGCAGCCTCGACGGAGCCGGACAAAACGGAGGCGACAACAACCATGTGCTCTACCAGATAGTGGGCCAGCCCCTCGGCGTGTTCTATCTGCCACACTGCAAGGGACTGCGCGTTGACGAGCAGGGCACGAACAAATATGACATAGAAGACATAAACAATGACGGGAAAATAGATTTCGGCGACGGAGGCGACCGAAGGATATGCGGACAGGCCACGCCAAAGGCCATGCTGGGATCGAACATAAGTCTGCGCTACCGCGACGTGTACATGTCGCTGCAGATGAACGGGGCTTTCGGACACAAGATTTTCAACGGCACGGGGCTGGCCTACACCAACATGTCGAGTTTCCCCGACTACAATGTGCTCGCCGATGCACCCAAGAAGAACATCGTAGACCAGAACATATCAGACTATTGGCTTGAACGCGGCGACTACCTCAACATCGAATGTCTCACCGTGGGCTACATCGTGCCCGTAAAGACAAAGGCCATACGCGCACTGCGCGTGTCGTGCAGCGTGAACAACCTTGCCACGATAACGGGCTACAGCGGCCTCACACCGCTGATAAACAGCAGCGTGGTGAACTCGACAATGGGCATCGACGACAAACGCAACTACCCGGTTTACCGCACCTACTCCGTTGGAGTAAGCATTCAATTCTAAACGCCAACCACTATGAAAAAAGCAACCACATTAACGGCCATAATTTCGGCGGCACTTGTCCTGACATCATGTCTCGGCGAAAATCCCAAAGACCAGCTGCCCGAAAGCGAAATATATTCCGACGCCACAAGCCTTTACACCAACACCGTGGCCACACTATACAATTACATCGGGGCCAACCAGGAATGCGAGGGACTGCAAGGCACATGCCGCGGCATATACGACTACAACACCATCACGACCGACGAGGCCCTTAACCCGATAAGGGGCGGCGACTGGTATGACGGCGGCTTGTGGAAGAACATGTACGACCACACATGGACACCAACCGACACAGACCTTTACAACGTGTGGAAATATCTTTACAAGGTAATCATGCTTGCAAACAAGTCGATAGCCACTTTGGATGCAAGCACGGGCATCGTAGGCAAAAGCGACATCGAAACCTATACGGCAGAGGTGAGGGCTATACGCGCAATGTTCTACTACTATGCCATGGACATGTTCGGACGCATCCCGCTGACGACAACTGCCGACAACAAGGTTGACGGCATAACACAGAGCAACCGCAGCGAGATTTTCTGGTTTGTCGTGAACGAACTGCAGGAGGCGGCACCGCTTCTGCCCGACGGAAGAAGCAACATGGCGGGCACAAACTACGGAAGGGTGACAAAGCCCGTGGCCTATTTCCTGCTTGCGAAGCTTGCACTAAATGCCGAAATATACACCAACGACAACTGGACGGGAAACCAACGGCCCGACGGAAAGGACATTGCATTCATCGTTGACGGCAACAAGATGAATGCGTGGCAGGCATGCATAGCCTATTGCGACAAGATAGAGGCATGCGGCTACAGGCTTGAAGCCGACTATACTGCAAACTTTGCAGTGCACAACGAAAACTCGCAGGAAAACATCTTTACGATTCCACTCGACAAGATGTTATACACCAATGAGTTCCATTACCTTTTCCGTTCGCGCCACTATGCCCATGGAGGGGCATACGGCGGTTCGTCGGAAAACGGCACATGCGCCACCATCGCAACGATGCAAGCCTACGGCTATGGCACGGACAATGCCGACAAGCGGCTCGACATGAACTTCTATACGGGCAAAGTCGAAGTGGACGGCAATCCGGTAATGCTTGACAATGGCGAGCAACTGGAGTATATGCCGTTGGCGGTGGAAGAGAACCTCACGGCAAGCAAATACAAACAAACGGCAGGAGCCAGAATGAAGAAATATGAAGTGGACCGCACTGCATACGCCGACGGGCGCATGCCCGACAACGACATCGTGCTGTTCCGCTATGCCGATGTGCTGCTGATGAAATCCGAAGCTCTCGTGCGCAACGGCGGCAACGGCGACGAGCCGCTCAACGAAGTGCGCTCACGGGTGGGAATGCCGCACATCGCCGCAACGCTCGACAATATTCTGCGCGAGCGTCTGCTCGAACTTGTGTGGGAAGGCTGGCGAAGACAAGACCTAATAAGGTTTGGCCAATACACCAAGAGCTACGACATGCGCACGGCATTGCCCGACGAGCACACTGGCTACACAACGGTATTCCCGATACCGCAGAAGTGCATCGACCTGAATTCAAGGCTCAAGCAGAACCCGGGATACGTCAGCCAATAAGCCGCCTGCATAACCGTTGCGAACTATTACCGCACGAAAAACGGGGATGTCCGACAGTCATTCAGTCAGACATCCCCGTTGGTTTTATGCCTTGCGGCATTCAGTTGCAATTCATTCCCTTAGTCAATCCACTTCACATAGCAGAAGTCCTCGCGGTGAACGATGTTCTCGTTCTTGGGATACATGCGCACGCAGCTCTTGAACGTGCCAGCCACATCGGGCTCAAAGGTTGCCTCGAAGGTGTAGTTGTTGCCTTCATGGCCTACCATCTTGAACTCACGCTTGTTGAAGATGTGCTCCTCGCCATTGGCATCGGTCTTTATCGAGATAAGCTCAAGACCTACTGCATCGGTCAAGCCCTGCTCGTCGATGACATAACGCAAGGTGTATTTCTTGCCGGTTTCTGCACCGTAAAGCACAGAGTCGTCCTTGCTCACTACATGTATGCTGTCCCAACGCTCGGCAACGGTTTCCTTCCACTGTGCAAGCTCCTTGGCCAACTGGTTGTCGTTAGCCGACAGACGCTTGAAACAAGCAGCCTCGGGAGTGTAGTACTTGTCGTAGTAATCGTCGAGCTGACGCTTCATTGTGTAGTGAGGAGCGATTGTAGCGATTGAATTCTTTATCGTCTTTATCCATCCCTCGCTATAGCCTTGCTCGTTCTTGTTGTAGTAAAGCGGAAGAATCTCATTCTCAAGCAACGAGTAGATAGTGGCAGCATCGAGCTGATCCTGATAGCCCTGGTTCTGATAGGTGCGCTCCTGAGGAAGTGCCCAACCTGCGCCTTCACGGTAGCCTTCAACCCACCAACCGTCGAGAACGGAAAGGTTTACCACACCGTTCATCTCTGCTTTCTCGCCAGATGTGCCTGAAGCCTCAAGAGGACGTGTAGGTGTGTTCATCCAGATATCTACACCAGAAACGAGACGGCGTGCCAACTGCATGTCGTAATCCTCAAGGAAGATGATTTTTCCGAGGAACTCGGGACGCTGGCTTATCTCGAAAATACGCTTGATAAGTCCCTGTCCTGCGCCGTCGGCCGGGTGAGCCTTGCCTGAGAATATGAATTTCACAGGACGCTCGGGATTGTTTACGATCTTTGACAAACGGTCAAGGTCGGTAAAGAGCAGGTGAGCGCGCTTGTAAGTAGCGAAGCGGCGGCAGAAACCAATGTAAAGTGCATTGGGAGTAATGCTCTCAAGAAGGGTGACAACACGCGAGGGATCGCCCTGGTTCTTAAGCCATGTGGCGGTGAACTTCTCACGGATGTAGTCAACGAGCTTCTTCTTCAATGCCATACGTGTTTCCCATATCTCTGCATCGGGCACATTGTAGATTGCATGCCAAAGGCTCTCGTTGCTCTGGTCGTTGATGTAATTCTCGTCAAAATACTTGGCATAGAGCTTGCGCCATTCGGTTGCTGTCCATGTGGGGAAGTGAACTCCGTTGGTGACATAGCCTACATGGCTTTCCTCGGGATAATATCCTTTCCAGATGGGAGCGAACATGCGCTGGCTAACCCAACCGTGCAGCTTGCTTACTCCATTCACTTCCTGGCAGGTATTGCATGCGAACACCGACATGCAGAAGCGTTCAGAGTGGTCGTCGGGGTTCTGGCGGCCCATTCCTATGAACTCATCCCATGAGATGCCTAGCATGTTGGGATAACCGCCCATATACTTTCCGAAGAGAGACTCGTCGAAATAGTCGTGGCCGGCAGGTACCGGAGTGTGTACGGTGTAGAGCGACGAGGCACGAACCAGTTCGAGTGCCTGGTTGAATGTAAGGCCGCTTTGTATGTAATCGATGAGACGCTGGAGGTTGCACAGTGCAGCATGGCCTTCGTTGCAGTGGTAGATATCTTTCTTTATACCAAGTTTCTTCAGCGTGAGAATACCGCCGATACCGAGCAATATCTCCTGCTTCAGGCGGTTTTCGTTGTCTCCGCCATAGAGCGCATGGGTGATGGGCTTGTCGTATTCAGAGTTCATTTCGTTGTCGGTATCGAGCAGATAGAGCTTGATGCGGCCAACATTCATCTGCCATACATAGGCGTGCACCTGATAGTTCATGTAGGGAACGTCAACAACCAACGGCTGGCCGTTCTGGTCGAGAACGCGCTCAACGGGCAGCGAATTGAAGTTCTGTGCATCGTATTGTGCAATCTGCTGGCCATCCATCGACAGAGTCTGCTTGAAATAGCCGTAACGATAGAGGAAACCAACGGCACACATGTCTACATTTGAGTCGGAAGCCTCTTTAAGATAGTCGCCTGCGAGCATGCCAAGACCGCCGGAATAAATCTTTACAACCTGATTTATACCGTATTCCATACAGAAATAAGCCACAGACGGACGCTTGTCGTTGGGCTTGACATCCATATACTGGCGGAATTTTTTGTACACATCCTTGACGCACTTCATTATGGCGCGGTCTTTAACAATCGACTCCTTACGCTCATAGCTTAACCTGTCGAGCAACATAACCGGGTTGTGTCCAACCTCTTCATACAGGTCTTTGTCAAGGCTCTTCCACATATCGCGGGCTTCATAGTTCCAAGCCCACCACATGTTATGTGCCAACTCATCCAAACATTTCAGTTGTTCGGGCAGTGTCGACTTTATCGTAACTTCCTTCCATTGAGGGTTGTTAGAATAGTCTGCTTTGATTTTCATAATTTTATCGTTAATGTTTTTGTTTTATCTTGTACGTTCCTGCATTTTTCCCAAAGCGAAATCATAGGCATCACAATAATACTTTATGAAGTTGCTCCACAATGCTTTCTGCGAAAGTTTGCGTGCCTTGTTCCGTGCGGAGGTCTCCTGTTTTGCATCCAGACTTGCATATTCGTAGATGGCATCCTTGATATTGTCAACCACCTCGTTGTAGTTGTCGTCTGTGCGATGCACTACAAGCACTCCGTCTTTAAGCGATGTCTTTCCCTTCAACTCCTGACTTGCCCACACTCCGAACCCGGCAAGGTCGGTGGTAATGCAAGGCACCTTGAAAGCCACGGCCTCCAAAGGAGTGTAGCCCCACGGTTCATAATAAGAAGGATAAACACATAAATCGTTGCCCAAGATTGCATCGAAATATGTAAGGTTCAAGATTCCATCGTCACCTGTAAGATAACACGGTATGAAGATGAGCTTCACGTTGTCGCCCATGGAGTTGTTCATGTTCAGATAACGCATCTGTCCAAGCACGCGGTCGTTGTCCATGTCGTTAAGCCAATGCGTTATTACCGGACGTTCGAGCTGAGTGTCGAATTTTGTGCCGTCCCCGATGCGCTGTGCCAAGTCATGGCGCGGACAATTAACCCATCCCGGGACTGCCACGAAAGCAAGCACCTGACGCTTCATGCCGTCCATCTCATTCAAGCGGTGCATTGACTCCACAAACACGTCAATGCCTTTGTTGCGGAATTCATAGCGTCCGCTTGTAGACACGATAAGCACGTCATCGCCGTAATCGCATCCTGTCAGGGCATTGGCTATGCCAATCAAGCGTTTGCGCGCTTCCTTTCTTTTCTTGGTGAAATCGCGTCCTTGCGGAACGAAATCGTCTTCAAATCCGTTCGGCAACACCACATCCACCGGTTTGTCAAGCAATTCGCTGCATTCGCGCGCCGTTATATCGCTCACCGTAGTGAAACAGTCTACATTGGCGGCAGTTTCCCTTTCTATCGAGTGTTTGCTCTGCATGTTGAGTTCGGCAGCCATCTGATTGCCGTTATATGCCGGCAAATATCCGTACAAAGGTTTGTTGTTGCCAGAGATGCTGCGTCCTATACTTGTGGCATGGGTCGTGAAAATCGTAGCTATTTCGGGTTGATGCTTGCGTATATACAAGAGTCCGAGTCCGGTCATCCATTCATTTCCATGATAAACGACCTTGCTGTTTGGCTCAACCACATATTTGTACAGGCTTTCAACCACCAATGCGGCGGCATAAGAGAACATGGATGCCTCGTCGTAGTCGCCATAAGCGTGCAGACTGTCAACCCCGAAATCGTTCCAAAGGGCGGCATATATTGCATCTTTCTGTGCATAATAAGACGAGAAATCCACAAGAACCGCAACAGGATTTCCGGGCACATTCCACCGACCCACCTTTATCGCGAGTCCTTCCGAAACGGCTTTCTCTCGCCATTCAGACAGAACACTGTCGTCTTCTACAAAATAAGGACATTCGTTTTTACCCCAACAATCAGGTCCAATAAAAATCAAACGGTCTCCCATTGCCTCTTTCAATGTCTTGGCTCTGGTTGACAATACGGCATAAATTCCACCGACTTTATTGCATACTTCCCAACTTGATTCAAAAATATAGTCTGGAAATAATCTGTTTGTTACCATAAAGAAATTAAATAGCGGCTGCAAATATACTACATTAATCACAAAACTGCAAACACGCCAACGACTTTTTCAAAAATGGCCGCGTATTCTTGACTTAAATTCGCTACATTTGCAGCGTCAAAAACTTAGAACATGAGAAAACTGATTGTATTGTGCGCAATGTGTGCAACCATATTGACGGCATTTGCCCAAAATGCCCAGGAAAAGACTTTCTGCGGATATTTATACAACGACGACTATAAGGTTTACCTGAAAATAGATTTCTACGACAACAACATCACCGTGCCCGGGCAAGAGATTTTCGGCACCATGCCCGGATATTTGGGGGCATTGAGAGATTCACGCAAATGGCTGATAACAAGCGCAGACATCATTGACGCGAAGACGGCAAACATTTCAATCACCAACGACTACGGAAGCGAAGACCTTGAAGCCACGCTTGAATGCGCCGAAGACGGAAGCTACCTGCTGCGGCAAAACTCGGGCAGCAGGATAAAAATAGTCGTTGACCGGAAATGGGTGAAACTGCCTACGGAGCTGACGTTTGTGCGCAGCGAACCGAAGAAAGACCTGTGGTGACTCACAGCACGAAGACAAACGTCACCATAAGGTAAAGTTCTGCCGCAAAGATATAGACGACAAACAAAGGCGCACACAACGACACGCCATACGACATGGCCCGGAAAACATCATACAAAGACCGGAAACGTCCGGCCAACAACCCGAAAGTTGCTCCCATGACACACGCGCTGCAGGCCGCAACCGGGATAAGTCCGGCCGAGAAACTGCTTGTGAGCAAGGTGCCCGTAGCACTCAACAACACAGCATGTGGAACGACGGTAAGCAACAACATCACCGCCAATACAAAAGCGGCTTCGCCTGCCACGACATACAAAGCCATGCGTTCGCGGTAGTCGCATTGTCTGAAAGCACGCAGCGAACGCACCACCCCACCCGATTTCACCACACCATAGGCCACGCTGCCCAGCAACAGCCAAACCAGAACAGGCGACTCCATGTTGCGGACGAAACTGCCGAAGGCCCAGCGCAAACCCTCGCCTCCGAACAACGAACGGATATTGCCCTCGGGATTTGCAGCCGAAACGAGCCACGACAACATCACGACGACAAACTGAAGGCCCGCCAACACAAGCGTCACGATTGTAAATATCTTATTGTATTTCATCATGTCAACGTCACTCATCGTCGGGCACAAGACTGTCTACATCCAATATTCTCAGTTCAAAGGCACGCACCACGAGTCTTGTCGCATTTATGCCGAGTCTGCCGTTGCCGTCGGGAAAGAGTTTCTGCACAAGTTCGTTCTGCCTTTTTTCCAGACTTTTCACCCCGAAGGGCATCGCCCGCAGATTTGAAATCTGCTCTTTGGTGTAGCCGAGGGCAAGGTGGCGCAAGAAGCGTTCGTCATACTCGTCAATCTCATAACGTATCAACGCGTCCTGCCGCATTATCTGGTTGTTGATTCCGCGCTTGAAGCGTTCCACGATTCTTTCCAGTATCGGTTGGTTGAACACCATGCGCTTGCCGCTCATCACGCACATCACGTCATTTCTTGTGAGCAGTTCGCCGCTTTTCAATATTATGCCGTCGCACCCTGCGTCGAGCACGTCAACCCACAGTTTTTCATTCAATATCTCGCCGGTAAAAATCAGAACTTTCACCTTCGGGTATTCGCTTTTCACGCAACGGCAAATCTCCACCCCGACAGTCGTCGCGCCATCAAGCCCCAAGTCGAGCAACACCAAGTCGGGCACCTGCTGCTTTATCAGTGCCCAGAACTGGCTTTCGCTGGCCGCAGTCCCTATTATCTGCGCTTCGGGTATTTCGTTGCGTATTATTCCTTCAGTGCCCTTCAGTTCCAAGGGCACGTCCTCAACTATGACCACATTGAATTTTTCCATGCTAATCCTGCTATTTTTATGTTTATTGTCGTTGCACGCTCCGCGTTAGGCGATGCTGAGATTCCGCATCCCCTGGCGTGATAGCGTTCGCCTATATCCCTTATTATCTGCCTGCACACGAAAAATGCCACATTACTGGTGGCCTCCGTGAACAGTTCGCGGCACTGTCCTGCATCCAGATGCAGGTTTGGCATCGTGATTTCAAGCTCCACATACCCCTGTTCCGAAGTCTTCACCTGCCATTGCGGACGCTTTCCATCGTTGGCCTTTTTCAACAAGTCATACAGACACTGCATGCTGTAGTCGCCCGGAATACCCTGGTCTTCAACCACGCGCATGGCCTGGATGCTCAACACCGAGTAGATTACCCGGTAATAATTCACCAGTTCGCCGATTGCCGTCAAATTGCCGTCAGTGCCGTCAACCAACTGCCTTATCCTTGTAGGATAATACATTGTCTCGTGCTTCAACGTCGAGAGGCAGTTGTCGATTATCTTGTTGCTCACATACAGATTGTCGCTGTCAAGTTTAATCCTCTTCAGATTGTCGCCGGCAATCCTCATGTTGTCGGCATGCCTTTCGTGCCGTTTCTTTCCGTTGTTGAGCGACGTCCTTATTTCCGACACCAGTTCCTGCAGCTTCGCAAGATGCTCGTTGGACACCATTGCATTGTCGTTGGCCGTCCATATCCTGTCCATGGCGGCAAGACTACTGTCACTTCCGGCATCGCCCGAAAGCAAACCGTTGAGTTTCCTCACATTGTCTACACATATATTATAATATATGCGGTGACGGTAATACAATATATAGTAAATCGGGAATATCAGCATGAAGAAAAACAGGAGCAGAACCATGGCCACATTCTTGTTGTTCTCCGATTTCTGCATAACACTCACATAATCGGCAAGCGTGTTGTCGGCACTGCAGTCACGGAACAGCTGCGTGTACACGCTATTGTTATATCTGTACAATTTCCACTTGTGCAAGGCCAAGGCAGCCACTGCCGTCTCGTTTCTCACGTCGAGTATTATGCCATAGTCAACCCTCACGCTGTCGCGATACCACTCTATCTCGGCAGGGCACACGCCGTCGGCATCATACAGCACGAGTTCGCGTCCTTTCCCGTGCAATGCGCCACGGCAGTGCATGTTCATGTATTTAAGGCAACTGTCGGCATACTCAAGGGTCTTTTCATACTTTCCCCCGATATTGCTGTAATATGCGCTGTCGGCAAAAACGCCAGCCATGGCCAGACAACGGTTGCCCCCCCCAGCCGCGCAACCAGTCCCGCGCGCATGCTGCGACAACGGTTTTGCATGGCAACCCATGGCCGACAGCGGCAACGACACCGCCAACACAGCAATGGTGCGCAACACTCCTTTGGGCAAACGGAAGTAGAATCGGCTGCCCACGCCTTCCTCGCTCTCGGCAGAAATCATGCATTTCGAGAAGAAACCGCTCATCTTGCGGTATTTCTCTATTATGCCCTTGCAGTTAAGAAGCCCGAATCCGTGGTTGGCTACGGTTTCGCCCACATCGTTTTTCTCTCCCACGGCATTGTCAACTATGGTTTTATGGTCGAAAACATGCTTCAGTTGTTGTTCCGGCATTCCCTCGCCATCGTCGGCAACCGATATTTCCACACAGTCGCCCATATCCTCGCAGCCCACCCTTATGTGTCCGTTCTGCCGGCTGTGCTTGCGTGCATTGTCGGCCATGGTGTTCAGCATAAACAGGGTGAGTGTCTTGTCGGCCTTCACCACGAGGTCGGTAGGCACGATTTCCAGACTGATGTCTTTCAGAGTGTACAGCATCTTGCCTTGCGACAAGGTGTCGAATATGTCTTGCAGACAGAAGCTCTCGATGTGTAGCTGCAGTTCGCCCTGACGCATCTGTATCCATTTTGTCAGAGTATTGTTGCATGCCACAATCTTGTCGGTAAGCTCGGCAATGTATTCATAGCGTTCTTTTCTGAGACTTTCGTCGCCCGCATTTTCTTCAAGCAAGGCCACTTCGCGCGCTATACGGCTCACGAGAGGAGTCACGCCATTCACAAGCGAAATCTTCGCGCGCTGTTCTATGTATTGCCAGCGGTTTCTCCTCAGTTCCTCTTCGGCCATGCTTGTCTGTTCGGCGAGTTCTTCCATTTCGTCGGCCTCGGCCTCGGCCTGCTTCTCCTGCGACTGTTTCCATTTTGCGAGAGGCTCTTTCAGCGCATCCACCGACATCGTGCGCATCCGCCGCCGCCTTATATAACCGAGGCGGAACAATATCGTCGCCACGAGTATTATCGTCGCCACGACAGCGGCAATCATATAGTTGAGCGACTTGAGCGACTGGTCGAGCTGCTCGGCGCGTGCTTCAAGCATGCGGTCCTGACGCGTGTTTTCCTGTATGTCCAGATAGATGTTGCGGTTGTAATCGCTGCGCCGTTTGTCGTTGACAGCCGAATAAACAAGCGACAACTGTTCGCGTATAGAAGCCACGAGGTCGGGGGCGAGTGCCACGAGACGGTTCTTTCCAAGGGCAGTGTTCAGGCACGCCAGAGCCGAACCGTAGTCGGATATTGCCCAGTAGCACTCCGCCAAGGTGCGGTAGGCACCCGCAACCTGATACACATCGCCGTAGTTCCCGAAGAGCGCGAGGGCACGCTGCGCCAGATTTCCGGCAAGAAGAGTGTCGGGCATGTTGTCCACATTCAGATACTCCATTTCCTGCGGATTGTTGTGCAGCAATGTCCTGCGCTGAGCACCGTCTTGCAGATGCTCGCTCAGAGCCTGCAGCGAGTTGGCTTCCCAATAAGTGTAGTGATATTGCCGCGACAACATGTAGCAACGCATGAGATAGTCGAACTCAGTTTGGGCTATGCTTTCTTTCGTGTCGCCCGATATTATGCCTCCGGCCCCTACATTATAATAATAGTTGAGCAGTTGTGCCGTGTCTTTCACTATCTCGCCGTTGGCATCTATTTCGGCAAGGGCTTCCGAAGACTCCACGGTCTGTCCCACATAATACAGATAGGCCGACACCGTTATATAATATTCGCTTTGTGCATAGACGAGCCGCCGTTGCTGCCGTGGGGTGAGTTCGGCGTCGTTCTCCCTTATACGGGCAAGGCGCGACATCGCGCTCTGCATGAACCGGTAGAAGTTCTTGTTCTCCGACCGCCGCTGGCACAGTCGCATCATCTGCACGTCGGCCACCATGAGTTCAATCTGGTTGTTGGTAATCTCGCCCACCTCGCCCAGCCGTTTTTCGGCCTTGGCATAGTCCATGCGCGCTATATCGACAAAAGCGAAGTTGTTCAAGGCTTCGGCCCGCCCGTCGTCATACCGTTCCGAAGCGCGGTAGGCACGGCCCGCATTAGCCGCCACACTGTCAAGGTTGCGGTAATGGCAACTGTAAGCAATGTCGTTCCATCTGTCGGCTGCCTCATGCTCAGCCGGCACGCCACACGAAGCCGTCACGCACAAAACCGTTACGGCAACCAGCAGCAGATGCAGGAACATTGTTTTACTTTTCATGTAGCTAACGGGGTTACACATTTCCATGGCGAGCCGAATGCAACGCAAATGTTCACGTCAGCAAGCTACGCCTATATTTCTACAAAAATACAACAAAAATACGGAAACCTGCCATTAATGCCGCAAAATACTTTTCATCGACTGTACACCCACGGCAAAAGGCATTTTTTCTTGCCGACCAAAATAAATTTCAAAAACTTTCTTGTTTTTCAAAATAAAATCACTACCTTTGCACTCGCTTTCAAGAAGCATGGCTCCGTAGCTCAACTGAATAGAGCATCTGACTACGGATCAGAAGGTTCCGGG
>CAVDCP010000013.1:0-61468 GCA_963607545.1 bacterium
AACTTTATGGTATCATTTGCGCTTGATATCGTAAAGTTTCTTTTGATTTATAGATACTTACAAAATATATACTGGTTCAAGCGTGAGACCGTAATCACCCCCGGAGGGTTGGCGTTCAAAATAGGCAAATAGCGCGAGGCCATTATCAGCCCCGGAGGTGGCGTAACGGTCGTACCCCAGGGTGAAGATGGAACGCAGTGACATCTGTACCCCATGGTTTCACGGTTTGTAATGTCGGCTTGCCAGTAAGGTCAGCACAACGGCATTGGGACGTGATTGCGGTGCTGACCTTACAGGCCTGCACCTTGCGTTTGTCGTTTGAACCCAGGGGTACACCGTTTGCTGACGCAAATGTCTCACCCTGGGCTATGGTCGTTGCGCTCTTCCAGAGCTATGATTGGCTGGGGCTTTATGCTTTTTTATTAGCGCAAAATCAATTCATATTTTGACCCCCCAACCCTCCGGGGCTAAGGTTTGTCCGCGATTTGTGTATTTTATTATTGGTTTGCGGTAAAACACTGTTTCTGTTTTACCCCCTCCATAAGCTTGCCCACGGCTTCCACATGTTGGGGCAACGCCCATGCAGGGTGTTTTTCATTGTTCACTTTGTGTGGATTGTCAAAATGTATTTTCGTTTTATTTGGATGTTTTTCAGTCTTCGCGGTTGCGCACAAGCTCAATAATCTCGTCGCCGTAGACATCGGCCTTGATTTTGCCCACATAGGGTATGCCGGCAAGCGATGCCTTGCTTTCGGGGCAGATGTTGGCAATAGCCACAAGAGCCTTGTTCTGTAATATGATGAATATCGGCTTACCCAAGTCTTTGGCGCGGTCTTTGCGCCAGCCCACGAGCGCGGCATACAGTTTCGGGTGGGCGAGCATCGTCATGCCGTCAACGCTTTTGGGCACGGCACTTTTCTTGGTTTCGGCCTTTGGCTTTGGTTCTATTCCTGCGAGCACGAGAGCCCTGCGGCGCAGATAACTGTCCATGAAGAAACCGTTGGCCTTCACGAAATCGAGCAACAGGCGTTTCTGTTTCAGCAAGTCAACGAGCGTTGTCCGCTGTTCGTCGGCCCGTTTCTGCAGCGCGGAGTTGGTGGTTTTCACCGAAGCCTTGCCTGCCAGTGCCGTCACGTCAGAAAGTTTCGTGAGAAAATAGGCCGCACCCTTGGCCACACGTTCCTGCAGCACGTCGTCGGTACGGTAGTCGGCGTTCGACAACACGAGCCTCACATACTGCATGCCGAACTTCTCCGCCACGCCCACCACCTCGCTGTTGAGGGCTGTGCAGCGCGCCTTGAACTCTGCCGTGAGTTTCGGGAAACTGCGGCGGAAATGTTCAGAAAGCAGAAGCGTGTATTTCTCGGTCTGCGTGTAAATCTGGCGGAACTCGAAAAGGTCGGCCAGCGTGGCAATGAAATAGTCGCGCCGGAGTGTCTCCAGCTGCTCGTGTGTGGGCGTGTGTTCGGGAGCGTGCACCGCGAAGTCGTCAACCGAGCGGTCGCGTATTATCGCGCTTTGCGGCAGCGGCGCGCTCAGCACAAGTCCTTCGAGGGTGCGGCAGCGGCTCAATGCCACATAGGTCTGCCCGTGCGAGAAGGCGTGCTGCACGTCGATTATGGCCTTGTCGAAGGTGAGACCCTGGCTCTTGTGCACGGTTATGGCCCACGCGAGCTTCACGGGAAACTGCTTGAACGTGCCGTCAACCACTTCGGTTATCTCCTTAGTGGCCTCGTCCACCACATAGCGGCTGTTCGACCACTCTTCAGGCTCCACACGTATGCTCTCGCCCGTGTCCTTGGCCACCACCGTGAAGCCGTCGGACGCTATTTCGTCAACGCGGCCCAGCATGCCGTTGTAGTATTGCTTGTCGGCCGAAGAGTCGTTTTTCACGAACATTACCTGCGCCCCTTTCTTCAGTGTGAGCGTGGCATCGGTGGGGTAGAGCATTTCGGGATATTTGCCCGACACCTCGGCCTCGTAGTCGTAGGCCTGCCCCTTTATCTCGGCGAGGGCACGCGCGTTGACGCTCTGCGCCTGTGCGTTGTGCGTGACGAGGCGTATGTAGCCTTCGTCGTCGCCCGGTCTGAACCCCGGAACATAACGCGCGTTGAGGGCGGCGAGCACTTCGCTGTCGGCGCGGTTGTCGCGCACCCGGTTTAGAATGTCGATAAACCGGCGGTCGTTCTGGCGGTAGACGGTTTTCAGTTCGACAATGGCATAGCGCGTGGCACGCAGTGCACGGCTGCTGAAGAAATAAGGTGTGTCGTAATACTGGCTCAGCATTGTCCACTCCTCGTCCTTGGCCACCGGGGCAAGTTGCCCGAGGTCGCCAATCATCACGAGCTGCACGCCGCCGAACGGAGCGTTGCTGCGGCGGAAACGCCTCAGCACGCTGTCCACCGCATCGAGCAAGTCGGCGCGCACCATGCTTATCTCGTCGATCACGAGCACGTCGAGCGAGCGTATGACGCGTATCTTGTCCTTGCCGAATCGGAACTGTCCGCCCTGCGTGTTGAAGGTGGTGTCGGGCACAAACGGGGCAAACGGCAACTGGAAAAACGAGTGCATGGTCATGCCCTCGGCATTGATGGCCGCGATGCCCGTGGGAGCCACGACGACAATGCGCTTTGCCGACTCTGCCTTCAGGCGTTTCAGGAAAGTGGTCTTTCCAGTCCCGGCCTTTCCCGTAAGGAAAAGGTTTGTGTTGGTTTGCTCAACGATGTCCCACGCGAGTTTTGCCTCTTCGTTCATGTCTTGTCGCTTTTTGGTTTTGTAGAGAATATGGCTGCCCGGTGCCCGTCAGGCCCGTGCCTATGTGCAAAGTTACTAAAAATCTTCAAGACGCAGAGTGCAGCCGTTTCGGCGAATGCCGTTTTTGTAGTATTGATGTTAGGTGAAATTCCAATATCCTTGAATTGGCCGACTTGAAACAACTTACTGATTATGCAGAAACAAGGGGGTGGCAGCGAAGCGTTTGCCCGACGCTTGCATGTATTGCAAAATTTGCAGGTATTAAAAACACCGTTAAGAGGTTTTCTGATGAGTTTTTTTGTCGCTTCGTAGTAAAATAGTTACTGTTTTTACTCGTGTGTTCGTAGTAAAATTACCACCTTTGCAGTGTTGGATTATTAAACACAGCGTTCTATGAAAAATGTGAAGGTGTCTAAGATTTCAGTGAGCATTGGTTTATTGGTTCGGCAAGTAAGGTGGCGGTCACGGCTGCCACCTGTTTTAAAAGATTAATGCATAAAAAGTTATATACGATGGAGAATGTTGTTGTTAAGGCAGCGCGTACCGACGATGGGTATTGCTGTGCTTGTGACCTTATGCCCGGTTGGGTTGTGGCCTATGATGGCGACCTTGACGGTTTTAAGGAGTATGTGCAGGAAAGTGTAGACTTTTGGCTTGAAGGTCGGCGTAAAGACGGTGACGACTACAACAGGGTGTTCGACGGCGAATACCGCATTGTCTACGATTTCGATGTAGCCACGCTCCTCGACTACTACCGGGGCATATTCTCGTTTGCCGCCCTTCAGGAGATTACGGGCATCAACCAAAAGCAGCTCTCCCGCTATGCGAGCGGCATTTCCAAGTCGCGACGGCAGCAGGTTGACAAAATCAAGTCGGGGCTTCGCCGGCTTGCCAAGGATATAGAAATGGTCACTGTTTAATAATCCCAACACCGCCGCCAGACCATGCGGCACATCATCGCCCCCAGTGCCGCACGCATCGGGGGCTTTTTCATTTGTGTGTCTTCAAGAAAATGATTGTTGTATGCCACGTCTGCGTGGCTCGTTTTGGGAAATGTTTTAGCTGACATCAATATTTTTGTAGTAACTTTGCACTGCAATGAGGCCGCAGACGCGGCGTGCTTCGTAACCGCTGCACGCTGCTGTAAAGCCTTTTGGGGGCAATACGGCACGCAGCCCGACAAAGAAACAAACAATTATGACAAAAGCACTGTTCTTCGACATCGACGGCACGCTTGTGAGTTTCGAGACCCACCGCATACCGCAGTCAACAATCGAAGCCCTTGAGGCGGCAAAACGCAACGGCGTGAAGGTGTTCATCTCGACAGGCCGTCCGCGCCAGCTCATCAACAACATCGGCGCAGTGGAGCATCTCGTCGACGGATATGTAATGGCCACAGGCGCGTGTTGCACCTTGGGCAGCCAGACGGTAAGCCTCTCGACCATACCCGACAGCGAGGCCCGCGAAATGGTGCGCCTTTCCAATGATATGCACTTCGGGTGTCTTGTGGTGGGCACACGCGACCTCGCGCTCATCAATCCCACCGATGACATGCGCCATGTGGTGTTTGACGTGCTCAACGTGGGCTACTCCGCGTGGGACGTTCCGCTTCAGGAGGTGCTCAGCCAGGGCATACTGCAGTTCACGCCGTTTTTCACTCCCGAGCAGGAGCATACTGTGCTTGCGTCGATGCCGCACTGCATCTCGACGAGGTGGCATCCGGCATTCAGCGACGTGACTATGGCTACCGCCGACAAGGGACGCGGACTCGTTGCCATAACCGGGGCACTGGGCATTCAGCCCGGCGACACCATGGCGTTCGGCGACGGCGGCAACGACGTGTCGATAATGCATGCGGCAGGCATAGGCGTGGCCATGGGCAATGCCACCGACGAGGTGAAAAGCCACGCCGACTATGTTACCGCCGACGTAGACCACGACGGCATAAGCCGTGCCCTGCGCCACTTCGGCGTGATAGGCTGAGCGCGGCGCGGTCAGCGCGCAAGCCAGTGCTGCCGTGGTGAGGGCACATTTATATAATATGTGGCAAACTTTTCGGGTATAAACGCGATAAAGTGGAAAAAAATAGCTAAGTTTGCATCAGGAAAACAAGAACCGCACATAAAATGGATATTACCGAAAGATTTCTTAACTACACCAAGTTTGACACACAGTCGAGCGAAGAGTCGGAGAGTGTGCCGAGCACCTCGAAACAGCTCGTGTTTGCAAAATATCTGAAAGAGGAACTCGAAAACGAGGGCCTCAGCGACGTGGAAATGGACGAAATGGGCTACATATATGCCACATTGAAGGCTAACACCAAGAAAGACATTCCCACGATAGGCTTCATTTCACACTACGACACAAGCCCCGACTGCAGCGGAGCCGGCATAAAGGCACGCATCGTGAGAAATTATGATGGCGGAGACATCGTGCTCTCGGAGGGCATCGTGTCGTCGCCGGCAAAATTTCCCGAGCTGAAAAGCCATGTGGGCGAAGACCTCATCGTGACCGACGGCCACACGCTGCTCGGTGCCGACGACAAGGCCGGAATAGCCGAGATTGTGCAGGCCATGTGTTATCTGCGCGACCACGACGAGATAAAGCACGGCGACATACGCGTGGCTTTCAACCCCGACGAGGAGATAGGAATGGGCGCACACCATTTCGACGTGGAGAAATTCGGGTGCGAATGGGCCTACACCATGGACGGCGGCGACCTTGGCGAACTGGAATATGAGAACTTCAACGCCGCTGCCGCAAAGGTGCGCATCAACGGTGTGAGCGTGCACACGGGCTATGCAAAGGGCAAAATGGTGAACGCAAGCCGTCTGGCAGTGGAGTTCAACAACATGATTCCCGAGAGCGAGACCCCGGAACAGACCGAGGGCTACGAGGGCTTCTATCATCTGCTCGGCATAAACTCGTGCTGTGAGCGTGCAACCCTGTCGTATATCATACGCGACCACGACCGCGAACGCTTTGAAGACCGCAAGGACTTCATAGAGAAATGTGTGGAGACGATGAACCAAAAATATGGCAACAACACCGTGACCGTAGAACTGAAAGACCAGTACTACAACATGAAGGAGAAAATAGACCCCAACATGCACGTCATCGACATAGTGCTGAAAGCCATGCAGGAAAGCGGCGTTGCACCTAAGGTGGAGCCGATACGCGGCGGCACCGACGGAGCGCAGCTGTCGTTCAAGGGTCTGCCTTGCCCCAACATCTTCGCGGGCGGCGTGAATTTCCACGGCCCTTACGAGTTTGTGAGCATACAGGTAATGGAAAAGGCAATGCAGGTAATAACGCGGATATGTGAGATAACGTCGCACTTCAACGATTGAAACAACGGGCAACGCCCACTTGGGATATAGAGAATAAAGTCTACAACAGAGCAATGTGTCGTAGACTTTATTTTCATTATGTAACGAATGCAACACAGGATAATAAAGTAAAGCAAACAACGTGTCAGAACTACCTACATTCATCAACGACCTTGCCCTGATACTCATCGTGGCAGGCATCGTCACAATAGTGTTCAAGCGGCTGCGTCAGCCGCTCGTGCTGGGCTATGTGGTGGCCGGGTTTATAGTGAGCCCGCACATGCCCTACACGATGTCGGTGATTGACAATGCCGACATACAGACATGGGCCGACATAGGAGTGATGTTCCTGCTCTTCTCGCTGGGACTCGATTTCTCGTTCAAGAAAATAGTGAAGATGGGCATCGCCCCGGTGATAACCACCTCGGTGATAATATTCTTCATGGTGCTGCTCGGCATCGTTGCCGGGCACGCCTTCGGTTGGAACCGCATGGACTGCATCTTCCTCGGCGGAATGCTTGCCATGAGCTCAACCACAATCATATACAAGGCATTCACCGACATGGGGCTGCGCCAGCAGAAATTTGCGGGTCAGGTGATGAGCGTGCTCATACTTGAAGACGTGCTTGCCATTGTGATGATGGTCATGCTGTCGGCTCTTGCGAGCGGCAACAGTCCCGACGGCGGCGAGATGATAGGTAGCGTGGTGAAGATAGGGTTCTTCCTTGTGTTGTGGTTTGTGGTGGGCATATTTGCCGTGCCTCTGTTTCTGCGCGCCACACGCAAGCTCATCAACAACGAGACTCTGCTCATTGTGTCGCTCGGCTTGTGCTGCCTCATGGCGGTGCTGTCCACTAAAGTGGGCTTCAGCAGTGCCTTCGGGGCGTTTGTCATGGGGTCGATACTTGCCGAAACCGTTGAGGCCGACAAGATAGAAAAACTCGTGGCCCCGGTGAAAGACCTTTTCGGCGCGATATTCTTCGTGTCGGTGGGCATGCTCGTTGACCCTCATGTGCTCGTGGCCTACGCCTTGCCCATAGCCGCGCTTGTGCTTACCATTCTGGTAGGGCAGGCCGTGTTCGGTTCGCTCGGCTTCCTGCTCGGTGGCCAGTCGCTCAAGTCGGCCATGCGCTGCGGCTTTTCTATGGCCCAAATAGGCGAGTTCTCGTTCATCATAGCATCGCTCGGGCAGTCGCTCGGCGTGACAGGAAATTTCCTTTACCCGGTGGTTGTGGCTGTGTCGGTAATAACCACATTCCTCACACCTTATATGATACGCCTTTCGGTGCCGTGCTACACGCATCTTGAACGGCACATCCCGAAACGGTGGATAAAGGCACTCAACAACGTCACGCTCAGTCACCCGTCGTCGGCCCCTAAGGGCAACTGGCACAGGCTGCTTGCGCAAATGGCACGCATCACGCTCGTATATGTCATACTGTCGGTGGCTGCCATAGCATTGATGTTCACCTTCTTCCTGCCGTTCATACGCAGCGTGCTGCCCGGCATGCACTGGGTGGCAAACGGAATATGCGGTTTGCTCACCATCGTGCTCATATCGCCGTTTCTCAGGGCAATGGTGATGAAGAAAAACCACAGCGAGGAGTTCAAGGCACTGTGGAGCGACAGCCGCATGAACCGCCTGCCGCTCGTCATCACCATACTCGTGCGCCTGTTCATCGCGACGGCTTTCGTGTTCTATATATGCAACTATCTCACGCGCTTCACCAACGCGCTTATGATAAGCATAGCCATTGCCGTGGTCACGCTGATGCTCGTGTCGCGCTCGCTGAAACGGCAGAGCATACGCATGGAGCGTCTGTTCGTGCAGAACCTCAGGTCGCGCGACATTGAACAGCAGGTGCTCGGTTTGAAAAAGCCGCTTTATGAGGGACATCTTCTCGACCGCGACATACACATAGGTGAGTTTGAGGTGCCCGAAGGTTCGTCGTGGGCCGGGCAGAAGCTGCGCAACCTGCAGCTGCGCAACCGCTTCGGCGTGCATGTGAGCAGCATCCTGCGCGGACGACAGCGCATAAACATTCCCGGCGGCGACAGCATCGTGTTTCCCGGCGACCGCATACAGGCAATCGGGAGCGACAGTCAGCTCGCGGCGCTGCAGACGGCCTTGGCCGGCGACCTCGTGCCCGACGACCCCGACATAGAGAAGCGCGAGATGCGGCTCAACCAGCTGCTCATTTCAAAAGGCAGTCCTTTTGCAGGGTGCACAATGAAGGATAGCGGCATACGCGACACCTACGGATGCATGGTGGTGGGCAAGGAGGAGGGAAAGGAAAACCTCACGATAATAAGTCCCGACTACCGGTTCTGCGTGGGTGACATAATATGGCTTGTGGGCGAAAACGAGGCCGTGGCCAATCTGTGCCACGCCAACGACAGATTGTGACATTGGCGACCGCTTCTTTACCATGCCTTTATTTCATGCCTTTATGATTTATTCAGGCTAAAAAACATAGGCAATGCGGCATAATTGATTTTTTTTGCCTAATTTTGCACATTTGAATGGGATGCTGCAATACTGCGGGTAGGCCGCAGCCGTGACTTGGACGCGGCATCATTGTAAAACGTTAGAACAAAGAGAAAAGAACAACTGAAAATAGAGATGAAAAAGAAAATCCAATTCAGTCTCGTATATCGAGATATGTGGCAGTCTTCGGGCAAGTTCCAGCCACGCAAAGACCAGTTGGAGCGCATCGCTCCCGTCATCATCGACATGGGGTGTTTCGCCCGCGTTGAAACCAACGGCGGAGCTTTCGAACAAGTCAACCTCCTTGCCGGCGAGAACCCCAACGACGCTGTGCGTGCTTTCTGCAAGCCGTTCAACGAGGTAGGAATAAAGACCCACATGCTCGACCGCGGCCTCAACGCGCTCCGCATGTATCCCGTGCCCGACGATGTGCGTGCACTCATGTATAAGGTGAAGGCAAAGCAGGGCACAAACATTACCCGTATATTCGACGGCCTGAACGACGTGCGCAACATCATCCCGAGCATCAAGTGGGCAAAGGAAGGCGGAATGACTCCGCAGTGCGCCTTGTGCATCACCAACTCGCCGGTGCACACCCTTGACTATTACATGGGCATTGCCGACCAGCTCATAGCTGCCGGAGCAGAGGAAATCTGCCTGAAAGACATGGCAGGTATAGGCCAGCCGGCATTCCTCGGCAAGCTCACCAAGATGATAAAGGACAAGTATCCTGAAGTCGTCATACAGTATCACGGACACAGCGGCCCCGGACTGTCAATGGCTTCAATCCTTGAAGTGTGCAACAACGGTGCCGACATCATCGATACCGCCATCGAACCGCTGTCTTGGGGAAAGGTGCATCCTGACGTAATCTCGGTGATAAGCATGCTCAAGAACGAGGGCTTCGATGTGCCTGAGATAAACATGAGCGCATATATGAAGGCCCGTGCAATGACCCAGGAGTTCATCGACGAGTGGCTGGGATATTTCATCAACCCCGGCAACAAGATTATGTCGTCGCTCCTTCTCGGCTGCGGACTGCCCGGAGGAATGATGGGCTCGATGATGGCCGACCTCGGCGGAATGCGCACCACAATAAACAATGTAAGGAAGAAGAAGGGCGAGGAAGAACTGTCGATGGACGATTTGCTCATAAAGCTCTTCGACGAGGTGGAATATGTGTGGCCGCGTGTGGGCTATCCTCCATTGGTTACACCGTTCTCGCAATACACGAAGAACATCGCATTGATGAACCTTCTCACCATAGAGCAGGGCAAGGGACGCTTCGTTATGATGGACGACTCGATGTGGGGAATGATTCTCGGCAAGTCGGGCAAGATACCCGGCACTATCGCTCCCGAACTCGTGGAGCTTGCTGCAAAGCAGGGACGTGAGTTCACCGATGCCGACCCGCACACTCTGCTCAACAATGCACTTGACGACTTCAAGAAAGAAATGGACGAGAACGGCTGGGAATACGGCGAGGACGACGAGGAACTCTTCGAACTTGCAATGCACCCGGAGCAATACCGCAACTTCAAGAGCGGACAGGCAAAGAAGAATTTCCTTGCCGACCTGCAGAAACTGAAAGATGCAAAACTCGGTGCAAACCTTTCGCCCGAGCAGCTCAGTGCCTACAAACATGCCAAGGCCGATGCAGTAGTGGCTCCCGTAAAGGGCGAAATCTACTGGGAATTCTCGGGCGACGGCGAGTGCGCACCGACAGTGGAACCGTACATCGGCAAGGAATACAAGGAAGGCGACACGCTCTGCTACATACAGACACCGTGGGGTGAAATTGAGTCGGTGCCCGCTGCCCTTGGAGGAAAGCTCGTGGAAATTAACGCAAAACGCGGAACCAAGATTTCAAAAGGCGACGTAATCGCCTACATCGAGCGCGAACACGATTAAGCGTCTTTTGGGAAAATGATTTCTTGGAAAGATATAATCGACAAATATTACAGTGAGAATGTGGCCTTGCGCCACATTCTCATTACCCATAGCCAATCTGTAGCGCAGCGTGCGCTACGGATTGCCGCTTTACATCCCGAACTGAAAATCAACAATGATTTCATTCTCGAAGCAGCAATGCTTCACGACATCGGCATAATACGCACCGATGCTCCGGGCATAGAATGCCACGGCAGCGAGCCTTATATAAGGCACGGCGTAGAGGGAGCTGCCATGCTGCGTGCCGAGGGACTGCCGCTTCATGCAAGGGTGTGCGAACGCCATACCGGCGCAGGACTGTCGCTCGACGACATAACACGGCAGAATCTGCCCTTGCCGCACACCGACCTTTTGCCCGAAACGGTTGAGGAAAAGCTTATATGTTATGCCGACAAGTTCTTCTCCAAAACTCATCTGGACAGAGAAAAGACTGTGGAACAGGCCGAACGGAGTCTCGTAAAATTCGGAGGCGACACCATAGCACGTTTCCGGGAACTCCGAAACATGTTTGAATGAGCGTTCAGGCAACGCGCAGTTCACCTTTAAAAAGGTTTATGGATTGGGGGGATGCAAAGTGTTTCAGTCCCCGTACATTTTCACAGCAGTCATCTGCTTGACGCAAAACATGCAGAATGTCTGTGAACACCACTTTATAAAACTATGAGAACAAAGACTGTCATAGCCCTTTTACTGTTTGCTTTCATTTTTGTGATGGCCGGAGAAAACATGTCCGCACCACAGCAGAAAAAAGGCAAGAAAGCAAGACACAAGGACACAACAGCCGTGGCCGACACTATGGCCACGCTTGACTCGCTCGGGAAAGCAATGCCCGACACGACAGCCATGGACTCATTGCAACTGGCGATATATCGCCACAACAAGGCCGTTGACGACTCCATCCGCCTCGATTCGCTCAACCGCCAGAAGGCAACCGGGATAAATTCGCCCGTGAACTACACTGCCAGCGACTCCATAGTGTATGATGCACGCTCAAAAACTGCGCATCTTTACGGTAGCTCTACCGTGAAGTATGAGAACATGGATCTCGGAAGCGAGAAGATATATATGAGTCTTGACAGTAGTCTTGTGCACGCTACCGGTGTGCGCGATACTTCCGACGCATCGGGAAAGAAGCTCATCGGCACCCCGGTTTTCAAGATGGGAGCCGACGAATATGAGAGCGACACGATGGCGTTCAACTTCAAAACAAAGAAAGGTCTTATAAACAACGTCTATACAAAACAGCAGGAAGGATTCTTGCGCAGCGAGTTGTCGAAACGCAACGACAACGGCGACATATATCTGCAACACGGACGTTATACTACATGCGATGCCAAACATCCCGATTTCTATATAGCGTTGTCGCGCGCCAAGGTGCGCCCCGGCAAAGACGTGGTGTTCGGTCCGGCCTACCTTGTTGTGGCCGACGTTCCGCTGCCGCTTGCCATTCCTTACGGTTTCTTCCCTTTCACGAAAAGCTATTCAAGCGGTTTTATCATGCCTACCTACGGCGACGAGAGCAACCGCGGATTCTATTTGCGCGACGGTGGATATTATTTTGCGATAAGCGACAAATGGGACTTGAAACTGCTGGGCGAAATTTACACCAAGGGTTCGTGGGGAATATCGGCTGCAAGCAACTACAACAAACGTTACAAATATAGCGGAAGTTTCTATTTCAGTTTTCAGGACACGAAGACTGGCGACCAGGGTCTGCCTGATTATACTCGACAGAAGAGCTTCAAAATACAGTGGAGCCATAGGCAGGACTCAAAGGCTAACCCTTACAGTTCGCTTTCGGCAAGCGTGAATTTCGCGTCGTCGAGCTACGAACGCAACAACATGAATAGTCTGTACAACCCGCAGACACTCACACAGTCAACGAGAACCTCGTCGGTGAACTGGAGCACCACGTTCTCGAGCATCGGACTTTCGCTTAGCAGCACGGCCAACCTCTCTCAAAACATGCGCGACTCGTCAATCAGCATGACGCTTCCCGACCTCAACATCTCCATAAGCCGCTTTTACCCGTTCAAGCGGAAACATGTCGTTGGCGACGAGCGTTGGTATGAGAAGATATCGATGTCCTACACGGGACAGCTCTCAAACCGCATCGACACAAAGGAAGACCGACTTCTGCACTCCAACTTGGTGAAAGACTGGCGCAACGGTTTCAACCACTCTATACCCGTAAGCGGAAATTTCACGTTGTTCAACTACATCAACGTCAGCCCCTCGTTCAATTTCTACGACCGCATGTACACCAACAAAGTGATGCGTTCGTGGGACGAAGAACGGCAGACGGAAGTGACCGATACGGTATATGGTTTCCACAATGTCTACAACTGGAATCTTAGTCTGGGAATGTCTACTAAACTTTATGGATTCTACATTCCAAGCCGCAAGATATTCGGCGACAAGATACAGGCCATACGCCATGTGGTCACTCCGTCGGTTTCTTTCAGTTATGCTCCCGATTTCGGAAGCCGCCATTACGGCTACTGGAAGACCTACCAGAAGACCGATGCCGACGGCAATGTGTCGCTTGTGGAATACTCGCCATACCAAAACGCGCTTTACGGCGTACCTTCACGCGGCAAGACGGGCAACGTGTCGTTTGACGTTTCGAACAATGTTGAAATGAAAATACGTTCGGACAAAGACTCCACCGGTTTCCGTAAAATAAGCCTTATCGATGAGCTTGGTCTGAGCATGAGCTACAATATGGCAGCAAAGGAGCATCCTTTGAGCGACCTGTCGATGCGCATCCGCTTGAAATGGTGGAAGAACTACACGTTCAACATGACTGCCGTGTTCGCCTCTTACGCCTACCAACTCGATGCCAACGGCACTCCGTATGTTGGCAACCATACTCTTTGGGGCATGGGCAAGTTCGGGCGTTTCCAGGGAACGTCGCAGAACATATCGTTCACGCTCACTCCCGAGAAGATAAAGAAATGGTTCGGTGGCGGAAGTGACGAAGATGACCGCAAGAAAAGGAACAAGGATGACGAGGAAGGAATAGACACCGACATTGAAAGCAATGTTGATGACACGATGATTGAAGGACAGCGTGGGGCGAAAAAGAAGAGCGGAGGCGGCAAGGCCGAGACAGATGCCGACGGCTATATGCATTTCTCCATGCCTTGGTCGCTCACCTTCGGCTACGGCATCACGATGCGCGAGAACACCGGCGGAAAGTTCAATACCAAGACGATGCGCTATCCTTACAAGTTCTCGCAGAACCTCAATGTGAGCGGAAACATACGTCTTAGCGACGGCTGGAACATAAGTTTCTCAAGCGGTTACGATTTCGAGAACCACGACATTTCGATGACCACGGCTTCGTTGCAACGCGACTTGCACTGTTTCAACATGAGCTGTTCGGTAGTGTTGGCTCCATATACAAGTTACAACTTCACATTCAGGTGCAATGCCTCGACGCTTGCCGATGCTCTGAAATACGACAAGCGCAGCGGTTACAGCAATGCAGTGCAATGGTATTGATGCTGGTGTGGTGCCGTAACCGGCGGTTGCGGCACGGTTGGAAAACCGTCTTTCCGCTCAAGCAAGGTATTGTGGCTTGTGGCGGAAAGGCAGGGTAGGGGGCATTTTTAGCGGCAACGGCTCGGATGTCACACCCGTTGCTTGCGCGGGTCGGCAAGTGTGACGACCTCGCAGTCGGTGAATTTCGATCCGTCAATGGTGAGCCTTACCAGTGTACGGTCTTGATGCCATCCCTGCAGTCCGGCTGCTCCGGGATTTATGTGCAGCAGGTTGAGCGAACGGTCGTATTTTATTTTCAGAATATGCGAGTGTCCGCTGATGAAAAGTTGTGGCGGCGAGGCATATATCTTGCTTCTTATGCTCGCGTCGTAGTTGCCGGGATAGCCGCCGATATGTTTCATCAGCACATCCACATCCTCGCATTTGAACCGCAGTATCTGGGGATACATAAGGCGCAGGTCGCCTCCGTCGCAGTTGCCGCACACCGCCCTGAACTTTCGGAATGCGGCGAGACGTTCGGCAAGTTCGGTTGAACATATGTCTCCCGCATGCCATATCTCGTCGCAAGGTTCGAAATATTCCAGATATTTATCGTCCCAATAAGAGTGGGTGTCGCTTATTATGCCAATGCGTTTCATTTTGCAAGAGCTTTTTCCACAAATCCGGCTATATAGTCAGTCGTGCCGTCTATGCCGAGGCGTGACGTGTTGACACACAAGTCATAGGATGCACTGTGCCCCCACACCTTGCCAGTGTAGTAGTTGTAGTATGACGCACGCGAACTTTCCTGGTTTTCTATTATCTTGCGCGCCTCTTCGTCGGAGCAGCAGTGCCGTTCGCGTATCTGTGCCACACGCTCGGCAATGTCGGCAGTGATGAACACGCTTGTCATGCCCGGATGCTCGCGCAACACATATTCGGCACACCGTCCCACAAACACGCACGGCCCCTCGTCGGCAGCCTTGCGTATGGCATCGCTCTGTATGCGGAAGAGGCTCTCCGGCGAGAGTCCGTTGTCGTAGAACGATGAGTCGGTGATGAACGGGACGTGCATGTGGAACATCTGGCTGAAGAAGCCTTTGCGTTCGTCGTTTTTCTCGAAAAACTCCTCGCTGAATCCGCTTTCCTTTGCCGCAAGGTTGAGCAGTTCGCGGTCGTAGAACTTGCAGCCGAACCGTTCGGCGAGTTTCTTTGCCACAACGTGTCCGCCACTTCCGAGCTGGCGGCCCACACATATTATTATGTTGTTGTTTTCCATATGTCAATCAGTTAGGTTGTATTTCGGTTTTGAATTTGCGCACCTGTCTTGTGAGCATTATCACCGCCAGTATCGTGGCAGTTGTGTCGGCTATCGGGAGCGACATCCACACGCCGTCAACCTTGAAGATGGTGGGCAGCACTATAAGCAGCGGCACGAGGAAAAGCATCTGCCGCGAGAGCGACAGCAGCATGCTCACCTTGGCTTTGCCTATGCCCTGGAAGAAACCGGTGGTAATCATCTGTATGCCCACAAGCGGGAAGGCGAGCATGTTTATCTGTATGGCCCTTATGGATATTGCGATGAGAGTCTGGTCGGTTGTGAACAGCCGTGCGCACTGGTAGGGTATGATGTGCACGATGATGAAGCCGGTCGTGGTGATGCAGAAGCCGGTGATAAGACCGTATTTCAGCACTCTTAGCAGACGATCGTAGCGTTGCGCACCGTAGTTGTAACCCGTTATGGGGAACATGCCCTGGTTTACTCCCATGTTTATCATTATGAACAGGAACGCCACTTTGTTGGCTATTCCGTAGGCACCCACTGCCATGTCGCCGCCATAGCGTTGCAGACCGGTGTTGATGAATATCACCACCACGCAGGCACACACGTTCATGGCAAACGGCGACATGCCTATCGCTATGATGTTTTTCACTATCTTGGCATCAGGGCGGTATATTCCCCGGCGGAAGTGCATTATCTCGCTCTTGCGGCTGAACAGTCGGCATTGCCATGCGAGGGCCACTCCTTGCGATATTATCGTAGCCAGTGCAGCGCCGCGTATGCCGAGGTGCAATCCCCAGATGAATATCGGCGCGAGCGTGACATTGAGCAGCACGGTGCATATCGAGGCGGTCATGGCATGGCGCGGTTTGCTGGCGGCCCGCAGCACAGCGTTCAGTCCGAGAAACATGTGCGATATTACGTTGCCCGCAAGTATCACTTGCATGTATTCTTTGGCGTAGGGTAGTGTGGCTTCGCTTGCTCCGAAGAAATGCAAGATAGGGTCAAGAAACGTGAGCGTCACAATGCTGAACACCACACCAATGATGAGGTTGAGCATGATGTTTATGCCGAAGATGCGCTGTGCGGTGGCATAGTCTTTCTGCCCGAGCTTCACCGATATGCAGGTAGACGCTCCCACGCCCACACCTGCACCGAATGCCGCCGCGAGGTTCTGGAAAGGGAACGTTATTGCCAGGCCGCTTATGGCAAGCGGTCCGCAGCCCTGTCCGATGAATATGCTGTCAATCATGTTGTAGAGCGACGATGCCGTCATGGCGATTATGGCCGGCAGGGCATATTGCACGAGCAGTTTGCCCACGGGCTTCGTGCCGAGCTCGAGTGTCGCTTTCTTGCTGTTATCCATGTGTTTTGTCGTTTGTATTGAAGATGTGTGTCTGTTTCGATTGCGCAGCTCCGCGTGTCGGTGCGCATCGCGCTCAGAAACCGTAAATCTCGCCGAGCTTCTCGCCGAGCTTCTCGCCGCGCAGGTCAGCGGCTACGATGGTTCCGTCGGGAGCCACGAGGTAGCTTGACGGTATGGAGTTGATGCCGTAGGTGCTTGCGGCTATGGTGCGCCAGCCTTTCAGGTCGGACAGATGTACCCATTCAAGCCCCATGTCGGCAATGGCTTTTTTCCACGCTTCCTTGTTGTTGTCAAACGACAGACCGACAATGTTGAACCCTTTCGACTTGTATTTCTCGTAGTTCTTCTTCACGTTTGGCATCTCCTGGCGGCACGGCCCGCACCAGCTTGCCCAGAAGTCAATGAGCACATAGTTGCCTTTGCCGCAATACTCGCTCAGTTTGTGGGCGTTGCCTTCGGGGTCGTTCTCGGTTATGTCGGCGAATTTTGTGCCTAACATTTTGGTTTTCTTTTCAAGCACGGCGAGCTGTTGCTTCGCTCCAGCAAGTGCAGGATGGCTGGCATAGGCATGTTTGGGGTCGAGCAGTTCCTTGAGTTCTGCATATTCGCAGTCGTAGGCCACGTTGCCGAGGAATGCAGCAGGAATGAGGTTGTCGCCGTTGTCGTTTATTATCTCACGCATGCGTTTGTCCACTTTCTCTGATATGGCATTGATTTTTTCCACCAGTTGGCTCGTTGCCGCATCGTTGCCGCCGTTGTTGCCTTGCATGTGCATTTGCTGCAGTTGTGCATAAATGGCATTGGCTTCAGCCGAAATGGAATCTATTTCGTGGTCGTAGGCGTTGAGCTTCGTGTTGAGCGGCGAACCTTTCAGGCGGCCAGTGGTCAGGTCGGCGGTAATCGGCGTGCCGTCGTTGAAAAACATGCTGTATTGCTGTCCTGTTGCGGTAAGTCCGAGTATTGCGTCCTTGGGCTGTGTGCCCTTGAATGCAAACTTGCCGTTCACTGCATCAACGCTGTCTACCGCCTCCGGGCGGTTGTTGAGGTTGAGCATATACACTTTCTTCACGTTTTCGGGGCATGTGCCGTTTATTTCGTAAACGGCGTTTTGTGCCATTGCTGCCAATGTGGTGGCTGCGAGTAGGGCTGTTGCTATGATTCTGTTCATATAATGAGTCTTTTTGTTTCTGTCGGTAAGTTTGGTTCAATGCAAAGTTACTTATTTTATTGCAAACAAACGATTCTTTTCGCGCAGCATTTGGGCATGGAAACAAACAAGGCTTCCCCGTTTTGCGAAGAAGCCTTGTTTGCCATCGAAAGAAGCCTTGTTTGCCATCGAAAGAAGCCTTGTTTGTCATTGAAAGAAGCCTTTGTTGCGGCCAAAGGAAGCCTTGTTTTGCTGCTGTTGTCCAGACTTTGCAACATGCTGTGTGTGAGGCTATTTTGCATCGAGGATTTTCTTTGCTTCCTCATCTATTTTTGTGAGCTTGTCGCGGCACATCTTTATGAGCTTTTGTGCAGTCTTCAGCTGGTCGCATAGCGAATCGACGTCAAGTTCGCCGCTTTCCATTTTTCTCACTATGTCGTTGAGTTGTGCCATAGCGGCCTCATATTTCATTTCTTTTGCCATGATGTTTTTGTTTTTTTGCTTGTATGTTTCACAGTCGATGTTATTATCCCTTTCTCCACTATTGTCGTTATTTCGCAGCCTGCAGCAAGCTGTTCCGGGTCGTGCACGGCCTTGCCGTTGCAGAGCGTTATGCTGTAGCCTTTTGCGAGCAGTCTGTCGGGGTCGGCTGCCGCCGTGCGTTGCTCGAGCAAGTCAAGTCGGTGGAGTTCGGCGGCCAGACACTGTTGCGTAGCCCCACGCATGATTTCGGCCATGCACTGCAGCTGCATGTTTATGTTGGTCAGACATTGCATTGTCACCCGTGAAAGTTGCGCCGACAGCAGACCGGCGCGTGCCTTTTCGGTTGTGAGCTTCACCGTGGCAAGCATGGGCACTTTGCTCTCCATGTGTTCAAGCCGTGCCCGGTGGCCGTTGACAATGGTTGCCACGGTGCGTGCCATTACCGTCTGCGCCCGGGTTATGCTGTTGTCGATTTCTGCCAGGCGGTCAACAAGCAGTGCTGCCGCCGCCGTGGGGGTCTTGACACTGGTGTTGGCCACCATGTCGAGCACGCTTTGGTCGCGGTCGTGGCCGATGCCCGTGATTATGGGCAGAGGAAAATTGGCCACGTTCTCGGCCAGGGCAAGGGTGTCGAAGCCCGAGAGGTCGCTTGTGGCACCGCCTCCGCGTATTATCACCACCACGTCGTAGTCTTGTGCATCGGCGTAGATGGCATCGAGTGCGGCAATGACGCTTTTCTCCACCCCCTCGCCCTGCATCACAGCCTGGAACAGCGTCACGCAGAACGCATATCCTGCCGCATTCTCGGTAAGTTGTCGGCAGAAATCGCCGTAGCCGGCTGCGCCCTCGCTCGATATTACCGCCACGCGCTGGGCAAACATAGGCAAATGCAGTTCGTGTTGCAGGTCGAACACCCCCTCGGCACGCAACTGCGCGATTATTTCCTGCCTTCGGCGTGCAAGGTCGCCCATGGTGTATTCGGGGTTTATGTCGGTAACAATCCACGAAAACCCGTAGGCTTCATGGAAATTGGCGTGTACGCGCAGCAACACCTTCATTCCGGCGTGCAGCCGTTGCCCGGTCACGCGTTCAAACATCGGTTTTATGAGTGCCCATCGGCTTTGCCAGCATTTTGCCGATGCGCGCGCCACGGGCGTGTTTGAGCGGCGGTCTTTCTCCACAAGTTCAAGGTAGCAATGGCCGCGCACCTCGCGCGCTTCGGAAAGTTCGGCCTCCACCCAGTATTCTCCGGGCAGACAGATGCTCAGTGTCTCTGCCACGAGGTTGTTGAGCTCGTAGAGCGACAGGCGCGCCGGTGTGCCGTTGGCATCGTAAAGGTCGTCATCCGGCATATTGCCGATGTCGTGCGCTGAATGTTTGGTATGTTTGAAATCCACTCGTTTCACCTTTATATATTATGTGTATACTCGGTTTCAGGTGCATACCCGCCGTTTCGGGCGGTTGCCAGCCTACAATGCAAAGTCGATGCGCCGTTTTGTGAGCACGTCGTAATTGGTAACATTGAACGGTCGCGGCATGGGCCGTGGCTTGTGCCGGGCAAGAAGCACTGCTTCGAAAACACCGTGCGGCACGTCGCACACATGCCAGCCGTAGCCCACAAGTTCGTTGATTATATTGGCATGCGTCGTAGGCACGACCGCAAAGTCGGCTTTCCCGTCGCGGCATGCTTCGGTCTGGTTGCGCCACATGGCATCGGTAGCCCCCCATTGTGTTGCCCAATATTTGCAGGCGGGCAACACCCCGGAGCAAATGCCGACATTGGTATAGCGGAAGTGCACAATGCGTGCGTTGGGAACTTGCGCTATTATGCGTTCCATGGCGTAGCATTCGTGGCGTGCCTGATTGTCCTGTGTGAAGAAATCGCCATAGTCACTGTGGCGCAAATCGTGAATGTAGAGATTTGACAGGGCGAGAACCGCAGCAACGCCGACGGTTGCCACTACAGTGCTTTTGCGTCCAGTAGGGGACAGGCGGCACGATGCAGCCATGCATCCGGCATACACGGCAAACGGGGCGTAAATGGAATAGTAGTAGCTGCGTGAGTTGATGGAGCAAATTGCAAAAAAGACAATGTTGCAAAGCAGTGCCGTGCGCTTGTGGCGTGGCATGAGCTTTGCCATGGCAACGGAGCATATTCCGAACACCGCCACGGCATATAGTCCCGTTAAAGACAACAACGTTTGCAGCGTGTTTTCCTGCGCTCCAGTATTGGCAGTGGTTTGTGAAGTGAGCAGCAGATATTCATTGACGAAATCGGTGAGGTTTCCCTCGATTGCAAAACACACTGCGAAAGGCAGCAACATGGCCACGCCTCCTGCCAACATGCAACACGCAGCCCGCACTCTCGTGACTGGAGCATTATGTGGAACAAGCATCAAGGCAAGCAACGCAAAAGGCAGCAGCATGGCGGTGATGTTGAATTTCATGAGGAAAGTGGCGGCAAGCGCAGTCCCGAGTGCGGCCATGAGCCACAGTGTGGCACGCCGTTTGGCCCCAGTAGACAGGCGGCACAACACATATATGACAAGTGCCACGAATGGCATGGCAAAGTCTTCGCACCGCGTCTCGTTGTGCACAATAGGGTTGAGTCCGGCTATGGCTACAAAAAGCGCGGCCAAGAAAGCGCGTCGGCGGTTGGCGGTAATGATGAGCGCAGAACGGTATGACAGCCAGAGTGTGGCTGTCCACGCCACGCACGAGAGCCAGAACACGCCCACATAATTGCGCGGCGAGATGAGATAGCCACCCCCGTAGATTATCCAAAGCAACGGCCCTTTGCTGTCGGAAAAATCCACATACGGCGTGAGACCGTTCATCCATGCCTTGCCGCACATGAAAAACCACGCCGAGTCGTAGTGATGGTAGATGTCGTGCAGCCATGAGTCTTTCGACACGACAAGCATCACGGCAAACACGAAAACGAAAAGTGCGGCCACCACCCCGGCTTCAGTGCGCGTTGTAGTGGCTGTGTGTGTGGCGTTGTGACGGTTTTGCATAAATAGGGTTAGTCTAAAAAGCCCTGTCGGCGGAGTGCCGTGAGCATGGTGGCTGACATTGCTTCGTTGTCTTTGCGAGTGTAGCGGCAGTCGGTAAACACCTGTGCCAGTGTCTTCTTTCCGTTTTCCTCCACAAAGCGGCGGTTTTCTTCAAGCGCCTCTTTTCCCGCATAAAAATTGTCGATGAGTGCGGGCGTGTAGTCGCGGTAGGTTTCTTCGTGCATTATGGCATCTACCGGCAAACGGTCGGTGAGCGGCGGGTTCTCGTCGGGCCATCCCAGGGTTATCGTGGCCACGGGCATCACAAGACGCGGCAGTTGCAGCACGTCGATAATGGTTTGCGGCATATATACCGTGGTGCCGAGGAAACAGCAGCCCAAGCCCTCGTCTTCGGCGAGGTTGCAGAACGTCTGGCAGAACAGCAAAGCATCGGTAGCCGCATTGATGAACGAGAGGAAATTGCCGAAACCGGGAGCCGCCTCGCGGTTGTCGGCCCATGCCGTTGTGCGGCGCGTGTCGGCGCAGAAGGTGAGCACCACGGGTGCGCCTTCCACCATGGGCTGGTTGAAATGAGCCGGTGCAAGCCGGTGCTTCATGTCGGCATCGCGTGTCACCACCACGCTGTATAGCTGCAGGTTGCCCATTGTCTGAGTGCGTGTGGCCTCGGCTATGAGGCGGCTGAGCAGTTCGGCAGGCACATCGCGCTGTGCGTATTTGCGTATGCTTCTTCGTGTGTTGATTGTTTTCATTTTCGGAATGCTTTTATACGGGCAAAGGTAATGAAATTATGCCGAACGGAAAATAACGCCTCTCCGTTTTTTGCCAAATATCGCCGGAATGTTTCATATATGTGGAATTATTGTTGTAGCTTTGCATGCGGAGAACATGCGGGAATGTAACGCGCGGCCGACTGCTCTTTTGCAGCTTTGGTCTTCTTGCATGAAAAAGAAATCAAGAAAACAAGATGGAAAATTTGAAGACCTATTCTTATGACGAGGCCTATCAGGCCACGCTAAAATATTTCGACGGTGACGAACTCGCAGCCAGGGTGTGGGTGAACAAGTATGCCATGAAAGACGGTTTCGGAAACATATATGAATGCTCGCCCGAACAGATGCACCACCGCATCGCCCGCGAACTGGCCCGTGTGGAGTGCAAATACAACAATCCGCTCAGCGAGCAGGAGATATTCGGCTTGCTCGACCATTTCCGCTACATCATCCCTGCCGGAAGCCCCATGACGGGCATCGGCAATGCCCATCAGGTGGCCTCGTTGAGCAACTGCTTCGTGATAGGGCTCGACGGCGATGCCGACTCCTACGGTGCGGTAATGCGCATCGACGAGGAGCAGGTGCAGCTCATGAAGCGACGCGGAGGCGTGGGCCACGACCTGTCGCAGCTGCGCCCGAAAGGCACGCCGGTGAACAATTCGGCACTCACTTCAACCGGTCTTGTGCCGTTTATGGAACGCTTCAGCAACTCCACTCGCGAGGTGGCACAGGACGGAAGACGCGGCGCGCTCATGCTCTCGGTGAGCATAAAACATCCCGACAGCGAGGCTTTCATCGATGCCAAGATGACCGAAGGCAAGGTGACCGGTGCAAATGTGTCGGTGAAGATTGACGACGAGTTCATGCAGGCCGCCATCGACGACAAGACATACACGCAGCAGTTTCCGATAGAGGGCGAAAACCCAATGGTGAAGAAACAGGTGTCGGCACGGCAACTGTGGCGCAAGATTGTGCACAATGCCTGGAAAAGTGCCGAACCGGGAGTGCTTTTCTGGGATACAATACTCCGCGAGAGCATTCCCGACTGTTATGCCGACCTCGGTTTCCGCACTGTTTCCACAAATCCGTGTGGCGAGATTCCTCTGTGTCCTTACGACTCTTGCCGACTTCTGTCGATAAACCTCTATTCGTATGTCGTCAATCCGTTTACCGAAAACGCGCGCTTCGATTTCGACAAGTTCAAGAAACATGTGGCCATAGCGCAGCGCATCATGGACGATATAGTGGATTTGGAACTTGAGAAAATCGACTTGATACTCAACAAGATTGCCTCCGACCCGCAAAGCGACGAGGTGAAGGAAGCAGAGCGTAGGCTTTGGGAAAAAATAAAGGACAAGAGTTCCAAGGGACGGCGCACCGGCGTGGGCATAACCGCCGAGGGCGACATGATAGCGGCAATGGGGTTGCGCTACGGAACGCAGGAGGCCACCGATTTCAGCGTGGAGGTTCACCGCACGCTCGCGCTCGCGGCCTACCGCAGTTCGGTGACTATGGCGCAGGAACGCGGCGCGTTTGCCGTGTTCGACGCGGCGCGTGAGGCGCAGAACCCGTTCCTGCTGCGCATAAAGGAAGCCGACTCTTGCCTCTACGACGACATGGTGCGCTACGGACGGCGCAACATCGCGTGCCTGACCATTGCCCCTACCGGCACGACAAGTCTTATGACACAAACCACAAGCGGCATAGAACCGGTGTTCATGCCCGTTTACAAGCGTCGCCGCAAGGTGAATCCCAACGATGCCGACGTGCATGTTGATTTCGTCGACGAAGTTGGCGACTCGTATGAGGAATATATAGTGTATCACAGAAAGTTCCTCGAATGGATGCGCATAAACGGCATCGACACAGAGAAGAAATACACGCAGGATGAAATAGACGGTCTTGTGGCACGCTCGCCGTATTGCAAGGCGACGGCCAACGATGTGGACTGGCTTATGAAAGTCAGGATGCAGGGTGCGATACAGAAATGGGTTGACCACTCAATCAGCGTCACCGTAAACCTGCCTAACAATGTTGACGAGGAACTCGTGAACCGACTTTATGTCGAGGCATGGCGTTCGGGATGCAAGGGATGCACCATATACCGCGACGGAAGCCGGTCGGGCGTGATGGTGTCGGTGTCGAAAAAAGACAAGAAAAGCAAGAAAGAAAATGTTGCGGTAAAGGAAAAGACAACGGCAATACCGCATTTCACCGTTACCGAGGTGCGTCCCAAGGAACTTGAATGTGATGTGGTGCGCTTTCAGAACAACAAGGAAAAGTGGGTGGCCTTTGTGGGGCTTCTCGACGGTTATCCCTATGAAATATTCACCGGTTTGCAGGACGATGAGGAAGGAATCGTGTTGCCGAAGACCGTAACGAAAGGGCGCATCATAAAGCAGACAAACAGTGACGGCACACACCGCTACGATTTCCAGTTTGAAAACAAGCGCGGCTACAAGACCACCGTTGAGGGACTGAGCGAAAAGTTCAACCCAGAATACTGGAACTATGCCAAACTCATCTCGGGAGTGTTGCGCTACCGTATGCCCATAGAGCACGTCATAAAGCTCGTGGGGTCGCTGCAGCTGAAGAGCGAAAGCATAAATACATGGAAAAACGGTGTGGAACGCGCGCTCAAGAAATATGTGGTGGACGGAACGGAAGCCAAGGGTCAGGTGTGCCCAGTGTGTGGACAGGAGACACTTGTCTATGAGGAAGGATGCCTGATATGCAAGAACTGCGGCGCATCGCGTTGCGGATGATTGCGGCATTGCTGCCTGCCGTTTGCCGTAGTGGTTTTTGCTGCGGCAAACGGCGAGGCGTTGCCGTGCATATATAAATAGGTGTAACGAAATGAAGATAACAAGAAGCAGGATATATATACGCTCGCTGCATGTACATGCCTTCCACGGCGTGTTGCCGCAGGAACGTGTGGTGGGCAACGACTATGTTGTGGACGTAAGTGCCGAATATGACATATCGCGTGCCATGGCCACCGACAATGTGGACGACACGCTCAATTATGCCGACATGTGTCAGGCTATAAACGACGAAATGGCCGTGCCTTCGCAACTCCTGGAACATGTGGCAGGGCGCGTAGCCGGGAGGCTCTTTGAGCGTTTTCCGGCCATAACGGCACTCCGTCTGGCCATAACCAAGGTGAATCCGCCAATGGGAGCCGATTGCGGCGGGGCTGGCGTTGAAATTGAATTAACAAATGATAAAAACTAAATCAATGCTTGCAGTTTTTTCCATTTTTGCTTAACTTTGCAGCGTGAGCAACAGGCAAGACTGCATGGATGCACTTTTGCAAAGCATTGCGACACTCAAAGAAAACACTTTCAAATGCCGGAAAAGTTGTCAGAAATGGCCAGGACAGCATTGGTCGCCATTCTTCTTTTGTTTGCGTTTGCACCCGTTTCCGGAGGGGCAAACAAAAAGTTTACGCTCGTCATAGATGCCGGACACGGCGGAAAGGATACCGGGGCTCCGGGCACTTACTCGAATGAGAAAAACATCAACCTGAATGTCGCGCTGACATTCGGCGGTTATGTGGAACGCAACTGTCCCGATGTGCGCGTGGTCTACACGCGCCGCAAAGACGTGTTCATTCCGCTTTATGAGCGTGCCGAGATTGCAAACCGCAACAAGGCCGACCTGTTCATATCGGTTCACACCAATGCTCTCAAAGGGTCGTCAAGCACACGCGGCTTTGAAACTTACACTCTTGGCGACGGAAGTTCGCATGCCACCAAGACAAACCTGGAGGTGGCCAAGCGCGAAAACTCGGTGATATTGCTTGAAAAAGACTATCGCCAACATTACGTCGGGTTTGACCCGAACTCGCCCGAAAGCAACATAATGTTTGAATTCGTGCAGGACAGAAACCTCACGAAAAGCATAGAGTTTGCCAAAATGCTGCAAAAAAATGTATGCAAAATGGCCAACCGTCCCGACAAGGGCGTGCACCAACAGAATCTGGCGGTGTTGAGGCTTGCGTCAATGCCCGCATGCCTGATAGAGCTGGGCTTCATCACCACACCCGATGAGGAGCGTCTGCTCAACGATGCAGCACAGATTGATTTGATATGCAAGGGACTCTACAATGCATTTGTGGAGTATAAAAACAAAAACGACAATACGCTCGTTGTGCCTTACAAGACAGAAAGCGCGCCAATGGCGGCAGTGTCTGACAATAATGACATTTCCAACGAAGGCACTGGAGAAGCCCCTGCAACCACCGTGGGCGACTCTCTCGGCGACGTTGCTGCACGAAATGCTGACGCGGAACCTCAGTCTGTGCCGGTGCGGCGTGCGCAAACGGTAAAGCGTGAAACCAAGAATAAAGCAGCAAGGCAAAGCACGGGTGGGGTAGACCAGGCACGCCCGGTGTTTAAAATACAGATAATGGCAAGCAGCAAAAAGCTGCGTGACGGCGATGCCAGCTTCAAGGGACTTGCCGGATGCGAGTCGTTTGAGGAAAACGGTCTTGTGAAATACACCTACGGTGCGTCGAACAACTACAACGAAATTTACCGCATGCACCGCGAAATAGCCGATAAATTCCCCGGGGCATTTATCATCGCCTTCAAGAACGGACAGAAAATGAACGTGAACCAAGGAATACGCGAGTTCAAACAAAACAGAAACAAATAACAACTATATGAAAATATTCACCAAAGAGGTAAAAATCGCACTCGTGGCAATAGCCGGTGTGGTAATATTGTTCTTCGGAATGAATTTCTTGAAAGGTCTTAGCCTTTTTTCTACGAGCACTGACTATTATGTGGATTTCAAGGATGTCAGCGGCTTGTCTTCATCGTGTCCCATTTATGCCGACGGATACAAGGTGGGTACAGTGAAAGACATTGTGTATGGTTACGGCGATGCAAAGCCCACAAAGGTGTTGATTGCCGTTGACAAGGAAATGCGTATTCCCGAAGGTAGCTCTGCAGAAATAGTGAGCGACATGATGGGCAACGTGAAGGTTAACCTGCTGCTTGCCAACAATCCGCGTTCGAAGGTGGAACCGGGCGGAACCATCGTGGGAGGCATCAGCGACGGCGCAATGGGGCAGATTGCCGAGATGTTGCCCGCAGTGCAGGCCATGTTGCCGAAACTCGACAGCATACTCGGGAGCCTGAACACGCTTCTTGCCGACCCGGCAATAGCACAGTCACTGCACAATGTGCACACCATCACCGGGAATCTTGCCGTTTCTACAAGTCAGCTCAACAAACTTATGGGCACACTCAACAACAATGCTCCGGCTTTGATGGCAAAGGCCAATGGCGTGCTCGACAATACCGACAAGTTCACGGCAAACCTTGCCGCTCTTGATTTGGAAACCACAAAGCATGAGATTGACCAGACGCTTGCCAACGTGCAGCAACTCACCGACAAACTTAACAGTAACCAAGGCACACTTGGACTTTTGATGAACGATGCTTCGTTATACAACAACCTTACCGCAACTATGCGCGATGCCGACTCGCTAGTGGTCAATCTCAAGCAGCATCCGAAACGTTATGTGCACTTTTCTCTGTTTGGAAAGAAAGACAAATAGGCTGTTGTCGGAAAACTGAAAGCACTGCTTCGCATAAAATAGAATTAGTCTAAATAACGAAATACATTTGTTTCACGGCTTCGGATACACTCCGGGGCCGTTTCTGTTTTAGTATGTTGCAACGGTTACAATAATGTTTCACCGAGGTTGTATCGGATTATCTGTAGTATATGCAACTTACATATAGTCAATGGCTTATGTTTATTTTGGCTGTATGGTTTACGTTGTCTGAAAACATTGTTGCTAAATGGCGGCATATAAGCACGTTAAATGGAAAGGCAAAACCAATTTGAATGAATTAGATTTGTCAGATACAAAAAATATTGTTACTTTTGCATCAAATTTCAAAATAACGAAGGTTTTAGATATTCAATCGCTTATTCAAATCTGATAAATGAAAGGAAATCCTGATGCGACTTGGGAGGAATGTCTTGCGCTCATACGCGAGAACGTTTCCGAACAGCAATACAACGCATGGTTTAAAGTAATCGACTTTGAGTCTTTTGACAAGGACACAAAGACGGTTCTCGTGCGTGTACCCAGTCCTTTCGTGTATGAATATCTCGAAGCCAACTATGTTTCGTTGCTCCGCACAGTGCTCACACGGGTGTATGGAGAGGGCGTGAAGCTGACATATAGGGTCGTTACCGACAGCGAACACAAGAAAACTGTGGATATGGAAGGCGACGAACCCGCCGAAGCCGACATTAAACCGCGTGCCACGACACGCGCCAACGAGTCGCCTACAGCACTCGACTGCGCCTTGCCGCAGCAAATCGACTCGCAGCTTAACCCCCAGCTCACTTTCAACAACTATATTGAGGGCAACAGCAACAAGCTCCCGCGCACCATAGGGCAGACCATAGCCGAGCATCCGCAGCATTCGCAATTCAATCCGTTCTTTGTGTTCGGTCCGTCGGGATGCGGCAAGACGCATCTCATCAACGCCATCGGCGTGCATGTAAAGTCTCTCTATCCGCAGAAACGTGTGCTCTATATCAGTGCACGCTTGTTTGAGGTGCAGTACACAAATGCCGTGCGCCGCAACACAATCAACGATTTCATACTCTTCTACCAGACAATCGACGTGCTGATAGTGGACGATATACAGGAGTGGGAAGACAAGACGGGAACGCAAAACACGTTCTTCCATATTTTCAACCACCTCTTCCGCAACGGCAAGCGCATCATACTTGCAAGCGACCGGCCTCCGGTAGCATTGAAGGGAATGAACGAACGCCTCCTGACGCGTTTTTCTGGCGGACTCATTGCAGAGCTTGAGAAGCCCAATGTGCAGCTTTGCGCCGACATCCTGCGCAGCATGATACATCACGACGGACTCAGTATTCCCGATGGGGTGATTGACTATATCGCCTCGACGGCCAACGGAAGCGTGCGCGATTTGCATGGGGTTATAAACTCGCTGATGGCTTATAGCGTGGTGTACAACTGCGATATTGACATCAGCTTTGCTGAACGTGTGCTTAAAAGGTCGGTAAAGGTGGACAAAGAGCCGCTCACCATCGACAACATCATAGAGCGTGTCTGCAACCATTACAATGTAACTCCGGCAAACATTAACGGGCGTAGCCGCAAGAAAGACTATGTTACGGCGCGTCAGGTGTCGATATATCTTGCACAGAAATACACAAAAATGCCGGCGAGTCGCATAGGAAGACTTGTGGGAGGACGCGACCATTCAACCGTGATATACAGTTGCAACCAAGTGGAACAGCGTATTAAGTTCGACAAGAAGTTCTCAAGCGAGATAACAAGCATAGAGAATTCTTTTAACGTAAAGAACTGAAAAAACCGCACAAAACAGTTCGCTTGCATTCGAAATCACCAACCATTTTGGAAAGCATCGCCGGATATGAACATTGAAAGCGGACGGGTGTTTTAATCAGTGGCGTTTTATGTGATTTCGCATTCGTGGCTTGTAAAGCGAAATCAACAGTAGTTTTATGGCCCGTCTTGATTACCCGTTTTCCGTTCCCGTGCAATATTTTGGAACAAATAGTTGCAAAAGAATGTTTTTATTATTACTTTTGCCGTTGTATACGACTTATGAATAAAACAAAAAACATATTTCCTTGTTATGAAAAACATTGAATGGTCAGAACTGTCGTTTGGCTATATGCCTACCGACTACAACGTACGTTGCTGCTACCGCGACGGGAAATGGGGCGAAATAGAAGTATGCTCCGACGAATACTTGAAACTGCACATGGCGGCCACATGTCTTCACTATGGTCAGGAAGCCTTTGAGGGCCTTAAGGCTTACCGTTGTCCCGATGGCAAAGTGCGAGTGTTCCGTATGGACGAGAACGCAAAGCGTCTGCAAAGTACATGTCGTGGAATCATGATGCCCGAAGTGCCTACCGAACTTTTTGAGGAGATGGTAAAGAAAGTGGTGCGCCTCAATCAGGAGTATGTGCCCACCTACGAAAGCGGAGCTACGCTATACGTCCGTCCGTTGCTTATCGGAACGTCGGCGCAGGTAGGTGTACATCCTTCCACCGAATACATGTTCCTCATATTCGTTACCCCGGTAGGCCCGTATTTCAAGGGCGGCTTCTCGACCAATCCCTATGTTATCATCCGCGACTACGACCGTTCGGCACCGCTCGGAACGGGTATTTACAAGGTGGGCGGAAACTACGCAGCATCGCTGAAAGCCAACCATATCGCTCACGAGAAGGGCTATGCATGCGAGTTCTACCTCGATGCAAAGGAGAAAAAATATATGGATGAGTGTGGAGCTGCCAATTTCTTCGGCATAAAGAACAACACTTATGTCACGCCGAAATCGACTTCAATACTCCCAAGCATCACCAACAAGAGTCTCATGCAGCTTGCATCTGACTATGGAATGACCGTTGAACGCCGTCAGATTCCGGAGGAAGAGCTGGCTACTTTTGAGGAGGCTGGAGCCTGCGGAACGGCCGCAGTGATAAGCCCCATATCATACATCGACGACCTTGATACCGGCGTGCGCTACACGTTCAGCAAAGACGGTAAGCCGGGACCGGTGTCTACACGTCTCTACAACCACTTGCGTGCCATACAATACGGCACAGAGGAAGACATACATGGGTGGACTACCGTGGTCATAGACTGACAACGGCAGTAAAAAACATACTGTGAAAGGGGCGCGTGGTTGACATTTTTGGCACGCGCCCCTTTTGCCTTTTATGGGTAGTGACTGCCAAACTGCGTCACGGCTGACATGTCGTTCTGCCAAGAATATGGTGGCATGGAATTTGGTGTATATTTGAAAGGAAAGGACTTTTACAAAAACTTAAAGCAAAAAACTATGTTAAGCAAGAAAATCGAAGAGGCTCTCAATGCCCAAATCAATGCCGAGATGTGGTCGGCCTATCTGTATCTGTCGATGGCTGCCTACTGTCATGCAGAAGGAAAGAGCGGAATGGGAAACTGGTTTGAAGTGCAGTTTCAGGAAGAACAAGACCATGCCAAGATACTGTTCAACTATGTAATCCAGCGCAACGGCATGGTGACACTCGCGCCAATCGACGCTGTACCGACAGAATGGAAATCGTTGATTGATGTGTTTGAGAGCACGCTCGCCCACGAGCAGAAAGTTACATCGCTCATAAACAACCTCGTGGCACTCACCAACGAAGAGAACGACTATGCCACACAGAGCATGCTCAAATGGTTTATTGACGAGCAGGTGGAGGAAGAAGAGAATGCGCAGACGATAATAGACAACCTCCGCATGATACAGGACAACGGCTACGGACTGTATATGCTCGACAAGGAACTCGGCGCACGCACTTACACTCAGGCAGCACCGCTTGCCCAGAAAGCGTGATGCTGATGCACAGCATAGGCTAAATCAAAACAAAAATGCGGCGGCAGACGGAGACAAACCGTCTGTCGCCGCATCGTTTAAGCACGCATGACAAGGACTGTATGTCGGTACACGGTATGTTGGGCACGTTTTTCGCACAAATGCTTTCACAGGTTTAAAAGTTTCAGTAACTTTGCCGTCCCATAACGACATAACCCAAAACTATGAGCAAAGGAAAACTGGCGAAGTTCGCCGACATGGAGAAATATGAGAATGTTTTTCAGTATCCATATTCCGTAATCGACAATGTGCCGTTCGAAATGAAAGGCAAATGGCGCGAGGAATATTTCGGAAACGGCAATCCCATAGTGCTTGAGCTGGGTTGCGGTCGCGGCGAATACACTGTCGGGCTGGCCCGGATGTATCCTGATGTGAATTTCATAGGTGTCGACATCAAGGGCGCACGCATGTGGAGCGGGGCTACCGAAGCCCTTGCGGCAGGACTGCACAATGTGGCGTTTCTGCGCACCAATATCGAGATTATCGACAGGTTTTTCGCTCCTGGCGAGGTGCAGGAAATTTGGCTCACGTTCAGCGACCCGCAGATGAAGAATCCGCGCAAGCGTCTGTCGAGCACATATTTTATGAACCGATACCGCCGTTTCCTCACCGACGGTGGAAAAATACACTTGAAAACCGACTCCAATTTCTTGTTTACCTACACGAAATATATGGTGAACCACAACCAACTGCCGGTGCTTTTCAGCACCGACGACCTCTACCACACCGACGGTCTCGATTCACTTACATCACAGATACTCGGTATCAAGACTTATTACGAGAGTCAGTGGATAGAGCGCGGACTCAACATTAAATACATCAAGTTCTCGTTGCCGCACGACGGAGAACTTGCCGAGCCCGATGTGGAGATACCTCTCGACGACTACCGCAGCTACCACCGTACGAAACGGAGCAGTCTCGACGTGGCCAAATGACCTCCGCTACCGATTTACGACAACAAAACTTCATTACAATGACATTATATCCGAAACTCATAACCGATGCCCTTGCCACCGTGGTATATCCCGGCACAAAGAAAAATCTTGTGGAGGGCGACATGGTTGCCGACGACATACGCATCGACGGGATGTCAGTATCTTTTACACTCGTATTCCCACGTGACACCGACCCGTTTCTGAAATCGACACTGAAGGCCGCCGAGGCTGCCATACACTATCATGTGTCAAAAGAAGTGGAAGTCACGATAAACACCGAGTTCCGTTCGAAGCCGCGCCCAGAGGTGGGCAAATTGCTTCCCGGAGTGAAGAACGTGATAGCCGTAAGTTCGGGCAAAGGTGGAGTGGGCAAGAGCACGGTTGCTGCCAATCTCGCTATATCTCTCGCAAAACTGGGATATAAAGTGGGACTGCTCGACACCGACATATTCGGTCCTTCGGTGCCAAAGATGTTCGGCGTGGAGGATGCACGCCCCTTTGCGGTGAAGAAAGACGGACGCGATTTGATTGAACCCGTCGAGAAATATGGCGTGAAGTTGCTCAGCATAGGCTTTTTCGTAAATCCCGACACGGCCACGTTGTGGCGTGGAGGCATGGCGAGCAATGCCTTGAAACAGCTCATTGCCGATGCCGACTGGGGCGAACTCGACTATTTCGTGCTCGATACCCCACCGGGAACAAGTGACATCCACCTCACGTTGTTGCAGACTCTCGCAATCACCGGTGCGGTGATAGTGAGCACCCCACAGGCGGTTGCGCTCGCCGATGCGCGCAAGGGCATCGACATGTACAGCAACGACAAGGTGAACGTGCCCATTCTCGGACTTGTGGAGAATATGGCATGGTTTACGCCAGCCGAGTTGCCCGAGAACAAATACTACATCTTCGGCAAGGACGGATGCCGTAATCTCGCCAATGAAATGGGTGTTCCGTTGCTCGCACAGATACCGCTTGTGCAGGGAATATGCGAAAGCGGCGACGACGGAAAGCCTGCTTCGCTCGACAGCGGTTCGCCCACAGGCCTCGCGTTCATCAATCTTGCTCAGGCCGTAGTAACGGTGGTCAACCGCCGCAACAAGGAAATGGCCGCCACAAAGATTGTAAAAGTGACACAACATTGACGCATGCCGCCGCAGTGGCGGGGCGTGATTGAAATAAAAGATGCCGATTCTGGCGAGTGTGTGAGGCACTCTCAGAATCGGCATCTTTGTTTTGTTTCTTCTCTTTGCTGCACATTTGTGCCGGAGAAACATCCGCAGTAGTCATCGCATGGGAAAAGACAAAAGTATTTGCCCGTGGAATTTGCCGTTGTTTGTTTCTTTTGTTACATTTGCAGCGCAAACGTTTTTTATATTGATATGAAAGCAAAACAAAGTGCAGTGTGCAGTACAAGAAAAGTCCTGACGGCCTTTTTGCTGATAGTGGCAGGCGGAATCCGTACGTTTGCCGGCAGCGACGAACTTACGATGATTGTTGGCACATACACCGATGAGAGTTCTTCTGACGGAATGTATATTTACCGTTTCAACCAAAAAACGGGAACGTCGCAGCTTGTTGGCGACGTGCATGCAGACAATCCTTCATTTCTTGTTGTCAACGACGAAGGCAACCGGGTGTATGCAGTGAGTGAATATGATGACGGACGGCAGGGCATTGGGGCGTTCACGCTTGATGTGGCAGACGGGAAATTGAATCCAATTGGATTTCAAAAGTGCGGAACAAAAGCCACACGCACGGGGAACTTGATGCCCGGTGCGGCCCCATGCAACGTTATGCTGTATGATGGACATGTCGTGACATCCAATTATAATGGAGGCGACATATCGGTGTTCCCGTTGGACGATGACGGAGATATTGCTTCGGAGTCGCAATATTTCGACATGTACAGAGAACAGAATGGAGTGGCATCGCACATACATTGTTGCCAAATGACCTCCGACAAAAAATACATGATGGCCAATGATTTGGGCAACGACTGTATTTGGCGTTTCTCTGTGGGCAGTGGCAATGAGTTTCTTTCAAGCCCCGTTATTGCCTATCAGGCTCCCAAGGGCACCGGGCCGCGGCATCTTGTGTTCAACCGTGAGGGCAGCGTGGCCTATCTTGTGGGCGAGCTTGACGGTAGCGTGACCGTATTGGCCTACAAGGACGGTGCATTGCGTGAGCTTCAGCGCATACAGGCTTCGAAGACACGCACTGCGGGAAGTGCTGATATTCACTTGTCGCCCGATGGACGGTTCTTGTATGCGTCGCACAGATTGACCGACGAGGGACTGTCGGTGTTTGCGGTTGACCGTCATTCGGGAATGCTCACCAAGGTAGGTTTCCAGTCCACTGCCGCCCATCCGCGCAATTTCGCCATTACGCCCAACGGCCATTTCGTGCTTGTGGCATGCCGTGACAGCAATGTCATACAGGTGTTCAGGCGTAACCGAAAAACCGGTATGCTTGACAATACGGGCAAAAACATTTCTTTGGGTAAGCCAGTATGTGTGCAGTTCGTAGCGAAATGACACCGACAGCAAAAGCTATGTGGCTCGGCATCAGGTTATGACCTTGCCGGTGGCATGTGCTTGCGTCAGACAAGTTCAAGTTCGAGTGCATCGCAAAACTTGCGTGCCTCGTGGTTTTGCATAAGCTCGTCAAACACCTCTTTCTTTGTCTTGCGTTTTGCAATTTCGTCGGCTTTGGCCAGACGCATTGTCAGTTTTATGTGTCCGTTGTGCAAGGCCATGGCCAAGGTCTTGCGTATGCGCCCGGCAATGGCATTCATCTCGTTGAGCAGCATCTCGTTGTCGGCGAGAATTTCAATCTCGGGCAGTGACTTTATGCGCGGCTTCGTGTTTTTCATTCTCGACGCGAGTGCCACCATTTTTGTCGGCATGCGGTTGCACATGGCCAGCCATTGCAGTTCGAGAAAGTCTTGCGTGAAATCCTCGTTCTCGTCCTTGTTGGTCACTTCAACCTCGCTCACGGTCTGCTTCTCGTCCTTGCGGTTGAGCGAGGCGAATGTTATTCCTATGCTTGACAGCTTCACCCGTCCGCGCGCCGGTTGCCTTTCGTCGGTCGTTGCCGACTGCACCGGCGGCGCAGTATGAGTCTGTGTGGTATGGGGTGTTGTCTTTTCCGGTGTGGAAGAATGTTGCGCCGCAGCGCCGTTGGCGGTGTCGTTGCCGGAGAGAGCCACCTGCCGGGTCTCTGTGTTCCGGGGCATCGTCAACAATTTAAACAGGGTTTTCAGTTGCTTGGGGCTGCGCCCCGCACCCGCGCTGTCGTCGTCGGGCTGTGTTATTTGCGCCACCTGTATGAGCGTCAGCTCCACGAGCAGACGCTTGTTGCTGCTCTGTCGGTAGCCGAGGTCGCATTGGTTCATGATGCGCAGAGCCTTGTATAGAAACGAGGTGGGGCATCGCCGTGCCTGTTCGGCATATTTGGCGCGTTGCTGGTTGCTCACCTCAAGCAGTGCCGTGGTTTTTTCGTCCTTGGCCATAAGCACGTTGCGCACATGCGATGCCAGTCCGTTTATCACCCCTCCGCCGTCGAAACCCTTTCCAATGATGGTGTTGAGCAGCAGCATTATGTCGCTCACCTTGTTTTCCATGGCAAGGTCGATGATGCGGAAATAGTAGTCGGCATCAAGCTCGTTCAGGTCTTCTATCACCTTTGCATAGGAAATGTTGCCCTGACAGAAGCTTGCAGCCTGGTCGAAAATGGACAGTGCGTCGCGCATGCCGCCGTCGGCCTTTTGCGCGATGATATTCAGAGCCTCCTCCTCATAGGTTATGCCCTCCTTGTCGGCCACGCGTTTCAGGTGGTCGATGGTGTTCTGTATGGTCATGCGCTCGAAGTCGTATATCTGGCAGCGCGACAGGATCGTTGGCAGAATCTTGTGCTTTTCGGTTGTGGCGAGAATGAATATAACATGTGCCGGCGGCTCTTCAAGCGTTTTCAGAAAAGCGTTGAAGGCAGCGGTTGACAGCATGTGCACCTCGTCGATGATGAACACTTTGTAGCGTCCCACCTGCGGCGGTATGCGTGTCTGTTCCATTAGCGACTTTATGTTCTCCACCGAGTTGTTGCTTGCAGCGTCGAGCTCGAATATGTTGTACGACCGTTGCTCGTTGAATGCCTTGCAACTCTCGCACTCGTTGCAGGCTTCTCCTTCGTCGGTGGGGGCAAGGCAGTTTATTGCCTTGGCGAAGATGCGTGCGCAAGTGGTTTTGCCCACTCCGCGAGGGCCGCAGAACAGATAGGCATGTGCAAGTTTGCCGCTTTTCACCGCGTTTCTCAGCGTGGTGGTGAGAGCCGCCTGACCCACCACGGAGTCGAATGTGGTGGGCCGGTACTTGCGTGCCGAAACTATATATTCTCCCATTGTTTATTTCGGTTTGAGGATGATTTGTATGTGCAAACTTACTATAAAAAAATCTATTTTCATATGCAAAACTGAAAAAAAAATGGTAAGTTTGCACCTAAATTTGCATAAATGAGTCGTCTGACACCCATATTGGCTCTCATAAGCCATTACAAATATGCCATTACCATTGTTGCCGGAGTCCTGATGGTGGGCTTCGTCGACGACAACAGCTACATGCGTTCGTTGCAGCTCAAAATGCGTATAAGCGACCTTGAGGCCGAAATACAAAAGTACAACGAGCAAAACGAGGCCGCCGTGAAGCAGTTGCAGGAACTCAAGCGCAACCCCAAAGCTTTCAGCGACATAGCCCGCAAGCGCTATTTCATGAAGGCCGACGACGAGGACATATTTGTGTTGAGCGACGATGAAAATACCCAAACGGAAAGCAATGAAACAGTTGAATAAGATACAAAGTGCAGTGTTCCTCGCGGGGGGCGTGCTCATGGTTGCCGGTGCCGGGTGCTATGCCTTTATGTTCATGCAGAGCGTGGCATGCTGGATATATCTGCTGGGGGCGGTGATGTTTGCCGTCATGCAGGTGGGCCAGACCTATGAAGGCGGCAATTTCGCAGTGAAAAGGTTAAAGAAGATAATGACCACGGCCGACATATTCTTTGTGCTGTCGGGCGTGCTTATGGTGGACAGCGCACACCTTTTCCTTAAAGACGCTTTCAGCGACTACACCACCTACATCAACTACATATACAACAAATGGGTAGTGCTGCTTCTTGTGGCCGCAATATTGGAGATGTATTCCATGCACCGCATCTCGTCGGAATTGCGGAAAGACGCTGACGGCGTACAAAAAAACACTAAAAACGGCGGTGAATAACTTAAATAGCATAAAAAAAAATCAGCACATCGATAATACATATTATCTTTGTTGGCAACGAAGAAACAAGAAACTATCGTTTATGAACAAACTCTTATACGCATTATTGTCTGTCATGGCTCTCGCTTCGTGTGCCAATTCCTACAACATCCAAGGCTCGTCAAATGTCTCCACCCTTGACGGACGGATGCTCTACCTGAAGGTTTTGAAGAACAACGACTTCAAGAAAATCGACTCGTGCGATGTCGTTCACGGACAGTTCCAGTTTACAGGCACGTTCGACACGGTGCGTCTTGCCAACATCTTCATGGACGATGAAAGCGTGCTGCCGCTTGTTCTCGAGAAGGGCGACATAACGATAAAGATAGACAACACGCAGCAGACGGTGAGCGGAACGCCGCTCAACGATGAGCTCTTCAAATTCTTCAACCGCTACAACCAACTGAAAAATCAGGAAGCCGAGCTTGTGCACACCCACGACCGTGCCATTATGGACGGCAGCAACATGGATGTGGTGAACGAGAAACTGAATGTCGAGGCAGCAAAGTTGTCTGAACAGGAAGACAAGCTTGTGACCTCGTTTGTCACCGACAATTTCGACAATGTGCTCGGCCCTGGTGTCTTCTTTATGGTAACGATAGGAAACCGCTATCCCGAGCTCACCCCGTGGATAGAAGACATAATGAGCAAGGCCACCGACAAGTTCAAGAACGATGCCTATGTGAAGGACTATTACCAGAAAGCCCAGGAAAACCAGGCAATAATGAACGGAATGAAGGAAATGGCACCGCCTCCTGCCGGAGCCATGCCGCAACCTGCCGGGCCTGCTCCCACACCAAACGATTTGGCAAAACCTTCAGGACAAGAATGAAAACACTTATATATGGCGGCACAATAGTCAACGATGGACATGCCTTCCAAGGCTCGCTCTTGGTTGAAAACGGATATGTCGCCGAAATAGTCAACGACAGTAAAGCTCCCCGTGGAGTCTACGACAAAACCGTAGATGCCATGGGGTTGTTTGTTATTCCCGGTGTAATCGACTCGCATGTGCATTTCCGCGATCCCGGCCTCACGCAAAAGGCCGACATCGAGAGCGAGTCGCATGCAGCTGCCTACGGTGGCGTGACGTCATATTTTGACATGCCCAACACCGTGCCGCAGACCACGACACTCGATGCCCTCGACGCGAAATTTGCCGAGGCAGCCCGCCGTTCGCATGTAAACTACAGCTTCTTCATCGGTGCCACAAACGACAATCTTGAACAACTCAAGGCTGTCGACCGTCGGCGCGTGCCGGGAGTGAAACTCTTTATGGGGTCGAGCACGGGCAATATGCTTGTAGACCGCGAGGATGCGCTGCGCCGCCTGTTTGCCGGCATCGGTTTGCCGATAATGTCGCATTGCGAAGACACGGCCACGATAAACGCCAACATGGCGGCTTGCAAGGCTAAACACGGCGACGACCCCGATGTGCACTTCCACCCGTACATACGCAGTGCTGAAGCCTGCTACCGCTCCACCAAGTTTGCCGTGGAGCTTGCCCGCGAATACGGGGCGCATCTTCATGTGGCCCATGTCACCACTGCCCGCGAACTCGAATTCTTCGGCGTTTCGCCAAACATCACCGCCGAGGCCGTGGTGGCGCACCTTTTCTTCTGCGATGCCGACTATGCTCGCCTTGGAACCCGCATAAAGTGCAACCCTGCAATAAAGACACAGGCCGACCGCGACGCATTGCGTGCCGCCCTTGCCGACGGGCGCATTACGACAATAGGCACCGACCATGCCCCCCACCTGCTTGCCGACAAGCAGGGAGGCTGCGCAAGTGCTGCATCGGGCATGCCCATGGTGCAGTTCTCATTGCCCGCGATGCTTGAACTTGTCGACGGCGGAGTGCTCACGATAGAGCGTATGGTGCAGCTCATGTGCCACAATCCGGCGCGGCTGTTCGGTGTGGACAAACGCGGATTTCTCGACCTCGGATGCCGGGCCGACATAGTGCTTCTGAGGCCGAATGCGCCCTGGACGGTAACTGCCGATACCATACAGAGCAAATGCAAGTGGAGTCCGCTGGAAGGACACCGGTTTGACTGGCGTGTGGAAACCACATTCTGCAACGGCAACGCCATATACGACCATGGCCGTTTCTGCACTGACAGCAAGGGCGAGGAAATATCTTTCAGATGACGCGGCGGATTGATTATGGTATAGACGAAGTGAGGCCATACATAAACTGGCTTTATTTCAATTTTGCATGGGGCTTGTCTGGTAAGCCCGAATCGGAAAAGGCGAAGCTGAGGAACGAAGCCGACGCAATGCTCGACACGTTTGCCGGACGCTACCGCACGCATGCCGTGTTCGGACTGTTCGATGCCAACAGCGACGGCGACGACCTGCTGCTTGGCAGAATGCGCATACCAATGCTGCGGCAACAGCACCCGGCAAAGACGGGCGACCCCAACCTGTGCCTCGCCGATTTTGTGCGTCCGCTTTCTTCGGGGCTTGCCGACCGTGTGGGGGCATTTGCCGTGACCGTGGATGGGGCTATGGAACACGATTTCCGCAGCGACGACTACCAGCGCATGCTTGCCCAGACACTCGCCGACCGCCTTGCTGAGGCAACCGTCGAACTCATGCACGAGCAGGTGAGGCGCACCTATTGGGGCTACGCTCCGCACGAGTCGCTCACCAAGGACGAACTCTTCAGCGAGCGGTTTCAGGGCATCAGGCCGGCCATAGGCTACCCTTCGTTGCCCGACACCAGCGTGAATTTCCTGCTGTCGCAGCTTGTCGGCATGAAAGACATTGGCATAACGCTTACCGAGAGCGGGGCAATGAGGCCGCACGCATCGGTTTCGGGCTTCATGTTTGCGCATCCCGAAGCACGCTATTTCAACCTCGGCAAGATAGGCCACGACCAGTTGGCCGACTATGCACGCCGCCGTGGCGTGCCCGTGGAAATGATGCGGCGTTTTCTTGCCTCGTCGCTCACAGAATGAGCACATAGTTTCAGCAAAGTGATAGAACGCATATTCTTTCTCATAATACTTGTGATAGCGTTGCCCGACATCTATGTCTACATGCGCTGTCTGCGCCGCCGCCCCGGCATAGGGTTGTGGCAGAAGCTTCTGTGGTGGCTTCCGGGCATTGCCATGACGGTCTATACGATAGCATTGTCGCTCATACGCGATTTCGTGCCCGACAATATTCTGTGGCTCAATGTCTATCTCTTGCTTCTCGGTCTTGTTGCCGTTCCAAAGTTTCTGTTCGTGGCCTGTTCGGCCATAGGGTTGTTGTTGCGCCGCGTGTTTCGCATGCGCCGCAACTGGGGCAATGTGGCAGGTGTGCTGCTTGCCGTTGCCACAGTGGGCATTTTGCTTTATGGCTCGTTTGTTGGGGTTGACAAGTTCACGGTGAAAAACGTGGATATAGCCTTCGACAGTCTGCCGGAGGCTTTCGACGGCTACCGCATAGTGCAGATTTCCGATGCGCATGTGGGCTCGATACATGCCGGATTGCTTCGGCGTGCAGTGGAGGAGGCCAACAGGCTTGCACCCGACGCGATAGTGTTTACTGGCGATTTGCAGAACAAGAAGCCCGACGAGCTCGACAGGTTTGCTCCGCTTCTCTCGTCGTTGCACGCACGCGACGGCGTGTTCTCGGTGCTTGGCAATCACGATTACGGCAACTATATGAATGTGTCAGCTACGGAAAAGCGTGCCAACGAGGCCGCCTTGTGCCGCCGTGAGCGCGGATACGGGTGGCAACTGCTGCTTAACGGCAATGCCGTGGTGCGCCGTGGCGCCGACTCCATTGTTATAGCCGGTGAGGAGAATGACGGACTGCCGCCGTTTCCGGGCCGTGCCGACATTTCGGCAGCGTTGCGCGGGGTGGGGCAGGACGCTTTTGTGGTGATGCTGCAGCACGACCCCTCGGCATGGAGGCGGCACATCCTGCCGTCGGGTAGGGCATGGCTCACGCTCAGCGGACACACCCACGGCGGGCAGGTGAGCCTGTTTGGCCTACGCCCGACACAACTCTCTGCGAAGGAAGATTGCGGACTTTACGAGGAGTCGGGACGCTGCCTGTATGTGTCGAGCGGACTCGGCGGACTCGTGGCCTTCCGTTTTGGCGTTATGCCTGAAATAGTTGTCATAACGCTGCGGTCGAAGGCCGCAGACACCGCAAGCAAACGGAAAATATGAATTAACAACAAAACAACGATATGAAATACATCTACCGCATCTACCAATTGTTTATTGCATTGCCAATCATCGCAGTCGCCACGCTTGTCACCGCTTTGTCGGTAACAGTGGGATGCTCGGTTGGAAACGGACATTTATGGGGCTACTATCCCGGAAAGTGGTGGGCATGGCTCATCGTGCGCGTACTTCTGTTGCCGGTGAAGGTCGAAGGCCGCGAAAACCTTGCTCCGGGACGTTCCTATGTTTTTGTGGCCAATCACCAGGGAGCGTTCGACATCTTCCTGATTTACGGTTTTCTCGGGCGCAACTTCAAGTGGATGATGAAGCGTTCGCTGCGTAAAGTGCCGTTTGTGGGGCGTGCCTGCGAGGCTGCGCACCACATATTTGTCGACAAGCGCGGACCGAGCAAGATACGCGAAACCTATGACTGCGCGCGTGCCACATTGCGCGACGGCATGTCGCTCGTGGTGTTTCCCGAAGGGGCGCGGTCGTTTTCCGGGCACATGGGAGTGTTTCGCCGTGGGGCTTTCATGCTTGCCGACGACCTTCAGCTGCCGGTGGTTCCGCTCACAATCAACGGTTCGTTTGACGTGATGCCACGCACGCGCGACATGAAATGGGTGATATGGCATCCGCTGCGGCTCACCATACACCGCCCGATAGAACCCGTCGGCAAAGGGGCCGACAACATACGCAATGCCGAGGAGGAAAGCTACAAGGCGGTGATGAGCGCGCTTGTGCCCGAATATCAGGGTTATGTGGAAAATCCCGACCAGTGAAATGCTTGTGTGGGGGCTGCTTTGAGGCAGTTTTTGCGAGTGGTTTTAAGACTTGCCGCGTATGCGGTGCGTGTGTGCCGCAATTGAAGCACATATGCACCGCATACGTTGTATGTCGCTGTCGCGCGCTTGCGTCGGAGGTAACTCTTGGTTAATGCGCAAAGTTTTTGGTATTTGGGGCTTACTCTTGCTCATTGCGCAGTTCTCTATCCATAGCCCCTATAAGGGGCTATGTTGTAATAACTAAACGAAAACCGTAGGGGCAAGCCCCAACGCTATAATCTGTCGTCCCTACGGGACTTGCCTGTTACGGCGTTTTTCCGGACACCATTATTGTTCTATCGATTTTTTGTAGACATTGGTTTCTTTTCTTTCCATGCCTGCCGCCTGATAAAGCGCGTTGGCGGCAATGCGCGACGGGCGCGAGGTGAGCATCAGTGTGCATGGAGCAAACCTTTTTGCCTCGTCAATGGCGTGGGCCACAAGCCGGTGTCCAAGTCCTTTTCTTCTGTATCTGCTGTCAACAACCAAGTCTTCAATCCACACTTTGCGGCCCGTGGGCGAGTCGTAGATGCAAAGGGTATATGTGCCTATTGCCTCGCCTTCTGCTTCCATTATGTAAAGGTGGCTACTGTCCGATGCGGTTATTGCCTTGACATCGTTCAGCGTGAGTGTGTCGGCATTTGGCGTGAGTTGCGGCAGAAGCCGGTTAACGGCATCCGCCAAGGCTTGGTCGGGTAGGGTGGCCTCGTAAATGTTTGTCGCTTGCATGAATGTCTTTTTTCAGTTGTCGGCATTTGCCGTTCGTTCCCTTAGCCGGTATGCCGTTCCGCGTTCCGACTCTATAGTCAGTTCGTTGTCCTCGACTATTGGTTTTATGCGCCTTATCAAGGTATATAGGGTTTCGCTTGCATCGGGTTTCTTCGGCCAAAGCGATGCACAGATGTCTTGCTTTGACAGTTGGTGAAGTTTGCTTGCAAAGAACATGCACATCAGCCTGTGCTGCATGGGCGTGAACCGTACCACCTGCCTGTTGGCACGGTTGTAGAAACAGTCTTCTTCGTTTATATACGACAACGCGCCCACGGTATAGGCTTCGCAATAGGCGGCACTGCTTTCATGTTGGGCAAGTGCCACGCATGTTGCTTCGTTGTCTGTCGGTGCATTCCGGCGACGGAAACGCCATGCCGCAAGCGCGGCCCATGCCAAAGACATGAGAGCCAATGAAAAAGGCATGCGCTGGTCGCTCTGTCCGAACACGTCGGCAAACGAACAGTTGGCATAGCCTCTTATGGCATGGTTGTTCAGCGTCATGGACTTGCTGGCGAGTTGTGGCCTGCCGTTGCCTTTTGTGCCTTGGCGGTTACGGCTGTTCCTGTCGTCAACCACATAGCAGAGCAAGCTCGTCTTTTTCAGGAAGTCGATGCTCAGGTGCGAACGGTAGTCCTGTATGGTGTCGGGGGTAAGCCATTGGTCGCTTCTCTCATGCAGGGTGATGGCAAGAGCGCGGTCTAAGTCGCACTCTATGTCGCTCTGCATGCGGTGGTAGCTGTTGACACTTGTGGCGATAGCTGAAACGACAAGCACCGCCAGCACAAGTGCGGAATGGTAGGGTTTCATTTTCATCATGCGCACGCATTGTTGGTTGTATGCAAAGGTAGGCAATTTGCTGATAAGCACATCGTGGCAACTCTAAAAAATATGTTATTTATGGCTTAAAAAGCAGTCTGTTGTAAGATGTCAGACTAATGTCAGACAGTTTTTCCCGGCGGAAACGCGTTTGTTCATACTTTTGCAGTAAAAACAAACACGAAAGAATATTATGAGAAAAGTATTGATTTCTGTATTCGTCTTGTCAACGTTGAGCGTGGCGGCTTTCGGACAGGAGAAGAAAGACACCGTGAAGCTCGACGAGGTGGTGGTGAAGGGCGCGCGCGTTGTCAGGCGCGTTGACGGCAGAACCCTCTTTCCTACCGAGGTTGAGAAAAAACACTCTCATTCCGGCTATTCGCTGTTGAGCAAACTCGCGCTTCCCGACATACGCATCGACGAGATGTCGAGGTCGGTGCAGTCAATGTCCAACCGTGGTGAGGTGCAGATAAGAATAAACGGCATTGCGGCCAACGCCAACGACATGCAGGCCATAGACGTGGCAGACATAACATCGGTGGACTACATAGACAATCCCGGAGTGCGCTATGGCAGCGGCGTAGCTTATGTAATCGACATACATACACGCCGCCCGACCATGGGCTATTCGGTGGGGGCACAGGCCATGAACACTCTTACGGCGGCAAGTGGTTTCAACAACGCATTTGCCTCGGTAAACAATGGGAAAAGCCAGTTCAGGGTGTTTTACGAGCAAGGCTACCGTGACACGAAAGGCAGTCTGATAAGCGAAACGGCCAACTATCTGCTCACCGACGGCACACAACACAGCATCAGCCGGAACATGCTTGACAACAGGACACGCGCCTACGACAACTCCGTTGAACTGAGATACAACCTTGCCGACAGTGCCACCTATGTGTTTCAGGCTACGCTGTCTACAGCATTAGGCAACAGTCCGCGTACATTCTCGCATAGACTCATCAGCGAGACAGGCAAGGCCGACTACGTTGCAACCGAAAGCAGCAGGGAATGGAGCACCACGCCTGTGGTTGACATCTACTACCACAGGCAGTTGGGAAAACACCAGACCATAACGGCCAATGCTGTGGGAACGTACATACACACGCTCAACAACAACTATTACGACGAGGGAGGTGCCTATGCCTACGATGTGGACGGCAACGCCTACTCATTGATTGGCGAGGCGATATATGAAAACAGGCTCAAACCGTTTGTCTTGTCGGCAGGGTTGAACACCAACTGGAAATATATAAGCAATGTTTACAGTGGAGACGTGGTCAGTGCAAACGGCATTCATAGAGTGGGCACATATGCTTACGCACAGATTAACGGCAATTTGGGAAAACTTGCCTATATGAGCGGCATGGGGGCGAGCTATGAGCATTACCGCCAAGGCGAAAACGAATACGGCTACTGGCTGTGGCGACCGAAGATGCAACTGGCTTACCCTCTGTTTGCGGGCATGACGTTGGCATACAGCATCGAACTGTCGCAGCATATATCGAACATCGCGATGATTTCAGACACGCGCATACGGCAGAACAGCATGGAGTGGAAAGTGGGCAACCCGATGCTGAAACCAAGCAGCCGGTTGGAAAACAATCTTTCTGTTTCGTATAGCCGCACGGGATTTTACACCCAGTTGTCTGCCATGTACCGCATCAACAGAAACTGCAACATGGAGAAATACACCCGCACTGAAGACAATCAGTTTCTTTACTCGTCGGAGAACCAGCCGCATTGCAACATGCTCTATCTGAGCAGTTACAGTAGCGTCACCGTTGTTCCCGACCATCTTGTGCTGGCTTTCAATGGCAGTGTGGCCCGCTTCTTCAACCGTGGAGACGACTATAACCATTGCTATACGGCGTTTGGCGCCACCGGCTACGCTATGGGATATTTCGGGAAATGGACTGTGCAACTGTCGGCCGACAGCGGTTGGCGTTTCATGGAAGCGGAGATGAAGGGTTATAACGCGGGTGCGGTAATGGCCTCGGTAGCCTACCGCATAGGCAACTGCAGCATCACGGCGTATTGCACGAACCCCTTCCTGCGCAATCCGTTGAGAAACAGGTCAACCATAGTCAACCGTTGGGTGAACAAGTGCACCAGCGTGCACTCAAAGGATGCAGGAAACGCCGTGCAACTAAGCCTTGTGTGGCGATTGAGTGGAGGAAAGAAATACCGGGAGGTGGAAAAGAAATTGACAAACAAAGACCAAGTAACGGGAATCATGTAGCCCGGGATGTGGACTTTATAAGTCTGCCTTTTCTGCAAGAAATGATGTAACGGCATAAAAAACGATGGGAAAGAACAGGATTTCTTCTGTCTTTCCCATCTTCTTTTTCCGTACTGTGTGTCAGGCACAAGTGCCGTCGGCACAGTTGTGTGTGCTTATGTTGTCAGTTGTTGGTGCTTCCACCTACAATGTCGAGCAACTCGTTGGTAATTGCCTGCTGGCGGCTCTTGTTGTATTGCAGTGACAATTCACGCAGCAACTCGTCGGCATTGTCGGTAGCTGTCTGCATGGCTACCATGCGGGCGGCGTGCTCACTTGCCACACTGTCGAGCAGAGCGGTGTAGAGCATGAGGTGAAGCAGCTTCGGGATGAGCTGTGTGAGCACTGTGTTCATGTCTGGTTCGACGATGAAATTGTCGTTCAGCGGACGCACGTTCTCTTCCTTTTTCTTTTCTTGCCCCTCCGATGAGTTGCGTTTCAAGTATTCCTGAGCCTCTTTCGACGTGGCTATCGAGCTGAGGTCGCGCTCGTTGTCGCGTTTCAACTCTTCGGTAATGTCAATGGGCAGGAATGGCTTGCGGGTCAAAATCTGCGAACCGGCACTCTTGAAATGATGGTAAATCATCTCAACCCGGTCGATTTCGCCTTTCACAAACTTGTCTCCAAGCTCTTTGGCAATTTCGATGCACTGTGCAACATTGGGCTTGTCGGCAAGCGAAGTGAAATCGCCCGCGACATTAAGTCCAAGTTTCGCTGCCTTTTCGGCCACCTTGCGGCCTATGGGGTAGACGATGATGTTGTCAGGGCCAAGTGCCGAGTATTCATCGACAACGTTCTGCAACAGCTTGATGACGTTGGAGTTGAAGCCACCGCAAAGGCTGCCGTTCGACGCGTAAACCACAAGGGCCACGCGCTTAACCTCACGCTTCTTGTTGTAGACGGTTGTCGCATCGGCCTCCGACGCGAGGAATGTCTTGAGTATGTGCTCCAACATGGTTTCATAGGGGAGCATGTTCTCAATCATCGCTTGCGCGTGGTGCAGCTTCGACGAGGCCACCATCTTCATCGCACTCGTTATCTTTCGGGTGCTGTTGACAGAGGTTATCCGGTTTTTTATTTCTTTGAGCGACGGCATAAGCTTTTATTTTTTATACTGGCCGGCAACGTCGGCCATCGTCTGTTCAATTACCGACGTGAGCGTATCGTCAATCTTTCCGCTGCCAAGTGCATCTATCACGTCGGCATGTGCAGAGCGCATCTTGTCGAGGAAAGTGTCCTGGCATTCGCGTATTTTGTCTACCGGCACGTCGTGCATAAGGCCGTGTGTGCCGCAATAGATAATTGCGATTTGCTCGCCTACGGGCATCGGGCTGTACTGCGGTTGTATGAGGAGCTGGTTGTTCTTGCGTCCACGGTCGATAGTCATGGCAGTCACGGCATCCATATCGCTTGAGAACTGGGCAAACGACTCCAACTCGCGGTATTGGGCCATGTCGATTTTGAGCGTACCGGCCACTTTCTTCATACTCTTCACCTGAGCCGAACCGCCCACACGCGATACCGAGATGCCGACATTAACCGCAGGACGGAAGCCTTGGTTGAACAGGTCGCTCTCAAGATAAATCTGTCCGTCGGTAATTGAAATCACGTTTGTCGGGATGTAGGCCGACACGTCTCCTGCCTGAGTCTCAATAATCGGGAGGGCAGTGAGCGAGCCGCCGCCACGGACATGGCCTTTCATGCATTCCGGCAGGTCGTTCATCTTCTCGGCAACTTCCTGCTGGTCGTTTATGCGTGCGGCACGTTCAAGCAGACGGCTGTGCAGATAGAACACGTCGCCGGGGTAGGCTTCGCGTCCTGAAGGACGGCGCAGGATGAGAGACACCTCACGGTAAGCAACGGCCTGTTTGGAGAGGTCGTCGTAAACTACGAGTGCCGACATTCCACGGTCGCGGAAATACTCGCCGATTGCGGCACCGGCAAAGGGCGCGTAATATTGCATTGCGGCCGGATCGGCAGCGGTGGCGGCCACTACAATGGTGTAGGGCATGGCACCGTGCTGCTTCAGATTCTCCACAAGTGCGGCTACGGTTGAGGCTTTCTGTCCGATTGCTACATATATGCAATACACGGGTTTGCCTGCATCGTAGAAATTCTTCTGGTTGATTATAGTGTCTACTGCTATGGCAGTCTTGCCTGTCTGGCGGTCGCCGATAATGAGCTCACGCTGTCCGCGACCGATAGGTATCATTGAGTCAACCGATTTCAGTCCGGTTTGTAGCGGTTCCTTAACCGGCTGACGGTAAATCACGCCGGGTGCTTTGCGGTCGAGCGGCATCTCGAAAGAGTCGGTCAGGTCGATGTCGCCTTTGCCGTCAATGGCTTGTCCGAGAGGATTTATCACGCGGCCCAGCATGTTGTCGTTGACGCGGATAGATGCGATGCGCTTCGTGCGTTTTACAACCATGCCTTCCTTGATGCCGTCGGTTGAGCCCAACAGGACGCAACCCACGTTGTCTTCCTCCAAGTTCATGACAATAGCCATCGTGCCGTTCTCGAATTCGAGAAGCTCGTTTGCTTCGGCATTGCGCAGACCGTAGATGCGGGCCACGCCGTCGCTCACCTCAAGCACAGTACCCACTTCATCGAATTGGCGGTCGTCGTTTATGCCGCGCAATTGCTCAAGCAGTACTTGTGACACTTCGCTTGGTTTTATTTTATCTGACATATTTTTTGTTTTGAAAATCGATTACACCTCTTATACACCATTCCCGATTCCTTTGTCGCATGCGGTTGCTTTGTCGCGTGCGGTTTGCGGAAATCGCTGCGGTGATGTGGCGTAATGTGATTCGTTCCTTTTAACTGAGCTTTGAGAGTATGGCACCAAGTTGGGTCTTTACGCTCGCATCCATTCTGTATGTGTCATATTCCAGAACAAAGCCTCCGATGAGGTTGGAATTGATTGCCGTCTTGAACTCAACTGTTCCATTCGTCTTCTTTTCAACCAACTGTCGCAGTTTGCTTTCTGTCGTCGCGTCAAGCGGAACTGCTGTCGTTAGTTTGGCACTTACCAGATTGTTGTGTTTCCTGTACAGTGTAATAAACGAGTTGGCTATGAATTGCATGATGTCCTCGCGGCCTTCCTTGACTACAAGTTTGAAGAAACGTTGTGTCAATTCGGAGGGTTTTTCAGAGGCCGCTGCATTGAGCAGTGCCTCTTTCTGCCGTTTGGAAACCATGGGATTATCTATGGTTGCCTTCAAGCGGGGCTCGGCGACATAGCTGGCGGCAATAGCCTGCATGTCGGCATACACTCTCTCCGACAGTCCCGTCTCAATGCCTGCCTTCAGTAAGGCGCGTGCATATCTGACCGATATCAATCCTAAATCCATGGCGTTTCTTATTTATTGTTGTTTGAAATTTCATCAAGCATCTGGTTAATGTAATCCATCTGTGCCTTCTCAGTGCCGAGTTTCTGTCGCAAGACTTTCTCGGAAATCTCGACACTCAATGTGGCTACTTGCTCGCGGATTTCACTTATAGCGGCCTGCTTCTGACTTTCAATCTCGGCTTTGGCCTCTTTGATGATGCGGGCACTTTCTTCCCGTGCCTTCTCCTGAGCTTTCTCCACGATAGCCTCACGGGTGGCGGCAGCCTCTTTAAGTATGGCTGCCTGCCGTTGCCGTGCCTCCTGCAGCATCGATTCGCTCTCCTGCTTGATGTTTTCAAGCTGTGAAGCGGCTCTCTGCGCCTTGTCGAGACTTTCATCTATGTAGCGTTTACGCTCCGTAACCATGTTGATAATGGCAGGGAAACCCTTTTTCGCGAGCACGAAGAACACTACAGCGAATGCAAGAAGCATCCAGAAGAGAAGTCCCGGATCGGGAGTGAGTATTGCAGGTAAATTATCGAAAAAACCCATTTGCAATGTTTAATGTAACTTCTCTTATTTGATGAGAAAGGCGCAAGCCACAATAGCGAACAGTGCGCAACCCTCAACAAAGGCCGAGGTAAGAATCATGTTCGACATAATCTTGCCTGAAGCCTCCGGCTGGCGTGCTATGGCATCCATGGCGCTGCCGCCAATCTTGCCGATACCTAAACCTGCGCCAATTGTTGCAATACCTGCTCCGAGACCGCAGCCCAGCTGTGCCAGACCTTCAGCAGCCAAAAGTGATGAAATAATCATAGTCTTTAAAATTTTAAATTGTTATTGTTATTTTTTGTTTTTCAGTTGTGCTTACTCTTCTTCTTTCTGTGCCAGTCCTATGAATACGGCACTTAAAAGGGTGAATACATATGCCTGTATGAAGGCGACAAGCACCTCAAGACAGTTCATGAACAGCATCATTACGACACTCACAAAGTTCAGACCAAGGCCGTAGCCCACGCCCATCGACCATCCAAGGAATATCACGCATGTGAAACTCAATATGATTGCATGGCCTGCCATCATGTTGGCAAAGAGACGAATCATAAGTGCGAACGGCTTGGTGAATACTCCGAAGAACTCGATTACCGGCATCAGTGGCACGGGATAGGCTTTCAGGAACAACGGGACGTTGGGCCAGAAAATGTCTTTCCAATACTCTTTGTTGCCGAAGAGGTTGATTGCAATCATTGAACACAAGGCGAGAAACAATGTGATGTTGATGTTGCCCGTAACGTTGGCTCCGCCAGGGAATATGGGAAGGAGGCCAAGAAGGTTCGACGTGAGGATGAAGAAGAATACTGTAAGAAGATACGGGGCGAACGGCTTGAAGCGTTTCTCGCCAATCGATGCCTTTATCACATCGTCGTAAATCGTCATTACAAGCATTTCCATCAGTCCAACGAATCCACCCGGGGCGGCACTCTTTTCGTCGCGGCTCTTGTACCAGCGGGCACAACTCATGAACACGACGACAAGGACAATAACCACAATCCATATTTGAGCCACGGTTTTGGTGATGCTCAAATCGAGCGGACGCGAGGTCGTGCCATCCTGCCGTTTCTCGTAAATCTTGCCATGGTGGTTGGCGTCGAAATAGTAGTTGGAGGGCAGTGTGTGTGCCGTGCAGAATGTCCATTCGCCGTTGTCGGAGCTTCTGAGTATTATGGGAAGCGGGATGCTGAGGCTTTTGTCGCCATACGAAGCTATGTGCCACTCGTAGGAATCGGCAAGGTGCTCAAGGACAATCTCGGGGATGTTAAGCTCCTTTTTCCCGTCAGGCTGTGCTTCACCGGCACTTGCCAGCAATGGCAAGAAAGCCAGTATTACAAGAAGGAACAATGACCTTATTTGTTTCATTACAGTTTATTTATTATCATTACCACATTTTGTGCCGCAACCAGAACGGTGCATGAAAAACAGTGAGTGGTGTATTATCATCATTGCATAGAATGCAAGGAACACCAAACAGAATTTAGGCATCGCGTCACGGCCTGAGACAAAGTAGCAGACTCCCAATACGGCCAATGCCAGCAACATTCTGAACCCTGACACTGCAGTGTAGAATGTGGACAAGGCATCGTCTTGCCCGGTTCGTCTCACACGTTGCCATATCAGAATGTCGGCAATTTCGATGACGAGAGCAAAGGCCGCGCTCACTACGAGCGGGGCTTTCAGCCCTTCGATATTGGCGAATTCCGACAATGCCAACACTGCCAGAGACATTGCGGCTGTGGCAATTACTGTCTGCACAATGTATCGGCGGCACAATTTTCGGGTGTCAGAATATGAAGCCATAAGTGTCGTTTAACGTTGAAATTCAGCGCAAATATTGACTTCATTCTTCTGCACTTCGACAAAACCGCCGGTGATTTTCACTTCGTGTTCGCCTTCAGAGTCAAAAAAAGCAATGCGTCCGCTGTCGAGTGTGGATATGATAGGGGCATGGTTTACAAGTATCTCAAACTCGCCACTTGTTCCCGGCACGACAACGCGGTCTGCCGTTCCCTCATATTCCACCTTTTCAGGCGAAACGATTCTTAAATTCAAACTCATAGTACAAAATGTTTAGCGGTTTAACCTTTTGCTGCCTCAAGTAGCTTCTTGCCTTTTTCTATAGCGTCTTCGATAGTCCCGACATTGAGGAATGCCTGTTCGGGCAGGTCGTCAACCTCGCCGTCAAGAATCATGTTGAAGCCCTTGATAGTGTCTTCTATCGAAACCATCACGCCCGGAACACCGGTGAACTGTTCTGCCACGGCGAACGGCTGCGAGAGGAAACGCTGCACGCGGCGTGCACGGTTCACGGTCTGTTTGTCTTCATCGGACAGTTCGTCCATACCGAGAATGGCAATGATGTCCTGCAGTTCCTTGTAGCGTTGCAGAATCTGTTTCACGCGTTGTGCGCACTCATAGTGCTCTTTGCCGACAATAAGCGGGTCGAGGATGCGTGATGTGGAACCTAACGGGTCTACAGCGGGGTATATACCAAGCTCGGTGATTTTACGCGACAACTCCGTAGTGGCATCCAAGTGGGTGAAGGTCGTTGCAGGTGCCGGGTCGGTCAAGTCGTCGGCAGGTACATATACGGCCTGCACCGAGGTGATAGAACCCTTCTTCGTCGAAGTGATACGCTCCTGCATCTGTCCCATCTCGCTTGCAAGTGTAGGCTGGTAACCCACTGCCGAAGGCATTCGGCCTAACAGTGCCGACACCTCAGAACCTGCCTGGGTGAAACGGAAGATGTTGTCGATGAAGAACATGATGTCGGCAGCCTCGCCATCCTTGCCTCCGTGGTCGCGGAATTCCTCGGCTACGGTAAGGCCGGAGAGCGCCACTGATGCACGTGCACCCGGCGGTTCGTTCATCTGGCCGTAGACGAGTGTTGCCTGACTCTTCTTCAGTTCTTCCGGGTCAACGAGCGACAAGTCCCATTTGCCTTCTTCCATGGCCTTCTTGAACTTCTCGCCGTAGCGGATAACTCCCGATTCGAGCATGTCGCGTATGAGGTCGTTGCCCTCGCGAGTACGCTCGCCGACACCGGCGAATACGGAATATCCGTTGTGTCCCTTGGCAATGTTGTTTATCAACTCCATGATGAGCACGGTCTTACCTACGCCAGCACCGCCGAAGAGTCCGATTTTTCCACCTTTCATGTAAGGCTCGAGCAGGTCGATGACCTTTATGCCCGTGGCGAGCATTTCCTTGTGTGTGGATAGGTCTTCAAACTTGGGTGCCTCGCGGTGTATGGGATATGCTCCTTGCATGTCGAGTTTTTCCATGCCGTCGATAGGCTGTCCTATTACATTCATCATGCGGCCTTTGATTTGCTCTCCGGCAGGCATGAGGATAGGATTTCCCGTAGGTGTTACCTCCATACCGCGCTGCAATCCGTCCGTATTGTCCATTGCAACGCAACGCACGGTGTCTTCGCCGATGTGCTGCTGCACCTCAATGACAAGCTCTTGTCCGTTGGGACGTTTCAACTTAAGAGCTTCGTGAATTTTAGGCAATACTTCCTCGGCGTTCTTTCCGGCAGTGTCGAAATAGACATCGATAACCGGACCGATAATTTGAGAAATGTACCCGATGATTTGTGACATATATTTTCTTTTGTTTTTTAATCTGCTGCAAATATAACAACTATATTTTTATGAAAAAAAACATTTAATGTTTATTGCATGTTTTCTTCGCAAAAAGGCCATTCTTACGGCTCTTTCATACGCTTTTGCGTGTCAGATGCTGAGCTCGTCGAGCACCTTTATGAGCTTGCGGTCGAATGGTTTGTCGCTGCGTATTGCTTCGCTGAGCGGCACATAAACAATCTCGTTGTTGCGCACGCCAATCATGACGTTGCGTTGCCCCTGCAGTATGGCCTCGATAGCACCTACTCCTGTGCGTGATGCGAGTATTCGGTCGTGTGCGCTTGGGCGTCCGCCGCGCTGCAGGTGTCCGAGTATAGACACGCGCACATCATAGCCCGGGAATTCTTTTTTCACACGGTCGGCATAGAACATGGCACCGCATTTCGGGCTTTCCGACACAATCACGATGCAGCTTTTCTTCGATTTGCGTATGCCTCGCTCCATGAAGCGCGACAACTGGTCTACGTCGGTGGAGTCTTCGGGTATGATAGCCGCTTCTGCGCCGCTTGCTATAGCACTGTTCTGTGCAAGGAAACCGGCGTCACGTCCCATTACCTCGATGAAGAAGATACGTTCGTGGCTCTGTGCAGTGTCACGGATACGGTCTACGCATTCCACGATAGTGTTCAACGTTGTGTCATATCCTATTGTCGAGTCGGTGCCGTAAAGGTCGTTGTCGATAGTACCCGGCAGTCCGATGCAGCACAGGTCATACTTTTGTGCAAACTCCATGGCTCCGGTGAGCGAGCCGTTTCCGCCGATAACCACGAGCGCGTCGATGCCGTGCGACACGATGTTCTGGTAGGCTTTCTCTTTGCCTTCGTCGGTCATGAATTCCTTTGAGCGTGCGGTTTTCAGTATTGTTCCGCCCGACATTATTATTCCGCTCACGTTTTCTGTGGTGAAGTCTTCAATCTCACCGTTTATAAGACCGTCATATCCGCGATATATTCCTTTGATGTTGAAGCCGTTGCAGATGCCAGCGCGTGTCACCGCGCGTATGGCGGCATTCATTCCCGGCGCGTCACCGCCGGATGTCATAATTCCGATTGTATTAATTTTCGCCATAACCGAATGTTTTATATTTTAATTTAATGTTATGCATAAGATTCCGAGTCCGGTTGCCGATGCGGCGAGAGCCTTCCAACCCACGATGCGGAAAAACATCCCGAATCGCATCCTCTCTATTTTCATGAGTGCCAGTCCGCTTGCCGAACCGATGCTGAACACGTTTCCGCCCATGGCCGATGCGTAGGCCACCACTTTCCAGTAGGCATCGTTCACGCCATTGGCATACATCGTTGCCGACGCGATGTCGGCCATTCCGCCGTTGAATGCCGTATCGTGCAGCGAAATCATTGTAGCTGCCGTCGCAAAATTGTCGAGCACGGTGCTCGCCAGTCCGGTGACAGTGCCCGCAACCAGCAGGTTGTCAAGATATGGGCCGGCGGCTTTCATCACGGCATGTGCCACTCCCGTTTCTCTTATAACGCCCACGGTGAGCATTATGCCGAGCACAAACAATATTGTTTGCACGCCGCCATATTGCAGGGCAAGCGGCGTTCTCCGGCGCACCATTTCGTTGGTATCCATGCGCTTGCGGTTGGCCACTTCATTAACAATCCACAGTATGGCGAGCACGCAGAGCGCGCCGAGAAACGGACTGAGTTTTGTGATGTTATGGAATGTGGGGATGAACCACAGGCCGCCAATGCCAACAAAGAGCATGAGTGTGCGTTGCCACACTTTAAGCACGGTGTCGTCGCCTTGGTAGGGTGGTGTTGCCCACACCGTTTCAATGCGTCCGGGCATCATCTGTCCGAGTGCGGCCACGGGCACGAGCCATGCCACGAGGCACGGGATTGCAAGCGAAGCAGAAAAATTGGAGGCTGTCACCGCCCCCGTGTTCCAAAGCACAAGTCCCGTAGGGTCGCCTATTACGGTGAGTGCTCCGCCGCAGTTTGCCGACACCACGACGGCACATCCCAGCACAAGCCGTTGTCGTTGGTTGGCCACCACGCCGTGCATTACGGTGAGCATCATCACGGTTGTCGTGAGATTGTCGAGGTTTGCCGACACCACGAAAGTTATTGCCGAAAGCATCCACAGCATTTTCCTGCTGTTGCGGGTGCGCAGCATCCGTGTAAGGAAGTCGAAACAACCGTTGTTTTGCAATATCTCGACGATTGTTGTCGTGGCCAACAGAAACAATACTATTTCTGATGCTTTCCCTACATATTTGAGAAAAACGTCACGGGCGATGAACTGTTTTACCAGACTGCTTGATGCGCCGGTGCCATTGAGGAAAGTGGAGAAATCGGTCAGGTGTTGGCTCGTAACAAAGTCGGCACCGTAGCAGATATACAAAATCCAACCTAAGGTGCCGACAAATATGGCTACGGCTGCCTTGTTGATGTTTGTGTATCTTTCAGTAGCTATTAGTAGATAGCCTATTAGTAGTATGGCCGCTATTACTATCGTCATAATCCGATGTGGATTTTATGATTGCAAAGTTAATAAATAATCTGAATTATGCAATTGGCACCCGTTCTTTTTTATAGGGGTTTAACAATGTTTTAATAGGGACTAAACATCGCAATTATGCGCACGGCAGACCCGTGTATGTGTTCAGAATGTTTGTCTTTCATGGTTTCGTGTTCCGGCTTCTGCCAAGCTGGTCGCCGTGGTGTGCCGCTGCCATGCCGCATCCCCACTGTCGTGGCAGAAAACCATGCGTGGGCACAGTCTCGGCTGATGCCGGGATGGCTGTGCCCACACCTTAATTATATATAGATGCACTTGTCTTGTGCGTGCATTGTCATTCGGGCTGGTGCTGTTCGCGCAGAAGGTCGTTTACTGTCTTCACGGGATTGAACGTTTCAATGGGCACTTCAACAAACACCGTAACCCAGTCGCTCATTGCTCCGTTCCACAGTCCCGGCAATTCGAGGGCCTTGAGTTCTTTCCCGTCCTTGCTCTTTGAACTGATGAACCCGGTTGTCTTGTCAACATATTCCGGCAGGTTGAATGGCTTGCCCTTGTAGTCTTTCACAGCGCACACGAGGTCAACGGGGTTGAAATGTGTGCCTTCTTCGAACATCTTTACATATTCGGTGTTGTTCTTGTCGATTTGGCTCGATTCGAGAATCTGCAGACTTGTCGTTCCGTCCTGGTTGTAGCATACAAACGGGCCACCGCCAGGCTCGCCCACGTTTCTCACCACGCCGCACACGCGTATGGGGCGGTTGAGCTTCTTGTGCAGATATGCAGCGAGCGCATTGTCGTCAAGTTTGTCTGCGTCTTGGCGGCGGCAGTACAGTTCGTTTTCGAGGAAGCTCAGCATTTCTGCCAACTGTTCGTGTGTATATTCGCCCGAATCGAGCAGTTCAAGGCATGCCTTCACGCGTTTTTGTATGGAAACGAGCATTCCGCCGATGAGTTGCTTGTAGACAACGGTCGTGTCTTTGAGACGGTCGGGCACAACATTGTCGATGTTCTTGATGAACACCACGTCGGCATCGATGTCGTTAAGGTTTTCTATGAGGGCACCATGTCCGCCCGGACGGAAAAGCAGCGAGCCGTCGGCATTGCGGAACGGAGTGTTGTCGGTGTTCACGGCAATGGTGTCGGTGCTTGGTTTCTGCTCAGAGAACGACACGTTGAAGCTTACGCCGAATTTCTTCTCGTAGTAGTCTTTCTTCTCGTCCACTTTGGCCTTGAAGAGTGCGAGATGGTCGTGCGACACTGTGAAATGGATGTTGGCCGTGCCGTTGGAACTTGCATAGAGTGCAGCTTCAACAAGATGCTCCTCCATAGGGGTGCGCGGCCCGTCGGGATAGTCGTGGAACAGGAGCATGCCCTTGGGCAACTGTCCGTAGCAAAGTCCTTTCTCGCCGAGCAGGTTGGCCACGATTTCCTTGTATTTGTCGGCTTCTTTCAGCTTGCACGCGCTTTTGCCGTCGTTTTCCTTGCACTTTGCGCAGAGATCCTTGCGGAATGCGAATTTGGGCAGACCGTTGAAGAAATCCTTCTCAAAATCGGTCGTCGGCACATCGTAAGGCGCATCGAGAAAAGCAAAGAGATTCTTGAACATGCGGCTTGCCGCACCGCTTGCCGGGACGAATTTCACCACGTCGTGTCCTTCGCCTACATATTTTTTCCATTCTTCAATATATGTTTCGCGCTCTTTCGCGTCGGGGGCTGCTACGCCTTGTCCTACGGCTGCGGCTGAAACGATTTTCAGAAACGGAAAACCTTGCTTGAATTGTGCGAGCTGGTGTTCCACCTGTTCGCTTTTGATGTTCTTTTCAGAGATTTGTTTTAAATCTTGTTCAGACAACATAGTATTTGTAGTTTTTAGATGATTGTCGGTAATTAGTTACAAATATAACTACTTTTTCAATAATCGCGAAACGGTGAGGACATTTTTTTGTAACTTTGCCTGATAATTTAACTTAACGTGTGTGGATTATGGAGGAAAAGTTGATATTCACCATTGAAGAGAAAAAGGAATTCATGCAGCTTGCCGCGAGCCTGAAAGAGGCTGTGAGCGGGACGCTGATGCCAAACGATGAGAAAAACCTTAAGGCGCAAATCGAAACCGAACTTAGGCAGGGAAGCCTCGCCCGTGATGTGTTCGGGCTCAATCCTATACTGCTCAGCATGCAGACTGCCCAACTTGAAGTGGAGGAAATAGGCATGAAGCGCGACTGCGTTATCGCCATACTTCTTTACAACAGTGTAATCGGAGGCAGACTCACGCTCGACACTGCTCGTGAACTTTACGGCGACGGAATAGCCAACATCATACACGGGCTTGTGCGCATACACGAACTCTACACCAAAACCCCGATTATAGAGAGCGAGAATTTCAGAAACCTACTGCTCTCGTTTGCCGAGGACATGCGCGTCATCCTCATAATGATTGCCGACCGTGTCAACCTCATGCGGCGCATAAGGGACACCGGCAACGACGAGGCACGCCGCCGCGTGGCCGAGGAGGCAAGCTATCTTTACGCTCCGCTTGCCCACAAACTCGGACTTTACAAGCTGAAAAGCGAACTTGAAGACCTGAGCCTGAAATATCTTGAGCATGACGCCTACTATATGATAAAGGAGAAGCTCAACGCCACCAAGAAATCGCGCGATGCCTATATCGAACGGTTCATACAGCCTATAAAGCAGAAACTCGACGAACTCGGCATCAAGTGCCACGTCAAGGGTCGCACCAAGAGCATCCATTCGATATGGCAGAAAATGAAAAAGCAGAAATGCGGTTTCGAAGGCATCTACGACCTCTTCGCCATACGCATAATCATCGACTCGCCGTTCGACAAGGAAAAAATGCTTTGCTGGCAAGCCTACTCGCTTGTGACCGACATGTATCAGCCCAACCCGAAACGTCTGCGCGACTGGCTCTCTGTGCCCAAGTCAAACGGCTACGAGAGTCTGCATATCACCGTGCTCGGGCCTGAAAACAAATGGGTGGAGGTGCAGATTCGCACCGAACGCATGGACGAGGTGGCCGAGCGCGGACTTGCCGCACACTGGCGCTACAAGGGCATCAAGGGCGAGAGCGGGCTCGACGAGTGGCTCGGCAACATACGCACGGCTCTCGAAACCGGCGACGATATGCAGCTTATGGATCAGTTCAAGATGGACTTGTATGAGGATGAGGTGTTTGTCTTCACGCCAAAGGGCGACCTCCTGAAATTCCCAAAAGGCGCGACAATCCTTGATTTCGCCTATCACATACACTCAGGTGTGGGCAACAGGTGCGTGGGCGGACGCATAAACGGCAAGAATGTCTCTATACGCGAGGTGCTGCACTCTGGCGATCAGGTTGAGATTGTTACCCAAAACAACCAGACCCCGAAGCAAGACTGGCTGAACATCGTGCAGACGGCAAGGGCACGCGCCAAGATAAGGCTCGCCTTGAAAGAGACGCAGGTGAAGGAGTCGGTATATGCAAAGGAAATGCTCGCACGCAAGTTCAAGAACCGCAAGATAGAGATGGAAGAGAGCGTCATGTCGCATCTCATAAAGAAACTCGGGTTTAAGGAGACATCCGATTTCTACAAGCAGCTCACCGACGAGAAGCTTGATGCCAACGACGTGATTGAGAAATATGTGGAGGAGCGCGACCGCGACCAAAAGCAACATGCTGCAACCAACGTGCGTTCGGCCGAGGAATTCTGCTATGAACGGCCCGAAGATGAGGTGGTGCGTGGCAGCGACGACGTGCTCGTGATCGACCGCAACCTGAAGGGGCTCGACTACACACTGTCCAAATGTTGTCATCCTATCTACGGCGACCCGGTGTTCGGTTTCGTTACGGTGAGCGGCGGCATAAAGATACACCATGTCAATTGCCCCAACGCGCCCGAATTGCGCAAACGTTTCGGCTACCGCATCGTGAAGGCAAAATGGAGCGGAAAGGGAGCGTCGCAATATTCAATAACGCTCCGTGTGGTGGGCAACGACGACATAGGCATCGTGAACAACATAACGAGCGTAATATCAAAGGAGGAGAAAATCGTGATGAGGTCGATAAACATCGACAGCCACGACGGACTTTTCAGCGGAAATCTCGTTGTGCAGCTTGAAGACACGTCGAAATTGGAAGCCTTGCTGAAGAAGCTGCGCACCGTGAAGGGCGTGAAATCGGTGACAAGGCTTTGATGCAGTAGTGTGTCAAAACCTCAAATACACTCTCGATATAAATAAAACTCGCAACTTTGGTGAAATTCACTCAAACTGCGAGTTTTATCGGGTCACCTGCAAAAGTGTGTGGCTTAAGCATAGATTCTCGTGAGTCTAAACAAGAAGAACTTTGGGTGCGCAGATGCAAACGGCTTTGTGGAGAGAAAGGCGTATGGTTACGCAATGATACCTTTATAGGCAAGCCATACCGCAAGCGCAATTTGTAGTACGATAATGGCTGGCATACCTATATAGAACTTCTTGTGCATGGTCTTGTGATGAAACGCCTTCATCCCAAGCCATGCACCGACGCTGCCGCCAAAGACTGCCATCAGCAAGAGTGTCGCCTCCGAAATGCGCCACTTCACATTCTTAGCCTTGTACTTGTCAATGCCGTAGGTGATGAATGTTACGACATTGGCAAGCAAGAGATAACCTATTATAATGTAGAACCAATTCATTTTCCGAACATCTTTTTGATTTCCGCCTCGCTCATTCTTGTTGTCGGATATTTCGTGGCAAGTTCCTTGTCTATCGCCTTGCCTTCCTCGTACATATCGGCAACGGCATCCGCAAAGCCCCAACCACATACGCTTGCCCATTCCACGCA
>CAVDCP010000014.1:0-61170 GCA_963607545.1 bacterium
AGTGGTCTCCACAGCCTCAGGGTTTGTGGAGACCTTTTTTTTGTGCCATGCCGCACAGATATATGTCATCCCTACGGGACTCGCCGATTGCGATGTTTTTACCGGACACCAATAATTTGGAATTTAAATATGCGTCCCCGAAGGGGGCGAATTCTGCATAACCGCTGGTGACCGTAGGGAACCTGCGGATCACATGAATTGTTGGGAAATCGTCCTCGAAGAGGGCGAACTTTCCATTGTGACAAAAGTTTATTTTAGTTCGCCCTCTTCGAGGACGACGATGCGAAAGCCGTTTCTATCCGCAGGTTTCGCTCGCTACGCTCGCTCCACCAGCGGTTATGCAGAATTCTTGCTAAGGCAAGCGGCAGAGCCGAGCGAGCCCCCTTTGGGGACTCTGAATGAAATTAAGGCAAAAATTTGACAGAGAATTTATTCGGATTTTGAACATCCTAACCTACGGGACTTGCCATTTACAACGTTTTTGCCGGCCACTAATAGTTTTGCATCTGTCTTTCTATCCAAGCCATCAGCACGGCTACGGCATAGTCTTGTTCATCTGTTGTGAGTTCACGTCCCGGGGTAATGCCGTGCCACTTTGAGAAACAACCTCGGCAGCAGCATCCCGTGGCATGCTGAGCGAGGAATACGGGGTGACCTTTCATGGGTGTCTGCTTGCCGTCGTTGGGGATGACGGCTGGCGACAGACGCTTTGCCACGAAATCCTTGGCGTGGCTGCGTATGGTGTCGATGCCTTTGCAGGTAATATATTCGCGGTCTTTCGGCGTAAGGCGGAATCTGCTGCGGAACCTTGACTTGGACAGGCGGTTGAAAAGGTCGGTAAGGTCATATTCCTTTGTTTCTTCCTCGCGTTGTATTGGCACTTCATCTTCGGGGAAGAGCGATTGTTCTATGTATCTTTTGCGTGTAGGCATAATCATAATTTTTTGGCCGTTTGATTCCTTTGATAATGTGGTGAACGGCAGCATAGTTTGCCGTTGCGGCGAAGCAAAGTTATAAAATCATTGCATATTATCTTTTGGTGTGCGTAAGTTTTTCTGCCTTTCGCGCCTTCATTGCTGCATTTGCATGCCATTCGGATTGCCTTTGAATGCAGTTTCATGGGTTACGGCAATCGAATATTTGGTGTAAATAAGTTATGTTTCGCAAATAAGTGTTAACTTTGCGCTTGGATAACAAAAGCGAAGTATTCTTCGATAAACAACAAACACATTTAAGGTAATATGATGATACGTCAGTTGGCCATAATCTTTGGCTGTCTTGCGTTGGGCGAGTTTATAATCTGGCTCACCCACATCCCGCTTCCGTCGAGCATTGTCGGCATGCTGTTGCTCACGCTGCTGCTCAAGTTGAAGGTTATACGTTTGGAATGGGTGCGCAGCATCTCCGATTTCCTCGTAGGCAACATCGGTTTCTTCTTCGTGCCGCCAGGTGTGGCCATAATGCTTTATTTCGACATTATCAAGGCCCAGTTTCTGCCTATTGTCGTGGCCTCGGTAGTGTCTACGGTGCTTGTGCTTGCCGTTACGGGATGGGTGCACCAGTGCTACGGCAAAGTGCGCGACAAGGCAAAGGACATTTCAAAAACACACAGGTAAAACCAAACACAACTGTAGAATGAGTTATTTTTCAAACGAGTTTTTCCTTATAGCACTCACATTCGGCACTTATTTTCTGGGCAAGCTGTTGCGCCGTTACACCGGGTGGGTGGTAATGAACCCCATACTTGTATCTATTTGCTGCATCATAGCGTTTCTCAAGTTCACAGGCGTGAGCTATGAAACCTACAACGAGGGCGGACACATGATTGAGTTCTGGCTTCGCCCGGCGGTAGTGGCACTCGGCGTGCCGTTGTACATGCAGCTATCTACAATAAAGAAGCAGCTCACGCCCATACTGCTTTCCGAACTTGCGGGCTGCGTGGTGGGCGTGGTATCGGTGGTGTACATAGCCAAGGTTATGGGCGCATCGCGCGAGGTGATACTCTCGCTCGCCTCGAAATCGGTGACAACGCCGATAGCCATGGAGGTGACGAAAGCCGTGGGCGGCATTCCTTCGCTCACCGCTGCGGTGGTGGTGAGCGTGGGGCTTATGTGCGCAGTGTGCGGCTATCGCACCATGGGCTTTGCACGTGTGAAGTCGCCCGTGGCACAGGGACTGTCTATGGGCACCGCTGCCCATGCCATAGGCACGGCTACATCGATGGACCGCAGTCAGGTGCACGGAGCCTACGCCAGTCTCGGGCTGACACTCAACGGCATATTCACGTCGTTGCTCACGCCGTCGATAATACCGCTTCTCGGCATATCCTGAACGGCAGGCAAGGCTTCTTTGCAGTCATGGCGGACAGCCATGGCAACGCGGGTGCGGCTATAGGCTGCGGTTTTGCCGTGGCCGCCGTGCGGCGTTTAGTTTTCCGTGCAGTTACACATTGAAACATCTGCCGGGTCAGGAGGCACATACAAGTGGCTGATTTAGACGGTTATGTAATGTAGGGATTGCAAACTGTAATCTTATAACAGGCTCTATTTCAATAAATTTGGATAAAGATGTGAAAAATAATTAATTTATTGTTTCCATTTATTGAAAATGGAGTTAAACTCGCTAAATTTGCGAATGTTATAGAAAAACATTCGGCCCTTTTTGGCGTAATGTTTAGATTTGTTTTAGTAGATTAGTTTTTAAGTAGTTTGTTTTTGGAAATCGTATGTCGTGAGACATGCGATTTTTTTCATGCAGGAAGATTACAAAGGCCGAAAAGGTAAGTAGGTTTTCAAAAAAGACAAAACAAGGCCATGTCCATATCAAATAATTTTGAACACCTATTTAAAATCGTGCGGCGATGCCGCTATGTGGCGTTTTTTTTATAATTTCGCATTATGAAAAATTACTTTAGCTTGAAACTGCTGGTGCTGTTTGCCATAATCTTTGCCGGAACATGGGCACTCACCAGTTCGCTGCCTATCGCGGCAGGGGTGATTATACTCGTGCTCGTGGCCGACCGACTGATAAAGGCATGGGCCGACAAGAAGGACAAGAAATATTTCGGGTGAGACAATAACCGTTCTTTATCCCCTGAACGACACCTGAACCCTACCAAAACACAAATAGCGTGGAACAACTAATAAAACTGTATGAGAAATGGCAGGGCCACAGCCCCGCCAACACCCAGCGCATGAAAGGCGCGGGCAGCAACCGTGAATATTACAGATTCACCGCCGACGACGGCAGCACCGTTGTGGGGGTGATAGGCACGAGCCGTGACGAGAACCACGCTTTCATATATCTTGCCGACCATTTCGCTCACCGCCAACTGCCCGTGCCGCGCGTGCTGGCCGCTACCGACGACGGACTGCGCTATCTGCAGACCGACCTCGGCAACGTGTCGCTGTTTGACGCAATAGCCGGAGGCCGACAGGCCGGGGGGCGTTACAACCAACGCGAGAAGGAACTGCTGAAGACGGCAGTGCGGCAACTGCCGAACGTGCAGATACGCGGGGCGCGCGGACTCGACTGGACCAACTGCTACCCGCAGCCGGAGTTTGACGAGGACAGCGTGCTTTTCGACCTCAACTATTTCAAGTATTGCTTTCTGAAACCCTCTGGACTTGACTTCCACGAGCTCAAGCTCGAAGCCAATTTCCGCCTGTTTGCCAAAGACCTCACGGCAGAGAAAACCGACAGTTTCCTCTACCGCGACTTCCAGGCACGCAACATAATGCTCGACGACGGCGGCAATCCCTATTTCATCGACTTTCAGGGCGGACGCAAAGGGCCTTACTACTACGACCTCGCATCGTTTCTGTGGCAAGCGTCGGCAAAATATCCCAACAAACTGAGGCGTGAACTGGTGGCCGAATACTACGATTCGCTGAAAAACTACACCGAGGTGCCGTCGGTGCGGCATTTTGTAGGACGGCTGAGCCTGTTTGTGCTGTTCCGCACACTGCAGGTGCTCGGAGCCTATGGCTTCCGTGGCTATTTTGAAAGGAAACGCCATTTCATCGAGTCGATACCACCTGCCATCGACAACCTGCGCGAAATAGTGAAGATGTCGGGCCATTTTCCTTATCCTTACCTGATGGATTTGCTGCGCCGACTCACCGAGATGCCGCGCTACGCCCGTATAGAAGAACCTGCGCTGAGCCGTGCCGACGGCTTCCGCACGGCCACCGACAATGTGTTTGCTGGGCATCCGCAAGACGGCCCGGCCACATTCTCGAAGTATGACGGCAAAGGGCCACTCGTGGTGCGCGTGTTCAGTTTCTCCTACCGCAAGGGCATTCCGGCTGACGAGTCGGGCAACGGCGGAGGCTATGTGTTTGATTGCCGCAGCACGCACAACCCCGGACGCTACGAGCCTTACAAGAAACTTACGGGCCTTGACGAGCCCGTCGTGCGCTTTCTTGAAGACGACGGCGAGATACTCACGTTTCTCGACAGTGTGTACAAACTCGCCGACGCGCATGTGCAGCGTTACATCGACCGGGGATTCACCGACCTTATGTTCTCGTTCGGCTGCACAGGCGGACAGCACCGCAGCGTGTATTCGGCACAACACCTTGCCATGCACCTGCACGAACGCTTCGGCATCGAGGTGCGTGTGTGCCACCGTGAACAGGGCATAAGCCAAGTGTTTGAGGCAAAGCAGTAGCGGCAAAAAACGCGCGGCACACTTTGCCGTTTGCAATAAAATCGTTACTTTTGCAGAAGCATAGCGCAAACATTCAACATCTTGACAACTTATGATGCAGGCAATGATATTCGCGGCCGGGCTTGGCACCCGCTTGAAACCGCTCACCGACACGATGCCTAAGGCATTGGTGAGGGTAGGGGGCAAGCCGCTCATAAGGCGCGTGGCCGACAGGCTCGCCGATGCGGGAACGAAACGCATCGTTGTCAATGTGCATCATTTCGCCGACCAGATTAAAGACTATCTCGCCGCCAATCCGCAGGAAGGCGTGGAAACGCTCGTTTCCGACGAGACTGCGGCACTTCTCGATACAGGCGGCGGAATAAAGAAGGCCAGGCCATTGTTCGGCAACGACTCCCCCGTACTCATCCACAACGTGGACATTCTCAGTAATGTCAACCTTGCCGGTTTCTATCGGATCGCAGCCGACAGCGGCAATGCCGGAAAGGCCGACGCACTGCTGCTCGTGAGCAGCCGCAAGACAAAACGCTATCTGCTCTTCGACGACGACATGAGGCTCGTGGGGTGGACCAACATCGAGACGGGCGAGGTGAAATCGCCCTACAAAGACCTCGACCCCAAGGCGTGCCGCATGTATGCCTTTGCAGGAATACACGCCATAACGCCGCGCCTGCTTGCTCTTATGGACACCATGCCCGACCGCTTCGGCATCATCGACTTCTACCTGAAGGCATGCGCCGACCACCCCATAGCAGGCTATGTGAAACCCGACCTGAAACTAATGGACATAGGCAAGCTCGACACTCTTGCACAGGCCGAAACATTTCTCGGCACTCTCTGAACCAAAATGCGGTGCCGCACAACATCAGGCAACAATCATTACAACAATATAAATATGCAACAGAAGATCATCATTCTTGATTTCGGGTCGCAGACCACGCAGCTGATAGGCCGCCGTGTGCGCGAACTCGACACCTTCTGCGAGATTCTTCCCTACAACAAGTTTCCCGAGAACGAGGAGGGCATAATAGGAGTAATACTCAGCGGCTCGCCTTATTCCGTGCACGACCCCGAGGCTTTCAAGGTGGATTTGTCGCGTTTCGTGGGCAAATACCCGGTTCTCGGCATCTGTTACGGGGCACAGTTCATTTCGTATGCCAACGGAGGAAAGGTGGAGCAAACCGGTACTCGCGAGTACGGACGTGCCAATCTGCAGACATTCGACAAGGAAAATCCGTTGTTCAAGGGCTTTGACGAGAACTCGCAGGTGTGGATGAGCCACGGCGACACAATCACCGCCATCCCGTCAGACTGCCATGTGATAGCCTCGACGGCAGACGTTAAGTTTGCTGCCTATGCCTCTACTGCCAACCCGGTGTGGGCCGTACAGTTCCATCCCGAGGTTTACCACACGGTGCAGGGCAAGCAGTTGCTCAGCAATTTCGTGGTGGACATTTGCGGAAGCAAGCAGGAATGGAGCCCCGCATCGTTTGTGGAGTCAACGGTGAACGAGCTGAAAGAGCAGCTCGGCAACGACCGCGTGATACTCGGACTGAGCGGTGGCGTTGACTCTTCGGTGTGCGCCGTGCTGCTCAACAAGGCCATAGGCAAGAACCTTACATGCATATTTGTCGACCATGGAATGTTGCGCAAGAACGAGTTCCAGCAGGTAATGGCCGATTATGAAGGACTTGGACTCAACGTGGTGGGCGTTGACGCGAGCGAGAAATTCTTCAAGGATTTGGAGGGAGTGACCGACCCCGAGCAGAAACGCAAGATAATAGGACGCGATTTCGTGGAGGTGTTCAATGCCGAAGCAAAGAAGATAACCGATGCCAAATGGCTTGCGCAGGGCACCATATACCCCGACCGCATTGAGAGCCTGAACATAACCGGAAAGGTAATCAAGAGCCACCACAACGTGGGCGGACTGCCAAAGGAGATGCACCTGCAACTGTGTGAGCCGCTGAAATGGCTCTTCAAGGACGAGGTTCGGCGTGCCGGACGGCAGCTGCAGATGCCCGAACGGCTCATAAAGCGTCATCCGTTCCCCGGTCCCGGACTTGCCGTCCGCATCCTTGGCGACATCACACGCGAGAAAGTGCGCATCCTTCAGGATGCCGACGACATCTACATAAGCAACATGCAAAGCTATGTATGCCCCGACGGCGAGCGTCTTTACGACAAGATTTGGCAAGCCGGAACGGTGCTGCTTTCAACAGTACGCTCGGTGGGCGTTATGGGCGACGAGCGCACATATGAGCATCCCGTGGCCTTGCGTGCCGTGACTTCAACCGATGCCATGACCGCCGATTGGGCGCATCTGCCCTACGATTTCATGGCAAAGGTGTCCAATGAGATAATAAACAAGGTGAAAGGCGTCAACCGCGTGTGCTACGACATATCGTCGAAACCGCCTTCGACAATAGAATGGGAGTAACGGGCGTGCCGCAGGCATGCGTCTGACGCATAATCCCTATAAGGCTTCAAGACCACGAAAAAGGGGTGTTTATTGGAACAAGCAACCTTGCAACCAGTAAATACCCCTTTTCCGTGGCCTTGTGTTTCATGCTGCGCCCGGCCTTACGGTGCGCTGTTTTCAGTAAATGGTCTTTTTGCCTTCCGACACATACACACCGCGTGTCGGTGCAGACACGCGTATTCCCGACAGACTGTAAATTGACTTGTCGGCATTGTCGGCGTGCATTTTTATGTCGGCAATGCCGTCGGTGTCGCCCACCACGTCGATGCGGAAGAGGTTGCTGTAGCCCGACGACCATGCCACGCTGTTCATCCAGGAGTCGAACACGCCCGTTGACAACAATATCAGCGTGCCGTCGGTGGTGCCGTTGGCGCGCTTGTTGAGAAGCCAGACAGTGCCTTCGCGTGTCGCGCTGCCGTCGTTTACAGTCCAGTCGCACCATGTGGGAGCGTAGGCGGCCAGTGTTCCGGCGTTGTTGTTGTACCCGTAGTTGCCTCCGGCACGCCATATCATGTATGCCTCCGAGGCTTTGTTGTAGAACGAATACTTCCCGCCGGTTCTCTTCACGCAGTCAAATTCCGCGCTTTTTCCCAGCGATGCAGCCGACGAAGCCGATGCCTGAAGGCAGTTGTCGCTGTCGATATACAGGGCATACTCGTCTCCGTTATACTGCACGTTGGTGAACGTCACCACATGTCCGTCCCATTTGTCGGCAGCTTCGCCGCTGCCGAGCAAGTTGTATATATGGTCGATTTCGCCGATGGTGGGCTGTTCGCTCAATCCTTCAATGGCTTCGTTCAACAGGGTTTTGTTCTCGGTGCTAATGTCGGCATTCTCGCCTATGGCCTTGAAATAGCGTTGCAGAAATGCGCGGCGGTCGGCATCCAGTTTCAGACTGTATGCTCCGCCGGTGATTTGTTCCATGCTGAGAGCTGCATACAGGTTGTCGAAACCGTCGTAATTGTGCGTTCCGCTGCCGGTGGGGAAGCTCGTTGTAACAGGATTCTGGCGTTGTCCGAAACTCGTGAGAGTCTGTTCCCAGAAGAAACCGATGTTGCCGTCAGCCTGCAGCTCCATCGAACTGTATGCCGATGAAGTGTCGCTCACGGGGAAGAAACCGTCCCACCCGGCAGAAAGACCGGCTGCGCCGTCGCAATCGGCCACCTCGTTGAGTTCCTTGTAGTATATGCCCACGTCGGTGCGTCCGCTTCCTGTCGGTATTGATTGCAGTGCGATATACATTTCAGCGTTGTCGCTGTTGCGTTTTACGGGCAAGACGAGCATCTCGCCGTTGGTAGAATTGCCGCCGGGAGTAAGGCCGGAACCGTCGAATGTGCATTTCACCGATGTGTCCCAGTTGCCTTTGCCCTTACCGGTGTCGGTGTAGGTGAACACGTTGTACACCCTGCCGCCCGACACGCGGCACGATAGAATCACCCGTCCGTCGGGCAACTCGTCGCACTTTGCCTCGTTGCCGTCGGCGGCAGGACGCGCTGCCGATCCTCCGAGCACATGCCATGTGGCCCCGAAGTCGTCGGAATATACAACCTTGTTGCCGCATGGGCGTGCGCAGAGTGCGGCATACAGGCGGTAGTAGTCGCCCACCTTCACGATGCGGCTCTGGAATATTCTGCCTCCGGCCACGAATGCCGCCTCCATTGGGTCGAGGTCGTCGAACAGAGTGTAAATGTCCTCGGTTATGTCAACGGGTTTCTCCCATGTCTCGCCGTTGTCGTGGCTGCGTATGAGGGCAATGAGGTTGGGGTTCTGTCGTGTGGTGTTCTCGCTTGTGAAAAGGGTGCATCCGCCTACGGCGATTATCAGAGCCTCTTTGCTGTCACGGTCGGCCACGACGGCAGGGTCGCCGAAAGCCGTGTCGAAATAGTTCTCCGTTGCCGATGTCACGCCCGTTCCCACGGCCACGTCCTTCATTTCGCTCCATGTCGCGCCGTTGTCGTCGCTTGTGCGGCACACCACGTCCACCTGTCCGAAACCGGGGTCGGTGCCGCACACAAGGCGTGCCGCAGTGGCTATGAGCCGTCCGCTTGAGGTGCTGGCAAGGCCAGGAATGCGGTAGGGCGGCACTTTGCCGTCGCCGTTGCTGGTGTTGAACAGGTCTTGTATGCCGGTTATTTCCTGCGTGTCAGTCTGCTCGGTGCTTTGGTTGAGGAATTCTTCCATTGCGTCAACAGCTTTGGCGCACTCCTCGCCCGTGGCGTTTGCGTTTTCAAAACGGCTGAGCAGTGTGTTGAGTTTGGCCGTCATTATATTGTTGTCGGCATATTGTTCCTTCATTATCTGCACTTTCTCATACTGTTGTATGCCTTCGATGAGCCGTTCAAATCGCACGCTCGGGCGGTTGCCGGGATAGTAGCAGTAGGTGTCGCCGGCCTCGAACATGCGGAAACGGCTGTCGGTGAGCGGATGCTCGTCCCAGTTGATGAACGACCAGTGCAGGAAACCGTCGATGCCGCAAGCGGCTGCATGCAGCGGCAGGTAGGCAGCTTCGGCTGTCTGCGAGTGTGTGAATATGTTGGGTTCGGGATTAGAGCAGCTCGTGTAGAACGTGGTGACGCGGTTGTTTTGCTTGCGCTGCTGCATCTGTTCGTCGGTGAACTGGCTGGCTTGGCCCAATGCCACGCTGTAGTCTTGCAGTTTGTCGCACAGCGAACTGTGGTAGTTTCCGGCCAGAGCCATGCTGAAACCTTGCGCGCTGGCTATGGCATAGGCGTTGAGCATGTCGCTTTCGCCACGTTCGTCCATTGCTATGTTGGTTTTTTCAAACCACCCTTTTTCTTTCAGGTGCGCCTTGAAGCTCGTGAGAAACGAGTTCCACAGTTCTTTGTATTGCGATGCCGAAGTGCTTGTAGTGAGATATTTGTAGCTGCCGGTGGCCTCGTCTTTGTAGCGGAAGCTCATGTCCCACGGCACCATGCTGAAGCAGTTTATCTGTCGGTTTATGCCGCACTCGTCGCAAAGCTCCACATATTTGTCAAACACGGTGTAGTCGTATTTCCACGCGCCGGCGGCTGTCTTTACGGTTTCCACCATAGGCTCAAACTTGTCGTGCGACTGCTTTCCCCACGGTTCGTAGAAAAGTATGGTCGATACGGTGCACTGTCCGGCGCGCGCCAGTGCCTTGAGATACGGGCGCAGGGCCTCGAGATGCTCGTCGGTCCACTGTCCCGTGCCGTAATAACGGCTTACGGCATAAGGTTGTTGCCATAGGTCGAGATGGAATTTCTGCTTGCCGGTTTCAGGCAACAGGCGGTCAACCACATTCACGGTGAGCTTCAGCCGTCCTGCCACGGTGCCTTGTGCGTCGGTGGCTTCAATGCTGGTGGTGTAGCTTCCGGGTGCCATGTCGCGCGGCGTTTCCACCGTGCACCACACTGGGCGTGTCTCCATAGCAGGCACGTCATGCGGTTTGTCCTGGTCAATCACGTCGGGTACGAGCCATTGTGAGTAGGTCATGTCATGGTCGCCGCACGATGCGTAGTCGTCGGTCACGATGTAGTTGACGAAGCGTGCCGACACCGCACCTGCCACGGCAGAAGTACCCTCGCGTTGAAGGGCGGTGGCCGAGAGTGTCAGTTTGCCTTGTGCCGTGTTGCTGTAGACCACGGCAAGCAGGTTGGCACGCTCGCCTTTCCACACCGTTACCGATGTGCTGTCGGTTGTCTTGATGTCGGGCACTTTGTGGAGCGAGAAGCGCGTGTCGCGCGGTGCCCACGAGAAATTGAGTCCAGGAGCTGTTGCTGCCCACGCTGTTTCGTCGGGAGCGGTGCCCACGCGCGGCTCGTCATAGTCGTCAATGGGATAGGTTGACGATGCGGCCCGTTGTGCCGTGGCATGCACTTTCGGTTGCCCCATTGCGCCAATTGGCGCAAGCAACATTACGGCCAGAGAAAGAATACTGTACATTTTCATTTTCGTGACGGTTAGAGTTATCGTTGTAATGGCGGAGACGCAAGCCGCAACACATTGCTTTATAAAGGTGCGGCAACGCCCCTGCAATTGCAAAGTTAGCAAATTCCCGCCAATTTTACCCCCCCCGTTGAGCATAAAAGTTTTCAAGGCATGCCGCCGTCGTGTATATGCCGCCGGTTGGCCTGTATGGCGCACGCTTTGCCTAATGTGTAAAAAAACATCGCGGAAATGTAATAAAGATGCGTAAAGCGCGTTTAATAAACAGGATGCCGACACGGAAACACCGTGCCGCGCGGGCCGATGCAGCCCGTAACAATTAAACCAGATTGCCCATGAAACATTTTACTTCTGAAGAACTCAAACCGTCGGAGCAGACGCTCTGCATAATACGGCAGATAGCACGCTCATGTCAAGTGCTCAAGTCGGGAAACGCTGCCAGCGCATATTGTCTGAACTAACAAAAAGCAAAGCATATAATGGAAACACTTATATCACCTTCGTTGCTGTCGGCCAATTTCCTCGACCTCAAGACCGATTTGGAAATGATTAACCGCAGCGAGGCCGACTGGCTGCACCTCGATGTCATGGACGGCGTGTTCGTGCCCAACATCTCGTTCGGCTTTCCCGTAATCAATGCCGTGGCCAAGGCGTGCACCAAACCGCTCGACGTGCATCTTATGATAGTGCATCCCGAGCACTACATCAAGCAAGTGGCCGACACGGGCGCGTTTATGATGAACGTGCACTACGAGGCATGCACCCATCTGCACCGCACCGTGCAGGAGATACATGCCGCCGGAATGAAGGCCGGTGTCACCCTCAACCCTGCAACGCCCGTGTGTGTGCTCGAAGACATCATCTGCGACGTTGACATGGTGCTGCTCATGAGCGTGAACCCCGGTTTCGGGGGGCAGAAATTCATCGACGGCACCACTGCCAAGGTGGTGCGTCTGCGCAAGCTCATAGCCGAGTCGGGCAGCAACGCGCTCATTGAAGTCGACGGCGGAGTGAACGGCGACACCGCACCGCAGCTCGTGGCTGCCGGGGCCGACGTGCTCGTGAGCGGCAGCTACATATTCAAGGCTGCCGACCCCGTGGCTACCATACGCGGACTCAAAAACTGCAAGGGACTGTAACCCCAGCGCGCTCCGGCCCTCGCCGGGCACACGGCGCGCCCGTTCCAGCCCTAACAAGCAAGCCGCACGGCGGAGAAATCCTCCACCGTGCGGCTTTGTCTTTGTGGCTGCTGCAAACATTTGCCCCTGTAAGTGGCGCATATCTTCTCGTAATGAATTATGCGCCCCCTACAGGGGCAAATCATGAAAACTGTGTCAAAGCGTAGGGGCAAGCCCCCGGCACTTTTATCTGTCGTCCCTACGGGACTCGTTTTTTTTGCTATGTCTTGTCAGGACACCAATATGAACTGCGGCTTATTCGGCCTTCTCGCTCTCCACCTGGCGATAGAACGCAAGGTCGTCAGCGTTGAAGTTCTTGATGAAGTTGTAGTGTCCGAGCACTTCCTCCTCGGCATGGCGCACATACACGTTGGCGCTCTTGGCGAAGAGTTCGGGAGCGCGTGTGGCATCCTCGGTGATGAGGAGCGACATTACGATGTCGCCGGTCATCTCGTAGAGGCGGCGAGCCACGAAATCCTGCTTCTCCTGGTTGTTCTCCTCCTTCACGCTGTTCACGCTTTCCTCGTAGAGAGCCACGAGCTTGGCCACGCGCTCCTGCAGCGGCTTCATCTCGTCAGACACTTCGCGTGCGAGCATCTCCTTGATAATTCCGAGGTAGGTGCCGTTGGTGATGTAGCGTATGGCGGCCACCACCTGCAGCTGTGTCGTGCCCTCGTATATGGAGAAGATGCGTGCGTCGCGGTAGAGACGCTGGCTCTTGTACTCCATGATGAAGCCCGAACCGCCGTGCACCTGTATGGCATCGTAGGCGTTCTGGTTGGCATATTCCGAGTTCATGCCCTTTGCCAACGGAGTGAACGCATCGGCCAAACGCGAGTATTTCTTGAGTTCCTGACGCTCCTCGGCGGTGAGCTTGCGCTCGCGCGAGATGTCTTCAAGAGCCTTGTAAATGTCAACGTAGCGTGCTGTCTGGTAGAGTATGCTGCGTCCGGCATCGAGCTTTGCCTTGATGCGGCTCACCATGTCGTAGACGGCAGCAAACTTCACGATGGGAGTGTCAAACTGCTTGCGCTCCTTGGCGTATGACAAAGCCTCGTCGTATGAAGCCTGGCTCACGCCCACCGACTGTGCGGCGATGCCGAGGCGTGCGCCGTTCATCAGTGCCATGACATACTTGATGAGGCCGAGGCGTGTGCTTCCGCAGAGTTCGGCCTTGGCGTTCTTGTATACAAGCTCGCATGTGGGCGAACCGTGTATGCCGAGCTTGTGCTCGATGTGGCGCACAGTCACGCCGCCCTCGCGCTTGTCGTAGATGAACATCGACAGTCCGCGGCCGTCGTGCGTGCCCTCCTCAGAGCGTGCGAGCACGAGGTGGATGTCGGAGTCGCCGTTGGTTATGAATCGCTTCACGCCGTTCAGTCGCCAGCAGTTGTTCTCCTCGTCGAATGTGGCTTTCAGCATCACGCGCTGAAGGTCGCTTCCGGCATCAGGCTCGGTGAGGTCCATACTCATGGTTTCGCCTGCACACACGCGCGGGATGTATTTCTCGCGCTGCTCCTCAGAACCAAACTCATAGAGAGTCTCGATGCAGTCCTGCAGCGACCAGATGTTCTGGAAGCCCGCATCGGCGCACGACACAATCTCCGAGGCCATGGAGTATGGGGTGATAGGCATGTTGAGTCCGTTGTAGCGGCGCGGCATCGATATGCCCCAAAGGCCAGCCTGGCGTGTGGCCTCGAGGTTTTCGAGGGTTTTCGAGGCATAGTGCATGCGTCCGTCAACGAGGTGCGGCCCTTCGAGGTCAACACTCTCCGAGTTGGGCTCGATTATGTTGGCTGCTATGTCGCCCGTTATCTCGAGCACGCGCTTGTAGTTCTCGATAGCGTCGTCGAAGTCAACCGGCGCGTCCTCATATTTGTCCTTGTCTGCGAAGTTGCGCTCCTTGAGTTCCACAACACGCTTCATCTCCGGGTGGTTCAGATAGAAGTCATACTCGGGATGGTCTGTATAGTAATTTGCCATTTCTTTCTTTTTACTTGGAATTCTGCTTGTAATACTTTATGAGTTTGGGCAGCACCTCCTCTACGGTGCCGTTTATAACGTAGTCGGCAATCTTGTTTATCGGTGCTTCGGGGTCGCTGTTCACCGACACGATGATGCCCGAGTCCTGCATTCCGGCAATGTGCTGTATCTGTCCCGATATGCCGCAGGCGATATACACCTTCGGGTGTACGGTGACACCGGTCTGTCCTATCTGGCGGTCGTGGTCAACCCATCCTGCGTCTACGGCAGCGCGGCTTGCGCCAACCTCTCCGTGCAGTTCCTTGGCAAGCTGGAAGAGCAGGTCGAAATTCTCCTTGCTGCCCACGCCGTAGCCTCCGGCCACCACGATGGGCGCGCCCTTCAGGTTGTGCTTTGCAGCTTCAACGTGGCGGTCGAGCACCTTCACCACATAGTCGGCGGCGGGCACATACTTGGCCACCTCGGGATAAACCACCTCGCCTTTGGCCTCGCCCTCATACAGGGCCTTCTGCATCACGCCGCTGCGCACCGTTGCCATTTGCGGACGGTGGTCGGGGTTGACAATCGTAGCCACGATGTTGCCGCCGAAGGCAGGACGTATCTGATAGAGCAGGTTGTCGTAGTGCTTGCCCGACTTCTTGTCGTCGTAGTCGCCTATTTCAAGCTCGGTGCAGTCGGCGGTGAGTCCGCTGGTGAGCGACGACGACACGCGCGGGCCCAGATCGCGTCCTATCACGGTTGCGCCCATGAGTGCTATCTGCGGCTTCTCCTCTTTGAAAAGGTTCACCAGGATGTCGGTGTGGGGTGCGGAAGTGTAGGGGAAGAGTCCCTCGGCATCAAACACGAACAGTTTGTCAACTCCGTAGGGCAGTATCTGGCTTTCCACCTTGCCCTTGATGTCAGTTCCCGCAACGATGGCGTTGAGCTCCACGCCGAGCTGGTTGGCCAGCTTGCGGCCCTTGGTGAGCAATTCCTGAGACACCTCGGCAACGGTAGTTCCCTCTATCTCGCAATATACAAAAACGTTGTTCATTTCTTTTCCTTTTAAAAACTTTGGGGTTTAACCGATGATTTTCTCGCTGAGCAACTCTTTTATGAGGCCCTCGATGTCGGCATCGCTGCCTGTGAGTGTCTTGCTCTCCTTGGCCTGGAACACGATGTTCTTCACGGCCTTCACCTTTGTGGGCGAGCCGCTGAGGCCGCACTGTGCCGGGTCGCCGTCAACGTCGGCCACGGTCCACTGGTTGAGCGTGAGGTAGGGACGCTCCTCATACAGGTAGTTGTATGCATCGTCGGCGGCACGCTCCATGGGAGCGGTGGCACGCTTGTATTTCATCACGCGCTTGGCGTTGCACGGGCGGCAGGGGGCTGCGCTTCCGGTCACTGTCACTACGAGCGGCAGCGGTGCTTCCACTGTTTCCACACCGCCGTCGATGTGGCGGCGTATGGTGAGTTTGCCGTCCTCGCATTTGGTTATCTCCTCGGCATAGGTCACCTGTGCAAGGCCGAGCTTCTGTGCCACCTGCGGTCCCACCTGTGCGGTGTCGCCGTCGATGGCCTGGCGGCCGCCGATAACCACGTCAACGTCGCCAATCTTCTTTATGGCTGTGGCAAGGGCGTAGGATGTGGCGAGGGTGTCGGCACCGGCAAACAGACGGTCGGTGAGAAGCCAGCCTGTGTCGGCTCCACGGTAAAGTCCCTGACGTATAACTTCGGCCGCACGGGGCGGGCCCATGGTGAGTATTCCTACTGTCGAGCCCGGATTCTGTTCTTTGAGGCGGAGGGCCTGCTCCAGGGCGTTAAGGTCTTCGGGGTTGAAGATGGCGGGCAAGGCCGCGCGGTTGACCGTTCCCTCGGCCGTCATCGCGTCTTTGCCGACGTTTCTTGTGTCGGGTACCTGCTTGGCAAGTACAACAATTTTCAAACTCATATAATAGTAATTATTGTGAAATTTTCAAGGTGCAAAAGTAATAACTTTTTGATGCACAGCCAAATTATACCGTCATAAAATGCACAAAACGTGCGATTATGTGCACAAAGGCGGTGTTTTGTGCAGTGCCAAACAGCGCGCACGGGGAGCCGTAGAAGCCTTGCCGACGGCCAGTTGCATGCCTCCCGGCGGCGTGCGGCGCATGGTGCACGCACGCCTCGCACATGCAGCACGCGCGTGCCGCAACCGCGCCGCGCCGCAGCCGCCGCACGGTTAACTTTATTTTAGGCCGCAGTGTTGTCGCCGACTCGAAAAAAATGCGTAACTTCGCAACTAATATGATTGACCAGCCCACAATAGAACGCATAAAGGATGCCGCCAACATCGTTGAGGTGGTGTCGGAGTTTGTGACGCTCAGGCGGAGCGGTGCAAACTACAAGGGGCTGTGTCCGTTCCACGACGAGAAAACTCCCTCGTTCATGGTGTCGCCCGCACGCGGCACATGCCACTGCTTCGGCTGCGGCAAAGGGGGCAATGCCGTGAGCTTCATAATGGAACACGAGCAGATGACCTACCCCGAAGCTCTGCGGTGGCTTGCCCGTAAATACCACATCGACATACAGGAACGCGAGCTTACCGATGCCGAGAAAATGGCGCAGAGCGAGCGCGAGAGCATGTTCATCGTGAACGAATGGGTGGCGGGCTATTTCCAGGACATCCTGCGCAACGACGTTGACGGGCTGGCCATAGGCATGCAGTATTTCAGAAGCCGTGGTTTCCGCGACGACATAATAAGGAAATTCCAGCTGGGCTACGACCTCCCCGACCGTTTCAGACTTGCCGGAAGGGCCAAGGCCAAAGGCTACAAGGAGGAGTTTCTGCTCAAGACCGGAGTGTGCTACAAGACCGAGCGCGGCGAACTCATCGACCGCTATGCCGGGCGTGTCATCTTCCCCTGGATAGGAATAAGCGGCAAGGTGGTGGGATTCGGCGGACGTCTGCTCGACTCGCGCACCAAGGGCGTGAACCAGAAGTATGTAAACTCGCCCGACAGCGACATCTACCACAAAGACCGCGAGCTTTACGGGCTCTACCAGGCAAAGAAAGCCATAGCCAAGGAAGACCGCGTGTATATGGTGGAGGGCTACACCGACGTGATATCAATGCACCAGTGCGGCATAGAAAACGTGGTGGCCAACTCGGGAACGGCACTCAGCGTGCACCAGATACACATCCTGCACCGATTCACGTCGAACATCACGCTGCTTTACGACGGCGATGCCGCGGGCATACACGCGGCCTTGCGCGGAACCGACATGCTGCTTGCCGAAGGCATGAACATGAAGGTGCTGCTGCTGCCCGACGGCGACGACCCCGACAGCTTCGCACGGAAACACACGGCTAACGAGGTGCGCGAGTATATTGAAAGCCACCAGACCGACTTCATACAGTTCAAGACCGACCTGCTGCTGCGCGACCAAACCGACCCGCTGAAGCGTTCGGAGGCAATCAACTCCATAATACGCAGCGTGTCGTATGTGCAGAACCCCGTGCTGCGCGACACCTACCTGCACGACTGCGCGGTGCGCATGAACCTCAGCGAGAACACTCTCGTCAACACGCTCAACGCCTTCATACGTTCGGGTCGCGAGGAGCGTGGCGGCACGGCAACGCAGCAGAACGCCCCGACGGCACAGCAGCGCGTGGCAGCACAGGAGCCGCCCACGCCGCAACAACAGGCTTCGAAGGTGGAGCGCATGCTTGCCGCACTCGTGATAAAACACGGCGATGTGGTGATTTTCGACAACGTTGAGGCCGACGACGGCAGCGTGGTGAGCCTTAACGTGGCACAGTATGTTGACTATAACCTCGCTACCGACAACATCGCGATGAAGAATCCGATCTATGCCCAAATCCTCGCCGAGGCGGTGGAACACTCCGCCGACCCGGGTTTCCGCGCCGAACCGTTCTTCATACACCACAGCGACATCAACCTGAGCCGTGTGGCAACCGACCTGTGCGAAGACCGCTACCAGGTGAGCGACGGGCAGAAAGACGAGGAGGCGGCACGCGACATGAATGCCGACGAGAAACGGCAGGAGGAGGAAAACCGCATCGACCAGCTGCGCGCACAGACCAACCATTTGCTTAACGATTTCCGCATGGACTATCTGGAGCAGCGGCTTAAAGACCTGCAAACCGAGATAAACCGCTCGGTGGCCGACCCCACGAGGCTCATGCAGCTCATGGAGGAATATAAAAACGTGCACGGGCTGCGCAGCAAACTGGCGCGGCTGCTGGGCAACAACATAATAGCCTGACAACAGGACACACACAACACGGGCAGGTCGGAGCTATCCTGCCCACAAAAGTTCACACGGACAATGGCGCGCACGGCGCGCCGGCAAAAAACAACAGAAAAATGTATTATATTGAAAAGAGTTTTGAAATCTCGGCAAGCCACAGCCTGAAACTCTCATACGAGAGCAAGTGCGAGCGGCTGCACGGCCACAACTGGCGCATCAAGGTGTGCTGCAAGGCCAAGGAACTTAACGGCGACGGAATGGTGGTTGACTTCACCTTGGTGAAAGAAAAGGTGATGTCGCGCCTCGACCATGCCAACCTCAACGAGGTGCTGCCCTTCAACCCTACGGCAGAGAACATGGCACGGTGGATAGCCAGCCAGATACCGCACTGCTACAGGGTGGAGGTGCAGGAGAGCGAAGGCAATGTTGCAGTGTATGAGGACGACGGTGATGAAACGCGTTAACGACATATTCTACTCCCTGCAGGGCGAGGGCCGCAACACCGGGCGCGCCGCTGTGTTCGTGAGGTTTGCCGGATGCAACCTGAAATGCCCTTTCTGCGACACCGACTTCGACGACTTTACCGAGATGGACGATGCCGCCATACTGCGCGAGGTGGGCCAATGGCCGGCGCGCTTCGTGGTGCTCACCGGCGGCGAGCCTTCGCTGCAGGCCGACGGGGCACTCGTGGAGTTGCTGCACAGGCACGGCTACGAGGTGGCCATGGAGACAAACGGCACGCATGAACCGCCGCCGGGCATCGACTGGATTACCTGTTCGCCGAAAGGCAAGGTGGTGATCTCGCGCTGCGACGAACTGAAATGCATATTCACGGGCAGCGGTTTTTCCGCACCCGACACAATACAGGCACGCTACCGCTACCTGCAGCCGTGCGACACGGGCGATGCCCGGCGCAACGCCGACATAGTGGCGCAGTGCGTGGAATACATAAAAAGCCACCCCGAATGGCGGCTTTCGCTGCAAACGCATAAACTCGCAGGATTCAAATGATTTATCTGCACTGGATATTCATGGCATTGTATGCCGCCGTTATTGTCGCCGCCGTGGTGACGGTACTGCTGGACAACCGCCAGCCGGCAAAGACAATGGCGTGGATTCTTGTGCTGCTTTTTCTCCCGGTGGTGGGCATCGTGTTCTATTTCTTCTTCGGGCAGAACACGCGCAAGATGCGTTTCATAAGCCAGCGCAGCCTTGACAAGCTCACAAGGCGGTCGATGCTTGAGTTTGTGGAGCAGCGCAACCTGCGCTTTCCCGAAGCCTACCGCACCCAGATACAGCTTTTCGCCAACCAGAGCCTGTCGTTGCCGTTCAAGGACAACGAGGCCGACATCTTCACCGACGGCTACGCTTTCTTCCCGGCACTGCTCCGCGAGATTGCCAAGGCGCGCCGCCACATACATCTCGACATCTACATCTTCGCCGACGATGCGCTCGGGCGGCTCGTGGCCGACGCTCTCATTGCCAAGGCCAGGGCCGGGGTAGAGGTGCGGGTGGTGTATGACGACGTGGGGTGCTGGCGCGTGCCGGAGCGTTTCTATGAGCGCATGCGCAGTGCCGGGGTGCTTGTCTATCCTTTCATGCCGGTGCGTTTCCCGGCATTCACGAGCAAGGTGAACTACCGCAACCACCGCAAACTGTGCGTCATCGACGGCACTGTGGGGTTTGTGGGCGGCATGAACATAGCCTTGCGTTATGTGAAGGGCACGGGCAAACAGGCTTGGCGCGACACTCACCTGCGCCTGCGCGGCGGTGCGGTCTATGCCTTGCAGTGCGCTTTCCTGGTTGACTGGTATTTCGTGTGCCGCATGCTCGTCACCGACAGGCGGTATTATCCGCCGTTGCCCAAGACTATATGCAACGACTGCATTGCGCAGGTGGTGACGAGCAGTCCCATTGCCCCGTGGCCCGACATAATGCAGGGCTATGTGAGGGTGCTGCTCGAAGCAAAGCGGTATGTGTATATAGAGACTCCTTATTTCCTGCCCACCGAACCCATTCTCTTTGCCCTCCGCACGGCTGCGCTTGCCGGTGTCGACGTGAGGCTGATGATTCCGCGCCACGGCGACGTGCGCCTTCTTGAGTGGGCAAGCATTTCGTATGTAATGGAAACGGTTGAGGCCGGGGTGAAAGTGCTGCTCTACACGGGCGGGTTCAACCATAGCAAGATTCTTGTCAGCGACGACGCGCTGTGCACATGCGGCTCTACGAATGTCGATTTCCGCAGTTTCGAGAACAATTTCGAGGCCAATGTGTTTTTCTACGACCGCGACATAGCGTTGCGCATGAAAGATGTGTTCCTTGCCGACGAGCGCAGTTGCATCGGCATCGACGATGTGTCCGAACTGGCCCACCGATCGTTTTTCACGCGGTTGTGGGAGTCGGCGGTGCGCCTTCTGTCGCCGCTTCTGTAAGCATGGGGGCTTCGCGGCCACGTTGCGAGCATAGGCAACGGGGCAAAAACAATTGTTGTTAGGGAAAAAGCTAAAACTGAAAAGTGGCCACAAGCGGCAAATGGTCGCTGAAGCCATCCATATATCTCGGTCCGAGATAGTTGCGGCGGGGTTTCACTCCGCCGTATTTCTTGTCGTCTTCTATGAGAAATTCCTCGTCGGCAATGCGGCATGAGCGCATTGCGGGCAGCATGCTCCGGCTCACGAATATATGGTCGAGGCTGCCCCATTCGCCCTGGTAGCGGTAGGTGCCGCGTGCGCCGTGCTGCCCTGTGGCACTTGCCGAGATGTCGGTAAGGCCGTTGTCGGTGAGCAGCTGCACGCTGCGCGAATTGGCGTAGTCGTTGAAGTCGCCTGCAACTATAATCTTGGCATCGGGCGACAGGGCGCGCACCGAGTCGGCAAGTGCGGCTATCTGCCGGGCCACTTGCATGCGGTAAGGCCGCGAATGCGCTTCGCCGCCGCGGCGGCTCGGCAGGTGTGCCACGACGACGTGCAGGGTGTCGCCCGACAGCAGGATGCCTGACGCGTAGAGAATGTCGCGTGTGGGCAGCATTCCGGGCAACGGCTGCACATGCACCGGGCGGTGATTGACGAGCCGGAACGAGAACGGCGAATACATGAGCGCGACATCTATGCCGCGCGGGTCGGGCGAGTTGGTCATCACATAGTCGTATCTCGCCTTGCGCAGCAGCGACCGTTTGGTGAGGTCGCGCATCACGCTGTCGTTCTCGACTTCGCACAACGCCACCATGTCGGGCAGTTGCCACCCGGCGGAATCGCCTCCGCAGGCAATGACGGTCTGCCCCACGCGGTTGAGTTTGCGCCAATACCTGAACGGTGTCCAACGGTAGGTTCCGTCGGGAAGAAATTCGGTGTCGTTCTTCAGGGAGTCGTGCGTGCAGTCGAAGAGGTTCTCGCAGTTTAGCTCGACAAAGGTGAACAGCGACACAAGCAGGGCTGCTATGCACATGGATTGTGGCGTGATGGTGAAGGGTTGTACATGCGGTTGCCGTCAGATGTTGTCCAAGTCCTGGCGCACATTGGCGCGTATCTTCTCAAGATAACGCTTCATGCCGTCGGCATCCTTGCGGTTTATCGTGTCGAGAAGCTGCGTGAGCTCGTCGCGTATCTGCTCCACCTGTCCGCTGGTGTAGGGATTGAAGAGAATTTCCTGAAGCAGGAAATCGTCTTCGTTGAGCACCCCTTTGGCTATGCGCAGGTGTCGCTTGAAGGTCGTTCCGGGCGCATCCTGGTGCTTCATCACCGCTGCGAAGACGAAAGTGCTCACAAACGGGGTGCTGAGCGAGTAGGCCACGGTCTTGTCGTGTTCCTCAAACGTGTATTCATATATGTTCAGTCCGAGCCGGGTGTAGAGGTCTTTGAAGAATATGCGCCCCATGTAGTCGCCCTCGCTTATTATTATCGCATTCTCCTCGCTTAGCTGGTTGAGGTTGGCGAAGGTGGGTCCGAACATCGGGTGGGTTGAAACGTAAGGGTGTCCGCACTGTTCGTAGAAATCCTTGAGGTTGGTTTTCACCGACGAGATGTCGCTCACAATGCAGTCGGCGGGCAGGAACGGCAGCACTTCCTTGAATGCCGGGATGGTGTATTTCACCGTGACGGCATTGATGAGCAGTTGCGGACCGAAGTCGCGCACCTCTTCCATTGTGGTGAACCGTTGGCAGTTGTAGGTGTAACGCATGCGCTGCGGGTCTTTCTCGAGCACCGCCACCTCGTGGTCGAAGCTGAGGGTGTCGATGAAGAAGCTTCCCATTTTGCCGGCACCCATTATAAGAATTTTCATTGTCTTGCTGATGTTTGTGGTGGGATATGGCCTCCGCCGGAGTGCGTGCATGCTGTTGGTGCCGCCTCCGGCGTGCCTTGCTTATTGGTTGATGATGTCCATTTGCTGGCGCACCGACTCCTCGTGTATCTCTTCGAACACCTTCTTCACGAAGCCCGAATCCATTGCGCAGAGCGAACCCTGTGCCCCGCGCTTGTCGAGAATCTCGTTGTAGCGCGATGTCTGCAGCACTGTCATGTTGTGTTCCTTCTTGTATTGCCCTATCTCGCGGCACACGCGCATGCGCTTGGCAAGCAGTTCCATGAGCTGGTTGTCGAGCTCGTCTATCTGCTTGCGCAGTTCGTTTATGCCCTCGGTCGTCACCTTTCCGTCGCGTATGACGAGCAGGTCGAGTATGTAGTCGAGCACATCGGGTGTCACTTGCTGGCTTGCGTCGCTCCATGCCGAGTCGGGGTTGCAGTGGCTCTCCACGATTAGGCCGTCGAAACCGAGGTCCATTGCCTGCTGGCAGAGCGGCGCGATGAGTTCGCGGCGGCCTCCTATGTGGCTCGGGTCGCATATTATGGGCAGGTCGGGAATGCGTCGGCGCAGTTCGATGGGTATCTGCCACATGGGCAGGTTGCGGTAGATTTTCTTGTCGAAGCTCGAGAAACCGCGGTGAATGGCGGCCATGCGCTTCACTCCGGCCTGGTTGATGCGCTCCATTGCGCCTATCCACAGTTCAAGGTCGGGGTTCACGGGGTTCTTCACGAGCACCGGGATGTCGGTGCCGCGCAAGCTGTCGGCAAGGGCTTGCATGGCAAACGGGTTGGCCGTGGTGCGTGCCCCGATCCACAGGATGTCGATGCCATATTTCAGGGCAAGTTCCACATGCTCGGGTGTGGCCACTTCTGTGGACACGAGCATGCCGGTGGTTTCCTTCACCTCACGCATCCACGGCAGGGCTTTCTCGCCGTTGCCCTCGAAGCCTCCGGGCTTGGTGCGTGGCTTCCAGATGCCTGCACGGAACATGCGGCAGCCTCGGCTGGCGAGTTGCTGTGCGGTTGTCAACACTTGTTCTTCGGTTTCTGCCGAGCACGGCCCGGCTATGACGAACGGCCTTGCGTTTCCGCTCGGCAAGTTAAGGGGTTGCAGTTCCAATTCCATAATATTTCGTTTTTATATTGTTCTTGTTTTGTTTTGGCGCGCTGCTGCGCTTTGTCACCATTCAATGGCGGCTATGCGGGCGAGGGCCTCCTGCATGCGGCTGTCGGAGGCACAGAGGCTTATGCGCAGATAACGTGCCCCGTTTGACCCGAAGATGAAGCCCGGCGTTATGAACACGCGCGCCTCGTGGAGCACACGCTCGGTGAGTTGCTCGGCATCGCCGTACTTGTCGGGGATGCGTCCCCAGAGGAACATGCCCACCTGGTTGCTGTCGAACGAGCATCCCAGTGCCGACATTATGCGCTCGGCAATGTCGCGTCGGCGGCGGTAGACAGTGATGTTGGCCTCGTGGTGCCACTCGGGCGTGTTGGTGTTGTAGGCTTCGGCGGCGGCGATCTGTATGCCGCGGAACGTGCCGGAGTCGATGTTGCTCTTTATTTTGAGAATCCACGATATGAACGTGGGGTTTGACACGCACATTCCCACGCGCCACCCCGGCATGTTGTGGCTCTTCGACATGGAGTTGAACTCAATGCAGCAGTCCTTCGCCCCGGGTATCTGCATGAGCGACATGGGGTGCTCGTTGAGTATGAACGAGTAGGGGTTGTCGTTCACCACGACGATGTTGTGGCGGCGTGCAAACTCCACGAGCCGTTCGTAGGTGTCGCGGCGGGCGTTGCCCCCGGTGGGCATGTTGGGGTAGTTTGTCCACATCACGCGCACATGTGAGAGGTCGGTGCGCTCCAGTTCGTCGAAGTCGGGCTGCCATCCGTTGTCCTCGCGCAGGTTGTAGTTCTTGACCTTTGCGCCGAGAATCTTGCTGAGCGACGTGTAGGTGGGGTAGCCCGGGTTGGGCACAAGCACCTCGTCGCCCGGGTTTACGAATGCGAGCGTGACGTGCAGTATGCCTTCCTTTGATCCTATGAGCGGCTGCACCTCGGTGAGCGGGTCGATGTCCACGCCATACCAACGCTTGTAGAATCCGGCCATGGCATTGCGCAGCTCCGGCGTTCCCATGGTGGGCTGGTAGCCGTGTGCGTCGGGTCGGCGCGCCACCTCGCACAGTTTGTCTATGGTTTGCGGCGAGGGCGGCATGTCGGGCGAACCTATCGCGAGCGACACGATGTCTTTTCCCTCGGCGTTGAGGCGTGCCACTTCTTTCAGCTTGCGGCTGAAATAATATTCCTGTACGGCCGATACGCGTTCGGCCGGAGCTATGTTGTAGTTGTCGTTGTTCATGTCGTTAGTTTTGTTTTCCGGTCTTGTCCGGTGTCGTTGGTAATCAATGGCCCGTGTATTCGCCGAGCACTTGTAGTGAGTGGGTGAGCGGAAGTATGGCGTCGATGCTCTGCCGGTAGCGTGTTAGACTGTCGAAGGTGAGGTCAACATAGAAAAGGTATTCCCATTCCCTGCCTATCACGGGCAGCGACTGTATCTTGGTGAGGTTGATGCCGTAGCACGACAGTATTGTGAGCACCTTCGACAGGCTTCCCTCTTCGTGCGGCACGAGAAACACAAGACTTGCCTTGTCGGCCTTTTCCAGAGGCCGCAGGAAGTCGGCCTTGTTGGGGTTTGCCACCACGAGAAAGCGCGTGTAGTTGTGCTTGTTGTCTTCGATGCAGTCTTCGAGCACCTTCATTCCGTAGAGTTTTGCCGCCGAGGCGTTGCATATTGCGGCCCAACCGTGGCATTTGTGGCTCATTATGTATTCTGCCGAACCGGCAGTGTCCTCAGCCTCCACGGCTTTCAGCGACGGGTGACCGGCGAGAAAACGGTTGCACTGCATGAGTGCCACCGGGTGGGAGTGCACTTCGGTTATCGTGTCCCAGTCGTCGTCGGGCAGACAGCAGATGCAGTGCTGTATGTGCAGCTTGTGTTCGCCCACCACCGCAGTGCCCGAGTTGCGCAACAGTTCGTAGTTGTGCAGCAGGCTTCCGGCAATGGTGTTCTCTATGGCCACGAGCCCCACTGCCGTAGGGTCGAGCTTTATGTTGTCGAACACCTGCTCGAACGTTGGGCAGCAAATGAGCTGTATTTGCTCGCCTTCGAAATATTGGTGGGCGGCGATGTCGTGGAACGAGCCGTGCATGCCTTGTATTGCTATTCTCTTCATTGGCGTTGTCGTGTGTAATAAACGAAAGCCCCGCTTTCACCGGTAAGTGAAGCGGGGCCGTATGTCATTTGTTTTTATTTCTGTCTTTAAGTTGAAATTCACACGCAACTTCCCGCTTCACAATTCCTTGCAAAGTAAAAATAAAAGTAAAAGAAAGATGCGTATGACTTGTTCATATCTATATTCTGTTTGTTGATTGCAAATTTATAACAAATAATTCGTACTCACAAATGTTTTGTGACAAAATATCACCAACTGCGTGCTTTTTGTTAGTTGTTGTTGAAAATGCCGTAGGGGTCGATGTTCTTGTAGGTTTGTTTCACTTTCTGCTCCACGTTTTCCTGCGCCGATGAGGCCGAAGCAGAAAGTTCGCTGGCCATGGCCTCGTCTTCGGCAGCCCCCTGTCCGTCGCCCATCGCGGCACGCACGGCCCCGCGCTCGCTGAACGCTGCCGTGCAGAAGGGGTTGACGTCGATTACCGCCCCGTACATTTCCTGAGCTTTCTCATGGTCGCCCCCGGCTTCGGCCACACGGGCGTTGAGCAGCAGCACGTCTTCGCTGCCCTCTACGTCGGCAAGCAACCGCGCGGCATCGTCGGCTGCTTCGGCCACGAGTCCGTCGGCGAGCCGTATCTCGCCACGCAGCAGCCGGGCGGCATGATAGTCGTCGGCGAGCTGCAAAGCCTTGTCGAGCATCGACACGGCGGTTTCGTTGTCGGCGCGTCCGTGGGCTGCGCGGGCCGACATGTAATAGGCGAGCGGGTCGCTGTCGTCAATGGCCACGGCCTTGCCGCATGCTTCTGCCATGGCATCGTAATCCTCCATCATGTAGGCCACGTCGGCCATACGCAGCACAACGGGCGCGTTGTCGGGGCGTGCCTCGGCCATTTTGGCGAGCTGCCCGTAGGCTTCGGCGAGGTTGCCGGTGGATATGTATGCCTGCGAGAGGTAGTCGCGGCACTCAAGGTCGTCGTTGATTTGTAGTGCATGTTCAAGGCATTGCACCGCATAGTCGGCATGCCCGGAGCGGAGCGCACGCACTCCGTCGTATTTCAAAACGTCGAAATCTCTTTTGCCGTTGTCTTTGCTGTCGTCGGCCTGGCTCTTGCCGCCGCCGAACAGGGTCTTGAAAAAACTCATTGTTCAGGTTGTTTTGGTAGTGTGTAATGGTTTTGTTGCGGCTAAATTACTAATAAAATTCTGTCTGCCAAAGCTCCGCGGACAAAAAGTTTCGATTGCGGTTCGGTGGCGGTGTGCCGCTCCTGCCCCGACAGGCACAAAACAAAAAAGCCGCGTGGACATTGCTGTCCACGCGGCCATATTGCGTTTGAAAGCTTTGGCTTTGATTAGCCGTTGTGCTTCTTCATAATCTTGATGAGCTCAACCACCTTGTGAGAGTAGCCGATTTCGTTGTCATACCAAGACACAACCTTCACGAAGTTGTCGGTGAGGTAAACACCGGCGTTAGCGTCGAAGATAGAAGTCAAGGCGCAGCCAAGGAAGTCAGAAGAAACAACTGCATCCTCGGTGTAGCCCAGAACACCCTTCAGCTCGCCCTCAGAAGCAGCCTTCATGGCAGCGCAGATAGCCTCCTTAGAAGCGGCTTTCTTCAGGTTCACGGTCAGGTCAACTACAGACACGTCGAGAGTGGGGACGCGCATAGAGATACCTGTCAGCTTGCCGTTGAGTTCGGGGATAACCTTGCCCACAGCCTTGGCAGCACCTGTAGAAGAGGGGATGATGTTGCCGGCAGCAGCACGGCCACCGCGCCAGTCCTTCAGAGAGGGACCGTCAACAGTCTTCTGTGTAGCGGTTGTAGAGTGAACGGTTGTCATAAGACCGGTCTCGATGCCGAAGTTGTCGTTCAGAACCTTGGCGATAGGAGCCAAGCAGTTTGTTGTGCAAGATGCGTTGGAAACGATCTTCTGGCCGTTGTACTTGTCGGTGTTCACGCCGCAAACGAACATGTCGGCCTGATTGCCATTGGCGTCAGCCTTCGAAGGAGCAGAAAGAACCACATACTTGGCACCAGCCTTGAGGTGCTTCTCTGCCTTGTCGTAAGCGAGGAACAGACCTGTAGACTCAACTACATACTCTGCACCAACCTCGTCCCACTTCAGGTTCTCGGGGTCACGCTCTGCAGTAACGCGGATGTGGTTGCCGTTAACGATGAGCTCGTTCTTCTCTACGTCAGCCTCGATAGTACCATCGAACTGGCCGTGCATTGTGTCATACTTCAGCATGTATGCCATATAGTCAACCGGGCACAAGTCATTGATAGCTACTACCTGAACTTCCTTTGCGTTCTCAGCCTCTACTGTGGAACGGAAAACGAAACGGCCGATACGACCAAATCCGTTAATACCAATTTTAATCATTTTGCTTTAATTTATTTAAAGGGTTATTTCTTTTCTTACCTGTTGCACGTTTTCTCTCGTTAACCTGCATTATAGTCCTGAAATGAGGGCTGGGCCGGTTGGATTGCGTGCCCTTGGGTGTTTTCTTTTTACGCTGCAAAGTTAATAAATATTTTCTGATTTTTTCGGAATACAAAACATTAAAATATTTAAAAAAAACGTTTCTTTGTGCGTTTTGGCACACTCTGTGGGATATATGGTTTCTCTTTGGCTGTGAAAAGCGACAAAATGACAAGTCGGTTTAGCAAAAGGCGATTGTCTTTCAACCTCTGTTGCAGTGATGTAGACAATGCCGACAGGCAGCGTGTGGCACTCCGCCTGACGTGGGCAAAATGCGGCGGCAAAACGGGCAGGTTTTGCCGCCGCGAAAAAGAAGCCTTTGTTGTGTTGCAAAGAAGCCTTTCTTGCAACTGAAAGAAGCCTTGTTTGCACAGTAAAGAAGGCTTCTTTCTGATGCAAACAAGGCTTGCTTGTGAAACGGCAGAATTGCGTTCCGCCCGAAATGATGCCCGGCTTGTCTGGCGGCTTTGCGCGCAGATGCCGCAAAAGCGTGACAACCAGGCTTATAACCCTTTTATCGGTGCAGAAGGTTGAGCTTCACCTTTGGTGCGAGCACGTTGCTCACTTTGGTCTTTGCGGGCTTCACGTCGGCAGTGAGGGTGGCTTTCACGTCGTGCGACGATGCGGCCACGATAAACTGGCAACGTCCGCCGTCGGTGCGCCATGCCGATGCCGATTCGTCAAACGAGGCAAGGTCGGCGGCTTTCACGCGCATGGTGACGGTTTCGCTTTCGCCCGGTTTCAGTTCGGCGGTCTTGGCATAAGCCTTCAGTTCCTTCACCGGCTTGTTGAGCTGCTTGCTGCGCGGGTCGCTGAAATAGAGCTGCACCACTTCTTTGCCGTTTGCCTTTCCGGTGTTGGTCACCTTCACGCTCACCTCATACTCGTCGCCCTTGCTTGCAATCTTCGCGTCGGAGTAGCCGAATGTGGTGTAGCTCAGGCCGTAGCCGAAGGGGAACGACACGGGCACGCCGAACGAGTCGAAATAGCGGTAGCCCACAAACACGTCTTCCTCATAGTCGGTGTAGTCGTAGTTCTTGCGATCGGCCTTGAGCGTGCCGTGCTTGGTGATGTCGTAGTCGGGAGCCATGTCTATGGGGAAATTCTTGGTAGATGCATGGTCGGTGCAGTTCACCGGCCACGTCATGGTGAGCTTTCCCGAGGGCGATGTCTTGCCGCGCAGCACGTCGGCCACGCTGTTTCCGCCTTCCTGTCCGGCCTGCCATGCGCAGAGTATGGCATCGGGCTTGTCTTTCCACGAGGCCGTTTCTATCACGCCGCCGATGTTGAGCAACACCACCACCTTCTTGCCTGCGGCATGATAGGCGGCACACACCTGATCCATGAGTTTCTGTTCGGCCGATGAAAGGTTGAAGTCGCTCATCTTGCGGTCGGCAAATTCGCCGGCCAGACGTCCTACGGTGAGCACCGCAATGTCGGCCTTGGCCACCTGTGCGGCCAGTTGGCTGTCGCTGAATGTCATCTCTTCGGGCAGCGGCAGCGGCAGATACTTGGCAAAGGGATTGCCGTCGTTGGCGTGGGCCACGCGTTTCTTTTCTGCCGCGATGTGCTTGGCATACACGTCGGCAAGCGAAGCGTCGAGCCGGTAGCCGGCGTTCTTCAGTCCGTCAACGAGCGACACCACATAGGCGTGGTTGACGTTTCCCGATCCGGTGCCTCCGGCTATGAAGTCGTAGGAGGTGCATCCGTAGAGGGCCACGTTGTGCACGCTGCCGTCAAACGGCAGTGCCCCGTTGTTGGCGAGCAGCACCATTCCCTCTGCTGCGCTCTGGCGTGTCACTGCGGCATGGGCCTTGAGGTCGGGGCGGTTGTCGCACTTGTAGCCGTTGTATCGCGGTGTGCGCTCTATGAGTTTCAGCACGCGCGCCACACAGGTGTCGAGAGCCTGTTCCTTCAGGGTGCCGTCTTTCACGCCGTTGACAATGGCCGTGAACTGCTCGTCGCGTCCCGGCTGCAGCATGTCGTTGCCGGCTTCAATCTGCCGTGCGCCGTCGTTGCCGCCAAACCAGTCGGTCATCACCGTGCCGCCGTATCCCCACTCGTCGCGCAGGACGGTCTGCAGAAGCTCCTTGTTGTGCGAGGCATACACGCCGTTGATGTAGTTGTAGGATGTCATCACCGTCCAGGGCTGTCCCTCCTTCACTGCTATTTCAAAGCCTTTGAGGTAGATCTCGCGCAAGGCACGCTGCGAAACGCGTGCATCGTTGTTCATGCGGTTGGTTTCCTGGTTGTTCACGCTGAAGTGCTTGATGCTTGTGCCCACGCCGTTCGACTGCACTCCGCGCACATAGGCCGCAGCCGTCTTTCCGGCCACCAGCGGGTCTTCGGAGTAATACTCGAAGTTGCGTCCGCACAGCGGGTTGCGGTGTATGTTCAGCGCAGGGGCGAGCAGCACGTCGGCCCCGTAGGCTTTCACCTCTTCGCCTATTGCCTTTCCCACCTCTTCAACGAGCTGCTGGTTCCAGGTAGACGCGAGCAGCGTGCCTATGGGGAAATGGGTGCAGTAGTAGGTGGAGCTGTCGCCGTCGCGGTGGGCATCGATGCGCAACCCGGCAGGGCCGTCGGCCAGCACTATTGCAGGCACGCCGAGCGAGTCGAGCGGATAGGTCGTGCCTGCCGCTCCGGGCACTATTGACTTCGTTGCGCCTATTACCGCGCTGTTGCCCGACAGTCCTTCCATTCCCGTTCCGATTACGAAGTGGGCCTTGTCTTCGAGCGACATCTTCGAAATAACGTCTTGCGTGTCGATGTGACGCACCTCGCCCGTGCATCCGGCAACCAGTGCCGCCAATGCAATAATTGAAATGTTCTTTTCCATTAGAATGATGAGTCTTTTCTTTTTGAAAAGCGCTGCAAATGTAATAAACATATTTTATGAATAAAACATTTGCAGCGCTGTTTTCTGTATGCTTAGAAGCTGAAGCCCACTCCAAACTCTACGGTGAACGGGCGGATGTAGGTTCCGGTCATCACCGTGCCGTATTTCGACTTGGCCTCGTCGGCGGTCATGAGGTCGGTGCCCGATATTGAACCTTTGGCGAAACGCTGGTTGAGCAGGTTGACCACGTTGACGTAGGCGTTGAAGTGCTTGTTGAACGTGTAGCCCAGGCGTGCGAATGTCTCCCAGTGGGGTTCAAACGAGAGAGTGTTTGACAGGTTAGCATACTGCTTGCCGAAATAACGGGCGTGCAGCTGCAGGTTCCACTTGTCATACATGAATGTCGGGTCGAACTCGAGCAGGAACTTCGAGATGCCGGTAACGTTGCTGCTGTTGAAGTCGAAGTCGCGTGTCGTGCCGTCGCTGAAGTTGAGCGTGCCGTTGTAGTTGCCGTATTTCGGGTTCTGCAGGGTCATGAGGAAGTGCATGCGGAACCATTTTGCCGGGTTCACGATAACGTCGGTTGTCCAACCAATGGTCTTCACGTCGTATTTCACGGCAGCGCGTGCCGTGGCGTTGGTCTGCGGGTTGGTGAAGTTGGAGTTTGCACTGTAGTTGCTCTTCGATATGTATGACACCTTCGACACGATGCTTATGAACGGATGGTTGTAGTAGATGCCGCCCGAGAACATCGGGGTCTTCGACTGTTTCAGGTTAGGGTTGGTGCCGGTGTTGTAGTTGCCCAGGATGCCTCCGCATTCAGTGTACATAGCGTCGGCCTGCAGTCCGAAGTGTGATGTTGTCTTCCACACTGCGCTCAAGGCAGCCGTCTTGTTGAAGAAGTCGTCCTTTATAGGTTCGGTTGCGCCGAGCAAAGTGCCGTTCTCGCGGTTGGCTATAGGCATGTATTCGCCGCGCAGACGCTGGTATTCCAGACGCACGCCGCCCTTGAGCTGGAATGTGGGGCAAATGTCCCAAGTGTCCTTCAATATGAGGGCCGTCTTGTTCATCGTTCCCGTGTGGTATTCCATGAAGCTGTTGAAGCCGTAGAATCCGTCTACATATCCGTCGGTTCCGGCAATGGGCACCACGATGCGCGGGTCGTTTTCAACCGACTGGCGGTAGTTGGACACCTCGGTGGAGTAGCGGTCGATGCTGTAGAAGAGGTTCTGCAGGCCCACCTGCCAGTTGTGCGCGCCGCGCTTGCGTCCGAGTTTGGCCTGTGTTATCCATGTATAAATAGGTGTGCGGTTGGTGTTCATGTAGAGAGCCGACTGCACATACTTGCCCGTGTAGGCCGTTCCGTCGAGATACTGGTATTTGCCGGCAGCCTCCGATACGCCCGACATCACCGGCGACGCGATGCCCACATTCGACCTGCGGAAGCGGGTGGAGAAGTTGAGCACGAGCCCGTTGGCGAAGGTGTTGTCCCAGATGAGGTCGAACGCGTGCGACTGCGAACGGTATTCGTTCACGAGGTCAACGTTCTTGTAGTTGCCGGTGAAGGCATCCTTCATTGTTATCGTGCCGGTGTTGATGAGGTAGTTGTTGGTGCCTATCTTGAAGCCGTCGTATTCTTCAATCTTGCCGCCGTCGCCGTAGACGTAGGGAGCATAGTAGCTGTTCTGCAGGGTGCGCACGTCGCCGTAGCGGTAGAAGAGTGTCACGCGGCCCTTGCCCAGTGCCGAGGCATAGTCTTTGGTGAGTCCCAGTTTGGCCATTTTGGCATTGTCGGCATAATATTTCGTCACGCCGGGAGCGTCGAATGTTCCGGGGTCGAGGTCAAGATATCCGCCCACTACATATTTCCATCCGTTCTTTATGGGGCCGCTCACGCATGCGGTGGCGCGTATCAGTCCGAAGTGGTTGCCCGACACGCTGCCTTTCACCTTGAGTTTGTCGGTGCCGCGGTTGTCGATTGTGGTTGCGGTGTAGCCCACGGTGCCGCCGTCAACGGCAGTGTCGGTAATTCCCATCAGTCCGCCTCCCACTACTGTGGCGTCCTGGCGCCATACTGTGGTGGGCATCTCGGGCCAGAAGTGGTAGCTCACGGGCATGCCGTTCTGGAAGATGTTGGTTCCGCCCACGGTTGCGGGAAGACCCACGTTGATTTCGCGCGGGCCCACGCTGTTCTGCGCATTGAGCATGACGTTGCGCTCGTTGCCGTCGTTGGAGCGCGACTTGATACTGTCGTTCGACTGAGCCTTTTGCGCGTTGGCGTTCAGACAACACGCAAGCGACATTGTCATGAGAAGGATGTTTTGCCTTGTTTTCATAATAGTCGTAATATTTCGGTTTGTTAATAATTAGGTCGCATTTTACGTTTGCAAAGGTAGCCACTTGCCAAGATATCCACATTCTTTATAATACATACGGGTTTTGAAAACCGCCTTTGCCGTTTTTCTTTTCTTCACAAATGTTTTGTTTTTGTCAAAAAAATGCCCCAAAAAGCGCAAAACAGCGGCAAAGCACGCATTTCAGTGCAAAAATATGTTTAACTTTGCATGTGTAAACCTTAAACATCAAACAAAAAGCGTGAACGATTTCCTGCATTCAAAAAAGGCAGCCGGCATAGCTTTGTGTGTCATCCAAGTCGTGTTGCTCATATCTTATTTTGCCGACGGCAACAAGTATGCCACCGACAAGATGAAAAACATTCTCGGCAAATACGCCGAGAGCCCTTTCCTTACGGAACGTTGCGTCACGGCATTCTGCCAGGACAGCAAGCAGACAATGTGGATAGGCACTACCGACGGACTCAACATCTTCACCGGGACCGAATTCAAGCACCTGCGCTACGACCACGAAGACAGCACCACCATACCCGACAACAACATACAGTGCATCACCCGCGACAGCCGGGGCAGCATGTGGGTGGGCACATCCAACGGCGTGGCCCGGTATGAGGGTTGGATGAAATTCAAGCGTTTCCGCATTCCGTTCTCGTCGCAGGGCATCACGCAGATTGTCGATTTCGGCACGCGCGGCGTGCTGGTGAACAACTCCTTCGACGTGTTTCTCGTCGATGGCGACGAGGTGAAACCGTTCTACCATTTCACCGAAGACCACCTCTACAACCATCTTATATATACCGACCGCAACGGCGGCTACTGGGTGATTGAACCCCAGCAGACGCGTCATTTCGATGCCAACGGCAAGGAAACGATGCCGCCCGTGAGGAAAACTGCCAACGTGATAAACGCCAACCGACAGGGCGACACCGTGTGGGTGTGCCAAAGCCGGTGGCTTACGGGCATCGACCTGAAGCACGGACGCATATTTTATGAAACCAAAGAGCAGCTCCCCATACTGCCCACATCCATCCTTTCGCCTAACGGCGACTACATTTATCTGAACAGTGCATTCCACGGACTCCACCGCTATGACTTGCAGCACGGCACACTCACCAAGATGAACGACACCGACCTGCATCTGCACCACAAGGATGTAATGGTTTCCACATTCTACCGCGATGCCGAGAACAACATGTGGGTGGGATTCCAGGACGGCGGGTTCCAGGTGATATCGAAGAATTCCATAAAATACGAGAAAATGAACAGCCGCCAGCTCAACACGCAGACCGGCGGACTCATCGTCACATGCCTCAAGGCAGCCTGCGGCATGGTGGTGGGCAGCACCGAGGATGAGGTGTTCTGCTACGACCCTTCGTCCAACGCCATGGGCAAATATCTCTACAAGGACATATTCAGCGATTCGCCTTACTTCAGGCAGACTTTGAGCGACGTGGTGCAGCTTGACGCGTCGCGTGCATGGCTCATCTCCAATGTGCGCATACTGTCTTGCAGGCTCAACGGCGGGAAGATTGACGTGCAGAACCGCGTGTTCAGCCGCGCACACAACGGGCCTGTGCTGGGATGCGGCGTGCGCGTGGGCGACGACATCGTGGTGACAAGCACCAGCAAATATCTTCTGCGCGCCGCGTTCGGAGCTTCCGATTGCGACTCGATACCGGTGGGCAACCCCCGATACAACAACAAAAGCCTCCTGGCCAAGCTCCCCGACGGGCGTGTGCTCATAGTGATGAAAGACCTCGACATGGCCGTATACGACCCGGCCACGGGCAAGGTGTCGCCCTACAAGGTGGAGAAAGCCGGGGGAATAAGCGATGCCGAGCCCACGACAATATGCGTAGACACCAGCCGACGCGTGTGGATAGGCACCCGCCACAACGGGTTGTGCCGCCTTTTCACCGACAGCCGGCGCGTGGAACCCGTGGCCGAAGTGCCGCTGAACAACGTCATCGCCATAACCGACGACACACACGGGCGGCTGTGGATGTGCTCACACGACGACATTCTCACCTATGCCCCCGACACCAAGAGCGTGAATTACAGCCACTACACGCCTGACAACAATTCAGGGCGCAACCTCTACTACCACAACTGCTGCCTCACCGACAACGGCAGATCCATAGCCTTCGGCACGTCGCAGGGCTGCATAACGTTGCCGTTAAGTGCAATGAAAAACGAGGGACACTATCGTCTTGCCATACGCGAAATGCACATAACGACTGCCGACGGCACGAAAAAGGGACTGTTGTCCGACTTCGCCGACGGAACGCACTTCACCCTGTCGCACGACGACAATCATTTGGCCGTTTATTTCTCAAGCGCAAACTACGGCAACCGCGAGCGTCTGATGTACCAATACCGCATGGAAGGCTTCGACACGGAGTGGTCAACGCCGTCGTTTGCCACCAGCGCGCAGTATTCCAACCTGCCGTCAGGGTCATACAAATTCAGGGTGCGCATCACGACACCCACGCAAAACATCACGCCCGTGCAGGAAACCACGCTGCTTATAACCATTAAACCGCCCTTCTATGCATCGGCTGCGGCATGGTATTTCTACATCGTGTGCATCCTGCTGGCAGCATGGCAGCTGCAGGCCATGTATCTGAGGGCGCAGAAAAACAAGCTGCGCATAGAGCAGCTTGCCAACGAACGCGAGCGCGACCGGCACACCAACGAGATGAACATGAACTTCTTTGCCAACATCTCGCACGAGTTCCGCAATCCGCTCACGCTCATCTCAGGCCCGCTGCTCATGCTGAAAGCCGACCAGACACTGCCGCGCCAGGCGCGCAAGTCGCTCGGTGTGGTGTGCCAAAGCGTCAACCGCATGCTCGTGCTCATCGACCAGATGCTCGACTTCAACAAGCTCGAGAACGACGTGCTCAGTCTGCATGTGGCCGAATGCGATGCCGTGAGCGAGATAGAGAAGCTCACCGGTTTGTGCGGCGAAAGCGCGCACCTGCGCGGCATAAGCCTCGACTTTGAGTGCGCCGAAGACAACATCTACGCATGGGCCGACCGCGACAAACTGGAAAAGATTATGAGCAACCTGCTCACCAATGCCCTGAAACACACGCCAGACAACGGTGCGATGAAGGTGACCGTGGCCTGCACGCCATGCTGTTGCGGCGACAACGGCACGCAGCGGCAACTGCGCGTCACGGTCTACAACAACGGCCCGCACATAGACGACGACAAACTGGCCGACATATTCAAACGCTACTATCAGGCAAAGGGCGCAAAGGCCGACCACCGGTATGGTTGGGGCACCGGCATCGGACTGTATTATGTGAAACGGCTCGTGCTTCTGCACCACGGCAAGATAGAAGTGGAGAACGTAGCGGGAGGCGGCGTGGCATTCACCTTCACTCTGCCGGTTGACAGGCAAGCCTACTCCGACGCCGAGACAGCCGCCGTCACAGGGCAGCCTATGCAGCTGCCCGACATGCCCGCCGAAGACACTGCCGAGGAGCTCGTGGACACAAACCGCAACGAAGTGAACGAAACTGCCAACAGGCCCAAGATACTCATCGTGGACGACGACACGCAGGTGGGACAATACATACGCAGCATTTTCGCCGACGAATATGTAGTGGTGAACAAATACTCTGCCGAGTCGGCTCTCGACGAAATGGAAACCATACAGCCCGACATAGTGCTCAGCGACGTGATTATGGGCGACATGGACGGCTACGAGTTCTGCCGCCAGCTGAAGTCAAACCTCATGACTTGCCACATGCCCGTGGTGCTCATAACGGCCAAGGGCAATGTGAACGAGCAGATAGAAGGACTCGGGCGCGGGGCCAACGCCTATGTCACCAAACCGTTTGACCCGCGCTACCTGAAAGCCCTCGTCAAGAGTCTGCTCGACAACGTGGCGCTGATGCGCAAGAAGCTCGGCGAGGCCGCCGACACGCACCAGCCCGTGGACGGACTGGCCGAACAAGACCGCATCTTCCTCGACAATCTCTACGCGCTCATGGAGAAACATGTGTCGGAACAGAACCTCAGCGTGAGCGTGATATGCCAGGAACTGCTCATCAGCCACTCCAAGTTCAACTACAAGCTCAAGGAACTTACCGGCGAGACACCGGGCAACCTTTTCAGAAAGTTCAAGCTCAACAAGGCGGCCAAGCTGCTGCGCGAGGGCAAGCACAATGTCTCCGAGGTGGCCTACATCACGGGTTTCGGCACGGTGAGCTATTTCTCGGTGGCATTCAAGAAGCAGTTCGGCGTGTCGCCCAGCGAATACAAGTAAACGAATTTCCGGATTTTTTTAGCCCAGGGTTACACCGTTTGCCGGGCAAACGGCTCACCCTGGGCTATGACCGTTACGCCACCTCCGGGGCTGATAATGGTCTCTCGCTTTTTGCAAGTATTTTCCTCCCCCTGCTTTCTATTATAATGTATAAAGAGATGCAGCGTGGCGGGCACACCCCGTCGCGGCGATGCCTGCTGGGGTGTGCCCGCCTTGCTGTGCTTCCTGCTCACTTCGCCATCCGGGCGTAGGTGTCGAGCAGCTTGGCCACGCACTCCGCCTCGGTGGTTCCGGCACCGAAACCGTAGGCATGCATCACGGCGAGGTCGTTCTGGCGGTGGGCCTTGAGCAGTTCCGGGGGCATGAGCACGGGGTCGTAGAGGTCGGCCAGCGACGAGTCGGCATACATGGCCCGTGCGTCGAGTATGGCCCGCGCCGTGGCTTCTATGCGCTCTGCCTGCCCCGGAGTGGGCGCGGGCCACGGGAAATTGTTGTAAACCACGTCCTTGCTGTAGCGGTATCGCATCTCCAGTCTGCCGCACACGGCACGCATCCACGCCATGTGCACGTTGCTCTCAAGTATGCCGAAGTGGTAGAGAGTGGCCGAGGGGATGATGAACACTAGGTCGCTTGCTATTGTGCCCGACTTGACATAAGCCATCGGGACATATTTCCTTCTTTCTGACGACACTTTTGGCACGACAAGAAAATCCACTCCTTCGGGTTGGGTTCTTTGTGCAAAAAGCATAGGGGTGGCAGCGAATTTACGAATGCCGGCAGCAATGCTGCCCGCACGCTTTTCTTGACAATTCTTTACTCTTTCATACACCAAAGGACAAGACTTTATCTCGGTAGGCGTTGCATGCACGAGCCAAAGACACCACCGCTTCTTGTTGTGCAAGAATTCTTCTGCCCCTATGAAAGGGCGCACGAACTTGGCCGCTTGCGGTTCTCTTGCCAAGAAACTTTCTTTTTTGCTGTCTTCGATAATCAGAAAACCGCCATCGGCAGGCTTGTTTCCGTATATCATTTTCGGGACATTGCATAAAGGTTGGTTTCTGCTTTTTACCAGTACGTTTGGTGCATCGCACATATAAGCATTTATTTGCTTTGCTTCCACCTTGGCATTGTCTTTGAAAATATACTTGTGCTCTCTGTCAAACATTGCAAAGCCAATGATTACACAGTGGACTGCGGCTTTTTGCGTTGACTCGCTGCTCCATACAAACGACTGGTAGACAAAGTTGATTTTGAATTCGACTTGTGTGAAGAAACGTGCTACTGTTTCACCTTGTGTTATGGAGTTAGTGGAGACAAAGGCACACTCAATCCTTGTACCCTTTATGTATTCATTTGCTTTCTTGTACCAGCAACACACATAATCGAGGTTTTTAATTCCCGGGAATAACATTTGCATGTCATTTCTTTGGCTGAGGGTCATGTAAGTAAATCCCACAAACGGCGGGTTCCCGATGATGTAGTTGAGCCTGTCGGGCGATATGATGTCGTTCCAGTCGGTGCGCAGCGAGTTGCCTTCGTGTATGTTGGCATAGCTCTTTAGCGGCAGGAAGTCGATGTCGTGGTGTATTATTTTTTCGGTTTCCTCTATCATCTGCGCCTCTGATATCCACAGTGCCGTGGTGGCCACGGTGACGGCGAAGTCGTTTATCTCGATGCCGTAGAACTGTTGTATCGACACCTTTATGGGGTCGTTGAAGGCATCGAAAGGCTCCACCTGGTGTATGGCGCGCAGTATGCGGTTTTCCAGTCGGCGCAGCGAGAGGTAGGTTTCGGTGAGGAAATTGCCCGATCCGCATGCCGGGTCGAAGAAGGTGAGTGCGGCCATGCGCTGCTGCAGCTCCTTGAGCAGCTGTATGCGCCGCCGCAGATTCTTGGTCTCCATTATCTCGTTGTACTGCCGGTGCAGGTCGTCGAGAAAGAGAGGGTCGATTACGCGGTGTATGTTCTCGATGCTGGTGTAGTGCATGCCTCCGCTGCGCCGTGTCTCGGGATTGAGCGTGCTCTCGAACACTGCGCCGAAGATGGTGGGCGAAATGGAGCTCCAGTCGAAGTCGAGCGAGGCATGCTGGAGCAGCACGTCGCGCAGACCGTCGGTGAAGGGCGGCACGTCGATGCGCTCGGCAAACAGTCCGCCGTTGGTGTAGGGGAATGCCATGAGGCCGGGGTTGAGGAAGCGGTCGCGCTGTTGTGGCGGAGTGTCGAGCGTGATGAAGAGCTGCTTGAGCCACATGGGCATGTCGGCGGCAGAAAACTGCGCAAGGAAATCGTGGAACTGGTTGTGCACGGGAAAGATGCCGGCATCCTCGGCATAGAGGCAGAACACGATGCGCACGCACAGAATGTTGAGCTGGCGCAGGTCTTCGGCAGTGGGCTGCGGGCCGTAGGCCGGGAGCAGAGCGTCGTAGATGCGTGCCACGATGGCACCTGCCTCGAGGCTCACCTGCTCCTCGCGGCGTATGTGCTCGTTGCCCCGGTGGGTGAGGAAGCTAAGTCGGTGGAAGTCGTGTTCAAGGTCGGCGAGCAGAATGTGCTGCGGCTCGTCGTGCGGATGTTCAAGGTCGTAGACGTCGAACTCGGCAAAGTTGGAGATGACAATCCATCGCGGACGCTCGGAGTAGGGCATGTGTGCGCTGTAGCGTTGCGCCTGCTCAATGGGCTTGAGCGGCGTGCCGTCGCTCTGGCGTATGGCCTGGCGCAGACCTTTGCCCAGCGATTTCTGCTCTATCATAACGTGGGTGGCAGGTATGACGGCATCGATAAACGAGGTGCGGTCGAGCATTACCTGCTGCTCGAAGCGTATGTATTCGGTGGGTTGTTGCACGCCAAAGACGTTGGCGAGCAAGTCGAGCCAGAAGCTCTGGCTCTCGCCCTTCTCGTAGCCGCGCCCTTGCCAACGCTGTGCAAATGCCGCTGCCGCCGCTTTTTGTTGTTTCTCTGTGAGCATATAGTTAGAGAGGTTTTGGTGTCAAGACGATGCAAATGTATAAAATTTATGCGAGAATGCCGTGCGAAACGTTAAGTCAAGTATGTTCAAGTTGTTTTTTGAACATTGCTTGATTGCACGGAAACAAAAACTTTTTTACGAAAAAGAAAAGCCGCAACCGCGTTTGTAAACACTAAATAACCATAGAAAAAAGCACGTCAGGCAAAAAATGGCTAACTTTGCATAAAACAATTTACCCGAACAACCACGGCAAACATTATGAACACTATCTCACCATTTTCACGCCCGCTCTATGTAATGCTCAAACCCGTGGGCGCGTCGTGCAACCTGAGGTGCAAATACTGCTACTATCTCGAAAAGTCGAAACTCTACCAAAACACGCCTACGCGAGTGCTTTCAGAAGAAATGCTCGAGAGCTTCACCAAGGAGTATATCGAGGCACAGACCATGAACGACGTGCTCTTTACATGGCACGGCGGCGAAACGATGATGCGTCCGCTATCGTTCTTCCGCAAGGCAATGGAGCTGCAGCGCAAATACGCCCGGGGGCGGCGCATATCCAACACCATACAAACCAACGGCACGCTGCTCACCGACGAATGGTGCGAGTTTCTCAAAGAAAACAACTGGCTCGTGGGAGTGTCTATCGACGGCCCGCAGGAGTTTCACGACGAATACCGCCGCACGGCAAGCGGAGCGCCGTCGTGGACAAAGGTGATGAACGGCATAAAGCTGCTGAAGAAACACGGCGTGGAATGGAACGCCATGGCCGTGGTGAACGACTTCAATGCCGACTATCCGCTCGATTTCTACCATTTCTTCAAGGAAAACGGATGCCGCTATATCCAGGTCACGCCCATAGTGGAGCGCATGGTCAGCCACGCCGACGGCCGCAAGCTCGCCACGCTCACCGATGCCGCCGACTCGCCGCTCGCCGATTTCTCGGTGACTCCCGAGCAGTGGGGCAATTTTCTGTGCACCATTTTCGACGAGTGGGTGCGCCACGACGTGGCCCAGACCTATGTGGAGATATTCGACTGCACGCTTGCCAACTGGGCAGGCGAAACTCCGGGCATCTGCGTCTACGCCAAGGAGTGCGGACACGCCGGGGTGATGGAGTTCAACGGCGATGTCTACTCGTGCGACCATTTCGTGTTTCCCGAATACCGGCTCGGCAACATCCGCGACAAGTCGATAACCGAGATGCTCTACGGCGAGCAGCAGCAGCGGTTCAGTCTGCTCAAGCACAAGTCGCTGCCGTTGGAGTGTCTGCAATGCAAGTGGGAGTTTGCATGCCACGGCGAGTGCCCCAAAAACCGGTTTGTGGCAGACAAGTATGGCAATCCCGGCATGAACTATCTCTGCCGTGGCTACAGACAATACTTCGAACATGTGGCCCCCTATATGGACTTTATGAAGCGGGAGCTTGACAACCAGCGTCCGCCGGCCAACGTCATGCAGCACGTCGACGAGATAGAACGCAGCCGCATGGAAGGGAAACAATGACAATAACTTACCAAAAACAAGACATAAAAGCATGAGAAAACTATTGTTGTTAATCGCGGTGGCACTCACGGCAGTGGCCGCCGCAGCACAGACAGCCCCGAGAGCCACAACCCGATATGGCGTGCTTGAGGGCGTGAGCGAGTCGGGACTCGCAGTGTTCAAGGGCATTCCCTTTGCCGCTCCGCCCGTGGGCGACAACCGCTGGCGCGCCCCTCAGCCCGTGACACCGTGGCAGGGAGTGCGCAGTGCCAAGGAATTCGGCGACGACCCTATGCAGGGCAACCCCTTCGGCGACATGGATTTCAGGGCAAAGAAGAAGAGCGAAGACTGCCTTTACCTCAACGTGTGGACTCCGGCCAAAACCATGCGCGAGGCATTGCCCGTGGTGATATATTTCAACGGCGGCGGACTTATAGCCGGGTCGGGCAGCGAACCGCGCTATGCCGGAGCCTCTATGGCACGCCACGGCATCGTGGCCGTCACGGCCAACTACCGCGAAGGCATATTCGGCTTTCTGTCGCATCCCGAACTTTCAAAGGAAACATCCTACAAGGGATCGGGCAACTACGGCTACATGGATCAGGCGGCAGCCATAAAATGGGTGTATGAAAACATCGCGGCCTTCGGCGGCGACCCCAAGCAGATAACCATCGTGGGCGAGTCGGCTGGTTCGATGTCGGTGAGCGTGCAGCTCACCTCTCCGCTCACCAAAGGCATGATAGCCCGTGCCATGGCTTCGTCGGGAGCGCAGTGCGGACGCACTTGCCTCACGCTCAAGGAGGCCGAGGCCTTGGGAGTGAGCCGACTTAAGAAAATCGGTTTGAAGAACATAAAGCAGGCGCGGGCCATGAGTGCCGACGAACTGCTGGCCAAGACCGTCACCGATGCCATGCCGCCGCTCTGCATCGACGGCTTGTTCTGCACCGAAAGTCCCGATGAGGCTTATGACAACGGCCGTCAGCACAAGGTGCCGCTGCTCGTGGGCCGCAACTCAATGGAGATGAGCCCGCAGTTTGTATTGCGCGGCAATCCGGCCACTGTTGCAGGCATTCGCCCGGTGTTCGAACAGCTCTACGGCGACAAGGCGCAGGAGGTGATGCGCATGTACGGCATAGAGAAAGACGGCGACGTGATGGGAAAACCGGGAGTGGAATTCGCTTCCGACCAGTTCATAGCCTACGGCACATGGCTCTTCGGCTACAAGCACGCCAAGACATCGGGCCAACCCGTCTACCGCTACTACTACGCCCATCCGCGTCCTGCCATGCGTGAGCAGGGCTTGGTGGCCGGACTGGCCGGCGGTGTGCAGAAGAGCGACGGCAAGGTGAATGCCGCACCGTCGTCCGACGTGTTCAACGGTGCTGTCCACTCGGCCGACATCGAGTATGCAATGGGCAATCTGCCCACCAACCGCGTGTATGACTGGCAGCCCGACGACTATGCCGTGTCGGAGCAGTTCATCAACTACTATGCCAACTTCATAAAGACCGGCAACCCCAACGGACTCGGACTGGCCACATGGACTCCCATAAACGGCACCGACCGCCCCACACAGCTCATTCTCGACGTGAACTCGCACGAGGAGTATGATGCAGCGGCAGAAAACCGCAACCTGTATCTGATGCAGTTTGTAGGCGCAAAGAAATAGTTCTGCACAACAAACATATAATCCCCTCCGGCACATCGGCAGAAACAACTGTCGGTGTGCAGGAGGGGATTTTCTTGTGCCATGCGGTGAGAGACGGGGTGCGGTTGCTCACACGTCGGACACCTGTTCCTGGTTCCATGGAGCAGGCCCGTATTGGTTGTCGGCCTCGCTTCCCAACAGGGTGAAGACGAAAAGGATTATGACACCCGGCCCGTTGAGCAACACAAGCAGTAGCCACCATGCCGATTTCGACGAATCGTGCAGCCGCCGCACAAGGACGGTAAAGCTCGGGATGATGTTGAACAGATAAAAAACACCGATTGAAAAGAACGGATAACCATCTTCAATCTTGAAAACCACACTGGCTCCAATGCTTATTGCGGCAAGGGCAAGATAGGCCAGCCACAAGTATAATTGAAACCACCAGAATTCAGAACGGGTGGCTCTGCCCCGTATGGTGAAATAATGTGAGTAGACGCTTCTCACAGCATCGAGCATTCCCATAAGCATGCAGGTTGTTGATATTGTTTTAAGAATATTGTTGCGGCAGATGTAGCGCAATTGCAAAGATACTCATTTTCACAATGCTTCTTTACGCAAAAACAAAAATTTTTGGGCGAAAAGAAAACATTTTCTGACAGAAAAAGCAAGCAGTTTGCATGGTGCAGAAAGCACGCGGCACATATTGAAGGTAACTTTGCAAGCAGAAAAGAACACACTTTTTATCTTAAACATTTAATTCAATTCCTACTATGGACAAGAAACTTTTAACCCTTCCGTTGCTTGCGTCAATAGGGTGCATGGCCCAGGCGCAAAACGACCCCAACCACCCCAACATCGTGTTTGTGCTTGCCGACGACATGGGATTCTCCGGAATCCACGCCTACGGAGGCAACCAGATTCCCAGTCCCAACATCGACTACCTTGCCGACAACGGCATCGTGTGCGACAATTTCCGCGCCACGCCGCTCAGTTCCACCTCGCGCGTGTGCCTTATGACAGGCCGTTACTCGCAGCGTGCAGGTCTCAACCACATCTATTCGGAGGTTGACCCCATGGACGGACTCGACCCTGCTGTCAACCCGACGTTTGCAGGTCTGCTGCGCGATGCAGGCTACCACACCGGACTTATAGGAAAATGGCACTTGGGCCAGGACATAAAGTTCAACCCGCTCAACCACGGTTGGGACGTGTGGCACGGCTACACCATGGGCAACATCGACTTCCAGTCGCACTACAACACCGTGCATGAAATTGACTGGTGGAACGGCAAGAAGCGCGAAGACGAGCCGGGCTATGTCACCTATCTCATAAACAAGCATTCGGTGGAATTCATCAAGGAGTCGGTAAAGGAGAAGAAGCCCTTCTTCCTCATGGTTTCTGAAAATGCAGTGCATGTGCCCATGCAGGGTCCCAACGACCCGGCTCTGCGCACCGACGACACCTGCCCCTACCGCAACGACGAGAACATGACCGACGACGAGTATCGCCGCGTTTATCAGGACATGGTGCAGGCCATGGACGAGGGCGTGGGCCAGATTGTGCGCACACTCAAAGAGCAGGGCGTGCTCGACAACACCATAATAATATACACATCAGACAATGGCGGCGAGAAGGTGGCTGCCGAGAAATATCCGGGCAACAACGGCTATTTCCGCGGATTCAAGGGCGGAGCCTACGAGGGCGGATGCCGTGTTCCGGCAATATTCTACTGCCCGAAGAAATGGGGACACCGCAAGACATCGGAGCCCATGCACTTCATCGACTTCATGCCCACATTCCTCGAAATCGCAGGTGTGGAGAACCCGCGCAAGGTTGACGGCGTGTCGCTTCTGCCCACACTCACCAAGAACGAGGCCATGCCCGAGCGCAAGCTCTATGCTGCCGAAACTGGTTTCATGTCGGTCATCGACGGCGACTGGAAGTGCATCTGGGGCAAGAACAACCAGGTTGAACTCTTCAACCTTATGACCGACCGCAACGAGGAGCACGACCTCTCGGCCATGTATCCGCAGCGCGTTGAGAGCATGAAGAACGACATGAACGCATGGTGGGCCGACTGCACTCGCGGCACACGTCTTGAAGGCCGCACCACCTGGAACTCCGGATGGGTTGTTGAGCTCATCGAGAACCTGAAGAAAGAAGGCAAGACCCTGCAAGACCTGCCCTTCTTCCAGCAGGCTGCAGGCAAGGGCGTGATGAATCCTGTGAAGAAAAATGGTAAGGCTGCAAAGAAAGCAAAGAAGTGAAAGCATGTGCAGACAGTGCCGGAAAGCGCGTCAACAGTCTGACGTGGCACTCGCTTGCATGACATGACAACACGACGGGCCAGCTCATGTTTTAGGTTTTGGAGAGCTGGCCTGTTTTATTGTATATATGCCGACATACCGTATTGCCGGGCTTTTGGCACACAAAAGCACCGTTTTTGGCAAAAAATAAGTAAATTTGCACATGCCGTGGCACACGGCAGACACACGACAAGACATAAACACCATAAGACATGAGCAAATTACTTAACGAATTCAAGGCATTCGCGGTAAAAGGAAATGCCGTAGACATGGCCGTCGGTGTAATCATCGGAGGCGCGTTCGGGAAAATAGTGTCGTCGATAGTAGACGACATAATAATGCCGCCAATAGGCTGGATTATCGGCGGTGTCAACTTCACCGACCTCAAGTTCACCCTTCCGTCGGTTGACATGGGCGTGGAGAAACTGCAGCCCGCCACGATAAACTACGGCAATTTCATTCAAACCACCATCGACTTTGTAATCATAGCCTTCTGCGTGTTCATGCTCGTTAAGGCAATAAACAAACTTGCCAGCATGACAAAGAAAGAGGAGGAAAGCAAGGCAGCCGCAGCCCCGGAGCCACAACCCACAAAAGAGGAGCTGCTGCTCACCGAGATACGCGACTTGCTGAAAGACCGAAAATAACCCTGCACGGGTAGGACATTGAAATCTGAATGGATTTTGCGATTATAAAATACACAAAATTCCAAACCAACCGTAGCCCCGGAGGGTAGGGCGTTAGAAATTTACAAAAAGCGCGAAATCATTGTCAGGGCGAGACAATGGTCTCGCGTCTTTCCATTTTTTCCCTCCTACCTTGTCAGGGCTGACAATGGTATAGCGTTTTTTACCAGTTTTGCCCCCCTGCCATACGGGGCTGACGGCGACGGCGGGAAGGAGTAAACGCTCCTTTCCGCCGTCGCCGCGTTTATATGCCTGTATATAATAAAGTGGCACTGTCATGCCGCGACGACGATGTTTCAAGCCTGATTTGGAGTTTTAACGAAACCGTAACAATGTGTTAAAGCATTGAAAAAACTGTAAATGTAATTTTGCAGCCGTGAGAACAACAAACTCTTTTAGATAAAAGCATGAAACTGAAAAACATCTTGACAGGCACATGCCTCATTGCCGGAATGACGGCAACTGCATTGCCGCTGGCTGCCATGCCCGCCGACGTGAAAAACCGTGGAGGCGAACCGACAGTGACACCGAAACAAAAGAAAATCGTAGTTGAGGGCACTGTGGTCGACGACATGGGCGAACCTCTCACGGGCGCCACCGTGTATGAAAGCGAGAGTGCAAACGGAACAACGACCGACATTGACGGACACTTCTCTATTTCGGTTGACAAAGACTCGCGGCTCACCATACACTATCTCGGATTTGCCGAGAAAAGCATCGTGTCGCGAGAAAGCAAGAACCTCAAGATAGCCCTCGACAAAGACACGCACACGCTCAACGATGTAGTGGTGGTGGGCTATGGCACACAGAAGAAGGTGAACCTGTCGGGAGCCGTTGACCAGCTCACGGCGAAAGAAATTGAAAAACGGCCCGTAACCGACGTGTCGCGCGGACTGCAGGGCATGATACCCAACCTCAACATCGACTTCACCAGCGGCGAACCCGGCAAACAGGCCACGCTCAACATACGCGGCGAGGCATCGATAAACGGTGGCCAGCCGCTTATACTCATCGACGGTGTGGCATCAGACACCGAAGAGATGGGACGGCTTCTGCCGGGCGACATCGAGAGCATCTCGGTGCTGAAGGATGCGGCTTCGGCAGCCATCTACGGTGCACGCGCGGCTTTCGGCGTGATACTCATAACCACCAAACAGGGCAAGGGCGACCGCATCACCATCGACTACAACAACAACTTCATGTGGAAACGGCCCTCGCAGCTCACCGACAAGACATCTGACCCTTACATCTATCTCAAACTGAAAAACATTGCAGTGCTCAACACGCCGTGGAGCTCGGGCCATGTGACGAGCGACGAACGCCTGGAATGGGCACGCCAACGCTCCGACGACCCGAAGAACACATCGGCCATAAGGCTCGACCCGCTCGACAACACACAGTGGGACTACATGGGCAACTGCGACTGGACACGGCATTTCCTCAACCGCAGCACCTTCGCGCAGAGCCATCAGGTGTCGGTGTCGGGACAGACACAGCGCACCAACTTCTACCTCTCGGCCGGATACGACGGCGAGGACGGCGTGCTTGCCCGCATAGCGAGCGACGACAACTACTCGCGCTATGCCACCCGCGGCAAGGTGAAATATAAGGTGGCCGACTGGCTGAGCGTGTCGAACAACACGTCGTTTGTGCTTACAAAGCGCAACAAGCCAAGCTACTACAACCTCGACGCGCTCTACGACGCCAAGCCGAGCGATGTGGATGTGAACACCGACGGCACATGGGCCAATACCGACCTTGGAAAGGCTCTCGCACAGATTGTGGACGGAGGCAAGGAGCAAACCACCGACACGCGCCTGCAAAGCACTTTCGCCGCCGAGATGACGTTCTGGGAGCGGCTTCTCACCGTAAACGGCGACTTCACGTTTGTCACTTCGCACGAAGACTACGACTGGTACAAGACGAAATACAACGTGGGCTACGGCCCCGACGACGTGCGCGAGGAAGGAACATCGCGTGCCTACAAGGGCAGCACAGCCGAAAACTATTATGTGTTCGACCTCTACGGCACGTTAAACAAGCAGTTAGGGCGGCACAACGTGACGGCAGTGCTCGGCTTCAACCAGGAATACAACCGCTACGACAACTTCACCGCCGACCGCTACGACATAATATCGTCGTCGTTGCCCACAATATCGCTCTCCTCGGGCGACCAGTATGTGAAGGAAACCTACAAGGACTGGGCCATACGCGGACTCTACTACCGCCTGAACTATATTTTCAACGACCGCTACATATTCGAGCTTGACGGACGCTACGACGGCACCTCGCGCTTCCCAAAGAACAAGCGTTTCGGCTTTTTCCCCTCGGGGTCGGCAGCATGGCGCGTAGACTCCGAACCGTTCTTCCGTCCGTTGACAAAGGTGGTGTCGCAGTTCAAGCTGCGCGCATCCTACGGTTCGCTGGGCAACCAGCTCGTGTCTGAATACGGCTACATCCCTTCGATGGCATCGCAGACGGGTTCCTACATAATCGACGGCAAGCTGCAACAAACCGTCACGTCGCCTGCCCTCGTGTCGCAGAACTACACATGGGAGAAAGTGAGCACCGTGAACGCCGGCGTAGACCTCGGGTTCTTCAACAACAGGCTCACACTTTCGTTCGACATCTACCGCCGCGACACGCGCGGAATGCTCACCAAAGGCAAGGAGCTGCCGGGCATTCTCGGTGCGTCGGAGCCTAACGAGAACTCGGCCGACATGAAAACCACCGGATGGGAACTGTCGCTTGCCTACCACAACAGGTGGGCGGTTGCCGGCAAGCCGCTTGATTTCGGTGCGCGGTTTGTGCTGAGCGACAACCGCTCGTGGATAACGAAGTTTGACAATCCCGACCGCAAGCTCGGGCAATACTACAAGGGCATGGAGATAGGCGAGATTTGGGGACTCACCAACGACGGCTTCTTCAAGAGCAAGGAAGAGATTGCCTCGCTCGACGAGACACAGATAATACCGTGGGGCGCGCTCACCATTGTCGAGGGATGGCCCAAATACAAAGACCTCGACGGCGACCACATGATAACCAAAGGCACTACCGTTGACAAGCCCGGCGACCTGAGCCGCATAGGCAACTCATCGCCGCGTCTGCGCTTCGGAGTAAACCTCAGCGCCGAATGGAACGGGTTTGATGTGCAGGCGTTCGTGCAAGGCATTGCCAAACGCGACTACTATCCGCTGAGTTACCTGTACTGGAGCTTCTACCAGCAGCCCTATTCGGGAGGCCAGAAGCATGCCTTCGACTTCTACCGTGCCGCCGACGACTCTCCCGAGGAAATGGCCAAGCACTCCAACAGCTATATAGCTGCCGGACTGGCAAACGCCAATACCGATGCCATGTATCCCGTGTTCCAGTCGTGGCTGGCCGACAAAAACCTCGGCACAAGCTCTACAACGGCCATGGGCCTCGCCATTCCGCAGACGAAATATCTGCTCAACGGCGCCTATCTGCGCATGAAGAACCTGACAATAGGCTACACCCTGCCGGCAAAGATAACCAACCGATGGCACATCAACCGCATAAGGGTGTATGCAAGTGCCGACAACCTGTTTGAAATAAGCGCGCTGAAAAAGTATTTCGACCCCGAGGCCGTGACACAAAGCGATACCTACGGCTATGTATATCCGTTCAACAGGCAATACTCATTCGGCGTAAACGTGACATTCTGAAAACAAAAAAAGGAAAGAGACAAGATGAAAGCAAAAACATATATGGCCGCAATGGCCGTGTGCACGCTGTGCCTTACCGCCTGCAACGACGATTTCATGCAGCGTGACCCCAAGACCGAGATAACGCAAAACGGATTCTTCAACAGCGAACAAGACCTGAAGCTGTATTGCTACGGACTCGTGAACACACCCGACTACAGCTATATCGCCGATGCCGGCACCGACGACCAGGCCACCACCGACAACGTGACGATAAAGAACATAATGTCGTCGGCCAACCCCACATCGACTACAATCGATGCCGGATGGGACTGGAAACGGCTCTACGACATCAACTTCTTCCTCGACAACTGCTCGAAAGCCAATGTCGCCGACGATGTGTTGGCACACTATGTGGGCATTGCACGGTATTACAGGGCAGAGTTCTACATGTCGATGGTGAAGAAGTATTCCGACGTGCCGTGGTGCGACCACGCGCTTGCAACAAACGATGAACGCCTGTACGGCAAACGCGACACGCGCGTGGATGTAATGAAGCACGTCATGGAAGACTATGAGTATGCTGCCGAAAACGTGAAGACCGGGCAGCCGAAAGGGGCTGTTGACCGATGGATAGTGCTCGCTGCCCTGTCGAGGGCGGCACTGTATGAGGGCACTTACCGCAAGTATCACCCCGAACTGGAGCTGCAGTCTACCGCCGACGAACTCATAAACAAATCGCTTGAGGCATCGGAAAAGATAATGCAGTCGGGAAATTTCAGTCTGTACACCACCGGGCATCCCGAAAGCGACTACGCCGCCCTGTTCAACAGCAGCGACCTGACGGCCAATCCCGAAATGATACAGGCGCACTACTATGAACGCAACGTGGCCGAAAACGGCATTTGGGGTGCCTACATGTTCGGCAACTACATCCCTTGCCCCACAAAGGCTCTTGTGCAGGCATATCTCATGAGCGACGGAAGCTACTACTCGCAGCAGCCGGGTTATGCTGAAAAATCGTTTGTCGAGGAATTCAAAGACCGCGACCCGCGCATGTCGCAGACACTGGCCTACCCGGGATGGGAACTGAAGGGAACGATGAACTACGCCCCGGGGTCGGGCATATATGTGCAGAACCTCAACAAGAATTTCACCGGCTATCACCAGATAAAGGGCTTCCCCAACAGCAAGGACAAAGACTACTACCTCGGCATCGACTACCCGACAATACGCTATGCCGAGATTCTCCTGAACTATGCCGAGGCCAAAGCCGAACTGAACAGGCTCACGCAGGACGACCTCGACAAGACGGTCAACCTTCTGCGCGACCGTGTGGCAATGCCGCATCTCAAGAAGGAAACCGCTACCGACCCCGTGGAGGCGGCAAAATATCCCGGAGTGTCGGCAGTGTTGCTTGAAATACGGCGCGAACGCCGCGTGGAACTGGCATTCGAAGGCTTCCGGTTTGACGACCTCATGCGGTGGCATGCAGGCAAATTGCTGGAGCAAGTGCCCGAAGGTCTTTACTTCCCGTCACTTGGAAAATTCGACCTCACGGGCGATGGCGTGCCTGACATATACCTGATACCGACATCGCAGGAAATTCCGGCCGATGCCGACAAGGAACGCAATAGTTTGGGCGAAAAGCTCGTTTATTACAAGACGGGCACAATCGACGACGCTTCGGCCACCGTATATCTCAAAAACGGAACAAGCGGCACTATACAGACAGCCAAGACAATGGGCACATTCAGCGAGCCGCGCGACTACTACCGGCCTGTGCCCAAACATGAAACCGACATCAATCCCAATCTGCTTCCGCAGTTGTTCGGGTGGGAATAAACAACAATAATTAAAGACAATATGAAAAAACTGATATTGGCCACGGCCCTGATAATGGCCACATGCAGCCTGAACATACAGGCAAAAACACGCAAGGCACTATATGTCATAATGGACGGCGTGTCGAGAGAATTTCTGCACCAGACGCACCCAGGCACTATCTTCGACATTGCCGGGACGGGAAGCTACGCCGACGCATACGCCGGAGGCGAAATAGGAGGTGCAAGCCAAAGCCCCACAATATCGGCCATTGGCTACACCAACATTCTCACCGGCACATGGATGTACAAGCACAATGTGCAGGGCAACTCAAACATAAACACCAACTACAACTACTGGTCGCTCTTCCGCATGGCAAAGGCACAGAAACGCAACGTGAAAACGGCTCTGTTCTCAAGTTGGGCCGACAACCGCACACTGCTCATAGGCGAGGGCAAGCCCGAAGCCGGCAACGTGAAGATTGACTATGTGCATGACGGATACGACCTCGACACGCTGCGGTTTCCGCACAAACCGCTCGAGTTGCACGTCTACGACATCGACTCTGTGGTGTGCCGCCGCGCAGCCGAGTGCATAAGAAAAGATGCGCCCGACATGAGCTGGGTGTATCTCTGGTACACCGACGATGCCTTCCATATAACCGGTTATAGCACGTTCTCGCAGAACTACCTCACCCGCGAAGACCGCCTTCTGTCGCAAATATGGGATGCTGTAAAATGGCGCGAGAAAAACTTTGACGAGGAATGGCTGCTCATAGTCACGACCGACCACGGACGCGAAGAACACGGATTTAACCATGGCGGCCAGTCGGAGGGTGAACGCGATATATGGATGGTGACAAACCGCCGCGACATGAACGACGAATGGGGAAGCACCAACCTCTCGCAGGTTGACATCGCGCCTTCGATATGCAGATTCATGAACTTTGAATTGCCGCGCAACGTGGAGTGGGAGATGGACGGCGTGCCGTTCTTCGGAAACGCCGACATATACGGCCTCACCACAACGGCATTCGACGACAAAGTGATTTTGAAATGGAACACGTTTGAAGGATGCAACGGCGATGCCGAGATATACATATCTACAACCAACAACTTTGCCACAGGCGGCGTTGACAACTGGCAGAAAGTGGGGACGGTGAAAGCCACGGAACGGCACTACACGGTTGACCTTGAGAAATATCCCGGCACGAAAGACTACAAATTTGTGGTGGCCACACGCAACAATCATCTCACGCGATGGTTTAAGAAGGTGGACAGTTATTTGAAGAAAAAGAACTAAAAGCATCGTGCCGCGGCCACGGCGAGTGCCGACCGCAAGCAACTGCAACCAACAGCAAGTGCCGGAACCAAGGGCCAACAACCCTTGAAAGTTCTGGCACTTGCCGTTGCAGACATTGCAGCAGCATTCCGTGTATGCGGCAGCGGGCCTTGTTTGCACAATCCGCCATATATCAATGCACGTTACAAAAAGTAAGGTTAAAATTTGGCCTGTTGGAAAAAAAGCTATATCTTTGCACCGTCTTTTTAAAGACACATTGCCGATATGGCTCAGTTGGTAGAGCAATTCATTCGTAATGAATAGGTCCTCGGTTCGAGTCCGAGTATCGGCTCTTTCGCGGTAATAGCTCAGTTGGTAGAGCACTAGCTTCCCAAGCTGGGGGTCGCGGGTTCGAGCCCCGTTTACCGCTCAAAGTTTAAAGCCTTGAAATTCAACAAGATATAAACAAAAAGCGGTTCCGAAAGAGCCGCTTTTTATTTTGAATGACTCTGTGTTTCTCACTTACTTTTTAATAATGAGGAAACTAATGAAATCAGATGAAGAAAAAGGCGAAAAAATTTGATGCTTTAACTAATTCAATGTATTTTTGCCAACGTAAACTTTGAATTGGTGTATAATTATTGTGACGATTGCCAAAAGACGACACGCTGCAAAGACGAAAACGTATGAATGACATTGCATAGAAAGAAATGGCATTGCTTTACAAGGCGATGGGGTCTCAAGGCATTTTAAAATCAAACGCAACCATATAAAATAAAAGACTTATGAAACATTTTTTATTGACTCTATTACTTGCTTTTGCTGTCGGTGTCTGCTCGGCACAGACCGAACACATGAAATTTAAGGGAGTTCCTATGGAAGGTTCTCTCCAAACGTTCACTAATAAACTGAAAGCCAAAGGTTTTACACCAATTGGTATTGAAGACGGTGTTTCTTTGCTGAAAGGCGAATTTGCCGGTTACAGGAATTGCTCCATTTATGCAGTTTCTGACAAAAGCGGAATGATATGCAAGGTTTCAGTCACCTTCCCGGAAATGGATAAATGGGGTGATTTGGAACGTTGTTATTCAAGTTACAAATCGATGCTTTCTGAAAAGTATGGTGAACCGATAGATTGCGTGGAGAAATTTCAAAAAGACTATGCGAATGATGACAACACCAAAATGTTGGAACTGAAACTGGATAGGTGTAAATACTATAGTGTATTCAGTGGTGACAACGGTGAAATACATTTGCAGATAACACATCAGAGTAACACTTGTTATATCTTGCTCAGTTACTTCGACAATGCCAACCAGAAGAAGCTGAGAAAACAAATCATGGATGACCTCTGATTCCTCGCCAATTCCATGAAATCAAAATTAGTTGGCTAAATCATTTTATAGGTGTCCGGTAAAAAATTCTTATAACATTGTAAGTTGTTGAATATCTAATCTTTGCAAAGTTTTTAGTATTTGGGGCTTACCCCTATTCATTGCGTAGTTTCTCTATCCATAGCCCCAGTAGGGGACACATAATATAGGATAGGGGCTTGCCCCTATCTCAATCGAATTTATCATGCTTTGCCCCTGTAGGGGGCGCATATTTTATTCACATACAATGAATTATGCGCCCCCTACAGGGGCAAAGTTGTAATAACTAAACGAAAAAACGTAGGGGCGAGCCCCTACGCTATAATATGTCATCCCTACGGGACTCGCCGATTGCGATGTTTTTACCGGACACCAATAAAAATTTATGAAACATTTCCCGGATGAACAAAAAAAATCCCAATGCCAGTACATAAGGCATTGGGATTTTTATAACTAATATGCGGAATCTTTATTTTGCATTGTCGTTGAATGTGGCAACGCGGTTGAACTCAACTTGCTCGAAGAGCTTGTCGGTTGCGCCCATGCCCTTTGTGCTGAGACGGTCGGCAGAAATCTTGTATTTCTTTACAAGAGCATTCTTCACGGCCTCGGCACGAGCCTCAGAGAGCTTCTGGTTAAGTTCCTTAGAGCCTTCGGGTGAAGCATAGCCCTTGATTTCCACCTTGGCATCCTTGTGATTCTTCATGTAGTTGGCGATAAGCTCAATCGGAGCATACTGTGCAGGGTCGATTGTAGACTTGCCCTGACCGAAGAGCACTGTCGGCTGCAGGTTGGTTGCAGTTTCGGGCTTAACATACTTGGGCTTCTTGTTGCACTCGTCAAGGGCGTTCTGCAGGTCGGCAATCTGCTTGTCCTTTGCAGAAAGCTCAGAATCCTTGCCGTTGAGGTCGTTGCGCAAGCTGTTGATTTGTGCGTTGAGAGCGTCGATTTCAGACTGGTCGCGCAGCTGGGCAATTTTGAAGTTGTGGGTGCCGTTTGATGTCTTGAACTTGTAAATCAAGCCAGCGTTGAGCTGAACAGCCGAACGGTTGATGTTGTATTCAACACCCTCGTAGCCATTGCCGTTGAGAGCATAGTTGATGGAAGGCTCAATATAGAACTGCCATGCCTTCTTCTTGCCAAGGTTGAAAGCGAAATCGATGCCCACCTTAGAAGTGAGGTTGTCCTGCTTCCACTCGCTTGTAGGATTGCCGAAGCAGTGTCCCCAGCCAAAGCCGTAAAGTGCAATCACCTCAAATGTGCGGGGCTCACCCTTGTAGCCGCCAAACCAGTTGCTCAGGTTTACTGTTCCAAGCAACGATGTGTTCAGGGCATTTACAAAAGTGCCGGTTGTAAAGCCGTTGGTTGTCTTGAAGTAGGCGTTGCTCTCGGCAGCAAGACCGAACACCGGAGTGAAGTTGCGGCCGATGCGGATGCCGAAATTAGGAGTGAGGTCCTGTGCCCAAGAGGCATGGCCTGTTGTCATAGTTGCGACACCGGCATTGATGCCGATGTAGAAGTTGTCGAATGTTTTGCTTTCCTGCACGGTCTGTGCAGAAGCCGATACTGCCATCACGGCAGCAGCGAATAAAGCTGTAATCTTTTTCATAATTCTGCTATTTTGGTTTATTTAGTCTTTAAATCCTATTACAATCTGGGTGCAAAGTAAAACATTTTTTATTTAAGCACCAAATAATTGGCCAGTAAAAAGGTTTTTTGGAATAGTATAGCGGACAAAAAGTGCAACATCCACGACATTTTAAGTATATCAAATGGTGTAAATGGCCTTTTTGTCCTGTTACATTTCCCTTATCGAACTTTATGGCGTGTCAGTTGTTGCCGTTATTCGGCTTTGCCGGCAAAACCAGCGAAGCCCCCACGCCAACTGCCAACACAGCCACGATGAACAGCAACGAGGCCATGGCATCGATTTCGAAATACTCGTGTATGAGCATCTTCACGCCGATGAATACCAGCAGGACACACACGCCAACTTTCAGATAGCGGAATTTGTCGGCTACAGCTGCCAGCAGGAAGAACATGGCCCGCAGACCGAGTATGGCAAAGATGTTGGAAAAGAACACTACATAAGGGTCGAGCGACACAGAGAATACGGCAGGAATGCTGTCGAATGCAAAGATAAGGTCGCTGAACTCAATGACCAACACCGTGACAAACAACGGGGTGAGCAACCACCTTGATCCGCGCTTCACGAAGAAGCGGTCGCCCTCAAACTGCGGATGCATGCGCCCCGTGCGCAAAAGAAACTTCACAAGTGGGTGGTGCTCAACGTCAATGTTCTCTGTCTTGTTGCGTTCAAGATACATCTTGATGCCACTGTACACCAACAATACGCCGAAAACAAGCAGCACCCAATCGAACCGGCTTATGATGGCTGCACCGAGGAATATGAATATGAAACGCATAACGATAGCCCCGAGTATGCCCCAGTTGAGCACATGCTGATACTCGTCCTTGCCAACACCGAACGATGTGAATATCATCATCATCACAAAAAGATTGTCTACCGAAAGCGTCTTCTCTATAAGGTATCCCGAAATGTAGGAGAGCGTCATGTAATGACGGTACTGGTCGAGGCTTGCCTCGAAATCGGCAGGGTAGAGTTTGAGGTGCGGGGCATAGCGCGATGCCACGCGCTGAAGGTCGGACATATTGTCTATGCCATGCACCATGTCGCCGTGAAACCACAGAAACACAGAGAAAAGCAGCGCAAGCCCAATCCAAACAACTGTCCATGTGCCAGCCTCTTTAATTGACACGACATGAGCCTTGCGGTCGATTACAAGCATGTCAAGCACAAGAATGGCAGCGATGAAAACTACGAAGCCGCCAAGAAACAACATTTCATTCATAAAAAAACGGTCGATTATACAATTACTTTCCTTTAAATATATATATGCAAGTCGCGTTAGAAATCCACTACGGTTATACCGGCTCCGCCAAACTGCACATGCTCGTCCTTGCAACCGATGACATTGGGCACCGTTGACAGATACTGGCGTATGAGATTATGGAGAATGCCGTTGCCCTTGCCGTGAAGTATTCTCACACGCGGCATGCCCACAAGAATTGCATCGTCGATGAAATGTGTCACGGCATCGAGAGCTTCATCGCCGCGCATTCCGCGCACGTCGAGGTCTTGGTGGAAATTGAGTCTGCGGTTGTCTATGACCGAACGCGTTTCCCGGCTTACGGCAGAAGCCTGCTGGGCTGCCGTGGCGACAGGCTTTTCGGTGTGCTCAAGTCGGCCGGTTGCCACCTTTGTGCGTATGCCGCCAAAGACTACCGTGGCGGTTTTTCCATCGATTTTCTCAACAGAGCCTACTGTGGTAAGACCTTTCATGCGCACTGTATCTCCTATATTGAACGGCGTAGCCTTTGTTTCCGCTTGCGGTTGCACCGGCGTTTGGACAGAAGGCTTGGCCGCAGCAGAAACTTTCTTTTCGTGCTTGCGCTTTTCGCGCCGTTCCTTGCGTTCCATTATCTGGCGCATCTTTTTCTCTATAAGTTCATCGGTCGATTTCGTGTCGATTTCGCCGACATCGGCCTTGAAGGCATTCAGCTCCTCGCGCAAACGTTTCGTTTCCTCTTTCTGGGCCTGACATTCACGAATCTCGCGTATGGTGTTCTCTATGTTCTTGTTGCTCTCGCGCAACAGCTCTTCGGCCTGTTCCTTGGCCTGTCTGATTATTTCCTTGCGCTTTTGCGCAAGTTCTTTGATGTCGGCCTCATATTTCTCCACTATCTTTTCGAGGTCTTTCTCGCGTTGGTGTATATTCTGCCTCTTGCGCTCCCAGTAGCGTTTGTCGCGCACAATGTCCTGCAGATACTTGTCACTCTGAATGTAGTCAGACCCAACGATGTCACTCGCCTCGCGTATCACCTCTTCGGGCAGTCCGGTCTTTCGGGCAATTTCCACTGCAAAGGAACTGCCTGGCTGGCCTATGGCAAGCTGGAACAAGGGTTTCATCTCCTGCCGGTCATACAGCATTGCACCGTTTGCTATTCCTGGATGACTGTCGGCATAGTGCTTCAGATTCTGATAGTGGGTGGTTATGACCCCATACGACGATTTCTTTACAAACTGGTTGAGCACGGCTTCGGCTATTGCGCCGCCAATCTGCGGCTCTGTGCCCGTACCGAATTCGTCAATCAGCAGCAACGTGCTGTCGTTGGCTTGCTGCATCATCTTCTTCATGTTGAGCAAGTGCGACGAGTATGTGCTCAAATCGTTCTCTATGCTCTGCTCGTCGCCGATGTCTATCATTATGTTTTTGAACACGCCCATGTGCGACCGCTCGCTCACCGGTACCGACAAACCGCACTGCAGCATGTACTGTAACAGTCCGACGGTTTTCAGGCACACTGATTTTCCGCCGGCATTCGGGCCTGATATGATGAGGATGCGGCTGTCGGGCGTGAGCGTTACGTCCAGCGGCACAACCTTTTTGCCCTGTTTGCCGAGCGAGAGCCACAGCAGCGGGTGACGCGCGCATATCCAGTCTACGACAGGATGGTCGGCCACCTCCGGCTCAATTCCATTTACAAGTTTTGCAAATTCAGCCTTGGCGCGTATGAAATCGATGTCGGCCAAAAGCCGGTATGAGCCAACAATGTCTTTTACTGACGGGCGTATAGTATTGGTGAAATCGGTGAGGATGCGTATTATCTCGCGCCGTTCTTCGGCCTCAAGTTCCCTTATGCGGTTGTTTGCCTCCACCACTTCGGCGGGCTCCACAAACACGGTCTTGCCCGAAGACGACTCGTCGTGTACAATGCCTTTGATGCGCCGCTTCATTCCAGGAGCTATCGGCACGACAAGACGCCCGTCGCGCATTGTCGGGCTTACGTCCTTGTCGATAAGCCCCTCGCTTTGCGCGGCATGTAATATATTATATAATGTACGGGAGACGCTGCCTTCGGCTCTTGACAACTCACGGCGAATGTCGGTCAATGCAGGTGATGCAGTATCCTTTATGTTGCCGAACTTGTCTACTATCTGGTCGATGCGCACAACAAGTTCAGGAAAAATGCGTATCCCTTCGGTGATTCTTTGCAGTGCGGGATAATCGTAATTGCCATCGCCGTCGCTGCTGTTGAGATAACGCACAATGCAGGCTATCGTGTTGAGCGAACGGCGGAGGTCGAACAATTCCGCCTCTTCAAGATGCGTTCCCTCAATCCTTACGCGCGACACGGCCTCACGCATGTCGAAGAAATATTGCAAAGGAAAATCGTCGGTACACTCTTGCAACTTGCGGAACTCACGCGTTTGGCACAACCATTCGGTCACGACCGAAGCATCGGCAGAATATTCCATATTGTCAACATTCTCCTTGCCAAGAATGCCAAGACAAAAACTTTTCAGGTGGGTTCTTATCTCGTTGAAACCTATCTTGATTTCGAAATTGTCAGGATAAATCATACTGCGAAATTACAGAATTTATTCAATACAACAAAAATATCTCCGAAAAAACTTGCACAACCAAAATAAATATCATACCTTTGCACTCGCTTTCGACCACGAAAGTCATGGAGAGATGGTAGAGTGGTCGATTACACCGGTCTTGAAAACCGGCGTACCGAGAGGTACCGGGGGTTCGAATCCCTCTCTCTCCGCCAAAGTCAGCGTAACGAGTTGAAAACCAACAAGTTGCGCTGATTTCTTTTTATAGCATCGGACGAATTACGGACGATTTCAGACTCATGTCAGACAAGCATCTTTAGGAACACTGAAAAATGTGCAATAAAAGATGTTAAAAAAATGTGCTCAAAATTTCTATCTGGGAATATTTCAGAACTTGTAGGCTACACCTACCCTAAGTTGCATAAAGGAAAAGAATGGTATGTCGATTTTTATGCAAGAGACCCTGCCACCAATAAAATGAGGCGCAAAAAGTCTTATTCTCAGAAATTAGGACTTTTTGCTAAGCCTGATAATTGTCTTATA
>CAVDCP010000015.1:0-53954 GCA_963607545.1 bacterium
CGATGGGCAGAGGTTGGGCAGACATACATAATGGTAAAAGGCGTTTTTGTACGCTTTGGTTTTGACAGTCCGTGAATCTCGCAAATTCAACTGTAAGTCAAAAACAAAGCAATGCAGAACGCCTCATGAGGTGTATTATATACAGCTCTTATTAGCTTCGGATGTATTTCGCATTCGTTGGTAGGAAGGGTGGATTATATACTTACACTGGCGTGGGGCTTTCGGCGTTGCTCGTTTCGACTTACAGGGCAATGCGAGAGCCTACGGATTGTGGAACGAGTGACAGAAGGACTCCACGTCTTCTTATGTATTAGAGAAAAGTTTTTGTCAGCATTGGAGTTGGTTGGCATGTTTCTAACAAGAAATAAATATGGAAAATAAAGCCAAGTTACATACCTCCAAAAGCACAACGGCAGTTGCGCAACTTAACTCGCTATCGTAATAAGCCAATCCAGACTATAGCAGCAGAAAGAATCGCATGATGCGAGTCTTGGAAAACTGCAATATCAAGCTTTAAAGTATTGTCGCTAATACCTCAGGTGTTACGGCAACTGCTTTGATAGATATATAAGTGCTATTCTTTCTTGTGTCTAATACTCACATAAATATAAATTTAGTGTAAAACATATGTCCTACAGCAATGTTGGACGATAATAATTTACATATGAAATAAACATAAATATCAAAATTAAGACTTATGAGAAATTTATTGCTTTCGTTATTGGTAGTGCTTGGTGTCATAGGCATGCAGGCAGAAGAGGTTCACGTGCAAACCCCTGGCACTTTGCAGGATGTTCTTATGGATATGGATTTCAGCGCATCGCAGCTCACGATCACTGGCACACTTAATGCCGCCGACCTCTCTTACATACACAAAGGAACGGGGCGTCTGGCGAATGTCACCGCCATCGACATTTCCGGCATAACGGTAATCCCCTCCGATGAAAGTTATGTGTCGGAATGCCTTGGTGTGGAACAGGGCTCAACCAACTCGCTGTCAATGGGCTCTTTCTACTATAGCAACGAAAATCGTTGCGACACGATTGAGTCCACCAACATGCTGGGAATAAGCAGCGTTCATTACAAAGTGTACGGCAACCGCCTCGCCGGACTTTTCAGGGCTTCCCATTACAAGAAAGTGGTTTTGCCAAATGGACTTGACCGCATAGGTTGCTACATGTTTGAGTGCAGTGCAGTAGAGGAGGCACCCATCCCTGAGGCATGTACGAAAGTGGAGGCCCGGGCTTTCAGTCAAAGCAAAGTCACTTCAGTGAAGTTGCCGCCTACATGCACATCTGTAGGTGTTGGCGCTTTTTCTAGTTGCAGTCTAAAGTCCATAAACTTGGAAAATGTGTGCAATCTAGGTAGATCAGCTTTTAATAATTCTGCACTTGAGGGAGCTGTGCAGCTCGGGAAAGTGGAGGAAATTCCAGATTGGTGTTTTACCGCCCCCGGAATAACGTCTGTCAAACTGCAGAAAGGTCTGGTGTCAATAGGGGACTATGCTTTCATGGGAACTAAAATACCAAGCATTGTTCTTCCCGACGGTTTGAAAACTTTGGGGAAAGGAGCTTTTTCGAATTGCGAGGAATTGAAGACAATAAGTGTTCCTCAATCGCTTACATTTATAGGCTGCAGTGCCTTTCCTAAAGATTGGGTGCTGACGCAGAAGTCCGAAGACGGTGTTTATTATATAGGCAAGGTGGCTTACGGCTTTGCCGAAACGGCAAAGGGAATGACCGAATTGAAATTCAAAGACGGCACAATTTCGTTATCATCCAATTTATGCAATACCATCGGTTCTTCCTCGTATGATGGCGCAGCAGAAGTGTATTTTAAGGAAAGTCTTGTTTCGGTGGATATCCCTGCTTCCGTGGAATCAATAGGCGAATCTGATTACGGAGATTACGGAATTTTTGGCGGTTGTGAGAAGCTTGTGACTGTGACTTTGCATGAAGGTCTGAAATCAATCGGAAGGGGCGCATTTTACAATTGCTCCTCACTTAAAAATATAACATTGCCGCGAAGCCTTGAACATATAGGCTATAACGCCTTTGCAAATTCGGGCATTACAAGCATGACTTGGGGCGAGAATATGAAATTTGTGGCCTATAATGCCTTTGTAGGATGCAATTCTTTGGTTTCATTGCGCATAGAGTCTCCAAGACTGTATGACGAACGTGAGTATACCAATCTTTCTGACTGTTCGCTCGAAAAAGTGGTTTTCAGTCCGAAAGTGGAATACATTCCCCAATTTTTGTTTAGCAAAAACACATCATTGGCTCGTATCGTGTTTGAAGAGGATGACAGCAACGCAGTGCCATTGGAAATAGGACGTGATGCATTTAGTGGATGCACGGCATTGAAAATAGGCAAACTGCCCAAAAGACTGGTAAAAATAGGACGTTTCGCTTTTGAAAAATGCAACTTCTCGGAAGGAAAATTCTCGTCGCAAAACATAGAATTCATGGACTTTTATGCATTCGCATATTGTAAAGGCTTAAACTATTTGGAATTGGGTCCTGCACTGAAGTATTGTGATGATGCTTTTAACTACATCGAGGATTTGAAGGAGGTGCGCTATGATGCAGTGGAATTAGAATGCGGGAGAATTTTTAGAGGCTGCAGTCTTGAAAAGGTTACTATAGGTTCGCATGTGCGAAAGGTGCCGAGCGGGGTATTCTCTGGCTACGACAGTATAACATTGGAATTTGAAGACCGCACAGCGAATGGAGAAGATGACAGTTTAGAGATTCCTGAGAAGTGCTTCTATAGAACGACGGTGACAAATCTTGTATTGCCGGATGTTCCTACCAAAATAGGTAAAGAGGCATTTCGCGGTTGTGATATAAAAACTCTGCGTTTGGGGTTAGGAACTGATTCTATTGCAGATTATGCCTTTTATGACAATAGGTTTGAGGTGTTTGATGTGCCACCGACAGTGAACTATATGTGCTCTAACTTTGCTCCTTTCGCCAATGTCATAATGCATACAATGACATCTCCGAAAGTTTGGGGTAAGACCAATAAAGGCATTGCGCTGTATTATCCGAAAGGATGCGTTTACACGGGAAACCAAGAATTCGGTGCCTACAAGGAATATGAAATACGCATGAGTGAGTCAAGCGTGAAACTTGGCTTGGGTGAAACAGCTCAAATAAACGGAATGGTAATCGTTGAGGATGCCGATTCTGATGTCTACGAACGGTTGTCTCATATCGTGTGGGAAAGTTCCGACCCGTCGGTGGCCACTGTTGATGAAAGTGGAAAAATCACTGCAGTGGGGAACGGTACGGCTATCATAACAGCATATTCCTCTTATAAAGGCGGCTATGGGGCGAAATGCCTTGTGACGGCAGGCGACATCTCGGGAATTGCGGAAACCGGAACGTCGGATGATGTGAAGGTATCAGTCAACAATGGAATTGTCACCGTTTCGGGTGTTAATGCGGACAGTGTTGTGACGGTTTTGTCTGTTGACGGAAAGAAGGTGCTTCGCACTAAGGAAAAAACAATCACTGGTCTTGCCTCAGACTTGTACATTATATCTGTCGGCAACAAAAATTTCAAGGTGAAATTATAGGGAAAAATCCTGTAGACATGTGCTAGTAACGGCTCTTCGGAAAAGTCTACCAAGTTAAAAACAATATACCCTCTGGAAGAAAACAGGTGGTTATTCCCTTGTACATATCTATGTCTGATTTATGTTTCATAAAGCAAAGGCAACAAACTTTATGACATTCTACAGGGTATTGCTGATATTTGGTTAGCCGTGCAGCAGGTCTCGTCTGCTGAGACCAAAATCCAAGATACAGACATGCGTGGTGTCGGTATCTTGGATTTATCTTTTTGGGCATGGCACACTATCACCGGGCACAGATACGCTTCGTTCTGTGTCCGGTAGATGCTGCACACAAAGCAGGCCTACCAAGAGATATGGAACATTTCTATTATATTTTATTGGTGTCCGGTAAAATATCCTTATAACGTTGCAAGTCGTTGAATATCTTACCATTACAAGATTTTGGGTATTTGAGGCTTACATCAGCCCTGGAAGGGCGCAACGTTCGTAGCCCAGGGTGAAGATGGAACGTAGTGACATCTATAACCCTGGGTTTTCACGCCCCAAAGAAGATGGCTGGCCTGTAAGGTCAGCACAACACCAATAGGATGAGATGACCATGTTTGCGGTGCTGACCTTACAGGCCAGACCTTGTGTTTGTCGTTCAGGCCCAGGGTTACACCGTTTGCTGGCGCAAACGGCTCACCCTGAGCTACGGTCGTTACGCCCTTCCAGGGCTGATAACGCGCAACCGACACTTTGCCAAGTCGGCGTGGCAGTTTCGCCCAACATTCACTCCCAAAAGCGGCATAATGTTGCAGAGAAGCGAAAAAAATATTGCAATATGCTTGCGCGTGTTGCATGTATTTTGTAATTTTACCCGCGATTAATCGAAATGAGCCGCGCTGCATGCCATGCAGCCCACAAGGCGAGTTCCTGATAAGTCCCATACTACTCGCGCGAGCGTAAGTATTGAACGCAGTCCTCTTCGAACGATTCAGAGAAAGGGAATGTAGTCATATTTACGCGCCGTGGCGATTTCTTCCCACGACATTCTCTCCCACAATCCGTGCAAGCAGGCACTGCGCCACCGTATGCATAAACCATATCAACTTAAATACACTAAACCTATGGAAATAAAAGAAGCGATGGCCGGCACAATGGAGTCCGGCGACATTCTGATACAAATCGCGCCGTCTGACGGCGACGAGCTTTCCATCGACCTGAAAAGCTCCGTCGGCTACCAGTTTGGCGGACAAATCAAGAAAGTTATAACCGAAACCCTCGGACAGCTCGGCGTAACCGCCGCCAAAGTGCGCGCCACCGACAAGGGAGCACTCGACTGCACCATTCGCGCACGAGTCACCGCCGCCGCCGTGAGAGCTACAGGAAAAGACGTGTGGAAAGACTAAAAACCCCGACAACTATGCACAGACTGAGAAGAACCATGATGTTTGTGCCGGGCAACAACCCCGGCATGATGCAAGACGCATATATTTACGGTCCCGACTCGATAATGCTCGACCTTGAGGACTCGGTGACAATGGCCGAAAAAGACGCGGCCCGTCTGCTCGTCTACAACGCGCTGAAAACCATCGACTACGGCAACACCGAAATGGTGGTGCGCATCAACCCGCTCAACACTCCGTATGGCAAGAAAGACATCGAGGCCGTGGTAAAGGCCGGCGTCAACGTGATACGCATGCCGAAAACCGAAACCGCCGAAGAAGTGCGCGAGGTGGAACGCGAGATAGAACGCGTGGAAACCGAACTGGGATGCGTGGGCCGCACGCAGATAATGGCAGCCATAGAAAGCACGCTGGGCATCGTCAATGCCTACGACATAGCCACAAGTTCGAAACGCATGATGGGCATCGCCCTCGGAGCCGAGGACTACTGCGCCAACCTCAAGACCCAACGCTCGCCCGAAGGCACCGAACTGCTGCTCGCACGGCAGACAATAGTGGTGGCTGCACGCGCCGCCGGCATCGACGCGCTCGACACCGTTTACTCCAACCTCAACGACATGGAGACATTCCGCAAGGAAGTGGAGCTGGTGCACCAGCTCGGTTTCGACGGCAAGTCGATAATCAACCCGCGCCAGATAGAGATAATCAACGAGGTGTTCACACCCACACAGAAAGCCATAGACAAGGCCCTTGCCGTGATAGCAGGCATAAAGGAGGCCGAAAGGAAAGGATCGGGAGTGATAGCAGTGAACGGAAAAATGGTTGACCGCCCGGTGGTGATACGCGCACAGCGCACCATTGAGCTGGCCATAGCATCGGGAGTAATAAGCAAGGAGGACTTGGCATGAACAGCATAGAAGAAAGAAAGGCCCTCGTGGAGCAGGTTGCTGCACGCATGGGCAAGCCCGCATACTGCGCGACAGAAGGCAAAAAGGTGACAACACCGCGCCTTGAACTGCAGAAAGAAAGCTGCAAGGTGGTGACACTTGAAGAGGCCATACGCCGGAGCGGACTCAAAGACGGCATGACAATATCGTTCCACCACCATTTCCGTGGAGGCGACAAGGTGGTGAACATGGTGGTTGACAAGCTCGCCGAAATGGGTTTCCACGGTCTGCATCTGGCTGCATCGAGCCTTCAGGATGTGCACCGCCCGCTCATCGAACACATACACAACGGCGTGATTGCCGAGATTTCCACCAGCGGACTGCGCGGCGACCTCGCCACCGAAATATCGCACGGGCTCATGGAGAAACCCGTGGTGTTCCGCTCCCACGGCGGACGCGGCGAGGCAATAGCAAGCGGCGAACTGCACATCGACGTGGCTTTCCTCGGCGCATCATCGTCCGACCCGCTCGGCAACGCGTGCGGATTCTCGCGATCGGACAATGCCAAGAGCATCTGCGGCTCGCTCGGCTACGCACTGCCCGACGCTCACTACGCCGACAAGGTGGTGGTGCTCACCGACGACCTCGTGGCCTATCCCAACACGCCCAACTCCATATCAGAACACGACGTTGACTTCGTGGTGGAGGTGGACAGCGTGGGCGACAGCTCGAAGATTGCTTCGGGCGCCATACGCGACACCAAGAACCCGCGCGACATCCTGCTAGCCAAGCAGGCGGCCAAGGTGATTGTCAACAGCGGATACTTCAAGCAGGGCTTCTCCATACAGACCGGTTCGGGCGGAGCATCGCTCGCCGCCGTGAAATACATACGCCAAAGCATGATTGACAAGGGCATCACGGCATCGTTCGCACTCGGAGGCATCACGGCACACATGGTGAAGATGCACGAGGAAGGGCTCATCGAGAGGCTCATCGACGTGCAGTCGTTCGACAAGGTGGCCGCCGAATCGATAAAAAACGACCCCATGCACCAGGAGGTTGCGGCCTACGAATATGCCGGAGCACACGAGCAAGGCTCGGCCACACACTATCTCGACATCGTTATCCTGTCGGCTCTGGAGGTTGACGTCAACTTCAATGTCAACGTTCTTGTGGGCAGCGACGGCATAATACGCGGCGCAATAGGCGGACACCCCGACACCGCTGCCGACTCGGCACTGTCCATCATCGTCTGCCCCATGCTGCGCGGACGCATCCCGTGCATCGTCGACGAGGTCACGACACTCGTCACCCCGGGACAAACCGTCGATGTGGTTGTCACCGAATACGGCATCGCCGTCAATCCGGCACGGCCCGAGATAGCCGAAAGGCTGCGCGCCGCCGGACTGAAACTCGTGCGTCTTGAAGACCTCCGCGACCGCGCCCTCTCCATCATAGGCACTCCCGCGCCGCTGCCTTTCGGCGACAAAGTGGTGGGAGTGGTGATGAACCGCGACGGAAGCGTAATGGACGTGATAAAGAATATAGTGGAGTAAGGCACATGCCCCCGCACGTTGAACGACCGTACACCATACCGACTACAAGCGTACGGCATCCGATGTGCGGGGCGCACAAGCCGACACCGGCTTTTTCCACACACACAGTTTGAAATGAACCAACCCATCTCGCTCGAACAACTACTGGCAAGCCGCGACGCACGCCACGCCATGCAGACAAAGCTGCTCGGGGAAAATCCCGGCAAGACCCTGCTTTGCCTCACCGTGGTGATGCCCGGAAGCGTAAAGCGCAACAATCTGTCGCTCACCGTGGCACACGCCGCTCTCGATGCCATGCGCAACGAGTTCAGCCTTGCCGGGGACGACATCATCGAGCGCGACCTTATTACCGGCTTCGAGGCTTACGCCCTCACCGATGCCGAAATGGCCGACACAAAATCCCGGGCGTGCCTTATCGAGGACACGCACCCGTTGGGACGGCTCTTCGACATCGACGTAATCGACCGCGACGGAGTGCCCGTTCCGCGCCAGACAGTGGGCCATGCACCGCGCCGCTGCCTCGTGTGCGGACGTGAAGCACGCTACTGCATGAGGACGCGCTTGCACTCACAGGAGGAAATCTGGGACAAAATCAACAACCTTGTAGCCGCCTATCGCCCCGAAGGCGACACCAATATATAATGTATACGGCTTAAGTCTGCCACGCCGCCACACCTTGCCGCCACTTGAAACGGCACCACATTCTCACCCGCCAACCGTATGGAGATAATACAGCTAACCCCCACACTGCCACGCCACCGCTCGCTGATAGAACAGTTTCTGTCGGAGAACGGTCTGCGCCTTGACGCGCTCGACTACTATGCGGCAGTGTGCGACGACGGCAACGGCACGATAATAGCCGGCGGCGGACTGCAAGGGGCAACCATAAAATGCCTCGCCGTGAGTGCCGCGCACCGCGACGAAGACATTGCCGGAAAAATCGTTTCGCATCTGCTCAGCGTGGCCAACGCCGCCGGACACCACACCGTGAGGGTGTTCACGAAGCCCGGTTACCGCACGGCATTCGAAAGCATGTCGTTCAAACTGCTTGCCGAAGCTCCCGAAGCGGTGTTCATGGAAACCGGAATAGGAGGCATCGACGAATACACGGCCTACCTGAGAAACCGCAGCAACGGTTTCCGCACGAACGCGGGCACGCATCCCACCACGGGGACAATAGTGATGAACGCCAACCCTTTCACGCTCGGTCATCAGTATCTCGTGCGTGAAGCCGCCCGGCAGATTGACCGGCTGTTTGTCATCGCAGTAAAAGAAGACGTGTCGGAATACTCCTACGCCGAACGGTTGGCAATGATAGAAAACGGCTGCCGGGACATTGCCAACGTGTGCGTGTGCCACGGCAGCGACTACGCGATAAGCTCGGCCACGTTTCCCACATATTTCCTCAAGGCCGCAAGCGATGCTTCCGACACGCAGATGGCACTCGACCTCGACCTTTTCAAACGCCACATTGCCCCTGCACTCGGCTCAACGGTGCGCTTTGCGGGCAGCGAACCCGACGACACGTTCACACGACGCTACAACCAGCACATGCTGGCCACGCTCGGCAACGTGACCGTTGTGGAGCGGCTGTGCATAGAAGGCAAGGCGGTGAGCGCATCGGCGGTGAGAAGAAGCATAGCAGAGGGCAACCTGTCTGCCGCCGCCACGCTTGTGCCGAAGACCACCCTGCCCTATCTCGTGGCGCATCTCGCAACGCGGGCACTCACCGCAGAGCTTGACACCACGCCCAAACCAGGGCTCGTAGACCGCCACGACAACGGTTCGCACCGCGACATGGACTACCATCTCATGGTCAAAAGCATAGACACCCTGCATCCTTATTTCGTGAAACTCGCCTTGCTTGCAGCCGACGGCACGCTACCGTCGGCCACAGAGGTGCGCGAAGTGGGCATCGAAGCAGAACGCGCCATGCTGCAGGCCACGCACGGCACAAACACGCACCGGGGCGCGCTGTTCTCGCTCGGGCTTGCGGTGGTGGCGGCTACATGCACCGCCGCAAAAGGCAACCCGGCCATAGGTTCGCCCGAAATGCAGAAGGCCATACAACAAACGATTGTGGCCTTGGCAAGCGGTTTCGCCGCACCGCAAGGCACACACGGTTCCGAAGCGCAGAAAAAGCAGCGGGCAAAAGGCGCGCTTGACATGGCGCGCGACGGCTATGCCGACCTGTTTGAGAGCTGGATGCCGTTCCGCAGAAGCGTGGAGGGCGACACCCACGCGCTGCACAAGACCCTGCTGCGCATAATGCAAGACCTCGACGACACCAACATTCTGCACCGCACCGACGGGGCTACACTCGCGTGGGTGAAACACGAGGCGAGCACGGTGCTCGGCGATTTCTCCATAGAGCAGGCAGAAAGCCTCAACCGCGAGTTCATAAGGCGCGGCATATCGCCCGGAGGCAGCGCCGACATGCTCGCACTCACCGAATTCATGCATTCGGTGTGCCGCCGCCCAAAAGCATATGCAGCATTTATGCAGCAAAACGGCGAAATGGCAGCGGCAAAACGAAATTCAGACAAAGAAAACATTACTAACTAACAGAAATGCATTACCTTTGAAAAGGCAATACACCTAAAAAACATTGACATTATGATTGAACTGATCAACCATGGAGTTTACCTCCTCAACGGCAACCAGATTGCCGACAACCACGAGGGCGCGACACCCGACGAGGCTCGCGAGAACACCATTACCTACGGAATACTGCGCTCACACGACACCGTGGGCGGCAAGGGAAAGAAGATGCGCATACGCTTCGACGCGATGATGTCGCACGACATCACCTATGTGGGCATCATACAGACGGCACGCGCCAGCGGCCTCGAGAAGTTTCCACTGCCTTATGCCATGACCAACTGCCACAACTCGCTGTGCGCCGTGGGAGGCACCATCAACGAGGACGATCATGTGTTCGGATTGTCGGCCGCAAAGAAATACGGCGGCATATACGTCCCGGCCAACCAGGCGGTGATACACCAATACGCCCGCGAGATGATGGTGAAGTGCGGCAACATGATTCTCGGCAGCGACTCGCACACACGCTACGGATCACTCGGCAACATGGGTGTGGGCGAAGGCGGAGGCGAACTCGTGAAGCAGCTCCTGCGCAACACCTGGGACATAAACGCCCCCGAAGTGGTGCTTGTGTGGCTCGAAGGCAAGCCCAAGAAGGGCATCGGTCCGCACGACGTGGCCATATCGCTCGTGAAAGCCACCTTCGAAAGCGGTTTCGTGAAGAACAAAGTGCTTGAATTTGCAGGTCCGGGCGTGAAGAATCTGCCCATTGACTTCCGCAACGGCATAGACATCATGACCACCGAGACCACCTGCCTGAGCAGCATCTGGATTACCGACGACGAAGTGCGCCACCACTACGAACTGCACGAGCGGCCCGCCGACTACCGCGAACTCAAGCCCGGCGACGTGGCCTACTACGATGCCATGATACGCGTTGACCTTTCGTCGCAGGAGTCGATGATTGCCCTTCCGTTCCACCCGTCAAACGCCGTGACCATACACGAGCTGCAGGCCGACCCCGAAGGCATTCTCGCACGCATAGAGGAAGACGCGAAACGCCGCTTCGGCGACAAGGTAGACGTGCACCTGCTCGACAAGATTGTCAACGGCAAAGTGCATGCCGACCAAGGCATCATAGCCGGATGCTCGGGCGGAACCTACGACAACCTTGCCGAGGCAGCCGCCATTCTCAAGGGCAAGAGCATAGGCAACGACTACTTCACGGCATCGGCCTACCCGCAGTCAACGCCTGTTTCGATGGCAGTAACGCGCGAAGGCATCACTGCCGACCTCATAGAGGCTGGCGTGGTGATGAAGCCCGCATTCTGCGGACCGTGCTTCGGCGCCGGCGACGTGCCTTCAAACAACGGCCTCAGCATACGCCACACGACACGCAACTTCCCCAACCGCGAAGGATCGAAGCCCGGACAGGGACAGCTCTCGCTCGTGGCTCTCATGGATGCACGCTCCATCGCCGCCACGGCGGCAAACGGCGGCGTGATAACAGCAGCCACCGACGTTGACTACGAAAACACCCATAAGCCCTACGTCTACGACGACAAGATTTACAAGTGCCGCGTGTACAACGGCTTCGGACGCGCCGACGAGAGCGTGGCCCTGCGCTACGGCCCCAACATCAAAGACTGGCCCGTGATGCATCCCATGCAAGACAACATGCTCGTTGAACTCGCAGCCGTGATACACGACCCCGTGACCACCACCGACGAACTCATTCCCTCGGGCGAAACCAGCTCTTACCGTTCCAACCCGCTGAAGCTCTCCGAATTTGCACTGTCGCGCCGCGTGCCCGAATATGTGGGTCTGAGCAAGCGCATACAGCAACAGGACAACGAGCGCCGCGAGGGCAGCTGCCCGGCACACATAGCCGAGGCTCTCGCCAAGGTGGGCGCAAAGGCCGACGACACAAGCTTCGGGTCGTGCGTGTTTGCCAACCGCCCGGGCGACGGGTCGGCACGCGAGCAGGCCGCATCGTGCCAGAAAGTGCTCGGCGGCGATGCCAACATCTGCTACGAGTATGCCACCAAACGCTACCGTTCCAACTGCATCAACTGGGGCATCGTGCCGTTTACCATAGCCAAGGACACCGAGTTCTGCTACGAGCCGGGCGACATGGTGTATATCGAAGGTCTGCGCGAGGCCATTCTCTCGGGCAAGGAGGAAATCGACGCCAAGGTGATTGCCAAGGACGGAGTGCACGGCCTGCACCTCTTCTTCCAGAACCTCACCGCCGACGAGCGGCAGATTCTCGCCGACGGATGCCTCATGAACTATTACAAGAACAAGAATCATTAAAATATCGACTACTATGACACAGAAAATCCAAATGACCACTCCGCTCGTGGAGATGGACGGCGACGAGATGACCCGCATTTTGTGGAAGATGATAAAAGACGAGCTTATCCTTCCGTTTGTTGATCTCAAGACCGAATACTACGACCTCGGACTCGTGAAACGCGACGAGACTGCCGACCAGATAACGCGCGATGCCGCCGAAGCCACCAAGCGTCTGGGCGTGGCCGTGAAGTGCGCCACAATCACTCCAAACCTCCAGCGCATGGACGAGTATCACCTGCACGAGATGTGGAAGAGCCCCAACGGCACCATACGTTCCATTCTCGACGGCACGGTGTTCCGCACTCCCATCACCATCCCGAGCATCCACCCGGCAGTGAGAAACTGGGAGAAGCCCATAACCATTGCCCGCCACGCATACGGCGACGTGTACAAGAGCGTGGAGATACGCGCCGACGAGCCCGGAGTGGCCAAGCTCGTGTTCGACGGCGAGAGCGGCAAGCACGAGGAAGTGGTGGTGCACACGTTCAAGGGTGCAGGTGTGCTGCAGGCCATGCACAACACCGACAAGAGCATACGCTCGTTTGCCCACTCTTGCTTCAAGTTTGCGCTCGACACCAACCAGAGCGTGTGGTTCTCGACAAAAGACACCATCTCGAAGAAATACGACGCACAGTTCAAAATCATATTCTACGAGGTGTTCGAGGAATACAAGGACGAGTTTGAGAAACGCGGCCTCGAGTTCTTCTACACACTCATCGACGATGCCGTGGCACGCGTAATCCGTTCGAAGGGCGGCTTTATCTGGGCATGCAAGAACTACGACGGCGACGTGATGTCAGACATGGTTTCCACGGCCTTCGGTTCGCTCGCCATGATGACATCGGTGCTCGTGTCGCCCGACGGCAACTACGAGTATGAGGCCGCACACGGCACCGTGACGCGCCACTACTACAAGTATCTCAAGGGCGAGGAAACGTCAACCAACCCGATGGCAACCATTTTCGCATGGACCGGCGCACTGCGCAAGCGCGGCGAACTCGACGGCATCGCTGCCCTCTCCGACTTTGCCGACAAGCTTGAGGCTGCATGCTTCGACACCCTCAACGAGGGCATCGCCACGAAAGACCTCGTGAACCTCATGGAAGGCATTAGCCCCAAGGCCGTCAACTCGGCTGGCTTCATAGCCGCAATACGCGAGCGTCTGGAGAAGAAACTGGCCTGACACGGCCTTTACATACAGTCTGTAAACAACGGGAGAACACCTCGGCAGCCGCAAGGCACACGGGGAGTTCTCCCTTTTTCAGTGCCATGAAAACCGCCGAGAGTGCCCACAAAACGCGCCGCCAATACTCGGGCCGGTTCTGTGGACATTCTCGCCGCATCACGGCAAACCATTATAAAAGAGCAAGTTGCACCGCTTTGTTTTTCAAGACCGGCTTCACAAAGCATGTTTCAAGCACCGAAAAGGCTGAAAACAAGGCTTGCTTGCAACCCCAACAATGCTTTAGCCCAACGAAAACAAGGCTGATTTGCGGGCAAAACAAGGCTTGCTTGCACCCGACAGCGCGTGCAAGGCAACAAAAAGCGCGGCATTCCTGCCATTTCATTGTGCAGGAATGCCGCGCAAATTTCTGTTTCGCGGTTTTCCGATGTCAAAACTTTTTACCGCCGCCCGGGCATCCGCACCATTAGTGCCGGATGCCTGCGGGCGCGTAACGGGCGCGCCGCGCGGTTACAGACTGAGCGTGCCGCGCTGCCTTATGTCGCCCGACGAGGCTCCAACCATGATGTCGAATTCGCCCCGTTCCACCACGCGTTTCATGTCGGCATTGATGAGCGACAGTTCGTCGAAGCCGAGAGTGAATTCCACAGTCTTCGATTCTCCTGCCTTGAGGCTCACTTTCTCAAACGCGCGCAACTGCATCTGCGGCTGCGCCACCGTTGCCGCACGGTCGTGCACATAGAGCTGCACCACCTCGTCGCCGTCGCGCTTGCCGGTGTTTGTCACCGTCAGCGTAACCTTGGCGAGCGGCTGGCTGGCATCCATAAGCAGTCCGTTGTCCGACGACATCAACACCGATGCCGTCTGGCTGCCGCTGGCGGCGGCATCGGCTTCGGTCGCGAGCTTCTCCACTTTCATGCCAGAATAGCTGAAAGTGGTGTATGACAGTCCGTAGCCGAACGGATAGAGCGGAGCCGACGTGCCGTCCATATACTCGCGCTGCTTGCCCAGACTGTAATAAACGGGCAGTTGTCCTTCGCTGCGCGGTATGCTCACCGGAAGTCGTCCCGACGGGTTGGCGTCGCCGAAGAGCAGCGATGCCACGGCCTTGCCGCCCTGTTCGCCGGGATACCATGCCGTGAGCAGCGCGTCGGCCTTCTCCGCAGCCTGGTTCATAAGCAACGTGCGGCCCTGTATGTAGACCACCACGAGCGGCTTGCCCGTCTTCTTCGTGGCGGCGGCAACAGCCGATATGAGTTCTTCCTGCTTGCCGAGAAGCGTGAGCGAAGAGCGGTCGAAGCCCTCGCCGCAGTCCATGTCGAGCACTTCCTTCGACGCTATCGCCGCGCCAGTGGATATGTATTTCGTGCGGAAGTCGCGTGCGCTCGACCCGCCCACCACGAGCACCACCGCATCGGCGGTTTCGGCGGCGCGCACGGCAGACTGTATGTCGGCGGTTGCAGTGTCGCGCACGGCGCAGCCTTTGGCATAAACCACTTCGGTCTGCTTGCCTACGGCTGCCTTTATGCCGTCGCACACGGTAACGATGGCCTCGCGTGCCTGCGGTGCGGTGTAGTCGCCGAGCTGGTTGTAGGGCGTGTCGGCATTGGGACCAATCACCGCAATGCGCCGCAGAGTCTTCGGAAGCGGCAGAACGCCGTTGTCGTTCTTCAGCAACACGGTGCCCTCCTCGGCCACTTTTTCGGCTATTGCCCGGTGAGCCTCGGAACGGCAGGTGATCTTTGCGGTCTTCGGGTCAACGTAAGGATTCTCAAACAGGCCCTGGCGGAACTTCATTCTGAGCACATTGGCAACTGCGCCGTCGATGTCGGAGAGCGACACCGCACCCTGGTCGAACTTGTTCTTCAGGTTTTTGCCGTAGGCATCGCCGCCCAAGTCCATGTCAAGTCCTGCCGCAAGGGCAAGCGACGCGGCATCGGCGGTGTCTTTTGCCGCGCCCAGCTGCGCTATCATTTCTATTGAGTAGAGGTCGCTGTAGGTGAAACCCTTGAAGCCCCATTCGCCCCGCAGTATGTCGGTTAGCAGCCGGCGGTTCGACGTGCACGGCACGCCGTCAACATGGTTGTATGATGTCATCACCGTTGCCGCGCCGCCCTTCACCGCATATTCAAACGGCAAGAGCAGCTCGGAGCGCAGCGTGCGTTCGCCCACGCGCACCATGCCGCCGTTGTGTCCGCCCTCGGGCACGCCGTAGGCGGCCAAGTGTTTCAGCGTGCTGAACACATGCCGTCCGTCGTTCACGCAGCCCTGCATGCCCTGCACCACCGACGTGCCGAGCACGGCAGCGAGCCACGGGTCTTCGCCGTAGCCTTCTTCCATGCGCGACCATCGCGGCTCACGGGCCACGTCGAGCACCGGCCCGTAGCCCACGTTGCCGCCCTGCGAGCGCACCTCGGTGCCCATGGCATCGCCCATGGCCTGCATCAGCGCGGGGTTCCATGTGCTGGCACAGCACAGTCCGGTGGGATAGACGGTTGTTCCGATGGCCATGTGGCCGTGCGGCGTTTCCTCGGCAAAGAATATAGGTATGCCAAGACGCGTTTTTTCAACCGCATATTTCTGCAAGGCGTTGAGAGCCTTGGCCGCCAGTTCGGGATAAAGTCCGGTTTCGAGCGTCTTGCGCGTCCACGGGTCGGCCCGCAGCACTGCCCAGAGCGACCCTACCGGAGCCTCGGCCATAAGCTTCACAAACTTTTCCGACGGCTCGACGGTCTTGTCGCCCGTCTTGTTGTACATCTCCCATCCGAGCGGACAGCACAGTTGTGCTATCTTCTCCTCAACGGTCATGCGCGACAAGAGGTCGGCCACGCGCTCCTCAACGGGGCGCGAAGCCTGACGGTATACCGGCGTTGCCGCCGCAGCGGCCTTTTCTTTCTTCTTGTTGTCCTTTGCCTGTGCAGGTGCAGCCGTGAGTGTGGCGGCAAGCATCACGGCAAGGATTCCGTATGTTGTGTGTTGCATTTCTTTACGTTCTGCTTTGGTTCTTTCACTTGTTGAACTTGAAGGCCAGCGGCTCGGCCTTTATTCCGGCGGGTATATTCACCGTCACCCGGTCGCCGCTGACGGTGTATTTCACCGTCTTCCCGGTGTTGAGCAGCGTGAGCTTTCCTTTCGGGCGGTTCACAGTCCACGTCACCGTGGCCGGAAGCGGCTCGTCGTCGGCAATGGCATACACCGCATATTGCGTCTTGCCGTTCTTCGATGCGGTGAACCACACCTTGCCGTCGTTGTAGTGGGGAGTGGTGACGGTGTTGTATATGGCCTCGCCGTTGCGGTCGAGCCATTTGCCTATCTCGAGCAGTATCTTCTGCACCTCGGGCTGTATGGTGCCTTGCGGCGTGGGGCCTACGCCCAATGCCAGGCATCCGCCCTTTGCCACGATTTCAGAAAGGATGCCCACCACCTTTGCGGGAGTCTTGAACTTTGCTCCGGGAATGTAGCCCCAGGCGTGGCTGAGCGTGATGCAGCTTTCCCAAGGAATGTTGAGCTGGTGCTGCGGTATGCCCTGTTCCGGGGTCTGGTAGTTCTCGTTGCGTCCGCGTATGGTGCGGTCTACGCTTATGAGTCCCGGGTTGCGCTTGCGCGCTTCAACGAGCAGCGAGTCGAGACCCACCTGCCCGCCGGTTATCCATCCGCCGTCGAGCCACAGAATGTCGAGCTTGCCGTAGTCGGTGGTGAGCTCGGAGAGCTGGTTCTGAGTGTACTTCACATAGTTCTGCCACCAGTCGGGATGCTGCTCGGGGTTGTAGTTTATGCCCCGGCGCGGTGTGGCGTAATACGGATTCCAGAACCACTTGGAGTGCCAGTCGGGCTTCGAGAAATAGCAGCCTATCATGAATCCCTGCTTGCGGTAGGCGTCAAACACCTCCTTGGCCACGTTTTTGCGCGGGTTGTTGGCAAACGGTCCGTGGGCTATCGAGAAGTCGGTGTATTTGGAGTCGAACATGCAGAAACCGTCATGGTGTTTTGTTGTGAATATCATGTATTTCATTCCGGCTTTCTTCATCACGTCGGCCCAGAGTGAGGGGTCGAATTTCACGGGGTTGAGCGAGTCTTTCTGGCTCCAGTACCACTGCTTGTCCTTTTCGTAGTTGTCGTAGCGTTCGCGGCGAATCCAGTCTTCCGAACATATCGACCACGACTCCACCGTGCCCACCTGACTGTAGAGTCCCCAGTGCATGAGCACCCCGAATTTCTGGTCTTGCCAGTGTTTCAGGTTCTGCACCACTTGCGGGTCGTCGGGCCACACATAATCTTTCGCTTCCGACTGTTCGTGCACGAAGCTCTGGTCGCTCTTTTCCTGGGCATTGACAGCCAGCGAAGAGGCGGCAAAGACGATGCCGACAGCCATTAGATTTAAGTTTTTCATATAGTTTGTTATTTTGTTTGTAATGTTTCCAATTTGCAGATTTGGCGTAAAGTTAGTATTTTTTGCCGGAAATGCCAAACTTATATGAAAACAATGGTGTCAGGCAAAGGATTATGACGAAGACAGATAACCCGCCGAGGGAAGGAAACGACAAAAACCGACAAAGGCCGGAAACGTGCTTCGCTGCACCTTTCCCGGCCTTTGCCTCCGTGCCGAGTCTTGCCCGGCCATGTCATGTCACGCCAGTGTCTTGAACGTGGCTGTGCCGCCGTTGCTGCCGCCCGACACGCGCACAACGAGCACGCCCTTGCCCTGAACGGGCACTATGCCCGACGAGGCAGTTGCCACCTTGCTGGCAAGGAGCCGTCCCGTGATGTCGAACACCTCGATGCGGCTGCCCGGCGAAACATTGTCGTAGGCCACCGACCCGTTGCCGCCGCGCACCGCCACAGCCGTGGCCGTGGGGTTGCCTATGCCCGTCACGGCATTGGCATCGAGCACATAAGCCTCCAGTTTGCGCACTTCCACACTGCCGTCGGCAAAGGCCGTGGCTTTTGTCCCGTCGACATTGGTGGGGAATATGCGCACCGATGCGGCATAGGTGTCGTTGACGAAAACATCGATAAACGAATGGTCAACATACACAGTGAGCTTAGCCGTGTGTCCCTTGACGAATGCCGTGGGCAGCACGCTCTCGTAGATTCCGCCGAACGCGCCGTCCTGCACTATGCGGTCGTAGCCGTTCATGTCGAGGCGCACCGTCTTGCCCGACGGCGAGCAGGTAATCTTCACCTGCTTGTCGCCCGTTCCGAGCACCGTGAAACCGAAATCGTCGTCGCCCACGGTAAACTCGCCCGATATTTCAAGCGCGCGCCCTTCGGCGGGAGATAGGCTCTGGCTGCCGGCGAGGGTGAAGCCGTCGCGGCTGTAGGCCACCGAGGTGCGCATGCCCTTCAGGCCCTCGTAGGGTTTCTGCACGAGCGTGCCGTCGGCGGCGAGGCTTATCTCGCGCGGCAGACTGTAGGCATGGGCATAGCCCAGCCGGTAGGTGTCGCCCATGCCGAGTTTGTCGGGCACCACGCCGAGCATGAGTGTCTTGCCGTCTTTCTTGAATATCGTGGGCGAGAGCATTCCGTAGCCATGCTTCGAGAATCCGTCCATCTCGACGGTAAGCGGAGCCGGACTGTCGGCCTTGAACGTGCCGTCGTCGGCTATTGTGCCCACCCAATAGAGCGTGCGCACGCCGTTGTCGGTGCTCAGAGGGGTACAGGTGAACATCCACTTGTCGCCCATCTGCGTCACGTTGGGCATTTCCCAGAACGAGCCGTCGCGTCCCGCGCTCTGTCCCTTGAAGAACAGCGAGCCGTCGTTGCTCCATGTTCCCGTCGCACTGTCGTAGCGGTGCAGCGTGGCCACGCCCACTCCGTCTTTGGCCGAGCCTACTATCATGTAGTGCTTGCCGTTGTTCTTGAACACGAAGCAGTCGCGGAAGTCGTCGCTCAAGCCGTCGGGGCGACCGTTTACCAACGGGTTGCCGCTGGTTTTCGACCACGACAGCAGGCCGTCGTCATCGGGCGTGGCCTGCGAAATCATGGCCCTTGCATAGTCAACGCCCGTATAGAACAGGTAGGGCTTGCCTCCCGTGAGTTCGTCGTCGGCATATACGCATCCCGACCAACATCCCTTCATGTCATACCACGAGCTCTCGTCGTCGCCCGGAGTTATGGCCATGGGCATTTCCTCCCACTTGTAGAGGTTGTCGCTCACGAGGTGTCCCCAGTTCATGTGCGAGAGATACAGGCCGTTGGGGTTCTTCTGGAAGAACAAATGGAACTTTCCGCCATACCACACCGCGCCGTGCGTCTCGTTGGTCCAGCACGCCGTGGGCATGCCGTGGAACGCCGGGCGGCAGATGTCGTCGGCATAACGCTCGGGCGAATAGGTGAGCACGGGCTTTTGGTCGGTCGTTTCGGCCACGATGTCGTCGCGCACTCCGTCGTAGACGGCAATGTCGTCAATGGCCCCGTTGAAGGTGTTGAGGTTGCACACGTCGGTCTTCACGTCAGTATACGACTTGCCTATGTAGAAGTTGGGCGACGTGCAGTCAATCGTCGCGGCACACTTCGACGATCCCACCTCGGTGCCGTTGTTGTAGAGTGTCACCTTTTTCTTTGTGCCGTCGAACACTGCCACGAGGTGGTTCCACTCATAGCGGTTGAGCTTTCCGGCGGCTTTCGCCGTGAGCTGGAAGCCCGAGCTGAAGCATGTGAACATGTAGGTGCCGCGCGAACCTATCTGGAAAGAGAATCCCTTTCCCGACGCGTTGTCGCTCTCTGCCGCGAGATAGTCGATGCAGTTCTTGGTGAGTCTCTCGGTGTTCTGCTGATATTGGTTGGTGCCGGAGTTTTGGTTGAACTCATATGCGCCCAGCCCTATGCACAGCACGCGTCCCTTGCAGTCGGCAGTGGGCAGAAACTCCACTATTCCGCCGCAGCAGTAGTCGGTCACATGTCCCCAGGTGGAGAGCACGGTAGACGTTGTTTTCTTCTCGAAGGCATCCACCACGTTCTGCCCGTCGGCAGTGCCGAAACCGTAGGAGTTGAGATCCCACATGCAGTTGTGGTCTTCGCGGAAGCCCGGTCCTTCAAGCGGCAGCGACTCATGGTCGTACATGTCAACGGGGTCGTTGGCCGGAAGCACCTCAAGTCCGGCGAAGGCTGCATGCGATCGGTGGTCGTATTTCGGGTCGCAGTTGCTGCCTATCACGGCGTTGGTGGTCCAGATGTCGCTGCCCTCGCCGCCCTCGCCGTCGCCGAAGAGGTGCGGCCCGTACTGGTCGGGGATGCGTCCCAGAGCGGTGACGAGCTGCGTGGCGTGCTTGGTGAGGAATATGTTGCCGCCCGCGTTGAGGTAGTTGGTGAGGTTGGCTATCACCGTCGCGCTGGTAATGCCGGAAGGAAGGCGGTCAACGCCCATGCCTATGCCCACGCGGTCAATCTGAATCCAGAGCGCGGTGTATTCTGTGGGCGACAGCGTGGTGAGCGTCGACGGGGTGAACACCTTGCCGCCATTGCCGTAGGTCTGCCTGAACCATGTCAATGCGGCGGCCTCATCGTCGTCGAGGTCGGCATCGTTGTCGCACGGGAGCAGCATAGCCACCTTCGTTTCCTGCTGCTGCTGCGTGACAACCTTGTTGTTGTCGTCGATGCGCATGTTGCCTGCCATTGTGGTAAACCACTCGCCGTTTTCGTCGAGCCGCATCACCGGCCACGACTCCGGAGCCACCCACAACGAGAAGGTGAGCTGGCTCTTGCCGTTGAGTTTCGCGGCATCTATCGTGGTCTTGGCATACGAGGAATAGCCGTCGAGCCGCCATGCCTTGCCGTGTGCCCCGTCGATGCAGACGGGCGCGAGCGCGCCGTTCACCGTGAACGGAGTGCCGCCCACAGTTTCGAGGCCCTGCCCGTCGGCAGTTATCTCCATGGGAAAGTTTATCAACTGTGCGCCAGCCGTTGCCGGGGCAAGCGCGGCCAACGTCGTGAGCAATGTGTTACTGAGAATTTTCATGATGTTTGTCTTGGTTTTGTCCAGCCGTTACGGGTTGGACGTTAGTAGCGGGCCATGCCCTGATGTGGAGCTGCAACAAAAAGGGAGTCCTCTTTGCGCCCGTAAAGAAAGAAACGCAGAGTGCTCCCTTTTTATTGTTTTCCGATTATGCTATGTTTTTCAATAGTCGCTCTCTGCCGCGAGATAGTCGATGCAGTTCTTTGTGAGCTTCTCGGTGTTCTGCTGGTATTGGTTGGTGCCGGAATTCTGGTTGAACTCATAGGCACTCAGACCTATGCACAGCACGCGTCCCTTGCAGTCGGCAGTGGGCAGGAACTCTATTATTCCGCCGCAGCAGTAGTCGGTCACATGTCCCCAGGTGGAGAGCACGGTAGATGTCGTTTTCTTCTCGAAGGCATCCACCACGTTCAGTCCGTCGGCTGTGCCGAAACCGTAGGAGTTGAGATCCCACATGCAGTTGTGGTCTTCGCGGAAGCCCGGTCCTTCAAGCGGCAGCGACTCATGGTCGTACATGTCAACGGGGTCGTTGGCCGGAAGCACCTCAAGTCCGGCGAAGGCTGCATGCGATCGGTGGTCGTATTTCGGGTCGCAGTTGCTGCCTATCACGGCGTTGGTGGTCCAGATGTCGCTGCCTTCGCCGCCCTCGCCATCGCCGAAGAGGTGCGGCCCGTACTGGTCGGGGATGCGTCCCAAAGCGGTGATGAGCTGTGTGGCGTGCTTGGTGAGGAAGATGTTGCCGCCCGCATTGAGGTAGTTGGTGAGGTTGGCAATCACCTTGGCATCGATTATGCCGGCCGGAAGCCGGTCAACGCCCATGCCTATGCCCACGCGGTCAATCTGAATCCAGAGTGCGGTATACTCCGATGGCGACAGTGTGGTGAGTGTCGACGGGGTGAACACCTTGCCGCTCTCGCCGTAGGTGTTTCTGAACCATGTGGCTGCGGCAGCCTCGTCGTCGTCGAGGTCGGCCTCGTTGTCGCTGGGGAGCAGCATTGCCACCTTCGATCCCTGCAGCTGCGTGGCAAACGACTCGCCCTCGGATATGCGTCCGTCGGAGTAGACCATCTTCACGGTGTATATGAGCTGCTGGTTGGCGGGCTGGCGTTTTGCCACATAAGAGTCAACCACGCCGAGTCCGGTCATAAGGTCGTTGTTGCGGTAGATGTTCACGCCGCTCTGCCCCTCGGCTGCCGGAAGAGTCCAGTTGAGCGTCACGGTGCGTCCCTCCACGCTTCCCGTGAGGTTGGTCACCTTTGCGCTTTGCGCTGCCTCGGGAATGTCTACATCCGAACACGATGCCAGACATCCGGCAGACAATGCCGCCACGGCTGCGAATAATATGCTGAATATGTTTCTTTTCATTGTTTTCATGATTTTGGTTGTGATTTTATTTGTACAGACCGTTGGAGTTGTTCACCTCGTCGTAAGGCACGGGCAGATACAGCTCGTCGTCGCTTATGGAGTTGCCGGCATAGTAGCTGTGATATCTCTGTTCGCTCTTCATGTAGGCGTTCACCGTCTGCACGGCAGTGTTCCATCGCAGCAGGTCAAACCATCGGTTGCCCTCCATTGCGAGTTCGAGGCGGCGTTCCATGCGCAGTGCCTTGCGTGCATACTCCTGTGTCCATCCATCCGAGGGATACAGACCCACCTTGTAGGTGGCGTTGAACGGGTCGAGGTCTTGCGGCGTGTAGTTGCCGTCAATGGAGCGGGCTGCCTTCTGGCGCACCGAGTTGACGAGCGTGCGTGCCTCTTCGAGCTGCTTGTTCTGCTCGATGAGTGCCTCTGCCTTCAGGAGCACGATGTCGGCGTAGCGTATGAGGCAGAAGTTGAGTGCCGACGCGCCCCACGGGAATCCCTGCACCATGTCTGACGACGACGGGTCGATGAGTCCCTTCTTGCCCGAGTATTCCCCGTAGATGTCGTAGGCGCGGCACCATTTCTCGTTGTAGGTGTGTCCGCGGAACGGCATTCCGAGGCGGCCCACGGTGAAGTCGAGGCGCGGGTCAACGTTGCCCTCGTAGTTGCCCTCGCCGCTCGTGGTGGTCTTCACATAGTGTTCCGACCCGTCGAGATAAGGCAGACCGTTGTCGTCGGTGGCGAAAGCATCGACGAGGTTCTGGCTTCCGAGGAAGAAATCGTCGCCCGTGCCGAAGAGAGAGCCTTCCGAATAGGTGGTGTTGAGCAGGTTCGACCAGTTTATGTGGGCGTTGTTGTTGGCCGTGGAGAACTGTATGGCCATTATCGACTCCTTCTGGTTGTTGAATTCTATCTTCGAGAGGTCGCCGAAGTTGTCATACAGGGCATACTTGCCGCTTCCCATCACTATGTCGGCATATTTCTCCACCTCGGCCCAGTCAGACGTGAAGGCGCACACCTTTGCCATGAGCGCGGCGGCCACATAGCGGTTGTAGCGTCCGGCCTGCTCCTGCGTTTCGGGCAGGGCTGCATAGGCATCGGCAATGTCTTGCTTTATGAAGCCGAACACCTGATCGCGCGAATACTCGTCGGCGCGCTTGCCGTTGGGGTCTTCGTTCTGGGTGAAGTAGGGTATCTGCTTGAATATGCGTATGAGGTCGAAGTAGAAATAGGCGCGCAGCAGCTTCAGTTCGCCCATGAGCACGTCTTTCTGCGACACGCTGCTGTTCTCTATTGCGTTCATTGCCTTGTGCACGCGCGATATGGCGTAGTAGTTGTTGCGCCACTTGTCGAGCGCCACGGCATTGTCGCTTGTCACGTTCGACACCTCGAGCTGGTGTATGTACTGTTCCATGGTGATGTCGCCGCCGCCCTTGAGCGCGTCGTCGGAACGCACGTCGAACACCCAGTTGGTGATTGGTCCGGCAAACGACTCGTTGTTGCCGAAGAAGTGGGCTTCAAGTCCTGCATAGGCGGCCGACATGAGTCCCTCTATCGACGAGTCGTCGAGCTGTGCCTCGGTGAAACTTCCCGTGGGCTTGAGGTCGAGGAAGTCGTTGCACGATGAGAGCGTGAGCGACGAGCCTGCCACGGCTGCCGCCACAGCCATATATTTGAATTTATGTATTGTCCTCATATTTTCTGGTGTATGAATTGTTCTGTTTTAAGGTTACGACTTAGAATTGCAGGTTGACGCCGAGCGTGAACGTGTGCGAGCGCGGATAGGGGCCGCCGTCGTAGCGTGCGCCGTAGGTTCCGAGCGGGAGCTCCGGGTCGAGGCCCGAGTAGCCGGTAATGGTGAACACGTTCTCCATTTGTCCGTAGACGGTGAGTGCCGACGCGCCTATGCTCTTGAGCCACTTGGAGGGCAGGTCGTAGGAGAGTTTTATGAATTTCATCTTCAGGTAAGACCCGTCTTCCACGAAATAGGTTGACATGCGCGTCTCGTTGTTGTTGTCGGAGAGCGTGAGTGCCGGTATTGACGACGAGGTGTTGCTCTCCGACCATGCGTTGAGAATGTCCTTGCCGCGGTTGGTGGAGTTGCCGCCGTAGCTCATGAAGTCGAGCTGGCGCTTGGTGTTGTTGTAGATGTCGAAGCCGAACTCTCCGGTAAGGAATGTGCTGAGGGTGAGGCGTTTCCACTTCACGCTGAGGTTGAGACCCATTGCGAGGTCGGGGTTGGGGTCGCCTATGACGCACTGGTCGGCCTCGTTTATCACGCCGTTGCCGTCGATGTCGCGGTATTTGAGGCGTCCCACGCCCTTGCCCTGCTGCACCGCATGGTTGGCCACTTCGGTTTCGTTCTGGAAGATGCCGTCAACCACATAGCCGTAATACACGCCCATGGGCTGTCCTTCCATGAGGCGCACGTCGCCGCCTATGGTGTTGACGAAGTCGTTGAGCTTCACCACCTCGTTCTTGTACTGCGACAGATTGAGGCTGCCGTTCCACGACCAGTCGCCGTATTGCGGCGAGTTGTAGGCCAGGGTCACTTCCCATCCGGTGTTCTTCATGTCGCCGGTGTTCATCCACTTGGTGGCGTTCTCGCCTGCCACCGACAGCACGGGCGGCTCGGTGAGCATGTCCTTGGTCTTCTTCCAGTAGTAGTCGAAGGTGAGGCTGAGCGAGTTGTTGAACATGTAGAGGTCGAATCCCAGGTTGGTTTGCGTGGTGGTTTCCCACTTCAGGTTGCGGTTTCCGGTAGAAGCCACCTTTATTCCGCTCACCAGCGAGGTGTTGCTGCCGTTGAGGTCGTAGGATCCGTTGCCCGTGTCGTAGGCATAGGTGGAATAGGAGGCGTAGTTGCTCACCACCGCCGAGTTTCCGTTCTGTCCCCATGCGGCGCGTATCTTCACGTCGCTCACGACATTGTTCTTGGGGTAGAACTTCTCCTGCGACAGTCGCCATGCAGCCGAGAAAGCCGGGAACACGCCCGAGTTCTGGTCGTTGGCAAGGCGCGACGTGGCGTCGCGGCGCAGCGTGGCCGAGAACAGGTAGCGGTCGGCGTAGTTGTAGTCGAGCTTTCCGAAGAGCGAGAACAGTGCCCACTCGCTCGTTCCGCCGCCGTTGGTCTGCGTGCCCTCGCCCGAGTTTATCTGCATGTAGTCAACGTCTTCGAAGGCATAGTTGTTGCGCCATGCCGACAAATCCTGGAACTTGTATTTTATTGCTTCCGAACCCACGAGCACGTTGAAATGGTGGTCGGAGGCCACGTCGAACATGTAGTTGGCCGTGTTGGTCCATGTCCACGTCTCGCCCTGGCCGTAGGCACGGCTCATGGAGTTGACGTCAGACGATATGGCCTTGCGTGTGAGAGCCTTCGAGAGATACTGCGTGTGGTCGAAGCCCAAGTTGCTCTTGAGCGTGAGGCCCTTCACCGGCTTCACCTCAAGATAGGCGTTGCCGAAGATGCGCAGGCTCTCGTTGGAGTCGTCGCGCCCGTTGTAGAGTGTCTGCACTGGGTTGGCAATGTCCGACTTGAGCACTTCCACGGGGCTGGTGAACGTTCCGTCGGCATTGCGCACCGTGAGTCCCGGGTGCTGGCGCATGGCGGTGAACGGGATGCCGCGGTCGTCCTGCGACGAGCATCCGCGGTTATACCACTTCGACACCATGAGGTTTTCGCCCACGCTTACATAGCGCGAGATGTCGTAGGTGGAGTTGAGTCGTGCCGAGTAGCGGCGGTAGAAGGTGTAGTCAACGAGTCCGTCCTGGTTGATGTAGTTGCCCGAGAAGAGCATCGAGCCGCGCTTGCCGCTGTTGGCAACGCTTGCCGAGAGGTTGTGTGTCCATGCCGAGCTGTAAATCTCGTCCTGCCAGTCGGTGTTGGGCAGCCCGGCCACGGTCTGCGGCGTGTCGCCGCTTCCGTAGAAGGGGTGCGAGGGCTTCATGCCGGCATTCTTGGCGGCAGTCCAGTAGGCCTGTCCCCACTCCTCGGTGTTGAGCATGTCGTAGGTCTTGCCCACCGTCTGCAGACTGGCGGCATAGTTCACGTTCACGGTGAGCTTGTCGCCCTTGCCGCGCTTGGTGGTTATTATTATCACGCCGTTGGCCGCGCGCGAACCGTAGATTGATGCCGACGAGGCATCCTTGAGCACCTGTATCGACTCAATGTCGGCAGGGTTTATGGAGTTCATGTTCTCGGTCGTGGCAATGCCATCGACGATGAGCAGCGGCGACGAGCCGTTTATCGAGCTCATGCCGCGCACGCGTATCGCCGCATCGCCGCCGCCGGGGGCTGCATCGGTAACGACCTGCACACCGGCGAGCCTGCCCTGCATGGAGTTGAGGATGTTGGGGTCGGCCGCAGAAACGGGTTCCTTCATGTTCATCACCGACACTGCGCCGGTGAGGTCGGCCTTGCGCTGCACCTGATAGCCGGTCACCACCACCTCGTTGAGCAGTTCGGAGTTGTCCTCCATAACCACGCTCACGTTCTGTGCGGCACGCACCTCCTTGTTCTTGCATCCTATATAGGATATCACAAGGGTTGTGCCGGGCTTTGCGTCGAGCTTGAAGTTGCCGTCGATGTCGGTCACTGTGCCCACGCCGCTGCCGCCTTTCACCTTCACCGAAGCTCCGATTACCGGATCGCCGTTCTTGTCGGTCACCCTGCCGCCCGTAGTGCCGCTCTGGCCGAAGGCACTTGTACCGGCGAGCAACAACATGCCCGCTAAAGCAAATTGCGTTTTTTTCATATTGTCCTTAATTATTTGGTTTAAAGTGTACTGCCCTCAAAAACGGGCAAAGTAAGGTTTTTTCACTGTCGGTCGCAAAATTATATACAAAGCGTGCAAACTGCGCAAAAATTTCGTTCATCGGGTGTAATTTCTGTTACATGCAACATTTTTATAGCTTAATGAACGATTTTTGCACCCCATGCAACACTCCGCGCCGCCGCAAGCAAGGCATGATGCCCGCTGCACCGCGCATGAGGCGCGTGCGTGCATCAAATGCCGCACGCTTGCGCACCGCACGGCACTGCATGCAGGGAAAGAATGCGAAAAACGCGGCTTTTCGTGCCAAAAATGTTGCATACGACGTTTTTTGCAAGGTTATGAAACATTTTTTACACCCACATTATATTATAGGCCATAACTTTGCAGCACGGAAATGACGGTAGGCAAGTGCGCCACGGCGCCACGGCAACCGCAACGTTCCGACATCGCTTCAAGTCTTCAAAGCAAACAAACAAGGCACATGCGATTTGCCTCGACAAACCTAAGAACTTAAAACAAAACCGCATCATGAAAAAGAAAATCACGGGGCGTGCCGCCGCCACTGCGCTGCTGCTTGCCCTCGCCGCACACTCGGGGGCGCAAACCACCCGTTTCCTAAGCGGCAACCACTGCATCTACAACATTGAAAAGCGCGGCAAATGCCTGCTGCTGCCCGTGCAGGAGAAAGCCGAAATGTGCAACGTGAAGGTCGTGGCCGACAACAGCCAGGTGCAGACTCTCAACGTGCGCCTCGCAAGCAACCACATAGACTACTATGTGCCGCTCTTCATCGAGAAATGGAGCGCGCGCAAGCAGCTCTCGCTCGACATACATGTGAACGGCACCTACCGCACCGACGGCGAGATAGCCGGATTCACCTGCTGGAAAAACATGCGCACTGCCGACAGCTACGATGCCGCCAACCGCGAGTCGTGGCGACCGGCCTACCACCACACCCCGGCCTGGGGGTGGATGAACGACCCCAACGGCATGTTCTACAAGGACGGCGTGTGGCACCTCTACTTCCAGCACAACCCCTACGGTTCGCAGTGGGAGAACATGACATGGGGACATTCCACATCGACCGACCTCGTGCACTGGCAGTTTGAGGGCGAAGCCGTCGAGCCCGACGCATGGGGCACGGTGTTCAGCGGTTCGGCTGTGGTCGACCACAACAACACGGCGGGCTACGGCAACGGCGCCGTGGTGGCCATGTACACCGCCGCTGCCGAGAACCAGACGCAGTGTCTGGCGGCGAGCACCGACAACGGGCACACCTTCGTGCGCCACGAGGGCAACCCGGTGATAACGGGCAACGTGCCCGACTTCCGCGACCCGCACATGTTCTGGAACGAGGACACCCGGCGATGGAACATGATACTGGCCGCCGGACAGCAGATGAACATATACTCGTCGGACAACCTTAAGAGCTGGACCTACGAAAGCTCGTTCGGCGCGGGCTACGGCTGCCACGACGGCGTGTGGGAGTGCCCCGACCTGATGAAACTCAAGGTGCGCGGCACCGACAAATACAAGTGGCTGCTCATTTGCAACATCAATCCGGGCGGACCGTTCGGAGGTTCGGCCACACAATATTTCGTGGGCGACTTCGACGGAAAGAAATTCACCTGCGAGTCGAAACCCGAAGTGACCAAATGGATGGACTACGGCAAAGACCACTATGCCGCCGTGACCTTTGACAACGCACCCGAGGGGCGGCATGTGGCACTCGCGTGGATGAGCAACTGGCAGTATGCCAACCAGGTGCCCACGATGCAATACCGATCGGCCAACTCGGTTCCGCGCGACCTCGACCTCTTCGAGCACGACGGCGAGACCTATTGCGGCGTAACGCCGTCGCCCGAAATGACGGCGGCAAGAGCGGGGAAACCCTCGAAACGCCTCACGCCTACATGCGAGGTGGTGCTCACGCTGAAGGGCGATGCCACCGTGGAGCTTGCCAACGCCAATGGCGAGAAGGTGACAATGGCCTATGATGCCAAGGCACAGACATTCTCCATGGACCGCTCCAAGAGCGGACGCACCGACTTCAGCGACGACTTCCCCACCGTGACGACAGCTCCCACGCGCGGCAAGTTGGCCACACTGCGAGTGTTTGTAGACCACAGCAGCATCGAGGCCATTGACGCCGAGGGCAAGATGTCGATGTCGAACATAGTGTTCCCCACCCAGCCCTACAACAGGATTACGGTGAAAGGAAAAGCGAAATACACCATTTACCAAATAAACTAAACCCAAACCTGAAATGAACAATTCAAACAAAATGGCACTGTTCCCGGTGATGCTCGCATTCTTCACCATGGGATTCGTCGACCTTGTGGGCGCGGTGTCGAACAACATGCAGGAAGATTTCGGACTGAGCGACTCGGCGGCCAATTTCTTTCCCTCGCTCGTATTCTTCTGGTTCCTGATATTCTCGGTGCCCACGGGCATGCTGATGAACCGCATAGGGCGCAAGCGCACCGTGCTGCTCTCCATAGCCGTCACGACACTGGCCGTGCTGCTGCCGCTCTTCGACAGCTTCATGCCCACCAAGGAGAGCCAGCTGTGGCTCATGTACATATCGTTCTCGCTGCTCGGCATAGGCAACGCCATAATGCAGACGAGCATCAACCCGCTCGTGACGATGATTGTGAAGGGGCACCTGGCATCGACACTCACCTTCGGACAGTTTGTCAAGGCCATAGCGTCGTTCATCGCTCCGCTCATAGCGGCATGGGGCGCAACGACAACCGCGCCGCTGCTTGGACTGAGCTGGCGCATTCTCTTCCTCGTGTTCTTCGTCATAGGCATGGCGGCAACGCTGTGGCTCGGACTCACCAAGATTGAGGAAGAACCCATAGAGGGCAACGCATCGACCTTTGCCGGATGCTTCAAGATGCTCGGTTCGCCGCTCATCCTGCTCTCGTTCATAGGCATCATGTGCCATGTGGGCATCGATGTGGGCACCAACGCCGTAGCTCCCAAGATTCTGCTCGAACGTCTGGGTGCCGAAGGCGACACGCTGAAGAACTTCGAGTATGCCACGTCGGTTTATTTCCTGTTCCGCACGGCGGGCTGCCTCACGGGGTCGATAGTGATGCGCAAGCTCAACATACGCACTTTCTTCACGGTCATCGTGCTCATGATGGCACTCTCCATGGCGGGCTTCGTGTGGGGAACAACCAAGTGGGAACTGTGGGCTGCAATAGCACTCGTGGGCTTCGGCAACAGCAACGTGTTCTCGGTGGTGCTCTCGCAGGCACTGCTCTCGGCCCCCGAGAAGAAGAACGAGGTGTCGGGACTCATGATTATGGGACTCTTCGGAGGCACGGTGTTCCCGCTCGCCATGGGTTGGGCAAGCGATGCCGCCAAGGCTGCCGGGGCTGCATGTCCGCAGGCATGGGCCGCAGTGGTAATGGCCGTGGGCGTGGCCTACCTGCTCACCTACATCCCGAGAGTGAAACAATGACAACGCTGCCGTAACACACCGCAGCGGGAAAAACAAGAACGAAAAAAGCAAAAGAGATATGGAAAACAAATATGTAGTGGGCCTGGGCGAGGCTCTCTGGGACGTGCTGCCCGAAGGCAAGAAACTCGGCGGCGCACCGGCCAACTTCGCATTCCACGCAGGACAGTTCGGCCTCAACTCGATAGCAGTGAGCGCGCTGGGCGAAGACCAACTGGCCGAAGAGACTATACAGCAGCTCGAAGAAAAGAAACTGAAATACTGCATGCCGCGCGTGCCCTACCCCACGGGCACCGTGCAGGTGACTCTCGACGAGGAGGGAGTGCCAACATACGACATAAAGGAGAACGTGGCTTGGGACAACATCCCCTTCACCGACGAGGTGAAACAGGTGGCCGCCAACACACGCGCCGTGTGCTGGGGCTCGCTCGCGCAGCGCAATGCCACGAGCCGGGAGTCTATTTACCGTTTCCTCGACTCCACCCCCGAGGGCTGCATGAAGATTTTCGACATCAACCTCAGGCAGAACTTCTACACCAAGGAGGTGGTGTGCGAGAGCCTGAAACGCTGCAACGTGCTCAAGATAAACGACGAGGAGCTTGTCACGATAGGCCGCATGTTCGGCTATCCCGGCCTTGACATTGAAAACAAGTGCTGGCTGATACTTGGCAAATACAACCTCGACATGCTCGTGCTCACCTGCGGAGTGAACGGAAGCTATGTGTTCACGCCCGGATCGATGTCGTTTCAGGAGACCCCGAAAGTGGAGGTGGCCGACACGGTGGGGGCGGGCGACTCGTTCACCGGCACGTTCTGCGCCGCCATTCTCGCCGGACTGCCGGTGGCAGAGGCGCACAGACACGCCGTGGAGGTGAGCGCATTCGTGTGCACGCAGAACGGGGCCATGCCGCAGGTGCCCGACACGCTTAAGGATTTTTGACTTCATTGATTATAGGTTTTTCAGGTAGCCGCCTTCCTTGCTGTATTCATCCAGCCAAGGCAGGCGGCTTTGCCGTGTATTAAAGGCGGGAATGACCATTGTCAGCCCCGAAGGATAGGGCGTTTTTATAATCGCAAACTACATTCGGATTTTGAACGCCCTACCCTCCGAGGCTAAGGTTGGTTTGTGGGATATCTTATGATAACGAAATCGGTTCAGATTTTGAATACCATACCCAACCATACTTGCCGGTTACGATTTTTTGCCGGGCAACAACATTTTTCAACCGAATTAGTGCCATTGCCACCCTTCATTTCAGGATGAGGCATGCAAAATAAGGCGTTGCAAATAGCCCGAAATATGTAAAAAAAGGCATTCAAAAGAGCACAAAACATGTAAAATAAGGCGTTGCAAACAACCGAAAATATGTAAAATAAGGCATTCCGCATGAACAAAATTTGTAAAATAAGGCATTCTACGAGTTTTTTTATCTATATTTGCGCCTATGAAAGAGGAACTTATAGACAAGAGAAACTTGGAGATTATCCTAAGCGACCAGCGTGAAGAAATCGGAAAACGGTGGAAAGAACAGCTCTGTGCCCGCCGGGAAGAGCAACTTGTTGACCTTGGCAGTCCGCAAGCCCAAGTTGTCATAGGGGTGCGCCGCTGCGGAAAATCAACCCTGTGCTTCCAAATATTGCAACACACCGGGGATACTTTTGCCTATGTGGATTTCGACGACGAACGCCTTGCAAAACTGCAAAGCCATCAACTGAACGACATTCTGGAAGTGCTTTACAAGATATATGGCGATTTCCGTTACATTTTCCTTGACGAAATACAGAATGTTGAAGGTTGGCCTTTGTTTGTCAACCGCTTGCTGAGAAACAAACTGCATGTGCTGCTCACCGGAAGCAACGCAAAGTTGTTGAGCAACGACCTCGCTACGCATCTTACCGGCAGGAGTTGTGAGATACCGCTCTATCCTTTTTCTTTCGGGGAATATTGTACAGTAAAGAAAACAAGCACACAGGGGCTTGCCACGAAAGACATTGCCAAACGCCGAGCCACATTTGACGAATACATGCAGCAAGGCGGCTTCCCCGAACTCTTGCTCGTAAAAAACGAAAGGGCATACATTTCAAGTCTGGTGGGCAATGTTCTGAAAAGGGACATCGAGCAACGGTATAAAATCGCTTTCACAGCAAACTTTGAAAACATGGCCAACCATCTTCTGAACATATCCCCTTCGGTACCCGCAGTCGGCGACCTTGCCAAAACGTTTGGTTTCAAGTCGCCGCATACTGTAAGAAACTACATAGATTACCTCAAACAAGCCTATTTGCTGATAGGAATAAAAAAATATTCGTCCAAGAGCAAACTGCGGGTAACCCAGGAGAAACTTTACGCCGTGGACGTGGCATTGATGAACAAGAGAGAAAACGCCTTAGCCGGCGACAATCTTGGGTGGCGACTGGAAACCGTCGTGTTGCTTCACCTTATACGCATATGCAATTATGAGGGTTGGGATGTGTATTACATGAAAGACCGTTCGGGAGAATGCGACTTCGTGATATGCGACGGAAACAACGTTTTGCAGTGCATACAAGTGTCGTATGACATTTCAAACGAAAAGACAAGAAAACGGGAAATCGACGGATTGCTTCTCGCCTATCGGCAGACCAAGTGCAAGAATCTGCTTCTGCTTACCGACCACGAGTTTCAGGAAACAAAGGCAAACGGTGTGCCCATCACTATAAAGCCTGTATATGAGTGGGCTTTACAACAGGAATTGCCCAAACAATGAAAGTGCGGTTTGTAGTTGCCGCCGACAAAACATGGGCACAGAAGAGTTTGCACTCATGCGGCGCGGCAAAGTTAAGGACTGCAAATTTAGGGCGCAAAAGGCCGCAAAGTCGGCATTAATAAGTAATTTTGCAGATAAAACAACCGTCTGCCGCACTCGCCGCAGTGGCGTGGGCAGACAAATAGCGTAATGACATGAAGATAAAGATAGTAAACCGTGGACGGCAACAATTGCCCGCCTACGCCACTCCGCAGAGTGCAGGCATGGATCTGCGCGCCGACATCGAAGAACCGATAACGCTGCATCCCATGGAGCGCCGCATCATTCCCACCGGGCTCTACATAGCCCTCCCGCCGGGCTACGAGGCTCAGGTGCGCCCGCGCAGCGGCCTCGCGCTGAAGCACGGGATAACGGTGCTCAACTCACCGGGCACCATAGACGCCGACTACCGGGGCGAGATTGGCGTGCTGCTGATAAACCTCTCTACCGACGATTTCGTGATTACTGCCGGCGAACGCATAGCGCAGATGGTGGTGGCACGCCACGAACAGGGCGAGTTTGAGGTGGTGGCCGAACTCGACGATACCGAACGCGGCGCGGGCGGATACGGACACACGGGGGTGAAATGACCATGCACATGAGCAACAGACACACTCACGCCGCCGCGCTGTGCGCCCTTATGGCCGTGGCACTGACGGCAATCGTCCCGGCTCTGGCACGCATCGCCGACCAAGACAACGGCAATCCGGGCGACGGCATAGTGCTGGCAGGCGACACTCTGCGCCACGGCGACCGCCGCGCCTACGACGTGTATTTTCTTGAAGCGGTGCGGCAGAAGCTCGCCGGACACGCCGACTCGGCACTCGCGCTCTACCGCCGGTGCATAGGCATCGACTCCACGGCGGCAGAAGCCTACTACGGGTGCGCCGAGCACTACGCCGCATGCGACAGCGACTCGCTGGCCTTCGCCTTCCTGAAACGCGCGGCGGCACTCAGTCCCGACAACGACACCTATCAGGAACGCGTGGCGCAATACCACATAGGAACGGGCGACTACGACAGGGCCACAACCGCCTACGAGAACCTCTACTCGCACCACCGCGACCGCAGCGACGTGCTCGGCATTCTGCTCCAGCTCTACCGGCAGAAGAAAGACTATGCCATGATGCTCAACACGCTGTCGCGCATAGAGCAGACCGACGGCGAGAACGACGAGATAACGCTCATGCGCATGAACGTGTATGAAATGGGGGGCGACACAGAAAAGGCCGGACAGACACTGCGCACGCTCGTGGCAAAACGCCCGGGAGAGTCTTCATACAAGGTGATGCTCGGCAACTGGCTGATGAACCACGACGGCAAGGCCGAGGCTCTGGGACTGTTCAAGAGCGCACTCGCCGACGACCCGACAAGCAGTTTCGCCCGCAACTCGCTCTACGACTACTACCGCTCGGAGGGCAACGACACTGCGGCAGTGCGCATGCGCGACGCCATTCTGCTCAACCCGGGCACCGAGGTGAGCGAAAAGGCGAAGATGCTGCAGCAAGTGATAAAGGAAAACGAAATGCAGGGAGGCGACAGCACGGCAGTGCTGCAGCTGTTCGACCGCGTGGCCGCAGCCGAGCGCAAGAGCAGCGACATATATTATATGAAGGGTCTGTACATGCAGCACAAGGCAATGCCTACCGACTCGGTGGCCGCAGCCTACCGCTGCGCCATAGAAAAAGACCCGGAAAACAGTGCCGCACGCATGCAGCTAATACAGATTGTCTGGGCCGGAATGCAATGGGACGAACTTGTCACACTCAGCCGCCAAGGCACACAATACTCCCCCGACGACCTCGCTTTCTATTACCTGCTCGGACTTGCCTACGCGCAGAAGGACGACGACAAGGCCGCGCTCGACGCTTTCAGGCGCGGCACGGGAGTGATTGACGAAAGCAGCATTCCCTCGCTCGCGTCAGACCTGTATGCCTTCATGGGCGACATTCTCTACAAGCAATCGTCGCCCGACGAGGCTTTCGCCGCCTACGACAACAGTCTGAAATGGAAAGGCGACAACATTTCGGCTCTCAACAACTATGCCTACTACCTCTCTGAACTGCGCCGCGACCTGGACAAGGCCGAAACGATGAGCCGCAAGACGGTAGACGCAGAGCCCACCAACGCCACCTATCTCGACACCTATGCCTGGATAATGTTCCTGCAGAAACGCTACGACGAGGCAAGGGCCTACATCGACCGCGCAGTGGAATGCGACACCGACAGCGTGCCAAGCCCCGTGGTGACCGAACATGCGGGCGACATATACGCCCTCTGCGGCGACACCGACCGGGCAGTGGAGTTCTGGCAGAAGGCCATGGAGGCCGGAGGCGACAAGGCCATGCTCGAGAAAAAAATAAAAAGAAGAAAATACATCCCAAGAAAATAACCACACTACGACTATGCACACAAAAACACTTCTGCCCACCGTGGCTCTCGCACTGCTCGCCTCATGCGCCAGCAAGAAGACAATGCTGATTGACAACGCCGCAGCAGCAGGCTCGGCAACGACGGAAAAAACCGCCGCCACCGGCACGGCCTCAACCGCCGTAGAGCAGCTGTCGTTTGTGCAGCGCGTGGCCGACAACAGTGTTTATGCCAAGAACATCGCAGCCGACGCCACCTTCAAGCTCAAAATCGAGGGCAAAGAAGTGTCGTTGCCGGCAAAGGTGCGCATGCGCCGGGGCGAGGTGATACGCCTGCAGCTGCTGGTGCCGCTGCTCGGCAGCGAGGTGGGACGGATTGAATTCACCCCCGGACGCGTGCTCGTGGTTGACCGCATGCACAAGGAATACATCGAGGAGGACTACTCGAAAATTGCGTTTCTGGCACAGAACGGGCTGTCGTTCCACACACTCGAAGCCCTCTTCTGGAACCAGCTTTTCCTCCCGGGAAAGGAAAGCGTGGGCGAGTCGGGGCTGAAAAAGTTCACCGCCGACCTCACGACGGGCGGCGCCACCGTGCCGGTGACACTGCAAAACGGCAGCATGAACTATTGCTGGAACACCGACCGCACCACGGCACGCATCGTGGAAACCGACGCCACATACGGCAGCCTGTCACACGGCACGTCGAAGCTCGTGTGGAAATATTCCAATTTCTGCACCATGGGCGTGAAGCAGTTTCCCGCAACGCAGCAACTGTCGCTCTCCACAACGGTCAGCGGCCAGCCGCGCACGGTTGACGTGTCGATAAAGATGAGCAGCATAAAGAACTCCGACGACTGGGAAACACTGACCACGGTTTCTGACAAATACAAGCGGGTGGAGGCCAGCGACATACTCAAGAAAATCGCAAGTTACTGATGAGAACATTCATTACAGCACTCATGGCCGCGCTTGTAGTGGCGGCAGCTCCTGCCCAGACACGGCAGAAGACGGCGGCAAAGACCTCCGTCAAGCAGTCGGCACGCACCAAAGGCCAGACAAAGAACACGGCAGCAAAGAAAAAGACGTCGGCAAAGAAGAAAACCGCCAAGAAAGGAAACGCACAGACCTACTCGACGGCAGAGATACGCGGTCTGCAACAACAGAAGTCAAAACTGCAGCGGCAAATACAGCAGCAGGAACAGGCTCTGCGTGCCAACCAGGCCGACGTGAAGAAACGCCTCGGCGACTTGCTCGTAATCAACAGCGAAATAGACAAGCACCAGAAAAACATCGACGACATACAGCAGGACATAACCCACATCGACGGCAACATAAAGCTGCTGCGCGCACAGCTCAACAACCTCGAACAGCAGCTCGCCGAACGCAAGGCGAAATATGTGAAATCGATGCGCTATGTGGCACGCAAGCACACATTGCAGGAGCGGCTCATGTTCATTTTCTCGGCAAAAAATCTTGCCCAGATGTACCGCCGCATGCGTTTCGTGCGCGAATATGCCGCCTACCAGCGTGCACAGGGCGAAATGGTGAAAACCAAGCAGGCCCAGGTGAACGACAAGCACCAGCAGCTGGAGCAGGTAAAGGGACACAAAAGCAACCTGCTCTACAAGGGGCAGCAGGAGCGCAAGGCTCTCGAAAGCCGTCAGGTTGAGCAGCAGAAAGTGGTGAACACCTTGCAGAAACAGCAGAAAACCATTCAGCAGGTGATTGCGAAACAACGCAAGGATGCCGCCGCCATAAACGCACAGATAGACAAGCTCGTGGCCGAGGAGGTGGCAAAGGCGCGTGCCCGTGCCGAGGCCGAAGCCAAGCGCAAGGCCGCCGAGGCCGCAGCCGCAGCCAAACGGCGCTCCGAAGAGCTGGCACGCAAACGTGCCGAGGCCGAAAAGGCACGGCAGGAAAACGAAAGGCGCATAGCCGAGGCACGCGAACGCGAGCGTGCCGCCAAGGAAGCGGCAAGGGCCGCTGCCGAGCGTGAGGCCGAAGCGCAGCGTCAGCGCACCGCCGACGAGCAGCGCGCCGCAGCCGCACAGAAAGCCGCAGCCGACCAGAAGGCGCGCGAGGCCGAGGCCGACCGACTCGCGGCAGAGCGAAAGGCCAAGGCCGACGAGCAGCGCAACAAGAAGGAAATAGCCGACGCAAGCAAAGCAGTGGAACAGACCCAGGCCATGACCTCGGTAGACCGTATGATGAGCGGAGGCTTCGAGGCCAACCGTGGACGGCTGCCCATGCCCATCACCGGAAACTACCGCGTGGTGAGCCACTTCGGGCAGAACAGCGTGGAAGGGCTTAAAGGTGTGACCATCGACAACAAGGGCATAAACATAATGGGCGGACCTGGCTGCCAGGCACGCGCCATATACGACGGCGAGGTGAGCGCAGTGTTCGGCTTCGGCGGTTCGATGGTAGTCATGGTGCGCCACGGCATATACATATCGGTATACTGCAACCTGCACTCGGTGAGCGTGCACCGTGGACAGAAAGTGTCAACACGGCAGGCGCTCGGCGCGGTGGCCGCCGACAACATCCTGCAGTTCCAGCTGCGCCGCAACATGGACAAACTCAATCCCGAGGCTTGGCTGGGGCGTTAGCGGCGCAGCAAGCGTCGGCAATGCACGCCGACAGCCCATTGCAGCACATGTCGGCATAAAATGTGCGAAAATATTTGTACGGGTAAGGAAATATTAGTAATTTTGCACCGTTCAGTGGAATGAGGGGCTCAGGAGAGCTCCTCATTTTTGGTTTTAATTTCCGCATGTCCTGCCACGGGCACGTTTCAGCCCGTCATGGCAGCCACGGGAGTTTCCATATAATATATAATGTATGATAGACAAAAACGTAGTAAAGAGAATCGTTGATGAATGGCTTGACGGTAAGGAATACTTCCTCGTCGATGTCGAGATAAGCCCCGACGACAAGATTGTAGTCGAAATAGACCATGCCGACGGCGTGTGGATAGAGGACTGCGTTGAACTCAGCCGTTACATTGAGGACCACCTCAGCCGCGACGAGGAAGACTACGAACTTGAAGTGGGCAGCGCCGGCCTCGGCCAGCCCTTCAAAGTGCCGCAGCAATACGAGTGCTTCGTGGGCAAAGAAGTCGAGGTGCTCGATGCCGACGGCACCAAAGTTAAAGGCATCCTCAAGAGCGTCGACGGCAACGACTTCACCGTTACCGTTGCCGAGAAGCAGAAAGTGGAAGGCAAGAAACGCCCGCAACTTGTGGAGGTTGACCACGCCTATCAGATGGACAAAGTGAAATATACAAAATATCTAATAAATTTCAAATAAGGCTATGGCAGCAAAAAAAGAAGATACAGTGAGCATGTTCGATTCGTTCAAGGAATTCAAGGAAACCAAGAACATCGACCGTACCACTCTTGTGAGCGTGCTTGAGGAGAGTTTCCGCAACGTGCTCGCCAAGATATTCGGCAGTGACGAGAACTTCGACGTCATTGTCAACCCCGACAAAGGCGATTTCGAGATATACCGCAACCGCGTGGTTGTGGCCGACGGCGAGGTGGAAGACGAGAACAAGCAGATTTCCCTCACCGAAGCACGCAAGATAGAAGCCGACTACGAGGTGGACGAAGACGTGTCGGAAAGGGTGGATTTCGCCAAGTTCGGCCGCCGCGCCATACTCAACCTTCGGCAGACCCTCGCCTCGAAGATACTCGAACTGGAGCACGACTCGCTCTACAACAAATACAAAGACCGCGTGGGACAGATTATCGCGGGCGAGGTTTATCAGGTGTGGAAACGCGAAGTGCTCATCGTCGACGACGAGAACAACGAGCTGCTGCTGCCCAAGTCGGAACAGATTCCGAGCGACGTCTACCGCAAAGGCGAGACAATACGCGCCGTCATAGAACGCGTTGACAACGAGAACAACAACCCGAAAATCATCCTTTCGCGCACGAGCCCCACATTCCTCCAGCGTCTTCTCGAAGCCGAGGTGCCCGAAATAAGCGACGGACTCATCTCGATAAAGCGCATAGCACGCATGCCCGGCGAGCGCGCCAAGATAGCAGTGGAGAGCTACGACGACCGCATCGACCCCGTGGGAGCCTGCGTGGGTGTGAAGGGAAGCCGCGTGCACGGCATCGTGCGCGAACTCTGCAACGAGAACATCGACGTAATCAACTACACGTCGAACACCAAGCTCTTCATACAGCGCGCCCTCAGCCCCGCACAAGTGTCGAGCATCAACATCGACGAAGAAAACCACAAGGCCGAAGTGTTCCTCCGTCCCGAGGAAGTGAGCCTCGCCATAGGCCGCGGCGGACTCAACATCAAGCTCGCGTCGATGCTCACCGAATACACCATCGACGTGTTCCGCGAAGTGAGCGACGAGGAAGCCGACGAGGATATCTACCTCGACGAGTTCTCCGACGAGATTGACCAGTGGGTAATCGATGCCGTGAAAGCCATGGGCCTCGACACCGCCAAGGCCGTGCTCAACGCCCCGCGCGAGATGCTCGTCGAGAAAGCCGACCTCGAAGAGGAAACGGTTGACAACATGCTCAAGGTGCTGCGCGCCGAGTTTGAGTAGGCCGCAGCAAGGAGAATCTACGGGGACTGCCCAAGCGGCAACCCCCCGTGAAGCCTTAATGCATGGCAACAAGAATTATCAATTAAAACAAAAAATAAAGCAAGAAAAGGAGAACACGCGCGCAAGGCAGCACCCATGACCGTCACCCGGCGGCAGAAGCCGGAGCGGAACTGCGGTGCGGACGACGGCAGAAGCCGGAGTTTACTGCCTTCACGCCATTCTACTTTAAAACGACAAAATATGAGCATCAGGTTAAACAAAGCATTACGTGAGTTGAACATCGGGCTCCAGACGGCAGTGGAGTTCCTTGAAAAGAAAAGCGAATTGGGCGAGGTGAAGCCGGAACCGAGCTTCAAGTTGAACGACGCCCAGTACGCCGCGCTTGTCAGCGCGTTCCAGCACGACAAGGAGGTGCGCACAGAAGCCGAGAAACTCCTGCAGAAGAAGCCGAAAGAAAAGAAGCACACGGCCGAGCCGAAAGACTCCAACGCCGACCGCTTGCTCACGTCTGCAACCAAGCAGCAGTACAAGCCGCTCGGAAAGATCGACCTCGACAGCATCGGAAAGAAACCTTCCGAAACACTGAAGGCGACACCTGTGCAAGCAAAACAACCTCAGGCTCCGGCTGCTGCCGTAGTCGGCAAAGCCGAGGAACAGAAGCCGCAGCCCGCAGCGCCGCAGCCTTCCACACCGAAACCTGCCGCTGAAGCCGCTCCGGCAAAGCCCGCAAGCGAACCGGCAAAGCCCGTCGCACCCGCAAAAGAGGCTCCCGCCGCAACGCCGCAAGCACCGGAGCAGAAGCCAGCCGAGCTGAAGCATGAGCCCGTTGCCGCCCCCGTAACCGCGCCGAAAGCCGCAGCTGCCGAACCGGCAAAGCCCGTGCAGCAGGCAGCCGAACCGGCAAGCGAGCCCGAAACGGTGCAGAAGAAGGAAGAACCGGCAATATTCACCACCAAGGCCGAGAAGAAAATACTCAACGCCCCCAAGGTGAACGTGCTCGGAAAGATAGACCTTTCGGCTCTCAACCAGAGCACCCGTCCCAAGAAGAAATCGAAGGAGGAGAAGCGCAAGGAGCGTGAGGAAAAGGCAAAGCAGCAGACCGGCGAGAAGAAAAAGCGCGAGCGCATCAACAAGGTGCGCGTAGACATAAACGCAGCTGCCAACCAAACCGGCCCGCAGCAGGCCGGAAACAAGAACAACAACGGCAAGAAAAAGAAGAACCGTGGACGCGGACAGAAGCCGCTTGAGGTGAACGAGGAGGATGTGGCACGCCAGGTTAAGGAGACTCTGGCACGCCTCACCAACAAGCAGAACCAGAACAAGAAGGGAGCCAAGTATCGCAAGGAGAAGCGCGAAGCCGTGCAGGAACGCATGAACGAAGAGCGCCGCGAGGAAAAGAAGGAAAGCAAGGTGCTCAAACTCACCGAGTTTGTAACCGTTTCCGAGCTTGCAACGATGATGAACATCAGCGTCAACCAGGTAATCGGCACGCTCATGAGCGTCGGAATTATGGTTTCCATCAACCAGCGTCTCGATGCCGAGACAATCAATCTCGTTGCCGAGGAGTTCGGATTCAAGACCGAATATGTGAGCGCCGAGGTGCAGGAGGCCATTACCGAGGCAGAGGACGACGAGAACGACCTCATTCCCCGCGCCCCGATTGTTACTGTCATGGGTCATGTTGACCACGGCAAGACATCGCTGCTCGACTACATCCGCAAGACAAACGTCATTGCCGGTGAGGCCGGAGGCATCACCCAGCACATCGGAGCCTACAACGTGATGCTCGAGGATGGCCGTCAAATCACCTTCCTCGACACCCCGGGCCACGAGGCTTTCACCGCCATGCGTGCCCGCGGAGCGCAAGTTACCGACATCGCTATCATCATCATCGCCGCCGACGATGCCGTGATGCCCACGACAAAAGAGGCAATAGCCCACGCCCAGGCAGCCAACGTGCCCATGGTGTTTGCCATAAACAAGATTGACAAACCCGGTGCCAACCCCGACCGCGTGCGCGAAGAGCTCGCCAACATGAACCTCCTCGTTGAGGACTGGGGCGGAAAATACCAGTGCCAGGAGATAAGCGCGAAGAAGGGAATAGGCGTTGAGGAACTGCTCGAGAAGGTGCTTCTCGAAGCCGAGATGCTCGACCTGAAGGCCAACCCCAACCGCAAGGCCACCGGTTCGATTATCGAGTCGTCGCTCGACAAGGGCCGCGGCTACGTCTCAACGGTGCTCGTGTCGAACGGAACTCTGCGCGTAGGCGACAACATCATAGCCGGAACGAGCTGGGGACGCATCAAGGCCATGTTCAACGAGCGCAACGCCCGCATTGAAAGTGCCGGGCCTGCCGAACCGGCCATAATCCTCGGACTCAACGGAGCGCCCACCGCCGGCGACTCGTTCCATGTGCTCGAAACCGAGCAGGAAGCCCGCGACATTGCCAACAAGCGTCTGCAGCTGCAGCGCGAGCAGGGTCTGCGCACACAGAAGCGACTCACCCTGTCGGACATATCGCACCGCATAGCCCTCGGATCGTTCAAGGAACTCAACATAATCGTGAAGGGAGACACCGACGGTTCGATAGAGGCTCTGAGCGATTCGTTCCTGAAGCTCTCCACCGAGAAGATAAAGGTGAACGTGATACACAAGGCCGTGGGACAGATTTCGGAAAGCGACGTTACGCTTGCCGACGCTTCCGACGCCATCATCGTGGGCTTCCAGGTGCGCCCGTCGGCTGCTGCCCGCAAGCTGGCCGAGCAGGAAGGCGTTGAAATCAACACCTACTCTGTAATCTACGATGCCATCGACGACGTGAAGTCGGCAATGATCGGCATGCTCGACAAGGTGAAGAAAGAAGTGGTCACCGGCCAGGTTGAAGTGCGCGAGGTGTACAAGATTTCGAAAGTGGGCACCGTTGCCGGCTGCTATGTCACCGAAGGCAAGGTGCACCGTGCAGACAAGGCGCGCGTGGTGCGCGACGGTATCGTGGTGCACACTGCCGAGATTGCTGCCCTGAAACGCTACAAGGACGACGTTAAGGAGGTGGCCACCAACTTCGAGTGCGGTATCTCGCTGGTCAACTTCAACGACATCCAGCAGGGCGACATACTTGAAACATTCACCGAGATTGAGGTTAAACAGACGCTCTGACACGTTTTTAAAAAAGAAACGATGCAATAAAACAAGGGAAGCCTTTGCTACCTGCCAGCGCGGCGGGTGCCGAAGGCTTCCTTTTTTTGTTTCAGTCACAAAAAAGGAACACCAACCATGACACACGAAATAGCCTTCTCGTTGGGCCACGATTTGCTCACCTTTGTCTCGTCGGCAGTCATTGCGGTGATGGCCCTCTTCATGCTCGGAGTGGGCGTGCCCCGTGCCCCGCAGTGGAAAGCCTACCGCCGCATGCGCGCCATGCTTGCCGTGGCCTACATGCTGCTTGCCGCCTCGGGCTTCGCCACAAGCATGGTTCAGCTTGAAGAAGGCTCGCCCGAATGGCTTTCGGCAGTCACCCTGGTGGTTGCCTCGTTGCAGGCACTCATGTTCACGGCCACTACGGTGGCGTTTGTAAGTCCGCTGTCGGTGGGTTTGCGGTGGCTTCTGCCGCAGTTTCTCGGCATCACGGTTTGCGGGGCGGCACTCATCGGCACGCTCGCGTGCATGCCTTCGCTTTTTCCCGTTGCCTTCTGGACGTTCGCGGCATGCTATGCCGCCCAGCTCGCGATATATTCCCTTTTCTTCCGCCGCTGCTTTATCAGGTGCGTGCAACGCCTCGAAGCGCATTACGACGACGACGAGTCGGGCCGCCTGAAATGGATAGTGCGGTGCTTCTGCAGTGCCCTCGGCATAGGAGTGCTTGCACTTGTGTTCTCGGTTTTCAGCATGGGCATAGGTTTCTACGACTGCTTTGTGGTGGCCTACACGGCCTATTATGTATATATGGTGCACTGCATGGTGAACTATCGCATAGACAACAGTTTCGTGGTGAAGGTAGTTGCAGAACCCGAACCAGCAGCCGCGCCGACGGCAGATGCCGCGCAGCCCGGCGAATGCGCATCAGAAAGCATTCCCGACGAGTGCGAGAAAGCCCTTGCCGAAGCCCTGCAGCGGTGGCAGGAAGAAAAGATGTACACCCGGAAAGACGTAAGTCCCGACGAGATAGCCGCCCAGCTCGGCACCACGCGGCGCTATCTTGTGTGGTATTTCACCAACCGTCTGCACACCACCCTGCGCTCATGGAGGCTCAAGCTGCGCATAGCCGAAGCCGAGCGTCTGCTCCGCGAAGATCCCGGTGTGTCAGTTGCGGCTCTCCACGAAATGGTGGGCGTGGGCGACAGAAGCAATTTCCACAAGCATTTCCGTCAGGCCACGGGCCTCACGCCGTCGGAATACAAGGCCAGATACGGCCTCCGCTGACATCATCCACACACGATTTGCGGCCGCCGCACGCTCTGAATTGGGCGTGCGGCGGCCGCATTGTGTGTGTAGCTCGAATGTGCTGCATGCGTGCGGCGGTTGCCGCACGCCGTGGCCACGGCATAACCGCGGCGCAGAGTGTCAGTTGTTCTGGTAGGGAGTGTACACGCCCACCTCAGATATGGCTATCATTTCCTTGTTTTCGGTGAACGTGATGCGCACGGCATCGGCCATCACCGGCGCGAAGCGGTGCGTCTTCACGCGGCACGCATCGGCGGCATGTCCGTCGAATATGGTTGTCCATGCACCATCGTGCCGGTATTCCACGCGGTAATGCTGCATGGCCCCGCCCTCGTATTCGGTTATCGTCACCATGTCGATGAGCTGCGGCATCTTCAGGTCAACCATCCAGAACGGGTTCTCGGTCAAGCTGTTGGCCACCCACGGCGTGGTGAAGTCGTCGTCGTTGGCAAAGTCCATGAGGTTGCAGTCCCAGCTCCACGACGACTCGGCAGGCATTCCCTTGGCTATGTTGCGCTCGGTTATGGGCGCGTCGCACGGCGGCAGCTCGCTCACACGCCCGTCGTTGCGCCACATCTTGCCCATGGCCTTGAGAGCCTTCAGGGCATTGTCGTCCATGAGTCCCTCGCGGTTTGGCGCAACGTTGAGGATGAAGTTGCAGTGCGCACGGTTGTAGGGCACCACCATGTCGTTGATTATGTGGGCAGGACTCTTGAGCGTGTCGGTGGGGAAATAGTCTTTCCAGAACCACCACTTGGTTTGCAGCGGAAGACAGGCCAGGGCCGGAAGGCGGTTTTCCGAGGTGGATATTTTCTGTCCTGCGCCCTGCTCATACGACTTTATGTCGGTGTAGAAGAGAGCCTCGCGCGGATATTTGGCGGCGTTGAGATCCATTACCAGACATTCGGGCTGCAGCGACTTGATGTAGGCGTAAATCTCGGGGAAGGGCACGTCTTCGTAGCTTATGCGCGACCACGGAGCATCCCAGCCGTCGATGATGAGCGCGGTTATCGGTCCGTAGCCGGTGAGCAGCTCGTGCAGCTGCGCCTTTATCATGTCAATCTTTTCGCGCGTCACCATTCCCGGGCGTATGCGGTGGTGCGTGTCGAGAATGGAGTAGTAGAGCATCACCTTGAGCCCTGCCTTGCGGAAAGCGTCGGCATACTCGCGCACCACGTCGCGCTTCAGCGGCGAGTGCATCACGCTGTAGTCGGTGGTCTTGGTGTCCCATATGCAGAAACCGCTGTGGTGCTTGGTGGTGAGGCATCCGTATGACATGTTGGCCGACTTGGCCGCGCGTGCCCACTGCGCGCAGTCGAGGCGCGTCGGGTTGAACGTCTGTGCCGGGAGGTCGGGGTCGGGCCAGTCTTCGGGCGCGAACGTGGGCATGTTGAAGTGTATGAACATTCCGAAGCGCAGGTCGACGAAATCCTGCTGCAGCTGGTGCAGCGTCTTTGCCTGTGCTGCGGCATTGAGTGCGCAAGCGGCGGCGAGCATGAATGACAGTAACAATTTTCTCATTTCAAGGTTGTTGTTTTGATTTTCAAATATAATTGCAAAGCTACAAAAAAGTGTGCTAACCGCCGCGCGGCTCTGCCCTTTTTGTTTGGCGGCGTGCCATATTGCGCCGCGCGGCGGCGAATTTCAGGCCGGATTCTTCGTTATTCGGAAAAAAATGCGTAAGTTTGCACACGGTTTGCATCAATTCAGTTGCTCCTATAGTTCAATGGATAGAACGTAGGTTTCCTAAACCTTTGATCCGGGTTCGATTCCCGGTGGGAGTACCGACTGCACGAAAACGGCCAGCACGCATGTTGCTGCCGTTTTTTTTGTGCCCCTGCGCAAAGGCGACAGAGCGGCAGAAACTGACAAAAAGAAAGGCGCGTGCCGTGAATTTGCAGCAAAGGCACGTTGCGCAGCCGAAAAACAAAGTCACTTATTTTGCCGTTATTTCAAATTGCAGTATCTTTGCATCCAAATACATTAATTTTAAGCAACAACAACAATGAAAAAAGCGATGACGGCCGCCCTGATGCTTCTTGTGGCGGTGTTGTGCCATGCGCAAATGGCCGACCCAGTGAAATTCACCTCGCAACTGAAGACGGGAACCACCGCCGAGGGCGAGATAGTGTTCAGCGGAAGTATTGCCAAAGGCTGGCACGTCTACTCCACGGGGCTGGGCAACGACGGCCCCACGTCGGCCACGTTCCACGTCGACTCCAAGGACGGCATCGAGCTTGTGGGCAAACTCACCCCGCGGGGACACGAGATTTCGGAGATGGACGAGATGTTCGGCATGAAGCTGCGCTTTTTCGAAAACAACGTGCAGTTTGTGCAGAAGGTGAAGTTCACCAAGCCCAACTACTCAATAAAGTGCTATCTTGAATACGGCGCGTGCAACGCCGAGATGTGCATGCCCCCCACCACCGTCGAACTGCACAAGCAGGGCAAGTCGCCCGCTGTCGACGGAGCGGCTGCCGCCGCAGAGGAAACAGCCGATGCCGCAGCTGCCGCCGACACCGCCAAGGCAGTGGCACAAACCGACAGTGCCGCAGCCGACACCGCACAGGCCGCCGCAGCGGCAAACCTCGACAAGAGCGAACTGCAGAAGCTGTGGACACCCGTGCTGAAAGAGCTGTCACAATATGAAACGCCCGTGAGCAACTCTCTGCTCTACATCTTCTTCGCCGGCATCGTGGGCGGATTCCTCGCGCTCTTCACCCCGTGCGTGTGGCCCATTATCCCCATGACGGTGAGCTTCTTCCTCAAGCGCAACAAAGACCGCAAGAAGGGCATAAAGGATGCCGTGACCTACGGCATATCAATCGTCGTTATATATGTTGCACTGGGCCTCGTGGTGTCGATGCTGTTCGGCGCGAGCGCGCTCAACGCCCTCTCCACCAACGCCGTGTTCAACATCCTCTTCTGCCTGTTGCTTGTAGTGTTCGCCGCCTCGTTCTTCGGGGCATTCGAAATCACCCTGCCCGCATCGTGGAGCAACAAGATCGACCGCAAGTCGGAAAGCACGAGCGGAATGCTCAGCATCTTCCTCATGGCGTTCACGCTGTCGCTCGTGAGCTTCTCGTGCACCGGCCCCATCATCGGGTTCCTGCTCGTGGCGGTGGCATCGGAGGGCAGCATCATCGCGCCCACGGTGGGCATGCTCGGCTTCGCCATAGCCCTTGCCGTGCCGTTCGCCCTGTTTGCAATGTTCCCCACGCTCCTCAAGTCGGCACCCAAGTCGGGCGGATGGATGAACGTGCTCAAGGTGGTGCTCGGATTCATCGAGCTGGCCTTCGCGCTCAAGTTCCTGTCGGTGGCCGACCTGGCCTACGGATGGCACATACTCGACCGCGAGACATTCCTCGCACTGTGGATCGCCATATTCACGCTGCTCGGCATGTATCTGCTCGGCATCTACAACTTCCCGCACGACGACGAAGGCCGCCGCACCAACGTGCCGCAGTTCTTCCTCGCACTCGGTTCGCTCGCCTTCGCGTTCTACATGATTCCCGGTCTGTGGGGCGCGCCGCTCAAGGCCGTCAGTGCCTTCGCGCCGCCGATGAACACGCAGGACTTCAACCTCTACAAGAACGAGGTGCACCCGCGCTTCACCGACTATGAGGCCGGAATGGCAGCCGCACGCATGGAGGGCAAGCCCGTCATGGTGGACTTCACCGGCTTCGGCTGCGTGAACTGCCGCAAGATGGAGGCCGCCGTGTGGACCGATGCCAAGGTGGCCGACCTGCTCAACAACAAGTATGTGCTCATCTCGCTCTTCGTCGACGACAAGACTCCGCTCCCGCAACCCATGGAAGTGACCGACACCGACGGATCGAAGCGCACGCTGCGCACCGTGGGCGACAAGTGGAGCTACCTGCAGCGCCACAAGTTCGGCAGCAACACGCAGCCCATGTATCTGCTGCTCGACAACGAGGGCATGCCGCTCGCAGGCAGCCGTTCCTACGACGAGAACATCACGGAGTATGTCGATTTCCTGCAGGCAGGTCTCGACAACTACGCCGACAAGAAATAACCATACCACAGACAACGGGAGCTGCGGCATTGCCGTGGCTCCCGTTAATGTTACCACTCTATCAAACCGCTTATGCTCGACAACCAGACAAGACAGCAAATCATAGTCCTCATCAACCGTGAGGTGGTGCCGGCCGTGGGCTGCACCGAACCAATGGCCGTGGCACTGTGCACGGCCCGGGCCACCGAGGAACTCGGACGACGGCCCGAACGCATCACCGCACTGCTCAGCGCCAACATCCTTAAAAACGCCATGGGCGTGGGCATTCCCGGAACGGGGATGATAGGTCTGCCCATTGCCATAGCCCTGGGCGCGCTCGTGGGACGATCCGAATACCAGCTCGAGGTGCTCAAGGATGTCACGCCCGACTCGCTCGAACAGGGAAAGGCATACATCACCGGCAACCACATCGACATAAAGCTCAAGGAGAACATCACCGAGAAACTCTATGCCGAGGTGATTTGCGAGGCCGACGGGCACACGGCCACCGCAGTGATAGCCGCCTCGCACACCAACTTCGTGTTTGTCTCGCGCGACGGCAACGTGTCGCTCGACAAACTGCACTGCAAGACATCAGGCGAGGAAACCACCGACGACATCGCGCTCAACCTGCGCATGGTCTACGATTTCGCCACCACCACGCCCGTAGACGAAATAAGATTCATCCTCAAGACACGCGAATATAACCTGCACGCCGCCGACGAGGCCAAGAAGGGCAACTACGGCCACTGTCTGGGCAAGACCATCGACAGGCCGCTGAGCCACGGCATCTTCGGCAACAGCATATTCTCGCACATCATCTCGAAGACCGCCTCGGCCTGCGACGCACGCATGGGCGGGGCAATGATTCCGGTGATGAGCAACTCGGGGTCGGGCAACCAGGGCATCTGCGCCACCAATCCCGTGGCCGTCTACGCCGAAGAGAACGAGAACACCGAGGAGGAACTCATTCGCGCACTCGTGCTCAGCCACCTCACCGCTATATATATCAAGCAGAGCCTGGGCAAACTTTCGGCGCTGTGCGGCTGCGTCGTGGCCTCGATAGGGTCGAGCTGCGGCATAACCTATCTCATGGGCGGCGACTACGCACACATCTGCCACTCGGTGAAAAACATGATTGCCAACCTCACTGGCATGATATGCGACGGCGCAAAACCCAGCTGCGCGCTGAAAATATCGTCGGGAGTGTCAACGGCACTGCTGTCGGCGCTGCTGTCGATGGAGGGCAAGTGCGTGACATCGGCCGAGGGAATAATCGACGACGACGTTGACCGCTCTATACACAACCTCACGAGCATAGGGGCCGAGGCCATGTGCAAGACCGACGACATGGTGCTCAACATAATGACACACAAAAGCCGCTGACCGCGGGCCACGGCCATAACCGCAAACGGGGAAACCGCATCTGCCGGCGCGCGCTTCAGTGCTGCGCCGGCAGATGCGGTTTCCCCGTTTTTCTTACCTTGCCGCCTGAGTGCGGCTTCAAAGGCGTGGCAAAGAAAAAGCCCCGACACTTCGGGGCTCAATCTCGTTATCTAGTAATCATAAAGTGCGCCTCGCGGCGCGTTGTTTAAGTTTTCATTTCAGCACTCCAAGCTCCTTGCCCACCTTCACGAAGGCGGCTATGCACTTGTCGAGCTGCTCCCTTGTGTGGGCAGCCGACAGCTGCACGCGTATGCGCGCCTCGCCCTTGGGCACCACCGGGTAGTAGAAACCGGTGACGTAGATGCCCTCTTCAAGCAGACGGTTGGCATAACGCTGCGACAACGGAGCGTCGTAGAGCATCACGGCACATATCGCGCTCTGCGTGGGCTTTATGTCGAAGCCGGCGGCGAGCATGCGGTCGCGGAAGTAGGCCACGTTCTCCACGAGGCGGTCGTGTATGGAGTTGTCCTCCTTGAGCATCTTGAACACCTCGAGGCTTGCGCCTATTATCGAGGGAGCGAGCGAATTGGAGAACAGATAGGGGCGGCTGCTCTGGCGCAGCATGTCGATTATCTCCTTGCGGCCCGTGGTGAATCCGCCCAAAGCGCCGCCGAACGACTTGCCCAGCGTGCCGGTGTAGATGTCAACGCGGTCGTAGGTGCCGCACAGTTCGCTCACGCCGTGGCCCGTTGCGCCCACCACTCCGGCCGAGTGCGACTCGTCAACCATGACAAGGGCATCGTATTTCTCGGCCAAGTCGCATATCTTGTCAACGGGAGCCACGTTGCCGTCCATCGAGAACACGCCGTCGGTGCAGATTATGCGGAATCGCTGTGCCTGTGCTTCCTGGAGGCATTTCTCAAGTTCTTCCATGTCGGCGTTGGCATAGCGGTAGCGTTTTGCCTTGCAGAGGCGCACGCCGTCGATTATCGACGCGTGGTTGAGCGCGTCGGAGATGATTGCATCCTCTTCGGTGAGGAACGAACCGAACAAACCGCCGTTGGCATCGAAGCAGGCGGCATAGAGTATGGTGTCCTCGGTGTGAAAGTAGTCGCTGATGGCTGCCTCCAGCTCCTTGTGGGCATCCTGGGTGCCGCAGATGAAACGCACCGACGACATTCCGAAGCCCCGGCAGTCCATCATACGCTTCGCTCCTTCGATGAGACGCGGGTGGTTAGACAGTCCCAGATAGTTGTTGGCGCAGAAGTTGAGCACTTCCTCGCCCTTTACTTTGATTGCAGCGCCTTGCGCGCTCTCGATGATGCGCTCCTCCTTGTAAAGCCCGGCCTGCTTCAAGTTGTCGAGGGCCGAGCGGAGATGCTCTTTCACTTTTCCGTACATAGTATAAAATTTAGGTTGCCTTTTTAAAAGCACTGCCAGCGGTCAGCATACTGGCGGCATGGCGCTGCCGTGCTGGCGGCACGTCTGCCCGCACTGACCTGCGGTGTTCTTCCAACCGCAAAGTAAATCAATAAAATTGAAAACAGGAAGCGTTTCGGCCTGTTTTTTTGCCGCAGGGCACTGAAAAGGCGCATCTTCGGCTCGGGCACGAAAGCCGCGCTTACGGATTGCAACGGCACCGATTGTTTCTTTGTGTCGTTTTTCGATACACCCAGACGGCGTTTATGGCATACAGAAACGGTTTTGCCGCGCACTTGGAAAGCAAAAACCGCGCAAAAAGAAAAAGAGGATTTCCGCGAGGTTGGGATTTATAAGCAAGGCCGGGAAAAATGTCCTGTTTTTTTGTCATGTTGTGGTTTTTTTTTGCTTATTTTGCATCCATACAAATCTTAAACCAAACAACATGAAAAATATTCTTGTAATCGGTTCCACGGGGCAGATTGGCTCCGAGCTTACCGCAGAGCTTCGCAGGCTCTACGGCGGCGAAAACGTCGTTGCGGGCTACATAAAGGGCTGCGAGCCCAAGGGTGCGCTGCTCGACGGCGGCCCGTCTGCCGAAGCCGACGTTACCGATGCGCAGATGATAGCCGACGTGGTTGCGAAACACGACATCGACACCATCTACAACCTCGCGGCACTGCTCTCGGTCGTGGCCGAGTCAAAACCCCGCCTGGCATGGCGCATAGGCATCGACGGACTGTGGAACATTCTTGAGGTGGCACGCGAACACGGCTGCGCAGTGTTCACCCCAAGCAGCATCGGCTCGTTCGGGCCGGGCACGCCGAAAGACCCAACCCCGCAGGACACGGTGCAGCGTCCGCGCACGCTCTACGGCGTGAGCAAGGTGGCCACCGAACTTCTCAGCGACTACTACCACACGCGCTACGGCGTCGACACGCGCTCGGTGCGCTTCCCGGGAGTCATCTCCAACGTCACGCTCCCCGGCGGAGGCACCACCGACTATGCCGTTGACATATACTATTCGGCAGTGCGCGGCGAGAAATTCACCTGCCCCATAAAGGAAGGAACGCGCATGGACATGATTTACATGCCCGACGCACTGAAGGCAGCAATAAACCTTATGGAGGCCGACCCCACGCGCCTCGTGCACCGCAACGGCTTCAACATCGCGTCGATGAGCTTCGCCCCCGAAACGATATACGCCGCCATACGCAAGTACAAGCCCGAGTTTGAGATGGTTTACGACGTTGACCCACTCAAGCAGGGCATAGCCGAAAGCTGGCCCGACCGCATGGACGACTCGTGCGCACGCGCCGAGTGGGACTGGAATCCCACCTACGACCTCGACTCCATGACGCGCGACATGATCGAAAAGCTGTCGGCCCGTCTTGCACGATAAGGCAGCCCCCTACATCATAAGGCACATGCCGCGTTGTGTGGCATGTGCCTTAAAATATGTGAAAAAACTTGGTCTTTCAAAATTAAAACCCTACCTTTGCAACGCTTTTACGAGCACATGCGGCAATAGCTCAGTTGGTAGAGCGCAACCTTGCCAAGGTTGAGGTCGCGGGTCCGAGTCCCGTTTGCCGCTCAAAGACTCTGAATAAATCCAATTGGAACGAGGTTTCCAACTGCCCAGGTGGCGGAATTGGTAGACGCGCACGTTTCAGGTGCGTGTGTTTCACGACGTGCAGGTTCGAGTCCTGTTCTGGGCACAATTTATTCAGAATATCTATATATAATGGAGAGGTGGCGGAATTGGTAGACGCGCTACTTTGAGGGGGTAGTGACAATTGTGTCGTGGGAGTTCGAGTCTCCTCCTCTTCACTATATTGAATTCAAATTTGTTTGCGGCAATAGCTCAGTTGGTAGAGCGCAACCTTGCCAAGGTTGAGGTCGCGGGT
>CAVDCP010000016.1:0-49952 GCA_963607545.1 bacterium
CATAATGCGCATTATGTGAAAAAATGTGCACTTTGCAAACCAGCCCGTATTTTGTGATGATCGGCGGTTGGCTTTTCACAATTACTGTGAGGCATCGAATGTGAGGAAACTCATGCTCCGTATTCACAAATACGCGGACGATACACACACGCACGGCTTGCGGCAGACGTGCGTGCTGCGGAAGGTGTATGTGTGTGCAACATATGTCATTGGGCTTGGAATAACATGGAGACAAATTGAAATCTTGTGCTTTTTTATGGCAAGGAAAAAGCCTTTGTCTTCGCCCGAACTTGTGCAATGGCGAATGACAAAGGCCTGAAAGTTAAAAGTCTACGATGATTGTCGTGACTGCAATGTCATTGGGGCATGGACTTTATGTGCTCCATGTAGACATTATCTGTTGTTGTTTCCAATCTTGATGATTTTCGTTCCGTCTGATGCGGCAACCTTCAGCAGGTATATTCCCCCGTGTGTCAAAGGCACGGCATATTCATTTGCTCCACCTACATTGATGTCAGCCACGCACATGCCATTTGGCGAGAATGCCTGAACACGCTGGATAGCATTTCCGTATAGTACAACCATGCCGTTGTCGATGCGCCAACTGGGCAATGTCCCGACTTTGGCAGAGGCGACAGACGTTGATGTAGTGTTGTAGATGCTCACATTGTCGATGGCCAAGTGATATGCTTGTTTGCCGTTGTATTTCCATGCAATGTATACGGGGGTGTCGTTGTCAGTGAAGCACTGAGTTATGTCGTATTTCTTGTGTACGGGCTGGCATGTGGCTTCCCCGGTCATGTCTTCGGTCTCATAGCCCACAAATTCCTCTTCGATAGCTCCCCAGTTCTCGCCATCATAGGAATAATACAGGCCTGCACTTGACGTGCGTCCTCCCTGTTGATAGTCCATGTCAAATTCCAGCACTGTGCGTTCGTCTGTCTTGGCGTTGCGCAAAAGCGGCGGGGTGTCGAGTGTCGTAAACACGTTGGTGTATCCTGCAACCGAGGAGGTTACCGATGCGAAGTCGCCTTCGAAGCCATTGCCGCTAATGGGCAGGTCGTACCAGTTGTCGAAACGCCACAGATAACTGTCTTTCATCTTGCCGTCTACTTTCTCCACTGTCCAGTTGCCGGGTTTCAGTCCGCCAGAGAAATCCTCGCTGAACGGCAGCTTGTAGGACGGCACACTGCCGGTCTTTACCGATACCGATATGGGCAGCGACTCAACACCGTCGGTGTAAATCACTTTCACACTGTAATCGTAGATTCCTTCAGGCGATTGGGCATCGGCAAATGTCGTTTGGTCTGTCTGGCCGATAAGGTCATTGCCACGGAATACTGCATAGTTGGCCATGGTGTATTCAGAGGCTTTAGGCTCTTTCCACGACAACGATGTCTTGCCTGCTTCGTCGGTTTCGGCAGTCAAGTCGCGTACTGTATTGCGTGTGCCTATGGCTATTACATCTGTTGCCGGAGCTGATTCTCCGTCGGGATTCTCATATACGGCAACGACAGAATAAGTGTACACGCCCTTGGCCACGTTGCTCTGCCCCACGCTGAGGTCGGTGAGATAGCCGCCAAACAAGGCTCCGTTGCAATATGTGTTGTAGTAGGCCGGCTTGCGGTCGCCTTCCGGTTCGTCCCAATCCATGGTAACGTTGTAGGCAGTGTTGTCGTCATTGGCTGTGTAGCTGAGCCTTACGTTTGTCGGGGCATTGACTGTGGGCTGCTTTATGTCTACCTGCACTTTTGTCAACGACGACACCATATCCTCGCTGATCGACACTGCTTGCACGGCATAGGTGTGCTCGCCCGGTTCTTTGTCCGACGTGTCGGTATAAGTGTTTGTCTTGATGTTCTCGGCTATGCGCTCATTGTCAAGATACACGTTGTAGCATTCTGTGGGTATTGTATATTGGGGCGTGCGAACCTGACGCACTGATTTGATGCCTGAAGGGGTGAAACTGCGGTGCGTGGGACGGCCGGCAAGAGGCGAAACTGTCTGACTGTGGATGTTGTCGGGTGTTGCCTGTCCTTTTGCAGACAATAGCATTACATCGTCAATAACCCATGAAAAATAGAGTCCTGACTCGGTGTTGGTTGTGTCGCCGACTGCCTGGAATGCCACAAGGTTGTCGTTGCCAGAGTCGTTGCCGATGTAAAGGGTGACGAATTGCCAACCGCTGGCCCCGTTGCTGTCGTAGCGTGCGTCCCAAAGTTCTTCCCACGTTTCTCCGTTGTCGTGGCTCACCTTTACATAATAATGGTCGGGAAATTCGGCATCAGCCCCCCACTCCAGCACCTGCGGGTCGATATAGGTATAGAAACTCAGGTATTTTGAGGCAGAAGAGGCCGGCATTACGAGCCATTCGTTCTGCACTGCCGATGTTTCGTCGTCGTGCGGTGCTGCATCATCAAACATTATTGCAGCACTTCCTGTACCGGAGTGTATCCAGTCGGTATAGTTTTCGACATTCTCCTTTATGTCGTCTGTCGGATAATGAAACCATGTGAACAATGGGTCGTAGTCATTCTCGGTCTTTACCGACCAACCTTTTGACGGGAATGTCAAACCCTCAAAGTTTTCTTTAAGCAACGTGTCGAGTTTCTCTGCATTTTCCCACGTCAGCGTCACCTTGCTGAAATCGGCTGTAGCATGAAGATTTGCCGGGGCTGGCAATGTGTTCTGCGACGACACAGGCAGTGAAAGCAATGTTGCAAGCGTGCATGCGGCAAATGTTGCAAGCGCGTTGCTTTGCATTTTGTGTGATTTATTGTCCATAATATTTACATTTGGTTCTTTATTCTGCGAATTTCCAATTGTCATGTCGCAAAATTACGAATAAAAAGAATTACCGCAAATTTTTATCGGTTTTATGGTTTCTAATTCGTGAAATAGAAATGCAAATAATGGTAAATCAAAAGCTATTCTCGTTCTTTGAGTATTTTTTGATACATTGATGGCTTCATTCCTGTCATTTTAGTAAATTGCGAAATGAAATTTGCCTGTGACTTGTAGCCTACGCTTTCTGATATGGCGCGTATGGTGTAGCTGCCGTAGTTGTCCTTGTCGGCCAACCGTTTCATTGCTTCTTTGATGCGGCATTCGTTGAGTATAGTCCTGAAATTCTTTCCGAAACCTTCATTTATGGCTTCTGACACATAACGGGTGTTCGACGACACCAAAGCCGCAAGGCGTTCGATGTTGAAATCGTTGCGGCAAATTTCGTCGGTGTTTTCCATAATGACGCGTATCTGTGCCACCAGTTCTTCGCGCTGCTCCGCCGACAGCAATACATTGCCCTCCCTGATGTCGGGTGTCGTTTCTGATGCAACACTGGTTTGGACATGTGTGTTGTCAAGTAGTCTTTGGCTGCTGTCAAACAGTTTGTTGTAAGCTTCAGACAATTGCCTTTTCTGTCTGTAGACGATTAACAGTAATGCTACAAACACTGCAAAGCCCAATGCAAGGGTGACAATCCACTGCCGCTGCATGCGTATTTGCCGCTGGTTGAATTGGGTTTCTTGGGTAAGGGCGTTTATTTTTCTCGTGCTTTTGTCGGCCTCATATGCATATTGTGCATCTTTCATTGCATTGAAGTCCTCGTGGCTGCGTATGGAGTCGCATAATGAAACATATTCGTATCGGTATGCCGTTGCACGCGAGTTGTTGCCTGTCGTGGCGTATGTGTCTGAAAGATGGCGTAAGGTTTCGGCAAGAAAATAAGCGTTGTTTGTCGTGCGTGCGATGTGTTCATTCCTTTTCAGGTAGTAAACGGCTGAGTCTGGACATCCTGCGTCGGCAAACAATTGTGCCATACAAGAATACACTGACTCTGTATAATTGCTGTCCATGCCATGCTGCCGCACAAATGCCAATGCCTTGCGGTATTGGTGTAAGGCATTGGCATTATCTTTCTTGAATGTCGAGACAAGTCCTTTGCACATAAGAAGGTTGTACTTGTATTCGGCAGACTGTTCCTTGTTGGCGGCCAGCATGCGGAGATAGCGTTCTCCATCGGCGATTTTACCGGAGAAGCACGATGCCCCTATGAGGTTGTTCAGTACGCGGTTGGTCAGTGTTTTTGATTTTGCTTTCTGTGCAAGCGACAAAGCATCGCGGTAGAAACGAAGCCCCATTGCGTAATCGCCGCAGGTGCTGTACAAGTTGCCTATGCCTATATAGATCTTCGCGGTAAGTTGCTTGGTGCCATTGTGCTCGCTTGCATTGAGCGCATCAAGATAGCTTTTCATTGCAAGCGCATACTGATGGTGGGCATAATAAGATTCGCCTGCACCATAACAACTGTCGGCATAATTTAAGATGTTGGATGCTTCTTTTGCGGGAAATTGCATGGACAGCATCGGAACAACGAGCAACAACAGGGTTGCAAACGACAAAATGCGTCGTGATGCCATATCAACGGGTCTTTTCGGAATTTACTTTTTTGATTACGCTATAAGCTCCATACAGTCCCAATTCGCCTGCTTTGCTCAAGTCTGCCACGCCGCCCTTTCTGTCTCCGCTGCCGATTTTTGCCAATCCACGGTTGTAATAGGCTTCGGCAAGGTTCGGGTCGATGGCTATAGCGCGTGTGTAATCGTCGGATGCAGATGCGAAGTCCTTGCACATGAAATGTACATTGCCACGGTTGTAATACAGATATTGGTTGTCGCTGTCGATAGCCAATGCCTTGTTCAGGTCGTCAATGATGGCGGACATCTTCATGCCAGCCTCTTTTCCGAGTGATTTGTCGAACTCGTTCAGACACAGTTGGCAATAGGCGCGTTGCCAAAGTGCAAGGACAGAAGCCGAGTCTGCTGACAGGCAGATTGTCAAATCGGATATGGCAGCATCAAAATTGCGTGTAACACTCTCCAATACGGCACGCTGGAAGATAAGTTCGCTTGTCAAATGCATGTCTTTTGACGTGTTGACAATGGCCGACAGGGAGTCGATGCGTGACAAATATATGTGTGAAGAGAATGCTGTCAGCTGTTTCGGGTTGCAGGTTATAAACAAGCGGGCATTCTTGTGTGCTATGTTGAAGCGTTCCACGCTTTGGGTGAAAGCACGGTATGAACGCACGCCGTTGTCATATTGGTCGCAGCCGAGGTGGAACATCTGCATTGGTGTAAATTCGGCGGCACGGTTTTGGACGCGTCCTCGGTAGTCGCTCTTGTATTCATGTTCCTGCGTGTCATTGTCCGGCACTACCATTTGGTTGTATTTCTCCGGGTCAATCTCGCTGCGGCGACGCATCTGGCGACGTTGTGAACTGTTCCAACGTGGTTGTATGCCAAGATGTTTGTTCATCTGTGCCTTCATTATGCGGAACTCGTCTATTTCGGCTTTTGCATTCATTCCAAGTCTGCGGTAGCAGTTGGCGCGCCGTGACAGGCCAGTCCAAAAGTTGGGGAATTGTTCTATTACGCGTGAATAGTCGCGTATTGCGCTGCGCAAATTTCCGGTTTTGTCAAGCAGAATTGCACGGTTGAATATTGCAAGCACATTGTGTGGCTCCATGCGTATCACATAGTCGAAATCGGTAATTGCACGGTTGTCGTCGCCAAGTTGCATGCGCAACAGTCCACGGTTGTAGTGGGCAAGGAAATTGTCGGGGTCAAGGTCGATGGCGGTGTCGTAGTCGGAAATAGCCCCGCGCAAGTTGTTTGTGTTGTAGCGGGCAAGACCTCGGTTCACATAATTGGCCACAGTCTTCGGCTTCAGGTGGATGGCTTTGCTCAGATAAGTTTCAGCTTCTTTCCATTTTGAACGCGAAAGACTTATCTGCGACCGTGTTGTCCATGTATCGGCATCGTATGGGTCAACCTCAAGGCTCTTGTCAAGCCATTCGTCTGCGGCAACCGTGTCTTTCTGAACAAGATATATTTGCGCCTTTAATGAATATGCATCGGCAAACTTTTTCCATTTCACCACTACCGTGTCAAGTTCGTTTTGGGCGCGTGAATAATCTTTAAGTTCAACGCGGCATAAAGCACGGTTATACCAAGCTCCCTGATTCTGCGGGTTTATGGAGATCGCCTTGTCGTAATCGCAAATTGCCCCTTCATACTTTCTTTGCTTTATCCGGCACAATCCCCGTAGTTCATACATGTTGGGGATGTACGGATTGAGCGATATGGCATTGTTCACGTCCTCTTCGGCACTTGCGAAATCGTCAAGATAAAACTTTGCCAAGCCGCGAAAGAACCACGGCTCGTAAAGATAAGGCTTCACGCCTATGACTTGATTGAAATATTGTATCGACAACACATAGTCTTCATAATAAAGCGCACTGCGTCCGGAAACAATCAGACGGTCGGTATTGAACTGTGCCATGGCTCTCTGCCAAGGCAAGAGAACCATCAATATTATAAAGACTACATGCCTCATCGAAAAGCTTGATAAAATTTACCTTTATCTTTTTCTGTTCACCTTCACTCGATAACTGCAACGCACACGCCCGTTGAGCAAGTCTTTAAGCTTGCCGCTTATGAGCTGTCTGCGCATGGGAGATATACGGTCGATAAACATTTTTCCGTCAAGATGGTCGAACTCATGCTGCATCACACGGGCAAGATAACCCTCTACCCATTCGTCATGTTCAACGAAATCGGAATCCATGTAGCGCACATGTATGCGTGTGTGACGCTTTACGCTTTCGTGTATTCCGGGCAAAGAAAGGCATCCTTCTTCCATAGATTTCTTTTCTGAATCGTCGTCATACTCGATGATGTACGGATTGATGAAAGCCTTGCGGAAATCCTTGTATTCGGGAAAATCCTCGCTGAGCACGTCAAGATCGATGACAACAAGGCGTATGTCAAGTCCTATCTGCGGTGCTGCGAGACCGATACCGTCACTTGCGGTGAGGGTTTCGAACATGTTGTCTATGAGTGTCGGCAACTCGGGATAGTCGGGTGTGATGTCGGTTGCCACTTTCCTCAGAACCGCATTGCCGTAGATGTAAATTGGTAGTATCATGTAGTTTCGTTTTTCTATAAAGCCTTGTGCACATCAGCGCGCGTCACGCCGACTGTTGTTCAGTGGTTTCGGCTGCTGAGATAGTCTTGCAATATGATTGTGGCACTGATTTCGTCGACGAGAGCTTTGTTTTGCCGAGCCTTCTTTCCTATGCCGCTGTCAATCATGGCACGGTGTGCAAGCACCGAAGTGAAACGCTCGTCGTAATATTCAACGGGTATGTCAGGCATGGCTTTGCGCCATTTTGACACGAATTGCCGCACCCTCTGCAGGTTCTCGCTTGGCTCGCCGTTGAGTTGGCGGGGCTCTCCTATCACGATGCGTTCCACGTCTTCATGGGCAACGTATGATTGCAGAAATTCCATAAGTTGGCACGTAGCAACAGTCGCCAACCCGTTGGGAATTATCTGCAACGGGTCGGTGACTGCCAAGCCCGTGCGTTTTTTTCCATAATCAACAGAAATTATACGGGCCACTGAAATGTATGCTTTTTTATAATGTGGATATAGTTGATGTTCCCGGCGTGCAGGTTATTTCTTGAACAAAAGCCATGCGTCGGGATATTTTGCGCGGAACTGGTCGCGTGAACGCACTGCATCGCTTTTCGAGTCGAATGTCGAAGCTACGACACGATAAAGTCCACGGGCTGAATTATATACAATCTGTGCATCGCTGCCGTTGTTTCTCAAGGTGCGCTGCAATCCTTCGGCGTTGGCCTTCAGCGAGAACGAACCTACTACCACGCTGAAATTCTTTACGCCAGAGCCGCTTATTACAGAGAACTCTTCCGACCGTACAGTGGCATTGTCTGAATTGTCAACGACTGTGGTTTCGGTAGAAGGACGCTCTTCAAGCGGTGCAACCACGGGAGCTTCCTCCTGCACGGGTTGTGCCGGCTGCTCGGATTTTGCCTGAGCTTTAAGATAGGCTTTCTTATATGCGCTCTCTTTCGACTTACATCCGGTGAAAACCAATGCCATGCAAAGACCTGCGCAAAGGACAACACTTTTTTTCATATTCTTTTTCTGTTTTGGTATTTGACATTTATACATTCTTTGGCGAAATTACAAAATAAATCATTACCGACCCACCAAAATGCGCATAAAGTTTGTTAAATGAGAAAGCGGCAACATTTTTAACAAAAAATGGCTATCGCGTCTGACTGCAATTTGAATAGATTTGCTATATTTGCTCTCGATAAATACAATTTGTATAATTTAAAAGCAAAGTAATTATGAAAACATTGGGTTATATCGGAGCATTTCTCGGTGGTGCCATTGCCGGGACAGCCCTTGGCATTTTGTTGGCCCCCGAAAAGGGAAGCGAGACACGCACAAAGATAGGTGATGCCGTTGACGAGTTCTGCAAGAAGCACAACATCAAGGTGAGCCGTAAGGAAGTGGACGACTTGGTGGACGACATCAGGGATGCCGCAGACATTGACAACGCATAAAGGCAGACAAATGTTCTCAAACGACAGGAACATAGAAATCATAGGCCAGCTTGCAGAAGTTGTGAAACATTACATCGGGCTTCAGTCAAAATACATGAAGCTCGATGTAATCGACAAAGTTGTGCGTCTGCTCACGGCCTTGACCATGGCACTGCTGCTTGCATTGCTGCTGCTGCTCGCGCTCATCTATCTGTCGTTTGCGGCAGCTTATGCCATTGCCCCGGCCATTGGCGAAGCAATGGCTTTCGCTTGCATTGCCGGTGTTTATTTCGTGATATTGGCATTGTTCGTAATATTCCGTCGCCAATGGATTGAACGGCCGTTGGTGAAACTGCTCGCAGGCATTCTCTTGCGCGACTGAAACCTTCCAGAAAACCAAAGACATTGATGGCACAATCCAACGACAAACACAACGGCACCGACATGCGGCAAGTGTGCTCGCTTGCCGACATTGACAATTGCAAGGCTGCGCTGAAGCGTGAAATACGCGACGACGAGTGTCGCATTTCTGACATGTGGAACACCTTGTTCCACACTAATGAGCCTGAACCGAAGACAAGAGCGCAGCACATAACACGGATGATAAGTTTGGGGTCGGGAATGCTTGACGGTGCTCTGCTCGGCTGGAAATTATACAGGAAATTCAAACCGGGAAGTTCGCTTTTCGGCAAACACAAGAAATCCCGGTAGCATAGACACATGCAGGGGGCTTACAGTAAGTCTGTTGTATCTCCAAACCATTGCCGCGTTTTTCGGCAATGGTCGTTTTTTTTGTCCTGCAATATCGGCGTGCAGTGTCGTGCTGTATTCTCCCGGCTAACGTGCGTATGCTGTTGCGCGGATTAGTTAAATAATTAATAATGCGCTATTAATAATGCATTATTTTGTAAATTTGCATTCTATTTATTGTGAAACCCGGCGGGAAACAGACGCAAGTGGCCCGTTATGGCGTTTTTTTTATTTATAAAAAACAATTATGGAAAGCGACAACAAAACCGAACGGATGCACCGCAAACCAACTGACAATGCCGGTGACAGGCATCTGCGCATAAGAAACATCCTGAACATTGTATTTATGTTGGGGGCGGTTGCGGGAATGTTGACATATTTTTACTATGGCCACTTTCTCGGAGCCGTAATCATCATTGTCGCCATGGTATTCAAGGTGGCAGAATGTTGCATCCGATTCATCCGTTGATTTAATGAACTTATTATCCCGTATTACCCTGTTCCTTTGCCTTGGCATCACGATACCGGTGTCGGCCCAAAACGACTATTACAACCAGATGAACCCCGACGGAACGGTAAACCAACGTTCGTCAGGAGGCAATATGGCCGACTCTTTGGGTACAGACAAGGAAATCCCGAAAGGAATAAAGGTGTGGACTGTGGATGACAGGTTTGGCGACAGGGCGAGAGCTGATGTTGACACGCTGTCGCACATGTTCATGAACACAATCTTCACGACAGGACTCCGTGGCGAATACAATACAACTGGCAACCTCGGAGCTCCGCGTCAGAACCGCGTGTTTATCGACAGGCACGACGGCGGGCAGTTTCTGTTCACGCAACCTTACGATTTCGTGCACACGCCGGTAGGCCAGTTCCATTTCACCAATACGCTCTCCCCGTTTACCAACCTTTCCTACAATACGGCAGGAAACCGCACAAACGGTGAAGACCACCTCGTTGCCAAATTCGGAGTGAACGCCGGAAAGAGGATTGGCGTAGGATTTAACGTTGATTACATATACGGGCGCGGATATTATTCCAACCAAAGCACGTCGCATTTCAACTATACGATGTATGGCTCATATATCGGCGACAGATACCAAATGCATCTCCTTATGTCGGTGGTGAACCAGAAAGTGGCCGAAAACGGCGGCATCACCAATGACAATTATATAACCCATCCCGAGAGTTTCGACGACAATTTTTCTACAAGCGAGATGCTTACTGTCCTCGAAAACAACTGGAACCGCAACAACAACCAGCACATTTTTCTCACCCACCGCTACAACATCGGCTTCAACCGGAAAGTGAAGATGACCGACGACGAAATTGCCGCGCGCAAATTTGCCATGGAGTCGAAAAAAGAAAACGAGGCGAAACGGGCCAAAGACGAAGCCAGCCGCGAAGCGAAAAAGCGCGGGATGGACTTCGACGAGAAACGTTTCGACGGCAAACGGTATAGCGGGCGGCCCGACAACGCCAGGATTGCCGGGAGCGAACCGACCGACACAACGAAGGCCGATGCAGGGCGTATAGCCGTTAACGGCAAACAGGCTGCCGACAGCATTATGGCACAAGCTGCGGCAGCGGCAAAAGACACGATGTGGATGAAGACGGAATATGTGCCGGTGACAAGTTTCATACACACCATGAAATTTGACAACTACCGCCGCATATACCAGGCGTATGCCACTCCGGAGAATTTCTATGCCGACACATACAACACGGTGGGGACATTCGGCGGCGACTCGATATTCGACAAAACATCGCACTACCGTCTTGTAAACACATTTGCTATTTCAATGCTTGAGGGCTTCAACAAATGGGCAAAGGCAGGTGTGAAAGTTTTTGTCACGTCAGACTTGCGGCATTTTACCCTACCCGACTCGGTAAGTCGCAGCACTGCCTACAACGAGCACAATCTGAGCATAGGCGGACAACTCATTAAGTCGCAGGGGCGCACATTGCATTATGACGTGCTTGCTGAGACGTGGCTCGTTGGCAAAGATGCCGGGCAACTTAAAGTGGATGCCACCGCCGACGTGAATTTCGCCTTTCTCGGCGACACCGTAACGTTGGCAGCCAAAGGCTTTTTCCACCGTCTCAACCCCACTTTCTATTACAGGCACTACCACTCCAAGCATGCATGGTGGGACAATGGCGGGCTTGGCAAGACAATGCATTCGCGCATTGAGGGCATATTTGCCTACCGCAAGACAAAGACAATGTTGCGTGTGGCATTTGACGAGATAAAGAACTATACATATTTTGGAATGTCGTATGGGATAACCGAAGATTTCGGACGTACGGGAAACCGTTTTGTAGCCAGACAACACAAGGATGCCATGAGCGTGCTCACGCTCGCGTTGTCGCAGGATTTCAGGCTCGGGCCGCTCAACTGGGAAAACCTCGTAACCTATCAGAAATCCTCGCAAGACGACATACTGCCGTTGCCGCTGCTCAATGTGTATACAAACCTGTATCTGAAATTCAAGATAGCGCGTGTGCTGAAATGTGACTTCGGTGCCGATGCGCGTTACTTTACGAGCTATTATGCTCCCGACTATTGTCCTGCCTTGGGGCAGTATGCCGTTCAGGAGAGCGAGAACCGTGTGAAAGTGGGAGGCTACCCGTTGGTGAACGTGTATGCCAATTTCCACCTGAAACGCACGCGCTTCTTTGTGATGATGAGCCATGTGAACGCAGGCAGTGGCAACAGAAATTATTTCCTTGCCCCGCATTACCCGTTGAACGAACGTGTTTTCCGTTTTGGTGTAAGCTGGAACTTCTACAATTAAGTGCCGGTTTTAATGGAATGCCGGGCGTGTAGTCTGCGTGCAGCGTATGCAGCACGCCCGTATGGCAGATGCTGAACGTGTGTGCACCGTATGCAGCACAACGCTCTACCCTAACAATATATAGAAAAAGCAACTGTCGGCAGAGGGCGAAAATGCCTCTGCCGACAGTTGCTTTTTACTTTTTCTGTGTGGCCGAAAGTCAATGCGTGTTCTTTATGCGCATCGACAACTTGCCGTCATAGCCCACTGTAAGCTCCACCATATAGCTGCTGGAGGAGTCGGGAATGGCCATGGTGGCAAAGTAATGGAATCCCCCGCCGTCGATGCCGTTGAGTGTCAAGTCGCTGAAAACAGACTGCTGCAATGACGATGCGTCGATGTATTTGGCGAAATCCGACTTTCTGAAATCCCGTGAGAACAATTTGTCGTTTCCCTTGAATATGCTCAAGTGGATGATGTTGTCATAATATATGTTGTCCACGGCAACACCGTCGTCGTTGTATGTGGTCTTAGCCACTTTGTATGTCGTCGGGTTAATCTGCACATAGCAGTGGTATTTGTCGGCGTTGTGATAGACAATCGTGTCGCGTTTCACGAGTCTGTTCTGGTTCAAGGCTATCGGCTGCTTTTCCAAAAACATGTCCATGAAGCTTGTATCTTCGGTTTTTACAAGCTTTATGCGTTCGCCGCTTGTGTTTACAAATACAAATATATGCGGCGTTTGCTTTACTATGGCATACTTGGTGACGTTGTTCCGCCCCTCCATTACCAATGTGTCGCTGACGACACGGAAATAGGAAGGTGCACTCGTCGAATCGGGAAAATATACAGAGTCGCCCTTTATGCGGAACGCAACATCCTCTCCGTTCTCGTCAAGCCAAATGCCCTGCAAGTTTTTTTTGGCAGCAATGTTTTCGCTTGCAGCCTCGCTTTTCTGCCCTTGTTTGCGGCATCCGCCGAACATCAGGGACATGGCTATTATTGGAAGAAATAAGTATGCCTTGTTGTCTTTAAACATAACCAGTGCCTTTCGTGTTTGTCAAATGTAATGAAGCCACATTTGTTGTGCTTCATGTAAAGGGAGCGTGTGGAGCAATTGTTTAATCAGTTTAGAACAACCACGCTTCTTTCAACGACTTACCGTTCGTGTCTTTCTCGCTGGTAAGCACGTCGTGTGATGGTATAGGCCATTCTATGCCGATGGTTTCATCGTTCCATTTTATGCTTGCCTCATGTTGCGGAGCATACACATTGTCCACCTTGTATGTAAAAATGGCGGTTTCGCTCATCACAACGAAGCCGTGTGCAAATCCTCTTGGGATGAACAATTGACGCTTGTTTTCCTCGCTCAGTTCAACCATTACATATTTGCCGAACGTGGGAGAGTCTTTCCTTATGTCGACAGCCACGTCAAGCACCTTTCCCTTTATCACCCTTACGAGCTTGGCCTGTGAGTATTCGCCTTTCTGGTAGTGCAATCCGCGCAGTACGCCATAGGATGAACACGACTCGTTGTCCTGCACAAACTTGACTTCGCCAACGTGTTTTTCAAACTCTTCTTTCTTCCACGCTTCAAAGAAATAGCCGCGTTGGTCGCTGAACACCTTGGGTTCAATCACCCATACACCTTTGATTTCGGTTTCTTTATATTCCATTACACCTGTATGTTTTGGTTATCACAAAGGTAGTGCTTTTATGCCGAAGGGCAAAAGAAATAAGGCTAATTTAACACCCTTCCCCAAATTGTCGCACAAACACTTGCACAGTCGGCGTTTATTAGCTAATTTTGCAGTATGCTGGAAATTGAAAGACATATAGCAAGGTTGCTGCTTGACAACGACTGCCTGATAGTACCGGGGCTTGGCGGATTTGTAGTCCACCATTCGTGTGCCGTTTTCAATTCCCGTAACAACATGTTCTCCCCTCCCAAGAGAATCCTCGGTTTCGACAACCGACTGTCAATGTCCGATTCGGTTCTGGCACAGTCGATTGTTGACCATAGTGATTTGAGTATTCCCGAAGCCATGCGCAGCATAGAGCAGGACGTTGACGAACTGCGGCGCAGGATAGAGGAAACGGGGAAATATACGATAAGCGGCATCGGGACACTGCGTAAAAGTGCTGTTGTGGCTAAGTCTTACGATTTCACTCCGTGCTCATCGTCGTTTGTGTCGCCTGATTTGTACGGACTTTCCGATATAGAGTCAGAAATGTTGCAGACGGAAAAAGTGGAAGCCCCCGTGCCAGTTTTGGAGGCAGAAACCGAGCCGTTGCCGTCGGACAAAAGGCGCATTTCGGTCAGTATTCCGGAAAATCTTCTGCATCAGATGTGTGCCGTTGTCGCGGCATTGGCAATATTCATCCTCTTCCCCTCGCAAGTGGGCAACAACACTAAGCGTGTGTTGAGCCAATATGCAGTGGATACCGATATGCTATACCGCATAATGCCACAGGAAACGACGGGCAATATGCAGTCGGCAAGCTTGGTGCCGGTGAAAATGGGAGACGTGGAAAAGACTGAAGACAACCGTATTAGCGTGAAAGAAAAAGATGAAGGTGTAAAACATAATTCCGTGTATACCATTGTGTTGGCGAGTCGTGTGACGCGTAAGAATGCGGAGGCGTATGTAGAAGAATTGCATAAGAAGGGGCTTGTCGATGCGTCGGTATATGTGAATGGCGGCAAGGCGAAAGTCATATACAAACGCTATCAGTCAAAAGCCGATGCGCATTCGGCTCTTAATGTCCTCGGCAAGCAGTCGGAATTTGCAGGTTGCTGGATAACTGAAATTAATGAATAATGGCATCTGTATGCCAAACATTGCAAAACAAGAGCAGGTGAAATCATGAAAAGAGTGAAATGCCCGAAATGTGACAATTACATAACGTTTGATGAACGGAAATACCAGAATGGTCAGTCGCTGGTTTTTGGTTGCCCTCAATGCGGCAAACAATTTGGAATAAGAATAGGAGTTTCAAAACTGCGTGAAACCCAAAAGAATGACAATCCCGAGGAAAATGCCGAAGATGCCGTGTATGGCTATCTGACAGTCATAGAGAATGTTTTCCACTACAAGCAGGTGATACCTTTGCGTATGGGCAAAAACGTGATTGGGCGGTACATGAAAGGGAGTGGCGTAAACTGCCCTATCGAAACCAACGACCCAAGCATGGACATAAACCATTGCAGCATTACTGTGGCAAAAGACAAAAAGGGCGGCTTGAAATATACATTGAAAGATGGCCCGAGTTATACAGGCACTTTTGTTGACCACGAGATACTGGGCGACAATGAATACCGTGTCATTGGCGACGAAACTCTTTTCACGATAGGTGCGACAAGTATAATATTGCACGCGCCCGGTAAAGATTCCGAGTAGAAGGCCATTAATTGCTTTACAATGTGGATGTTGGTGTTTGGAGCCTTGCCGTTTGCAGGGCTCGCTTATGTGCTTTGGCATATCTGGAACATGCTTTCGTTCTGCAATGCGTTGCGCTGGACAGTGTCCGTGGCAACAGTGCTTGCTTTTTCTCTTGTGTTCCTTTCAGTGACACGGGTTATTGAGAATATGCCGATAAGGGTTGCCACGGTGGTGTATGAGGTGGGCAATTCGATGTTGTTCATATTGTTGTATCTTGTCATGCTGTTTGTGGTGGCCGACATTGCAGCAGCATGTCACTTGTTGCCCAAACACTGCCTTTACAATAATTGGGTGGCTGCTGTAGCCGTAACTGCATTGTTGTCTGTAATATTCATATCGGGAAAAATTCATTACAGAGACAAGAAAAAGGAAGAACTGACAGCGGCTTCAGAAAAGGTTAAGTCAAAGAAGATAAAGATTCTGATGATGAGCGATTTGCACCTCGGTTATCATAATGGTTTGAAAGAGTTTCACCGATGGGTGGATATCGTAAATGCCGCATCGCCGGACATCATTCTTGTGGGTGGTGACATTATCGACATAAGTGTCAGACCGCTTTATGCATTCGACTTTGCGGGGGAATTCAAACGCCTGAAAGCACCTGTTTTTGCATGCTTGGGAAACCATGAATACTACTGCGGAAGCGGCAATGCACTGAATTTTTATAAAGATGCCGGCATAACCCTGTTGCGCGACAGTGCCGTAAACATAAACGGTATCTGCATAATAGGTAGAGACGACAGAAGCAACACGCACAGACTGCCATTGAAAGCAATTGTGCAAAAGTATGCAGACAGCGGAAATTATACGATATTGCTCGACCATCAGCCTCACAATCTTGCAGAGGCTGAAGCGGCAGGCATTGATTTCCAGTTCAGCGGGCACACGCATCACGGGCAAGTGTGGCCTATATCATGGCTCACAGACCTGATTTACGAGAATGCATACGGATATAGCCAAAAAGGAAATACACGATACTATGTCAGTTCGGGTATGGGCATTTGGGGCGGAAAGTTCCGCATAGGCACGCAGTCGGAGTATCTTCTCCTCACCCTTCGCGGTTTGTCGGCAGTTGACGTAAAGGCTGAAAACCGTCGGTTGCATGCGGAAATACAATAGAAAAATCATATTCACACACAATCAATAATATGTCAAGAAACATCAAGGCAATATTGTCAATCCTCTATGTCGTATTGATATTGTGCATGGGAACGGCAACGCTCGTCGAAAACGGCAAAGGAACAGAATTTGTGAAAGCCAATATTTATGGCTCATGGTGGTTCGTTTCGATTTGGGCAATTGCGGCAATTGTCGCAATTGTATATTTTGTAAAGGCGCGGAAACACACCGTTTCATCCTGTGTTTTGCATGCGTCGTTTGTCGTTATCCTGATTGGAGCTCTTGCGACGCACCTTACATCGACCCAGGGAATGATACATGTGCGCGAGGGAGAAACAACAAATGCATATTATGTTCAGGGCAAAGACGGTGAAGCCGTGTCGCAGACCCTGCCCTTTTCAATACGTCTTGACAAATTCGGGATAACCTACCATGATGGTACAGAGTCTGCCGCCGACTACACGTCTTGGTTTACAATAATGCAGGACGGAAGGCAACAGACCGGAACAGTGGCCATGAACAAAATCTTCAAATATGGGGCTTATCGGCTTTATCAGGCTTCGTATGACGAAGATGGACATGGGGCTTCATTGGCATTAAATGCCGACCCCTACGGAATACCGTTGACATATGCGGGATATGCGTTGTTGTTTTTGGCGTTGCTGTGGGTTCTTGTCGATCCGAACGGTGCCTACCGCAAATTGCTGAAGCACCCGTTGTTGCAAAAAGGAGCATTGACTTTGGGCTTGATGTTCTCTTTGTTGCCGTCGGCAAATGCCGCTCCGACACTGCCGAAAGAAGTCGCCGAGAGATTCGGCGAACTCAGTATTCTCTACAACGGACGCATCTGTCCGGTACAGACATTCGCGCTCGACTTCACTAAAAAAATGTATGGAGCACGCACATACAACGGGTTGACTGCCGAACAGGTACTGACTGGTTGGATTTTCTGGGGGGAAGAATGGAGCAACGAACCGTTTGTCAAGATAAAGAAAGGCCCTTTGCGCAGCACATTGCAACTGCCTGCCTATACATCGCTGAATGCTTTTTTCAATCCGGCCATGGGCGGTTACACTCTCGGACCTTATGTTCAGGAATATTATCAAGGCCAAAACGACAAGTTCCACAAGGATGTTGCCGACGTTGACGACTGCCTGCAGCTGCTCATGCAACTGCGCCACGGCACTGTGCTGAAGATTTTTCCGCACACCTACAAAGGGAAAACAACTTGGTATTCACCGACAGAGAAGCTGCCCAACACGATAGATGCGAATCACGCACAGTATATGCAGAATGTGTTTTCTCTGCTTTACGAATATGCAATGGAGCATGATACGGACAAGTTTGAAGACACCATTGACAAGATGATAAAGTATCAGGCGGACAATGGCGGGCAGTCGTTGCAGTCGGAAAAGCAGGTCGCGGCAGAACGCATATACAATAAAATACCGTTTGCCACCATTCTGTTCATGGCAAATCTTGCCATTGGGCTTCTGTCGTTCCTGCTTTCAATTAAGAGGATGATAAGGAAATCGGACAGGAATGTGGTTGTCGGTGCAACACAGGCCCTACGCGAAAAGATTGCCGACACGGTGACATTCACGCTGATGTTGCTGTCGTTTGCCGCGCTGACATTCTGTGAAGGTCTGCGTTGGACAATCAGTGGCACGATACCAATGGCCAATGGCTATGAGACAATGTTGTTTGTGGCATGGCTCGTAATGCTTCTTTCGCTTGTTGCCTGCCGCCGGTTCCGCATAATTCTTACTTGCGGTTTCCTGATGTCCGGCTTTTTCCTGCTCGTAAGCCATATCAGTCAGATGGACCCGCAGATAACCCATCGCATGCCAGTACTCAATTCTCCGCTTCTAAGCATTCATGTCTCGATTATAATGATAGGCTTTGCCTTGCTGTCAATGACTTTCATCTGCAGTCTGACGGCACTTGTCGTGAGAATGTTGAAGCGCACAACAGGCGACGAAACAAAAGCCCTGCAGCTGTTGTCACAAGTGTTTCTCTTCCCTGCATTGGCCGCATTGGGCATCGGAATATTCATAGGTGCCATTTGGGCGAATGTTTCTTGGGGCGAATATTGGGGATGGGACCCGAAAGAAGTGTGGGCTCTCATAACATTCATGGTGTATGCCGTGGCTGTCCACACGACGACAATACCGTCCATGCGCTGCCCCGTGTTCTACCATGTCTTTATGGTTCTGGCATTTCTTACAATCTTGATGACCTATTTCGGCGTGAACTATTTCTTGGGAGGAATGCACAGCTACGCTTGAAGTATGGGAACAACACCCGGGAATGGGGCTATTGGGAAACATGTATAAATTAACAGTTTGTTATGGATAAGAAAGAAACGGAGAAAACTTTTATTGATGTTTTGGGTGCTCGTGTGCACAATCTGAAGAACATCAATGTGAGAATCCCGCGCGGCAGCTTGACGGTTTTCACCGGTCTCAGCGGTTCGGGCAAGTCGTCGTTGGCTTTCGATACGATATACGCAGAAGGACAACGGCGCTATATAGAGACCTTTTCGGCTTATGCAAGGAATTTCCTCGGTGACATGGAACGTCCCGATGTAGACAAAATCAGCGGTCTCAGTCCGGTAATAAGCATTGAGCAGAAAACAACCAACAAGAATCCACGGTCTACAGTAGGCACAACCACCGAGATTTACGATTATATGCGTCTGCTTTATGCCCGTGCCGGAACGGCATACAGTTACAACACAGGCGAGAAGATGGTGAAATATACCGAGGAAAAGATTCTTGACACCATCAAACAGGAATATGCCGGCAAACGCATATACATACTCGCCCCGCTCGTAAGGCAGAGGAAAGGACACTACCGGGAGTTGTTTGAAAGCCTAAGGAAGAAAGGTTTCCTCTATGTCCGTATCGATGGAGAAATCGAGGAAATAAGAATCGGGATGAAAGTTGACCGGTATAAGAACCACAACATAGAGGTCGTGATTGACAAACTTGTTATGATGAGCGACTATTCCGAACGCCTGAAGAAGAGCATCAGCACGGCCATGCGGCAAGGTGACGGACTGCTGATGATACTCGATGCAGAAACCGGCGTTGCAAGAAACTACTCCAAGCGTCTGATGTGTCCCACAACCGGTCTGTCATATAAAGACCCTGCACCAAATGTATTCTCTTTCAACTCGCCGGAGGGTGCATGTCCAAGGTGCAAAGGTCTTGGATGTGTGAATGAAATTGACTTGAAAAAGGTCATTCCCGACGACCGTCAGAGCATACATAATGGCGGTATTGTTCCGTTGGGTAAATATAAGAACCAGATGATTTTCTGGCAAATCGACGCGTTGTTGGCAAAGTATGGTTGTAATTTGAAGACCCCTATAAAGGAAATCCCCGAGGACGCGTTGAACGAAGTGCTTAACGGCTCGCTTGAAACGGTACGCATCGACAAGGACGTTATACATACATCAACCGACTATTTCACCAATTTCGACGGTGTGGTGAAATATCTTCACAATGTAATCGACAACGACGACTCCGCAAGTGGGCAGAAATGGGCCGACCAGTTCCTTGCCGTTTGCGAGTGCCCGGAATGTCACGGCATGCGGCTCAACCGTGAAGCACTGTCATACAGGATATGGGACAAGAACATTTACGAGGTCTCAAATATGGACATCGCCCAGTTGCGCGACTGGTTGGAAGAGGCCAAAGCCCATCTTGACGAACGCCAAACGGCGATAGCCGGGGAGATATTGAAGGAGATATGCAAGCGCATTGATTTCCTTCTTGATGTCGGCCTTGACTATCTGTCGCTCGATCGGCGTTCATCGACACTTTCCGGCGGCGAGAGTCAGCGCATACGCCTTGCGACACAGATTGGTTCGCAGCTTGTCAACGTGCTCTACATCCTCGACGAGCCAAGCATCGGACTGCACCAGCGAGACAACGAACGACTCATACACTCACTCAAGCAACTGCGGGATTTGGGCAATACTGTCATCGTTGTTGAGCATGACAAGGACATGATGCTAAATGCCGACTACATTGTAGACATAGGCCCCAAGGCCGGAATCAACGGTGGCGAAGTGGTTTTTCAGGGTACGCCCGACATGATGCTGCGCCAGCACACCATCACGGCAGACTACCTTAACGGCATCAGGACTATGCCCTTGCCCGAAACGCGCAGAAAAGGCACGGGAAAGTGCATAACGATACACGGAGCGAAAGGCAACAACCTGAAAGGCGTTGATGTGTCATTTCCTTTGGGCGAACTGATAGTCGTCACAGGAGTAAGCGGTTCGGGCAAGTCGACGTTGGTGAATGAAACCCTGCAACCCATTTTAAGCCAGCATTTTTACCGTTCGCTCAAAAAGCCGATGGAGTATGAAAGCATTGACGGCATTGACTATATTGATAAGGTAGTGAATGTAGACCAGTCGCCGCTTGGCCGCACTCCGCGTTCAAATCCGGCTACATACACCGGCGTTTTCAGCGACATCAGAAACATGTTTGTCAATCTGCCTGAAGCAAAGATGCGCGGCTACAAGCCAGGACGCTTCTCTTTCAATGTGAAAGGCGGACGCTGCGAAACCTGTAGCGGAAACGGATACAGGACGGTGGAGATGAATTTCTTGCCCGATGTGATGGTTCCGTGCGAGGCTTGTCATGGGAAACGCTATAACAGGGAAACTCTTGAGGTGCGCTATAAAGGCAAGAGCATAGCCGATGTGCTTGACATGACAATAAGCCAAGCTGTGGATTTCTTTGAGAACGTGCCTTCGATTTTACAGAAGATTAAGACTCTCAAGGATGTCGGTCTGGGTTATCTGAGGCTCGGTCAGCCGTCAACCACACTGTCGGGAGGCGAGAGCCAGCGCGTAAAGCTGGCCACCGAACTGAGCAAGCGCGATACGGGGAAAACCATGTACATTCTTGACGAACCGACAACAGGCTTGCATTTCGAAGACATCAGGGCACTTATGGAAGTGATTGGGAAACTGGTTGACCGTGGAAATACCGTCGTTGTGATAGAGCACAATCTTGACGTGATAAAAATGGCCGACTATATCATTGACATGGGGCCTGATGGCGGTAGAAAAGGCGGCAATGTGTTGTCTGTGGGAACGCCCGAACAAGTGGCAGAAAGCTCGCTAGGCTTCACACCAAGGTTTCTTAAAGCGGAGCTCGAAATGATGAAACCGTAAAACCGTGCTGCTGCTTTGTCAACCCGCGTTGCATGCAGTTGACGGAACTTGCCCACCCTATTGAAGAATGTCATAAGGGCAAAAACAAAAAAATCCGGAACAGGCCGCAAGTGGCTTTGTTCCGGATTTTCTGTTTTTATAGTTTCCGATTAGTTGCTGGCTACGCTCAGCTGGGCTGCAACCTCCTCGTTTATGCGCTTTGCAAACTCCTCTACTTTCATAGTTGCCTGCTCGCCGCCGCCTTGCTTACGCATCGACACGAGACCTTCGGCGGCTTCCTTCTCGCCTACCACAACCATATAAGGCACGCGCTTTATTTCGTTGTCGCGTATCTTGCGGCCGATTTTCTCGTTGCGGTCGTCAATGGAGGCACGCACACCGGCTTTGTCAAGAAGTTCGAGAACCTTCTTTGCATAGTCGTTGTATTTCTCCGAAATGGGCAATATGGCCACCTGGTCGGGAGTGAGCCACAACGGGAAATGTCCGGCGGTGTGTTCTATAAGCACGGCTGTGAATCTCTCAAGTGAGCCAAACGGCGCACGGTGTATCATCACAGGAGTCTTCTTCGTGTTGTCCTCAGCCGTATATTCCAGTTTGAAGCGTGACGGAAGGTTGTAGTCAACCTGGATTGTACCCAACTGCCAACGGCGTCCTATGGCATCCTTCACCATAAAGTCGAGTTTCGGACCGTAGAATGCGGCCTCGCCTATCTCTTCGCGCGTTTCCATTCCCTTCTCCTTGCAGGCTTCGCGGATGGCATTCTCGCTCTCGGCCCAAATCTCCTCCGAACCGATGTATTTCTCGGTGTCCTTCGGGTCGTGCAGCGAAATCTGTGCCTCGTAGTTGTCGAAACCGAAGATGGCAAACACCTTCAATATCACGTCGATGACATTTTCAAATTCCTTCTTCACCTGATCGGGGCGCACGAAGATGTGTGCATCGTCCTGAGTAAAGGTGCGCACGCGTGTGAGTCCGTGCAGCTCGCCGCTCTTCTCATAGCGGAACACCGTGCCGAATTCTCCGATGCGCAACGGAAGGTCTTTGTAAGAACGCGGTTTGCGTGCATACACCTCGCAGTGGTGAGGGCAGTTCATGGGTTTGAGCATATACTCCTCGTCCTCTTCGGGGGTGTGTATGGGCTGGAAAGCATCCTTGCCGTAGTGGGCATAATGGCCCGAAGTGACGTAGAGGCTCTTGCCGCCTATTCCCGGAGTGATTACCTCCTGATAGTTGTAAGGCTTCTGAAGGGTGCGGAGCAAATCTTGCAGACGCAGACGCAGCTGGGTGCCTTTGGGCAACCAGATAGGAAGTCCCTTGCCCACTCTCTCCGAGAACATGAACAGTTCCATTTCCTTGCCAATCTTGCGGTGGTCGCGTTTCTTTGCTTCCTCAAGCATCACGAGATATTCGTCGAGCATCTTTTTCTTCGGGAACGAAATGCCGTAGATGCGCGTCATTTGTTCGCGCTTTGCGTCGCCGCGCCAGAAAGCACCGGCCACACTTGTTATCTTGATAGCCTTGATGCTTCCTGTGCTCATGAGGTGCGGACCACGGCAGAGGTCGGTGAAACTGCCCTGGGTGTATGTCGATATGCTGCCGTCTTCCAAGTCCTGCTCTATGTGCTCGCACTTGTATTCCTGACCGTCGGCCTTGAACTCGGCGAGGGCATCGGCTTTCGATACCTCCTTGCGCACCACCTGCTCGTTTTTCTTGGCAAGCTCGCGCATCTTCTCCTCTATCTTCGGGAAATCGCTCTCGCTTATGACATCGCCTTTCTTGGGCATGACATCATAAAAGAACCCGTTTTCTATAGCCGGACCGAAACCGAACTGTATGCCGGGATAGAGCTCTTTCAGAGCTTCGGCCAACAGGTGAGCCGATGTGTGCCAGAAAGTGTGTTTTCCTTCTTCGTCGTCAAACTTGTAAAGCGCGATTTTCGCATCGTTGAGAATCGGACGATTAAGCTCTACAGTCTCGCCATTTACACCGCAAGATACAACGTCACGGGCGAGAGCCGGCGAAATGCTCTCGGCGATTTGAAGCCCGGTTACGCCCTGCTCGTACTCACGAACAGTGCCGTCCGGAAATGTGATTTTAACCATAACAAATTAGTATTTAATCAAATGTAACTGCAAAAGTAACATTTTCTTTTAAAATACTATAATCATACATGACAAAAAAGCCATGCAACGTGGTTTTTATGAAACATTAAATGTTGCGTGAGGTGCGTGTGCTTGCTTGCCAACAAACGTCAGCATGCCTTGGCTTCGCACGCGCCATGCCGGTGCATGCCATATGCGGCATGTGTGCAGCGCATTCGGTGCACGCATCTGCCGCATATGGTGCACGTCGTAGTGCGGGTGCGAATATGGCTGTGGCAATATGGCAGTTGCATGGCAAGAACACCTTGCGCATTTGCAATTTCATAACATTATATGATTGCGCGTGCAATGGATTAGCGGTAACTTTGCACAGCGAAAAAACGAACAAAAACAACAGCAAACGAAATGAACAAAGACATGGGCAGGCTTCTTGCCGTCACTTGTGCCGCGCTTTATGCCATGGCATCCAGTGCTGGCACTCCCCACACGAATGAGAACGCCACGGCAATTGCCGCTGATTCTTCGAGGGTCTACGACATTGACGAAATAGTTGTCACCAACCGTCCCAAGGATGCTTTCAACCTGCGCCGCCAGCCAGTCAGCGCGACATCGTTGTCCAGCCATGACTTGAAGAATGTCGGGGCGAAAGACCTGCGCGACCTGTCGGCATTTATCCCTTCGTTTTCGATGCCGAACTATGGAACCCGATATACATCATCATTATATATGCGTGGATTCGGGTCGAGAGTGAACAATCCCGCCGTAGGCATTTATGTTGACGACATTCCGGTGATGTGCAAAAGTGCATACAACTCCTATTTCCACGACATAACGAGAGTTGATGTTCTGAGAGGTCCGCAAGGTACTCTTTACGGGCAAAACACCGAAGGCGGCCTTGTGAAGATGTACACGAAGAACCCGATGTATTATGAGGGCACCGACATAAAGGTGAGTTGCGGAACCTATTTCTGGCGAAACGCCGAGTTTGGACATTTCCACAAAATCGACGACACCATGGCATTCTCGGTTTCTGCTTTTTATGATGGGACAAACGGTTTCTTGCGAAACTCATCAACTGGCGAACGGGCCGACCGCTTGAACGAAGCGGGAGGAAGACTCCGCTTGATGCTTGCTCCCACAGTGCGGCTTGCCTTTGATGTTACCGCAGACTACCAGCATGTAGAACAAAACGGTTTTGCCTATGGCGCACTTGACCCCGAAACGGGACGCACCGAAGCCCCTTCCTCAAACCATTCGGGCCGCTATCTGCGCGACATTGCAAACGCTGGAGTGACGACAAAGTATGAAACCGCCCGTTTCTACATGCAGTCAACCACAAGTTACCAATACTTGCACGACAATATGCTCATGGATCAAGACTATACAAATATTGATTACATGCATCTGAAGCAGAAACAATTACACAATTCGGTTACAGAAGAACTTACACTGAAAAGCAAGGCTGCTACACGATGGCGTTGGCTTTTCGGGCTTGCCGGCAACTACCAATGGCTGAGGACAACGGCCCCGGTGTATTTCGGCGAAGCCACGACAAACCAACTTTCAACCGTTATACAAAAGGCGATGTACAACGGAATAGTGCAGGGGATGATAAATAAGGGCATGTCGCAACAGATGGCCGAAAGCATAATACAAAAAGCGGGCGGTGTCAGTGTGGAAACAAGTTTGCAGGTGCCGGAAACATTCCGCACTCCGCAATTCTGTTTCGGCATTTTTCATGAGTCGAACATAAACATCACGCCGCGCCTTGTTGCGACAATAGGGCTTCGCTACGAATACAACCACAACAAGGTGGACTACGACTCTAAGGCCGAGATGAAGATGAAGGCAACCGTCATGGGAATAGAAGCAACCAACACGCTCACGTCGAAACTCGTAAACGGTGTATGCAGCAATGCTTCGCAGTTGCTTCCGAAAATCGGATTGAGCTATGTGCTTGACAAGAACAACAGTCTTGTATATGTGGTGTTGAGCAAGGGCTACCGCGCAGGAGGCTACAACATACAGATGTTCTCTGACATACTGCAAAGCGAACTAATGACTAATTATGCCAGTGCGAGCAAAGGCGACTACGATGTTCCGCACACAGATTCTGACTATGATAGAGTTAACAACACCATATCCTACAAGCCCGAAACAAGCTGGAACTATGAATTGGGAGGACACTTCAATTTGCTGGGCAACGCGTTGCAAATGGATTTCTCGTTGTATTATATGCGAATCAGCAACCAGCAGCTGTCGATAATGGCCGGCACATACGGTTTCGGGCGGATGATGGTGAATGCCGGGAAGAGCCGTAGCTGCGGTCTTGAGTTGGGTCTGCGTGGCAGTGCGTTTGGCAACCGCTTGGCTTGGGCATTGAATTATGGCTATACCAATGCTGAATTTGTGGAGTATGAAGACAGCGTGAAAGTCGGCGGAAAATATGTTACGAACAACTATAAGGGCAAAAAGGTGCCTTATGTGCCGTGTCATACAATAGGTGCGGCAGCCGACTACCGTCTGGTGCTGCCTGCGGGCGTGATACAGGCCGTGACATTCGGGGTCAACGCGACGGCGCAGGGACGCATTTATTGGGACGAGGCAAACACCTACTCGCAGAAATTCTATGCCTTGGTGAACGCCCATGTAGATGCCGAAATAAAGAACCTGACCGTAAGCGCATGGGGGCGCAATCTTACCGACACGCGCTACAACACGTTTGCAATGAGCAGTTCGGCAACGCGCCAGCTTAAATATTTCGCCCAAAGAGGCATGCCGCTGCAAGTTGGCGTTGACCTTAAATTGCATTTCTGAAAGCACTGACAGGTTGCATTTGCTCCACACTGCATCCAAAAAGGCGGGAACGTATGGCTCTGTTGCCACACGTTCCCGCCTTTCCTGTGTCTGCCAGCGTAAGGCTTTATAGCATCACGTCTTCTTCGTCATCATCATCGTCAAAGCCAAACATCACTGGGTCTACGAATGCGTCAAGAGCACGGCGGTCTTTCTTCGTGGGGCGGCCTGTGCCGCGCATTCTGTCCACAAAACCGCTTATCCTGCTCATCTCAAGCAGTTCATACTGTTTAGGGTCGGTTACATTCTCGTAAATCTCGGGCAACAGTTTCGCCCCTACCCTCTGTTCTATGGTCTTCAACACCTTGAAAGAATAAACCACAGGCGGTTTCTTCACGTTGATAACCTCACCGACTTTTATCGTATGGCTCGGCTTCACGTTCACTTTGTTTATCGTCACTCTGCCGTTCTTGCAGGCATCGGCGGCAACCGAACGTGTCTTGAAAATGCGCGCTGCCCACAGCCATTTGTCAATTCTTGCTGTTTCTGCCATAAGCCGTCACTTCTTGCCTAATTTGTTGAAACTGTTCATCGTCACGTCGATGCCAGCAAGCACAAAGCTCTTTATTATCTCAGTAGCCGTGTCGATGCTTGGTTGCAGCACACGCAGGTCGTCGTCGTCGTATTTTCCGAGCACCCAGTCTATTTGCCCGCCGCGCGGAAAGTCGTTGCCGACACCCATGCGCAACCGCGCATACTGCTGGCCTATGAGCTGCTGTATGTGTCCAAGTCCGTTGTGGCCGCCATTGCTGCCGTTGCCCTTCAGCCTGAAAGCACCGAGCGGAAGCGAGATGTCGTCAACAACGACGAGCAGCCTTGTCAAGTCGATGTTCTCTTTGTTTAGCCAATACCTTACGGCATTGCCGCTCAAATTCATAAATGTCGTTGGCTTCAGGAGGAAAATCTTGCGCCCTTTTATCGATGTCTCGGCCACAAAACCATATCGCTTGTCGGAAAATGTCACGCCGGCCTCTTTCGCAAATGCATCAAGCACCATGAAACCGGTGTTGTGGCGCGTTCCGGCATATTCGTCACCGGGATTTCCCAGACCGACAATCAGGAATTTGTCCATAAGTAATTATTGATGGGTATAAGGGATAAATAAAAAGCGCACCCGTTTTCTCGACGTGGTGCGCTTATAAAGTTAAAATCGCGTTTCGGCTGTATTATTCAGCAGCAGCGGCAGCAGCAGCGGCAGCAGCACGTGTCATCTTGATAGAGCAAACGATGACGTCCTTGCCTGTTGCCAGCTCCAGTCCTTCGTAGCTGAGCTCGCCAACTTTGATGCTCTTGCCAATACGCAGTGCAGTTACGTCCACGTCAAGATGCTCGGGTATGATCTTGTAAGGAGCAGTAACGTTGATTTTGCGGATAGAGAGGTTCATGCGGCCACCATCGCGCACACCCTGTGCCAAGCCAACAAGATTGACGGGGATTCCGACAGTAATGGGCTTCTCTTCGTTGACCTCAAGGAAATCGACGTGCAGAACAGCGTCGGTAACAGGATGGAACTGCAGTTCTTTCAGGATCGCAGTGTGGCTCTCACCATCGATGAGCAGGTTTATCACATAGATGTGCGGTGTGTAAACGATTTTACGCAGTTCGCTCATGGCTACCATGAACGACTTTGCCACCGGCTTGCCGTTCTCTTCGGCCAAACCATAAAGGTTGCAGGGGATGAAACCTTCTTTTCTCAAAGCCTTGGAGGCTTTCTTGCCGAAGACTTCACGCTTCTGGCCATTCAAATTGATTTCTTTCATAATTTTGTGTTACTCTAAATTAAGTTGATGTTTTGCCTTAATTCGCCATCACACGAGAATTCGTTCTGCATCGATGTGCTGAAAAAAGCGGTGCAAAGTTACGCTTTTTCTGCGTAATACGCAAAAGTTGTCAAAAAAAACATACAATAAAGGCATCTTTCCTTGGTAGTTAATGTAATTTTGTCTATTTTTGCACAAGATATGCCGTCAACTCTGTGCATGCCGTTTCGGTTGAGTGTTTCGGAGTGGTAAAATGCGGCGGCACAATTTTGACAAGAAGACACATTATTTATATAGGCATGATTAATCGAGAGCTAATAAGGATAAAGATAGTCCAGTTAACCTACGCATACTATCAAAACGGCAACAAAAACATGGACAGTGCTGAAAAAGAACTGCTTTTCAGCTTGTCGAAAGCCTACGATTTGTACAATTATCTGTTGGAGCTTATTGTCGCCGTGACCCGTGAAGAACAGCACAGAGTGGAGATTCTTACCCAAAGGGCACTGCGTGAGGGCACTGAAGTTCCGTCGCAGAAATTCGCTTGCAACAAGTTTGCCTTGCAGCTGGAAGAAAACAAGGCCCTCGGGGAATATATGGAAACCCAAAAGCAAAACTGGCGTGACGACCTCGAGTTTGTGCGCAAGCTCTGCAATCAGATAGAACAAAGTCAGGCGTATGCCGAATATATGGCAAGCGAAGACGATTCTTATGAAGCCGACCGCGAGATATGGCGCAAGTTATATCGCCAACTGATACAGGAAAACGAGGATTTGGATGCCCTTCTTGAAGAAAAAAGCCTGTATTGGAACGACGACAAGGAGGTGGTTGACACATTTGTGCTGAAGACAATAAAGCGTTTCGACTCGAAAAACGAATCGAAGCAGGAGCTCCTGCCTGAATATAAAGACGAAGAAGACAGGGATTTTGCCCGGAAACTATTCCGTGCCACAATACTCAATGCCGACCAGTACCAGCATTACATGAGCGAAACATCGCGCAATTGGGATTTCTCAAGATTGGCCTACATGGATGTGGTCGTGATGCAGATAGCGATTGCCGAAATGCTGACATTCCCCAACATACCCGTGAGCGTAACCATAAACGAATATGTTGATCTTGCCAAGCTCTACTCCACCCCGAAGAGCGGTGGCTATATAAACGGAATGCTCGACTCTATTGCACGCTATCTTATTGATACGGGCAAGATGCTCAAGACTATGGAACCGGCAAAGGCACGCAAACCAAAGACAACGGCAAGGGTTGAAAAAAATAGCCAAAAAGAGGTTGCTGCACAATCTGAAACCGTGGAAGAAAATGTGGCCGAGACTGCTGAGCCTGAGACTGCGCAGTGAGTCGTGGCAATCAATACCCAACGAAATAACAAACAAAAACAAAGAATAAAGAAATGAATACAATCGTATTGGCCGCACAAGCCCAGAATGGCGGAGGCATGGGAATGTTGATAATGATGGTGGCTATATTCGTCATCATGTATCTCTTCATGATTCGCCCGCAGCAGAAAAGACAAAAGGAAATACGCAAGTTCCAAAACTCGCTTCAGGAAGGCACAAAGGTCATCACCGGTGGCGGAATCTACGGAACTGTAAAGCGCATAGACTTGGCCAACAACACAGTTGACATCGAGATTGCACGCGGTGTGGTTGTTACAGCCGACAAGAACTACGTTTTTGCCAACGCTGCCGCACAGATGCAGAAAGCCTGACACAGGGCGCGCCAAATGAACATTGTCGCATAATAGGATGATTGCACAAATATCACGGATATACAGAATTGTCAGAAATTTTTTGTTTAGTTCTGTGAACAAAGAGTTTCTGATTTTTTTGTTCTTTCTCTTTCTGAGTGGCACATTTTGGCTTATGATGACACTCAACGAGACTTATGAACAGGAAATATATGTCCCGGTGCAGTTGACAAACGTTCCTAAAAATGCGGTGATAACCACTGATGTGGAAGACACTTTGCGCGTGAATGTCAAAGACAAGGGGTATACGCTCGTGTCATACATGTATGGTGAGGGAGTACGTCCGTTGAAAATCAATTTCGCGACATACGCCAATAAACAGACAGGACGTGGCACAGTGACATCGGCCGACATAATAAAACTTGTTTACCAACGGCTCAACAGTTCGTCGAAGATAACTCAGGTAAAACCTGAAAACATAGAATTTTATTTCAATTTCGGTCTTTCTAAGGAAGTGCCGATAAAGCTGACCGGCCACATAGTGCCCGGAAAGGCTTTCTATTTGGCACGCACACGCTTCTGGCCAGAAACTGTCACCGTCTATGCAAGCAAGCACATTCTCGACAGTCTGCAGTATGTCAAGACCCAACCGTTGAATATCGTGAATTTCAGCGACACCGTGGTGCAGACCGTTGCATTGGCCTCGATAAAAGGAGTGAAAATCGTTCCATCGACGGTTAAAATCGGATTGTACCCCGACATTCTCACAGAAGAAAGCATAGAAGTGCCAATCAAGGCCGTCAACATGCCGGAAGGAAAAATACTGCGCACTTTCCCCGCGCGGGTAAGGATATCGTTCACAGTCGGTGCCACGATGTTCAGGCATGTCAATGCCGACCATTTTTCTGTAGTTGTAGACTATAACGAGATTGCCAACCACCCGTCTGACAAGTGTAGAATACACCTGCGCACAAGTCCACATGGCGTGAGAAACGTCAGAATGGAAATACAACAGGTTGACTATCTTATTGAACAACAGTGACGGCATGAAGATAGCAATAACGGGAGGTATAGGCAGCGGAAAATCGTATGTATGTTCGCTCTTGGCGAAAATGGGCATAGACGTATATGATTGTGATGCCGCTGCAAAACGCTTGATGCGCAACTCCGAAGCAATCAAAAGAAAACTTGCCGGAATGGTAGGCGGGACTTTGTTTGAGGACGGAATGTTGCAAAAGCGCGTATTGGCCTCCTATATATTGGAATGTGAGGAGAACAAGCAAAGAGTGAATTCAGTCATTCACCCTGCTGTGGCCAATGATTTCCTTGAGTCGGGCAAAAGTTGGCTTGAGAGTGCAATCCTGTTTGAAAGCAAATTCAATGAAAGAGTTGCATTCGACTACATCGTTTGTGTTACTGCTCCCGTAGAAATCCGTGTGCAGCGGATTGTGGAAAGAGACTGCATATCAGCAGAAAAGGCCAGGGAGTGGATACTTTGCCAGATGAGTCAGGAAGAAATGGCGGCAAAAAGCGATTTTGTCATTGACAATGACGGAGTGAAGGACATAGAAGAACAGATGAATTTTATATTAAGAAAAACAAACAAATAAAAGCGACAAACAAATGGAAACAATACTTTCAATCGCCGGAAAACCGGGTCTTTACAAGCTGGTTTCACGCGGTAAAATGAATCTGATAGTAGAGGCAATCGATGAAACACACCGCCGTCAGCCGGCATTCGCATCTGACCGTGTTACAAGTCTTGCCGACATAGCAATGTACACCGATGCAGAGGACATTCCTTTGTGGAAAGTCTTGAAGAGCCTCGGCGAGAAGGAGCAGTCGAAAGAATGCTCGCTCAACTATCGTAAATGTTCTTCACAGGAACTGCATGATTTCTTTTCGGCAGTGCTTCCCGATTATGACCGCGACCGTGTGCACGACAGCGACATAAAGAAGCTCATCCAGTGGTATAACATTCTTGTAAAGAATGGCATTACCGACTTTGAAAGCACACTCGCCCCGACGCAGGGCGACAATATTGACGACCGTCAGGAAGCCGAATAAAGCGACGAAAACATGATATTGTCTGTAAGCTTTCTGCCTGTGCAGAAAGCTCACAGACTTTTTTTATGACAAAACAGAACAAGAGGCAAAGATGAAGACTGTAAGACCTAAGAAAAATCTGGGACAACATTTCCTTACCGACCTTGGCATAGCAAAAGCCATAGCCGACACAGTTGACAAATGCCCCGACTTGCCGATACTCGAAATAGGCCCGGGCATGGGAGTCCTGACACAATATCTTGTAACAAAAGGCCGTCTTGTAAAAGCTGTCGAGATTGACAAGGAATCGGTGGAGTATCTTCACGCCAATTTTCCTGCACTGAATGAAAATATCATCGGCGACGATTTTCTCCGTATGAGTCTTGATGACATTTTCGGAGGAAAACAATTCGTTCTTACCGGCAACTATCCCTATGACATCTCCTCACAGATATTCTTCAAAATGCTCGACAACAAGAATCTTATTCCGTGCTGTACGGGTATGATTCAACGTGAAGTGGCTTTGAGGATAGCATCTGCCCCGGGATGCAAGGCATACGGCATTCTGTCGGTACTCATCCAGGCTTGGTATGATGTGGAGTATCTTTTCACCGTTGACGAAAATGTGTTCAATCCGCCTCCAAAGGTAAAGAGTGCCGTAATAAGAATGACACGCAACAAGTTGGACAACCTTGGTTGCGACGAGAATTTGTTCAAGCGCGTGGTGAAGACAGTGTTCAACCAGCGGCGTAAAATGCTGCGCGTCAGTTTGCGCCAGATATTCTCGGGCAAGGATGTAGCTCCAGATTTCTATGCTCAGGACATTATGACCAAACGTCCGGAACAACTTTCTGTTGCCGAATTTGTGACGCTCACCAATATTGTTGCCAAAGAACTGGACAGAATCGGGGCATTGTAAAAAGCTGATGCGCCCAACATTCAAACGGCAATAATTTGGAATTTTGGAAACAAATACCTAAATTTGCAGAAAAGATAAAACTGACAATGATGATAGATGTAAAAGAAACTTTGAACGGCGCAAACGAGCGTATGGAGATGGCCGCCATGTATTTGGAGGAACAGCTTGCACGCATCCGCGCCGGACGTGCGAATGTCGCAATACTTGAAGGGGTGAGAGTAAGCTCCTACGGTTCAATGGTTCCTCTCAACCAGGTTGCAAACGTGTCTGTTCCCGACCCGCGTACCATCGCAATACGCCCTTGGGACAAGAAGGCGATACGCGATATTGAGAAGGCAATCATGGATAGCGATGTGGGCATAACCCCCGAGAACAATGGCGAGATAATACGTCTTGGTATTCCCCAGCCCACCGAGGAACGCCGCAAGGAACTTGTTAAGCAGTGCAACAAGATTGGCGAACGTACCAAGGTGGAAGTGCGTAATGTGCGCGGAGAGATAAAGGAGAAATTGAAGAAGGCCATAAAGGACGGATTGTCGGAGGACAATGAAAAGGACGCTGAGGCCGAACTTCAGAAAATCCATGACAAGTATATAAAGAAAGTTGACGAACTTTTGGCCGATAAGACGAAAGAAATAATGACAGTATAATCGTCTTGTCTGCAAAACGCATATGGGTAAAACAGTGGAATTTGAAACTCTTCAGACCATAAAAATTCTTCTGTTTTACCTTTTTTTTCGTCATGCACAATAAGTGAATGTATAACAAAATCAGCATAACATGCGCGGATTGGTGATAAGAAACACAGGTAGTTGGTATTCAGTGAAAACCGACAACGGGAATGTAGTTGACTGCAAGATAAAAGGAAATTTCAGGTTGAAAGGAATACGCAGCACCAATCCCGTTGCCGTGGGCGACAACGTGGACATAACTCTCAACCAGGAAGGTACGGCATTTATAACGTCAATATGCGACCGTCGCAACTATATTATAAGGAAATCGCAAAACCTGAGCAAGCAAAGCCACATCATTGCAGCCAATGTAGACCAGGCGTTTCTTGTCGTGACAGTAAACCATCCGCAGACAAGCACAATCTTTATCGACCGTTTTCTTGCAACCGCCGAAGCTTATAGCGTTCCAGTCACGCTGGTATTCAACAAGACCGACATTCTCACCGATGAAGAACGGCGGTATCAAGAACTGGTAATGGCGATGTATGACAATATAGGTTATCGTTGTGTGGCCATATCGGCTACAAATGGCGACGGGACTGACGTGTTGCCGACAATGCTGAAAGATAAGATCACGCTGTTGAGCGGCAACAGTGGCGTGGGCAAATCCACATTGATAAACCGTCTGCTGCCGTGGGCCAATCTGCGGACATCTGATATCAGCGACGCACATGATACGGGCATGCACACCACTACATTCAGTGAAATGATAGAGTTGCCGGAAGGTGGATATTTGATTGATACCCCGGGAATAAAGGGATTCGGTACTTTCGATATGGAGCCGGAGGAACTTACAAGCTATTTCAAAGAGATATTCTTTTTCTCGAAAGACTGCCGATTCAACAACTGTACTCATACACACGAACCCGGATGCGCGGTGTTGAAGGCCGTGGAAGACCATTATATATCAGAAAGCAGGTATCAAAGCTATCTGTCAATGCTGGGCGATAAGGACGAAAACAAATACCGCGAAGCATATTAGATTGTAGTATCAAAAAACAGAGCGTATGAAATTCTTCAACAATACAAGTTTCAGAATTTTCATACGCTCTGTTTGTTTTCCTTCTTTTAGTAAGCCCTGTCGCCGAAGATGTAAGTGCCCACACGCACCATTGTTGCTCCGCAATCAATGGCCACCTTGTAGTCGTGGCTCATGCCCCAACTCCTTTCAGTGAAATGACTGTCGGTGTCGAAATATGTTTTCTTGACCTCATTGAAAAAATCAAGGGCCGTGGAAAACTCCTTTCTTATCTGTTTCTCGTCGTCAACGTTTGAAGCCATGGTCATCAAACCGCGTATTCTAACGTTCTTCAGCGACTGCCAGTCTTCATTTTCGAGCAATTGCCTACAGGCATCAATGGTCAATCCGTATTTAGTGGTTTCTTCGGCAACATGAAGTTCAAGAAGAACATCTATCACTCTGTCGTGGCGTGCAGCCTGCCTGTCAATCTCCTTGAGCAGTTTCATTGAATCAACCGAATCAATCATCGAAACAAACGGGGCTATGTATTTAACCTTGTTTGTCTGCAAATGCCCAATAAAATGCCATTCTATGTCGTTGGGCAAGGCATCCTTTTTCAATGAAAGTTCCTGCTCACGGCTTTCGCCAAACACACGCTGCCCGGCAGCATAGGCGGCGCTTATGCTTTCAATAGGGTGAAATTTGCTCACCGCCACAAGTTTCACGTTGTCTGGAATGGTGTCCAAAACATCGTGCAGCCTGCCTGCCACGTCATTGTCCATGTTATTTGTCCTCCTGTTTTTTGTCCTGCTCTTCATATTCAGGACGCTCGTCTATATTGCCGCTCTTTGTTGCTTCGTGCTCAAACACGTCCAAAATCTTGGTCTCAGAGATGTTGGCAATCACATATTCTCCGAGTGAACCCTTCATGGCCTCCTCAATGTTGGTGACTGCGCCGTTGAATGTCTTGGCCTGAACGAGATAGTAAACGTTGGTTTTCTTTTCCTTGCTTGTGACATCATCCAGCGTGATGAACGTCAGCTTCGCCTTATACCACTTGTCGTCGTTTGCATCGTCGCTGAAAATTATTTCTTTATATGTTGCGGGTGATATACCCTTTACATTGAATTCGCCACTTACAAAAGGAGCGAGTTCTTGTGTTATAGTTTCTTCTGTTTCGCCAAAAGTAATGGCATCAACGACATACAATTCGCTTACTTTCTTCAGTCCATCTTCTGTCTGGCGCTCATAGCGCACAGTTGTCTCATACCAGTTTTTCGATATAAATCTCATTTTGTCATTAAATTATATTCAGTCGGCAAAAGTACACATTTATTCCGAATTATCGCGGTATATTGCAGTTAATAAACCTTTCACAAAAATTGTCAGAACAAATGGCATTTGCGGCTTTCATTTGCAGTTATTCACAGTTTAGAAAGGCAGTCCCACGGCGAAATGAACAGCCAAGTCACGTCCGAAATCAGGGTGCACGATAGGATAATGTTCTTGCGAATTGGTATAGGCCGGGTTTACCGCTTTCATTCCGAAGTCAAGACGCAGGACGAAATAGTCAAGATTAAGACGCAATCCAAGTCCATAAGCGGCAGCTATCTGTTTGTAGAAATCGTTGAATTTAAACTGCCCGCCAGGCTGTTCGGGGTAATCTTTCAGCGTCCATATGTTGCCCGCGTCGATGAAAAACGCTCCGTTGAATTTCCAGAACAAAAATGTTCGCCACTCCAAATTCAGGTCTAACTTCATGTCACCGGTCTGGTTGATGAAGTCTATGCGCCCGTCGGAACCTTTGAACGAGCCTGGGCCGAGTCCGCGCACGCTCCATCCGCGCACCGAATTTGCTCCCCCTGAGAAATAGCGTTTCTCGAAAGGCAGCACATTGCTGTTGCCGTATGGGCAGGCCAAGCCAAAGCCGAAATGCCAAGATAGGGTGTTGCGCGTGTCAAAGGTGAACAACCGCGTGTAGTCAAAGTCGGCCTTTACATATTGTGCATAAGCTATGTTGAACAAGGTGTATTGCCCGTTTGCGTTTCGTTTGCTGCCAAGAGCACGCGAGAAAAGGTTCAGTAAATTGCCGCCAGTTTCCACATTGGCCCTTATTGCATATTTTGCATTGTTGTAGTTGACATTGAAACCTGTGCGCAAGATGAACAAATCCTCATAGTTATAGCGTAGGATTGCATTTCTGTTAGACGCGTCGTCGAGGTAATCCTTCTTGAATGTGGCCGAAATCCATGGCATGCGCACATAGTTCACGTCAACCAAATCGAGGCGGTATTGAGAACGATGTTTGCTGCTTTCCCAACGGTAGCGCCATGTTGAAGAGAACACTCTGCGGTGAAATTCCGGGCGGTTCTGCAGATTGTAGCTCAACGAAAGTTCTGACTGTGTGTTGCTCTTCCTGCGGAATGAGCGTGAGAGGAATGGCGCGAGAGTTCTCGGAAACGTCAGTTTGGCTTCAATGTTGTATTCCTCATAGTCTTGGTTCTGATAACCTTCCAGTCCGGTTATAGCTTCAAAGGCTGCTCTAAGCTGGATGCTTAGCAGTTCGCTGCCTCTAAACAGATTACGGTTCTCGTAAGTAAGCGAGGCGGCCGCACCAAGGTCGCCCGCCGTGTTGGTTCCTTCAGGCTGGAATGAAATGGTATTGGGCTTGTTTGTGCTTACCTGTATGTCGCAGTCAAGAAGTGCAGAGTCGGGATGTTCTTTAAACTTTATATTGGTGTAACGCACCGCTTGCAGACGGGCAAAATTGTTGTAAGTGTGCTGCAAATCGCTTGCACTGAACGGTTTCCCTGCTTGCATTTCAGTGTTGTTGAGGAGCACACTGTGGCGCAAATGCACATTGTTGTCGTCTCCACCAATATAATTGATGTTGTTTAATGTGTAGCATTTGTGGTATTCTGCCGGAGAGTTGTTGCTCGCTTTGTATTTCATAAGGTGCAAGACAACATTCACTTTGTGGGGATTTTCAGTGGAATCGGCTCTGAAATTCATGAAATCTTTGTTGAACCTGTAATATCCACTGTCGAGCAATGCGGCCGTGATGCGTTTCCGTTCGGCTTCAAGGTTGTCTATGGAGAACGTCATTCCACATTTCAGACCTCTGTTTGCCGGTCGTTCCAGTCCAAGAATCCGCTCAATGTTTGGGTCGTCGATTTCGTATTTTACAGAATCTATTGTGTACAACGGCCCGGGAATGGCGGTAAACCGTAACGATGTTTTCTTGTGTCTGGCGTTTGATTTCCAATTTGTTGCTGCTTGCATATATCCCATTTGCCGCATCGCCGAAGTCATGTCTTGGCATGTCTTTACTGCTGCAAGCGAATCGTATATGACTGGACTCTCTCCCAGTCTGCGCACAAAACGGTTGCCCCATTTAGTGGAATCGCGTCCGGAAAGATTGTATATGCCCAACGGCACTTTAAAAAGTGAAAACCACTTGGAGTTGGGCCGTTGTCCCAAATAAGGCGTGAGCGTATTGCAGTCAAACCGCTTGTTGTCGGAAACGATCTTTACATCTTTCAACAATGTTTGTCCTTCGGGTATGAATTTCGTAGATGAGCACGCGGCAACTGCCATTGCAGCGGCAGAAACGGCGATAAAACCCAACCACGATGAAGGTTTGGGCAACTTGTATAATATGTGCTTAATAATAGTCAATATGCTTTAAATTGCGCACAAAGGTACTAAATAATTAATAAATATTGCTACCTTTGCAATGCCTTTATTCGTGATACAGACAGATGATAAGCAAGAATAGAATTAAATATATCCACTCGCTGGAAATGAAGAAAAACCGCGACAGGGAAGGCGTGTTCGTGGCAGAGGGACCAAAATGCGTAGGCGACTTGCTGGAAACGTGTCAGGCGGTAACCATCATGGCCACCGACAAATGGCTTTCTGCACATAGTGCGGCACTCGCTGCGCAGGGATGCGAAACCATTTCGGTTGAAGAATCGGAATTGCAAAAAGTAAGTTTTCTGAAATGTCCGCAGCAGGTGGTGGCAATTTTCAGGCAGAGGCACAAGGATATAGTTTCTGATGAATTGGCAGAGAAACTCGTTCTTGCACTCGATGGCGTGCAAGACCCAGGCAATCTTGGCACGATAGTGCGTATTGCCGACTGGTTTGGCATCAAAGACATTGTATGCAGCCGTGACACGGCCGATATATACAACCCCAAAGTCGTGCAATCTACCATGGGAAGCCTTGCAAGGGTGAACGTGTATTACACCGATATCAAGCAATTTATAGAAGCCATGCCGCTTTCCACACCTGTATACGGGACAATGCTTGAAGCCGACAACATGTATGCACAGCCACTTTCTGACAACGGAATCATAATAATGGGAAACGAAGGAAAAGGAATATCGCAGGATGTGAGAAAACTCATAACCCGTGGGGTGCGCATTCCGAGCTATCCCATGGGGTGCCCTACGGCGGAAAGCTTGAATGTAGCCATAGCCACGGCAATCGTCTGTGCAGAGTTCAGGAGACGCATGTGAACATGTCGTCCATATCACATTGAAATGAAACAAAGCAGGAAATGATAACCAACGATTTTACAAAACGCAGGAATTATGCAGAATGTCTTGGGACGGCATTCAACGTGTTGTGTGCAAATTTTGCGACAATATTCAAACGCACATGGCTGTTTTGCACTATACAGTCACTGTTTTTGGGGCTTACGGTGTTCTGTCTGTCTCTATGGGCTCATGGCGCGGCATCGCCGATTGTTTGCTTATGCATAACAGCACTGTTTTCGTTTTGTGCCTTCGTGGCCAACAGTCGCACTTGCGCAGGCTTTCTTCATCTGATAAATGGAGAACGAACGAAAGGTCTCATCTTTAAACATCTAAAGGTGGCTCTGCTTGTCTTGGCATTGGTTGTCATTGTGTTCCTGGTTGTTTCAACCGCCAATGCGTGCGCAGTTGCATCGCTTGTTGCGCGTCATGTTTCAGAAAACAAAGTCTTTGCACTGATGTTGGCAATCCCCGCAAGCGTTTTGCTTGTGGCAATGTTCGCCTTTCTTCCATTGGTTTATTCTGCTACAAAATACCTTGTAACGAAAGACATGAAGTTTGTGCAGATATTCAAACGCGACTACCGCAATGGTCTGCGCCATGTGGGCTATATATTCATCGTGGTGTTGCTGTCCTTGCTTTCGATCTCGATAGGACTGGTATTCATGATTTCGCCGACGCTCATTGTTGTTTATGCCAATCAACTCGACTGCATGGGAATGGCCAACGGCGACCCTACCGGTCTGCCCGAATACTTCAAATATCTTATTTTCGTGACATGTACATTGGGCTGTTTCATAGTCAGGTATTTCGGCTTTTGGACAGGACTCGTTGCATGTTACGCCTACGGTCATATAGAAGCCGTAGAAAAGGAACGTCAAGATGCTTGTGCCCAGATTGGGTGTGATGTTTCGTCACACCGTTATGCAATTGGCAACGAATAACCGCCTCATAATATATCCCGGCAATGCAAGAACATGAACTGATAATGTCATTAGGGTCAAATACCGACCCTGAAGTCTGTTTCGGTCGTGTGAAGGAACTGATCGAGCGGGAATTTGCCGATGTCGTGTTTTCGCGGACAATATGGACATCGCCTATCGGCATAGAGTCGGGGGATTTCATGAATGCAGTTGTCATGGCAAAGACACACCGTGACGAGGTGGAAACAGTCGAATGCTTGAAGAATATGGAGCGGAAATGTGGCGACAACCGCGAAAAACGCGCGCAAAACATTGTAAGAATGGACATCGACCTGTTGTCGTTTGACGGACATAAAAGGCATGAAAACGACTGGAACAGGCGGTATATAATAGACTTGTTACACGAAATCAGGAAATAATAAACATACACACGCTATGATAAGAATTATATTTTTGGCAATACTATTGTCAGCAACAGAGTGCGTAAAGGCCGGCGTTTTCAACGAGTCGTTTCGCGACAGCACGTTGCGTATAGACTATATATTCTCGGGAAATGCCGATACGCAAACAATATCCGTTGACAAGCTCAATCTTATGCCGCGCTGGTATGGCAAACGTGCCCGCCTTGCTGAATTGCCGGTGGAAGGCAACGGGCAGATAACGGTGAAAAGACACGGGCATGACGAGGTGCTTTACAGAAACTCTTTCTCCACCCTGTTTCAGGAATGGCTCTCGTATGACGAGGCAAAAACCACGACCAAAGCCTTTGAGAACGTCTTCTTGATACCTATGCCTAAGGACACTGTCGATGTGACTGTTGACCTGCGCAACAACCGCCGTGAAATTATTGCAACGTTGACGCATACCATTGTGCCAAGCGACATCCTGATAAGACGCGTGGGATTTAAGAACGTAACCCCATACACCACGTTGCAACAGGCCAGTGACACTACAAAATGCATACATATCGCCTACATTGCTGAGGGGTACACGGCATCGGAAATGGATAGGTTTATCGACGATGCAAAGACGGCAACCGACGCAATCTTCGCACACGAACCATTCGCATCGATGAAAGACCGGTTTAACATCGTAGCCGTCAAGGCCGTTTCGCAAGACAGTGGGACAAGCGAACCGTCGAAAGGAGTATGGAAAAACACCGCGTTGAGCAGCCATTTCGACACATTCTACAGCGCACGCTATCTCACTACTCTCAATTTGAAGGATTTGCACGACTGTCTTGCAGGCATTCCTTACGAACACATAATAGTGCTTGTGAACACCGAAGAATATGGCGGTGGCGGCATATTGAACTCATACAATCTGTCAATGACACATCATGAATTGTACAGACAGGTTGTGACACATGAGTTCGGACACAGTTTTGCCGGATTGGGTGATGAATATGCATATGATTTTGAGCAGATACCGCTCTACCCGCATGATATTGAACCTTGGGAAGACAACCTTACAACGATGACAGATTTCCACGGCAAATGGGAAGACTTGATAAAGAAAGGTACGCCCATACCTACAACGACAACCAAACCGGGGGTTGTAGGCGTGTTTGAAGGTGCCGGCTACAGCATGCGCGGAGTTTACCGTCCGTCTTACGACTGCCGTATGAGGAGCAATGTCACGCCCGAGTTTTGTGCAGTGTGCAAGCGGGCGATAACCAGACTGATAGATTTCTACACAAAGTGACATTATTGCCCAACAGACATTACACCCGGATTCTTGCAACATGCGCGTTGCTCTTTGCCGCAAGCGTCATGGCCGAAAACCGCGGCATTGCGCGCATGCAGACCGACTTGAGCGATAAAGACAAACTTGGCATGGCTCTCGACTATTTCCAAAGCGGTAAATTTCACGAGGCCATGCTGTTGTTTGTCAAATTGGACAGGCAATACCAACTGAATCCACGGTTCAAGGCTTACATCGGAACTTGCTTCTATTATGAAGGCGACTACCGCAATGCCAGCAGGTATTTCGATGAGGCCATACCAGGCATTGACGCATTTGCACCACATGAGAGGTCGGTGTATTATTATTTTGCGGCTGAAAGTATGAGAAAAAACGGCGAATACAAAGCGTCTATACCCATGTATGAAATCATGTTGAACGTATGCTATGACAACGAAAAGGCCGATGCCCTCTTTGGCATAGGGGCTTGCTATGACAAATTGGGGGATAACGAGACAGCAAGGGAATACATACAAAGTGCCAAGGCGTATTACGACAAATACAACAGTGGAATGTCAAGGAAAGAGAAAATGGCATACATCGATTCCATATTGGTTGCAAACAATTGACAATTAGTGTTGGCACATTTTTTGCTTTTCCATACACAATGGGCTTTCCATGGCCTATATTGCTTCACAAAAATCAAAAAAAAAACAAATACAAATGACAAACCAGTTCTCACCAAAAGTTTCCGAAATACTCGCATTCAGCAAAGAAGAAGCAGTACGTTTGGCAAGCTCTTCAGTTGCTCCTGAGCATCTGATGTTGGGGATGTTGAGAGAAAAAGACAATCCTCTAACTGATTTATTCACGCGTATGAACATAAACCAAAGTGAAATAAAGAACCAGCTTGAAGACAAGATAAAAGAAAACCAGCAGACCGTTGCAACAAACGGCGGTGGCGACATAATATTAAATGAGCAGGCAAGCAACATTCTCAGGCTCGCCGTACTTGAAGCCCGTTTGCAACAAACGTCAATAGTAGACGCCAACCATATAGTGCTTGCCATACTGCATGACCAGACAAACAACGGAGCCAAGGCAATTTTGGAAAACAACAACATAGACTACGAGAAAGCAGTTTCGATGATGCAGAAAAGAAGCACGGCAAAGAATGGCATTTCTCTGTCGGAAGACGAGGAAGAAAAAGACTTTACTGCCGGACATGCAGGAGGTGGCTCCGACCGTCGTGCGGCCAACCAACCCGGCACCGCAACACATCAAGGCGGCAACGAAGGCGGCACTCCTGTCCTTGACAAATTCTCCAGCGACCTTACGTTGGCTGCAAGCACCGGCAAACTCGACCCGGTAGTTGGCCGGACAAAAGAGATAATGCGAGTGACAGAGATATTGTGCAGAAGGAAAAAGAACAATCCCATACTGATAGGAGAACCCGGCGTGGGAAAAAGTGCCATTGCCGAGGGGCTGGCACAGCTTATTGCCAAACGCAAGACCTCGCCCGTGCTGTTCAACAAGCGCATAGTGCGGCTCGACATGACATCGATTGTGGCCGGGACAAAATACCGTGGCCAGTTTGAAGAGCGCATACAGGCATTGTTGAAAGAACTGGAACAACACCCCGAAGTAATTGTCTTCATCGACGAGATACACACAATCATAGGGGCAGGAAGCACTCCGGGGACAATGGACGCGGCCAACATAATGAAACCCGCATTGGCACGCGGAGCCATTCAGTGCATCGGAGCAACCACTCTCGACGAATATCGCAACAGTATAGAAAAGGACGGAGCACTGGAACGCCGCTTCCAGAAGATAATCGTAGAACCGACTTCGGCAGACGAGACCCTCGAGATATTGAGAAACATAAAGTCGAGATACGAAGACCATCACCATGTGGAATACACCGACAAGGCTCTCGAAGCATGTGTGAAGCTCACCGAACGCTATGTCACCGAACGCCATTTCCCCGACAAGGCTATTGATGCGCTTGACGAAGTCGGAGCAAAGGTGCACATGAAGAATGCCACTGTTCCGCCTTCGATAGAGAACAAGGAAAAAGAGGTGCGCGAGATGACCCGTAAGAAGCAGGAGGCTGTGAAGAACCAGGACTTTGAAATGGCCGCCACCTATCGTGACAAGCAATGCGAACTTGAAGAAGAGTTGAAGAAGCTGAATGAAGAATGGCTCTTGAACGAAGACGGACAACGCGAAAGCGTTACTGAAAAGGATGTGGCAAATGTGGTTTCTATAATGTCGGGGATTCCGTTGCAGAAAATCACGGAATCGGAAAACGAGCGTCTGCGCGATATGGGCAATGTGTTGAAAAGTGCTGTAATAGCGCAGGACGATGCCGTGGAAAAAATCGTCAGGAGCATCCAGCGCAGCCGTCTCGGACTGAAAGATCCCAATCATCCTATCGGCGTATTCCTTTTCCTCGGACCTACCGGTGTGGGAAAGACCTACCTTGCACAACGTCTCGCCGAACTTATGTTCGGCTCAAAAGACACTCTTATACGGATAGACATGAGCGAATATTCGGAAAAGTTCAACACTTCAAGACTGGTAGGAGCGCCTCCGGGATATGTGGGATATGGTGAAGGAGGTCAGCTCACCGAAAAAGTGCGCCGCCGCCCCTACTCCATTGTTCTGCTCGACGAGATAGAAAAAGCCCATGGCGACGTGTACAATCTGCTGCTGCAAGTGCTCGATGAAGGACGCATGACCGACGGCAACGGACGGCTCGTTGATTTCCGCAATACAATCATCATCATGACTTCGAATGCGGGGACACGTCAGCTGAAAGATTTCGGCAACGGTATAGGCTTCATGTCGTCGAGAATGAATGCGAACGGCAATGCTGCCAACGACAAAGAACGTGCCCACTCGATAATACAGAAGAGCTTGAGCAAGCAGTTTGCCCCGGAATTCCTGAACCGTCTTGATGAGATTATCACGTTTGACCAACTTGACAATACGGCCATACGGCAAATCATCGACATCGAACTTGCGGCTTTGTGCAAACGGCTTGGCGCATTGGGCTATATGGTAACGATTACCGATGAGGCCAAAGACTACATTTCGTCGAAGGGTTATAACCAGCAATTCGGCGCAAGACCGTTGAAACGTGCCATACAGACGTATGTCGAGGATGGTTTGTGCGAACTCATTTTGTCGGGAAAACTGTCTGTCGGCAAACATGTCGATATAAGAAAGGATGATGACAAAGCCGAACTGGCATTTGAAATCGTGGAGTAAGTCTGCAAAAGGAAAATCAGTCTAAAGCAAATATAGATTGTAACTACATGTGGTGTCTGGCACGCCCAAGCGTGTGCAAGGCACCACATGTGTGCATTAATAGGCTTGCCAAATGCATTTAATGGGTTGTTTTCGTTGCAAATGCTGAAGAAATATCCTTAAATGCAAGTGTAGGCACACTATATAATGTTTTTTTTGTGTAAATTTGCAACATAATATTAAGACAACAAATATGGCAGTAAAAGAAGTAAACCCAGAAGAAGAGAAAAAGAGCTTGAGCTTTGTTGAGCAACTGGTGGAACAGGACTTGGCCGAAGGCAAGAACGGTGGCCGCATTCAAACCCGTTTCCCGCCTGAGCCAAATGGCTACCTGCACATAGGACACGCCAAGGCAATATGCATGGATTTTGGGGTAGCTGAGAATTACAACGGAGTGTGCAACCTTCGTTTCGATGATACAAACCCGAGCAAGGAAAACAACGAATATGTGGAGAATATCCTCAACGACATTTCATGGTTGGGATTCAAATGGGGAAATGTATATTATGCATCCGACTATTTCGAGAAACTTTGGGATTTCGCATTGTGGCTGATAAACAACGGCCACGCATATATTGACGAACAGACAGCCGAACAAATAGCCGAACAGAAGGGTACTCCTACCACTCCGGGCACAGCATCGCCCTACCGCGACCGCCCGGTTGAGGAAAACCTTGAACTGTTCAAGAAAATGAACACCCCCGAGGCCGTTGAAGGAAGCATGGTGTTGCGCGCGAAACTTGACATGGCCAACCCGAACATGCACTTCCGCGACCCTATCATCTACCGCATCATACACACTCCGCATCACCGCACGGGAACGAAATGGCATGCCTATCCGATGTATGACTTTGCCCATGGACAAAGCGATTTCTTTGAAGGTGTCACCCATTCGATATGCACTTTGGAGTTTGTGCCCCACCGCCCGCTCTACGACAAATTCGTCGATTTCCTGAAGGAAATGCGCGGTGAGACAGAAAACATTCACGATTTCCGTCCGCGACAGATAGAATTCAACCGTCTGAACCTTACTTACACAGTTATGAGCAAGCGCAAGCTGCTTGCCCTCGTAAACGAAAAGAAAGTGAGCGGTTGGGACGATCCGCGCATGCCGACACTGAGCGGAATGCGCCGTCGTGGCTATTCGCCTGAGAGCATACGCAATTTCATCGACTCTATAGGCTACACAAAATTCGACGCATTGAACGATTTCGCGCTCCTTGAAGCAGCTGTAAGGGACGATTTGAACAAACGTTCGATACGTGTTTCGGCTGTGCTGAATCCCGTGAAACTCGTTATCACCAACTATCCCGACGGAGAAATAGAAGAAATGGTGGCAATAAACAATCCTGAAAACGAGAACGACGGCACTCACACAATTGCTTTCTCAAAGAATCTGTGGATTGAAAGAGAGGACTTTATGGAGGATGCCCCGAAGAAATTCTTCAGACTGACACCGGGAAAAGAGGTGCGGCTCAAGAATGCATACATCATAAAATGCACTGGATGCACAAAAGACGAGAACGGCAATGTGACAGAGATACAGGCAGAATATGACCCGCTCAGCAAGAGTGGACTCGAAGGTGCCAACCGTAAAGTGAAGGGCACACTGCATTGGGTGTCGGCAGACAGATGCAGAAAAGCGCAGGTGCGTGTGTATGACAGGCTGTTCAACGTGGAGAACCCGTCTGCCGATGAACGTGATTTCCGCGAACTGCTCAATCCCGACAGTCTGCTCACCAACGACAATTGCTATGTAGAGGAGTATGCGGCAGAACGCAAACCCGGTGAATATCTGCAGTTTCAGCGCATAGGATATTTTATGGCCGACCTCGACTCTACCACTGAAAACCTCGTGTTCAACAAGACTGTAGGTCTTAAAGACACTTGGGCAAAACAGAACAAACAATAATGACCGATCGAGACAAACATTTCAACAGTGCTGAATTTCAGGATATTCTCAAGAAATATGAAGACTCACAGCGGCTTCATAAGAATGTCTATCTGGAATCGGACGAACTGACTGATATTGCCGAGTTCTATTACAAGAACGGCAATAACAGTCGGGCTGTTGAAGTTCTTGACTATGCCATAAGTCTGCACCCCGGCGCATCGCTGCCTCTTGTTTTCAGAGCTCGCACTGCATTGCTTGACGAAAACAATGTTGAAAAGGCAAAATTCTATGCACGGCAGATTTCCGACCAACTTGATTTGGACTGTATTTACCTCGTGGCCGAAATCATGATTTCGGAAGGGAACGAGGATGATGCAGACAAATATTTGCATGAGTGCATGCAGAAAATTGACGAAGACGACGTGCCCGACTATGTGCTCGATGTGTCGACATTGTACATGGACTATAATCTTGCCGACAAAGCAAGCGAATGGCTTGAATTGTCCGACGAGCCGGAACTTGCTGATTACCGTGAACTGAAAGGGCGCATTGCTTTCGGTGAGGGCAAATATGAAGAAAGTGAACGCATCTTTGAGTCGCTTCTCGATGAAGACCCGTATTCCACCCATTTGTGGAATCATCTTGCATCGACACAGTATATGCGCAATCACATAAACGATTCGATAACCAGCAGTGAATTTTCGATAGCGATTGACCCAAACGACGATGAGGCTATACTCAACAAGGCAAACGGATTGTATTGTCTGTGCAACTTTGAAGAGGCACTTGCCTACTATCGGCGTTTCATATCAATATGCCCCGACGAGCCTACAGGCTATATGTTTGCAGGCAATGCACTGCTCAACTTGTCGCGTTTTGAGGAGGCTGAGGAAGAATACCGTGTGGCATTGTCGAAGACGGGAAACGACAAACGCAATCTGCCCGACATTTACCAAAACCTGGCTTTCACGCTGTCGCAAATGAACCGTGAAGTGGAAGCCGTTGACTACATAGACAAGGCTGAAGCTTTGCCGGAATGCAACAAGGCAAACATAAAGGTGGTGCGTGGTCATATAATGCTTGAACACGGGCACATCAAAAACGCTCTGAACAGTTTCATGTCGGCTCTCAACGACTCGAATTTCTCAAAGGACATATTCTACCGCGTTGCAGTATCTACATACGACTGCGGATATTCCGGCGTGGCCTACAAGATGTTCAAAGCCTATATCGAGATGAACAAAGGCAAAAACGGTGAAGGCTTGGCCTATCTCGCATCGTGTTGCAAACGCATAAACCGCAGGGAAGAATATCTCGCGACACTGAAAAAAGCCTGCAACGAAAATCCCGATGAGGCGAGAATCGTATTCAGCGACAGTTTTCCGAAAGGCATCCCGCCGGAAAAGTATTATGAATATGAAACCGACGGCGATAGCGACAACCGATAACCCATACAAAAAAACAGTAAAAGCAATAAAAAATGAATTGGATAGCTTCATTATTGGGCCATCTGAATTACGGAACAATTTTTCTGTTGATGCTTCTTGAAAGCACCGTAGTGCCCGTACCGTCAGAACTTGTAGTGGCTCCTGCGGCCTACCATGCAGCAGCCGGCAATATCGACATCTTCCTTGTAATTCTGTTCTCAACCTTAGGAGCCGATGTGGGTGCCTCAATCAACTATTTCGCCGGATATTATTTGGGAAGACCTATTATATACAAATTTGCAAACAGCAAACTGGGGCATCTGTGTCTGCTTAACCAGGAAAAGGTGGAAAAAAGCGAACGCTATTTTGACAACCATGGAATGGTGGCTACAATCACCGGGCGTCTCATCCCAGGAATACGCCACTTGATATCAATTCCGGCAGGATTGGCAAAGATGCATTACGGAAAGTTTCTGCTCTACACAACTGTCGGAGCCGGGGCCTGGCACTGCATTCTTGCCGGTTTGGGTTGGTATCTGCACAGCATCGTTCCCGAAGAAAAGCTCCATGACGAGATTATGCGCTATGGCGAATATATTAAATGGATTATTGTAGCTCTTGTTGTAATTGCCGTTGTATATTTTGTAGCTCGCCATTTCATAAAGAAAATGAAAAAAGGATGACGGGCGTGCCAATCAGCATGACAATGGCAATACGGTAACGATCCGCACCACAACATACAAACTCCTTCCTGCCCACGCTTTTCGTGCAGGAAGGAGTTTTGCATTTTGCAGACAAATGGCAGTTTGACTGCGTGCGAGAGATTTACTGCATGAAGGCGGTAATGCAGTAAAATCAACCGTAAGGAACTACTGTTCGGTCAGGAAGAATGACAACATGGTATTGTAATCCGGTCGAAGTAAATGCGTGCTTCAACCGCAGTAAGCGCATGCTTCGACCGAACTGTAATGAATATGTATGGCAATGGCTCTCTCCGTTTTTCTATGGTTGCAGCGTTATTGTAGGTCTATCGTAAGTTGTTTCTGCCATATCTTTTACATCAAAACACACCGGAGATACACCGCAGATTCGCAGCCCGGTGGATGACCGAATCCCGTCAGGAAATTTCATCGCCGCCCATATCATCATCGGGCGGTCGGGAATCAGCTTCCGTGACGAGGGCAAGCCGAAATGAATGAAAATGTAAGCAAATATTACATCCTAACGCAATGACAGGAAAGGGATAGATGACTCCCTTTCCTGCTTTAATATAAGAATATAGTAGGGCATTGTTGACAGTTTTACCATTTTTAAGTACCTTTGCACTTGTTATTCATTATATTAGGGTAAATGGAGAATGCGTATCATATATTCTTGG
>CAVDCP010000017.1:0-46776 GCA_963607545.1 bacterium
CTGTCCGATCTTCTTTGTTCCGTCGGAGCCGGGGCCGTCAGCGTTGAGGTCGAAAGTAAGGATTTTCTGCGGAAGTCCGTCCACGTTGAGGGCGCACACCTTGAAGGTGGTTTCCACGGTGGTCTGCGCGTCTACTGTCGGCACGCCGCCGACACCGATTGCCACAAGAGCCGCAACGGCAGTGCGCTTTGCCCCCATGAAAATCTTTTCAAAACAATTTTTCATTTTAATTTTTTGTCGTTTTATATATAAGATAGTTTGTTCTGTTGGCCGAAAAAGACATACACCTGTTCTTTTCTTCCATAAAAAAAAGCTGACATGGCACGTTTATGAAAATTAATTCGTATATTTGCCGCCAGCAGTTGTTATTTTTCAAGTACAAAATTACGACTTAATAGCCGAATACGGCACATGTGACATACAAAAATATGTTAACCGCACGGTATAAAAACACTTGTTACTAACGTGTTACGCAACAACATCCGATGACATTCATTTGTCTTGTCCGCTTAATATAGCCGACACGCTTTTGTAATATGCAACGTATAATTTTGCAGCCGAAAGAAAGTTTTTACACCAAACGGATAACATGCATTATTACAAATCAAAACAGAAATCCATGATGAAATTCAGGACAAACGTTGCCTTGACACTGTTGTTTGCAGGCGGAAGCGCGTATGCATCCGCAGCAATGCCTGCCATCAACATGCCGGCAACAGCTCCGAGCGAGAATCGCAATGCCGACCCCACTCCCGGCAACATGCGCGGAACGGTGGTCGACGAGAAAGGCGAACCTATCATAGGTGCCTCGGTAAGCATTGTCGGCACACAGGAAAAGACAGTCACCGACATTGACGGACATTTCTCGTTCAGCAGTCTGAAAACCGGAACAACCATAGAAGTGTCGTATCTTGGCTACAAGCAACAGCAGCTTGCATTCACCGACGGTGCGACAGTACGGTTGCAGGAAGACAACCATCAGCTCAGTGAAGTGGTGGTTGTGGGCTACGGAAAGATGCGCCGCAAGGACATAACGAGCAGCATAACCACGCTGCAGGCCGACGAACTTGGCCGTGGCGTATATACCACACCGGCCGAGATGCTTCAGGGAAAAGTGCCCGGTCTGTCGATAACCACAAGCAGCAACCCCAACGAACCCAACATGTCGGTAATACTGCGCGGTGCCTCCACGCTGCGCGAGGGCGATGCCATGCAACCTTATTATATAGTGGACGGCATACCGGGAGTTGACCTCTCGCTCGTTGCGCCCGACGACATCGAGTCAATCGACGTGCTGCGCGACGCCACGGCAACGGCAATATACGGTTCGAAGGCTGCCAACGGCGTGATTATTGTCACCACGAAGCGCGGTCGTCAGGGCACTGCCCATGTGAGCTACAACGGATATGTAGCCTTTGACAATGTGGCCAAAGACCTTGAAGTGGCCACCGCCTCGCAGTTGCGCGACTACGCCGCCAAGAACAACTTCACCCTGCCCAGCGACGAGGGAGCCGACACCGACTGGCAAAGTCAGGTGGAGCGCACGGGAGTGTCGCACAGTCACAACCTCGCAGTGAGCGGAGGCAATGCCAAGTCGAGCTACAACGTGAGCCTCAACTACATCGACCGCCAGGGCGTGATACGCAACACCGACAACAAGACATTCGGCGCGCGTGCCTTCGGACAGTCAACAGTGCTGAAAGACCACCTCACGCTGTCGCTTGGAGTCAATGCCAACCAGACCACGGCAGAAGGCGTGGTGTCAGACATCAAGGGCATGAGCATAACCGATGCCATGGTGTATTACTCGCCGCTGCAGCCCGTGCGCAATGAGGACGGGTCGTGGTATGGATCGACATCGGTGACCAACTACTACAATCCTGTATCGATGCTCAACGAGGACACCGAGAAAACCGTCTACAAGCGGCTTCAGGTGACGGGCAAGGCCGACCTTAAAATCATCAAGGAGCTTATGCTCAGCGCCAACTACTCCTACATGACCGACCAGAACACATACAGCCAATACCACTCCACCAAGTCGCAGATTGTAAACACCAACGGCCAGGCACGCCGCAACACCTACATGAACAACAAGAGCGTGTTTGAACTTTACGGCAACTACGACAAGACTTTCGCCGACGTACACCACGTCGGGGCAATGCTCGGCTACTCGTGGGAAGAGACAAACAGCAACGACGGGTTCGGACTCACGGTGAAGAATTTCTACAACGATGCCCTGAAATGGTATAACCTTACCAATGCCAACAGCATTGACGGAATAGACGGCGTGGAGAGCGGCACCGAGTCTACGCTGCGCATGATTTCGTTCTTCGGACGTGTGAACTACTCTTTCGACAGCAAATACAATTTCCAGGCCACGGTGAGACGCGACGGTTCGTCGGCATTCGGCAAGAACAACCGCTGGGGAACATTCCCCTCGGTGTCGGCAGCATGGCGTCTGAGTGAAGAGAACTTCATAAAGAAACTCAACGTCTTCGACGACCTCAAACTGCGCGTGGGCTACGGTGTGAGCGGCAACTCGCTCGGTTTCGATGCCTATACAGCCGTGCGCACCTACGGAGCATCGGGTTGGTTCTCATATACCGATGCCAACGGCGTGACAAGCCAGATGCACACGATAGCCGCCCTGAGCAATTCCAACCCCGACTTGAAGTGGGAACGCACCGGAATGTTCAACGTGGGACTTGACTTCGGCTTCTTCGGCGGACGACTGACCGGTACGATAGAGTATTACGACAAGCGCACCTCCGACCTCATCTACGACTATCCCGTGTCAACCAACCGCTATCCCTACGGCATGATGACCGCCAACGTGGGCGACATAAGCAACAAGGGCGTGGAGCTGACAATCAATGCCGTGCCCGTGCAGACCAAGGATTTCAGGTGGACAACGACGCTCAACCTCTCGCACAACAAGAATACTGTGGAGAAACTGAGCAACGCCACCTACTCGGTGAACTACATCGACGTGGCCGAACCCGAGATAACTGCCAACACGGGAGTTTATGTGCAGCGTCTCATGGAGGGCTGCCCAATAGGACAGTTCTACACCTACGAGTGGGCAGGATACAACGAGGACGGCGTGTCGCAGTTCTATGTGCACGACGAGAAGACCGGCGAACGCACCGGCGAAACAACCATCAAACCGCAGGACAAAGACCGCACGAAAACAGGCAGCGCACAGCCCAAGCTCACCTTCGGCTGGAACAACACGCTCACCTGGCGCAACTGGTCGCTCGGCATGTTCTTTCAGGGCGTGGTGGGCAACAAGATATTCAACGGTCTGCGTGCACAGTACAACACCGTGTCGCTCATTTCGCAGGGCAAGAACGTGCTCGCCGAAGCCCTCACCGAGCAGCGTTACGGCGACGTGAACTCGCAGAAGCCTTCCGACCGCTATCTGGAGAACGGTTCCTACCTGCGCCTCTCGACACTCTCGCTGTCGTACAACTTCGGCAAGATAGGCGACTGGGTGAACTCACTTTCACTCTATGCCACATGCAACAACGTGTTCACGATCACCAGCTTCAAGGGTGTTGACCCCGAAGTGAACCTCGGCGGACTCACGCCGGGCATCGTTTGGCGCAACAACTACTATCCGCGCACACGCACATTCATGGTGGGTGTAAAGGTGAATTTCTAATGCCGACGGCAACACCAAGCATGCAACGACAGAAAAAGAACATGGAAGCGAGAAACTTTCAAACCAAAACAAAACAGAAAACCACAATGAACAACATAATAAAGACAACGTTGCTGGCCGCCATTGCAGCATCAATGGCAAGCTGCACCGACCTTGACGTCGATGTGAAGTCGAAATACACGGAATATCCCGACAGCCCCGTGGCGATAGAGGCGAAGATGTCTGACGTGTACTATGCATTCCGCAGTGCGCTGGGCAACAACTACAACCGTGTGCAGACCTTCTCGTCTGACGAGGCAACAGGCGTTTCCTTCGACGGCGACTACTGGGACAACGGCGAAAACGTGCACCCCACGCTCCACGCCTTCCTTGCCGAAGACACACCGGCAAGCTACTGGACCGACCTCGCGAGCGGCATAACAAAATGCAACAAAGTGATTGCCGACCTCGGCGACAAGCCGGCCAGCATCGCCCCGGCACGTGTGATGCGCGCCTTCTACCACTTCATTCTCATGGACAGTTACGGCGACGTGCCTGTGCTCGACCACCTGCCCGACGAGAACGAGGCCGTGGTGCGCAGCAAGCGCAAGGATGTGGCCGAGTTCATAGAGAAGGAACTGAAGGAATGTCTGCCCTACCTCTCCGAGAGCAACGATGCCTCCACTTATGGCAAGCCCAACAAATGGATGGCCGAGGCACTGCTCGTGAAGCTCTACATAAACTGGGGTGTCTACACCTGCGGCGATGTTACCGCCTACGATGCAGCCTCGACAAAGAACGAAAAGCTCAACGACTGCGTGCAGTATTGCGACGACATAATGAAAAGCGGACTCTTCGACCTGAGCGACTCCTACCGCAAGAAGTTCATGTATGACAACGGTTCGCAGATAAAGGACTTCATCTATGCCATGCCCTACGACAAGGTTAACGCCCCGGGCATGTACTACGGACGCTACCGCACCTTCCGCAAGATTGACAACGGCGACACAACGGGCTATTACAGCGGCAAGATGAGCAAGTCGTGTGCAGGAATATGCGCCATGAACACCAGCTTTGCCGACCTCTTCTCGCTGCCCGGCGACGACCGCAACGATGCCGTGCTCGGCGGCAAGGTGAACATACACGATGCCATAACGGGCGAAGACACGGGCAAACCCTACATCTACAAGGGCGCGCAGCTCGAATTCACGAAAACGATAACGCTGAAGGAAGGCGGACTGGCACAACTCAACTGCGGAGCCACCGCCGACGGATGGCGACAGGGATGGCGCTCGATAAAGTTCTATCCCAATCCCAACGAGTACAGTGCCTACAACCGTTCGCAGAGCAACGACGTGCCCATTTTCCGCTACGCCGACATCATCCTCACCAAGGCCGAGGCCATACTGCGCGGAGCGGGAGCCACCAACGGCGACACGCCGCAGTCGCTCTTCAACCAGATACGCAGCTATGTGCACGCTCCGCAACTCGACCACACGCCGTCACTGCAGGAACTTCTCGACGAGCGCGGACGCGAGTTCTTCGACGAAAACTGGCGCCGCAACGACATGATACGCTTCGGAACGTTTGAAAGCGAATACGGTTTCCATGTGCGCAGCAACCCCGATGCACGTTTTGAAAAGACCTGCCGCATACTGCCCGTGCCGCAAAGCGTGATGAAGGAGAATACCAACTGGACGCAGAACGCAGGATATTAACCGGCTGAACACGGTTTCTGCCAGTTAGGACAAAACCAAGGGAACGGTTCATAACGCAATGGACAGTTCCCTTTTTTCATACACTCAACCACAAACACCAACAATGAAACACTTCGCACGCATCTCGTTCCTGTCGGCTGCACTACTCGCCGCCACCACGGCAATGGCCCAATGGGAACGCTACGGCGGCGTGTATGCCGCCTACCCCACCCCCGACACAACAACAAGCACGCCTGCCCCCAAAGGCTACGCGCCATTCTACATAAGCATATTTGCCCGGCACGGATCACGATGGCTGCCCGACGAGCGGCGTTACGACGCTATCGACAGCGCATTTGCCGACACCCTCAACCTCACCCCGCTCGGAAAAGACGTGCGCCGACGGCTCGCCGCCATACACGACGACGCACGCGGGCGAGCCGGCGGACTCACCGCCATTGGAGCCAGACAGCACCGCGGCCTTGCACGGCGCATGGCCACGGCCTATCCCGAAGTGTTCAGTGGCGGCAAACATGTGCAGGCACAGTCGAGCACCGTGCTGCGGTGCGCCATGAGCATGACGGCATTTGTGTCGCAACTGGGACAGATGTTCCCCGATATCAGTCTGTCGGCAGAGACGGGGCAGCGCTACATGGCCTACATAGCCTACACCTCGCCCGAAGAACACGCCCTTGAAGACAGCACGCAGAACCAGTGGACCATGCAGCCCGAAAGGCTCATGCGCTCGCTGTTCGTCGCTCCCACCAACATCAATGCGCGTGACGTGGCGCAAGAACTGCACACCATCGCCAGCGATATGCAGAACACCGACATCGGCATCTCGCTCTACGACCTGTTCAACGAGCGCGAGATGCGCCAGATTTACGAGATGAACAACCGCCGCATGCAGTTGTGCAACGGCATAAACCCTGCCAACAATGGTACGCCGCAACGCTGCGCCGCTTCGCTGTGGAAGCATATCGTGGAGAGTGCCGACATTGCCATGGCCTCGGGCAATTGTGCCGCCGACCTGCTGTTCGGCCACGACACGAGCCTCTACCGGCTTCTGTCGCGCCTCGGTCTCTATGCCGACGAGAACCGCATGGATGTCATCATCCCCATGGCGGCCAACCTTCAACTTGTTTTCTTCGGCAACGGCCACGGCAAGGTGATTGTGAAATTCATGCACAATGAGCGCGAAATCACGTTGCCCGCACTGGAGGCAAAGCGTGGAAAGAATTTCATTTTGCCAACTCCTTATTATTACTGGGACGACGTGAAACGCCAGTTCCCCGTCGAATGAAGCATCGGCCACTATCTCAAACGGCCTTAGTGACGGTGAAAAAAACAAGTTGGTATGATTTGCGGTTTATGTTTTTGAGATGTATTCATCTCTTGAAGAGGGAGCATAGCGGGCTATGTGACCGATGAAAGAGGTGAATACAGCCTAAAAGATGAGCCAGACAATTGTGCAAACATAGTTTTTGCATGATACAAATCGCACCAAGTTGTTTTTTTTCGTCACCTAATACAACAATGCCCGGCAAGCGATACACGCCTGTCGGGCATTAAGCATACGCTCGTGGCACATGCGGCACACGCTTGCAGCGCATACGGGGTGCGCCAAAGAAGCGGCCTTTCAACGCATTCCGCGAGCCTTGTAAATGGTTTCTTTCGCCTCGTTGATTTCCTGAAACTTGCGCTCCGCCGCCTTGCGCACATCCTCGCCGAGAGCCGCCACGCGGTCGGGATGATGCTTCAGCGCCATGCTGCGGTAGGCGGCTTTCACCTCGTCGTCGGTAGCCGAAGGACTTATGCCGAGCACCTTATAGGCCGCGTCGGTGTCAGAAGCTCCGCCTTTCAGATTGAGTATGGAGTTGAGGTCGGCATCGGAAATGCCAAGCCCCGAGGCCACGAAACGCAGTGCGTCAATCTCCTGCTTCACCACCACGCCGTCGGCGCGGGCTATGATCACGAGGAAATCGAGCAGCTGCAGACGCTGGGCATAGTCCATGTTCATGTACATCTCGCGGCACGCATCGCCTATCGTGGAACGGAAAGCCAGTTCGCCCATGCTCTTCTGCCGCTCGAAAAGGCGCAGCAGGATTTCTTCGCCCTGGCTCACCGCCACCTCGCCGAAATTGCGGCGCAGGAAGTTGCGCACGGCCTCCATCTCGGAGTGCATTATGCGTCCGTCGGCGCGTATTATATATGAGGCGAGGACAAGGAGCGAGAACAGAAACGAGTTGCGCTGTCCCTGCCGTTGCCTGTAACTGCCGTCGTCGGCATGCACGCCGTCGGTGCTGCCGCGCGATGCGCCGTCGTCGCCCGGCGTTTCCATTCCCTTGTCGAAAAGCCAGCCCAGGGCAAACCCGGCCAGCACTCCAAGCGGCCCCGTGCCCGAGATGAACCCGAGAAAGCCGCCTATCCATTTTCCTGCTCCCATGTGTTTCTATGTTTTCCTTTAATGATGTGATATGGTGCGGAAAAGCAAAAGCCGTGCCACAACCATGTGCGAAGTTACAAAACATTTCGCAATAAGCAAACAGCGCCACGGCAGAAAACAAATAGCAGGGCCGAAAATTTGCCGATGCAGAATAATTTGTATAACTTCGTGCACACATTACCAACAAGGCAAGAATGGAGATTAACATCAACGACCTCAAGAAAACGTTCGGCGACCACACAGCCGTAGACATCAGCCAGTTTACGATAGCCCACGGCGACATACTGGGCATCGTGGGCAACAACGGAGCCGGAAAAACCACACTGTTCCGCCTCATGCTCGACCTGCTGCGAGCCGACACAGGCCGCGTGACGCTCACCCCACGCGACGGGGAAGCCATTGACCCGGCTGAAAGCGAGGCGTGGAAACACTGCACCGGCGCATACATCGACAACGGGTTTCTCATAGACTTCCTCACTCCCGAGGAATATTTCGGGTTCATAGGCCAGGTGTCGGGCATGTCGAAAGACGACATTGCGGCCCGCCTTGACGATTTCACGCAGTTTATGAACGGCGAGATTCTGGCCCAGAAAAAATACATACGCGACTTCTCGGCAGGCAACAAGCAGAAAATAGGAATTATAGCCGCACTGCTCACAAGCCCCGAACTCGTGGTGCTCGACGAGCCGTTCAACTTTCTCGACCCCAGCAGCCAGAACGCACTGAAGAAGATTCTCACCGAACACCACGCGCAGACGGGTGCCACCATACTCCTGTCGAGCCACAACCTGCAGCACACCATCGAGGTGTCGACGCGCGTGGCGCTGCTTGAGCACGGCTCGATCATAAGCGATATGGCCAACGACGGCGGAGCCGCCGAAGCCGAACTCGAAAAATATTTCAACGTGTGAACCACGGCATATACATGATGGCGGCGCACTTTACCAGACAACTTTTTTTGCCGACTGCCGCTACGGGGCGCAATAAAATGCTTAACTTTGTAAGCAATAAGCGCACCGGGCGCAATCCACAGACGGCATCTTCGCCCAAGGGTTGCGTCGGCACACTGTAGCATTAACCTAAAAACTACTATAATAAATGATTGACAAGAAACTTCTACTGACGGCTTTGGCTTCGTCGTTATGCACGTTGGGTGCATTCGCACAAGACGAAACGTTCGACCTCAACTCGCAACGTTCGGAGAAACAGGACGTAAACATGGTGCCCGGGAAGAAAATCGACCACCAGGGCATTGTGGTCAACCCCACCCCGCACAACCTCGACATCGACCGCGAAAACTGGCTCGACCTGCACGACGGAATAAGTCTGCGCGACAAATCGGGCAAGTTTGCTGCCGACATGAAGTTCCTCGCCTCAAACCCCAAAGGAACAAAACTCACCATCACGTTCGGCGAAAAAGAAGCCAAGAAAGCCGGTCTGAAGAAAATGGCTTCGGGTGCATATCTGCTCAAAGCCGACAAGAAAGGCATCGCGATAACCGGCTATGACGAGCGCGGAGCATTCTATGCCATACAGACCTTGCGCCAGATTATTGAAAGCCCGGCAGCAGGAGGACGGCTGCCCTACGTTACATGCAACGACTATCCCGACCTTCCGCTGCGCGGAGTGGTCGAAGGATTCTACGGCAACCCGTGGTCGCACCAAGTGCGCCTGTCGCTCATCGACTACTACGGACGCAACAAGATGAACGTGTATGTGTACGGCCCGAAAGACGACCCCTACCACAGCAGCCCCAACTGGCGTCTGCCCTATCCTCCCGAACAAGCCAGAAACATACGCGAGCTCGTCGAAGCCTGCAACCGCAACCGCGTTGATTTCGTGTGGGCCATACATCCCGGAAAAGACATAAAATGGAACGAGGAAGACTACAACAACCTCGTGAACAAGTTCAACCTGATGTACGACCTCGGAGTGAGGGCTTTCGCCATACACTTCGACGACATCGACGGCGAGGGCACAAACCCCAAGAAGCAGGTGGCACTGCTCAACCGCCTTACCAACGAGTTTGTGAAACAGAAGGGCGACGTGTCGCCGCTCGTGGTGTGCCCCACCGACTACTCGCAGCTCTGGGCCAAGCCCGGACCCGACGGCCCGCTCGCCATATACGGAAACGAGCTCGACCCGTCGATAAACGTGTTCTGGACAGGTGCCGTGGTGTGCAGCGACCTCACAAAGGAGACACTCGATTTTGTTGACAAGCGCATAAAACGCCCCGCATACTACTGGTGGAATTTCCCCGTTACCGACTATGCCCGCCACATAATAATGCAAGGACCGGCATACGGACTGGAAACCGACCTGACCGAAGAGCAGACATGCGGCGTGCTGAGCAACCCGATGGAGCACGGCGAAGCCTCGAAGCTCGCCCTCTACGGAGTGGCCGACTACAACTGGAACGTGTCGGCCTACAACCCGATAGACAACTGGGAGCGCGGACTCGTAGACCTCACCCCCGAAGCACACGATGCCTACCGCACCTTTGCCATACACTCGTGCGACACCGAAACGGGCTACCGCCGCGCCGAATCGTGGGAAACGAAGACTTTCAGCGTGGACGATTTCACACAGGCACAATACGACAACCTGCGCAAAGAATTTGAGAAAGTGGAGAAAGCCCCGTCGCAGATGGAAGCCAACTGCAAAAACACGCTTCTGCTCAACGAACTCCGCCCCTGGCTCGTGGAGTTTGAAAAGCTCGGCAAGCGCGGCTTGAAGACTCTCGACCTGATAAAGCTCTACAAGAGCGGCGACAAGTCGGCATTCTGGAACGGATACATAAACAACGCCATGAGCGTGGCCGACCGCAAGGCATACGAGGCCCACAAGTCGGGCACCATGGTGCTGCAGCCATTCTACGAGACCTCTATGGACGACATGGCATCGGGATTCTTCAAGACACTCACCGGCAGCACACCGGCATTCTACAAGGGCATCGGAACATATCCCACACTGCGCACCACACAGAACAAGCTGATGTTCGACAACGACTCCACCACCTACTACCACTCGGGAGTGAGCCAGAGCACCGGCCACTGGGTGGGAGCCGACCTCGGCGAAACGCGCAAAGTGAGCGAGATAAGGATTCTTCAGGGCCGCAATTCCACCGACGACGTTGACTACTATGACAACACCATTCTCGAATATTCAACCGACGGGAAGACATGGAAGGCATTGAGCGGCGAGCTCAAGAAGCAATATGTGATAAACTGGAAGGGCGAACCCGTAGATGCACGCTATGTGAGAATACGCAAACTGGCTTCGGAGAAGAAAAGCTGGATTGCCGTGAGGTCGTTTGAAGTGAACCCCACCACACCCGAGAGCCTCGGTTTCAAGGTGGAGACAAGCAACCCCGAAGGCGCAATGCTGGCTTTCGACAAGAATCCGTGCACGCGCTACACCAGCGACGGACACCTGGCATTCGGCGTGGCCAAAGGAACCAAAGCCTACACAATGCTGCTTGACACAAGCAAGGCAAGCGACCCCACGTTCGTGCAATATGACAAAAAGGGCAAAGTGGTGGGCACAACGCCCGTGGACAACTCGTTCTTCACCGTGAAGCTTGACCCCAAGACCACACGGGTGGAACTGAACGGAACGGCAGACATATATGAAATAGTGTCGGAGTGACACACTGTGCGGCCATGAAAGAGCGGCAGTCCATTCTTGCGATGGGCTGCCGCTCTTTGCATACCCCCACACAACACGACACGGGCATGACGCTAATTATACTTAAATAATTGCCGCATGTGAAGCACGGGGTGCATTTTTCGCGTTTTTTTTTGTAATTTTACGGGCTGAAAACAAGGTCAGAATCCGCCAGAACGCAAAAAAACGGCATTACAGACGAAATTGCCGCGAAAAGGCGATGCAGGCCGCAACATTTGAAAAAGAGAACAAAACAAACAACAAATGGACGAAAATCAGACAATAGACCAAGACAGAATTCTGAAAGTAAACATCGAGGAGGAAATGAAATCCTCATACATCGACTACAGTATGTCGGTGATTGTGGCCCGCGCCTTGCCCGATGTGCGTGACGGTTTCAAGCCTGTACACCGCCGCATACTCTACGGAATGCTTGGCATAGGCAACAAGAGCACAAGCCCATACAAGAAATGCGCCCGCGTCGTGGGTGAGGTTCTGGGTAAATACCACCCGCACGGCGACAGCTCGGTTTACGGAGCTTTGGTGCGCATGGGCCAGAACTGGAACATGCGCTACATGCTCGTTGACGGACAGGGCAACTTCGGTTCGGTGGACGGCGACTCTCCTGCCGCCATGCGATACACCGAGTGCCGCCTCTCGAAAATGGGCGAGCACATCATGGACGACCTCGACAAAGACACCGTGGACATGACCAACAACTTCGACGACACACTCGTCGAGCCTACCGTCATGCCTACAAAAATACCCAACCTGCTGGTGAACGGAGCCAACGGTATTGCCGTTGGTATGGCCACCAACATCCCCACCCACAACCTGGGCGAGGTGATTGACGGATGCTGCGCATACATCGACAACCCCGACATCGACACCGACGGACTGATGCAATACATAAAGGCTCCCGACTTCCCCACCGGTGCCTACATATACGGTCTGCAAGGCGTGAAAACCGCCTACGAAACAGGACGCGGACGCATCGTAATCCGTGCAAAATCAGAAATAGAAAGCGGCGATACACACGACAAGATTGTCGTGACCGAGATACCTTACGGCGTGAACAAAGCCGACCTCGTGGCCAACATCGCCGAACTCGTGAAGGAAGGCAAGCTCGTGGGCATATCAAACGTGAACGACGAGTCGGGCCGCCAGGGCATGCGCATCGTCGTAGACGTGAAACGCGACGCCAACGCCAACGTCATCCTGAACAAGCTTTACAAGATGACGCAGATGCAAAGTTCGTTCTCGGTGAACTGCATCGCACTCGTAAAGGGCCGTCCGCGCCTGCTTTCGCTCAAAGACTGCGTGCACTATTTCGTGGAACACCGCCACGACGTGACCATACGCCGCACCAAATTCGATCAGAAAAAAGCACGCGAACGCGCACACATACTCAAAGGCTTGATTATAGCCTGTGACAACATCGACGAAGTGGTGCACATAATACGCGCCAGCAAAACGCCTTCGCAGGCCCAGCGCAACTTGGAAGCGCGGTTCGATCTCGACGAGATACAGTCGAAGGCAATCGTAGACATGCGCCTGTCGCAGCTCACCGGTCTGCGCGTCGATCAGCTGCATGCCGAATATGAGGAACTGGAAAAGCGCATCGCCTACCTGCAGTCGATACTCGACGACCCGGAGTTGTGCAAGAAAGTGATGAAAGACGAGCTTCTTGAAGTGAAGGAGAAATACGACGATCCGCGCCGGACTGAAATAAAGCCCTACGAGCATGAGTTCAATGCCGAGGATTTCTACCCCAACGACCCGGTAGTGATCACCATGAGCCACTTGGGCTATATAAAGCGCACTCCGCTGAGCGAGTTCCGCGAACAGGCCCGTGGCGGCGTAGGCTCGAAAGGCGCACGCACACGCGAACAGGACTTCACCGAAGACATATATCCGGCAACTATGCACCAAACCATGCTGTTCTTCACGCGCAAAGGACGCTGCTACTGGCTCAAGTGCTACGAAATTCCCGAGGGAGACAAGAACTTCAAGGGACGCGCCATACAGAACATGCTCAACATCGAAAGCGACGATTCTGTCAACGCCATGCTCCGTCTGCGCGGCCTGAACGACGAGGAGTTTGTTAATTCACACTATGTAGTGTTTGCAACAAAGAACGGAACGGTGAAGAAGACGTGCCTCGAAGCATACTCACGTCCGCGCACCAACGGCGTGATTGCAATCAACATAGCCGAGGACGACGAGGTTGTTGACGTAAGACTCACCAACGGCCACAACGAACTCATCATGGCCAACCGCAACGGACGCGCCGTGCGCTTCGACGAAGAGTCTATACGCACCATGGGACGTGCCGCTACCGGCGTGCGCGGAATGCGCCTTGACGGCGACGACGACCAGGTGGTTGGAATGATTGTAGTGAACGATGCCACGACAGAAACCGTAATGGTGGTGAGCGAAAACGGCTACGGCAAACGCTCGCAGGTTGAGGATTACCGCAAGACAAACCGAGGCGGCAAGGGCGTGAAGACGTTCAGCATAACCGACAAGACTGGAAAACTCGTGGCCATCAAAAATGTCACCGACAAGAACGACCTCATGATTATAAACAAGAGCGGCATTGCCATACGCCTTGCCGTGTCAGACTGCCGCGTGATGGGACGTGCCACACAAGGCGTAAGACTTATCAACCTGACAAAGAAAAACGATGTCATAGCAAGCGTGTGCAAGGTGATGAGCTCGGAACTTGAAGAGAAAGTGGCCGAGGAACAAACCGCAACCGACACGCCCGACGACAGCATGACAACGGATGCAAACGCTCTTGACGGTATAACAATGCCCGAAACCGAGACTGAGCACGGCATTGCCGACGACACCGACAACGGGGCCGAAGAATAACAAGACATTAACAAATCAACAAAAAACACAGCATTTATGAAAAAGTTATTTATCATGGCACTGATGGTTGCAGCCGCATCATCAGCCAACGCACAAGACATCAAGAGTGTGTTGAAGGCCAAAGACTATGCCGAAGCACAAACTGCGCTCAACGCGTGCATTTCCTCGCTCGGAAACGAAGACAAGGCAAAGGGCTACAACAAGCTCGTAGAACTGTCGCTTGAAAAGGTGAACAAGGAAAACGCCACCTTGCAGGAGAACCAGATGATGAAGCAAATGGGCCAGAAAGGCGACAAGCCGGTTGACACCGAAGGCATGTATGAAGCCCTTGCAAAGGCTCTTTCCGATGCCACAGAGTGCGACAAGTATGACCAGCAGCCCAACGCCAAGGGCAAAGTGGCCCCGAAATTCCACAAAAAGAACCAGAACGCACTCTGGGGTCTGCGCCTTCACCTCATAAACGCCGGACAGGATGCCATACAGAAAGAGGACAACAAGACCGCACTCAAATTCTTCTCAAGCTACATCGAGAGCGGCGTTTCATCACTCTTCAACGATTTCGACAAGACAAAGGCTCCCGACACTTACCTCGGCGAGGTAGCCCGCGTGGCCGGAGTTCTGGCTTATCAGGACAAGAACATCGACTTGGCCAACAAATACATTGACGTGGCTCTCGAAGACACCGCATCATACAAAGACGCGCTCAACGTGAAAATGGCTCTCATGCAGCAGTCGATGACGACAAGAGAAGACTCGGTGAAGTGCGCAAGCACATTCGAGCAGCTCTATGCAAAAGACAAGAACAACGAGAACATCTTCAGCAACCTCGCCACTCTCTACGGTTCGCTGGGCATGAAAGACAAGCAGAGCGCACTCATAAACGACCGCCTTTCCAACATCCCCAACGACTTCATGGCACTGGCAGTGAAGGGACAGGCCGAAATGAACGAGAGCAAATGGGACGAAGCCATTGCCGACTTCAAGAAAGCCAACGAGGCAAAAGACGATGCCCTCGTGCTCACATGGCTGGGCTACTGCATCAACATGAAAGCATCGACACTGCCCGACGAGAAGCAGCAGAAGCCGTTGCTGGAGCAGACACAGGGCTATCTTGAGAAGGCACGCCAGCTCGACCCCAACCAAGAGCGCGCCAACTGGAAATACCTGCTCTACAACACCTATTACAACCTGTACGGCGAAAACGACGCACGCACAAAAGAGTTGGCACAATAACAACGGCCACACTCGCCAGACAATAGAAGTTGTTTGAGCACAACGACACAGGACTGCAAGCAACAAACGCGCTTGCAGTCCTGATTTTAAAGACTCTAATTGAACATCAGGATTACACAAGCGACTCAATATATGCACAAGACTTTAATTCTCACAATAGCTGCCTTTTTGTTCTGTACGGTTTCTGCAAGCGCGCAGAAAAAAGAAATGGCCACGGCCAAAACCAACATCAAGGCCGGAAAATCGCTCCCCGAGACCGAAGCGTCGATGCGGAAATTGCTGGCCGACTCTGCCAACCGCTCCAACACGAGAATTTGGCTGCTGCTGTTTGAGTCGATAAAGAAACAACATGAAAGCACCAACGAAGACCTGTATCTGAAGCAAACCGGCGACACTGCCAGTCTTTTCGATGCCACTTACAGGATGTTTGCCGTTTCGGAAAGCCTCGACTCGGTGGAGACAAGCAACGGCGACGGATTCAAATACCGCAAGAAACATGCGGAATACCTATACCCCTACCGTGCCAACCTGTTCAGCGGAGGCACATATTTCACCCACAAGAAAGAATACAGAAAAGCATTCGACTTTTTTGACAGATATATAGACTGCGCAAACCAGCCTTTGTTCACGGGCTATGAGTTCACGCCCGACAAGAAGAAAGCCAGCGCAGCATTCCTTTCAGTGTTCTGCGGCTACAAACTGGGCGACACCAGCCTCACGCTCAAGCACAAGGCACTGGCCCTGCAAGACACTACAAACACCGATTTCACCTACCAATATCTTGCCGAAACCTACAAAGCGGCCGGCGACACGGCACAGTATGCCGACATGCTTCACGAGGGTTTTGCAAAATTCCCCAAATCGGCTTATTTCTTTCCACGCCTTTTCGACCATTACCTGCGCAGCGGCGACTTGAAAAAGACGCTCACACTCTGCGGCGAAGCCTTGTCGATTGACAGCACAAGTAATGTGTTTCTGCTCGCGAAAAGCACCGTACTGCTGCACATAGGCGAATACGGGCAATGCTCGGAAATAAGCAAGAAGGTGATAGAGAAAGACAGCAGCATTCCCGACGCTTACCTCAACGCGGGCCTGGCCTACTACAACCAGGCGGTAAGAACCGACCACAAAACGGCATACACACGCGAGACACGCGCCAAGGAAATATCGCTCTACAAGGAATCGCTGCCTTACATGAAGAAATACCGCGAAATGATGCCAGGCCGGGAAGACCAATGGGCCGCACCATTATACAACATATATTTCAACCTCAACATGGGAAAAGAATTTGAGGAAATAGACAAAATCATAAAGAAACGGTCGGGAAAATAATCCATCCACAAGCACCACGCCGCATTGCAACGGCCAAAATGCCCCGAAGGCAGGCCACGCTGCAAACGGCAGTGCAGCATACAATACCGTACGGCAACCCTATGCCAACGCGGCAAGATACCCCCGACAGCCCCAAGACAAACACTACCGCAGAATGAAGATATCTGTCATAATACCTGTATATCAGGTGGAAAAAACATTGCAACGGTGCGTTGACAGCATAACAGCCCAGTCGTTTGCCGACTGGGAGGCAATACTTGTTGACGACGGCTCGACAGACGGTTCGGCGGCAATATGCGACAGTTGCCAGACAAACGACAGCAGGATAAAAGCAATACACGAAGAAAACCGCGGACTTGGAGCTGCGCGCAACCGGGGCATAAAGGAAGCAACGGGCGACTACATCATGTTTGTAGACTCCGACGACACCCTGTCAAGCGAAACGCTTGAGAAACTCGCCGCAGAAACCGCCAACCATGCAGACTGCGACCTTATAGAATTTCCGATATTCACAAAATACGGCAACGCCAAAGAGCAAAGCATACAATCATTCCCCAGGAATACTTACACCGACAAATGGGACTACTGGTTCAACGGACGGGCATACGCCCACTCCTACGCATGCAACAAGATTTTCAGGCGCGAAGTGTTCAGCAAGGTGAGATTCACCGAGAACAAGAAGTTTGAAGACCTTTTCACCCTGCCAAAAATCATGGACGTGTGCAGGAAGGTAGCCACAACCGACGTGGGCCTATACTACTATTACGACAACGGCAACGGAATAACCGCGACCGCCGGCACAGACATAACCGACTTGCTGGAAGCCCATCTGCTCGTAATAAGCGGCCAATTGCACTGGAACTGCCCCGAACACATAACCCGCAAAGCATTCAACCAATACTACGCGCATTTGGTGAACATACAGCTGACGGTATGCGAGAGATGCGGAATCCATATGCTGCACATGCCTACACTGCCCGTTGCAGTGTCGCCGAAAACGGCACTTCTCAGCATAATCGGCATGAAAAACCTGTGCCGACTCAACAATTTATACCACAAATTATGCAACAACCACTGATAAGTTTCATCATAACGGCCTACAACATTCCCCTCGAAATGTTGCACGACTGCCTTGCCAGCATCCTGGCACTGTCGTTAAGCCGTCAGGAACGCGAGATAATACTTGTTGACGACGGGTCGGAAACACCCCCCGTTGACGGTCTGGCCGACTTGGCTGACGACATAATCTACATACGGCAACACAACCAGGGCCTGTCGATGGCACGCAACACCGGACTGAAAATGGCCTGTGGCCGCTACATACAATTTGTCGATGGCGACGACATGCTGATACGCGCGCCCTACGAGCACTGCCTCGACATCGCGCGTTACCACAACCCCGACATCGTGACATTCAAAAGCACGTCGGCGACAGTGGCCGAAACGCCGTTCACCTACGACGGCCCAAAGACCGGAAGCGACTACATGCGCGACTGCAACATCAGGGCTGCCGCATGGGGCTATCTGTTCGAACGCGTGATGCTTGGCAAGCTAAGGTTCACGCCCGGCATACTGCACGAAGACGAAGAGTTCACCCCACAGCTGTTCCTGCGCTCCGAACGCCTCTACTCCACCGACGCGCAAGCCTATTTCTACCGCAAGAGAGAGGGGTCGATAGTGAACACCCCCGACCGGAAACACACCGACAAGCGGCTCGCCGACATCGAGAACATCATCTACCGTCTGCACTCGCTTGTAGTGCCAGAGGCCGACCAGCCTGCAATCAACCGCAGAGTGGCACAGCTCACAATGGACTATCTGTATAATGTGATAAAGCTCACGCGCAGCCGCGCACGGCTCAACGAGACAATAGAAAGGCTTGAGAAGAAGGGACTTTTCCCGCTTCCCGAAAAAGACTACACTAAAAAATACAGGCTTTTCAGAAAACTTGTGAACAACAGGCACACACGCCTCTTACTTTTTCTAGCGATAAAACGATGAGAATACTGCTATTCGGCGAATACAGCAACGTGCACTGGACACTTGCCGAAGGGCTGAAGGCTCTCGGACATGAAGTGGTTGTCGTTTCAAACGGCGATTTCTGGAAAGACTATCCGCGCGACATCAACCTCTCGCGCAAGCCGACAGCCGCCGGCGGCATAAAATATGCCGCCGACCTTCTGCGCATCCTGCCACGACTGCGGGGCTTTGACATCGTGCAGATTATAAACCCCATATTCCTCGATTTAAAGGCCAATCCCAACGGATGGGTTTACAGATACCTGCGCAGACACAACCGCCACATGGTGATGTGCGGATTCGGTATGGACTATTATTGGGTTAGCACCTGCCTCACCCCGGGCACATTCGAATACAGCGACTTCAACATTGGCCCAAAGCTCCGGACAAATGCCGACGCGCTGAAGGAGACCAGCGACTGGATTGGAACGCGCAAGGAAAAGCTCAACAAGCACATTGCCGCCGACTGCGACGCGATAGTCACCGGGCTTTACGAATACTGGCGTTGCTACAACCCGGTGTTCCCCGAAAAAACCACATTCATCCCGTTCCCAGTGAAATGCAGCGGCCACACGCGCCAACTCCATGAAAAAGGGCAGAAGATAAAGCTTTTCATCGGAATAAACAAGACACGCAACGAATACAAGGGCACCGACATAATGCTGCGTGCCGCACAGGACATAGCGGCAAAACATGCCGACAGGGTAGAACTTGCCGTGGCCGAGTCGGTTTCGTTCGACAAATACACCCGGATGATGGACGGTTCCGACGCTATACTCGACCAACTGTACAGCTACACACCGGCAATGAACGCCCTGCAGGCCATGAGCAAGGGAATAATCTGCATAGGCGGCGGCGAAAAAGAAAACTACGAAATACTCGGCGAAGACCGTCTCCGGCCCATTGTCAACGTGAAGCCCACATACGAAAGCGTCTGCAACGCGCTGGAAAACCTCGTGGACAACCCGGAAAACATAGCCACGCTGCAACGCCAAAGCATGGAATATGTGAAGAAACACCACGACTACATGAAAGTTGCAAGGCAATACGAAAGCGTCTACCGGCGGCTCATGCAGAAGCAACGGGGGTGAAAGAAAACAGTGCCAAGCGTCAGTCCGTAAACGGAAAGACACTTGGCACTGCCATTAACAGAGGTCAGACACCCGTTCAGAACGGCAGGTCGTCGTCGCTGCCGGCCTCTTGTGCGGGAGCGGCAGGAGCGGGCTGCGCTGCCGGAGCGGGACCGAATGCACCGCCGGGAACGACAGTAGGCGAAGCACCCACCGAAGCAGGGTCAACGGGGCGCACGTCAAATGCGCGGATACTGTTGAACCAACGGCCGTTGTACTCGCGGGCATCAATGTCGAACGACACCACCACTTCCTGGCCAACCTGTATGTTGAAGCGAGCCAGACGGTCGGCACCGAACACGCCGAACACCATTTTTCGCGGATAAGCGTCGTGGGTTTCCAGCACGAAATCCTGTGCTTTCCATTCGCCACGAGCCGACGTGCCAGTTCTTTCAGGCATAGCCGCAATTATTTTTCCTTGTAATTCCATCTTATGTAATGTTTTTATTTTGTTTACAACATGCTTTGTCAACAAATGCCGCACATGATAACCGGGCCATGAAGGCAGTTGTTAATATCGTGAAAAGCGTTTGCGAAATTAATAAATTTGTTCTAAAAGCAAAAACTTTTAATTGGGTTTTTTGTAGCGCACAAAGTATTTTTGTATTTTTGTACCAAGAAAACAATAACGAAAAAATATATACAAATGCAGTTCACACTATCAAGCGGCACACTCAATGCGCGCCTCCAATCTCTTGCAAGAGTCATCAGCAACAAGAATACGCTCAGCATATTGGATTGCTTCCTGTTCGACGTTTCCGACAACCTGCTCACCATTACAGCCAGCGACAAGGAAAACGTGATGCGCTCAACAATCGAGTTGGACGAATGCACAGGCGATGGCCGTTTCGCAATGCCCAACAAGATGATACTCAATGCCGTCAAGGAGCTTCCCGAGCAGCCCCTGTCGTTCAACCTCAACGACACCGACTACAGTTTGGAAATAAACTACCAGAACGGCAAATACAAGCTGGCCGCACAGTCGGCTGAGGATTTCCCGACGATAAAAGACGACAGCGACAAGAATTCTGTTGTCACCATTGCAGCCGACACGCTTGAAGAGTGCCTCACGCGCTCGCTCTTTGCCACCGCACAAGACGAGATTCGCCCCGTGATGAGCGGCATTTATTTCGACCTCACCGAAGACGACCTCACAATCGTGTCTACCGACGGCCACAAGCTCGTGAGAAACAAAGTGCTCACCGTCAAGGCCGAAGAGTCTGCCGCGTCGTTCATTCTTCCGCCCAAGCCGTCGCAGTTGCTGAAAGGCGTGCTCGGCCGCAACAGCGGCGACGTGACAATACGTTTCAGCGACCGCAGTGCCGACATCGAATATTCCGAGGGCTCGTTGTCGTGCCGTCTCATCGAAGGCCGCTATCCCAACTACAACTCAGTGATTCCGGCCAACAACCCCAACGTGCTCAATGCCGACCGCAAGACTCTCATCGGCGCAATAAAGCGCGTGCTCCCCTTTGCCAGCGAGAGCAGCCAGCTCATAAGGTTTCACCTTGAAACGGGCCGTCTGGTGCTCACTTCGGAAGACATCGACTTCGCGACAAGCGCAAAAGAAGAAATCAGCTGCGAATACAACGGCACCACAATGGACATTGGTTTCAAGGGCAGCGCAATACAGGAGATTCTCAACAACCTCAGCAGCGACGAGGTGACAATACAGCTTGCCGACCCGAGCCGTGCCGGAGTGATAACCCCGATGCCGCAGCCCGAAGGCAAAGAAATCCTGATGCTCATCATGCCGATGTTGCTGGGCGACTGACAACGGTTGCCGCAAGACAGCCAAACAACTTGTAACAGACAGAACAACAGACAGCAATGGCGGCAGTATTGTGAAATGGTACGACCGCCGTTGCTGCATTTTTAAAAGCAGGGCACTGCACTGCCCTTCAGCAGAATATGAAACTGAACATCACAAAGCCACTTATAGTTTTCGACCTCGAAGCCACCGGGCTCGACCTGGTAAGAGACAGAATCATACAAATATCATATATCAAGGTGTATCCCTCGGGCGAAGAGAAACGCGAAAACATCTTCGTCAACCCGCAAAAGCCAATCCCGCAGGAGGTGGCCGAGCTTACCGGAATATGCGACGACGACGTGAAAGACAGCCCCACCTTCAAAGAACTGGCCGGGAAACTGGCCGAGGACATGAAAGGCTGCGACTTTGCCGGGTTCAACTCCAACCATTTCGACATTCCGTTGCTTTCGGAGGAATTTCTCAGGGCGGGTGTCGATTTCGACTTTTCAAAATGCCGTCTGATTGACGCGCAGACCATTTTCCACAAGATGGAACGCCGCAACCTTGCCGCAGCCTACAAGTTCTACTGCGGAAGGAAAATGGAAGACGACTTCGTGGCACACCGCGCCGACAACGACACCGAGGCCACCTACCGGGTGCTCATGGGCGAACTTGACAAATACGACCCCAAAGTGCAGACCGAACCCGACCGTTGCCTCGAAAACGACATGGACAAGCTCGCCGAGTTTTCAAAGCTGAACGACAACGTGGACTTTGCCGGACGCATCGTGTGGAAGCCCGTTCTTGACAAGAACGGTGTGCCCGTAACCGACGGTGAAGGAAACATACAGAAGGTGGAGACATTCAATTTCGGGAAGCACAAGGGCAAGTGCGTGGCCGATGTGCTGCGCCAAGACCCCGGATATTTCAGCTGGATGCTTGCAGGCGACTTCACCTACAACACCAAGCAGGTGCTTACGAGAATACGCCTTCGCGAATTTGTAAACAAAAAACAGGCATAGCAATACATACATCACACACTCTACGGCACACTGCACGGGCCGTATTACCTATCAACACGACGAAGATGCTGAACGGAAAGAAAATAGTATTGGGCATAACGGGGTCGATTGCAGCCTACAAGGCATGCGAGATAATACGCGGACTGATAAAGCGCGGAGCCGAAGTGCAGGTGGTAATCACCCCTGCGGGCAAAGAGTTCATCACCCCGCTCACGCTGTCAACGCTCACCCACAAACCGGTTGTCAGCGAGTTTTTCTCACGGCGCGACGGCACATGGCACTCACATGTCGACCTCGGCCTGTGGGCCGATGCCATGCTCATAGCCCCGTGCACGGCAAGCACAATAGGCAAAATGGCCCACGGCATAGCCGACAACATGCTCATAACCACCTATCTGTCGATGAAAGCCCCGGTGTTCGTGGCCCCGGCAATGGATTTGGACATGTTTGCACATTCCTCCACACAGGCCAACCTCGACACTCTAAAGTCATACGGAAACCACATAATCGACCCGGCATCGGGATTTCTCGCAAGCGGACTGGAGGGCAAGGGACGCATGCAGTCGCCCGACAACATAATAAAGCAATTGGAAGATTTCTTCAACGCAGCCGCCCCCCACTCTTCCGATTTGGCCGGAAAGAAGGTGCTCGTAACCGCCGGACCCACCTATGAGAAAATCGACCCCGTGAGGTTTATAGGCAACTATTCGAGCGGAAAAATGGGATTTGCCATTGCCGAAGAATGCGCACGGCGCGGCGCAGAAGTGACGCTCGTGGCCGGACCGGTGTCGCTCGGCTGCTCACCGGCCATTCACCGGCACGACGTGGAGAGCTGCAGGGAAATGTATGAAGCGTCGGTGAAAGCATTCGGCAGCTCCGACATAGCCGTTCTCGCCGCCGCCGTGGCCGACTACCGCCCCGAAACGACCGCAAAGGAGAAGATAAAGCGCACCGCCGACAACATGGCAATAAAACTGACTCCAAACGAAGACATTGCCGCAACACTTGGAAAAGCCAAGAAACAAGGCCAGGCCATTGTGGCGTTTGCGCTGGAAACCGACAACGAGGAGGCCAATGCAAGGCTCAAGCTGAAAAAGAAAAATGCCGACTTCATCGTGCTCAACAGTCTGAAAAACAAAGGCACATGCTTCGGCACCGACGAAAACCAGATTGAAATAATATCAAGCGGCGGCACGAAATCATATCCCAAGAAATCGAAAACCGAAATAGCCCGCTACATTGTCGATGAAATTGTCGGCTTGACAAACCCAGCCGGCAAGACATCGGCCAATGACAACCCCTAAAAAACGTTAGCCATGCCCAAAAAAGGAATACTTTTCTTGCTGTCGGCTTTTGCCCTGTCGCTGTTCACACTTGGTGCCGCTGCACAGGAGCTAAATGCTAAAGTCACCATAAACCACAGTCAGGTGCAGGGCACCGACGCGAGCGTTTTCGACGATTTGTCGCAAACGCTCACGCAATTCATCAACGACCGCCAATGGACCAACCTGCAGTTCCAGAAAAACGAGCGCATACCTTGCAATTTCAACATAACCGTAACAAAATACGACAACTCCTCCAACGTGTTCACATGCAAGGCCGTGATACAGGCCACACGCCCCGTCTACAACTCGTCCTACACGTCAACCCTGTACAACAACACCGACAACGACTTCAATTTCGAGTTTGCCCAATTCGACCAGATACAGTTCAACGACGAGAATGTGGACAACCAGCTCACCGCACTCGTGGCCTATTATGCCTATCTCATAATAGGGATTAACCTCGACTCATTTGCCCCCATGGGCGGAGAAGACATCCTGCAGCTCTGCATGAACCTTGCCAACAACGCGCAAAACCTCAACTATCCGGGGTGGAAAGCCTTCGACAGCAGCCGCAACAGGTTTGCAATCATCAACGACTACCTCGACGGCGCGATGAAACCGTTCAGGCAACTGCAGTACAACTACTACCGCAACGGGCTCGACGAAATGGCCACCAACGCCGAACGCGGACGTGCCAACATAACGACCGCTATCGAGGAGAACCTCAAGAAGAGCCACGACGACAAGCCGCTGAGCATGCTTCCGCAGATATGGACCGACTATAAGCGCGACGAACTGGCCAACATCTACAAGGGAAAAGGCACGCAGAAAGAGAAAGAATCGGTATATGACATACTGTTCTCAATCAACGCGAGCCAGAACACGGCCTGGGAGAAGATAAAAGAATAGCCGCAGCCACATGCACGGCAATACGGTTGAGGCACATGCACATGGTGTGCCGACCGACAAACAACGATGAAACAAAGACATGCTGAAGAAACTTACAATAAAGAATTTCACCCTTATCGACCTGCTGGAAATGAATTTCCATGCGGGTTTTTCGGTAATCACCGGCGAGACGGGTGCCGGCAAAAGCATCATAATAGGCGCTATCGGTCTGCTTCTCGGCAACCGTGCCGACGCAAAGCAGGTGAAGAGCGGAAAAACCAAGTGCATAATCGAGGCCACCTTCGACCTGAGCATATACAACTCCGAGCCGCTTGACTCGTTTTTCAAGCTCCACGACCTCGATTTCATCCCCGAAGAGTGCATCATACGCCGTGAAATCAATGCCAACGGAAAGAGCCGCGCGTTTATAAACGACACCCCTGTGAACCTCTCGGTGATGCGCGATTTGGGCGAACAGCTCATCGACGTGCACAGCCAACATCAGAATCTGCTGCTCAACAAGGAAGATTTCCAGATGAATGTGGTTGACATCATCGCCCGCAACAAACCGCAGCTCTCCGACTACCGTTCGTGTTTCGCTTCATACCGTCAGGCCGAGAAAGAACTTTCCGACCTTCGCCTGGCCATTGCAAAGAACCGCGAGAACGAGGATTTCCTGCGTTTCCAGCAGAAAGAACTGTCAGAAGCCAATCTGCAGGAGAACGAACAGGAAGAACTGGAGCAGGAATCGGACATCATGAGCCATGCCGAAGACATAAAACGCGCGCTGCATGAAGCCGATTTCGAGCTCGACAACGAAGACACCGGCATCGTGGGCCGTATACGCAGCATATCGGGTCTGCTGCACGGCATAGAGGGCATATACCCCAACTCCAAGGAGTTTGCCGAGCGCATAGACAACTGCTTCATCGAGATAAAGGACATATCGCAGGAGATATACGGCGAGATGGAGTCGGTGGAGTTCGACCCGCAACGGCTCAACGACATCACTTCAAGGCTCGACACCATATACAGTCTTCAGCAGAAATACCATGTCTCCACCATAGGCGAGCTGCTCGGCAAGCTCGACGACATCAACTCGCAGCTCGAAGGCATCGACAACGGCGACGAAATGCTCGGACAGCAGGAACAGCGCGTGGCCGCGCTAAGAAGCCAATGCGAGGCAAAGGCCGCCACGCTTACGGCCTTGCGAACGGAGGCCGCCGTCGAGGTTGAGAACGAAATATCGCGGTTGCTCATCCCGCTGGGCATCCCCAAGGTGCGCTTCAAGGTGAAACTTTCGGCAAGCGAACTCGGCCCCAACGGTTCCGACAAGATAACATTCCTCTTCAGCGCCAACTCAAGCACCGACATGCGACCCGTTGCCGAGGTGGCTTCGGGCGGAGAAATAGCCCGCGTCATGCTCTCGCTGAAAGCCATGATAAGCAAGGCCATAGGTCTGCCCACAATCATATTCGACGAGATAGACACCGGCGTGAGCGGACGCGTGGCCGAGCAAATGGCCGTGATAATGAAAGACATGGGCCAGACCCACCGTCAGGTAATCTGCATCACCCACCTCCCGCAAATCGCAGCTGCAGGCTCCACGCACTACAAGGTGGCCAAGCAGGAAACCACAACCGGAACGGTGAGCATCGTGAAGGAGCTTGACTCTGCCGAGCGCATCGACGAGATTGCCCAGATGCTGAGCGGTGCCAACATAACACAGGCGGCCATCGAGAATGCGATGTCGCTGTTGAAATCAAGCAAATAACAAAACAGAAATGAGAAGAATATACACATTCATCGTAGCAATGGCGGCTTCGCTGGCTCTCGCGTCGGCCCAACCGTCAATCGTAAAAAACGCCCTAAAGTCAACATTCAAGCTCACCGCCTACGATGCCGGCGGCAACACTCTGGCCACATCATACGGAGTGTTCGTCGACAACGACGGCACTGCAATCGGCACATGGACTACACTGGCCGATGCCGACCATGCCACGGCAACCGACTGCAACGGCATTCAGCACGAAGTGAAGTCGATATGCGGCGTTAACGAACTCTACGACGTGTGCAAGTTCAAGGTAAAGGCGCAGCGCACCACGGCTGCCACGATGCCCACCGCCGACCAGCCCAAAGGCAGCAAACTGTGGCTTTTGGACACCGACGGGCAGAAAGTGATGCCCGCACAGTTTGACATAGAGCGCGAAGAAACGTTCATGGACAAATACAAATACTATGTGTTTGCCGTAAACCAGCAGTCGGGCAAACCGGGATTTCCGTTTGTCAACAACGCCGGGCAGGTAGTGGCTCTGCTGCATCCCAACAAGGCTTCGCTCTTCACACAAGCCGTCGATGCCCGTTTCATCAAGTCGCTGGGGGTAGAGGCACTGGCGGTGAACAGTTCGCTATACTCAAAAACCAACATCCGCATAGAGCTTCCGGGCGACAAGAAAGACGCACTGCTCATGCTTATGCTGGCAGTAGACCAGAACAACAAGCCCAAATATCTTGGTTATACCGAGGACTTCATGGCGAAATTTCCCCACGAAATCGACGGATATTCGGCCAACGCCCTCGAGAATGTAGCTGCTGGCAACTTCCAGAAAGCCGACGATGCCATGACCACGGCGCTGCGGTTGGCAAGCAACAAAGCCGAAGCCCATTCAGAATATGCACGGATAATGTATCAGAAACTGGCCTACAGCAACGACACTACCTACACCAACTGGACTTTCGACAAGGCCCTTAACGAGGCGCAGAAAGCCTACTCCATCGACGCACAACCCACCTATCGCCACCGCATTGCACAGATTCTGTTTGCCAAAGGCAACTACGCCGAGGCTTGCCAGACATTTGAAGAGCTCACACGCTCGATGCCCAACAGCGAAGTTTTCTTTGAGACTGCACAGTGCAAAAACCAGCTCGGCGCACCGAAGGAGACCATAATAGCCCTGCTCGACAGTGCCGTGGCACAATGTCAGAAGCCCTACACCAACGTGGCCGCGCCCTACCTGCTCGCAAGGGCACAAGCCTACGACAGCAACAGCGAATACCGCAAGGCCCTGGCCGACTACAATGCCTACGACACACTGGTGTACGGAAGAGGCTCGGCCGAGTTCTATTACACCAGATACAAGTGCGAGCTCAACATCAGGCAATACCAGCAGGCACTCAACGACATAGCCCATGCCGCCTATCTCGCGCCCGGAAACCAGTACTACCTTGCCGAGCTTGCCTCGCTGCAACTGCGTGTCAACCAATACGACGATGCCGTGAAAGCCTCCGACCTGTGCCTCGCCGTCGCGCCCGAAAACACCGACGCGCTCATAATAAAGGGTCTTGCGCTGGTGATGAAGAACGACAAAGCCGCCGGACTCGAATGCCTTGAAAAGGCCAAACAGCTCGGCGACGAACGCGCCCAGGGCTTTATCGACAAATACAAATAACCGTCCTTGGGGCAAGGCGCGATTGGTTTTGTTCACAACCAGCCGCGCCTGTGCCCAAGGCTATATTTCCTGCATCAGCTCCAACGTGCCCGACAGGGCATGAACGATGCGCAGATAATGCAAGTTTTTTTTGAAAAAATGAGAATACTACATATCATTACGAGCCTACTAACGGGGGGGGCAGAAAAACTAATGGTAGACTTGCTACCACGAATACAGAACGAAGGACACACCGTAGAGTTGTTGCTCATCGATGGCACCCGCACACCATTCTATGAACAATTGGAACAGAAAGGCGTAAAGATACACTCGCTGTCTAACGGCGGACGCATTTACTCTCTGTCCAATCTATCGAAAACGATACATTTCCTGAGAAAAAACAAATACGATGTAGTACACACCCACAATACCGCTTCACAACTTTATGCCGCAGTAGCAAACATTTTATGCCCGTTGGTGCTCTGCACCACCGAACATTCCACTTCCAATCGACGTCGCGACTTGAAGTGGTATCGAACACTTGACCGTTGGATGTACAGAAATTACAAATCTGTGGTTTGCATCTCTCAACAAACGGAAGAAAACTTGCGCAAATATCTACAAGACGACAATATCAATATTTGCACCATATCTAACGGTATAGATGTCAGGACCTATGCTGATGCCAAAGCCAACACTGAAATGATGACAGCCAAAGGCACAAAGAAAATAATGGCGATGGTAGGGGCATTCAGATACCAAAAAGATCAAGACACCTTGGTAAAAGCCGTGAAACTGCTTCCTGCCAACTACGAACTATGGCTCATTGGCGACGGAGAGCGTAGCAGTATCGTTAAGTTTTTGGCCAAAACAGAAGGCGTGGCAGACAGAGTAAAATTCCTTGGTGTCAGAAATGATGTGGCGAGCATACTGAAGGTTGCCGACGTTGTGACACATTCCAGTCACATTGAAGGTTTCGGCTTAGCTGCCGTAGAGGGCATGGCTGCAGGTAAGCCTGTCATTGCAAGCGATGTAACAGGGCTGGCAGAAATTGTCAAAGGCTACGGACTCATATTTCCCCATGGCGACGCATTTGCTTTAGCCAACGAGGTGAATAAACTTATGACCGACAAGGAATATTACAATAAGGTAGCAAAACGTTGTGCCAATCATGCGACTGATTTCGATATCAGCAAAATGGTGGTTGGTTACCTCAACGTTTACAAGAAGATATTGCTGTCCGCCAAAACTTAAGAGAGCACAAAATTTCTGCCCGAAACCCTTTAAAATGTGACTTCGGACTTGCTTTTTCAAAAGTAAACTCCTTCCAATCAAACAGGCTTGGTTCTGAATACGTTTCCTTTACCGTAACCATCCGAAATCAGTAGATTTGCCTATTTCGGATGGTTACAGTTTTGTATATACATCCACACGCTCTCGAAGCGTAATCCGAATAATGCAGTTTTGTTCCTTTCAAAGGAAAGAGACGCAAGCAACAATTAAGAAACACATATTATATTTAATATTTGCAAAAATAGCATTCGGTTTGTCGTGGCTGAATTTTCTTTTACTAATTTTGTTGAATTGAAACCAGATTACAGGTGGATATTCCGCCCGAATCGCAAAACCAAAACAAATGAAAAAGTTTCTACTCATGGCAGTAATGCTGTTGGGATGCATTGCAACAAGCTTCGCCCAAACCAAACAGGCCGAAATCAAATTCGAGAAAGTTTTATATAATTTCGGCAAATTCTCTGAAAAAGACCCTGTGCAGAAGTGCGTTTTCAAGTTCACCAACACCGGCAACGCCCCATTGGTAATCAATCAGGCAGTTGCAAGCTGCGGATGCACCGTCCCAACCTACACCAAGACACCCGTAAAGCCGGGCGAGTCGGGCGAGATAAAAGTAACCTACAACGGCAAGGGCAGTTTTCCCGGCCATTTCAAGAAGACCATTACGGTGCGCACCAACGGTGCCACCGAGATGACACGCCTTTACATTGAAGGCACAATAGAAGAAGCCAACTGACACGCCGCCGCCGGCATGCACATCGGCCATGCCCCCGTGCAAGGCCATTTGCAATGCTGCCGTGCAGCACACACACCAAGACAAAAGACGGCATGTGGCCTCGACCTTTTTGTTTCAGGCCACATGCCACCTTCAGGCTCAATACCACCCCACAGAACCAAACGTTTGCCCGCTGCGGCTTTTACTGCCAGACGCCGGTAAACGTCAACACAAGAAAACACGGTCAGAGCAATGATTTTCTATTTTTCATGCACCGGCAACACCAAATGGGCGGCCAAGACACTGGCCGAAGCCACGGGCGACACGCTCGTAAACATGGCCACCGAAAGCCCCGGCAACCCTTACCGTGTGTCAGTCGGCGAGCGCATAGGGTTCTGTTTTCCCATACACGGATGGCGGCCACCCCTTACCGTCAGACAATTCATCGAAAACCTCAACATCAGCACAGCACCGGGCAACGCCCCATATTGCTATGCCCTGTGCACAGCAGGCGACACCGTGGGCGAAGGCATGGACATTTTCGAGCGCGACCTTGCAAAAGCCCGGCTCACATTGTCGAGCCGCCTGTCGCTCTTGATGCCCGAATCGTTTGTCGGTCTGCCGTTTATGGACGTTGACAAAACCGAACGCGAAAAGCAGAAGAAAGACGAGGCCAAACGCCTTCTTTCAACATTTATCAACGAAATCATCGTGCCATGCGCACCCGGCAACCATATTGTTGTGGGCCGATGGAAGCGCACCAACAGCCGCCTGTTGGGCCACATCTTCCTTAAATACATAGTGGGCGACAGGCATTTCAGTGCCTCCTCAGACAAATGCACGGGGTGCGGGCGGTGCGCCGCCGTCTGCCCCGTGGGCAACATCGCATGCCATCGCGGGGCAACGCCCGAATGGCTGCACACGGGGCAGTGCCTGTCGTGCTTCGCATGCTACCACCACTGCCCCACCCGGGCCATTGAATACGGCTGCAGGACAAGAGGCAAGGGACAATACTACTACGAAAGAAACAAAAACAACAAATAGTCACCAACAATGAAAAGAGCACTATTCACAATCGCGGCAGCAATGCTCGCCAACCTGTCGATATGGGCAGTGAGGGCATACAACCTGCCCACCGACATCATCCAGGCCGACGGCACCACGCTCACAATCGTAGGCCACGGCGACGAGAACTTCCACTACTACACCACCACCGACGGTGTGCTTCTGTGCCAGGTGGGCAACGGTTTCCAAGTGGCCCGCATCTCCGACAACGGAGAGATTAGCCCCAGCGGCCTGTTGGCACACAACACTGCCAGCCGCAGCGTTGCCGAAAAGGAAGCCGCCGCATTGCAGAACCGCACCAAGTTCTATGCTTCAATGCAGCGCAGTGCCCAGAAGATGATGGCCGCCAACCGCGCCGCAAGCAAAGTCAACTTCGTGAGCCACAACGGCAGCGTCAAGGTGCTGGTAATCATGGCCCAGTTCAGCGACACGAAATTCACCCTCAACGAACCGTTCAAGGCTTTCTACCAGTATCTCAACGCCGACGGCGAGATGACCGACTACAACAACAACGACACGAAGAACCACGGAAGCGTGGCAAAATACTTCAAGGACATGAGCAACGGAGCCTTCACGCCGAGCTTCGACCTCTACGGTCCGGTGACACTCTCCAACCCGCTGAGCACCTACGGGGCTGGCAACGACAATATGCAGTTGTTTGTCAGCGACGTGTGCAACGCCGCCAAAGAACAGTATGGAGTGAAGTTTGCCGACTACGACAGCGACAACGACGGCTATGCCGACCTCGTTTACATTATCTATGCGGGCTATGCCGAGAGCTGGAGCGGCAACCCCACCGACTGCATCTGGCCCAAATCGGGAACGCTTGCCAGCACCATTGAGATTGACGGAACAAAGATAAGCCGCTTCGGCGTGAACAACGAGCTAAACGGAAGAAGCGGCCAACAGGTGGGACTGATAAACGGCATAGGCCTGTTCTGCCACGAGTTTTCGCACTGCATGGGCATGCCCGACTTCTATGCCACTACCGCCGCCACGCAAGACTGTCAGGATGCCGAGAACCAGTCGATGGACTATTGGAGCATTATGGACATGGGCGAGTATGTGAACAACGGCTACCGCCCCACCGCCTACACCGCCTGGGAACGCTCACACTTCGGTTGGCTCGACATAGAAGAGCTTAAGTCGTCGGCCAACGGCATCGAACTGAAAAGCATCGACGAGGGCGGCAAGGCTTACTGCATAAAGAATCCGGCCGACGAGTCGGGCAACGAATTTATAGTTGTGGAAAACATTCAGAAGACAGGATGGAACCAGTCGGTGCCCGGACACGGCATGATAGCCTACCATGTTGACTACGACCCGAGCATTTTCACCTCGTCGGTGAACACCGTGAACAACACGCAGGGCCGTCCGCGCATGGCCATAATACCTGCCGACGGGCTTCTGATGAAAACCACCAACGCCAAGTATGCCGACATGGACAACACCGCCGTCACCACACTGCACATGAGCCAGGTGAAGGGCGACCCGTTCCCCGGAACATCGGCAGTTGACCGTCTCACCGCCGACCAGAACCTGCCCAACTACGCCTGGTATGCCGGCAACAGCAAGCCCGGCCATGCCTTCACCTCAATCAGCGAGGACACCGAGAGCGGCATCGTCACCTTCGACTTCACTGCCGACCCCTCAACCGGCATCGGCGGCATAACCTACGACGGCGACAACGACCATCGCACATACACCATCGACGGAATCTGCAACGGCAGCAGCCATCCCAAGAAAGGCATATACATAAAGAACGGGCACAAGTATGTGGCCCGATAACGCCCTGGCATAGCCCACGACAACGCAAAAAGAGGCGGAGCAAGTGTCCACTGGCACCTTGCTCCGCCTCTTTTTTGTGCCTTTGCGGCCCGACATCACATCTCGCGGTCGAGCCGTCCGCGCCACAGATATTTCCTTGTTTCGTGCACAATCACGCCGTTGAGACACAACAACGAGATGAGGTTAGGTATGGCCATGAGTGCATTCATGCAGTCGGCCACGTTCCACACCACCGTAAGGTTGGCCACGCTGCCGGCAAACACCGCCGCAATGTAGGCCACGCGGTAATAGCGCGTCCAACGCTTTCCCTTCAGATACTCCACGGCACGCTCGCCATAGTAGCACCAGCCGAGAATGGTGCTGAATGCGAATGTGAGCAACCCGAAGCTCAATATAGCAGGGCCCACACACGGAATCTTGCCGAAAGCCATCTTGGTGAGCTCCGCGCCGTTGGTGTAGTCGATGTCGGGATAGGCCAGAATGCTGCTCACTATGACGAGACCCGTCAGGGCGCAAATCACCACGGTGTCCCAGAAAGTGCCTGTTGACGACACCAATGCCTGGCGCACGGGATTACGGGTGCGTGCCGCAGCCGCCACAATGGGTGCCGAGCCAAGTCCCGACTCGTTGGAAAAAAGTCCGCGCGCAATGCCGTAGCGTGCCGCCATGATTACCGTTCCGCCCACGCATCCGCCTCCGGCAGCCTGCGGCGAGAATGCCGACCCCACAATAACGCGCAATGCCGGCAGCAGGAAACTGCTGTTGCAAACGAGTATGTAGATGCAGCCCATGACATAAAGCAAGGCCATGAACGGCACGAGCATGCCGCACACCCGCGAGATGCTCTTCACTCCGCCCAGCACCACTGCCGCCGTGAGCAACATTATGACAAGTCCTGAAACCGGTGCCGGAACACCGTAGGTGCTGTGGGCTATGGTTGAAATGGCGTTGGCCTGCACCGTATTGCCTATGCCAAACGATGCCAGGGCCGTGAACACGGCAAACATCACGGCGAGCTTGCGCCATCCAAGACCGTATTCAAGGGCATACATGGGGCCGCCCTGCATCTTGCCGTCCTCGCCCGGCACGCGGTATTTTATGGCCAGCAAGCCCTCGGCATACTTCGTTGATATGCCGAACACGCCCGTAAGCCAGCACCAGAACACCGCCCCGGGGCCGCCCAAGGCCACTGCCGTGGCCACGCCCACGATGTTGCCCGTGCCTATTGTGGCGGCGAGGGCCGTGGCCAGCGCGCCAAACTGCGACACGTCGCCCGACGAACCTTTCTCTCGCGTCACCGACAACTTAATGGCCGTGAACAGTTTGCGCTGCGGAAACCGCAGTCTGAAAGTGAGAAACAAATGTGTGCCCAAGAGCAATATAATCATGGGCCACCCCCACAGCCATCCACTGACGGCTGCAAAAAAATGATTTATGTTATCCATACCTACTGAAATTTTGCCGTCTACTCAAAAGTCACCGACACGTTGTCTGCGCCGAGCGACCTGAAAAGGTTGCGCAGCTGCACCTCGGCATTGCGCCGTGCGGCATCGACATTGCCTTTGGCCATGGCCCTGCCGCGCATCGCGGCAAACGCCCGCCGGTACATGTCGGCGCGGTCGGCATTGCTCCATTTGCCTTTCTCTATGAACGACCGCGTGCGCGCCTCGTCGATGAAGTTGCTGTCGAGCAGCTCCACCCGTGGCACGCGTGCCACCAGAGTGTCGCCCCGCAGCGTGAGCCAACCGTCGCCCACCTTGCGCATGTCTATGCCGAGCCGGGCCACACCATAGTATATGCGCACAAGTTCGTCGTCGCCGAAGAAGCCGTGCCTCACGGTGTCTACGATTTCCTCGTCGCTCACCGACAGAAATCCCCACTCGCCAATGTTCTCTATTGCCTTTATCTGCACGGGCGTGATGCCTATGCCCTTGTCGGCTTCCACCGCAACGGTGTCGGGCGACTCGCCCTTGCAGCCCAGCACATAGGCCAGCACTGCGGCAGCGGCCACGGCTGCAACCGCAACGGTTTTCAGCACCACGGCATTGAGTCGGCGCTGCCATGTATTTCTCCTGTTGTCCATTATGCCCATGCCTATTTGCCGTTTTTGTTCAACGTGCGCAACACATCGCCGTTGGTCAATGTCTTGCGGAATGTCACCACTATGTTTTCCGGCCTGTAGCCCATGTCTGCAATTATGGGCACAAGCACGTTGGCCGCACTTTCACGGCTGCGCGACAGCAAGTCGAGCCGCGCCACGGCAGCAATAACCGAGTCGCGCCCCATGCGCTCATAAGCCGACAGTTCGGCATCGCTGAAACGCTTGCGCGTGAGCGGCACATACTCCTTTATGCCTTTATGGTCAACGCGCGTGCCTGTAATCTCAAGCACGGGGTCGGGCAGGAGAATCTCTATCCGGTCGCCGTTCTTCACCACATTGTTTTTGGTGAAGCCCGAGAAATCGACATAGGCCTTCACCGTCACGTCGAGCGGTATGGCCACTTTTCTCTGCCCCAACGGCAGTGCAATGTCATAGTCCTGCTTAAGCAACGTGCCCTTGAGCCTCACCCTGTCTTCATGGGTTATTATCTTGTGTATCCTGCATTCGGTGGCATAGAGTTTCGAGCACCGCTGTATCTGCATCACCATGGCCGGAATGGTGTCTATGGCCACAGTGCCCTCATCGGTCTGCTTCTCCTTGCACGAAAAGCAGCAGATGCAGAAAGCGGCAAGCACAAGCCCCGTTAATTTTCTCATCGTCTTACTTTATGTTTTACACGAACGTTCAATCAGCGACATTCTGCACACCCAAAGCGCGCAATATCGCCTTCCGATTTTGCAAAGTTAATCAATTAACGGCAATTTGACCAATGCACGGGGCAACAATTTTACACATTCGGGCATTTATGCACCTTCACCTGCCTACCGATTGTCGGCCAAAAACAGCCGCGCAGCAAGGCAAAGCCGTTTTTTAGGGTCGGCCTTCATGCAAACGACCCGGTGTTTACAATATTTTTATTAACTTTGCGTGCATGAAAAAAACACGCCTTTTTACAGCATTTTCAGCAATCGCCCTCGCAACGGCGACACTCTGCGTTTCGTGCGGCCACAAGCCCGAAACCCAAAACATCATAGCCCGAAAACCGCAGAAGACGGTGAAGAAAGAGGTGATGAAGGTGGGCGACTACTCGCAGAACCGCGAGGTGCAGTGGCTCGGCAGCACCTATCAGGTGAGCGTGGAGCGCAAGGCCGACACATCGCTCGCCATTGTCAAGGACGAGAACGGCAACCGATACTACGACAACGCCATAACGGTTGACATAAAGAGGAGCGACGGCACGGGCTTCTTCCACCGCACATTCACCAAGGCCGACTTCGCCGACTGCACCGAAGACAGCGAGCGTGAAGGCGCATTGCTGGGCATTGTGTTCGACAAGGCCGAGGGCAAGACGCTGCGTTTTGCGGCAAGTGTAGGTTCGCCCGACAAAATGAGCGACGAATATGTGCCCCTTGTGGTGAGCATAACCAACATGGGCCAGGTGACGATAAAGAAAGACACGCAGCTCGACACGGGCAGCGACCAGACGACAGACGACGCTGACGGCAGCGAAGACGAGATTTGACACGCACATGATAAGTAGGTGTTCAAAATTATTTGATATGGATATGCGTCTTATTTTTTGCTGTATGTTCGGGTTGAAGAGGGAGTGTAGCGGGCTACACGACCGATGAAAACCGGGCATACAGTGAAAAAGAAAGTGCAGAGACATATCAAAGTATAATAAACATCTGCTGACATACAAGTATATACGAATTATTTTGAATACCTACTTAACAACCGACAGCATAGAATCGGCCTACTGCTTTCTGCACCAGAAATGGAGGGTTTACGAGCACTCCACAAGTCTATCGCAGCGCGACGACATAGAATATGCCATAGCATCGTATGCCGAAAGCATGAACCGCACACTCTACTCCACGCTCGCCCGGGACAGGAAAGGATTCCTGTTTGAGCACACCAGTTTTGCCGACGACATGCTTTCGGCTCTCAAGCAGCTTGAAACCCTGATGCCCGGAAACCAAGACTGAGACGCGGCGCATGCGCAGCACGCACGCACCGCATATGGTGCACGCGCGTGCGGCAGCCGCCGCACAACGGCAACAAGCATGCCGCCCTGACGCAGCAACGGCTCTGCCGACCCACCGAAACGCAACAAAACCATGACGACAACGACACACCACACACACAACCAACGGGCACTCACCGTGTACAAGGCGAGTGCGGGCAGCGGAAAGACGTTCACCCTGTCGGTGGAATACATCAAGATGCTCATAGCCAATCCGCTGTGCTACCGCAACATCCTTGCCGTGACGTTCACCAACAAGGCCACCGAAGAGATGAAAAGCCGCATTCTCGGACAACTCTACGGAATATGGAAACTGCTGCCCGACTCTGAAAGCTACATACAGAAAATCTCCGCCGACACGGGAATGGCAAGGCAAACGCTCGCCGCACGCGCCGGACTTGCACTGAAAAGCATAGTGCACAACTACAGCTATTTCAGGATTGAAACCATCGACTCGTTCTTCCAGAGCATACTGCGGAACCTCGCACGCGAGCTCGACCTCACGGCCAACCTGCGCATAGAGCTCAACGACACGCAGATTGAACAGCTTGCCGTGGACGAAATGCTCGAAGGACTCGGCGAAAACGACGAGCTCCTGCGATGGGTAATGGACTATATAATGGAGAACATCGACGAGGAGAAGAACTGGAACGTAATAGGGCAGATAAAGAAATTCGGCGAGAACATCTTCCGCGAATACTACAAGACGCACAGCCGCCAACTCAACGGGGTGTTGCTGCAACCGGGATTTTTCAAGCAGTTCACCTCAAAGCTCTACCAGACAAAAGCCTATGCCGAGGGGCAGCTGAAAGATGCGGCAAACGCATTCTTCGACTGTCTGGAACGCAACGGCGTGCAGATGGCCGACCTGAAGAACAAGGACAAAGGGCCGGGCGGATATTTCGTGAAGCTGCGCAACGGGACTTTCGACAACAGCATCATCACCAAACGCGTGCAAAGCGTGATTGACAACGGCGGCTACACCGACTGGGCAAAGGAGGATGCCCCCGCACACATCAAGACACTCGCCGGTGAAGAACTGTCGCCCATGCTGTGCCGCACCGAAGAACTGCGCAAGGCTTGCTGGCGGCAATACTCGTCGGTTGACCTCACGCTGCGCCACATGAACCAGCTGCGGCTGCTCAACAGCATAGAGCACAAGGTGCGCGAGATGAACACCGAGGCCAACCGCTTTCTGCTGAGCGACACCCACACGCTGCTGCATTCGCTCATAAGCGGCAGCGACACGCCTTTCATATTCGAGAAGATAGGCACGCAGCTCGACAGCATAATGATTGACGAGTTTCAGGACACGAGCACCGTGCAGTGGGAGAACTTCAAGGTGCTCATAGAGGAATGCCTCAGCCGGGGCGACGGCAACACGCTCGTGGTGGGCGACGTGAAGCAGAGCATATACCGATGGCGGTCGGGCGACTGGCGCATACTCAACAACATCGAGGGCGAATTCAACACAAAGGTGTTCCCGCTCGACATTAAGACGCTCAACACCAACTACCGATCCGAACGGCGCGTGATTGAGTTCAACGACCTTTTCTTTGAAATGGCCGCCGAAATAGAGGGGGCACAACTCGCAGGCGAGCCAACTGCCGACCGGCAGATGAAGAAAGCCTATGCCGACGTGAGGCAGGCCGTGCCCGAAAGCAAGCCCGAAAGGGGCTTCGTAAGCGTGAGCCTGTTGCCGTCGGGCGGCAGCAACACGCAGCAGGACACGCTGCGGGCAACCGCCGAAGCCGTGACGGCACTCACCGACAAGGGCATAAGCCAGTCGGACATTGCCATTCTCGTGCGCTCCAACTCCACCATAAGGATGCTGGCCAACTGGTTTGCCCAGGAAATGCCATCAGTGAAACTGGTGTCCGACGAGGCGTTCCGCCTCGACAACGCGCTCACGACAAACGTCATTGTCAATGCCCTGCACCTGCTCACCCACCCCGACGACAACGTGGCCAAGGCTTTCCTTGCAAAAGCCTACCACTCGCGCGTGCTCGGAAACGCCGACGGGGTGAACGACATTATATGCAACGCCGACGGCATGGACAACGCCCTGCCACGGGAGTACACCGAAAACCGGCAGGAACTTGCGTCAACGCCGCTCTTCGACCTGGCCGAACGCATATACCGCATATTCCACCTTGAAAACATAAAGAATGAGGAAGCCTATCTCAACTCGTTCTACGACTGTCTGGAAGACTTCATGTCGGGAGCAACGGCCGACATCGACTCGTTTGTGAAAGACTGGGAAGAGAACATCAGCAAGAAGACGATACAGGTGAACTCGGTTGACGGGATAAGGCTCATCTCAATACACAAGAGCAAGGGACTCGAGTTTGACCATGTGATAATACCTTTCTGCGACTGGCGCATGGAGATGCCGGGCACGGTGTGGTGCTCGCCCACCGAAGAACCGTTCAGCGCGCTTCCGCTCGTGCCTGTGGACTACAGTGCGAAGAAAATGAAGGGGTCGATATATGAAGCCGACTATGCCTTCGAACACCTGCAGAACTGCGTGGACAACCTCAACCTGCTTTATGTGGCCTTCACGAGAGCCTCGAAGAGCCTTGCCGTGATAGCACAGCGCGGCAAGCAGGGCACGCGATCGGGCATAATAGAACAGGTGATAACCGACATGCGCCTTGAAGGGGCCGCGCTTGAGGGCGACCCTGCCGACAAGAAAGCCGCACTGCGGTTTGTCTACGGCGAGATTGACGGGCCGAAAGTGGCGACGAAGCATGCATCTGACAACATCTTCTCGCCGGAAAAGAAAAACATACAGGTGGAGTATGCCACATACGGCAACAAGGCCGAATTCAAGCAAAGCAACCAGAGCCGCACTTTCGTGGCAGCCGACGGCGAAGAGGAGTCGAAACGCATGGCCTACATAAACAACGGACGCGTGCTGCACTACATTTTCTCGACAATACGCACCGCCGACGACATTGACCAGAGCCTGAAAAGCATTGAAATGTCGGGGATAATGACCGTTGCCGACAACGACATGGAGGACATCAGGCAGATGCTGCACAAAAGGCTCGAAACGCCGCAGGTGGCCGAATGGTTTTCGGGCAAGTGGCGGCTGTTCAACGAATGCACCATACTCACCGAGGACAAGCTCACGGGCGAGGTGAAAAATTTCCGCCCCGACCGGGTGATGACCGACGGGACACGGTATGTAGTGGTTGACTTCAAGTTCGGCAACGAGCACGACGAACACCACGACCAGGTGCTGGGCTACATGAACCTGCTCAGAGACATGGGACACCAACTGGTGGAAGGCTATCTGTGGTATGTATATCCTAACAAAATCGTAAGCGTAAAATGAAAAACAGGACTTTCCTTGAATATGTGGCAGAAGACCTCATAAAAAAACACGGCCACGACCTTTCACGCACAGCCGTAGTGTTTCCCAACAAGCGTGCGGCCCTGTTCATGAACGATCATCTGGCAAGAATAGCCCGGCAGCCTATATGGAGCCCGGCCTACATAACCATAAGCGACCTGTTCCGCCGCCATTCGCAATATGCCGTGGCCGACCAGATAAAGCTCATCTGCGACCTGCACAAGGTGTTCACGAAATGCGCCGGTCTCGACGAAACCATTGACCACTTCTACGGATGGGGGCAGCTGCTGCTGGCCGACTTCGACGATTTGGACAAGAACATGGGCGATGCCGACCGCATTTTCTGCAACCTCTACGAACTGCACGAGTATGACGACACGTCATACATAACCGACGAGCAGAAAGAACTGCTCAAACGCTTCTTCGCAAACTTTGAAAGCGGCGACGACACCGAACTGAAAAGGCGGTTCAGCAAGATTTGGCTCCACCTGAAAGACATATACCACTCGTTCAACGAATGCCTGCGCGGGCAGAAACTCGGCTATGAAGGCGCGGTATACCGCGAGGTGGCCACGCGCGACGACATCGACTTTGAATATGACAACTATGTGTTTGTGGGCTTCAACATGCTCCAGGAGGTGGAGAAAACGCTTTTCAAGAAACTGCACAAAGCCGGGAAAGCGCGTTTCTACTGGGATTTCGACAAGGCATACATGCCCCACGGCAGCGGCAACGTGCCCAACAACGAAGCCGGACACTTCATTTCGCAATATCTTGCCGACTTCCCCAACGAGCTCGACAACACGTCTGCCGAAATATACGACAACCTTGCCGACTGCAAGAAGATAACCTACATATCGGCCTCAACCGAAAACGCACAGGCTAAATATGCAAGCGCGTGGCTGCGCGAAAACAACCGCTATGCCGACGGCAGGGACACCGCCGTGGTGATGTGCGACGAAAACATTCTGCTGCCCGTGGTGCACAGTCTGCCGCCTGAGGCCGACAAGGTGAACATAACGAGCGGCTACCCCTTGGCCCTTACGCCCGTGTCGTCGCTCACCAACATGCTCATCGACCTCTACACCGTTGGCAGCAGCGCAAAAGGCGACTGCTACCGGCTGCACCATGTGAACAGAATACTGAAGCACCCCTATGCCCGACACATATCGCCGGGCGTGAATGACGTGCTGAAGAATCTGCAGGAACACAAGCAATACTACCCCACCTGCCGGACACTGACCAACAACGGCGAGGACAAGAACCTGTGCCTGTTGTTTCCGCCATACGCCAGCTTGCACCCCGAGGGCACCAGTCCGGGCGACGGCAAGGCGGCTCCGTTCAACGAACGGCTGCTCAGCACCATAGCCGAAACGGTGAAGGTGATAGGCACAAACGCCAAGGACGAAAGCGACGCATTCTTCCAGGAGTCGGTATTCAGGATGTACACCATTCTCAACCGCCTCATATCGCTGACAAAAACGGGCGACCTCACCGTGGACACGACAACACTGCGACGGCTGATAAAGCAGCTCGTAGACTCGACGACAATACCCTTCCACGGCGAGCCCGTGGTGGGCATACAGATAATGGGCGTGCTCGAAACGCGAAACCTCGACTTCAAGCATGTGCTGCTGCTGTCGTGCAACGAGGGAAACATGCCAAAAGGCGTGAACGACTCATCGTTCATCCCCTACACGCTACGCAAAGCGCACGGACTGACAACCATTGACAACAAGGTGGCCATATATTCCTATTACTTCCACAGCATCATACAACGGGCCGAGGATGTCACCATACTCTACAACGACACCACCGACAACGGACACACCGGCGAGATGAGCCGCTTCATGCTGCAACTCATGGTGGACGGAAACCGGCGCGTGCTGCACAGAAACATTCTCGCCCCGAATGCGGCAATGCCCTTGATGCCAAAGCCTATACCAAAAACCGGAGGCATAGCCGGCATCATCGACAACATGGACTATATATCGCCGTCGGCAATAAACAACTACATAAGATGCCAGCTGCTGTTCTTCTACAAATACATAGCGGGCATAACCGAACCCGACAACAACGACGACGACGAGGTGGACAACCGCATTTTCGGAAACATATTCCACAAGGCTGCCTATCTTGTGTATGAAGAAATATGTCGGCACAGAAAGACTGTTGGGAAAGCCGACATACAGAAATATGCCGACTCAAAGCAAATAATCACATCGATAGTGAACAGGGCGTTCGACGAAGAACTGTTCAAGACGGGCAACATGAGCGCACGCTACAACGGCATGCAGATAATAAACCGCGAGGTAATAGTGAAATATCTCACGCAACTGCTCAGCATCGACACTACTCTTGCACCGTTCACGATACTGGGACTGGAACAGCCCGTGTACAGAAACTTCACGGTGGATGTGGACGGAAAGCGGAAAAACGTGAGAATAGGGGGCATTATAGACCGTCTGGACAAAGTGGTTGACACGAAAACCGGACTGGAAAGCATCAGGGTGGTTGACTACAAGACGGGCAACATGCCTTCAAAAAAGATTGCCAGTATGGAGGATGTGTTTTCGGATGCCGACATAAGCAAGCAACATTCCGACTATTTCCTGCAGACAATGCTCTACTCGCAAATCGTAAGAGACTCTGCTGAATGGAATGCAAAGGAACTGCCCGTGAGCCCGGCACTGCTGTTCATAAAACAGGCGGCAAAGGAAGGCTACGACCCCGTGCTCTGCATAGGCGACGACAGAATAAGCGACATCAGGAAATACGACAGTGATTTCACGCGGATGCTTACCGAAACCCTTGCCGGACTGTTCTCCAAGGCAACGCCTTTTGAACCTACTGCCGACGAGCAGCGGTGCGAATACTGTCCGTACAGGCGCATCTGCGGACTGTAACAACGGCCCTGCACACCGCCCGGAAAAACAGACAGCGGGACGATGCGGGCACTGGCAGCAGCAAAAAATCATGTTCGCCGAACGCAAACGCGGCTGCACGAAAAACGCCGCAAACGGAAGATTTCCGCTTGCGGCGTTTCTTGTTATCGTGGCGGCAAGGCTTTACCGCTGAGGATTATACATTCTTCAGGATGTCAAGCAAGTGATCCCACACCATCTGTACGGTGGGTATGAGAAGCCGCTCGTCGGGTGTGTGCACTCCACGCAACGTGGGGCCGAACGACACCATATCCAAGTTGGGGTAACGCTCAGAGAAAAGTCCGCACTCAAGTCCGGCGTGTATTCCCTTCACAATGGGGTCTTTGCCGAAAAGACGCTTGTAGGAATCCACAACCACCTTGGTGAGTTTGCTGTCTGGATTCATCTTCCATGCCGGATAACCGTCGCTCTGCGAAACCTCAGCACCGGCAAGCTCAAACACGGCCTTCACGGTGTTGCACTCGTTTTCGAGGTTGCTCATCACGTTGGAACGCTGCGAAGCAACGATGTCAACACTGCCCTCGCCAGTGATTACGCTCGCGATGTTGCTCGATGTCTCTACCATCCAGGCCAAAGCCTCGTCCTGGCACATGGAGTAAACGCCGTTGTCAACGCCCTGCAGGGCAAGTATGATGTTGCGGCTCACGGCCTTCGGCATCACCTTCACGGCCTCTGCACTCTCCATGTTGAACTGCATCGTGGTGTCGGTAACGTGGAATTCCTCTTCCACATCGGCTGCAAACACATTCCAGTCGGCACGCACTGTCTCCTTTTCGGCTTCGGGCACGGCAAACACCACGCTTCCGTCGCGCGGTATGGCATTGTGCATCTTGCCCGAGTTGAAGCTTGCAAGGCGCAAGTCCATCTTGTCCTGTTCCTTGTAAAGGAAACGCGTGAGAATCTTGATGGCATTGGCGCGCTTCTTGTCGATGTCGTCGCCGGAGTGTCCACCGTTAAGTCCTTTGAGCGATGCACGCATGAAGAACATTCCGCTTGGAGCCTCCTCGGCTTCAAAAGCGAAATGGGCCGATGTGGTGCGTCCGCCTGCGCATGATATGAAAATCTGTCCTTCGTCCTCAGAATCGAGGTTGATGAGCATGTCGCCTTTCATAAATCCGGCCTCCATGCCCATTGCTCCCGTGAGGCTTGTCTCCTCGTCGCGGGTGAAAACACACTCCAACGGTCCGTGCTCCACATCGTCGCTGGCAAGAATTGCAAGCTCTATGGCACAGCCAATACCGTCGTCGGCACCGAGAGTAGTGCCTTTTGCGGTGAGCCATTCGCCGTCGATGTAGGTCTGGATGGGGTCGTTAAGGAAGTCAATCTCAACATCAACGAGCTTGTCGCACACCATATCCATGTGGCTCTGCAGTATTACCGTGGGGCAGTTCTCGTGTCCCTTGGTGGCCGGCTTGCGGATAATCACATTGCCAGTAGCGTCGGATACGGTTTCAAGACCGTGGCTGCGGCCAAACTCTTTAAGGTATTCAATCATCTTTTCCTCGTGCTTTGACGGACGGGGAATTTTGTTGATCTCGGCAAACTGCTCGAACACGCGGGCAGGTTTCAATTCACATTTACTCATCTTATATTTGTTTTTTGGTCAGGTTTCATCATTACATTCTGCAACAACGCAAACGCCACTGTCGCGGCACGGGCCGCACCGGCTTGCAATAAACTATTACACAAGGTGAAAAACAAATAAATTATTTTGTTCTCTGCCTGTTTTGCATTACCTTTGCAAACACAAAGGTAATAAAAATGATAGAAACATTACTCGTAAGCATGTTAATTATTGCTATTGCCGTGGCACTCCTGTCAGTGAAACTGATATTCCGCCGCAACGGGAAATTCTCGTCACAGCATGTGCACGACAACCCCGGAATGAGGGCAAAGGGCATACATTGCGTCATCGATCAGGACCGCGAGGCACGCCGAAAGGGCAAAGCCTACTGACAACATGCGCCGGACACCATGCTTTCGAAGCATTGCACGCGTGCCGACAAACACAAGAAGAAATCAAAAAAAACAAAATAGCAGTATATGAAAAAGAACAACATTTTTGGCAAACTTGCCATCGTGGCATTGGCAGCAATGGCAATGACCGCCTGCGACAAGTCGAAGAACAATGCCGACGACAACGCTCCGGCAACAAAACAAGTGGCAGCCACCGAAACAAAGATTGCATTCGTAGAGGTGGACAGCATCATGTCGCAGTACAAGTTCTGCAAAGACTATTCGCTCGTATTGCAGAAAAAGGGTCAGAACATACAGAATACCCTCGCTTCAAAACAGCAGCAGCTTGAGGCAGCAGCAGCCAATTTCCAACAGAAAATACAGCAGAACGCCTACACACGCGAGCAGGCTCAGGCCATACAGGCACAGCTTCAGAAGCAGAACAACGACCTTCAGGCTCTCAACCAACGCCTGAGCAGCGAGTTCCAGACCGAAACCGACAAATACAACAACGCCTTGCGCGACAGCATACAGCACTTCCTCGCCCAGTATAACAAGGACAAGAAGTTCAGCCTCATACTCAGCAAGGCAGGCGACAACATTCTGTATGCCGACAAAGCACACGACATAACCAACGAGGTTATTGCCGGACTCAACAAGGCATACAAGCCCGCTCCCGTTTCAAAAGAAGCCGACAGCAAGAAGAAATAAGCAACACGGCACACCGCCGTACACCGGTTTCACGGCCATACGGCACATATACACCAACGGCACACGCCTTCCTAATACAGGAAAGTGTGTGCCGTTGCTTTTGAATATACACGCCACCAAACTTGAATGTATGTACTGCTGCTTTTAAATATGCATGCCGCCGCTTAAAAAAAATGTGTGCCGCCGCTTCTCAATTCAGCCCCTTTCGTAAAACCACAACAATATTATCTGAGCCCAATTCAGCCCGCTCTGTTTCGCATGCACCATATATGCAAAGAGTCCGAAAGCATTGCTTCCGGACTCTTGCGGTGCGTACGAGATTCGAACTCGTGACCTCCTGCGTGACAGGCAGGCATTCT
>CAVDCP010000018.1:0-46459 GCA_963607545.1 bacterium
TGTGCGTCCTTAGGGGCTCGAACCCTAGACCCACTGATTAAGAGTCAGTTGCTCTACCAACTGAGCTAAGGACGCTTAATACATTCAGCAGTATTCAGTGTTTTCTGAAATGCGGTTGCAAAGGTACACTTTTTCTGAAACCCTGCCAAATTTTTTTGCCACTTTTTTCTTCCAAACCGAAAAACGCAAGAGCCAAAAACGACTCACACGAACCCGTATTACATTATAAACCAAACGGTTTTGCGCCAAGCAACATTGTTTTCATTTTTCGCACACAAAAGCCATAAAACACATCAACACACACGACATTCATGCAAAAACAGCGGTTTTCTGCCCATGTGCACCATATGGAGCATGTGCGTGCAGCGTATGCGGAACGCATGCACTCCATGTGCAGCACACACAAAAAAAACGCTCCTTTTGCCCGGACACTGGCCAATTCTGTGCCGCAATTGCACGGTATTGGCATAAACAATCGTTCTTTTTTCAAAACATTTGTTAATATCGGTACGGCAGAATAAACCTTTCAGCGTTTTTTAGTATCTAACTTTCGTGGGACGAGCACATATATGCACAAGTCACTCACGACACATCAAGATACGTTGTAAAAACGGAACAGTTGTAACATCAAACGTTAAACAAAAAATACGAATATGAAAACAAATGGGATAACTTGCCTCGCGGGGCTGTTTTTAATGTTGCCCTTAGGAGAATGCGCGGCAAGACAATGGTCGCTGAAAGACTGTGTTGACTACGCCCTCGCCAACAACATTACCCTCAAAAAGGCGAAACTGCAGGAATATTCCGCCATCGAAGACGTGAAGCAGAGCCAAGCGGCCCTCTTCCCGTCGCTCAGTTTCTCGACATCACAGAACGTGACCTACAACCCATGGCCCGAGCGCGGACGCGCAACTGTGTCCGACGGTTATGTGCAGTCGAGTGTAGACAAGGCATACTACAACGGTTCTTACAGCGTAAGCGGCAACTGGACTGTATGGAACGGCAACCGCAACCGCAACACGATAAAGCTCAACAAAATCACTGCCGAGCAGGCACGGCTCGACTCTGCAACCACGGCCAACAACGTGCTTGAACAAATTGCACAGCTCTATGTGCAGATTCTGTACTCCAGCGATGCCATAAACGTAAGCCGTGACAGCTACAAGACAAGCAAGACCAACGAGGAGCGCGGCGAGACAATGCTCAAGGTGGGCAAGATGAGCAAGGCCGACCTGGCGCAGCTCACGGCTCAGCGGGCGCAGGACGAATATAATATTGTGGAAGCCGAAAGCAACCTGCGCAACTACAAGCGGCAGCTGAAGCAATTGCTGCAAATTGCCGACGACGAGGAATTCGACGTTACCATACCCGCAACCACCGACGACATGGCCCTGCAAATAATACCGGCCATGAACGACGTGTATGCAGCTACGCTCGAGCAACGCCCCGAGATAAAGTATGCCAAGCTCGGCGTTGAAAGCAGCGAGCTCAACATGAAAATCGCGAAGGCCGGACATCTGCCCACGGTAAGCCTCAATGCCGGCGTTACCACATCAACCAACTCCATGAGCGACAAGACATGGGGCAACCAGATGAAGAACAATTTCAACATTGGCGCAGGCGTGTCGGTGAGCATACCCATTTTCGACAACCGGCAGACAAAGACGTCTGTAAACAAAGCCTTGATACAGAAGCAGAACTACCTTCTCGACTTGCAGGACAAGCAGACCACGCTCTACTCCACCGTGGAGAACTACTGGCTCCAGGCCGTCACAAACCAGAACAAGTTTAAAGCGGCACGCGTGTCAACAGAGAGCGCACAGGCAAGCTACGACCTGCTGTCGGAACAGTTCAAGCAAGGCCTCAAGAACATCGTGGAGCTTATGACCGGCAAGAACAACCTGCTCAAAGCCCAGCAAAACGAGTTGCAGAGCAAATACCTTACTATTCTCAACATCAACATGCTCAACTTCTATAAAACGGGAGAGTTGAAATAAATGAAGGCAAAGCATTGCATTTTCTGCAAAGTAAAAAGATTAAGACAAAACAGCAAATAATTAGAGAGAGATGAAAAAAATCAACAAGAAATGGACGATAACGGCTGTGGTGGCTGTCGTCGCCATTGCGGTCGTGTGGAAATTCTCCAGCGGCAAAGAGGAAGCAAAGATTTCGTTTGAAACGGCATCGGTAGCCCCTGCAAACATCCAGAACAGCATCACGGCCACCGGAACAATCGAGCCTGTGACATCGGTAACCGTAGGTACGCAGGTGAGCGGTATTGTCAGCAAATTGTATGTTGACTACAACAGCGAAGTGAAAAAGGGACAGGTGATAGCCGAACTCGACAAGACCAACCTGACGAGCCAGCTCAACACCGCAAAGGCCACACTGACAAGCGCAGAAAGCCAACTCAACTACCAGAAGGCAAATTTCCAGCGCTACACCACACTTTACAACAAAGGACTTGTAAGCGCCGACGACTACGAGAACGCACAGCTCACCTACAAGCAGGCAAAGGAGCAGGCTGCGTCGGCACGCGAAGAGGTGCAACGCGCCCAGACCAACCTTGGCTACGCCACCATCACCTCGCCTATCGACGGCATCGTGCTGTCGAAATCGGTTGAGGAAGGACAGACCGTGGCCGCCAGCTTTTCTACCCCTGAACTGTTCACCATTGCGAAAGACCTCACCAACATGCAGGTTGTGGCAGACGTTGACGAAGCCGACATAGGCGACGTGCGAAAAGGCGAACGCGTGTCGTTCACCGTTGATGCCTACCCCGACGACGTCTTCGACGGAACGGTGACACAGGTGAGGCAGGAAGCCACGACAACCAACAACGTGGTGACATACGAAGTGGTGATATCGGCACCTAACAGCGACCTGAAACTGAAGCCCGGACTTACGGCCAACGTAACCATATACACAGCTGAGCGCAAGGGTGTCCTGGCCGTTCCGGCCAAAGCATTGCGCTACACGCCTACAAAAGAAACCGTAGGTAAGATGAAAATCGTTGACATAAGCAACGCCAAGAACAAGGTGTGGACAATAGAGGGCAACTCGATTGTGGCCCACAAGGTGAACATCGGCATGACCGACGGCTCCAACACACAAATACTCAACGGCGTGAATTCGGGCACGAAGGTGGTAACCGGTGTCAGCGTTTTCGAGGCTACACCCGAGGCCCAGACTCAGGAAAGCGGTGAAACAAGCCCGTTCTCGCCAGGCCCTCCCGGAAAAAACAAGAAGAAATAAGCAAGGAGGAATGAAATGGACGAGAAAAAAGTCGTAATAGAACTTGACAACGTTAAGCGCGACTTTCTCGTGGGCGACGAGAAAGTCCACGCTTTGCGTGGGGTTTCATTCAAGATATACGAGGGCGAGTTTGTGACGATAATGGGCAAATCCGGTTCGGGAAAATCCACTCTGCTCAACCAGCTCGGATGCCTCGACACGCCAAGCAGCGGCGAGTATTATCTCGACGGTGTGTCGGTGCGCAAGATGTCGAAGTCGCAACGGGCCGTGCTGCGCAACCGCAAGATTGGCTTCATATTCCAAAACTACAACCTGTTGCCCAAGACCACAAGCGTTGAAAACGTGGAATTGCCGCTGATGTACAATTCTGCAGTCAGCGCGAAAGAGCGTCAGGAGCGTGCCATAAAGGCACTTGAAGCCGTGGGGCTGGGCAGCCGTCTGTATCACAAGTCAAACCAGATGTCGGGCGGACAGATGCAGCGAGTGGCCATTGCAAGAGCACTGGTAAACGACCCTGCCGTGATACTCGCCGACGAGGCAACCGGAAATCTTGACACACGCACATCGTTTGAAATACTCATTCTGTTCCAGAAACTGCATGCAGCGGGACGCACAATAATATTCGTGACGCACAATCCCGACATTGCCAACTACTCATCGCGCAACATCATGCTGCGCGACGGGCATGTCATATCTGATGAATACAACACGAACATTCTTTCTGCCGAAGACGGACTGGCAGCCCTGCCAGCCAACTCCGACGAATGACGCGTGCAAACCACCCAGCAAATGCGTCAAACAAAGACGCAATGAGTAGCAACAAACCAAAACAATGAGGCAACAAAATGAATTACAGCAACTTGTTTAAGATAGCCATAAGGGCAATTGCCGCCAACAAGATGCGTTCGTTTCTTACGGCCCTCGGCATCATCATAGGTGTGGCTTCGGTCATCACGATGCTTGCCATAGGCCAGGGTTCGAAGAAAAGCATACAGGCGAACATTGCCGAAATGGGTTCGAATATGATAATGATAAGTCCGGGTGCCGACCGTGGCCCGGGCGGTGTAAGGCAAGACGCATCGTCGATGGAGACGTTGAAGCTCACCGACTACAGTTCACTTAAAGACGAGTGCAACTACATCAAAGGCATAACCCCGACGGTAAACAGCAGCGGACAGTGGATTTACGGCAACAACAACACCCCGTCGTCAATCTACGGCGTAAACCAAGACTATCTCGAAATACGCCAGCTGTCGGTTGACGAAGGCGAGATGTTCACCGACAGCGACATCAAGTCGAGCGCAAAAGTGTGCATACTCGGACAAACCGTCGTTGACAATCTCTTCCCCGACGGTTCCGACCCCGTAGGCAAAGTGGTGCGTTTCAACTCCATCCCGTTCAGGGTAATTGGCGTGTTGAAGAAGAAAGGCTACAACTCAATGGGCATGGACCAGGACGACCTTGTGCTGGCTCCCTACACGACGGTGATGAAGCGCATCCTCGCCCAGAACTACCTTGGCGGCATAACCTGCTCGGCCATAACCGAAGACCTTACCGACAAGGCCATCGAGGAAATAACGAGCGTGTTGCGGCGCAACCACAAACTGAAGGATGCCACCGACACGCAGGAGGCCGATGACGACGACTTCAACATACGTTCGCAGGAAGAACTGGCAAGCATGATGAACTCCACAACCGACATGATGACCATTCTTTTGGGTTGTGTGGCCGGCATTTCGCTCATCGTGGGCGGTATCGGCATCATGAACATAATGTATGTGAGCGTGACCGAGCGCACACGCGAGATTGGTCTGCGCATGAGTGTCGGGGCACGCGGCATCGACATTCTTAGCCAATTCCTCATCGAGGCAATCCTCCTCAGCGTCACCGGCGGTCTGATAGGGGTGGCCATAGGCGTAGGCTCGTCGTATGCCGTGAAACTTATAGCCCACTGGCCCATATTCATCCAGCCTTGGAGCATAATAATGAGCTTCGCGGTGTGTACGTTTACGGGAGTGTTCTTCGGTTGGTATCCGGCAAAGAAAGCGGCCCGACTCGACCCGATAGAGGCTATAAGATACGAATAGACGCAACGTTACACATCACCATCAAGACAAAGGCATTCAACATACGACAGTGTTGGATGCCTTCGTCTTTTTTCTTCTTCAGCATCATGCAAGGGGCAAAGCCGTTGCTTGACGGCACGATTTTTTCTTTGCAAACATTGCGTTTTCTTCCCTATTTTGCCTACTTTTGCATTGAATTGAAATTGCAGGAATGCATTTGTTTGCACAAAATCGGCACTTTCACGCTTTGTGCACCGTGCCAATACCCAACAACTGCAATGCGACAAGTGGCGGATAACACCTCGCCGAGAACGGGACAAAATTATGAAACAAAACATCATCATTTCAAACAATCTGGAAAAGGGGTTGCAGGAATCCATAAATGAATGCGGACACGACAAGGTGTTTGTCTTGACCGACGACACGACAAAGGCCAAATGCTTTCCTGTGCTGGAAAACATGCAGTGCCTTGCAAACGCTACACTCATAACAATAGGTGTTTCCGACGAGCAGAAAAACATCGATTCGCTTGTAAAAGTGTGGAGTGCGCTGGGACAGAACGGGGCGACAAGGCACTCGTGCATGGTGAACCTCGGAGGCGGAATGATTACCGACCTTGGAGGGTTTGCAGCCTCGACATTCAAGCGCGGAATTGATTTCATAAACATTCCCACGACACTGCTTGCAATGGTAGATGCATCGGTAGGCGGAAAGACGGGCATAAACTTCAACGGACTGAAAAACGAAATTGGCGTGTTCAACAACAGCAAGGCAGTGATTATCGACACCCGTTTTCTGAAAACACTCGACCTTATGAACATAAAGTCGGGCTATGCCGAGATGCTGAAACACGGACTTATAAGCGACCGAAGCATGTGGGCATCGCTCATAAACTTCGATTTGGAGAACCCTGACCTTGCCGTTCTGCAAGATATGGTTGCCGCATCCATCGCCGTGAAGGAAAAGGTCGTGGAAAGCGACCCTCATGAAAACGGCATAAGAAAAGCCCTGAACTTCGGCCATACGTTAGGCCATGCCTTTGAGTCGCTTGCCCTAAGGCGGCAAAAGCCTATCCTTCACGGATATGCCGTGGCCTACGGCATAATAGGAGAGTTGTATCTGAGCGCGACAAAGAAATCGTTTCCCACGGCAAAAATGCGGCAGACCGTGAGTTTCATAAGGGAACACTATGGCAAACTGGACATTGACTGCAGCGATTATGACAGCATTATCGAACTGATGACACACGACAAGAAGAACGACTCCGGCAAAATAAATTTCACGTTACTTTCCGATATTGGCGAAATATGCATCAACCAAACCGCCACAAACGATGAAATAGCCGAGATGCTCGATTTCTACCGTGAAAGCATTTAACCATGAAAGCGTTTAATGCCACAAGACTACAACAGAAAAAGAAACAACCAACATGGACATAGAAAGAGTTAAAACTATAGGATTGAAGCACGACGGACTGTCAAAAACACTTGGCATGGAGTTTTTGTCAACTCCCGAGCCCGACACATGCCAGGCCCGCATGAAGGTTGACGAGCGCAACCGCCAGACATTCGGATTTCTCAGCGGAGGCGCGACATTGGCCCTTGCCGAGAATCTTGCAGGGGTGGGTTCGATGGCCTTATGCCCCGACAAGATATGCGTGGGGATAAACGTAAGCGCCAACCATGTGAAAGCCGTGCTTGAAGGTGACTGTGTTACAGCCACCGCACGCATCATACACAAAGGCAAAACTCTGCATGTGTGGCACATAGAGATTGCCAACAACAAAGGCGAACTGATTTCGACCGTTGACGTGACAAACTTCATTCTCAACAAAAGCAAGAAATGAGCGACGTTCTGTTCAAGCTTCCCAACGAGAAAACCGTCATGCGGAACACCCTGCACGACGAGCCGGAAGAGTTCATGTCACTGTCACATACACACGGACGCAGCGGATATGTCATCGCGCCGTTTGCCGTGTCGGAATCGGCACCATTGCTCATTATCCCGGCGAAATGGGAGAAATTGCCGCTTTTGTCATTGCCGGAAATGGCAAAAGTCAACCTGTACAGGAGACATTGCGAGGCCGACCGAGAACGTTATGGCGTTGATTTCAGAAAATTCCACGCGAAACTCACCGGCAAGACATTCAAGAAAATCGTCTTGGCACGCCGTTCCACGATATACTCCGACGTTCCCATCGAGCCGAAAGTGCTCTTTGCCCAAGCATGCTCTTTATATCCCGGCATGTTCGTGTCATTGTTCTCGTCGGAGAAAAGCGGCACATGGCTGATTGCCACACCCGAGAAATTCATCAGCGGCAAAGGCTGCAAATACAGCACCATGGCACTTGCCGGAACGACAAAAGCACCCAAAACCGCCATGAATACGGGGGAACACATGGCCGACAACGACATACCAACAAACCTGTGGAGCGAAAAGAACAGGGCCGAGCAGCACTATGTAGAAGAATATATAACCGACTGCATAACACGGCACACCAAAGATATTGCCGTGAACGGCCCATACACCACAAAAGCTGGCAGTCTGTTGCACCTGAGAAGCGACATCTGTTTCGGCACAAGCACCGACTCTTGCATTTATGACATAGCCGAAACGCTCCACCCCACCCCGGCAGTTTGTGGAATACCAAAGGCCGAAGCCATGAAGTTCATATCCGACAACGAGTCGGCAAACCGGCAATATTACAGCGGCTTCTCCGGCATATTGAACCAAGATTCAACCACAGAACTGTTCGTTACTTTGAGATGTATGAAGATAAGCGGATGCAAATATGAACTGTATGCCGGTGGAGGATTGTTGGAAGAAAGCCGTGAACAGTCTGAATGGGAAGAAACCGAAGCGAAAATGGAAACCATGATGTCGGTGCTGAGAAGTGTCGGTTGCATACGGTCAAAAGCCCTTCTATGTTCCAATTCCGCATCCCCTGCCGTAGATACATTATAAAAAAAGCATCATGTTCTGCAACAAAAGAAACGTCAACACACTCACCTCGATTCTTATAGAAAAGGGCATAACCGATGCAATCGTGTGCCCCGGCAGCCGCAACGCGCCCATAGCACACAATTTCAAGGAAACGGGCATTATAAAATGCCATTCTGTTACCGATGAGCGCACTGCCGGATTCACGGCCTTAGGCATTGCATTGGCAACAAAACGCCCGGTTGTTGTATGCGTCACCTCGGGTTCTGCATTGCTCAACACTGCCCCCGCCGTGGCAGAAGCCTACTACCAACATGTGCCGCTCATCGTCATTTCAGCCGACCGACCCCTGCAATGGATTGACCAACTCGACGGCCAGACAATAAGGCAGACTGGGTGTCTTGAGAAATTTACTGCCAAGTCGGTCACCCTACCCGAACCCGTTGACGAGGAAACTGCATGGTTTTGCAACCGTCTTGTCAATGAAGCCATATCATGCGCAATGCAAGACGAATGTGCACCCGTACACATAAATGTGCCTATCAGCGAACCGTTGTTTGCCTTCACAACTCCGGCATTGCCTGCGGAAAGGGTAATAAAAACGATGAAATTACCTGCATCCACATGCTTGCCCGATGAATTTAGCAAGAAAATGGCTGCTGCAACCCGCCCGGTATTCGTCATAGGGCAAGTGCCAAAAGGGGCAATCGGTGCACAGACTATGAAGGCATTGCAGAACAATTATGTTACATTCTGCGAACCTCTTGCCAATGAATGCTACACAACAATACATTTCGACGAGGCCATAAGGTCTGTAGGCGATAGAAAAGAATACCTGCCCGATCTGATTGTATATATCGGAGGCACAGTCGTAAGCAAGGCAACACGCCGTTTTCTGCGCCAAGCAAAATGCGACACATGCTTTATCACGCTGAATGCCAACAGCTTTTCTGACCCAACAATGTCATTGACCGATGTCATACAATGCCCCGACTGGAAATCAATAGAACTGACATTGGCCGAGCTTTGCAAGCCGGACAACGACGAAATCAGCGCAGAACCGTGTAAAGAAGCCCAAGACAGAAACGCCTTGCGGCAATCATTCTTGAGCAAATGGAACTGCATTTTGAAGGCAGCAGCAACCATGGCAGAGAGTTATGAGCCACGGTATTCGCAAATGTCGGCAGTGAAATATTTCGAGGAACAACTCGACGACCTCGACTTCAGCATAAACGTACATTACGCCAACAGTACCGCCATACGCCTTGCATGCATATATTCATCGCATTATGTATGGTGCAACCGTGGCGTGAACGGCATTGAAGGCAGTCTGTCAACCGCGACCGGCTTCTCAATGGCTACCTCAGAGATGACCGTGTGCATCATTGGAGACCTGAGTTTCTTCTACGACCAAAATGCACTTTGGAACAGACACACCGGCGGCAACCTGCGCATCGTGATGCTGAACAACGGCGGTGGAGGTATTTTCCGCCAAGTTCCAGGCATCAGCGAAAGTCCGGCAGCCGACGAATTTATTGCTGCTGCGCACAACACTACCGCCGAAGGCATTTGTTCGCAAAACGACATCGGATACATGAAAGCATGCAATGCCCAGGAAATGCAGTGCGGCATTGTCACCCTGCTCACAAGAGAAGCCACGCGCCCGATGCTTCTTGAGATTATGTCCGATGCCGAAGACGATGCCGAAGCCATGGCCCAATACTATCGGCAAACAAAAGAGTATTTGGCCCACATAATGCAAACGTTAAAATAACAGTGTAACAAAACATCACAACAGAATATGGAAAAGAGAGAATGGAAAAAGATAAATGATTTCGATTTCAAGGAAATACTATTCGATGAGTATGACGGAATTGCGCGCATAACAATCAACCGCCCGCGCTACCGCAATGCCTTCACGCCACGCACTACATGGGAAATGTCGCAGGCATTCGCATGGTGCCGTGAGGCGCAACGCATAGGCGTGGTGATTCTTACCGGTGCCGGCGACAAAGCCTTCTGCTCGGGAGGCGACATGCATGTGAAAGGTCGCGGCGGATATGTCGGCGACGACGGAGTGCCTCGCCTCAATGTGCTCGACGTGCAACGCCAGATAAGGTCGCTGCCAAAGCCAGTCATTGCCATGGTCAACGGCTACGCGATTGGCGGAGGCCATGTGCTCCATCTCGTATGCGACCTTACCATCGCAAGCGACAATGCCATTTTCGGACAGACAGGGCCCAAAGTTGGCTCTTTCGATGCGGGTTTCGGTGCTAGCTATCTCGCCCGAATAGTAGGCCAAAAGAAAGCCCGCGAGATTTGGTTCATGTGCCGTCAATACAGTGCTAAAGAAGCCGAGCAAATGGGAATGGTAAATGCCGTGGTGCCATTTGACAAGTTGGAGGACACCTGTGTGGAGTGGGCCCAAACCATGATGGAACGCAGTCCGTTGGCACTGCGCATGATTAAGGCCGGACTGAATGCGGAACTTGACGGTCAGGCTGGCATACAGGAACTGGCTGGCGATGCCACGATGCTCTACTATTTCCTCGACGAAGCACAGGAAGGCGGCAAGGCTTTCCTTGAAAAGCGCAAGCCCGACTTCAAGAAATATCCAAAACTTCCGTAAGAATTAAGCCTCCGATGAAATACAAGACAAGTGTAAAGCCGAGAATCTTCCATTTCAAGCAACCCGCAGGAACATCACGCGGAGTATACACGACACGCAAAAGCTGGTTTGTTGAAATCGCATCCGACGAATACCCGGGAAGAAAAGGAATCGGCGAATGCGCTCCACTGCCCGACCTCAGTTGCGATTTCCGCCCGGAATACGAGCAAACACTCAACTCGGTCTGCAGGATTATAGAAGCCACGGGGCAGATAAACTACGAGATGTTGAGGCCCTATCCGTCAATAATGTTCGGCATTGAAACGGCAATACGGCATTTGGAATGTGGAAATCTCTGCCTGGCAGACACGCCATTCGGGCGCGGCGAGGAGGGAATACCCACAAACGGCCTTGTATGGATGGGGACATTCGACGAGATGTCGCAACGATTGGAGCGAAAGATTGAAGAAGGTTTCAAATGCATAAAGCTGAAAATCGGAGCCATAGACTTTGAAAAAGAGCTGGAACTGGTAAAGTGCATACGCAACCGTTTCACCAAAAACGACATCGAACTGCGGCTTGATGCCAACGGCGGCTTCACTCCACAGAACGCCCAAGAGCGTCTTGAACGCCTTGCCCGCTACGACATCCACTCCATAGAGCAGCCCATAAGGCAACACCAATGGAGAGAGATGGCCGCGCTCTGCGCCTCGTCACCTATACCGATAGCTCTCGACGAAGAACTGATTGGGGTGAACCTGCCGGCAATGAAAGACGACTTGCTCGACACGATACGCCCCGCATACATAATATTAAAGCCCTCGCTGCACGGCGGAATGCAAGGTTCAGCCGAATGGATAGCCAAAGCCAGCCAACGCGGCATAGGGTCGTGGATGACGAGTGCGCTCGAAAGCAATGTCGGACTGAATGCCATTGCACATTTTGCGGCACAAACATACGGCCCCGACATAGAATTGCCGCAAGGACTGGGAACGGGGATGCTGTTCACAGACAACATCGAAGCCCCCATCGAGCTGCGCGGCAACAGACTATGGTTCACACCGGAAAAAGCCGAATAACCAAACTCCACACACAAGACTATGACACTGCAAGAATTCTGCAATCAATGGCACGATGCCTCGCCACGGCTGCTTGTACACACAAGCGGCTCAACGGGAAAGCCCAAACCGATATGGGTTGAAAAGAAAAGAATGGAGGCAAGTGCCAAAACCACATGCGATTTTCTGCACCTGAAAAAGGGCAACACGGCACTGCTGTGCATGCCGTTGGACTATATTGCAGGCAAGATGATGGTTGTACGCTCCATTGTGCGACATCTGAGGCTCATTGCCGTAGAACCAAGCAGCCACCCTTTGCGCGGACTGCATGAGCCGCCTGTCTTTGCAGCAATGGTTCCCATGCAGGTATACAGCACGCTCCAGATTGACTCGGAACGTGAGATGTTCAAGAAAACAAGACATGTAATCATCGGCGGCGGAGCCATTGACAGAAATCTTGAACGCGAGCTCCACTCATTTCCTAATGCAGTATGGAGCACATACGGCATGACCGAGACCCTGTCGCACATCGCGCTACGCCGTGTTAGCGGCAACGAAGCGAGCGAATGGTATACACCCTTCGACAACGTAGACGTATCGTTGACAGATGATGGCCGCCTCATTGTCAACGCCCCACTCGTTTGCGGCGAGCCAATCACCACAAACGACATTGCCGAAATAGCCCCCGACGGGAGAAGATTCAGAATACTCGGGCGTGCAGACAACGTTATATGCAGCGGCGGAATCAAGCTACAGATTGAAGAAATCGAGGCTGCCCTGCGCGAAACGATGCCTTGCCCGTTTATGATAACCAAGAAAAAAGACGAGAAATTCGGCGAGACTGTGGTCATGCTCACCACCTCGGAAGACATCGACAGAGTAAAGACTGTTTGCAAGGAGCATCTGTCCAAGTTCCAACAGCCACGCCATTTCATCCATATCGACCGTCTTCCACTCACCGAAACGGACAAGCCGGCACGCGCAGAAGCGCAGAGAATTGCCGAAAGCATGTGTTAGTTCCGGCAGCAGAGCACCGACAACCCGCAGTCAGGCAGGGTTTTCTGCAACATCAGAACATTACGCCAACTGAAAAGTCCCGCTACAGGCACTTGCCTGTGGCGGGACTTTTCAGTTATGTCAATGCCTCATGCCAATCAGTTCTCCATGAACTTCTTGGCTGCACGCAGCTGGTGGCGCATATTGCTGAGCAGCTGCTGGCTCTCCTGCAAGATGTTGAGATAGACGAGCGACACCTGCAGACGGCTGTTGTCATGGCTCTCCTGTATGCGGTCGATGTGACGCTTGCGCACCACCGACAGTTCATCCTTGCACTCGTCGGCAACTGCGAGAATCTCGCGGTAGTTGTCAAACTGAGATGTAGAAATCATTGTCTCGGTTTGTTTCATCAAGTCGTTTATCACGCTGCGTATTGGTGCGAACTCCTCGATGTAAGTCTTCGGCAACGGATTGAAGTTGTTGTCAACATGTTCCTTTATCGGGTCGAGCATGCGGAGCAAGCAATAGATGTACTGTTCTGAAGAGTTTATGCCCAAATGGAACCATGTGTTGCGCTCAATGGCGATTTCCGAGGGGACACGTTTCAGCGCGAGCAATTCCTGGCGGCGGAATTTCTTAAGCAGTTCCTGCTCGCCTTTCAGTTCGTTTTGGCAACGGCGCAACACCTTCGGTTTCTCGTTTTCAAGACCGTCAATGATGTTGTTGAAACAGTCGAGCACAAACTTCGTGACAAAGCTTTGCGTGCGTCCCACATGTTTGAGCAGCAAGTCCCAAACGATTTCCGGGTCGCGGGTGCGCATCATAAGTCTGAACACATCGCTCTTCTCGGAATCCTGCGACTTCTTTGCATACTGGCGGTTGCTGCGTATGAGCAGGAACACCACGAGAGCCATGAACAGAACCTTTGCGATGATGCCTCCGTAGAACATGAGCAGGCACACAACAGCGCAGGCGATGAAGGCTACGCCGGCAGTGATGAACCATCCGCCGATGACGCTTATCACACCGGTAACGCGGAACACTGCACTCTCACGACTCCAGGCACGGTCGGCAAGGCTCGAACCCATTGCCACCATAAATGTCACATAGGTTGTTGACAGCGGAAGCTTGTAGTTGGTTCCTATCGTGATGAGCATGGATGCGAGAACAAGATTCACGGCAGCACGCACCACGTCGAAAGCTGCTCCATCGGCAAGCTCCACCTCATTCTTGTTGAAACGGGTGTCAATCCATTTAGATATGCCGCGCGGCACATAACGCGACACCACTTCGCTGCCGTCCTGAGTGAAACGCACAATGCTGCGTGCCACACGGCTCGACCCGAACATCTCGTCGCCTTCGTCCTGACGCGAAAGGTCAACGCTTGTCTTTATCACGTTGCGCGCCTTCTTCGACGTTGCCATTGCTATAATCATCACCACTCCGGCGGCAAACAGATAATAGGGAGGTGTCTGTGCGCTACCCTGCAAAGAGTTCATCATAAACGCCTCCGGGGCAGCACCATTGGCATTGGCCATGAAGTCGTTGTAGGAGTCGAGACCTGCAAGAGGCACACCGATGAAGTTCACCAAGTCGTTGCCGGCAAAAGCCATGGCCAAGCCGAACGTGCCCATAAGGACAACAAACTTGAACACATTCACATGCAGCAAGTGAAGTATCTCCATTATGATTGTAGAAACCACGAATGTAGCGCAAAGCACAATCTGCGTGTTTTCCTGCACCCAATCGCGCACGCCGGCATCAAGATGCGGCGACTTGAACAGACCTTGCAGGAAGATGAAATAGGAAAGGGCCGTGAAGGCGATGCCACCAAAAAGAGCTATGCTGTAGCGGGAATGTTTCTTGTAGTTGAATGTAAACACCACACGCGAAATCCACTGCACCAACGTACCGAACACGAAGGCCACCGCCACACTCACAAAAATCGCGACAATCACGCTCAAGGCCTTGTCGGTGTTGAGATAGTCGCCATAGCCCAGTCCATTGTCGCCGAGCACCTTTATCGTGGCGAGGATAAACGTTCCGCCGAGAAGCTCAAACACGAGAGACACCGTGGTGGACGTAGGCATGCCCAGCGTGTTGAACATGTCCAAGACAATGACGTCTGTCACCATAACCGCAAGGAATATCGTCATCACTTCGTTGAACGAATAATAGGACGGCTGCATGATGCCGTGTCTTGCAACATCCATCATGCCCGACGACATCACCGCTCCAAACGCGACACCCACCGATGCCACAATCATAACGGTGCGGAACTTGGCAACCTTAGCGCCTATGGCACTATTCAAGAAATTGACGGCATCGTTGCTGACACCGACAAACAAGTCGAACACTGCAAGACATAGCAGGAAGACGACAATACATAAATAAATTGTTTCCATTCAACTGTTATATTATTGTTATGTAATTTTGACCGCAAAATTACTCCCTTGCTGTTACACGGAGTTTAAACACATATTACGATAATGTTACAAAACCGGTCTGCGGGGAATGACATGCGCACACTACAAGCACGGCATGCGCCACGGCATGAGTCAATTTCAGACAAGCAACGGGGCATTTTGTTCTTTTTCACCGCCACTTAGTTAAATGATAGTAAAATAGACAAAGCCGCCGTCATATTTCGGCGGAAATTGCGTAAATTTGTAAAAACCAAATTATCTCAAAATGATCATAACCCTGATTATCCTTGCTGTTTCAGCCATATTTTTCGCTCTCGGCAAAGTAAGGTCCGACCTTGTTGCGCTGTGCGCGCTTGCCTGCCTGCTGCTCACCGGCGTGCTCACGCCCCAGGAAGCCCTGTCGGGTTTTTCCAACTCGGTAGTAATCATGATGGTAGGGCTTTTCGTGGTTGGAGGAGCCATATTCCACACAGGACTTGCAAAAATGATAAGCGGCAAGATAATGTCGCTTGCAGGAGCCAACGAGACTAGGCTTTTCATTCTGCTCATGGTAGTCACCGCTTTCATCGGAGCTTTTGTGAGCAACACCGGCACGGTGGCCCTGATGATGCCTATAGTGGTAAGCCTTGCATCGAAAGCCAACACCAATCCGGGCAAATTCCTCATGCCGCTTGCATTTGCCAGCAGCATGGGCGGAATGCTCACCCTGATAGGAACCCCGCCCAATCTCGTCATACAGGATGTGCTTACCGAAGCCGGCTACGAGCCACTGTCGTTTTTCTCGTTCTTCCCCGTAGGCATCATCTGCATCGCCGTAGGCATCATCGTGTTGTTGCCTCTCAGCCGTGCGTTTCTGTCGGGCGGCGAGAAGAAAAGCAAAAAGAAAAAACGCGGCAAGACGCTCAACGAGCTGGTTGAGGAATACCGCCTTGCCGACCAACTGTCGGTTTACAAGGTGATGCCGAAATCGGAAGCCATAGGCAAAACCCTTGCCGAAATGGACATACAGAACATTTACGGGCTCACGGTTCTTGAAGTGCGCAACGAGCAGACAAAACAAAACGGCATAATAAGAAGCGTTGAACAGAAGATGGCCGGTCCCGGCACGACACTTCAGGAAAACGACATAATCTATTTAAGCGGCGACCGCAGACAGGCGCAGAAGCTGGCCGACAAGTATACACTCAAGCCCACCAGACGCAAAAAGGGAGCTGATGGCACTGCTGCCGACAAACTGGCATTCTATGAAATAGGCATAGCCGAGATTCTGCTCATGCCAAACTCGCGCCTGATAAACTGCCTGCTGAAAGACGCAGGGTTCAGAGGCATATACAACGTGAATGTGATAGGCATAAGAAGAGGGGGCGAATACATCACCAACGAACTGCCCGAAATGAGGCTTCTGCCCAACGACATACTCCTCGTGCAAGGCACTTGGGAGAACATAGGCCGCCTGAGCAGCGAGGCCGACAACTGGGTTGTGCTTGGCCAGCCGCTTGAAGAAGCCGCCAAAGTAACGGTTGACTACAAAGCACCGATAGCAGCTTGCATAATGTTGTTAATGATAGCGATGATGGTGTTCGACTTCATACCCTTGGCACCAGTTACCGCCGTGATCGTTGCCGGCATACTAATGGTGCTCACCGGCTGCCTGCGCAACGTCGAGGCCGCCTATAAAACGATAAACTGGGAGAGCATAGTGCTTATAGCCGCCATGCTGCCCATGTCGGTGGCACTTGAGAAAACCGGGGCATCGGCACTCATTTCACACGCCATTGTAGACAATCTCGGGAGCATGGGACCGTATGCCATACTCGCGGGACTCTATTTCACGACATCGCTGCTCACCCTTTTCATCAGCAACACGGCAACGGCTGTGCTCATGGCCCCGATAGCCATGTCGTCGGCAACAGACATGGGCATAAGCCCCTACCCCTTGCTTTTTGCAATAACCCTGGGCGCAAGCATGTGCTTTGCATCGCCGTTCTCCACCCCACCCAACGCTCTTGTGATGCAAGCCGGGCAATACCGCTTTTCCGACTACCTGAAAGTAGGTCTGCCATTGCAGATAATAATAGGAATAGTCATGGTTTTCGCCCTGCCGCTACTGTTCCCATTCCAGACATAAAAACACCCTGTCCGTTTTTTCACCACCCGATGTAGTCCATGTGAATACATCCGACACACGCCCGGGCATCGTCTGCTGCACGGGCGTGTTGCGTATGGTGCACACACCCGTTCCATGCGAAACGACATGAAAACGCGTGCCCGTTGCGCACGCGACAACAGCGGCACGCCGTTTAAAGCGGGCCGCGAAAACAAAACCGGCACCAAGACAATCCGTATCAAGAACAACCAAACAATGCGCGGATTTTCCCGTACCCGGTTTTTACGTTTACTTAATACCGCCAATCCTTTGCTACTATAAAGGAATTTTACTAACTTTGCAAGCAGAACAACGGCCAAAATATTTTGACAGAAAAGCATATCATATTGGACGACATTGACCCCATAACGTTCTATGGGGTCGGAAATTGTCATCTGCAAATAATAAAGTCACTTTTCCCGAAACTGCGCATTGTCGCAAGAAACAATGTAATAAAAGCTTTTGGCGGCGAGGATGACATGGACATCTTTGAGAAAAACGTCGAAGCCATCAGATGCCACATCCTTAAATACAATTCAATCAACGACGAAGACATTCTCGACATAATTAAAGGAAAGCACCCGAAAGCCGATGCCGTGAAAGGTGTCATCGTGTACAACATCTCGGGCCGCCCCATAAAAAGCCGGAGCGAAAACCAGCAGCGGCTTGTCGATGCATTCCAAAAAGACGACATGATATTTGCCACCGGCCCGGCCGGAACGGGAAAGACATACCTGAGCATAGCACTGGCAGTAAAGGCTCTGAAAGAAAAAGCAATACGCAAAATCATACTCAGCCGCCCCGCCGTTGAAGCCGGCGAGAAACTGGGATTTCTGCCGGGTGACATGAAAGAGAAAATCGACCCCTATCTCCAGCCATTGTATGACGCACTCGAAGACATGCTGCCCGCCGTCAAGCTGCAAGACATGATGGAGAAGGACATAATACAGATAGCCCCGCTCGCCTTCATGCGCGGACGCACCCTCAACGATGCAGTCGTGATACTCGACGAGGCACAGAACACCACCCCGGCACAAATCAGGATGTTTCTCACGCGCATGGGATGGAACACGAAGATGATAATAACCGGCGACATGACGCAGATTGACCTACCACGGGGACAAAAAAGCGGACTGCCCGAAGCGATAAGCATACTGAAAGACGTGGAGGGCATATCGTTTGTCAACCTCGACGGGAAAGACATCGTAAGGCACAAGCTCGTGACGAAGATTGTGAATGCCTTTGAAAACCACGACCGGAAAGAACAGTCCACAGCCGGGGAAACGAAAGAGACAACACGCATAGGAAAGAAATTTTCATAATAAAAACACACATTAATATGAAAGCACTTACAAACACAGATTTTCATTTCGAAGGACAAAAGAGCCTGTACCACGGAAAGGTGCGTGACGTTTACGACATCAACGACGACATCATCGTAATGGTTGCAACCGACAGAATATCGGCTTTTGACGTGATTCTGCCGAAGGGCATTCCCTTCAAGGGACAGGTTCTGAACCAAATCGCCGCGAAATTCCTTGATGCCACGAGCGACATTTGCCCGAACTGGAAACTGGCCACCCCCGACCCAATGGTAACGCTCGGCCTTAAATGCGAAGGTTTCAGAGTGGAGATGATTATCCGCTCGATACTCACCGGGTCGGCATGGCGTGCATACAAAGACGGATGCCGCGAACTGTGCGGAGTGAAACTCCCCGACGGCATGAGAGAAAACGAACGTTTCCCTGAACCCATCATAACCCCGACAACAAAGGCCGACTCAGGCCACGACCTCAACATCTCGAAAGAAGAGATAATAAAGCAGGGCCTTATAAGTGCCGAAGACTACGCCATCGTGGAGGACTACACACGCAAGCTTTTCAAAAGAGGCCAGGAAATTGCAGCACAGCGCGGCCTTATCCTGGTTGACACGAAATACGAATTCGGCAAGCGCGACGGAAAGGTGTATCTCATCGACGAGATACACACGCCCGACAGCAGCCGCTATTTCTACGCCGACGGATATGAGGAGAAACTCGAAAAGGGCCTGCCGCAGAAGCAGCTGTCGAAAGAGTTCTTGAGACAATGGCTCATAGAGCACGATTTCATGAACGAGCCCGGCCAGAAGATGCCCGAAATCACCGACGAATATGCCAACAGCGTGAGCGAGCGCTACATTGAGCTGTATGAGCACATAACCGGCGAGAAATTTGACAAGACCATTGAAGAGGGCGACATTGAGAAGCGGATAGAAAGCAACGTGAGCAACTATCTCGCATCGCACAAATAGTGCCTGCCACACAAATTGCGCGATCGGTATAACGCAGAACATACCGATTGCGCATATTTCGTATTTACAGAAAGCCTCCCTTGCGAAGGCACACCACGCGGCAACGCGCGATTTCCACACACCGCAGTCAACGAAAAAACGCCGACAAAATGGTTTATCGACAAGAACAAATCAAGCCCTATAACGAGAACGAAGAAAAAGGGACACAAGTAGAACGGATGTTCGACAACATAGCCCACTCCTACGATGAACTCAACCACCACCTGTCGTGGAACATCGACAAGATGTGGAGGAAAAGGGCATTGAAGAAGATTGCCGCATACAACCCGCAGACAATTCTCGACATCGCGACGGGAACGGGCGACTTTGCAATATCGGCTGCCGAGATGATAAAGCCGAAAAAGATTGTCGGGGCCGACATAAGCACCAACATGCTTGAGATAGGAAAGGAAAAGGCACGGAGAAAGAATCTCGACAAAACGATATCGTTCTGCAAGGAAGACTGCATGCACCTGTCGTTCGGCGACGACACATTCGATGCTGTCACGGCGGCATTCGGCATACGCAACTTTTCCGACCTCGACAAAGGACTGCGCGAAATGCACCGCATACTGCGTCCCGGCGGACATCTGTGCATCGTGGAGCTGACATCGCCGGTGAGTTTCCCCATGAAACAGCTTTTCAGGGTCTACTCCCACACGTTCCTCCCGTTCTACGGAAAGCTCCTGTCGGGAGACAAAGCCGCCTACCAATATCTCACAGCCACAATCGAAGCCTTTCCGCAAGGCGAGAAAATGGTAGGGATATTGAAAAAAGCAGGTTTTTCTGAAGCGGAATTCACAAGATATACACTGGGCATCTGCACGATGTATTTTGCAACAAAATAACTTAACACCTAACGGCTTATGGACAAGTACGGACTGATTGGCTACCCATTGGGACACTCATTCTCGGTGAACTATTTCAACGAGAAATTTGCCAACGAAGGCATTGATGCCTGCTATATAAACTATGAAATACCGAGAATCGAAGACTTGACCGAGGTCTTGGCCGCCAACCCCGAGCTTCGCGGACTGAACGTGACTATTCCGTACAAGCAAAAGGTAATAAGCTATGTCGATGCACTCAGCCCTGAAGCCAGGGCCATAGGTGCGGTGAACGTGATAAAGATAAGGCACGAAGGCAACAAGGCACTGCTGAAAGGCTATAACAGCGATGTCATCGGCTTCACACGCAGCATAGAACCGATGCTTGAGAAAATGCACAAGAAAGCATTGATTCTTGGCACGGGAGGCGCATCGAAAGCAATAAACTACGGATTGAAATCGCTGGGGCTTGAAACCCTGTTCGTGAGCCGCAGCAAAAAAGAAGGGTGCATAACCTATGACGAAGTGACGGCCGAAACGGTGAAAGAATACAACGTGATTGTAAACTGCACCCCGCTCGGCATGTATCCCAATGCCGAAACATGTCCGCAGCTGCCTTATGAGGCAATGGACAACCACACCATTCTGTACGACCTGATATACAACCCCGACGAAACGACATTCATGAAGCGCGGAGCGCAGTATGGCGCAAACACTAAGAACGGCCTTGAAATGCTTCTTCTGCAAGCATTCGCAAGCTGGGAATTCTGGAATGAAGACGAGTAACTGACATAAAAAGAACACATTGACATGGAAAATTCAAACAGATACATGATGCGTGGTGTAAGCGCAGCCAAAGAAGACGTGCACAACGCAATAAAGAACATAGACAAGGGAATATTCCCGCAAGCATTCTGCAAGATTATCCCCGACATCCTCGGCGGCGACCCTGAGTACTGCAACATCATGCATGCCGACGGTGCCGGCACGAAATCGTCGTTGGCCTATATGTACTGGAAAGAAACAGGCGACCTCGGCGTTTGGAAAGGAGTGGCGCAGGATGCACTCGTAATGAACACCGACGACTTGCTGTGTGTGGGTGCGGTTGACAACATTCTCGTGTCGAGCACCATAGGACGCAACAAGATGCTTGTTCCGGGAGAGGTTATTTCGGCCATAATAAACGGCACCGACGAATTGCTCGCAAGCATGCGCGACATGGGTATCGGCATCTATGCAACGGGAGGCGAGACTGCCGACGTGGGCGACCTCGCACGGACAATCATCGTGGACTCGACCGTGACATGCAGAATGCGCCGCAAGGACGTGATAGACAATGCCAACATACGTCCCGGCGACGTGATTGTGGGCATGGCATCCTACGGCAAGGCCACCTATGAGAAGGTGTATAACGGCGGCATGGGAAGCAACGGACTTACTAGCGCCCGCCATGACGTGTTTGCAAAATACCTCGCCGAGAAATACCCGGAGAGCTACGACCACGCCGTGCCTGAAGAACTGGTGTACAGCGGAAGCTACAAACTGACCGACAAGATAGAAGGTCTTGACGTGGATGCCGGACAGCTTGTACTGTCACCTACACGCACCTATGCACCCGTAATAAAGAAATTGCTCGACCTCATGCGACAGGACATACACGGAATGGTGCACTGCACGGGCGGAGCGCAGACAAAAGTGCTGCATTTCGTGGGCGACAACTGCCGCGTAGTGAAAGACAACATGTTTGCCATTCCGCCACTGTTCAAGATCATACAGGAGCAGAGCAAGACCGACTGGAAGGAGATGTACAAAGTGTTCAACATGGGACACCGCATGGAAGTGTATGTAAGCCCCGAACACGCCGAGAAGGTAATCGAGACAAGCAAGAGTTTCGGCATCGACGCTCAGATTATAGGCCACATAGAAGAAGGCAAGAAATCGCTGCTCATCAAGTCGGAATACGGAGAATTTGAATACTAACAGACACACATTATAATATACAGACTATACCGATGGCCGAACAAAACAACATTTTGGAGAAGCTGGAAGGACTCGAAAGCCGCTACGAAGAAGTGTCTACACTCATCACCGACCCTGATGTAATATCCGACCAACAACGCTTCGTGAAGCTGACAAAGGAATACAAAGACCTGAGCGACATCATGGACGCGCGCAACCGCTACATAAAATGCACAAATGCCATAAAAGAGGCAAAAGACATTCTGGCAAGCGAGAGCGACCCCGACATGAGGGAAATGGCAAGAGAGGAAATTGCACTTAACGAGCAGCTGCAGCCCGAAATCGAGGAAGAAATAAAGATTGCACTGATACCCAAAGACCCTGAAGACGCAAAGAATGTGCAGATGGAAATCAGAGCCGGAGCAGGCGGAGACGAAGCCGCACTGTTTGCCGGCGACCTTTTCAACATGTACAAGAAATACTGCGACGCAAAAGGATGGGCGTTGTCGGTCACAAGCGTAAGCCCCGGGGCCGTGGGAGGCTACAAGGAAATAGATTTCGCGGTAAGCGGCGACAGCGTTTACGGAACATTGAAATATGAGTCGGGAGTGCACCGCGTGCAACGAGTTCCGGCTACCGAAACGCAGGGACGCATGCACACAAGTGCAGCAACCGTTGCCGTATTGCCCGAAGCCGACAAGTTTGAGGTGAAAATCAACGAAGGCGACATCAAATGGGACACATTCAGGAGCAGCGGCGCAGGCGGTCAGAACGTGAACAAAGTGGAATCGGGCGTGCGTCTGCGTTATCCGTGGAAGAACCCCAACACCGGCGAGACAGAAGAAATACTCATTGAATGTACGGAAACACGCGACCAACCCAAGAACAAGGAACGGGCGTTGTCGAGACTGCGCACTTTCATATACGACCGGGAGCACCAGAAATACATCGACGACATTGCCAACCGCAGAAAGACCCTGGTGTCGACGGGAGACAGAAGCGCAAAGATACGCACATACAACTATCCGCAGGGACGCGTCACCGACCACCGCATAGGCTACACGACACACGACTTGCAGGGATTTGTGGACGGCAACATACAGGATATGATTGACGCACTTACAGTTGCCGAAAACGCAGAAAGAATGAAAGAAACCGAACTATAATTATGAACAGAACCGAATTATTCAACCAAATAAAGACAAAGAGGAGTTTTCTTTGTGTCGGCCTTGACACAGACACAAGCAAAATCCCGAGTTTCCTGAACGAAAGCGAAGATGCTATATTCGCATTCAACAAAGCCATTATAGATGCCACGGCACCTTATTGCGTGGCCTACAAGCCCAACCTTGCATTCTATGAGGCTTACGGCATTAAGGGAATGGTAGCCTTCGACAAAACAGTCAAGTATTTGAAGGACAACTATCCCGACCACTTTGTAATTGCCGATGCCAAACGCGGCGACATAGGCAACACGAGCAAGATGTATGCACAGACATTCTTCAAGGAATACGACCTTGACGCATTGACTGTCGCACCCTATATGGGCGAAGACAGTGTAACGCCGTTTTTGGGATATGACGGCAAATGGGTAATACTGCTCGCCCTTACAAGCAACAAGGGAAGCCAGAATTTCCAGTTTACCGAAGACAACGAGGGGAAACGGCTTTTTGAAAAGGTTATGCAAAAGTCGCAAGAATGGGGAAACTGCGACAACATGATGTATGTAGTGGGTGCAACGCAAGGCCGTATGTTTGAAGACATACGCAAAATCGCGCCCGAACATTTCCTGCTCGTGCCCGGAGTCGGAGCACAGGGCGGATCGCTCGAAGAAGTGTGCAAATACGGAATGAACGCACAATGCGGTCTGCTCGTAAACAGTTCGCGCGGCATCATATATGCAAGCAACGGGCACGACTTTGCAGAAGTGGCAGCGGCAAAGGCCAAAGAGCTCAACGAGCAGATGGATGCCGAACTGAAAAAGCGCGGAATTTAATTTCCGCACTTGAAATATATAGCATTTTATCTGTGTTTCTGAATATAATTTCTTATTTTTGCAAAATTAACATATAAAGATTGCAACAAATGGAGTTCACAGCCGAACAAATAGCCAGCTTTATCGGTGGCAAAGTGGAGGGGAATCCGCGGGCTACGGTCCACACTTTCGCCAAGATAGAAGAAGGAACAGAAGGTGCTTTGTCCTTTCTCTCCAACCCTAAATACACCCACTATATCTACGACACGAAATCTTCTGCCGTCATTGTCAACGAAGATTTGGAGCTTGAGAAAAACGTTTCAACGACAATAATAAGGGTGAAAAACGCCTACGAAAGCATTGCGAAGCTTCTGCAGCTGTACGAAGCCAGCAAGCCCAAGAAGAAAGGCGTTTCGCCCAAAGCCGACATCGCCGACGACGCGACTGTCGGAAACGACTGTTTCGTGGGGGCATTTGCATGCATCGGCAACGGGGCTGTAGTAGGAAACAACAGCCAGATATACCAGAATGTGGTAATCGGCGACAATGTAAGAATCGGCGAAGGATGCACAATCTACCCGAACGTCACCATATATCAGGGCTGCAAGCTCGGCAACAATGTCACCATTCATGCAGGTTCGGTAATCGGAGCCGACGGCTTCGGGTTCGCACCAAACGCTGAAGGCTATGACAAGATTCCGCAAATAGGCATCGTAACGATTGAAGACAACGTGGAAATAGGAGCCAACACCTGCATCGACCGCTCGACAATGGGCAGCACTGTAATAAAGAAAGGCGTGAAGCTGGACAACCTCATACAGATAGGCCACAATGTCGAGGTCGGCGAAAACACCGTGATGTCGGCCCAAGTAGGCGTTGCAGGAAGCACGAAGGTGGGTTCATGGTGTATGTTCGGCGGACAGGTAGGTCTTGCCGGACACATACACATCGGCGACAAGACATTCCTTGGCGCACAGTCGGGCGTGCCGGGAAGCATAAAAGGCAACGAGACCTTGATTGGCACTCCACCGATGCCGCCGCGCAATTATTTCAAGTCGCAAGCTGTATTCCGCCGTTTGCCGGAGATGTACAAAGACTTGGAAGCAATAAAAAAAGAACTGGAAGAACTGAAAAACAAATAGAACAAAAGATATGCTTAAGCAAAGGTCATTGAGAGGCAGCTTTTCGCTGTGTGGGAAAGGCTTGCACACTGGATTGAGCCTTACCGTGACATTCAACCCGGCACCGGAGAACACCGGCTACAAGATACAGCGAATAGATCTTGACAACATGCCGATAATAGATGCCATAGCCGAGAATGTAGTAGACACCCAACGCGGCACTGTATTGGGCAAAGGCGACATACGCGTGTCAACCGTAGAACACGGATTGGCAGCCTTGTATGCAATGGGGATAGACAACTGCCTCATACAGGTGAACGGCCCCGAATTCCCGATTCTTGACGGAAGCGCAATAATGTATGTGAACAAAATCAACGAAGTTGGAATCGAGGAACAGAATGCGCCAAAGGACTGGTATATAATACGACATAAGATTGAGGTAAAGGACGAAGAAAGCGGCTCGTGCATAACGATTCTTCCCGACGAGGAATTCAGTTTGACTGCCATGTGCTCTTTCAACTCCAAGTTCATCAACAGCCAATTCGCCACACTTGAAAAGATGACCGACTTTGCGGCAGAAATAGCCCAAGCCAGAACGTTCGTGTTTGTGCGCGACATTGAGCCGCTGTTGAAGGCCAATCTGATTAAAGGTGGCGATTTGGATAATGCCATTGTCATTTACGAACAGCAGACATCGCAGGAACGTCTCGACGTGCTGGCAGACATGCTGAAGGTTGAACACCGCGACGCTACCGAACTGGGTTATCTGCAACACAAACCTCTAGTGTGGGAAAACGAATGTACAAGACACAAGTTGCTTGACATAATCGGCGACATGGCCCTCATAGGCAAGCCCATTAAAGGACGCATCATTGCCACCCGTCCCGGACACACGGTCAACAACAAGTTTGCAAGACTGATGCGCCGGGAAATCAGAAAGCATGAAATACAGGCTCCGATATACGACCCCAACGAAACGCCTATTATGGACAACATACGCATACGCGAACTGTTGCCGCATCGCTATCCCATGCAATTGGTGGACAAAGTGATTGCCCTTGGGGCGACAAGCATTGTAGGTATAAAGAACATCACGAGCAACGAGCCGTTCTTTGTGGGCCATTTCCCACAGGAACCGGTCATGCCCGGCGTGCTGCAAATAGAGGCAATGGCACAATGTGGCGGTCTGCTTGTGCTGAACACCCTTGAAGAACCAGAACGTTGGTCAACCTACTTTATGAAAATCGACGATGTGAAATTCAGACAGAAAGTGGTTCCAGGCGACACTCTTATATTCAAGGTAGACCTGCTTGCCCCCGTAAGACATGGCGTATCGTCAATGAAAGGATATGTGTTCGTAGGCGATCATGTAGTATCAGAAGCCACATTCACCGCCCAAATAGTAAAGAACAAATAATATTATGAACCAAATAAGCCCATTAGCCTACATACACCCTGAAGCGAAACTTGGTGAAGACAACATAATAGGCCCGTTCTGTTTCATCGACAAAGACGTTGAGATTGGAAACGGCAATGTTATGCAAAACAGTGTAACAATCAATTCGGGGGCAAGAATAGGCAACAACAACGAGATATTTCCCGGTGCAAGCATATCCACAAAACCCCAGGATCTGAAATACCGGGGTGAGGATACGCTGTGCGTAATTGGCGACAACAACAGCATCAGGGAAAACGTTACTGTCTCAAAAGGCACTGCATCAAAAGGAAAGACTATTGTGGGTAGCAACAACCTGCTCATGGAAAACATGCATGTCGCACACGACTGCGTACTGGGCAACGGACTCATAATAGGCAATTCCACCAAATTTGCAGGAGAAGTTACAGTTGACGACAATGCCATAGTCAGTGCTTCGGTGTTGTGTCATCAGTTCTGCCATATCGGCGGATATGTAATGATTCAAGGAGGCAGCCGTTTCAGCCAGGACATTCCCCCGTATATCATCGCCGGAAAAGAGCCTATAAGATATGCCGGGCTCAATCTTGTGGGACTCAGAAGACGCGGTTTTTCAAACAGCCTCATCGACCATATCCACAACGCCTACCGTTTGTTGTATTCAAAAGGTGTCATATCTGAAGGTATTCTTGAAATCAAGAAGAACCTCCAAATCACAAAAGAAATACAGTATATCATCGATTTTGTCGAGACATCAAAACGCGGCATAATCCGATGAATTTTGCCACGGCAACTCGCCGGAAGCGAAAGAACAACCTTTCTTGATGAAAAACCTGTTTGTTATACTCGGCCCCACCGGCATAGGAAAGACAGATGCAAGCATACAACTTGCCGAGCATCTGAACGTGCCGGTAATAAATGCCGACTCAAGACAAATATTCTCAGAAATACCCATCGGCACAGCAGCTCCTTCAAAGGAATTGCTGTGCAGGGTGAAACATTATTTTGTCGGCAATCACCATATCGAGGATTATTACAGCGCATCATTGTATGAAAGGGACGTTATGGCATTGTTGGACTCACATTTCAAAGACCATGACAAGGCTCTCATGTGCGGTGGAAGCATGATGTATATAGATGCCGTGTGCGATGGCATTGACGACATTCCTACAGTAGATGCCGAAACAAGACAACTGATGAAATGCCGACTGGAAGATGAAGGTCTGCAAAAGCTTGTAGACGAACTCAAGACGCTTGATTATGCCCATTGGGACGCTGTCGACAAAAACAATCCACGCCGCGTAGTGCATGCTCTGGAAATATGCCACATGACTGGCAAGCCCTACTCTTCTTTCCTGAACAAGACAAAGACTCCAAGAAATTTCAATGTTGTCAAGATAGGACTCACGATGAAACGTGAAGAACTTTACGACCGCATAAACCGAAGAGTTGACCAGATGATAGACAACGGACTGGTTGAGGAAGCCCGGAAAGTATTCCCGAAAAAAGGACTTAATGCACTAAACACCGTTGGATACAAAGAATTGTTTGAGTATTTTGAGGGAAACATGACATTGGACGAAGCTGTCGAGAGAATAAAAGGGAACACCAGAAAATACTGCCGCAAACAACTGACATGGTTCAAACGCGACAAAAGAACACGCTGGTTCTCGCCGAACGACATTGAAGGAATCATAGAATATGCCGACAGTTTCCAATGAAAAGACTCTTTCTTCATACATATATTTTGTAAGAACTTGATATTTCAAACCCATAATATCCTTAGAAGATGAACAAGGTTAAAAACATATTAAACTGGTGTATCAAGAAAATACACGCCTTTTGGAAATGGTACAAAGGTCTGTACCACAATCGGGCATGGTACACAAAGACCCTCGTAGGCATTGTTTCCTGCATTGTCGCATTTATCGTCTATCTGGGAATGGTGGACTGCAACTTTCTATGGTTGTTCGGAAAATCGCCCGGTTTCTATACTATCATGCACCCTGAAACCGAAGAAGCATCTGAAATATACAGTGCCGACGGCGTTCTCATCGGCAAATTCTTCAACGAGAACCGCACTCCTGTCAAATACACCGACGTAAACCCCAATTTCTGGAAGGCACTCATCGACACCGAGGACGAACGCTTTTACAAGCACCACGGCATCGATTTCCCCGGACTTATCGGTGCCGCCAAAGACGCGCTTATGCACCATGGTGCCAGAGGAGCATCGACTATAACCCAGCAATTGGCAAAAAACATGTTCAGGGTAAGAACCGACTACAGCACCGGTCTGTTAGGCTACATACCCGGAGTGCGCATGCTTATAATGAAAAGCAAAGAATGGATTATTGCCACGAAACTGGAAATAACCCACGACAAGAACGAGATATTGACGATGTATGCCAACACCGTGGATTTCGGTTCAAATGCATTCGGCATAAAAACGGCAAGCAAAACCTATTTCAACACCACCCCGCGCGACTTGACAGTCGAACAAAGTGCGGTGCTTGTCGGCATGCTCAAAGCCACAACCTACTACAACCCCATTGCCAATCCCAAGAACAGTCTGAGGCGAAGGAACGTAGTTTTGGGCAACATGGTGTCGCACGGCCACCTGCCCCACGAAGCCTATGACTCACTTTGCCAAATAGCTATAAAGCTCAACTACAATGTTGAAAGCAACTACGACGGCAAGGCATTGTATTTCCGCAATGCCGTTTCCGACGAATTGAAGAAATGGTGCGAGGACAACAAGTACGACTTGTACACCTCAGGACTGAAAATCTATACGACATTAGACTCCCGTCTGCAAAAATATGCCGAAGACGCTGCCATAAAACAGATGAAACAGGTGCAGAGGAATTTCAACAACCACTGGGCCAACCAAGAACCATGGCAGGACGAGAATCATCAGGTTATACCCGACTTCATAGAAAAGATAGCCCAAAGACAGCCCGAATACAAGAATCTTGTAGCGAGATTTCCCAACAATCCCGACTCTGTGAGCTATTATCTCAACAAGCCGCACAAAGTAAAGTTGTTTGACTATGAGAAAGGGACTATCGAGAAAGAAATGTCCACCATGGACTCAATACGCTACATGGTGCACTTCATGCACTGCGCATTCATAGCCATGGAGCCACAGACAGGTGCAGTGAAAGCCTGGGTGGGCGACATAGATTTCAAGTCGTGGAAATATGACAAGGTGACAGCCATGCGTCAGCCCGGCTCCACATTCAAGTTGTTCGTGTACACAGAAGCCATGAACCAAGGTCTCACACCGTGCGACAAACGGCGTGACCAGTATTTCAGCATGCAGGTGTACGACAAAGCACAAAAGAAAGAAGTTACTTGGACTCCCTCAAATGCAAACGGTTCTTTCTCGGGCGACTCCATTCCGCTTAAAGGAGCTTTTGCCCGAAGCATCAACTCCATTGCCGTAATACTGGGACAAGAGATGGGCATTGCAAGCATTGTAGAAACTGCCCACAAAATGGGCATCGAGAGTCCGCTTGACGAAACCCCTTCATTGGCGTTAGGATCGAGCGACGTAAACCTGCGCGAACTGGCCAATGCATATTGCACCGTGGCCAACGACGGAAAATACTGCAAGTCATATCTTGTTACAAGAATAACCGACAGAAACGGCAAAGAGGTGTATTCCAATCCCAGAAACGAGGAGCAGGTAATACCCTACAAGAGCGCATTCCTCATGCAGCAGCTTCTTATGGGCGGTCTGCGTGAGCCCGGCGGAACCTCGCAAAGCCTCAATGGTTATGTAGGCGAATTCAGAGACTGCGACTGGGGAGGCAAGACGGGAACGTCGAACAACCACTCCGATGCCTGGTTTATGGGAGTAAGCCCTAAGCTTGTGGTCGGTGCATGGGTAGGCGGAGAATACCGATGCATACATTTCCGTACCGGGGCACTCGGACAGGGCAGCAGGACGGCCCTTCCCATTTGCGGATATTTCCTGAATGCCGTTTTAAAAGACCCGGCATTCAAGCAGTATCACGAGAAATTCGGAAAACCGAAAGATTCTGACATAACCTCGGCCATGTACAACTGCCAAAGCTATTACTCAAAAGCCAAGGCCGACACTACACGCCATGACAGCATTTCCATTGAGGAGGAAATAATCCTTGACGAAGAAGGAACGCCCATTGAACGCCCTGCCAATGAGCAATACAACTCTGAGGCTCCTTCATCAAGCGAGAAAAGCCAAGGACACAAGAAGCCGAAAGAACAGGCTGTAAGTCTTGAAGACTTATAAAACAATATTGTGATGTGCGGATTCTTGACATTAAAAACAATGCACCAAGAATCCGCCATCAACAATTTCCCCAGCAGAAATAGAATCTATCCTTACGAATACCTACAAACTACCTACCCCCAATGACTTTCAAAGCAACCGGAAAGCACGCACTGCTGACAGTGTGCCTATTCTTATACACATTGGTTTCTGCCGCAAGCACACATCAAACATTCAAACTCGTGAAATCGGTCAGCGAACTTAACAACGGCGATGTAGTGATTGTTGTAAACACGAAATACAGTGCTGCGATAAGCACCACGCAAAACAAAAACAACAGAAGCCAAGAAACGATAACCGTTGAAAACGAAACAATAGCCACGTCCAACGACAATGTTCAAAGAATTACGATAGAATATGATGCATCAGCAAAATGCTATTACTTGGCAACCGAAGAGGGCAAATACTTATGCAACAATTCTACAAAAGACTCAGAAAACTATCTTGGCACTGGAAGCAAAAGCAATGCAAGCAAAGCGACAATAACAATAGACGACAATGCAAATGCCACCATATGCTTTCCAAAACAGACTTCTCCCAAGACAATCGAGAAATGTCTTGGCTACAACTATTCGTCAACAATATTTTCTTGCTACAATGCAATTTCTTTCACCAATGACGAGCGAAGAATCCAGCTTTACAAACTGACAGATTCGCGCAAAACCACATACACATCATTTGCGTGCAGCGCATCATACGACATTGAACAAGGTGACGAAAACGCTTTCGTGTCGCCGAAAGCCTGTGTAAAAGATGCTGAAAACAACACCATTGAAAATGCCGTCGTGAAATACTCAAGCAGCAACACAGCGGTAGCTACGGTTGACGAGAACACAGGAACAGTCACAATTAACATCGACAATACATTCGGAACAACGACAATCATGGCCGAATATGCCGGCGACGACAACTATACCGCGTCGTCAGCTTCCTACACGATAAACTACCGGGAGAAGACGAAGACAAATACAACTGTGAGCTTCGGCAATGACACTGACGGAAAAACATTTGTCGTGTACAAAGGCAAGGAAGACGATTTCTCAAACGACAAAAAGGCGACCCTTTCCCCTTCTGAAGCAGGAGACATTACATACAGAAGCACAAACGAAGATGTTGCAACCGTTGACAGCAACGGCACTGTTACTTTCAAGGATTTGGGCAAAACCGAAATCATTGCCGAATACGCGGGGAATGCCAGCTATGAAAAATCTTCTGCATCATACTACATCCAGTATGAAACAGAAGCATTGACGTTTTCGTCTGAAATCAACTCATTCCAAAACGTTCCTGAAGGCGACAACTATACAACCCAAAAGACCTCTTTTGACTTCATCGCCAACGACGGAAATGCCTATACCTTCACAACAGAAAAGGTTAAACGCCAAAACGCTTTGCTGTTTGTTGCAGGGTCTACATCGATAACATCGCCCAAATTCACCGATGCCGACAACGGCTATAAAGTAACTGTAAAATATTACCAGGAAGCTTCTGCAAGTTCGAAAATGCTGACAATCAGCTCCGGCAATGTCAAAGCAACGGCACAAAAAGACGAGAGTTCAGAAACAAGCGAAACCGAAGGCACAGGCTTCATTGCCAAACTGGAAGTTCCCGACACTAAGGCTTTCACCATAACAAGCGGCAATATAGCCCGTATAAGCGAAATCGAAATACGATACACCGTAAAAAGCATATCACTCGACGAAGCTCTCGACAATTCACAAGCAATAAAAGACAACATCGGGAATGTTGTTGACGTTAAGTTAAGCCGCAAACTTGTTGCCGGAAAATGGAACACATTTTGTGTTCCGTTCAACATAAACAACGCCAAAGACATACTGCCGGAAATTGGAGACATAGAGACTTTCGACCGACAAGAAGGAAACGTCATGCACTTCAAGAGCGCACAAGACATTGTTGCCGGACATCCATACTTGATAAAGCCCACGAAAGACATTGAAAACCCCACGTTTAAAGGTGTGGTCATCACAACTTCAGAACCTGTTGAACTTGGCGACGAAACATATAAATTTACGGGTGTGTACAGTCCGAAAACCTTTTCTGAAGCCGAGACCACAACATCGTTGTTCCTCACCGGCGACAACCAACTGTTCACCCCTATTGCCGGCACGACAATGAAAGGCATGCGTGCATATTTCACTGTTCCTGCCGGTGAAGCCAATGCCGCAAAGATAACATTGGATTCTGACGAAACGGCAATAGAAAGCATCATTGTGCATGAAGAAGAAACACACTGTGCAATATTCAACCTCAACGGCACACGCTTGAACCATGCTCCACAAAAGGGAGTGTACATTAAAAACGGCAGAAAACATGTCGTGAAATAAACGTATCTACCAAACTACCTACAATCACTAATATGCAAAAACATACAAGCACTGAATACATAAAGCCCCAAACCACTGTTGTCAGAGCCGATGCCTGTTCGCTAATGTCAGGAAGCGTGGATTGGGAATTGAAAAGCAACGGAAATGGCAATGCCAGCGAAGCAATGTCCAACTCCCAAAACAATCTATGGGACGACAGTTGGGACGAAAAAACCGGCAACTGGCTTAAATAGACCACACGTTGCCTACCACATTGCATCACCGAGATGCTTTCTCGTCACAGGCAAGGAGATTCAATAAATGCCATATCGGTGCATAAACATTCTGTGTTTTCGGCGTAGTCGCGGGCTTCGGAGTTTGTGCTTTACATGCACGCACATTAGCGGCATGCACGTTCAGCAAATGCCGAACAGATGTTCTGCGTTTGTGCGACAAGCGTATTGCAGTCGGACAACATCGGTAGCACATCAATTTTCAAGATTCAGCACAATGCCATTTGCCTGGTATGGTGCAATGCCCACAGCAACAATTGCAGTTGCAGCAAAGTTTGCTTTACCTCTACAACTCCGCCTTTTTCTTTATTAGGCAACTAAAACAAAAAAAGGCGCAGATTGTTTCACAACATTCTACGCTTTTAACCTTAATAATCTAATACCATGAAAAACACGGTACAAAGTTAATCCAAATATTCGTTTTAAGCGAATATATGAACCTTTTATAATCCATTATGTAACATTATTTAAGTGTTTTACAACTTTTCACTTGTTTCTATTTGCAAAACGCTCTTTTCTTAATTCACTTAAGGCGGCTTCTAAAATATTGTCTTTGCCAGACAGCGAAGCGATTTTCGAGGGCAGTATGCCTAAGGATGAAGGAGCACAGCCAGCTATACGGCTTAACAAACAGGCGAATTGGACATGAAAAAGACTGCAAGATGCCAAGACACACACCTTTATATCAGTTGTTTGTTTGCAGCGGGATTTTTTGGAAGCCACATAAAAAAACGCAAGCCCCACAAACGAGGTTGTCATTTAAACAAGACACCTTGCTTGTGGGGCTTAGGTTTTCAATAACCTTATATGTCAAAGCATGGATTATTCATCCTCGGCCTCTGCCTCATGTTCCTCAATCAGTTTCTGCTGGAGTTCGTTCGGCACGAGTTCGTAGCTTGCAAATTTTGTCGTGAACGAAGCGCGTCCGCCCGTGAGGCTGCTCAACGAGATTGAGTAGTTGCTCAATTCCTTCAACGGAATCTTAGCCTGCAACTTCTGGTATCCGGCTTCACTGTCCATACCCATAATGAGTGCGCGTCGTCCCTGAAGGTCGCTCATTACATCGCCCATATAGTCTGAGGGCACATACACCTCAAGGTCGTATATCGGCTCCAAAATCTTCGGACCGGCATTTTTGAATGCCTCCGAGAATGCGTTGCGTGCAGCCAACATGAACGAAAGTTCGTTTGAGTCAACCGGGTGCATCTTGCCGTCGTAGACGATAACGCGCACATCGCGTGCATAGCTTCCAGTCAGCGGGCCGTGCTCCATTCTGTCCATTATGCCTTTAAGTATTGCCGGCATGAAGCGTGCATCAATAGCTCCACCTACAACCGAGTTGATGAACACGAGTTTTCCGCCCCATTCAAGGCTGATTTCCTCACGGCCTTTCACGTTTATCTTGAATTCCTGACCGTTTATCTTGTATGATGTAGGATCGGGCATGCCTTCGGCATAGGGTTCGATGATGAGGTGCACCTCGCCGAACTGTCCTGCCCCACCCGACTGTTTCTTGTGACGGTATTCCGCACGCGACATCTTTGTTATTGTCTCACGATAGGGAATACGGGTGGGTTCAAACTTCACTGCAAGTTTCTCGTTGTTTTCCAGACGCCACTTCAATGTGCGCAAATGGAACTCGCCCTGTCCGCGCACGATAGTCTGCCTCAACTCCTTGCTCTGCTCCACAAGCCATGTTGGGTCTTCCTGATGCATACGCAGCAAGGCAGCCATGAGTTTTTCGGTGTCGGCAGCGTTCTCGGCTTTAATGGCACGCGAGAACTTAGGGTTCGGGTATCTGATGAAATCGAAACGCCACTCGCAGTCTTTCCCGTTGAGAGTGTTGCCGGTCTTCACGTCTTTCAGTTTGACGGTGCAGCCTATGTCGCCTGCATTAAGCTGGTCAACGGCAATTCTGTTTGCCCCGGCACATGCGTAAATCTGTCCGATGCGTTCTTTTGAGCCACGATCGGCATTGGTCAAATCATCGCCGGGCTTTATGCTTCCGCTCATAACCTTGAAGTAGCTCACTTCGCCAATGTGCGGTTCAAGTCCTGTCTTGAAGAAATAAACTGATTCTGCACCGTTTGTGTCGGCGGCAATTTCCTCGCCTCTTGTGTTGTGCTGCTTGGGCATGTCGCTTACGAAAGGCACAACGTTGCCGAGGAATTCCATCAGTCGGCGCACTCCCATGTCTTTTCCTGCACACACGCAGAACACCGGGAACATCGACCTTGCAACAAGACCTTTCCTTATGCCCTCGCGCATCTCGTCCTCGGTGAGGGTTTCTTCCTCGAAGAATTTCTCCATAAGAGCCTCGTCGTTCTCGGCTGCGGCCTCAACAAGAGCCTTGTGCAACTCCATTGCCTTGGCTTTCTCCTCTTCGGGAATTTCCTCGATTATAGGCATTCCGCCTTCAGGTTTCCATGTGTACATCTTCATCAGCAGCACGTCGATTATTGCGCTGAATCCGCTGCCTGTGCTCAACGGATACTGAATCTGCACACACTTGGAGCCGTAAATGGCGTGCATGTTGGCCATAACGTTGTCGAAGTCGCACTTGTCTGAATCCAGTTGGTTGACAAGGAAGATAACGGGCTTCTTCAGTTTCTCCGTATATCGGAAATTGTTTTGCGTGCCCACCTCCGGGCCGTATTGTCCGTTGACGAGAATCACGGCCTGATCGGTAACGTTGAGGGCTGTTATTGCGCCACCGATGAAGTCGTCAGAACCCGGACAGTCGATTATATTAAGTTTCTTGTTGTTCCATTCCACATGGAATACCGTCGGGAATACGGAATATCCATACTCGTGTTCTACGGGGAAATAGTCGCTGACCGTATTTTTGGCCTCTACTGTTCCACGGCGCTTTATGATGCCGCTTCCAAAAAGCATTGACTCGGCAAGGGTTGTCTTGCCGGAACCCGCACTGCCAAGCAAGGCAATGTTTTTGATTTCATTTGTTTGATAGACCCTCATATTGGTATTGTTTTAGTTAGTAAACTTGTTTTTCACAGAAAAGGTTAAGCCTTTAATGTGCCTACTAAGTTAGGCATTTTTCAAATAACGCCAAAAGAAATCATTAAAAACAACCCAACTTTTAAAACATATTAGTAATTTTGTATGGCGATTTATAACTGTTGCAATATTTTCGCTTACACCATTCATTTTTCATGGATTCCGGCATTTACATACACATTCCTTTCTGCGCAAGCCGTTGCATATATTGTGGTTTTTACAGCACTATCCGCCACGACTTGAAGATTCGTTATGTGGAAGCCGTCTGCAAAGAGCTGGAGCTTCGGAAAACTTATCTCGACAATATTGAACACAAAGGAAGCAAATGCAGAATCGACACCGTGTACATCGGCGGCGGTACGCCCTCGCAACTTTCGGCCGGCGATTTCAGGAAGATATTCAGCACAATACATTCTGTGTTCAACGGTTCGCCGAGCGAAACAACGGTTGAAATAAACCCCGACGACATGGATGAAGGTTTGGCTGAAGTGCTTGCCGAATGCGGTGTTAACCGCATAAGCATGGGAGCACAAACCTTCAACAGCGAGAGGTTGAAATTTCTGCGGCGACGGCACAAGGCATCCGACATTCAACGCTCTATAAAAATTCTGCACGATGCAGGCGTCAACAACATCAGCATCGACCTTATGTTCGGTTTTCCCGACGAGTCGCCAACCGATTTTCATGAGGACGTTTGCAAAGTCATTGATTTAGGAGTGCCGCACATTTCGGCCTATTCATTGATGTATGAAGAAGGCACACCTTTATACAAGATGCTCCACAACGGAACGGTAAGGCAAATTGACGAAGAGGCAAGTCTGCTCATGTATGCCTCGCTTATAGACACTTTGGAGAAAAACGGATACGAACATTACGAGATAAGCAATTTTGCAAAACCCGGTTTCAGGTCAAGGCACAACAGCAGCTACTGGAAAGACTTGCCTTACTTGGGAGTTGGCGCAGCCGCACACTCATACGACAGGAAATCACGCCAATGGAATGTTGCAGACATTGAAAAGTATGTCCATGGCATTGAAACGGGCGAACTGGCTTTCGAAACAGAGACAATCGACGAAGACACACATTACAACGACCTTGTCACCACGGCATTGCGCACGAGAGAAGGGCTCGACCTCGCGCTTCTGAACGATGTGTACAGAAAATATGCAGTTGACAATGCAAAGACAAGTATAGCAGCGGGATTGTTGCGCAAAGAGGGCGAACGTCTTGTCATAACGAGAAAAGGACTGTTCGTGAGTGACACCGTTATGAGCAACCTTATAAAAATATAATACAAGAATATGACTCCAACCGAATTTGAAGAATACTGGCAGCAGCACAAGAATGCCATACTGTCAAGAAACAGGCAATATCAACAGGCACGCGAGAAATACAAAATGAACAGCGGGGCCGACTGGATTTTGTTTGCCATACCTGCCGTGTCGGGTGTCATCACCATGAACAACATCCCCGGAGACAACGAATTGCTCAAATGGACAGCAAGCGCATTGGTCACTTTCGCCGTATTCGTAGTGTGTGTCTGGGTGAAAGGCATGATGTCGGGAAAGTCGTCGCCCGACGAAATAGAGCGGCACATAAAAGAGGAGGTAAAAAGAAAAATGGTCGACGAGAAGTAAACACTCCAAGCCGACCACATTTCCTAACAGTATTCATTTAGCGGCATTTTGCATACCAGTCCATGAGATTGGCACGCGGAACACCGCGCTTTACCATATTGTCAAGGTCTTCACGGGCTTCTTTCTTGCGCTTCATCAATATCCGCACATTGACCCTGTTCAACCAATAGCCAACCTCGTCGGGATTCAACCCGATAGCTTTGCCGTAGTCAAACTCCGCCACATCATACATTTTGCGTTCCATTTCAATGCCGGCACGCGCTGCATAAGCCACCGCACTGTCGGGAAACTGCGACACAAGCATGTTTATCTGGTCCATTGCCTCAGTGTAATGGCAGTCACGCTGATTCAGCAGTGCAAGTCCGAGGCGGCCCTCAAAATGTCCCGGCACGACTGTCAGCAGATGCTCATAGTCGAGTTTTGCAAACTTATACCGCTTTTGTTTCTCGTTTACAAATGCACGGAAAAACAATGCCGCTAGATTGTCCGGGTCGCGCCTCAACACATAGTCATACTCGTCTCTGGCATATTGCCATTGCTCCAGCATCACATTCCACGATGCTTTCTTCAACCGCAAATCAAGAGAATCGGGATGATAAGCCAATTTATCCATGGCAACAGACAAGCTGTCACGCAACGCATTGCGGTCTTGCGCCATAGCCGTTAAACCGCCGAAGGCCAATGCCAAGAACAACATCGCTTGTTTCATGCCGCGCAAGGCTGGTGTCCCTATGCTTTCCTTATATAGTCGGCAATCCATTCCCCTACTTCTCTTGTACCATACTTTGCACCGTTCTCCACCTGTATTTCCGGGGTCCTCACATTTGCATCGAGCGAAGCGTCAACAGCCTTGCGTATGAGTTTGCCCTCATCTTGAAGACCAAAATATTCAAACAGCATAGCAACCGAGAGTATCTGGGCAAGCGGATTGGCGAGATTCTTGCCTGCGGCCTGTGGCCATGAGCCATGCACCGGTTCAAACACTGGCGTTCCCGTGCCTGTAGAAGCCGACGGCAGAAGTCCCATTGAACCAGAAATGCAGCTGCCCTCGTCGGTAAGAATATCGCCGAAAGTATTCTCCGTCACCATGACATCGAAGAACGTAGGCTCGGCAATCATACGCATCGAGGCATTGTCAACAAACATGTAATCTACTTTAACGTCGGGGTATTGCGGTTCCATCTCCTTGGCCACCTGTCTCCACAGACGCGAAGAAGCCAACACATTGGCCTTGTCCACTACCGTCAGGTGACGGTTGCGGCGGCGCGCATAGTCAAATCCCACCTTCAATATGCGCTCTATCTCGTTGCGATAATATATGTTGGTGTCATAAGCCTTGTCGTTGTCCTGATATTTCTCGCCGAAATACATGCCGCCGGTCAACTCGCGTATGCACACAAAATCAGCATTCGCAACCAGTTCGTCCTTTAACGGCGAATTGTGCAGAAGGCACTTGAATGTCTGTATCGGCCTGATATTGGCAAAAAGTCCCAATTTCTTGCGCATTGCAAGCAGCCCCTGCTCGGGACGCACTTTTGCGGTTGGATCGTTGTCGAACTTAGGATCGCCTACGGCAGCAAACAAAACGGCATCGGCCCAATTGCAAACGTCGAAGGTTTCGTCGGGAAACGGATCGCCAACCTCATCGATTGCGTGAGCTCCACACAATGCCTCCTTATAAACTACCTTATGTCCATATTTCTCTGCAACGGCGTTCATTACATTCACGCCCTGCTCCATTATTTCCGGTCCGATACCGTCGCCGGCCAAAACTGCGATTTTTAAATCCATAATAATTAATTTGTTTGTATTTAACACCCATAAGGTGGGCAAGAAAGTAACAATTCACACGAAAAAGACATGTATTTATGTCAACAGACAAGCCCACACGCCGTCAACGACAATCAACTGTTACAAATACAAAATTAAGTAAATTATCCGATTGGACAATATATTGTGTGTTAAAAATGATTTGTGGAAGCAAAAACACATTATATATGCATCTTTACCCCCACAAATCGTTTTTGCGGCATCAAATCTTTATGTATATCCGCCTTGTATACAGAATCCATCCAAACACGGCCACTATTGCCGTCGTGGCAAGAGCCGACACGAACGACGAGAATGCATTGTCGCCGAATACCGACACAAGTGCAAAGTAGGCATGGTCTTGCAGAGATGTACCCGACACGCACAACAGGCGCATGGCCACACAAAACAGTTGGCTAAACACATAGCATGCCAGCGGATTGACACCGAACACGAGAAATGCCTTGCGCGGCAGTTTCATGCCTTTGATGTCGAACATTACAGCCAACAGAACGAGTGCAAGAACCGACATGCCACATGTGGCAAGCACAAACGACGGCGACCATATTTTCTTGTTCATCGGCAAGAAGCAGTCGGCAAGAAGCCCCGAAAACAGCAGCAGTATGCCCCACTGTGCCATATCGAAAACCCTGTCGGAGGGCTTGCCGCCTGACAATGCCACACTGCCGATGCAATAGCCTATAATCACATGGGCTATGCTGGGCACAGTGCTGAGCAGACCTTCGGGTTCGATGCCGCCGTCAGACAACATGTTTCTACCAAGGCAGGCGCGATCTACAACCGAAAGAATGTTGCTTTCGTCGTAGGCATAGCCGTTGAAGGCAAGCATCAATACGGCATAGCCCACAAGCAGTGCCACGGCAATATAAGCCATGCGGCGCGTCCCCACGGTCAATCCCAGCAACGAAACCACGAAATAGCAAATTGCGAAACGCTGCAACACGCCGAGCACACGCAGTCCTTGCAACCCGGAAAATCCTTTCACCGCCCAATTGAGAAAGAGGCCAAGCAAGAACAGAACCGCTGCACGCCGCAAGATTTTGGACAGCAACCGTGGCGACATGGCAAAGTCATGCTTCCGCAGCGATATGTATGTTGTCATGCCCATGATGAACATGAAACACGGAAATATCACGTCGGTAAGCGTAAGCCCGTTCCATTCCGAATGCCTCAACGGTGCGGCCATGTGGCTCCATGAGCCCGGACTGTTGGCCAGCACCATGAGGATAATCGTCAATCCGCGCAGTATGTCAATGGAAACGAGCCGCTGTTTCATCATCGTCCGTAATCACTGTGGGTTTATTCCTTCACGAGTTTGTCGAGCACGGGGTTGGCCACTCCCGACAATTCGCACTTCGGTTCATCGTTAAGTTGTTCAAAAACAACTATATTGTTAACGCCTTTGTTCAAGAAACATCCCGGCAAGTAAAGCGTCTGTTGCGGTCCCACTTTCCAGTAACGTCCCAAGTTGACACCGTTTACAAACACTATGCCCTTGCCCCATTTCTCCATATCGAGGAAAGTGTCGCCCACCTTGTCAAGATTGAAGCTTCCGAAATACAGCGTAGGCTGCCCCTTCACACAAGCCGACGATGCAGTCTGTGTGGGCATGGCATCCATTGGCAAACCGAACATCTGCCAATTTCCCGTAATCTCACGTTCGCCTATTGTGATGGGCTTGGTTATGCCCTTCCAGTTTTCGGTTATGCGTGAGCCATAGTTGATGCGTCCCATATTCTCCACAAGAATGTCCAGCGTGGCATTGAACGGGATGTTCACTTCCAGACTGTCCTTGCCAGTGAGGCGGTTGAGCACGCCCACCTTGTCGCCGTTGACATAAACCGTTGCGAAATCGGCAATTCCCGGCACATGCATCATGCCGCTTATAGGCTGGTTGAAATGACGGCGGTAGAGCATATAGCCGTGTCCCTGTCGCATATCCTCAAATGTCATGAGCGTATCGCACTCTACCGGCTTAGCATCGCCCAACAAGTCAAACAGTCCGACGGTGGCCGACAACTTTATGTGCGGTATTTCTATTACGGGAATGCGTTCGGGAACGGCCGGCACATCATACTTCACATACTGCTTCATAAGGTTGCGCAAGGCATCATACTTGGGAGTGGCCCAACCTGCCTCGCTTATAGGTGCATCATAGTCGTAGCTTGTAATGTCGGGCTGTATGTTGCGGCTGTTGCTGTAGTTAGCTCCCGATGTAAACCCGAAGTTCGTGCCTCCATGCACCATATAGTAGTTGAAGTGTATGCCTTCGTCAAGATGTTTTTTCGTCTGGGCCACAACACGATCGGCCGAAACCTTCACAAACGGCTCGTTCCAGTGGTCAAGCCATCCCGGATAGAACTCGGCCACCATATAAGGGCCTTTGCCTCCATTATACTCATCCACCACTTTGCGCAACTGCTTTATGTCGTCCTCGCCATTGGCCGTGGGCAATGCACCTTCAATAGTGCCTCCCTTAAACAGCCACGAACCGTCGGATGTGAACATCGGCACGTCGAATCCTGCATCTATCAGCATTTGCTTTATCTTTGCACTGTACGCCTTGTGCACTTCAAGCGGAATGTCCTTGCGCTGGCTCACATACGAACCGAATTCGTTTTCGGCCTGAACCATAACCATAGGTCCGCCCTTTGTTATCTGAAATTTCTTCACTTGGGCCGCAAGTTGGTTGATGTATGTACGGCATGAATCGAGGAACGGCTGGTTGTCGGTACGCACTTCCATGCCTTTCACGGTGTGAAGCCACCACGGATAACCGCCGTATTCCCATTCACCGCAAGCATACGGACCGGGACGCAGAATCACCATCAATCCCTCTTCAGCTGCCGTCTGCAGAAATTCGCCTATGTTGCGGTTGCCCGTAGTCCAGTCCCATTTTCCCGGTGCAGTCTCGTGGTGGTTCCAAAACACATATGTAGTGACCGCATTGAGTCCCATGGCCTTTATCATTTTAAGCCGGTGTCGCCAATAAGGTGCAGGCACACGCGAGTAGTGCATCTCACCCGAATGCACCTGAATAGCCTTGCCGTCGTAGACAAAATTACCGTCGTTTATGGCAAACGTGTGTTTTGCTTTTGCCGATGCCGACACTGCCAGCAATGCGGCAAACAATAGAATCAGTATTCGCTTTGGTTTCATTTTTATAGTTTGTTGGTTTATTATTGTCTGTATTGAGTTTTCCGCGCCCACGGTGTCACTTGCCAAAGACATTGTTCCATGCAGCCCTGGCAAACTCCACCGGGTCGCCTTGTGGCTCATAGGGGTAGACATTGTGCCTAAGCGTCCACGTTTCGTCCATAGCATAGAAGTCGAAACTGCGCATGGGTTTGCCGTCGAGAGTTGCGGCAAGAGCTTCGAAATAAGCCTTCCAACGCGGATAGTAAAAATCGGCAAGCATCCCACTCCATTCTTTGTGGGCATACTCACGCAGTTTGCCTTGCTCTGCTGCATCGCGGTTGCCCCAAGTAGTTATCTGCACACGGGCATTCCATTCATAATGGTCGCTCTCCGAAGCATTGGCACCAAGGCTGCGGGCATCGCGTATTCTGCTACCCATCATAAAATCGGGCATGGCCGAGAGCAAACGGTCTTGCTGGAGCAAGATGTCAAGAAAGCGTTTTGAGGCATGGCCGAACATCATCTTGTCTTTTGCCCGGTATGCTGCCACGGCTTCCAAATACACATACCGAGCCTGTTCGGCAATGGCCTGGCGTGTCACATCAACAAGGTCGTATTGAAAATTGGCATTGGCCTCAACCTCATACGAAGCCTCAACCATGAGTCGTGCGGCGCGTATCACATCGTCGGGACTGTAATAGTCTTCCATTTCCGACCATGTGGACACCTGATAAACGTCAAGAGCCGGACGCGCGCAAAGCACCGACTCATGGCATCCCTGTTCGGTAACTCTTGCCGAAGCTCCGTAAACCGACTTGGCAAGCAGCATCCATGCATCATGCACCTTGGCGTTTCCCGTGTTTCCATAACGGGCCTCCACATAGCCGTGAAGCCATTTGTCCCATGCAAATTTTGTCTTGCGCCACGGCAGTTCGCTCACAAGTTCATACATTACGGGGTTGTTCTCTATCCCTTCCATTGTCATGCCTACGCCTTTCATCGTTGTGGAGAAAGGGCTTTGGCGTGCCTTGTAGTATTCGTCAACCACATGTTGTATCTTTCCGAAAAGCCCAACATTACCCCCGAAGTTGAGAAGCATGCAATAAGCCCAGTCGTGTCCGTTGAACCCTTCCTTGCGAAACCACGTCGATTCTGGGTCGCCCCACTGTGGACGGTTTTCCGAATACAGGTCAAGCACAAGCATGTCGCCGTTGTCCAGACCTTTTATCATGTCGGGATAAGGACATTCGCCCCATGCCTGCACCACCCATACGGCATCGGGATTGGCCGTCTTCATGGCATTCATTATTGCCTGTCCGGCTGCGCGCAAGTCTACACCGCGTGTATTTCCACCCTCGTGAAACGGATCCATACTGTAGAAACCGGCCTTCCCATAGAGCCGATGCTGTTCCTTGTAATACAAGGCCGCTATCTCGGCGAAGCGTTTGTCGGTGGGGTGCAGAAACGCCGGGCGCTTGTAGTTGTTCCAATTTCCGGGATCGGCCACATCGAGCGACAGGCGTTGTCTGGCATCATGCGGCACCATTCCCGAATAGCCCGGCAGACAGACGTTGATGCCGTATTCATCCATACGCTTCAGTATCTTCTTCTGAAGTTGCTCGCGCTGGCGATACCAGTTGTCCGAATTCGGGCCGCCCCACCCTTCAAGATTGCCCATGAGCCACCACGCCTGAAACGCCGGACCGGCTATGTAGGCGTTTATCTCGTCTTTCGAATAGCCGAGTTTCAGCAGCATGTTGCGCCACACCACGTCGGTGCCCACTATATCGAGGCAGAGGTTTATGCCGTGCAGTGCCATCCAGTCGAGTTCACGTTCCCAACGTTTCCAGTCCCAGAACGCCATTGAGTAAGAATGTGTGCAATAGTTGAGGTAGTAACGATACTTGATGTCGGTTTCGTGGCGTTCCGCAGTCTTCACGAGCGGGAGCGTAGCTGGCAACGTGGCATGCATGGAGTTCCATGCGAGATGCACCCCTACATTATATTTCAAATACCAGTTTATGCCAGCCGCAACGCTCACATAGTTGTTGCCGCGTATGAACGGTTTGCCGTTTTTGTTGGAAATCTCGAAAAAATCGACATCCGATTTCACTGTTTCGGTAAACATCTTTTTCGATGCGCCCTTGTCTATGCGCTCAAGCAACCCGTCTATCGGTGTCACCGAAAAGACATTCAGCGACACGACACACAACCAGAGGGTCAGCACAATACGGTTTGGTTTCATCTTCTTCCCTATCGTTACGTTTAAACAAGAGATACTGTTTTTTATGCTATTGCAGGTTTGCACCGATAAAGTTACCCATTATTTTGTTAACAATGAAACAAATATGGCAAAAAAACATTCCCTTATGCCATTACATTGCGGTTGAATTTGAAAAACTGGGAGCACAAAAGCAAATATTTTGCATTTCTCACGCGTACATTAATATTTATATACAACATTCTCATATTCTAACAATCTTTTTGTGTTAACGATTTCACAAAAACAGCACCTACAATCTGCAAGCATCCCCAAAACAACAAATTGTTTGTAAAAACGCCGCCAAATCCCGATTTCAGACCCGCCTGCTTACACTAAAACGAAATTGTGGGGGCACACAGAACATTTTTTCAAAAAAAGATGTTTAAAAGTTTTGCCGAATATAAAAAAAACAATATCTTTGCGTCAGTTATCCTGAAAACAATCTTTTTACCTTAAAGAAAAGGCTAATACCTATTGAAGATTTGAAGCGGTCGCCTGTGAAGGCTGTCGCTTTTTTT
>CAVDCP010000019.1:0-44638 GCA_963607545.1 bacterium
AAACCTTTTCTCGTGTGTTCCGGCGACAGCTACTGTGAAAGCAGCGTCGCCGGAACAACTTTTTCCATGTCGGCGCGCGCTACATTACGGTCTTGCGCCGCGTGCCGTCGGTCATCTTCACTATTGCAATTCCGCGCGTGCCGCGTGCCACGCGCCGGCCAGCAAGGTCGTAGCGTGCTGCCTCGCGTGCGGTTTCCGAAGCCTTGGGCGCGGCAATGGCCGTAGCGTCGCCGCCCGTGGCGAGAGCGGCCATTGCCGCGTTGTCGGTGATGCATGCAGTGGGGTCGGCACTGTCGTAGTTGCCCACAAAGGCCACCACCTCAAGGTTCTGCTTCGCCCATGCCCTGTCGAGGGTGAATGTCGTGGCGTAGTGCATGCGGCGGTCGGCCCATTCCACGGGCTCTCCCCAAGTGCCGTTGTTGGCACGCACCACATGCTGGTGCACAAACGTGCCGTCGGCACCCACCTGGCTCTTTGCCGCAATGCCGTTCTCCACAAGACACACGGTGACGTGCGGGTTGGGCGTGGCATAGGCGGCGGTGCATATTCCGTAGACATCCACGCCGAGCTGCGTTGAGTCGGCGTTGAGCGAGAGCTTCAGCGAGAGCTTCGCGCTGGCGGGTTCGCGCTTCTCGGCGGCGGTGCATGCGGCGAGCTCGTCGGCCGAACCGGGTGCGCCCACTGCCGAGAGGGCATCGCCGTTGTCGCGTGCGGCAAACACCGGGCGGCGGTTGATTGCCGTGGCCGGGGCATAGGTGCTGCCGTTGTAGAGCCACAGCAGGTCTTCGTCGCCGTCCAGCGTGAGCCAGTCGGTCTGGAATCCCGCGTGGTGCGCCACGGCAAACACGCGTCCGGCGTTGGCGGCATCGGCAAGCACCGTGTGCAGATAGCCCGCCATTGTTGGGCAGTTGTGGCACAGTTCGGTGGTGAACTCCTCTATCACCACGTTGCGCGCGATGCTGTATGCGGCGGTGGCGGTGTCGTTGGCGGCGCAGCCGTCGGGCATGGTGCCGCTGGCGGTGAGCGTCGCGCTCCACCGCGTGTCTTCGCCGGTGACGGCGGCAGGGTCGAAGGTGAACGTCACCACCGTGTCTGCCTGCGACTCCACGGCGGCATCAATGTAGGCCGATGCCTCTGCGCCCCCGTCGGTGTTCATGCCCACGGTGAAGCCCGGCACGGCCTTGCGCCCGAAGTTGTGCACGCGTGCCGTGGCCCGCATGGCGGTGCTTCCGTCGGCGAGGAGCGGCTCCACGCTCACGTCGGCTATGCCCAGGTCGGTGTCGGGAAGCGATTCTCCGGCCACGAGGGCCTCGACGCTCAGCGTGCCGTTGGCGCTTATGTCAATCCAACTGCCGCTGCCTATCCGCACAAACGAGGCTTCGGGCACCTCGCGCGAGGTCATGGCCACGGCCTTTACGGCACTCTTCTGGTGCAGCGAGTAGCCCACATACAGTTCTGCTTCGTCTGCCGCAAGCGTGTAGGGCGCATCGAAGAGGAGCGTGTTCCAGCCGGTGTATATGCCCGACATTCCCGATCGCACCACGCTGGCCGATGCCAAATCGGGCCCGTCGAGGTTTTTTCGCACCCACACGCGCAGTGTGTCGGTGTTGTTGCGTGCGGCCAGTGCCGCCCTCACTCCGGCCACGCGGCACTGTGCGTAGGCCGCGAGCTGCGGGCGCTTGAGGCGTATGGCACATTCGGTCCATCCCTCGCCGCTCTGCTGTATGCCCGGGTTGCTCCCTGCAACGCCGTTGCAGTAGCCCAGGCGCAGCGTGTCCTGGCTGGCCTGTGCGGCAATGGTCACGGCCAAGGCCACAAGTGTTGTCATCAGTTTTTTCATCATATTTGTTTTTTTATGGTTTTCGGTTTCAGTCTCGTTGCGCAGGGTTTTCAAAATCGGAAAGACGTGAGGCCATTGTCAGCCCCAGAGGGGCTATGGTTGGTTTGCGAGGTATTTTATAATCGCAAAATCAATTCTGATTTTCAACACCCTTCCCGTTGCGGGCCGCGCGGCGGCTTTCAGGTGTTGCGGTAGTGCTTGCGGTCGATTTTCCCGTTGTATGTGCGTGCCACGGCCTCGGCCTGTTCGTAGCGCGACGGCACTTTGTAGGGTTCGAGCACGGCACCCAGATGGCGCGCGAGGCGGCGCGCGTCGAAGGGCACTGTGCCGTCGGGCACGGCTATGAGCTTTAGTGCCGCGCCCGCAATGGGGTGGGCACAGGCCACGCACACGCACTCCTTCAGTCCTCCGGCGGCCATTGCCGCGTTTTCCACCTCCGACGGCTGCACCTTGTAGCCGCCCACGTTTATCACGTCGTCGTGCCGCCCTTCAAGATGCAGCCGCCCCGATGCGTCGATGTGTCCGGTGTCGCCGGTGTAGAGGATGCCGTCGCGCAGCACCGAGGCGGTGAGCAGGTCGCCGGCCAGATAGCCGGTCATGAGAGTCGGGCCTTGGCATGCCACGCGCCCGTCGGGCGTGGTGAAGAAGCGCGAGTGGCGCATGGGGCGGCCCAGACATCCGGGCACGCACTCGCCCGTGCTGTAGTCGTGGGTGGCTATTATGCCCGTCTCGGTGGAGGCATAGGTGTTGTAGAGTCGGCTCTGTGGCAGTGTTTCGCGCAGCAGCCGCATGTCGGCGGCGGTCATGGGGGCGGCTCCCGTCTCCACAAACTCCACCTTGTGCGCCGCTGCCGAGAGTCGGCGGCGGTCGAGGGCGAGCAGTATGCGTATGCTTGCCGGGACGAGAAACGTGGCCGCGCGGCCCGGGGCTGTCTCGAAGGCACGCAGCAGCGCGTCGGCATCCTTCATGCCCTTTGTGACGTGCAGCGTGCCTCCGGCAAGCAGCGTGGGCCACACCTTCGACAGAGTGCCTATGTGGCTGAGCGGCCCGCTTGCCACAAACGTGAGGCCGGCATGGTAGCCCTGCGCCTCCACGAGGTTTTCGGCATCGGCAGCTATGGCCCGGTGGCTCACCATAACGCCTTTGGGCTGGCCCGTGGTGCCCGTGGTGAAGAGCACGTCGGCCACGCCGTGGGGCACACGGGCAGCGCAGGTGAGGCTCTTTATTCTGTCGGCTGCGGCACCGGGCATGGCGGCATCAATCGGCACGGCCACCTTGCCAGCGAGGTGCGCGGCGAGGTAGCGCACGATGAAGTGGGCATCCTGCGTGTCGCGCAGCAGCACGAAACGCTGCCCCGGGGCAAGCGTCCGGGCAAGGGCGAGGGCCTCGTCGAGCAGCTGGCGGTAGGTAATCTGCCGCGCGGCGCAGCACACCGCCACGCGGTCGGGGGCATCGGCGGCGTGTCGGCGCAGCCATTCGGCGGTGGGCACGGGGACAGTCTTGCCGGCGGTCATCACTTGGCGAGTTTTGAGGCCACGAGTGCGGCCAGACTGTCAACCGACTTGAAGTTCTTCGGTGTCACGTCGGCCGATTCGAGACTTATGCCGAACTCGTCGGAGAGCATCATCAGTATGGTGGTTATGCCGAGTGAGTCGAGCTCGCTGAAGAGGAAATCCGAGTCGGCATCGACAAGCGGCAGAGCCTCTTCCAACATCTTTCTTATCTTTTCTTTCATCTTTTCTATGTTTTTTGCGGTGCGGCCACGAGGCCGCGCCTTCACGTTGTTTCAATCTGCGCGAGGCTCTCGCACACGGTGAGGTTGGGCGCGATGCCTTCGGCACAATAGCGCAGCAGCGCGCGGCGGTCGGCATCGGGCTCGGCCACCCACACCTTCTGCGTGGCGTGCACGAGGGCATACATGAGGGGCATCTCGCCGTAGCCGGTGTTGGCGAAGCACGCCACGGCCGACGTTTCGGCCACTTCCACCTGCGCGGCGAAGCACTCGTTGCGGCGCAAGCTGCGGCGCACCGACGAGAATATCTCGGTGCCCTTGTAGCGGTAGCGGTCGATCACGAGGCCACGGAAGCTCTCCGCCGTGCGCATGCGGCTCTCCGCCTCGGCGCGCCACTGCTCAAACATGCCGGGCAGACGGTCTTGCATGCCGTCTGACGGAGCCACGCGGCGGCGCACGCTGACAGTCACCGCCGAGCGGTAGAGCGCGAGACGGTCGTCGGGCATGGCCCGGCGGCTGCCGCACACCATCACCGGCACGGTGCCGATGCCCGCTGCCGCACACGGGGCGAGAATATCCTTGAAATCAGGCGGCACTGCCCCGCCGTTGCCGTCACGGCGGCACACCATCACGGCCACTGACAGATTTGCGTCGGCAGCGGCCTTCACAGCCGCCGTGTCGAGTGCGGTGTCGCCCGTGAGATAAATGTGCCCGAGCCACGACATCATCTTCCGCAACGGCCAGCATGCCTTTTCCGCGCCGCACGAGGCCGTCACCACACTGTCCGAAAGGGCCACGACGGCCACTGCGTCGAGCGGTGTCTCCACGTCGGCCACTACAATCGCGCCTTGCATGCCGGCATCAGTGCATTCGCGTTCCACCCTCCACTCCACCGTGGGAATGCAGCGCAGGGCCAAGCGGCACATGCGCGACACAAGGCGGCGGAAGGCGGCGCGGCGGCGCGGCGAGCCTCCGGCGGCGGCCACAGTGACCGATCCTGCCGCGAAGGCGGCGGCGCAGAGGCAGAAACCGAGCACCCTGGCCCATGCGGCCACGAGTGCCGGACCGAGCGAAAGGGGGCGCGTGCGGTAGCGTCCGCGGCTCTGCACGAGCCACCTGAACACGAGCGGCGGAAACACATAGGCCATGAGCACCACCGAGAACATTCCGGCTATCGTCACCTCGGCAAGCGAGTGCAGTGCCGGGTGGCGCGCCACGACGAGCGTGCCGATGCCTATGAACATGATGAGGGCCGACAGAATGATGGAATGCTTGTAGGAGGCGAGCATGCGGCGGCGGTAGGCATACTCGTAGCTCGCGCCCTCGGTCATGAAGATAGTGTAGTCGTCGCCCTGCCCGAAGATGAACGTGGCGAGGATGATGTTGACTATGTTGAACTGCATGCCGCACAGGGCCATGATGCCGAGAATCCATATCCAGCTCACGGCCATGGGCACAAACGACAGCATGGCAAGCTCGATGCTGCCCATTGAGAGCCAAAGAAAGAAGAAAACTATGAAGGCGCAGGCGAAGCCTATGTAGTTGAAGTCGGCCGAGAGGCGGTTGGCCACCGCACTGTTCATGCCAGCCACGTCGAACGCCGTGCACTCCGTAGCGGCCAGACGGGCTTCCACACGATCCACGGCGGAGCTGTCAACCGAGAGCACATCGACAACGTTGTATCGCCCGGCAACGCTGTCGCGGTGCAGACACGAGGCGAAGACGCTCCCCGAGAGCATGCCGAACCATTCGGTGCCGTGCGGCTGAAACCGTGTGTCGAGCAGCCGGGCGAAGTCCGAGAACGACTCCACGGCGAAGCCTTCGTCTGCCGCACTGCGGCGCAGCTGGGCCATTACGCTGTCCCTGCGGCCTTGCCAGAAACTGTTCCAAAGCCCTATGCGCCGCCGCTGCTCGGCCCGCGAGCACAGAAAGCGCGTGCAGCCCGAGTGGGCGGCAACGATTCCCTCGCGCCGGAGCTGACCCACGGTGCGCTGCAGCCTCAGGCTCTTGTCGAGCGCGCCGTCGGCAGTGGAGTCTGACGATATGGCATACACCTTGCGCAGACTGCCGCCCGTTGTCATGGCGCGCTGCAGATATTCCATGTCGGCCTTCTGCCCGGCGGTCATGTAGTTTATGTGGCTCATATCGGGGTCGAAGGCCGTCTGCATGCTGAAGTAGCCCAGCACGGCGGTGACGGCCACCACCGCCCACACGAAGGCGGGCTTGCTCTCGGGCGAGAACGAGCTGAGCCTGTCGAGCGGAGATTGGCGCGACGGCCCGGGAGCGGGCACGCGGGCCATGTGGGGCAGGAACACAAGCACGAACACTATGGTGCCGATGAGCAGGAACGAACTGAACAGTCCGAGGTCGCGCAGTGCCGCCGAGCGCAGCGGAACGAGCGCGAGAAACGCCCCCACGGTGGTTATGTTGCCCACGAGCAGCGGCGCGACAATCTCGCGCAGGGCCTTGCGACGGTCGGGGGTGTGGCCGAGGTGGGCTATGTAGTGCAGCGGATAGTTGACGGCAATGCCGAGTATCACCGACGATATGCCCACCACTATCACCGACACGCTCTCGTGCACGAGTGCCAGCGCGCCCATGGCGAAAAGCCATCCCCACCCTATCGACACGGCTATGAGCAGCAGGTTGCGCACGTTGCGCAGACTGGCGAGCAGCAGGGCGAGAATGAGCGTCACGGCAACGGCTACCGAAACGAGGCTGTCGGCCTTTATCTGCCGGGCGTTGCCCACGGCTATCACGGGTCCGCCGGTGAGGTGTATCTCCACGCCGGGAGCGCCGGCCGTGGCCTTGTCGGCGCACTGCCGCAGCATGTCGGCAAGCCGGGCGTTGTGCTCGGTCTCGCTCGCTCCGTAGGGCGAGGTCATGGTCACGAGGGCGCGGGTCATGTCGGGCGAGAAGATGTGGCCGTCGTAGATTTCGTAGCGCAGCTCCGATGCCGCGCCGCCCAGCTGCTGCACCACCGGAGTGAAGAGGTTGAGCGGGTCACGCCCTATGTTTTCGGCCATCATGCTGCCCGCGGGCAGCATGAGCATCTGCCTGTCGGCCCGGAGCTGCCGGGCCACGTTTCCGGGACTGCTGAGGGCACTGTCCATGCGCTCGTAGTCGGCCTCGGTGAGGAAATAAGGCATGTTTTCATACACAAACGCGCTCACCTCGGCTGCCGCCGACATGTCGGCCTGCGACGTTATGGCGCCCAGGACGTGCGCCGTGTCGGCCCGTTGCACGGCATCCACGAAGCGGTCGGCGGCGGCCACGAGCCGGTCGGGGTCGGCGGCGGCGCTGTCGCGGCTCTGCACTATGGCTATTATGCGGTCGGCCCCGGCCATGTCGCGGTACACCTTGAGCGCGTTCTGCTGCTCGCTGTCCACGGGCAGGAAGTCGGCGATGTCTTCCTTGTAGGCAAGGCGCGACACCAGCGCGAGCATGGCTGCCACCACTGCGAGTGCCGACAAGGCCCGCCACACGCGGTGGGCGGTGAGGAAGTCGTAAAGGCGCAATACTGTTTCAGTCATTTTCCTTGTTGGTTACGGGGTTGGCATAGATGCCGAGGAATATGTCGTTGAGGCGTTCCACGTCGCAGGTGTCGTAGCGCTGCAGCCTCGCGAGCCTCCGCTTGAACTCGTCGCGCTGTGCGTCGGTGTAGCATTGGGAGTGGCTTGTGTTGCCGTAGAGCAGGTCGTGGGCTATGTAGTTGTTGGGGTAGAGGCGGTAGGCGTGGCGTATGCGGCGGTCGATGAGCTGCGCCACGGCCCGGTGGTATTCGTTGTTGGTGAGGCCGGCATAGGCCCGCAGCTCCCCGGCCGAGATCGGTTCGCACAGTTCTATGTGCACCCTTCCCTTCTGCTGCACTATTCCGGTAAGTATGCTGTTGAGGTCTTCGCCGGGCTTCTTGGTGTATTTGGCAAACTGCGACTCATACAGTTCGAGTGTCTTCAGCACGTCGCACGACTCCCATTCGTAGGACACTGCCACGGGCACGATGTGCAGATCGTCGAGAGCGCGAATCTTGTCGTCGGGGCAACTCATGCAGAACATCTTCACGATGCCCTGGTCGGTGGTGTCGTTGCCGTCTTTGGTGCGCCCGTTGCGCTGCGCTATCCACACCGACTGGCGCTTCCTGGTTATGGCGTGGCGTATGTATTCGGAGAGATGCGTGGAACTGCGGTAGAACTCCTTTATGCCGCCTCCGGGCCGTTCCACCTTGAACATCTTGTTGCTCTTGCCTATGTCAATCACGAGCTGGTTCATCATGAGGTTGGCGCCGAAGGTTATCTCGGTGGTGTCGAAGCCGTTCTTCACGAGCGAATACTGCAGAAGGCTCGAGTCGAGCATTATGTCGCGGTGGTTGGACACGTAGAGATACTGCCTGTCGGGGCTTAGCCTTTCCAGTCCGCTGCACGAGAATGCGGTCATGCTGTTGCCTATCACGCGCTCGTTCACCATGCACATCGTCTCGGTCTGGAAGTCGCGCACGGTGGTGTACGACGCTATGCGCCGCCTTACGGTGTCGAGCGGTTCGTCGGGATACACATAGGCGGCAAGCGTTGGAAACATTGCGCTCGCGGCTATGCGCTTCATTGCGGCCGGTATTTCCTCCTCGAAATAAGGCCGTATGTCGTCGAATTTCGTTTTTTCCATATCTTCACTTGTTTTTTGGCGCGGCCTCCATGGCTTTCGTGGAGGCCGTGGCGGCATCAGCGGCGGGCCTTCTACGGCAGCGCTGCCGTGCCCATCCATTTCAGGAACTCGCCCTTCCACTGCCGGCATTCGGGCGTGCCCTTCTTGTCGTTGGCCCCGAAGCCGTGCCCGCCGGTGGCATACTGTATGTAGAGGTGGGGCACGCCCTGCGCCGTGAGTGCCGAGTCGAGCAGTTCGGAGTTGCGGTATTTCACGGTGGGGTCGTCCTTGCAGTTGACGAGGAACACCGGCGGACAGTCTGCCGGCACATGCCTTTCGAGCGACAGCGAGTCGCGCAGCTGCCTGTTGCGCTTGCGCGAGTCGCCCAGCAGGGCGCGCCGTGAGCGTTTGTGCACGCACCGATCCGACATCGTTACCACGGGATATACGGGCGCGACGAAGGCCGGACGCTCAGCCGCCGGAAGCAGTTCGGCAGCCGACATCACGAGATGTCCGCCCGCCGAGAAGCCCATTGCCCCCACGCGTTCGGGGTCGATGCCCCATGCGTCGGCGCGATTCCTTACGCAGGCGAGTGCCTGCCGCAGGTCGTCGAGCGCGTCGGGGTAGCGCGTTCCGCGCAGTATGTAGCGGTAGCGCGTGATGAACGCCATCGACCCGGCCACGCGGTAGCGCAGCACGAAGGCCGATATGCCGTTGCTGCGCAGCCACTCGCCCACGCGGCGGCCTTCCGATTGCATGTCGTGCCACAGATAGCTTCCGCCCGGGCACACTATCACGGCGGCGTTGCCGCTGCCCGGCGCAAGGTAGGGCGTGAGCTCCACGTTGTGGCGGCACGTCGTGCCCTGCCAGATGTTTATCGGTTTCTGCGCGGCGGCCACGGCGGCGGCCATCGCGGCTATTATCATTGTTGTGTAGAGCCGGAGTTTCATTTCAGGTGCAGGGCGTTTTCGCCTTCGTTTATCTTGTTTATCACATAGTTCTTGCCGAGTATGGCCTCGGCGGTGTTTATTGCCGTGAGCGGCACGCCGCTGAAGCCGTGCAGGTTGTTGTTCTGCCCGGTGAGCAGCAGGTTGTCAATCTTCGTCACCACCGGCACCTGCGACAGCGCGATGTTGTTGCAGTCTTTGCTGAATCCGCACATCGCCCCCTCCTTCACGCCGTAGAAGTCGCGTATGGTGAGCGGCGATGCCGTGGTAACGCTGTCGATGCACTTGCCGAAGCCCGGGTGCATCTCCTCGACGAGCCTGAGGAGCTTTGCGCAGCACTCGTCTTTCCACTCGCCGTATTCGCGTCCGCGCCGCCCCACGGTGGTGTCTTCCCACCGCCGCACCTCGTCGAAGAGCATCGGGGCGGTGATGAGAGCCTTGGAGGCATAGCGTGTCTGCCCCTCGTCGGGCGGTGTCATGAAGAGGAATCCCATAGGCCACGCCTTGCCCTGCTCGCCGAAGTTCCATATGTCGCGGTAGGCAGTCATGTAGTATTCGGAGTGGTTGACGTATTCGAACGTGCCGGGACGCAGTTTTATGTACACCGAGAAGGCCGAGTAGGAGTTGGGTATGGAGTCGAGCCGTCGGCGGTAGGCCTTGGGCAGCGCGCCGTCGGGCATGAGCCTCAGCATGGTGCAGGGGTGAATGGCCGAGATGTAGGTGTCGGCGGCAAACCGCCTTCCGCTGCGCGTGACCACATGCCCCACATGCCTGTCGGCCACGTCGATGTGTTCCACGGGGTCGGCGGTGACAATCTCGCCGCCGTGCGACGTTATCACCCCTGCCAGCAGGTGTGCGAAGCGGTCAGCCCCGCCCTCGAAGCGGCTCGCCCCGTCGATGTAGAGCACGCTGATTATGGCGTGAATGAAGGCCGGGGTCTCGCCGTGCCGGCCTCCGTAGAGCGGGTTCATGTAGGCAATGACGCTCCGCAGCTTCTCGTTCTTCACATATTTGGCTATGAAGTCGTCGGCGGCCATCATGAAGTCGGGCGAGTGCATGGTGAGCCATCCCTCGTCGGGCTTGAGGCTGAACAGTGCCACCTCGCGCGTCATGGCGTAGATGGCCTCGACATAAGCCTTGAGTTCGCCGCGCGATTCGGGGAAATGCTCGCACAGCGAGTCAACATATCCCTCAGGACCTTTCCTTATGCGGTAGGTGCGGCGGTCTTCGGCGAAGTAGAGCGCGTCGGTGCAGTCGTCGTCAACGTGGCGTATGGCCACCTGGTCGAGTATGCCGAGGTAGCGGCAGATGCGCCTGATGTTGCCTCCGGGCTGCATTCCGCCTATGACGTGCATGCCCGTGTCGAAGGCCACGCCTCCCCGGCGGAATGTCTGCAGGCCTCCGCCTATCGTGGCGTTCTTCTCTATCACGGTCACCCTGAGCCCTTCCTTGGCGAGAATCGCGCCGGTGAAGAGTCCGCCCAGGCCTCCGCCTACAATCAATACGGTTTTCATTTGCTGGCCTCCTTTATCTGTCGGTAAATCTCGCGCGTGCCTATCAGTTCGCCGCACGCCACCACCGTGCCCACGAGCACGCCCAGCATGCCGTGCGAGTTGATGTTCTGTCCGGCGAGCAGAAGGTTGGGCACGCGTGTGCGGTGGGGCACCCGGCATGCCGCGCCGAGGTGTATGTCGCGCGCGTTGCCGTACATCGACCCGCCTTCGGTGCCGGTGTAGTCGAAATAGGTGAGCGGCGTGGACGTGTAGTAGCTGCCTATGGCCGCGCGCGTGCCGGGGAAATGGCGTTCGAGCACGTCGATGAGGCGTTCGGCCTTGCGCCGCTTGAAATCCTCGTAGGCCGCTCCGCGACGGCCCGTGCGCGTGCCTTTCCACTGCTCCACGTCGCTCATCTGCATGTAGGACAGCAGCATTCCGGTGGAGGCATGCCGCTGGCCGGGCTCCTGGCAGAAGTGCATGTAGAGGAATCCCTTGGGCCATTCGTCGTCGGTGTAGCGCTCGCAGCCCCACGGCGTGTCGCCCTCGTAGCCGTAGTAGTTGCTGTTGAGGTAGGGCACGGTGCCGGGCTTGAAGTGCAGGTATACCGAAAACACGCCCACTGTCTGCGGTATGCCGTTGACGCGGCGGCGGAACGCGGGCCTGATGAGGCTCGTGGAGAGCAGTTCGAGCGTGCGCATGGGGTGTATGGCCGACACCACCCAGTCGCAGCCGATGCTCTCGCCCGTGGCCGTCAGCACGGCGGTGGCGTGCGTGTCGTCGCACTTTATGGCGGCGGCGCGGCAGCGTGTGCGCACCTCGCCGCCGTAGCGGCGCACGGTGTCGGCGAGGGCTGAGGCCACGGTGTCGCTGCCTCCGGCAATCCTGAACGCGCTCTGGTTGTAGAAGTCCATGATGAACGCGTGCGTGGAGAACGGTGTCTTGCCTTTTTCGGCGGCATAGAGCGGCAGGTTGCCCGCGAGCACCTTGGCCAGGAGGGGGTCGGTTATCACTTCGTCAATCACTTCGTCAACCGCGCGCAGCTGGAACTCGGTGTTCACCGCTTCGTCGGCCTTGGCGCAGTCGAGCGTGTGCACCGACGAGGCGGCGGCCACGCGCTCCACCATGTCGCAGTAGCGTTCGAGGTTGCCGCGCTGGCCGGGAAAGAAGGCGGCCAGTCCTTCGACGAAGGCTTCGCGCCCGTTGGCAAACGGGTAGCGCTGCCCTCCTATCGACACTATGTCATAGGCCGACGTGTCGAGCGGCGCGAGGCGCACCGATCGGTCTATCTCCAGATAGCGCATGAGCCTGTGCAGGGTCTGGCCCTCGGCTGCGCTGCCCACGAAGTGCATGCCCGTTTCAAACTTCGCGCCCTTGCGCGTGAAGCACTGAAGGCATCCGCCCACCTGCGCGCCCTGCTCCAGCACGGTCACCCGGTGGCCGTTCTTGGCCAGCACCGCGCCGCACGAGAGGCCGCCAAGGCCGCTTCCTATTATCACTATGTTTTTCTTTTCAGACATCCTGTTCTATGCGGTTGGCCATTTCGGCATATTTCTCCATGTAGCGGCGGCGCATGCAGCTTGCCTGCCGCATGGTGCCGCCCATGGCTTTCAGCTCGTCCTGAGTCACGGGCTTGCCCACCTCTATGCAGAAGATGCCCTTGCGCAGGTGATAGGTGCGCTTGGGCAGAATCTTGCCCGCGCCATACAGATACATGGGCAGCACCTCAAGACCGAGCTGCTCGGCAAGATAGAACGCGCCCTGGTGGAACCGTCCTATGCGGCAGTCGGGCGATCGCGTGCCTTCGGGAAACACCGCCACGCTGTAGCCGCGCGCCACGAGCGAGCGCAGCTGCGGCATTATGGCGTCAAGACCGCGCGAGGCGGGCAGATATTCGGCTTCGCGTATGAGGAAACCGTATATGGGGTTGTTCCACACCCAGTCGTTGGTGAGAAACACCACGTTGGGCGTGAACACCATCTGGCACATTATGTCGAAGTGCGACTGGTGGTTGCATATTATGACGCGCGGCTTGGAGAGATCGACCGAGGGGTCGGCCACCTTGCTCACGAAACGCGTGCCGGGCACGCCGTGGGTTATCATTATGAAGCGCACCGAGCGGAATATGAACTCGTGCAGCCGCCGCTTGTTGCGCTCGGTGCGCCCGAACAGCTTCAGGCAGAGCCACACCACGGGCGTTGACACCACGGTGCAGAAGAACGTGAAGGTGAGGAGCGAGTAGAGCGTGCGCCCCACTGTCATCACGGCACGCAGCAGACGCGCGGGCCATCCGTAGACCACGGCGAGCACGCAGAGCACGGCATTGAGCGCGCTTATGCGGGCAAAGTCCTTGTAGGGGCGGAAATGCGTAACGCGCCGGGAGCGCGGCGGATAGTAGACGCGCACCTTTATGGGCACTATCCTCACGCCGTGCCACGATGCCGTGACCATTAGCGCCAGCTCGGCCTCGTAGCGCGCGCTGAGCACGCCGAGCCACCGCAGCTTGCGCAGCGGATAGAGGCGGTAGCCGGTCTGGGTGTCGTCGAGGGCCACGCCGGTCTGCACGGCAAACCAGAAATTGGAGAACTTGTTGGCGAAGCCGCTGCCCTTGGTGCGCTCCACGCCTTGCATTTGCCTGCTGCCCACTATGAGGCAGCCGGGATTCTCGATGTTGGCCTTCAGGAAGAGGGCTATGTCGGCAGGATAGTGCTGCCCGTCGGCATCGAGCGTTATGGCATAGGCGAAACCCATGGAGAGTGCCTTGCGGAATCCCTCGCGCAGCGCGTGGCCCTTGCCCCGGTTGCGCCCGAGGGTGACTATGGTTATGCCCTCGATGGCGGCAAGGCAGTTGTGGGTGCCGTCGGTGCTGCCGTCGTCAACAACAATCACGTCGGCACACTGGCCGAGCGTGCCGGTCACCACCGAGACCACGGTGGCCTCGTTGTTGTAGACGGGTATGATGGCGCAGATGCCGCGCTCGCGCAGCAGGCGGCGCTGCTTTTCATTGTCGGTCGTCATGTGGCTTGCATGTTAGTGAAACCTTTGCCACCGCCGTGCCTCCGCACGAGATGCCCACGCGCGCGCTCACCTCGCCGCTGCCGTCGGCGCGCTGCACCTTGCCCACCGAGCACTCCACCGCGGGCGAGCCGGTGGGCGACAGCACGGCAAGGAACTTAACGTTTTTCACGGCCACGATGTCGAGCTGACTGTGGGTGACACGTTCTATCAGCTCCTTGGCAGTCTGCACGATGCACACGCCGGGCGTGACGGGATGGCCCGGAAAGTGGGCCGCATATATGGGGCACGCGGCGTTGAGGGCGAGCGTGAACGTGGTTTCGCCGCCGTCGGTGCGGCTGGCGGTCACGGTGTAGAGGTAGTCATTCAGTTGCATTGCTGTCTATGGGTGTGAATTTGTAGGTTATGCTGCGGCGCACGTTGGTGTAGCCGAAGCGGCCCGAGAGCAGGTTCGCCACGGCGCGGGCAAGGTCGCGGCGCAGAACGCGCCTTATATACCATTTGTCGAGCATCTTCACCACGCCCAGCAGCCGCACCTTGCGGCAGCCTTCGGTATATACAAACTCCATGGCCGAGATGCCGAATTCGTTGAATATGCAGCCCCTCACCTCGCTGCCGCAGCGGTGCAGCATGCACACGCCGCTCACATGGCCGCGCGGCATGGTTATCGAGGCGGCATAGCGCGCCGTGCCGCACACGGTGTCGCACGCGAGGGCCGGGGCGGCAGCCGTGCTGTCTGCGCCGCAGTCATGCGCCGCCGAGGGCAGGGCGAGGGCGAGCATAAGCGCGGCGGAGCTAATCGATGTCGAAAACTTTTGCATTTATTGCGGTGTTGGTCTTGACATTCTTCAGTTCAATCACTGTGGCGTCGCCCTTGGGCTCGTGCATCTCCACCTTCTCAACGGCGGCGGTGCGGCGGCTGAAGTGCAGCACTATGCGCGCGAACATCTGCCGCATGGCCTTCTGCCGGGGCACGAGCGTGGCCACATACTCGGTGGAGGTGGCGGCGAGCGTGGTGGTGAAGTTCTTGCTGTCGGAAAGGCTCTTGCCGGCAAGTGTGCCCATCATCACGCGCGCTATCTCCCTGAACAGCTTGCTCTGCGACACGCTCACCACGTCGCGGCGGCCTCCGGCATCGACGAGGGCCTTGGCCCCGTTGAGCACGAAGGTGTAGGCATAGGGCGAGGTGTACTCCCAGCGCAGCTTTCCGGGCTGCTGGCAGTACATGCGTCCGCGCGACACCATCTTGTCGTTGAGCATGCGCACGCGCTTTGTCTGCACGAAGTCGCACTGCATGGTGGTCATCTTCGACGCGGCGGCGTTTATCTGCTGCCGCATCTGCGCCTCGCCCACATGCTGCTGCGCCGCCGCAGGGGCGAGGCAGAGCCACAGCGCGACGAGCGCGAGTAACGGTTTCATCATATTCCTTCCTTTCTTTTTTTCATTGCACTAAGCGCGGCACTGAGCGCGGCGCGGCGGCGCGTCACTTGGCCACGAGGCAGCACCCGGCCACTATGAGGGCCACTCCGGCCCATTTCCATGCCGACACCTGCTCGCCGAAGAACGCCACTGCCGCCAGCATGCCGAACACATAGCTCAGGCTTATCATGGGATAGGCCACGCTGAGGGGATAGCGGCGCACGATGTACATCCACAGCACCGAACTTGCGCCGAACAGCGCGCCGCAGCAGGCAAACTGCCAGTTGCCGAGCAGCGCAGCCCAGAAATGGCGCGACATGGCGAAACGCGGCATGCGCGCGAGTGCCGCCTTGAGAAACACCTGGCCGCCTGCGAGCATCGCGCTCTGCACCACGGCGAGCAACAACACCCTCAGCATGACAGAACTATTGCGGTTGAACGTAGCGGCGGCGGCACGTCAAGGCCGGCACCGCGCATGAGCTGGCCCAGAAGCGGCGTGCACTCGTCGTGGCATCCCACGAGCACCGTGCGGCACCGGCCGCTTGCTATGAGCATGCGCGCGTCGCGCAGCGCCCAGTGCAACGACTGCGCGCCCTGCGTGTAGGTCATGTTGTAGCCGTGGCAGCGCGTCTTTATGGCTATGTTGCTGCCTATGGTGTTGTGGGTGCTCTGCATGAAATGCGTGGGACTGGTCATGGCCTCGCCCCCGGCGGCTATCTGCGCCAGAAGCCGCTCGCTGCTCTCCACGCAGCCGTAGGCCGTGGCCGTGACAATGGCGTCGGGACACTGCACCCCGGCATCGTGCAGGGCCTGCAGCGAGGCAAGCAGCGATGCCTTCATGAGCGTGCCCATGCGGCGCGCCTCCATAGGCTTCACCCACTGCGAGATGCCGCCGAGCTGCCCGGGCGAACTTATTTCCACGCGTGCCATCTCGCGCACCCGGCAGTGCCGTGGGCCCTCGGTTTCGTTGCCCTCGGTTTCGTTGCCGCTTGCCGAGAACACGAGCGACGTGTCGTTGCCCCCGAAGCCGAAGCTGTTGCAGAGCACATGCCGCAGCACGGCAGTGCCGTTGCCCTGCGACGGCGTTATGCCGCCGGGCATGGGCTCGCGCCACCCTATGTTGGCAGGCACGAAGCCGTGGCGCATGGCAAGGATGCTTATCACCGCCTCGATGCCGCCCGACGCGCTCGTGGTGTGGCCCGTGAAGCCCTTGGTGCTCGACACGGGCGGCATGCCGCTGCCGAACACGCGCACGAGAGCCGCGCTCTCGCTCATGTCGTTGTTGGGCGTGCCCGTGCCGTGGGCGTTTATGTAGTCGATGTCGGAGGGGGCAAGCCCGGCCTCGCGCAAGGCCGCCGACATGGCGAGAAACGCGCCCTCGCCGTCGGCCGACGAGGCCGTCTGGTGGAAAGCGTCGCACGCGTTGCCCCACCCCGTGAGCCATGCCAGCGGCTCGTGCTGCCGCGAGGCGGCGTGGCTGGCGCGCTCCATGACGATGTAGCCCGCGCCCTCGCCGAGGTTCAGTCCGGCGCGCGTGGCGCAGAACGGGCGGCACTGTTGGCCGTCGAGTATCATCAGCGAGTTGAAGCCGTTGAGGTGGAAGCGCGACAGAGCCTCGCTGCCTCCGGCCACGACGATGTCGGCCTCGCCGGCTTCGAGCAGACGCGCGCCGAGCATTATGGCGTTGGCCGCCGAGGAGCATGCGGTTGACACGGTGGCCGCGTCGGCAAAGAGGCTGCCGAAGTGCGAGGCCATGAGGCGCGTGCTGCTGCCGCAGTCGTGGGTGGCCACGAAGCGCGTGTCGGCAGGAACAGACGTGCCGTCGAACTGGCGCTCGGTTACGTCCATGCCGCCCACCGTGGTGCCCGAGACGAGCACCACGCGGCCGCAGTCACGACCGGCACCCGGCGCTGCGCCGGGCACGCCAACCCCGGCATCGGCCAGGGCCTGGGCTATGGCCTCCATGCCCATCAGTGCCGTGCGGCTCACCTCGCTTTCGGGGTCAATGCCGAGCATGGCCTTGAGGCGGTCGTCGCTCAGGTGCACCTCGCCCACGGGCAGTTCACGGTGCACCGAGTGCAGGTGGCGCATCGGGCCGATGCCCGAACGCATGCCGCGCAGCGCGGCCATCGTGGCCTGTGTGCCGCAGCCTATGGCCGAGACAATGCCCAGCCCGGTTATTGCGATGTTCATCTTCTGGTGTTTTGTTGTGGTTGTTGCCGCCGTGCGGCGTGTGCCTCATGTGTGCAGTGCATGTGCGGCACGCGCGTGCACCGTCTGCCGCACGCCCCTCCATCGTCTGCGGTGCGGCGGCAAAGGGCGGCGCAAACAATCATTTCTTGCGGTTGGCGGCCACATAGGCGGCCATTGTCTGCACGCTCTTGAATATTTCCTTGCCCTCTGCCGCACTGGCGAGCTTTATGCCGTAGTTGCGTTCGAGCAGCACAATGAGTTCAAGGGCGTCGATGGAGTCGAGCCCGAGCCCGTCGCCGAAGAGGGGTGCCTGTGCGTCGATGTCGTCGGGCTGCATGCCTTCGAGGTTGAGCACGTCGATGATTTCGGCCTTGAGTTGGTTGATGAGTTGTTCCATTATGTTTTTTCCTTTCTTTTGTTTCTTTCTTTTGCGAGGCCGTCACACGGCCTCTACTATCGAGAGCCTTGCCTCGAAGCGGTTGTCTGAGGGGCAGTCTATCCATCCCGTGAGCAGGCTGCGGGTGTGGCCGTCGGCGAGCGTTGCCCTCATTATCGCGTCGGTCTGGGCGCGGTCGTTGTCCTGAAGTATGTAGAACGATGTCTCGCCCCGGTAGGCGTTGCGTATGGCAATCTCGCCGGTGACGATGTTGGGCAAGGTGCAGACGAAGAGCGACGGACTGGGGAACTGGCCTCCGTCGGCGGCTGCCGAGGCCGCATACTTGCGGTCGGTACACACCGACGAGGTGTTGTTGAAGAACACCACGGCGCGGTCGTCGCGCGGAGTGAAGCGCGGTTTGCCCTCGGCCTGCAGCAGCAGTTCGGAGGCGATGAAGCCCAGTCGGCACAGGGCATCCATTTTGAAATACTTGGGATAATCGGCCACGCGATCGCGGTAGAGTGCGGTGAGCAGTGCCTGGCCCTCGTGTGTGCCTCCGGCATGCACGGCGATGCCGTCGACGGTGGCCCCGTGGGGTGTGAGGTGCACGGTGTGGGCAACGCGCAGCGTGGCGGCGGCAGTATTGCGGCAGGCAGCCGGCGGCAGGTCGGCACGCGTAGCAAGCAGCGTGGCGTTGCATCCGCCGAAGCCCGAGAGCATCTTGACGAACGCCCGTCGGGCGGTGGGGCGGTTGTGGGGCGAGATGTTGACGGGGCACGACACGCCCCGTTCGGCATAGCCGCGCGTGCCTATCACCGTGCCGTCGTCGGCGGCGTGCATGCTCACAATGGTTTCGAGCAGTCCGGCTGCACCGAGCGTGTGGCCGAAGAATCCTTTCAGCGCGTTGAGCGGAACATCGGAAAGTCCGGCGCGCGAGACGGCCACGGCCTCCATCTGGTCGTTGAACAGCGTGGCGGTGCCGTGAGCGTTGACAAAGGCGAGGCTGCCGGCATCTGTCCCTTCAAGCGTGGCCCGGAGCGCGGCAAGCAGTCCGTCGGCAGTGCGCGAGGGCGCGCTTGTGTGGTAGGCGTCGTTGCGCACATGTCCGCAGCCTATCTGCCATGCCCCCGTCTGCGGTTGCCGGGCGAGCACTACGGTTGCCGCCGCCTCGCCGAGGTTGAGCCCGCAGCGGTCGATGTCGAACGGGCGGCACTCCGAGGCCGACATTGCCTTGAGCGACCCGAAGCCCGAAACGACAAAATGCCGCGGCACGTCGCATCCGGCCACCACGGCATGCGTGGCAAGGCCGGTGTCAACCATGCGTGCGGCAAGTGTGAGTGCGGCGAGTCCGGATATGCAGGCGTTGCACACCACTATGGGCCGGGAGGCGAAACCAAGCATGGCGGCCACGCGTGCAGCCGATGCGGCAAGCGGCTCGCCCTCTTCGACGGCTCCCTTGGTGGAGCTTACTATAAATGCCACTCCGCTTGCCGACACGTCGATGCCGGCCTGTGCAATGGCCTTGCGGGCCGAGGCGGCGAGCAGGGTGTCGAAGCGCGGCAGCCCGGAAAGCCCTGCCTCAACCCCGACGGCGGCACTGTCTTGCATGAGCGCGGCGGTGAAGCCGTGGGGCATGCCGCACGCCGGCGGCTCGTGGCGGCTGAGGGCCGTGTGGCCGGAGCGCACCGCGAGGTAGTTGTCACGGCTCGTGAGGCCGAGCGGCGACATTATGTTGTCGGATATAACGTATGCCATTTTGTTGCTTTTTTCGCGCTGCGGCGCATGGCCGGGCGCGTGCCGTGTGAGGGGCCGGCTACTGAACGGGGGTCTGTTTCCACCGTTCTTTCCACTCGCGGTAGAAAGGCGGGTTGTCCCACACGAGCTGGTAGTCGAGGTCCATGAACACCTGCACGGAGTGGCCCGTGGCAAGCAGCGTCTCGTCGGCGGTGTCGCGTATCTCGTAGTCGAACACTATTTTGGCGGCTTCGGTAGGGCGGTAAACGATGTCCACACGCGGATGCATGCCGTAGCGTATGGGCTTGCGGTAGCGGAACGTGAGCTCGACGAGCGGCGCGAAGTAGCCGTGGGCCACGAAGCCCTGGTAGTCGAGCCCGTAGCGCAGACCGAAGGCTTCGCGCGCGTCCTCGAAATACAGTGGGTAGGAGCCGTGCCACACCACGTTCATGGAGTCTACCTCGCTGAAGCGCACGTCAAACAGTTTCGACTCTTTCAGCTCTGTCATTGCCCTTCCTCCTCTCTCACTGCAATCTTTATGTCTGTCGTGGCGGCCACCTGTCCGCCCACGCGCACCGTGGCCTCGGCGAGCATCATGCCGAAAATCTGCTCGCGCACGGCCACCTCGGTGGTTATCGTGGAGCCTACGGGGGGCAGGATGTCGGCGCGGAAGTCGCGCACGGCCCCGATGTAGCCTATCTGTATGCCTTTGTTCAGTATGTAGCGGTTTACATAGCCTATGCGCACGGCACACGTCTGGGCTATGTTCTCCATCAGTCCCGGGGCCGACAGGTGTCCGCGCTCTACGAAGATGTTGCCGGGCGCGACGGTTGTCTCGGTCACGGTGATCGTCTCGCCGATGCCGACAAGGCGGCCCACCATGACAAACGGATCGCGCTGGGGCAGCAGTTCGTGTATGTCGATTTGCCGCAGGGCGGCCTCGGTTGGGTGATGTGGGTTGAATTGGGTCATGTGTTGCATTGCCGCGACGGTGCCGTCACGGCCAGAATTCGTAGAAGTTGTACCATTGTGAGGGGTGTTTGCGCAGCACCCTGCCCAGCTCGTCGGCGTAGGCGGCGGCAATCTGCCGCTGCTGCTCGCGGCGCGGCGCGGCGCGGTCGTAGTGCAGCGGCGCGACACTCACGGTGTAGCCCGTGGCCGATGTCTTCATGACGTTCACCGCAAGCACGTCGAGTCCGCGCATGGCGGCCACCGCAAACGGCCCTTGCGGAAATTGCGCCTCGGCCCCGAGGAAGGTAGCCGTCACCGTCTTTGCCGAACCAACGGCGCGGTCGGCCGGCATGCTCACAATCTCGCCGTCGGCGAGGGCGTTGTTGACGGGGAACAGGTGGCTCATGTCGCCGGTGACGGGAATCATGCGTATGTTGTTGCCGTCGAGCTGCCGGCGGCGGCACTGCATCACGGTTTCTTTCTCGCCGCCGTAGACGAGGGCGTTGAAACGCTTGTCGCGGGCGGCAAGCGAGTAGCCTGCCACCTCGTAGCAGCCCACATGGGCGCTGAGCACGAGAAATGCCTCCGGGCGCGAGGCCAGACGGCTGTAGTGGGAATAGCCCTCGACAGAGATGCTGAAACGCCGTCCGGCGAACATGGCGAAGCGGTCGATGACGGCCTGGGCGAACATGCAGTGGTTAAGGTATACGCCCCACGCGGCACGCACGCGGCCATAACCCATGCGGCGGCGCATGTAGTGCCACGAGGTGCGGCGGCTTGCATTGGCCACGAGGCACACGGGCACGACGAAGAGGGCGGCGAAGACGTATGTAAGACGCACGTCGACGTGCCTTAGCGTGCTCACCAGAAGACGGTGGAGCCACGCGCTGCCGAAGGTGGTGTTGGCCTTTCGCTTCATGTGCGGGGCGTGACGGTTGCACGGCGGGGCGTGTCAGCCCACCTTGCTTTGTATGTAGTCGCAGAACTGGCTGAACGTGGCCACGCCCTGCATTTCCTCGGGCTTTATCTTGAAGCCGAAGTTCTTCTCGACGATTACCACTATGTCCACGAAGTCGAGGCTGTCGATGCCGAGGTCGTCCTTGAGCCTTGCCTCGGGCGCGATTTTCTCCTCGTCGATTTCCAAATCATCTATGAGAAAGTTGCGCACTTTCTCTTCAATTTCTTTTCTTTCCATGTATTGTCGTTTTTTTCTTACTGTCGTTTCCTTACCTCGAGAACGGTGTGGCCCTGCCCTATGCCGTCGTGCACGGCGGCGATGTGCAGTCCGGCGCGGGCTATGATGGCCGCCATGTCGTCGGAGTGGTACATCTTGCTATTGCCGTTGGCCATTGCCGTGAAGTAGACGCTGGTCATCGTGAGGCACAGCGAGGCCGGCTCGTAGCGTTGGCGGTCCCAGAATGTCTCCATGATGTAGAGCGTGGTGTCGGGCGACATGGCGCGGGCGGCAAGCCTGAGTATGCTTTCGGCCTCGTCTTCGGAGAAGCAGTCGAGAAACTGGCTCATCCATATCGCGTCCCACTGTCCCTCGGGCAGCGCGGCTCCGGGGGCGAGCAGGTTGGCTGCGAAGCCCTCTATGCGCTCATGTCCGGGCTTGCCCGCGATGTTGGCGCGCATCATTTCTATCTGTCCGGGCAGGTCGACTATGGTGACGCGCACCTCGTTGTCGTGCTCCACGCAGCGCAGCGCGAAGCGGCCCGTGTTGCCGCCCACGTCCATTATGGTCTTGGGACGGGCGGCGAAAACCGTGTCGAGGGCCGTGCCGAAGGAGTTGTCGGAGTAGAAATGGTCGAAGCCGAACCAGCTGCGCTGCACCTGCGGGTCGAGCCGCGACAGTCCTTCGTAGATGGTGGGCCAGTCGCCGAGCGTCTTCAGCCCTGCGGGCCGTCCGTCGCGGAGCGCTTCTTCAAGGTGGAAGAGGCCACGGTAGTTGACGTCGTGGTTGAAATCGACGTTGACGCGCGTTGCCGGGTCGCAGAGCAGAAACCATCCTGTCTTTGAGAGCGAGTAGCGGTCGGTGTCGGTATCGACTAACACCGTGCCGGCGCTGAGCGACGCTTCGAGCAGAATCTTTACCGCGTAGCGCGAAAGTCCGGTGTTTTCCTGCACCTGCTGGAGTGTCAGTCCGCCGTCGCTGTCGCGCAGCATGTCGAGGATGCCGAACTTAATCATTAGCCTCGACACCTGGAATATCACCGGTGCCCAGGCTATGTATTCGGCCTGCCGCTGTGCCTCGCGGGCCGACAGACGTTCCTTGGTGTATCTTTCCTTTTCCGATTCGAATAAGTTCATCTTGTGTGTGTTTTGTGTGCCGCGCCTAAGTGCTGCGCCGTGGGCACGGGTGGGGTCAGCGGCGCACGCGCCTTATCACCAGGGCCGAGTTGGTGCCGCCGAAGCCGAAGGAGTTGCTCAGCACGGTGTCGATTTCGGTTTCCACGGTGGCGGAGGCTATGTTGAGCTTTGCCGAGTATTCGTCGGGGTTCTCGAAGTTTATGTTTGGAGCCACGAAATTGCCCTGCATCATGAGCACGCTGTACACTATTTCAGACGCTCCTGCCATCCAGCACTCGTGGCCGGTCATGCCTTTGGTTGACGATATGAGGGCGTGCTTGCCGCCGAACATCCTTGACAGTGCTATTGCCTCGTGCATGTCGCCCTGCAGGGTGCTTGTGGCGTGGGCGTTGATGTAGTCGATGTCGTCGGGGCGGAGCGACGCGCACTCCAGGGCGCGCGCCATTGCCGTGATGCTGCCGTCGTCGGAAGGCTGGCTGATGCCGCCTCCGTTGGAGGAGAATCCGTAGCCCACCACCTCGGCGAGGATATCGGCTCCGCGCGCCACGGCGTGGTCGTAGTCTTCGAGCACGAGCGATGCCGCGCCGCCGCTCGGTATGAGTCCGTCGCGGTCGCGGTCGAAGGGGCGGCTCGCCTTCGAGGGGTTGTCCATGCGCACCGAGAACGCCCCGAGCGCGTCGAACGATGCCATTGAGTAGAAGTTGGTTTCCTGTGCGCCGCCGCAGAGCACCACGTCCTGCAGGCCCTGCTTTATCATCATGAAGCCCAAGCCTATGGAGTGGCTTCCGCTGGCGCATGCCGAACTGACGGTGAAGTTGACTCCGCGCAGATGGAATATGGTGCTGAGGTTCATGTTCACCGTGGAGTTCATCGACTGGAATATCAGTCCGTAGCCGAGCATTGCCGAGTCGTGCTTCTCGTCCATTATCTTCGCGGTCTCGATGACTGGCTTTGCCGAGGAGTCGTTGCCGAAGATGCAGCCCACCTCGTTCTGGCGCAGATACTCGTCGGTGATGCCTGCCTGGCTGAATGCCTGGCAACTGGACATGTAGGCATAGCGTGCCTCTTCCGACATGCCGGCGCGCGTGTGCCGGTCGAGCATCTGTTTGGTTATCTTGGGTTCTTCCACAATGCCCGTCAGGGCCGAGCGGTAGCCGTAGGTGAGCCTCTCGGGCTGCAGACCGATGCCGGGACGGCCGGCGCGCAGGCTCTCGGCCACGGCGGCAAGGTCGGTGCCGATGCACGACCATATTCCCATTCCGGTTATTACTACTCTTCTTTCCATCGTGTAGTGCGTGTGCTTTGTTTTTGTTCTTTGCGGCGTGCCGCCGGGTGCGGCGCATGCCTGTGCGTCAGGTGTACAGCCCTCCGTTCACGTTTATCACTTCGCCCGTGATGTAGGCGGCCTCGTCAGACACGAGATAGCCCACGAGCGACGCCACTTCCTCGGGCTTGCCGAAGCGTCCGGCGGGCACGAGCTTGCAGAGTTCGCGCTCGTCGAGGTCGGCAGTCATGTCGGTGGTAATGAAGCCGGGAGCCACGGCGTTTACCGTGACACGGCGCGGCGCCACCTCCTGGGCCAGCGCCTTGGTGGCCCCTATGAGCGCGGCCTTGGCTGCACTGTAGTTTGTCTGCCCGGCCATGCCCTTCACTCCCGAGAGCGACGCGATGTTGACGATGCGGCCTCCGCGCCCGCGCGGCATCATGTGGCGCAGCAGTCGGCGCGTGATGTAGAAAAAGGCGTTGAGGCTTGTGTCTATCACCTTGTGCCAGTCGGCATCGGGCATCATGAACATCATGCCGTCGCGGCGCAGCCCGGCGTTGTTCACGAGCACCGAGATGTGTTCATTCTCGTGGCTCTTCTCCCAGCTGTCAATCGCGGCTTCGGCTGCCGTGGGGTCTGACACGTCGAACCGCAGCAGTTCGGCATGGCCTCCGGCGGCTTCGATGTCGGCGAGCGTGGCGCGCGCGGCGGCCTCGTTGCCAAGATAGTTGATTATGACACAGTAGCCTTTCGAGGCCAGGTTGAGGGCTATGGCGCGGCCTATGCCGCGCGACGCTCCCGTTACTAACGCATATTTCATTGTTGTTGTGCTTGCAGAGCAGACGCGCCGTCTGCCATGCAGGTTACTTGTTTGTTGTGTGGGATGCCGTTTCCGTCGCGGCCGATTGGGCCAGCATGTCGCACAGGCGGCGCATGCCTTCGCTCGCCCCGCACCTGATGTGGGTGAAATTGGCGCGCCCTACGTTGGGCGCAGGGTCGGGGTCGATGAGGTAGACGGGCGCCGATGGGCGCACATACTGCACCAGTCCGGCAGCCGGATAGACGTTGAGCGACGTGCCTATGATTACGAATATGTCGGCTTTCTGCGCCTCTTCGGCTGCCGCCGAAATCATGGGCACGGCCTCGCCGAAGAACACTATGAACGGGCGGAGCAGCGACCCGTCGCCGGCTTTTGTGCCTGGCTGCACCTCGCAGTTGCCGGGTTGCAGCTCAATCTGGTAGCGCGGGTCGTCGGGACAGTCGGAGGAACACACCTTCGACAGTTCGCCGTGCAGGTGGATGACGTGCTTCGAACCGGCCTTCTCGTGCAGGTTGTCCACGTTCTGTGTCACTACGGTCACGTCGTAGCCGTCTTCCAGGGTGTGTATGAGGCGGTGTCCCTCGTTGGGCTGAGCGGCGTAGAGCTTCTTGCGCAGCATGTTGTAGAAGCCGGTGACGAGCGTGGGGTCGGTTTCCCAACCCTCGTGCGTGGCTATCTGCTGCACGGGATAGTTCTCCCAAAGGCCGTCGTTGCCGCGGAATGTCTTGAATCCGCTCTCCACCGACATGCCTGCCCCGGTGAGGAATACTATTTTTTTCATAAGCGTCGGTTTTGTGCTTGCGCGCCGGTGTGGCGGCGTATATTATAATGTGTGGCCTGGCGTGCCGCGCCGTGCAGGCTCACTTGCCCCTCGGGCGGAGCTGCACTGCGGTTGCGCCCTTGCCGTCGAGCAGCATGAGGTTGCCCTCGCTGTCGTAGGCAAAGGCCGTGACCTTGCCCAGCCCGTCGAGCACAAGCTGCTCGGTGTCCATGTCGGCGCAGAGCATCATCGTGGTGCCCATGCTGCCGAGGTTGAGCGTGTGCAGCCGGGTGTCGGCCTTGAACGTGCCGGTGATGCTGTTGCATCCCGCGCTGCCGTAGAGGTTGTGCGTGGCCTTGTCGAAGCCTATGTAGGGTTTTTCGTCGGTCTTGCGCGTGTCGAGCGTGCTGCCGCACGCCGACACGATGTCCCACTCGCCGTCGGGCACGGGATAACGGGCGGTGCTGCCGCCCGTGCTGCATGCCGTTGCAAGGGCCAGAACGGCCAATGTCGTTGCGGTTGCCTTCATGTCATGTCATTTTAGTTTCCATGTGGCCCCGTCCTTGGTGTCCTTCACCTCGAAGCCGAGTGCGGCGAGCTCGTCGCGTATGCGGTCGCTCGTGGCCCAGTCTTTGGCGGCCTTTGCCTTGGAGCGCAGGTCGAGCACCATGTCAACCACCTTGCCGAAGGCTTCCTCGCGGTGCGACGACGCTCCGGCGTTGTCGGCGCGCAGACCGAGCAGGTCGAAGGCGAAGAGGCGCATCGTGGAGGCGAGCTCGTCGAGGTCGGCGGCCGAGATTGTGGCCTTGTGGTCGGCGAGCTTGTTCACGGTGGAGCATGCCTCGAAGAGGTGTGCTATGACGAGCGGTGTTGCGAGGTCGTCGTTCATGGCATCGTAGCACTTCTGTCGCAGATCGCCCACGAATTTCCCGGTTGCGGCGTCGCTCTCGGCTGATGCCGTGATGCGGTCGAGGCTGGCCATGCCGTCCATGAGTTTCTCGAGCCCCTTCTGCGATGCCTGCAGTGCTTCGTTGCTGAAATCCACCGTGCCGCGGTAGTGTGCCGAGAGTATGAAGAAGCGTATGGTCATGGGCGAGTAGGGCTGTTCGAGGTTCTTGTTGTTGCCGGTGAAGAACTCTTCGAGCGTGATGAAGTTGCCCAGCGACTTGCCCATTTTCTGCCCGTTTATGGTTATCATGTTGTTGTGCATCCAGTAGTGCACCATCTGGTCGCCCTGCGACGCCACGGCCTGTGCTATCTCGCACTCGTGGTGGGGGAACACTAAGTCCATGCCGCCGCCGTGTATGTCGAAGTGCGCGCCGAGGTATTTCCTGCCCATGGCGGTGCACTCGCAGTGCCATCCGGGGAATCCGTCGCTCCACGGGCTGGGCCATCGCATGATGTGCTCGGGCGAGGCTTTCTTCCACAGTGCGAAGTCGGCCTGGTTGCGCTTCTCGCCCACTCCGTCGAGCTGGCGCGATGCGTCCTTCACGTCGTCGAGGTTGCGTCCCGAGAGTATTCCGTAGCGGTGGTGCTCGTTGTATTTCTTCACGTCGAAGTATACCGAGCCGTTGCTCTCGTAGGCGAAGCCGTTGTCGAGTATCTGCCTTACGAGCTGTTCCTGCTCGATGATGTGTCCCGTGGCGTGCGGCTCGATGCTTGGGGGCAGCACGTTGAGGGCTTCCATGGCGGCGTGGTAGCGGTTGGTGTAGTATTGCGCTATCTCCATGGGCTCGAGTTGTTCGAGGCGTGCCTTCTTCTCTATCTTGTCGTCGCCTTCGTCGGCATCGTGCTCAAGGTGTCCCACGTCGGTGATGTTGCGCACATAGCGCACCTTGTAGCCCAGGTGGCGGAGGTAGCGGAAGAGTATGTCGAAGGTTATCGCCGGGCGCGCGTGTCCCAGGTGCGGGTCGCCGTAGACGGTGGGTCCGCACACATACATGCCCACGTTGGGGGCATGCAGCGGTTTGAACACCTCTTTCCTACGCGACAGCGTGTTGTATATCCATAATGCCTGTTCCATATGCTGATTTGATTTTGTCGTGTCTTGGCTGCAAAATTAGCAATTATAATTCAATAATGCCGCTAATTTCAGCGAAATCGTCGATGATGTGGTCGGCCCCTGCCTGGGCGAGGCTCTCGCGCGAACCGTTGCCGTAGGTCACTCCCACGGTTTCGCAGCCCGCGTTGCGCCCCATGAGAATGTCGAAGTGGGTGTCGCCCACCACAAGCGCGTCGGAGGGGCGCATGCCGAAGTGGCGCAGCGTCTTCTCCACCGGTTCGGGGGCGGGCTTGGCGTGCTTCACGTCTTCGGCGGCAACGATGAGGCTTATGATGCTGTCGAGCCCGAAAGATCGCATGAACGCCGCCGCCGACTGGTAGCCTCGGCTCGTGGCTATGGTGAGCACAGCGCCGGCGGCGTGGGCCCGGCGCAGCGTGTCGGCCACATGGGGAAACATGGGCACGCCCAGCTCGCTGTTCACCTCTTCGAAAATCTCGCGGTAGCGGGCGGTGCAGCGGGCGGCCATCTCAGTGTCCATGGGTTCGAGCAGGGGGAATGCCTCGACGAGCGGAAGCCCTATGGTGGCGGCTATCTCTGCGTCGGGATGGGGCTGAAGGCCCATGGCCCGGAGCGTGCGGCGGAACGTGCCGAGGATTACGGGACGCGTGTCGGCTATGGTCCCGTCGAAATCGAGTATTACAATCTTCTTCATGGGAATTGTTTTTTGCAGACGGCAAAGATACAAAAAAAGGAGCGACCCCCGAAAAGGTTCGCTCCTTCTTTGTGTTTCAATATAGCGGTTTGCTTATTCCTTGTCCCACCATACGCGCGAGTCCATGCGGTCGCCGCCTGTCATGCGTGCCGATGCAGCCTCGTAGTTGGCCGAGTTAACCTGGCTCTCTGAGGTCGGGTAGCGGAAACGGCGGGGGATAGAACCGTTCTTGGTTGCGCAAAGTCCGTCTTCGGCTGCCTGTGCGTTGGGTGTGAGCACCGGGAAGCCCGAGCGGCGCCAGTTGGAGAACACCTCGTACTCGTCGCCGAACGAATTGATGTAGTACTGGGTGTTGATCTGCTCAAGAGCCTTGCTTGCGTCGTAGGGGTTGGCAGCGAGATAAGCCTGTGCAGCAGCGTCAAGCGAACCGTACTGGTCGGTAACCACCTTGATGGCGGCAGCGCCGTTGCGGAACTGGTTGAACTGGTCGAAGGCAGCCTTCACGCCGTTCTCGTAGTAGGTCTTGGCATCGCCCGAGATGTAGCCGCGCACTACAGCCTCGGCAAGGAGGAACTGTGTCTGTGCGTAGGTCACGATGAACGTCGGGGTTGTCGGGTCGGCATAGGTGCAGCGGTTGGGCGAAGAGAAATTCTTTGCATAGTCTGCAAGCCATGTCTCGTCGTTGAACTTGGCCCAGATAGAGTTCGGGTCGGCCTTGGCCTCGGGGCTGTTGCCGATGAAGTACTGGCTTTTGGGGCCGTCGCTGTAACCGCCCTGGAGCAAGCCCTGCTGTGCGGCAAACGACATGTCGCCGTAGTCGTTGGCAGTCCATGTGCCGCTTGTGTTGCTCTGGATGTCGCTGTACTGGCCAGCCGAAGCGTAGGGAGCGACAGTGGCGATGAGCGACAGACGCGGGTCGTTGGAGTTCTTGAGCATGTTCACGAAGTAGTCGGAAATGAAGAACTCGCGGTCTTCGTGAGCGATGATCTTGGCAAACGGCTCGCAGGAGTCGTTTGTGGTAAGAGCGTCGGCAGAGTGCTGGAGCTTGGCGTTGTCGGCGTTGCTTGTCATCACACCGTTGGCCACGGCCTTTGCGGCGTAGGTCTTTGCGGTGGCTTCGTCAACCTTCACGAGGCGCATTGCGAGGCGCAGCATGAGCGAGTTGGCGAATTTCTTCCAGCTTGCAGCGTCGCCGCTGTAGTAGAGGTCGGCGGTCTTCATCTTGGCAGTACCGCTGCCGAGGTTGGCCTGTGCCTCGTCGAGCTCCTTGAGCATGTCCTTGTATATTTCCTCCTGGGTGTCATACACGGGGAACGAATACTTCGAGGGGCGGCCAGCCTGAGAGTAGGGGATGTCGCCGTAGAGGTCGGTCATCTTGCTGAAGGCATAGACGCGCATGATGCGTGCCATGTTCCAGTCAATCTTGAGGCTCTCGTCGCCCTCCCACTTGTCATACACTGTGGTCACGTCGCGCATTGCGCCACGGTCGCTGTTGTAGGTGCTCCAGTAGGATGACGAGTAGCCGTCGCTCCACTGGTAGCGGCCGTAGCTGTCCCACCAGTTGATTGACACGAGCTGCTGCACAAACTGCGAGGAGTAGATGCAGCCCGTGCGCCACTGGTCCCAGTCGCTGCCGAGTGCCTGGTGCTGTGCGTTGGAGAACAGCATTTCGTAGGGCACGTTTCCTGAGTTGATGCTCTCAGGGTTGGTGTTGAGGTCGCCGAAGTCGCCGCAACTTGTCACGCCCAGTGTGAGAGCAGATGCTAACAATATATTGTAGATTTTCATTGTAGTGCTTTTTTAAGAAGTTTTTTAGAACTTGACATTTACGTTGAAACCGATGTTGCGGGTTGCGGGATAGCCGTTGAGCTCAAGACCCTGTGCGTTGGTGTTGTTGATGCACGACTCCGGGTCGATGTTCGGGGTGTGCTTCATTATTGTCCAAAGGTTACGTGCCACAACCGATACGCTCAGACCCTTGATGAAGCCGGTCTTTGCCAACAGGCTGTTGGGGAACGTGTAGCCCAGAGAGAGCTCGCGCAGCTTGATGAAGTCGGCGCTGTATACGAATTCCTCGGTGATGTTCTCGCTGGCAATGGCTCTGAAGTAGTCGTAAGAAGTAACCGTTGTGGTGTTCTTCTGTCCGGTAGCCTCGTCGATGCCGTCCACGGTGATGGAGCCTGCGGGGTTGTCCTTCGTACGTCCGAGCAAGGTGTTCTTGTGCAGACCGTTCTGGTAGAGCTGGTGGTTTGTACCCGAGAATATCTTGGCACCGAACTTGAAGTCGAGCAAGAATGCGAGGTTGAAGTTCTTATAGGTGAACGAGTTGCGCCATCCGCCTGTCCACTTGTACACTGCGTTGCCGAGCACTTCCTTGCTGTCGGAGTGTTGTGGCAGACCGTTCTTGAGGAGCAGGTTGCCCTGATCGTCGCGCTTGTACTTGTAGCCCATGATTTGTGCGAACGGTTTGCCCACAATCTGGTAGATGGTGGCGTCGCCGTTGCGCGACTGTCCGCCGTCAACCGTGATGCGGTCGGTGCCGGTGCTGAGCTTCTTCACCTCAGAGTTGTTGTAGGCGAAGTTGAGCGTGGTGTTCCAAGAGAACTGCTTGTTGCGCACGGGATAAGCGTCAACCATGAACTCGAAACCGGTGTTCTGAATCTCACCCATGTTGGCCTTCATTGCAGAGTAGCCCGATGCCGAAGATGTAGAAACCGAGAGGATGTCGTCGGTGGTCTTCTTCTGGTAGTAGGCCATGTCGAATGTCAGTCGGTTCTGGAAGAACGCGAGGTTAAGACCCACCTCAAACTCTGTAATCTTGATAGGCTTCAGGTTTTCGTTGGGATAGGTGTCGCCGTTGTTCTGTGTGGCTGTCTGCTGTCCGTTCACGGTGTAGTTGCGGAGCTGGTAGAGCAGCAGGTTCTGGTAGGCCGACGTTCCGTTGGATGCGAAGGCGTAGCCTGCGCGCACCTTACCGAAGTCGAACCACTGCGGCAACGACTCGCGGAATGAGTCGGTGAACACCCAAGAGAGTGTTGCAGAGGGATAGAAGTAGCTGTTGTTTTCGGGCGACAGTGTAGAGAACCAGTCGTTGCGGCCTGTGAGGTTGAGGAAGAGCTGGTTGCGCCAGCCGAGGTCAACCGTGCCGTAGAAGGAGTTCACCTGATAGCGCACGAGCTGCTTCTTGGGGCTCTGGCCCGAAGAGATGATGTTGTTCACCGACCAGAATCCGTCAACGGTGAACGGACGTCCGCCGTCGGTTGTCTGGTAGATGCGGTATTCGTTGTACATCTTGTTGCCGCCGAATGTTGCGCCAACGCTGAAGTCGCCGAACTCCTTGTTGAAACCGAGCAGGAAGTTGTAGTTGTCCTCGGCGAAGTTCTTCTCATATTCAGTCATGAAGCCGCTGGGGTCGGCAGCTGCGCCCTTGGGCTGCACCTGCTTGAACTCGAGGCTGTAGCCGTCGTGCTGCACGGCGCCCTGGATGTAGAGCCAGTCGGTGATGTCGTATTTCAGCGTTATCGAACCGATGAGGCGGTTGCGGTTGAGGTTGTTGGTCTTGCGGTACTGCAGCCAGTAGGGGTTGTTGAAGTAAACGTTGGTACCGCCGATCATTTCCGATCCGTCCTCGTTTGTACCCCATCCTGCCGACGTGCCTTTCAGCCAGTCCATGTTGAACGAGTTGCCTCGGTAGAGCAGAGAGGCGTTGGTGTTGCCGTTTCCGTCGGAAAGGTTGGAACGTCCGTTGGAGCGGTCGAAGGTGTAGTTGGCCGTAACCGTTGCCGAGAGGTTCTTCAGAATCTGGTAGGTGGTGTTCATGTTGAGGCCCAGCTGGCGGTTGCCAGAGTTGGGCAGGATGCTCTTCTCCTTGTTGAACGATGCTCCGAAGCGGTAGGTCACTTCCTTGCTCGAGCCGGAGATGGCCACCGATGTGTTGGTGGTTACGCCCGTGCGGTAGAACTGCTTCCAGATGTCGTTGTAAGAATACTTATAGGTGTCGCCCTTGAAGTTAACTGCGTCGCTGCCGTCAAGGTATCCACCCCATGAGGTTGACTCGCCCCTCTTGGCGTCGGTTGCCGTGGTGGGCTTGTTGCCCTCGGTGCCCAGTCCGTATTCCTTCTGGAAGTCGCGGTAGTCGTAGATAGTGTTGAACGTGAGGTTCTCGTTCACCTCGATGCTCACCGGCTTGCCCTTCTGGCCGCTCTTGGTGGTGATGAGGATTGCACCGTTACCACCGCGGAAACCGTAGAGTGCCGATGCTGCCGCGCCCTTGAGCACCTGGATGCTCTCGATGTCGTCGGCGTTGATGTTGGAAAGACCGTCGCCCATGTCGCTTCCGCCCCACTGGCCGGCCGAGCCCTGGTTGGTGTTGTCCATAGGAACGCCGTCAACCACATAGAGCGGCTGGTTGTTGCCCGAGATAGAGGCGTTACCGCGAATCACGACGCGTGACGAACCCATTGAGCCGGTACCGTTGCCGGCAACCGACACACCTGCGATTTTTCCGGAAAGGGCGTTACCCACGTTCGGGTCACGCGCGAGGGTGAACTCGTCGCCGCCCACCTTGGTGGTGGAGTAGCCCAGCGAACGTGCCTGGCGCTTGATGCCGAGAGCGGTGACAACCACCTCGTCGATGGCCTGGCTCTCGTCCTGCAGAGTCACGTTGATGGTGTTCTTGCCCTCAACCGAAACCACCTCGGTCTTGGATCCGAGGTAAGAGAACTCGATTTTCGACTTCGGCGAAGGAACGGTGATTTCGTAGTTTCCGTCAATGTCGGTAATGGCACCGCTCTTGGTGTCACCCTGAACCTTAATGGAAGCGCCGATTACCGGTTCGCCCGTTGCATCCTTTACAGTTCCTTTGACAATCGTACTCTGGGCACTTGCAGCCGCAGCCGACAGCACCAAAGCACCAGTCAAGCATACTCTCCCGAGGGAGCGTACATAGAAATTCTTTTTCTTCATTGTTTTAGGATTATTGTTTTGGTAAGGTTTGGTATGATTCATGTGTTAACGTCACAGGTGAAACATGCTTCACAGCGTTTCGGCAGTTCAAGGACGAGCCGTGTGTGCCTCACACGTCAAATACGTTGCAAAAGTAATAAATGTTGTTTAAAAAAAACAATTTTGCAATGTTAAAATTGCATCCAGCTATATATAAAGGTATTATTTGCGTATAATTATCCTGTTTTTCACCATTTCTGCACACTTGCAGAACTTTTGTGTTCAAATCAACCCACACTGTGTTCAAAACGCACACACTGTGCGCGTTGTGCGAAACGGTGCACACGGTCAGAATTTCAGGTTCTTCACCACCACGGCTATGGTCTTCAGCCGCACATAGTTTTCCGACATATACATCATGCCCCCGTAGGGGTTGCCCGTGCCCCACGAGTTCTTGGCTATGAAGTAGAGCCGCCCCTGCGGGTCGCGCGCAAGTCCGATGAGCTCCATGCAGTGGTCGTCGGTGGTGCGCCGACATTCAAACTCGCGCTGCCGCTCGGCTGCCGTGCACGCGCGTTCCCGCCTCAGCGTTGCCGTGCCACGGCTGAACGAGAATCCCGGTTCGCTCGTGTCGCCCTCCCAGCACACGGGATGTCCGGCGCGCAGCGAGGCTTCGATGCAGTGCATCAGTTCGTCGGGCGTGACGTTAAGAAACATGTCGCCGTCGCGGTTGTCGGGCACTTCGAGCGCGAAACGTGTGCCGTAGGGGTGGTGGGTGAAGCTGGTGAGGGCCACATATTCGTTGCGTGCGCACACGCTGTGGGCAAATTCCACGGGGGTGTACTGTGCCCCGAGCATGTAGACGTGGGGCGGCAGGTGGCCTATGCGGTCGTCGAGGGTGCGTTCCACCGCCGCGTCGGCCTGGCTCATGCCGGGCGACGAGGCCGAGATGGCTTCCACGCGCCGTGCGAGGGCGTTGTAGTTCACGCCGCGTGCGTTGTAGCTGTCGTGGGGATAGATGCCGTATTCGCCCATGAGGCGCGGCACTGCCGTGGCCATGCCGCGCATGTCAACGTCGGTTTTTCCGCGCGAGAGGAAGTGCAGCCGCGCCCGCTCGGCGAGGATGCGCCGCGCCATGCAGTCGGTCGAGAGGTTCACCGAGTCGCCTGCCATTATGTGTTCGGTTTCTATGGTGGCGAGCATGGCATACACCCAGCACATGCTGCTGCGCCCCTGGTCTTTCACCGGGGTGACGGCGAGCCGCACCTCGTCGGTGAAGTGCGTGCGGGCCGGGGGCGTGCTGCCCGTGCGGCTGCACGAGCAAATCAGCGCTGCCGCTGCGGCAACGATTGCTGTGGATATCTTGTTGGTCATGTCTTCTTTCTCTTTTGGGGTTGCGCGGCGTGCCATTCCGGGGCGTGCCGCCTCATTTCACTTCGCTCCCCACGGCGTTGCGCAGACCTTTCATGCCCACAAGAAACGCCTTTGCCGACCCGAAGCGCAGGAACATGTCGAGGCGCACGGGCACATGGTTGGAGTCGTCGCTCACATAGAATCGCACTATTTCCTTGTATTTTCCTTTTTCGAGTTCCATGTAGGAGAGCTGCAGGCAGCGGTACTTGTGTCCGTTGTCGGCCTTCACCGTTGTCTTGCCCCGGTATTCGAGCACGGCGGGTATGGTCTTCGTGCCGTCGGTTATGGGGAAGCTCACGCGGTTGCCTTTCTTCCATCCCTCGGGATTGAACGACCTTGCGCGCAGGAAAATGCTGAGCATGTCGTAGGTGCATGCCGCAGGGGTTGTCTCTTTCCACACATGTTCGCCGCTGTTCTTCTGCTGGTGTTGCCTGAGGTGCAGCTTGCCCGAGGGGTAGGAGAAGAATGCCTCGTCCACGGTGTATCGCTTGCCCTCGCGTGCCCCCTTGCGGAAATAGAGCGGTTCGAGGTCGGTGGAGTTGTAGCAGAGCAGCGTGTCGCGCATCACGAAGAAGTCGTCAACGCGCTTGCTGCTGCGCGTGATGAGCGACGATCGGTAGGCTTGTCGGCCCGCGTAGTTGCTCAGCACTGTCGACATGGTGGCGTTGCCCGCCTTCACCCACACGAATTTCCAGTTGAAATAGAGGTTGTATGACAGGTATTCGCCCGACTTGAACGCCGTGTTGTGATATTTGCACTGTGCCGGGGCCATGCCCGGCAGCACGGCGGCAATCGCTGTCGCGGCTGTAAGCAGCAGGTTGCGCAGTTTTCTCGTTTCCATATATTAAAGGTGTTATGTAAGCCGCCGTGGCGTGTCTTACTGTGTCTGCGGCGTGTAGGTTATGCCGAGCTTACGGGCGCGGTCGGCGTTGCGTTTCTGTATCTTGCGCTGCCGTTCGGCTTTCTGCCGCGTTATCGCCTCGGGTTTCTGGCGGTCGAGCGGCCGAGCGGTGGCGTTCCATGCGAGCGTCAGGTCCCACTTGGCCTTGCATTCCACGGCCTCGGGGTAGTAGTACACGGCTTCGGGCTGACGTGCGGCGGCGTAGTCGCCGGTGTCCCACACGCCGTTGCGGTTGTCGTCGACAAACACCCGGGCGTAGTATTTGCCGGGGGTTATGTAGTATACCTGTGCCGTGCCGTCCTGCACGGGGACGCGCTTCACGGCGCGGTCTTGCGCGTCGAGCAGTTCCACCACGGCGGCTGCGCTGTCGGGAAGCCCCGACATGGTGAACACCAGACTGCCGTATTCGTCGGTGGAGCGCACCTTCAGACCGCGTTTCACGCTCGGCGTGTGGTTGCCGTAGATGTCGGTGAAGGCCATGGAGTCGATCTCGAGGCTGTATTCCACGCCCGGCCTCCATTCTCCGGCGAATGTGTATTGCCTGGGCGAGCGCGGCGTCGATGCCGAGACAGTGTCGCCCGGCGCAACCACGGGGCGTGCCCTGAAGCGGAACCGTGCCTCATACCACAGCGAGTCGTGGCGTGCGTAGAGGTGTATCTTCGACGTGTCGGCGGCGGCCACCGGCGTGTCGAAGTCGAACCGCAGCGTGCGGTCGGGGTCGATGGTTTCGCCTCCGGCTATGTCGAGCCTGAGTGCGGGCGGCGGCGGCACGGTGTCGTAGGGTTCGCCTTTCTTGCGTTTGCGTTCCTGGCGTTTCTGCCAGTCCTCAAAGTCTTTCTTGGCCTGCCTCATGCGCTTGGCGTAGGGCTGCTTGGAGAGTATCTGCAGCGTGTCGGTCTGCGGCACGAGGTTGCCCAGAGTGTCGGTGCCGAGGTAGGCTACCTGCACGTTGAGCGTGTCGCGGTTGACGAGTGCGGTGTCGCGCAGCCAGTAGGTCACGGTGTCGCGGCGTGCCGACGGTTCTATGAGCAACGCCCCGTCGGAGTCGAAGTCGAGTCCGCGCAGCTGCGGCAGACGGTCGCTTCCGTAGCTGAAGAACAGCGTGAAGCGGTTGGCCTCGGCCCTTTCGGCCTTGAGCAGGTAGCGGTCGGCCACCGGCTCGTTGAATGCCCGGAGCACTATGTCGTCGGGTGTGAAGCGTGTGTAGCCCACCCTTGCTATGCTTTTTATGTGCAGCGAGTCGGTCCATGTGGTGTCTTGCCTCACGGCAGACTCGAAGCCGGGCGTGAAGAGTTGCCGCGTGAAGGCTATTTGCTCGCTTTTCTGCGAGAAGCGGTAGTCGCCGTCGGCATCGGCGAGGGCATACACGCGGTAGGTGCCCGGCGCCACGCCGCGTATCACGAAGTGTCCGCGCGAGTCGGTGCGTGCCACGCGCAGCATGGGCTTGGCGGTGAACGCCGAGTCGGCAAGGTCGGCATACAGCCCCACGAGTGCTCCCTTCACGGGTTCGAGGTCGGCGGCGGCAAGCACGCTGCCCGCCACTTGCAGGGTGTCAATCACGCTGCCCGTGGAGAAGCTGTAGGTGTAGTTGCCAAGGGGGTTGCCCTCGTTGTTGTCGCTTATGGCGTCGCTGAAGTCTACGGTGTAGGTGGTGTTGGCGCGCAGCGAGTCTTTCAGCTCCACCACGATGCGCTTGCCCGTGCTCTTTATGTCGGGCTGTTCGGCCTGCGGGGGCGACACCACCACTTTCTCGGTGGCGTTGTCGAGCTTTATGAACTCGTCGAACACGATGCTTATCTTGCGTGCCTTCACGCCGGTGCCGCCGTCGTCCGGGTAGGTATCCACCACCGAGGGCGGTGTCTCGTCATACCATCCGCCGTCGGGACGGCCCATGCGGGCGCACGACATTGTAACGGCCAATGCCGCGAGAAGCACCGTCAGGCGCACTGTGGCGTGTAATATTCTCGTTTTCGGGTTGCTCTGCATATATAATAATGTATAGGCTCCGGCATTCGGCGTCAGTCTTCCTGTGCCATCAGCTCCATTATCTCGTCGATGTGTGTGCGTGTGTTTGCGAGCCGCGGCACCTTGTGCTGTCCGCCGAGCTTGCCCTTGCTCTTGAGCCATCGGTCGAACAGTCCGCGCGGGGCTTTCACCACTTCAAGGTGCTGCAGCGTGATGTCGTGGCTGCGCTTGGCCTCGTAGTCGCTGTTTATCTGCTGCAGACGGCGGTCGAGCAGCCGCGCGAACTCGGCGGTGTCGGCAGGTTCCTTGGCAAACTCTATCACCCACTGGTGTCGGCACTTGGCGTTGCTGTCCATGAACACCGGCGCGGCGGTGTATTCGCTCACCTCGGCCCCGGTGAGGCTGCATGCGTAGGCGAGTGCCTTCTCGGCGTTGTCCTGTATGAGTTCCTCGCCGAAGGCGTTGATGAAGCACTTGGTGCGGCCCGTGATTACAAACTTGTAGGGGTTGCACGAGGTGAAGCGCACGGTGTCGCCTATCATATAGCGCCACAGTCCGCACGACGTGCTTATGAGCATGGCGTAGTTGCGCCCCGTCTCCACTCCCTCGAGCGGCACCACGGTGGGGTTGTCGCTGCCATACTCGTCCATGGGCATGAACTCGTAGAACACGTCGTAGTCGGTCATGAGCAGCATCGACTTGTCGGCGGGGTCGTCCTGTATGCCGAAGAATCCTTCCGACGCGTTGTAGGTTTCCATGTAGTGCATGCCGGGCGACTTTATTATGCGCTCATACTGCGAGCGGTAGGGCGTGAAGGCGATGCCGCCGTGGAAGAACACCTCAAGGTTGGGCCACACCTCGTCGATGCGATCCTTTCCCGACATCTCGAGCACGCGCACGAGCACGCTGAGCATCCACGAGGGCACGCCCGAGAGGTTGGTTATGTTCTTGCCGAGGCATTCGGCGGCTATGCGGTCGCGCTTCAGCTCGAAGTCGCTGAGCAGGGCCGTCTGCTTGCGCGGCACGCGTATGAGGTTGACCAGCGGACTGATGTTCTCGATGAGTATCGCGCTCAGGTCGCCCACGAGGCAGCCGGGCAGGTTGTAGTTGGGCGAGTGCGATCCGCCGAGTATGAGTCCCTTGCCGTCGAACATGCGGCTGCGCGGGTTGTTGCGCAGGTAGAACGCCACCACGTCGGTGCCGCCTTGGTAGTGTATGCGCTTGAGTCCCTCGTCGGACACGGGTATGAACTTGCTCTTGTCGTTGGTGGTGCCCGACGACTTGGCATACCATTTCACCTGTCCGGGCCACAGTATGTCGGCCTCGCCGTGCCGCATGCGGTCGATGTCGTCCTTGAGTTCCTCATAGGTGTTCACCGGCACGTTGCGTGCGAAGTCGGCGTAGCCGCGCGACGAACCGAAGAGGTGGGCGCGCCCGTATTCCGTGTGCGCGGCTTCGTGCAGCAGTCGGCGCAGCACCTCGTGCTGTTTCTCCACGGCACAGGCCGTGTGGCGTTCAAGGGCATGCTGCCTGGGAAGAAACGCCTTGCTTATGATGGCTGTAAAGCTCATTTTCTTTTTGTTTTCGTTATGCGGCGGACGGGGGGCTGCAGCCGCCTTCTTTCATTTCCGCAACCATGCCCACGCGGTGCGCGGAGCGACATGGCGGATTAAAGCAATTTGCAAATTTAAGTCAAACTTTTGTAAGAAATGAAAGAAATCCCGTTTTTAACATAACAGTGCCCGGGCAGCACAGAAAAGCGCGAGACCGTTGTCAGACCCGCAGAAGCATTAAAAAACAGACAGAAACATGAACCAATGCCAGTCCCGGAAAGGCGGGGCATTAGAAAAACAGCAAAAGCGCGAGACCATTCTCCAGCCTCGGAGGGGCTATGGTCACCACCGGCATAACCGGTGCAGTGTCTGCCGCGCCGCCTACAGGTTGAGCTTCTTGTCGACGAAATAGCGCGGACGGCGTTTCACCTCGGTGTATATCTTGCCTATGTAGATGCCCGTTATGCCCACGCCGGTGGTTACCACGCCGCCGATGAACCACAGCGACACCATGAGCGACGTCCATCCCACGATGGTCTTGCCGCCGAAGTGGGCCACGAGTCCGTAGACGATGAACACCATCGCCACCACGGTCATCAGCATTCCGGCCACGGTTATGAACTTGAGCGGGGCGGTGGAGAACGACGTTATGCCGTCGATGGAGAACGAGAGCATCTTGCCCAGCGGATACTTGGACTCTCCGGCGGTGCGCGCCGTGCGGTCGTAGTAGACGCGCCCCTCGCTGAACCCGAGCTGGCGCACCATGCCGCGCAGAAACATGTTGCGCTCCTCATACTGCATGAGGGCGCGTGCGGCGCGGTCGCTCATGAGCCGGAAGTCGGCGTGGTTGTATATGATGTCCTTGTCGGCGGTGCGCATGAGCCGGTAGAAGGCCTGCGCCGAGACGCGCTTGAACCATGTGTCGGTCTTGCGCTCGCGGCGCACGCCGTAAACGATGTCGGCCCCGGCCTTGAACTGGCGCGCCATTTCTATTATCGCGTCGGGGTCGTCCTGCAGGTCGGCGTCGATCGACACCATGGCGTCGCATGTGCCGAGGCTTTCCTGGATGCCTGCCCACAGCGCGTTCTGGTGGCCCTCGTTGTGCGAGAGCTTCAGGGCGGCCACGTTGGCATATTGCGAGGCATACTGCTCGGCGAGCTGCCATGTGCGGTCGCGGCTGCCGTCGTCGACGAGCAGGAGGCGGCCCTCATAGCCCGTTTCTTCCCTTAGCTTGGCAATCATTGCCTGCAGCCGGTCAATCGACCAGGGCAGCACTTCCTCCTCGTTGTAGCAGGGTATCACGATGTTTATTGTGCCGTGTGCGGCGGCAGGTGCCCCGTGTGCGGCCTGTGTGCCGGCCTGGGCGTGTGGTTGTCGGTTCATGTCTGTCTTGTGTTATGTTGTTGCGGTTGCCAGCTGCAGCGGCGCGGCGGGCGGCGTGCTTATGATGTGTATGTCGCGCTGCGGGAACGGAATCTCTATGTTGTGGGCGTTGAGCGTGTTGTATATGGTTTCCTTCACGCGCCCGGTCATGCCGAACTTCTCCTCGACGAGCACCCAGTAGGTCACGAAGAGGTTGACGGAGTTGTCGCCGAAGTCGTCGAACACCACGTCGACGGGCTTCTTCTGGGTTATTATGTCGCGCCCGTCGCGCGACTTGCAGCACAGTGCCTTCACCGCGTCGATGAGCATCCGGCGCACCTCGTTCACGTCGGCCCCGTAGGCAATGCCCACGGGCACCTTCACCATCTCGTAGGAGTGGTTCTTGGTTATGTTCTTGAAGTTCTTGTTGAACAGCGAACTGTTGAGGAACGCTATCACGCAGCCGTCGGCGGTGGCCACCTGCGTGCTCTGGTAGGTTATGCTCTCCACCTTTCCGCGTATGCCGTCGCACTCGATGTAGTCGCCCACGCGCACGCGCCCGGTCATCAGCGATATGCCGTAGAAGAAGTTCTCGAGCATGTCCTTCATGGCGAAACCGACACCGGTGGCCAGACCTGCCGAGATTACCGACACTGCCGTGGACGGAATCTTGAGCGTCTTTATCGCGATCACGGCATACAGTCCCCAGCAGCATATCGCTATGATGTTGTTGGCCAGCGTGAAGTTGGGCTTGCCGTTGACCACTATCTTCGACTTGTGGTACTTGTGGTAGAGGGCCTTGATGAGATAGTTGATGTAGCGGAAGACGAAGAACAGCGCGAGCACCATGACGAGCTTGCCTATGGAGAGCTGCACCACGCCCGTGATGTTGAGGAAGTCGAACATCAGGATCTTGAACACCGTGTCGGTGAGGTCGAACACGTCGGCGGCCCACCATATTGAGAGCATCACCGAGAACACGCTCACCACCGGCACGAGGGCCATGTAGACGAGGTCGTAGAACCACGTCACGTTGATGTGCGCGTCGTGGCTCACCGTTATTATGCTCAGCATGCTGCCGCTTTTCTTCGGGGCGGCGGCTGCGGCGGGGCGTGCGGCGGCCTTCTTGCCCGATGCCTTGGCGTCGGCGGCGATGCGCACCGAGAGGCGGCGGCGCTCATAGGCTATGAGCATGTCGTAGACGCACGTTATGGTCTGTATGCAGCTCAGCTGGAACATCCACCATATGAGTATCTGCACCGAGAGCAGCACATAGCCATACCATGCCGTGACCGTCGACACGGCCATGAGCACGAGCGACACCCATGTGTAGAAGATGTCGCTGCGCGGGATGTTGTCGTTGTGGCGCGCTATCACGCTCCACTGCCACAGGGTGAAGACGAGCAGTATGGGCGGGAAGATGAGCGTCACGAGGTTGTTGGGGATGAAGATGATGCGGAACACTATCACGATGAACGACATGAGCATCACCGGGGTGTAGATGCGGAAACCGCTCTTTATCTGGTCGCCGGGCAGGCGCACGAGCAGCGAGAAGAATATGGCGCACAGCAGCCAGGCGTATTCTATGAGCAGCTTCGAGGCCATGAGGAAGAAGTTGTGCTGCATGAAGGTGCGCGCCACCATTACCGACACGGCGAATATGGCCATGGCCACGAAGAGTATGAGGCACACCTTCTTCTTCATGAACTCCTCGGTGCGGAACCGTGTGGGCACGAGCCACCGCACGAACACGTTGCTCAGCAGCGCGGCCACGATGATGTAGAACAGCACGAAGAACGCCACCGACGTAACAATCGGGCCGCGCCACTGCGAGTAAATCACGCGCGTGGTGCCGTTCTGGCCCTTCACCTTCTCGGTGTCATACTTCTCGCTCACGTCGGCCTTGGCGTTGTGGTAGGACATGGGCATCGAGGCCAGCACCTCGAAGTAGTTCTGGTCGCCGTTGACGAATATGTTGTGCTGAATCACGTTGTAGCGCGAGAGGGCGTAGTCGTTCACCTTCTTGAGTTTCTCCGACACCATGGCATAGTGCTGGTTGTCCTCCTCCACGCTCTGCTTCATGCTCACGAGGTTGCGGCGCAGGGCCACGGCATAGTCGAGGCACGCCTTGCGGTCGAGCAGTCCCTGGGCGTCGAGGGCGAAGGGTGTCTTGCCCGCGCCGGCACGGGGCTTGCGTCCGCGCGGCGGCTCCTTGTGCGCCGTCTTGCGCAGCGAGGGCGGAATGGTTGCAAGCGCGTCTATGAGGTCGGTGTAGCGTTCTATCTCGGCATCCATGCGCGACGTTATCTTGTCGTAGGGCATGCGCATCTTGCGGAACTTGCGCCACTGCTCGGTGGCCTCGTGGCAGGCGTAGGTCATGTCGAACGTGAAGTCCTGCTTCTGCGAGTAGAGCATGAGCGCCACCTGGTCGCTGCGCTGCATGAGCGCAACCATCTGCTTGTGCTGCGCCGAGTTGTACTGCGCGTAGCGCGCCATGTTCTCCTTCTGCTCGTTGAACGCCGTCTCAAGCTCGGCGCGCAGCACCGAGAGCGTCGACGAGAGGTTCTTCTCCTTGAGCACCGCGTGTGCCCCTGCACTCACCATCAGCGCCGCAGCCAGCACAAGCACACGCAGTGCCGGCAGCATGCGGTGCAGCTCCGTCTTTAAGTTTTTCTTCATTTGCGATTCGTTTACGGCGGCACGGTGCGCACCGAGCGCGCTGCCGCCACCTTTTATATATAACGCCATGCCCGCGGTTTCATTGCAGCGCGGGCCACGTTTTTTCGGGCACGGTGCGCCGTGAGCCGCCTTGCCGACGGGCACGGGCACAATGGTTTGCCCGGTGCTAAGTTACTAATTTACGGCGTATTCTGCAAGTTTTTCATGCCAAAGCCTCCCTTTGCATCGGCAGACACGGCAGGCAAATCTGCACAGGCGCGTTTTTCGGGGCACACCGGGCCGCGTTCTCGCGTTTTTTGCCTACCTTTGCACTTACGGCCCGCAAGCCGGGCCGCACCGGAATCTACTAAAAAAAGACACTGACTTATGGAAAAGACACTCATTCTTCTCAAACCGTGCACCGTGCAGCGCCGCCTCGTCGGCGAAGTGATAACACGCCTGGAGCGCAAGGGCCTGCGCATCGTGGGCCTCAAGATGATGCAGCTCGGCGACGACATCCTCAACGAGCACTACGCCCATCTGCGCGAACGCCCGTTCTTCCCGTGGCTCACCGCCTCGATGAAGTCGGCTCCCGTCGTGGCCATGTGCGTCGAGGGCAACAGCGCGGTAAAGGTGGTGCGCGACATCGTGGGCGCAACCAACGGGCGCAAGGCCGCTCCCGGCACCATTCGCGGCGACTTCTCGATGAGCGGGCAGGAGAACATCATACACGCATCCGACAGCGTGGAGACGGCAGCCGTGGAAATGCGCCGCTTCTTTGCCGAGGGCGAGATATTCGACTATGCCGACCCGCTGCACGACTGGCTCTACGCGCCCGACGGCGACTGACCCCGGGCACGCCATGCCGGGCACACCGGCACGCCGTTGCAAACAAGGCTTCCCTGCACCCCGAAGAAGCCTTCCTTGCATGCCAAACAAGGCTTCCTTGCACCGCAACAAAGCCTTGTTTGCGGCAGCGTTTGGCCTATGCCATGAAGCATATACAGAAAAGAACATAAAGAGACAAAAAAAAGAAGAAAAGAAAATGAGTAAAGCAATTATCAACTCCTACGACGAGTTTGCCGCGCTGCTCGGCAAGAACATCGGCATATCCGAATGGGTGGAGCTGCCGCAGGAACGCATCAACCAGTTTGCCGACGCCACGCTCGACCACCAGTGGATACACGTCGACACGGCACGCGCCGCCGTGGAGAGCCCGTTCAAGAGCACCATAGCCCACGGCTACCTCACGCTCTCGATGCTGCCCTACATGTGGAACCAGATTATCGAGGTGAAGAACCTCAAGATGATGGTGAACTACGGCATGGACAAGATGAAGTTCGGCCAGGCCGTGAAGTCGGGACAGGCCATACGCCTCGTGGCCGACCTGCACTCCATAGAGAACCTGCGCGGCGTTACCAAGGCACAGATAAAGTTTGCCATCGAGATAAAGGACTCGCCCAAGAAGGCCCTCACCGGCATAGCCACGTTCCTCTACTACTTCGAGTAGGCCGACCGTAGCCCTGCACACGGCACGGGCAAGACATGTAACCGACGGCGGAAACTGCTGCGCAACGGCGCGACAGTTTCCGCCGTCTCGTTTCCATCCACTGCGGGCAGGGGGTGCAAAACCGGC
>CAVDCP010000020.1:0-40607 GCA_963607545.1 bacterium
CCTTTTTATATAGGTCTATGCAATAGTCGTAAGCCTTGCGCACTGGTTGCCAACGTATGGTGAAACCATCTTCCTTGAACGACTGCGCTGGCAGGATGGATGGTTCGGCGATGAACGTAGCGGTGGAAGTAATCTTGATGTCGTCAATCACCAGTCCGTTCTGTGTGGCAAAGGCAATGAAGCCATTGTTGTCTGCACTATAGTTGGAAAAGGTAAACTGCACCTCGTTCCACCCTTGCTTGGGATAGATGCGAATGGAATAGCCGTTCTCAGCATCGGTTTTGGCTTGCGAGCCCGACAGATAACCGCCGATATAAGGTACGATATCCAGTGTAGAACCCTTGGTTACGGTCTGTCCGTCACATGTCACGGAGATGGCTTTGACACGACAAGTTACAGTAATCTCGCCTGAGTAGTCGCCCAGTGGAGTGAGTACTTCTGCCACGCTTACGCCATCGGGGGAAATAAGGGCGCAGCTGCCACCTGCCGAATAGACACCAGTACCTGCCCATGTGCCATCAGGGGTGAGTGAAGGGTCGATAAATATTGAGTTGTCCTCGCTGGCTAGAGGCACGGATGTGTCAGGCTGGTCAGGTGTGCCGGTTGTCCAACGGCCGAAATCCTCGTTGACCAACACGATAGATGAGGTGCTTGACATTCTCATGTTACTCTGACGCAAACCCGAAGGCTGATTTGCAAGGTCGTTGGTAGATGCATGCAAAATATGCTTTGCGGCATGCTTTGCAGTGGTGGGAGTGAACAACGATTGTGCCTGAACGTTGATGCTAGTGGTAGCAAGACCCACAAGCAAAATGGCTTTTTCAATGTAATGTAGGTTATTTCTCATAACAATTGCGTTTTGATAAATAGGGTGGCAAAGTTAGCAATTGTCTATTAAACAGTTTGCAAATCGTAATTTGCTTATGTCTAAAATCATGATTTCAGACGAAAACCGCCGCTTTCGCCTTACGCTATGCCATGGATTACTTGCACAAGCGTTGTTTCTGTTCAGCTAAAGCCATCTTTTGATATGTCGATGGTGTCATACCCGTAAACCGCTTGAACAACGCCGCAAAACCTGTGCGCGACTTGAAGCCCACGCTCATGGCTATGGCTTCGATGGTAAGATGCCCGTATTTATCGGCATCGCCCAGTCGCTGGCATGCTTCCTTGATGCGATACTCGTTGAGCATGGTATTGAAATTGCCCCCATACCGTTCGTTTACCACTTGCGAAACATCCTTATAGTTTGCTCCTATGAGTGTTGCCATGCGGCTCAGACAAAATGTGCTATCATAAATCTCGTCATTGTGCTCAAGCACATTGATAATGTGTTCAAGGAGACTGTTCTTGTCATTATCGTCCAATCGGCTCCCCTTATACTTGGTTTCGCTGGTCTCGCGATGCAACAGGGCTTCATTCTTCAGGTAGAGCATGCGATGACTGAACCTCAGTTGGCGATAAGCATGCAGCACGAAGGCTATCGCTACAAGCAGAATCACGGCAATTATACCAACAAAAGTGGTAATGAGGCTCTGCACACGATGCCGATGGGCAAGTTGTGCCATTTCGTGTTGGGTCTGACTGAGCTTGGCTGATGTCTCCACATCGCTAATCTCAGAAAGATTGTTATGATAGACGAGCGAATCCTTCTGCCTCAGATAGGACAACAGGTAGTGGTCGGCAAGTTTCTGCCGTCCCATCCGTACATACATATCATGGAGCAACGAAGTAATGCTCATCATATAGTCGCGGTTGTTTTCCTTTGTGGCATTATGGAGCAACCGCTTCAAGCTGTCTGTGGCCTCTTCTCTTTTGCCAGTCATGAAGAGCATATAAGCCTGGTTTGAATGCGAGATATAATCGTAACGCTCTGATGCTATGTCGGTTTGAATCATCCGGGCTGATAGGGCAAAAATCGTTGCTGCCTCTGCGTATCGACCGTTCTGCGCTAACATGGTGGCTTGTGCAAAATACAAGGCATACTGTCCAATGGGTGTCTTTGTCCCTTTGCTCTGTTGGCGATAAAGCGACGTCTCTCTTTCCACATCAACGTGTGCCGACGCATAGACAGCCTCATCGCAAAGTGCTACAAGGGTGGTGGCTGCAATATCGGCATCGTCTGATGTCAAGGCATATCGGAAGGCTTTGCGTAGTGTAGCAACATACCTGTCATGTTGCTTGCCAGAGGTGAGCATGGACATCTTCCACACATTGCACTGGCTCAGATAGATATAAGCTAAATGCTTGCTCTGTCCTTGGCATTCGGCTAATTGTTGGGCTTGGAGCAGATATTCGTAGGCCTTACGATAGTCGAAAAAACGCGTCATGTAGATGTTGCCCATGTTCTCCATGGCCACTATTGCATGGTCGATGCTCTCTGTCGAATGGTCGCCGTCATAGTAGCGGTTGACTACAATGGTATAGCACATCAAGGCACTGTCTATCTTCTCGCGTTGGGCAAGCAGTGAATAGCCCTTGTCCAGCAGTTGTCGGCTGGTCAAGGGTTCAAGGGCATTGTAGATATGCTTGTGATTGGTCTCGAAGGCATGGGCCGCAAAGCTCATCACCGCCAAGACCGTCAATGTTAGCCATCGGTTTCCAATCATCTTATGGGCATATCCTATTATATTTCACATTCTACAGCACTTCAGTTGGCAATAGATAACGATTTGTGTCATCTGTGGTTGCACACCTTGGTGATGTCAACGGTGAAATAGTCAGTGCCTGCAGGCTTAAACTTTCCACGTTCTTCGAGGAAAGTCACAAGTTCTTCGGCTGTCATATCGGTGGCCGAGCAAGTGCAGAATCGTTCTTCTGTACCAAAGTTCTCAATTATAGCATCAACAAGTTGTTGCTTTGATGCATAACTGTTGCCTTCCATCATGTGTAAAACGTCGTGTCCGTGTGTCATAATTGTATATTGATTTTGAAGATTTCGAGCGCAATTGCTCTTGCTTGAAATTGCAGATGCGCAGTTTGTCTTATGCAAAGATACATAATTCCTAAGAGGACGGCAAAACATTAAGCCCTATTAAATGTCTGCCAGACAATCACAATAACTTGTCGATGTCTACAGACACGCCGATTTGGAGATTTATACCGTCGGTCAGCGGACTGTTGAGGTAATAGTATTGAGGCTTGTAGTTGAGTAGGTTGTCGAGAGCCAGATTCAGCTTTACTGCCTTGCCGAAACGCTGCACGAGAGCCAGCTTCCAGATGGTGTAGGCAGGATAGCTCACCGTAAGCGTTCCCTCGCCCACATTGTAGTAATTCTTGTATTCCACGTTGTCCACTCCCGAGAGCACCCTTCCGTTAAGTCCCACCGCCAGGCCGTAGTTTTTTGTTATCTGCCTGTCGAAGTCCACACGCGCGTTCACGGCGTGTTTCCTTGCCGGGATATACTGGTTGTTGATGGCGTTGCCGTCCTTGTCCTTCGCCAGCTGTTCGTTGGTGTAGGCGTAGGTGAGGCGTGCCGACAGTCCATTGCTCCAGCGCGCCTGCACGCCAGCCTCTGCGCCGCTCACGGTGTAGTCGTCGAGGTTGGAATACGGCAGGTAAGGCAGTTTGTCAGTAACGCTCTTGAAATAAGGCGCAGCCGTGGAGAGCTTATTCTTCACACTGTTGTGGTAAGCTGAAAGGGTGAAGTTATAGTGATTCTTGGTATATTCAGCCGAGACATTGAAATTATGGCTCGTTTCAGGTTTGAGGTCGGGGTTGCCTTCCACAATCCAGATGCCCGACATGTCGAAGTTATAGTATTTCTCCTTCAGCGACGGCGCGCGGAATCCCATGCCGTAGCCGACTCTCAGCGAGAGGTTGCGCAAGGGCTTGTAGCACACGTTCAGCTTCGGCGTGAGTCGCGACAGTTTGCCGTCGGAGAAATAGTCGTAACGCATGGCGGCAACAACCTCCCATTGATCGGTGACACGCCAGTCGTACTGGGCGAAGGCATCGAAGCTGTCCTGCTTGCGCGTTCCGCCTTCAAGGTTTGTGTTGTACAGATAATCGTGCATGAAATCCGCCCCTGCGGTGAACACGTTGCCGCTCTGGCAAGAATGGCTATAGAGCAGCCGCATGGTGTTCTGCACGTTGCTGTAGTCGCGTATGTCAAGGCGCGTGATGCGCTGGTAATCAGACTTGTCATACTGGTCGAAGGCGTAGCTGAGCTGGATGTTGTCGCTCTGGCTCACGTTCCAGTCCATTTTGAGTCCGCCCGAGAAGTCGCGGTATCGCTCCGGCTGGTCGGCGCTGCGCACTGTTTCGCGGAAGAAATACCCGGCGCGCCCCGTAAGGCTGAAATCCGCCGAAGGCTTCCACACGAGTTGGTCTTTGAAATTCATCGTCTTGTCGCCGTAAATGGTGGCGATGATGCGTGTGATAGGGTTAGCGGCACTGTGAACGTCGTAGTTGTCAGTACTGTTGTAGTTGGCAGTGAGCATATTGTTCCAGTGCTTGCCGTTGATGCCATACGACGCGCCGTAGCGTTGCTCCTTGTGCTTGGCAACGCGCGCGTTAACGTTGAGCGTCCACGGCTGCCGCGTGCGCTTGGTAATGATGTTTATCACGCCGCCCGTGGCATTGCTGCCGTAAAGGGCGGAGGCAGCACCTTTCACTATCTCGATGCGATCCACGTTGTCCATGGAGAGGCGCGAGAAATCCACGTCGTCCATAGTCTCTCCGGCCAACCGCTCGCCGTCTACGAGGAAGAGCACGCCCTGTCCGCCGAATCCCGAGAAGTTGAGATGCGTCTGCTGGTTCATGGCATAAGAGAATTCCACCCCCGGCAGTTCCTGCTGCAGCGCGTCGAGCACGTTGGTGGCATCGAGGCGCGCAAGGTCTTTCGACGTTATCACGCGTGTCTGTATGGGGGAGTCTTTAAGGAATTTCGGTGTGCGCGTGCCAGTCACCACCACCTCGTCGAGGTCGAAATGTCTGCTGATGGAGTCGGCGGAAGCGTCTGTCTGGTTTTGCGCCATGAGGGCGATTGGACTTGCCAACAATATTGCCGGCACTAATAACTTCATGTTTTGCATGTAAGGAGAGTGATTGTCGGGGAGAATTGTCAGTATGGGTACTTGTAGTTTATGGTGAGATAGCACTTCTTTCCCTTCGGCGAGAGATAGTTGGCCAACTGCAGGGCGGCGTAGCTACCGTCTTTGAGCCGCAGGATGAACACGTGGCTGTTGAGGGTGAACGACGGCGGCATGGGCGGTATTTCCATGGCAAGCCATGAAGACAACACCTTATTAATAGCAATGCCCTGCGAGGGGATGTTTAAGAGGAGCATCTCGTCCTGACTGTCCCACACCTCGTTTTCCGACCACTCGTCTTCGGTGAATGTCATGTCGCGGAAATAGTCGCTCGTCTCAGGCAGTTGGTCTATTGACGTGAATGTTGTTTCAAGTGCCGCCGCGCCGTTGGTGCGCACGTTGTTGCGGTGAACGGCGAAAGTCCAGCTTGCCGGTTCTGGTTGCGCTGCCGTGGGCGTGAAGCTCACGAAGTGGTTATTCTTGTAGCCTACGCCCCACACGTCGAACCAGTACATATACTGCCCCGGTTTCTTGGTTGCAGTGGCTGCGGCATGTCCACTTTCCGTTTCGTCCTTGCTCCCGATGGAATCCATCGGTATCGGATAGGCTTCAAACTCCGTCTGCGCCTTCACCAGAGCTGCGGAGTCGCCGCTTTGCTGGAGTCGCCGCAGTTGTGCGAGGTCTACATAATACCAATTCTCCCAGCTTGTGGCATCAATCACAAGTTGTCCGCTGGGAGGGAGGGTGTCTACGGGATTGTCGTAGATACCGTCAAAAATACCGTTGCAGGCTGTGAGCGCGAGTACGCCCAAACCTACAACGGTGTGTATAAGATGATCAGTTATTCTTTTCTTCGTCATCTATTATGTTGATTGCGGCGGGAATTTTCGTAACCCACCTTTAATGTATTGTCTACTCGCTGCCAGATAACGGCAGTACTTTTATCTGTTGAGATATTTCTTGCCGTTCACTATGACAATGCCCTTGTAGCTCTTGTCCACCTGCTGTCCGCTGAGGTTGTACATTTTGCCGTCGGACTTCACACTGCCGATACTTACCGAAGAGATGCCGTTGCTTGATGCATTGAACTTAGACACGATACTGAACGGCATTGCGCCCATTTGGAAGGTGTTCACGATGTCCTCCACAGTCGTGCCGTTGTATTTCACAAGGATGGTGTTGTCTTTCTCCGCATTGAACAGATAGTCGTCGTCCATATTCTTTTTTCCGTTCATCACTGCTGTGAAATGGAATTGCAGGTTGTCGTTTCTGTAGTCGCGGAAATATCCGCCCTTCTCCTCGTCATACGCAAGCTGCTTTACCGTGTAGGCGCCGAGCGTTAGGTCGCCCATCAAGGTGCCCTTCAGCTCGTAGGTAGGTATTTGCACATCCAGAAGTTCGGTGTCGCCTTCCTTGTACTTGCGCACATTATATGTGACGCTCTCGTTGGAGTAATTGTACATTCCGCCGACGCTCACGCTGATGGCACTTGTCACGGGCTTCACGAAATACGACTTCACGGTGTAGGTAAGTGGGAGAGGCATGGCACCGTAGTTGAACACCGCCTTAATGTCGAGGCAGTTGTCCGCCATGTTGTATGTGCCGGAAAGCGAAGTTCCCGTTATCTTCTTCTCGTCACCGTCCACAGTTACAGTGGCTGAGAATGTCTGTTCCGTTATCGTTATGGCGTGGTTTTCGCCCATGGTGAAGGCTGCGCCACTGATGGTGAATGAGGGGATTGAAGGCATTCCTGTGGCAGATATTGCCGGGAGGGTGATGTTACCTGAACTTGCGCCGGTGACCTCAAATTTTAATGTGTCGCTTTCGTTCGGCACGTTCATTGACATCACGCTTGCCGTAGACGGACCTACGAATGTCATGGGACCATGCTGTGCCATCATGTCGGCTGCCGCGAGGGCGGCGAAAACGAGAGTAAAGAATTTTTTCATTTTGCTTTTTCTTTTTACAGTATTCTTGTTTTTGTTGATTTTTGATTTTTAGTTTGTTTCTTCCGCGTTCTCTCTGGCGTTGTATATCCAGAAACCGGCAATCAGTGCCACGAACACGCCGAGGATGCCGAGCATCTCGCCCACATGGTTGGCAGGATCTACCCATATCTCCTTGAAGAAGCCGTTGCGCACAGCCACCTCCACCGTAGTCCAGAACACGATTACCGTGGCGAGCGACATGCGCAGGTTTCTTCCCCACGAGGCGATGTGCAGCTGCTTCTTGAACATCAGCGTCGAACCTGCAAGGCACAGCACAGCCACGGCGTAGGTCACGGGATGCGTGGTGCCGAGGAACACGGGGTCGTAGCAGAACATGAGCACGAGGTAGAGACCCCACATCATCACGTTCCATTCCATAAAGGTGACGATGCTTGTGTGGTGGGCCATAGGGCGCAGTTCCACACGACTTTCCACTCCGCAATGACGCTGAATCCAGCGGATGAAATCGCAGCCTGTGCGCGTGCAGAACACATACATCACGATGAACATCATCCACATTCCGAAAGAAGCGGGCATGATGAGGTATTCGGGGCGCGACCCGCGCAGGGCCTTGAGTTCGGGGCGCGTAAAGTCTTCGAGTGGCGTGCCGTTGATGGTAAAGGTGTGGTTTACCCCGATACCGTTAATATATTCGGTTGTTGTCTGCACCACGCCGCTGCCCACGAGGTCGCAGTGTACGCCGTAGCGTTGGGCGTAGTAAGCGAAGAGAAATTCCACCCAGCCCGTCCAAAAGAGCAGTGCCCCCGTCATTCCGAAAACGGTCTGGCGGGTGTCTCCTTTGATGAATACTCCCCAAATGGTGATTACAAGCCCCACGAAGCCCATGGCAAACGCCGAATAGTGCAACGCGGCGGGCTGGAGAAGATGCTCCATTATAATCATCAGAGCATGCCCCAGAGGCATCAGTAGCAGGATAATGAGCAAAGACCCTATTGTCTTGCCAAGATGTAACTGTTTCTTCATTGTTTTTCTTTGCAGCCGCTTTTCCGACTTGCGCTGCAAAGGTATGCACATTCTTATTTCCCGACAATACCCAAAATTTGTGATTTTAGGCGGCGAAGCGTCGCTCCGCTGTCAGGAGATTGGCGGTGACAGAATACAATCCTTGATTATAGAATTTGAGGTCTGTTTTGGTAAAAACTCGTAATGTAAAAATCGGTTCTTGTTGATATTTTATTCTTTTTGCCTTTTATTTTCTTAAAATTTATTATTTTTGCAAATTATTGGGAAGTCGATTTTAAGGTAAAATAGGGTAATATCAATTTAAATAAATATTTTATGCAGAACAAACTGACAAGTCTTTGCCTGTGTTTTCTCGCCTTAGGCGGAGGGCAGGCATCAGCACAGCAGGTTGTGAATGTGTCGTCGCCACGCTATGTTGAAGGCGTGGTGCGCGTGAAACTTCAACCCGAACTGGCGGCGAAAGTGGAAAAGGCCACTCTCCCGACATCGGTCGCGAACCGCGCTCCGGCGGCATATTTAACGACAGGCGTGGCTCAGCTCGACGGCGTGGCAAGCAAGGTGCACGCTGTAAGCATGCGCCGTGTGTTTCCTTATGCCGGAAAGGATGAGGAAAAACACCGCAAGTATGGGCTCGACCAATGGTATGACATCACTTACGACAACAGTGCCATGACACCTGCACAGGCACGAAATCTCTATCGGTCGACGGCTGGAATCATGCACGCCCAGCGCATCCCCGTCTATTCTATTTCTGACAGTCAGAAATATATTGAGGTTTCACCTGCCGCAATATCCAAGGCCCAGAAGGCAGCTTCTACGCTGCCGTTCAACGATCCGATGCTTTCGGCCCAGTGGCATTATCACAACGAAGGGCAGTTGAGCGGTACAAAACCCGGGGCTGACATAAATGTGTTTCCCGCATGGGAGAGTGGCGTAACTGGTTCGAAGGACGTTGTGGTGGCCATCGTTGACGGAGGTTTTCAGGTAGACCATCCTGATTTGAAGGACAATGTATGGATTAATGAAGCCGAATTGAACGGCAAACCGGGTGTTGACGATGACGGTGACGGATATGTTGACGACATCTATGGCTACAATTTTGTTGTTGGTTCGGCCAACATCAGTGCCCATACCCACGGCACCCACGTTGCCGGAACTGTCGGTGCTACCAACGGCAACGGAATAGGTGTGTGTGGTGTAGCCGGAGGAAGCGACGGAACTGGCGGCGTTAAGATGATGGTATGCCAGGTGTTCGACTCGCGTGCCAGTTCGTCGGCGGTGGCCGACTATGGTGCAGCACTTGTCTATGCGGCCGACCGTGGAGCGAGTATAGCGCAATGTTCGTGGGGAATGTCTACTCCCGACGATGAAGATGAGGCAACAGCCGAGGGTGTGCGCTATTTTACCAAGGAAGGCGGTGGCGACAAAATGGATGGCGGTCTTTGCATCTTTGCAGCGGGAAACACCGGCGACGAGGGCAACTACTATCCCGGATGCATGTCGGAAGCAGTGGCTGTCGGTGCAACTACGGCTACGGGCGAGCCTGCCTACTATGCATCGCGCGGCACTTGGGTTGACGTTTCGGCTCCCGGCGGTTTGAAGGACAACGGCGATGAATATGGCGTGTTGAGCACTTTGCCGGGCGACAGCTATGGATATGAGGAAGGAACGTCGATGGCCTGTCCGCATGTGTCGGGAGTCGCTGCACTCATATTGTCGAAATACGGCAACAAGAATTTCTCCAACGAAACATTGCGCACGATGCTCACCACATCGGTCAATGACATCTATGGAGAAGATTCAGAATATGCAGGTCTGTTCGGCTCCGGCTGCATTGATGCCTACAAGGCGTTGCAAGGCAATGAGAGCAGTGTGCCGGGTGCTGTTTCTGACTTTACGCTCACACCGTCGCACGACAACGTACTTGTAGAGTGGACTATACCCGACAGTGAAGAAAAGACAATCGATCACCATGTGATTTATTACAGTACACAGCAGTTTGCCGCCACCGATGATCTCACCAAGCTCAACAGGGTGTCGGTTGACACAAAATACAAATACAGTGGTGATGCCATGAGCTACGAGTTGTCGGGATTGAAGGCACAGACAACCTATTATTTTGCCATCGTGGCCTATAACCGTTGGGGCAAGGCATCGCAAGTGTCGCCCGTGAAGTCGGCAACGACAAACGAAGGGCCGTTGGCACAACTTGACAAAACAACGCTTGCCATGACGCTTGATGCTTCGAAGTCAGATGTGGCTGAGGCGACCTTCAATATTTTCAACAGCGGCAAGGGTGTATTGAAATATGAACTTGTTGCCGCTACCACGCGTGCCACTTACTCGACAAGTGCCCGCAACAATAGCCCGACACCGGGGAATGTAGTGGCTTTCAACGGGAAAATGAGTCCGGCAAGTGCCTCTACATCTACCAACAAACTCGTGACAAGCGATTATGAAGCAAGTGACTGGCCTTCTACTTTGAGCTATTCCAATTATCTGCGCGCATATCTTGGCGAATCGGATGAGGAAAAGCCAAATGCCCTTGCCCAGTATTTCAAAGTAGACAAAGACAGTTTCCCTAACGGATTCAATCTTACAGCCCTCAACATAAAGGGCAGTAACGGCGAGAATCCCGTGATTGAAATTTACGACGGAAGCCGTTCCATCTCAACTGCAAGTCTTTTGCAGCGTGTCAATTACGATTACTTTGCGTATGGTTCTGACATTAATCTGAACGAACAGATATATTTCGCTCCGGGCGAGAGCTTCTGGATTGTAGCCAAATTCCCGGTCGGGCAGAAAAATCCGTTGGGTGCAGCAATGGCCAACAAAGACGGCATATCAAACTACAGTTATTACAGTTCGGACAACGGCAACTCGTGGACTCTCCTCTCGGAGGTGCTCAAGGGTTCAACCTTTGAGTCGGTAAGCGAGCAGCTCACATGGAGTGTCGATGCAGTTTCGAAGAATCCTGACTGGAGTGCTGTGCTCAATCCCGACCCGAAGACGGGTGAAATTCGTCCGGGCGAGCAGCAAGAGGTGACGTTGAAAAACGACGGGCAGAAGATGATAAACGGCACTTACAAGTTTAACATACGCATGAAAACCAACGAGTCGGAGGCTAACCGCGACACTCTCGCGGTGACAATGACCGTGAAGAACAACAAACCGGAAATAGTGAGCAAGCAACTCATTGATTTCGGACATCTGCTTGTTGGACAGACGAAGACACTCGACATTGAGCTTACCAACAAGGGTTACGGCAAGTTCGGCGGACGATTCGGTGCCGGATTCTACACATACAACAAAACCCTCACATGCACGTCAGACCAGTTCGATCTGTCGCAAGGTGCACCTGCTGTTTCTGCGCGGTCGAGCAGCGTGATGCAAGTCACATTCAGGCCCACACAGGCCGGAAGCGTGAGCGGTACTGTTACTCTTACCGATGCCAATAAAAACACTTATTCGTTCACTGTGAGCGGTATAGCTTCAGAGCCGCCGTTGCTCAGTATGGAAAACAATGAGTTTGACCTTGGCGACCTGAAAGTGGGTGGAGAGGCAAAAACCGTGGCATTCACGATAAAGAACGACGGTAAATATCCGCTTCAATATGTGTTCCCGAAATTCTCTGACAACAATGTCGAGGGAACGACGGAAAAGGCTCACAAGTTCGGCTACAGTTATGAAACAAATATAGAAGACGGTTCGGCGTTGGAATATGAACCTGAACCTGAGCTGGCCGACGAGGTGGACATAACCTCACAGTTTGGCGACAACTCGTGGATTTCGGGTGCCGTCAACCTTGGCTTCAAGTTCCCGTTCTATGGAACCAACTACGACAAGGTATACATAACGTCGCACGGTGGCATCTCAATGAACACCGTCAGTCATGGAACGATTGGCTGTTTCGTGCCTCAACCCACATGTATGTCGGGCTTGGGCTACATCTCTGCATACGGCAATTCTGGACTTCCCGGCAGCTTGCTCATGCGCAACGGCAGCAAGGTGAGCTACGGACACAAAGACGGCAATTTCGTCGTGAAATTCCACGAGTGCTATTCGCTTGGTGTTGATGGCGACGTGCCGGTAAGTTTCCACATCGTGCTGAGCCCCGATGGCAACGCAACAATATATTACGACAACTACACACCGTCGATAATGCGCGATGAGGGACAGCTTATGTATATAGGTGTGACTGATGTTGAAGTGAACGACCCGTTCACTGTCACCGATGCCGATGCGGCACGTTCGGGCAACAACGACATTTACAACAATCTGGCTTCGGGCACAGTGTTGCGCATTGTCGCTCCGGGTCAATCAATGATAACGGGTCTGTCGAGTGCCGACGGATATATAGGCATTGGCGAGAGCAAGGATTTCACCGCTACGGCAAAGGCCGACGACACAATGAATGCCGGAAGCCTTACCAATAATCTTGTGGTTCTCACCAACGACCCGAAGGCTGCAAGCTATAACATCGTGTTCAAGGCCAACATTACAGGCGACAACCTGAAGCCTGAGGCCAACGTAGACTCAACGGCAATCGATTTCGGTAAGGTGTTCCGCACATCAGCGCAAAAGCGTGTGGCTCATCTTGCAAACAACGGAAAAGATGTGCTGAAGGTGAATGCTGTGAACATTGCCGAAGGTAAGTTTACTGTTGCCGATGATGTTAAGGACGGTTTCACCGTACCGGCGGGACAAAGCAAGGACATTGCAGTTGTGTTGCCCACCGAAAACAGCGGAACTGTTGAAGACAAGTTGACCATAAGCTATTCTGACGGCACGTCTACGGTGCTGCCGTTGAAAGGCGAGGTGGTAGGTTGTCCGCAATACTCGGCTACACCATCGAGCGACAATATATCTACACCCTACGGTGAGAGCGTTGAACGCAGTTACAACTTTGCCAACAACGGCGACGAACCCCTCACGGTGAGTGTCGCCTCGGGTTCGTGGTTCAAGTTCAAGAATCTTGAAGCCGACGACGTTACTTCAAGCGTAGACTACACTTGGGAGTCTGCTGCAAACGGTCAGGATGTTGACTATGAGTGGGAGGACATATTCTCCGATTACGACGAACACATGGCCTACTCCTACTTTGCCGACAACACCGACTATAAGGAGGTAGCATTGCCGTTCAGTTTCCCGTTCTATGGGAAGAAATACGACAGGATGTACATATATAATACAGGTTTTGTGTCGTTTGACAAACCGGAAGTGGATTACAAACAGTTCCCCGAACCGCCGGCAACTATTCCCACAACCGAAACGTTCTATACCAATATTATATGTCCGTTCTGGGGCAACCACACAATGAGCACTGCCGCAAGCGACGGCGTTTACTACAAAGCCTACACCGACCGTGTTGTAGTTGGCTTCAAGGACTACGGCAACACGATGATGCAGGGCATGAACTTTGAGGTGGTGCTCAACAGCGATGGCACGTTCAAGTTCCAGTATAAAATGAATGACGATGGATTTATGAGCCAGCCGTTTGGACTGTGCGGCATTATGGACCATACGGGCAAGCGTGGAATACAACCGTCAGACAACAACATAAGCAGCGGCAATGCCGTGCTGTTCCGTCCGGGCATCTCATATGTCATTGCTTCGGGATCAAGTGTAGATATGCCGGTGGAGATAGATGCCAACCGTCTTGCCGATACCTACGATGAAGCATTCTCGATAGTAACCAACGACCCGGCAAACAGCAATGTGACGTTGCCCGTCAGCATTGATATTACTGGAGATGCCGTGCCTGTATGGCCTGAGGCAATTACGCTTACTCAGGTTTACGACCCGACATACACACCGGGTGAAGTGGAGTTTGAGGTGGCAAACAACGGCAAACGTGCATTTGTCATCAACAACATAAGCGGGAAAATGATAGAATTCGACATGGACACATACACCCAAGATGCCCAGTTGCAGGTGTGGATGTCTACCGACCAAGGCGATGATGGCCCTGGCCCGCTTTCGCTTACCTCCGACAACAGCAACATGGGGTGGGTGGCTTACTATCCCGGCAGCATGGATGCAATTAGTGTAGGTCTTGAGCCTGTGCGTTTCAAGCTCGTTTATTTCAACACCTATCAGGCAACTACTGCCTCGTCGAACATAACGTTTGATATAGACGGAATGGATTCAAAGGTTATTCCCGTGAACATAAATATCACAGAGGCACCGGCAATGACGTTCGACCGTGATGAGATTGTAATAAACGACGCAAGCGACTCGTTTGCTTCTACCGAAACGCTCAACATTGGCAATAACGGAAAATATCAGCTCCATTATGATTTGCGCTTGAGCCCGTCGGGCATTGACGAGGTTGTTGACGACGATTATTATGAGGGTGGTGATGACCCGATGCCAACGTCTTTCGCACGTCTTGCTCCGCGGTTCTCACCGCTGAAGACCGACTCTGTGATGACTTCATGCTCCACCACATTTGCCGCCAAGGTCATGCGCTCGGCAATGAAGCGTGTGAGCGACTCGCAGCAATATGGATATGATGTTCCATACGGACTGGAATGTTCGAATCTGCTTTACTATCCCGTATTCAATCCCGTGACATCTGCGATAGCAGCCATAATGGGTACCGGCGAAGACGAACTTGACCAGAATTTCTATGCTGCAACACGTTATGTCGCTCCCGATGAGGGATTCAATCTCACACACCTGTATTTCGTTGGAACTGTAGGCGACCTTGAGAATGTTGACATTGAGGCAACAGTAGTGCTTGGAAGCAAAGTGAACGACCGCAAGCGCGTAATCGGACACGGAAAGATACATGTTGACAAGGAAGAACCCAATTCTAATGGAAGTTATTACGGTGAGGCTCGTGTACTGGAATTCGACAAACCCGTATACGTCAACCCGACCGACACCTTCTATGTAGTGCTTAAATATCCGGCTGGTTACAAATCGTCGGCACTGATGGCTTCGAAGGACGGCGATATGTCGCCCAACCGTTATATGGCTTACTTGAAGAGCTTTGGCGGATGGATAGACATAGAGGCTACTTATGATGAGGCTTACAGCTACGGTGCATTCGGCTATTTCATGACATGTATAGAAAAGGAAAAGGGTGAGCCATGGATAAAGTTGCTCAATACGACAACCGAGGGCGATGTGGCCGTGGGAGAAACCTTGCCGGTGAAATTCGCAATAAATGCCGGAAGCACTTATTTTGCGAAGGACAACAAGGCAACGCTTGTCATACACAGCAATGACCCGTCACAGAAGACAGTGAACTATCATATTTGGCTCAACAAGAATGCTGCTCCCGACATCACTGCATCGGGCAGCGTGCTTCTTGCACCGCAGGGCAAGCAGACCAATGTTCCGTTGTCGGTGAGTGACGCTGACGGTGACTCGTTTACCGTGAAATTCACTGACAAGAACGGTTGGTTGTCGATAGGAGAATGCACTAATTCGAATGGAACAACCGACGGAATAAGTATTGCCGATGGCGTGATAAGCGTAGAGGCCAATACTGTGTTGAACGCCAACGTCACATTGTCGCCCGATTACGGAGAAGACAACGTGGGATCGAAATCGTTTACTGTCATAGCAACTGATGCAAACGGAAATGTGGCAGAAACCGACTTTGACTATAGCGTAGACTTTACCAACCGCGCCCCGGTATTTACTGGTGAAGAACAAATGTCGGTGGTGCTCGGTGAGACTACCCCCGTGACCTACTATTCAAACTTGTTCTCTGACCCGGACAACGATGACATGACGTTTGCAACAAGCATTGCCAACAGGGCTTATGCCGAAATATATGAGGCCAACGACGGCTTCGTGGTTTGCGGAAAACGCATCGGCAAGACAAAAATCACTGTTGTGGCAACCGATGCCAATGGCGGTTCGACAAGTGCTGTAATTGACTTGAACGTGACTTCAACCGATGGCATTGAAAGCGTTGAGGGCAATGCAAGCGATGCACTGCTTGACACCGATTACAGTGAAGGCAAGCTTAATGTGAATATAGGATGCGATGCCGACCTTGCCGAGCTGCGCGTATATACGGCAGCAGGCTCTCTTGTGGCGCAGACTGTAAGGCGCAATGTGCATTCGGGTGACAGCGTGGCAATGCCGTTGGACGATGTTGCACCGGGCGTTTACCAGCTCTCGGCTACAATCGACGGAAAGAACACGGTTGTCAAGTTTGTCGTGAAATGAGATTTTGTGTTGAAGGCATGTAGGTTGACATGCCGGAATGTTTAATGAAGGCGGGTCTCCATTGCATAGAAGCATGGAGATCCGCCTTTTTCATGTATGTTTATTGGATGCCGACAAATCCCGATAGAAAATTTTGCGGTAGACCAAAAACTCACTATCTTTGTATCATTACCGAAAAAATTGTCATTACAAAATTATAGAGATAAAGATGAAGAGATTTTTACTAATGCCGGTTGTTGTAGCGTTGGCAATGTCGTTGTCGGGTTGCAAGGAAAACTATTCAAACGGCGAGAAGGTAGGTAATCTTATAGAATTCACCAGTAAAGGTGTGATTTGGGATTCTTGGGAAGGGCGTCTGAATATGACCCAAACGGGAATGAACACAAGTGGAGAACCGTTCTCGTTCAGTTTCGACAATGACCGTGATGACCAAGACTCGCTTGTCAATCTGATGAAACAGGCACAGGTGGAAGGTTGGAAGTTGAAAGTGCGCTACCATGAAGTGTGGGGATTTAAGAATCTTTTCTGCAACCGTGGCGAGACAGATTATTTTGTGGACGAAGTTACTGTGCTCGACCGCAATTTTGCCAATCCGCTTCGTAACGTGCAGTCATTGCGAGGTGGCCGTGTCGTTGACACTGTTTATGTCGTTATTGACAAAGCCGAGATGCAACGGCGCATAAAGAAATAAGAAAACCAACGCTGTATGCAGTAGGGTGGGGAGGTTGCTGTCAGTAATCCCTTGTCTTGAGCTGATGCAATACACCGATAAGTGTTTCGGGCTTGCAGTCTTTTAGAATTACAAAATTGTCGTTGTCTAAAAGATAAATGGCTGGCAATACGGGCAGATGGAATATTTCTTTCTCGGCAATTTCCCCATTCACACTGCACACGTCTGTCCAGTTGGGCGGAAATGCTTGCCGATGTGCAAGCCAACGCTCGGTATCGATGTCGGGATATATGGCAACGATTGCAATGTCGCTGTCGTTGGTCATAATATCATGGCTTGCCAATTGCTTTGCAATGTCATGGCAAATGTGACAGTCGGGGTCGTAAAAAAACAACACGGTATATTTTGCCGACATGTAGCTTAGCGCGACGGTTTTTCCTTGTCTCCCCATGCATGCGATGTTGCCGATATGCGTGCCTGGCATGTTTTTCAACACGCTTTTTGCCATTGATGTATTTCCGTAGCGTGCAGCCGTGTGGGCATACTGTATGGATGCAAGCGTTTCACGAAATAACTCATACGAAACAATGTCGTATAGTTTGGATTTTGTATTGCCTATTGTCCGTTCTGCGATGTCGGTAAATGTTTTTGTGTAGTGTCGTAGTTTGCGCTCGTCTTTATTGTCGAAAATGGTGTTTACGAGACTGTTCATTTGTTTAGCCACATCTGCCGGATGCATTTTTCTAGTATGTTTCGCAAACTTTATGAATTCTTTTTCGGCCTTGATACATGATTGTCTTGTGGTGTCAGAAAAATTGAAATTGCTCCAAAAACACAATTCCCGGTTTTTGCCAGACTGCTGTTTTGCGGGCGGGAAATTCATCCCGGTGTGGCTTTCTGTGGCAATATGTATTGTTTCCGTATCTTTGTAAGCGTCTGATGAGGCCTTGGCTGGTGTTTCGGCAATGCTTGCAAGCAATGTCAACAAAGATGCAACAAGCATCGTCTTTTTATTGATTTGGGAAAACTTGGTTGCCGTGTTTCTCATAATGTGCTGTTGGATTTTCTATAACGACATTTATGGTAATTTCAGAATGTTACGAAAAAGTGCCATGACAAAATCTTTGCGATTTTACATGGCACTTTTATATAACTTATGAATGATTGTTTGATACTGTCGAATTTTCTATCCGACATGGCATCATTGCATGTCGTAGACCACCTGCATGAGTTGTTTGCCGAGTGCATCGGCTTCTTCCATAGTGTGAGCTTCGCTGTAAACACGGATGATTGGCTCTGTGTTCGATTTGCGCAGATGCACCCATTTGTCGGCGAAATCAATCTTTACACCGTCAATGTCGGTGATTTTTTCCTCCTTGAACATTTCCTTGACTTTTGCCAGAATGGCATCGATGTCGGTTGATGGAGTCAGGTCAATGCGGTTCTTTGCTATGAAATAGTTGGGATATGATGCTCTCAGCGTGCTTGCTTTGCAGTTCTTGTGTGCCAACAACGACAGGAAAAGGGCTATTCCCACGAGTGCATCGCGTCCGTAATGGCTTTCGGGATAAATAACTCCTCCATTTCCTTCACCGCCGATAACAGCTCCTTCTTCTTTCATCTTGGTGGTTACGTTCACTTCGCCAACTGCCGAAGCGGTGTATTTTCCGCCATGACGTTCGGTGATGTCGCGCAATGCCCGTGTTGAACTGAGGTTTGAAACGGTATTGCCCGGAGTGTGCGACAGAACATAGTCGGCAACGCTTACCAATGTATATTCTTCACCAAACATTTTCCCGTTCTCGCAAATGAATGCAAGACGGTCTACATCGGGGTCTACGACAATTCCCAAGTCGTAGCCACCATTTGCCATCTGACCCATGATTCCGCCAAGGTTCTTCTCAAGCGGTTCGGGGTTGTGGGCGAAATCGCCATTGGCCTCACTGTTGAGACAAGTGTAACCTACACCTAATTCATCAAGCAATTTTGGAAGAATTATGCCTCCGACACTGTTGATGGTGTCAAGACACACTTTGAAATGTGCGTTGCGTATAGCGTCGGTATCGACAAGTTTCAGTGCAAGCACTGCATCGATGTGGCGTTTGTCGAAAGAGTCGTCTTTCGTGTAGCTTCCCAATTGATCGACATCTGCATATTCAAAATCTTCTCTTTCGGCTATTGACAACACCTCGTTGCCGTCGGCCTTTGTGAGGAATTCGCCCTCGCTGTTGAGCAGTTTCAAGGCGTTCCATTGCCGTGGGTTGTGGCTTGCCGTTATGATGATGCCTCCCCAAGCTCCCGACATTTGTACTGCCAACTCGGTAGTAGGAGTCGTTGCCAATCCAATATCGATGACATCAAGACCCGTACCCATTATTGTTCCACACACGATGTTGCGTACCATATCGCCTGATATGCGGGCGTCGCGCCCCACCACGATTTTTCCTTTGCCGTCGCATTTTGTGTTGCGCTTGATAAAGGTGGCGTAAGCTGTGGTGAATTTTACTATGTCGAGAGGGTTGAGAGTGTCGCCAGGATGACCGCCAATCGTTCCCCTAATGCCTGAAATGGATTTAATGAGTGTCATATCGATATTGTTTTATTTGGAGTGTCGTTTGGTCTTTGTCGTAATTTTTCGGTTTTAGATACCGCGAAACGCGGCATTATCGGCCGCGTTCGTAGGTGAGTTCATACAGGCAGGGGTAAACATTGCTTGATGCGTCGCTCTGTCCTTCTGAATGTGGAACGATTATTTTCACTTTGGCCACTTGGTCGCCGTCTTTTTCCGGGCGGCCCAAGTTTACATAGGAAAGTGGAGTAAGCCATCCTGAAGGCACTGCGGCTTGTCCGTAGCGGGTGTACATAAGGCTCGAACCGCTTATGAACGAACCGTTGATTGTGCCCGAGTTGTTGTTGACATTCAGCTTATCGACAAGCCATTTATATTGATAAATGTTTGTGAGCTGCAAAGTGCTGTCCGATTCCAACAGGTTGTATTCGTTGAATCGGCACAATGCTGTAGCCGTTTCACCTATTTTCAGCTTTTCTCCACAGCCTTTCCTTATAATCTGCATGTATACTCCCGAACTCTCAAAAAGCACATATTCGTTTTTTGAAACATCGGTCATGGAATCCTGAGAAAAGAATTTCTCTTCGGAAATTACATTTATATTGTTGTTCTTTATATACCTGCTGATAGCCGAGCGTTCTTTTTTCTTCTTGTCGGCATAGGTTTCAGTGTCACTGCACGACGTTACAAGCATCAGACCTGCGAGCGCAGCGAGTGCGTATCTTAATATTTTCATATATACAATTATGGTTGTAAAACTCCGCAAAGTTACTCATTTTCGGCGAAAATGGTTTTGCGAATGTTGGTATTTTAATTTTTATATGTATTTATTTACTGTTTGTCGGTATTCCCGTTAGCCGTGTGTTCTGTTTCAGCAAGTCTTCATAGTGCATGAAAGCACGCCTTACGATGGCCTCGGCCTCATCGAGCGAACATGCAAGTCTGCCTCCGCTGGCATTGAGATGGCCTCCGCCATTGAAAAATTCTTCGGCTACTTTATTGCAGGGGAAATCGTCGACAGAGCGCAAACTCACCCATACGAGGTTGTCGCGGCGGTCGTCTTCACGCAGAGACACAGACAGGCGCATGCCTTTTATTCGTAACGGTTCGTTGACAAGTCCTTCGGCATCGCCCTTGATGAAATGGAAATCATGCATGTCGCGCCGGGAAAGAGTGAAATAGGATGCGTGGATATCGTTGAAAACATTGAGCTTTTGGCACATTATGTAGCCACGCAGCCGTATTGCCCACGGACTGTAATTGTTGAAGACGTTGCGGTATATTTTGTCTTTGTCAATGCCTTTGGTGAGCAACTGGCTTATGATAAAGAATATTTCAGGAGAATTTGAATTGTAGGTGAAACCGCCGGTGTCGGTCATCATTCCGCAGTATATGCAAGCAGCGCATTTGCTGCTCATGGTGTTGAACCCTCCGAGCTGGTTGATTATTCTGAAAACAAGCTCACAGGTGCTGCTCATGTCAGGATGCGAAATGGTGAGGACAGTGTCCATCTTAGGGGCAAGATGATGGTCGATCATCACTTTCTTGGCTGTCGAGCTGTCGAGAGTGTCTTTCATCTCGTCGGTGCGGTCGCTGCTGTTGAAATCAAGACAGAACACAAGATCGGCATCGTTGAACAGTTGACTTGCCTTTTCCGGGTGTTTGTCATATCTTACAATCTTTTCTGTTCCTGGCAACCATTGCAGAAAGTCGGGAAAGGCATCGGGGGTTATTATTGTGGGTGTCTTGCCCAAAGAGTACAGATACTCTGCCCATGCAAGCGAAGCTCCGAGCGCATCACCGTCGGGCGACTTGTGGCAACATATTATGATGTTCTGCGAGCAGACTGACAACTCCCGTAATTTTGAGAGGTTGTCTGTTGTGAGTATGTCTATATTCATAATAGTGTGCAAAGTTAATAATTTTTGCCGATGCCCCGTTTCCGTGTCGTCCATTTTACTTTGATTTAACATTTTTGCAGCTGTTGGGGAGAATATGCAACTTTATTGCCGGTTTGTGCGTCACATTAAATGAATAAACCAAAAAGAAAAAGCAATGATAAAGAAACTCGTCCACTATGCATTTTTGCTGTCTGCAGTGTTTTGCATGCTCTCTTGTCTTGACAACGATACAAAACTCGGCACACTTGTAGATAATTCCACAATAACGGAGAGACGAAATATAAAGCCTTTCACGTCGCTTGTTGTTGACGGCTCTTATGATGTGCATTTCTTCCAGAGTGACAAAAGCGTTGTGAAACTGACGGGAAAGCAGAACGAGATAAAAAACGTGAAATTGCAAAATCGCGGAGGCCAACTTTACATATCACGCAAGCATGGCTTGCTTCCAACTGGTGGCAGTAATGGGGTTGACATATATGTATATTCGCCAAATCTCATTTCTGTTGACATGCGCGGTTGTGGCGACTTTTTTTGCAAGGACGGTCTTGACACCGACACCTTGCGTATGTTTATGAGAGGTACAGGTGATGTGGAATTTGGAAATATAGTATGCGACGATTTCCATCTTGTAATGTATGGGGTGGGTGACGTTGACGTGAAAGAATTGCAAACCGTATCGTCGCATATTGTATTGCGTGGTACGGGAGATGTCGAATTGCATGAGCGTGGTGTGGCTTACACTTCGTTGCAATTGATTGGATGTGGCGATGCCGATATCAGTTTCGAGCGTTGTGGAACTGCCGACTGTCGCCTCATTGGAACTGGGGACATAACGCTGAAAGGCGACTTGAGGAAACTCACAAAAACTAAGCGTGGAACTGGAAGCCTTGAAACAAAAAAATTGAAAGTGGTTGGTGGATAAAAGAATATGCCGGCTATTGCATATTTTGTGGGGTATTAGATACTTTCCACTGTGTGTTGATGTGCTTTTATTCTCATATTTCGTCAAAACTTGGGAAAAAGGTTGGGTTTTCATTTCTCTTTCGTCATAAACTGCCAATTTATCGAAATATTCTTGTAACTTTGCATCGTTTAAATGATTAATAAAGCGTGTTTGTGGTTGGCAAGAGGCAGCGTTTGCTTCTGTCAATCATTTGTCGCGCGCTAAAAACAAAGTAAAGAGAGATAATGAAGTTTGCAGTGATTGCAGCCGGTGAAGGCAGCCGGTTGGCGCAGGAAGGTGTGGAACAACCGAAACCTTTGGTTCCTGTGTGCGGTGAGCCTATGATAGAGCGTCTGTTGCGTATCTTCGTTGATTGTGGGGCTACAGAAATTGTAGTAATTGTCAACGAATGGAGCACAGCGGTGCGTGAGCATCTTGAAACGCTGAGTTTGCCAGTACCTTTGCGTTTGGTGGTTAAGACGACCCCCAGTTCAATGCATAGTTTGCATGCGTTGTCGCCATATTTGCGTGGTGAGAGATTTTGTCTTACCACAGTTGACACTATTTTCCGCGAAGAAGAATTCAAAAAATATATACGACACTTTGTTAGTGCATCCGATATTGACGGATGTATGGCTGTGACACCGTTCGTCGACGATGAAAAACCGTTGTGGGTCGGTGTGGATGAATATGCAGCATCCGTCGGGGTAAGCCTTATAGAAAGACAAGGCACACATCGCCTTCCGCGTATAACAGGATTTCACGATTGTCAGGAAAGTGGCGACAAACTTATTTCTGGCGGCATATATTGCCTCTCCGACAAAGCTCTTGATGTGCTCGACCGCTGTATAGAGAAAGGTATGAGCCGTATGCGTAATTTCCAACGCCAGCTTGTTGCTGAGGGCTTGAAACTTGAAGCCTATCCGATAGACAAAATACTTGATGTAGACCATAAGGCAGACATTGCAAAAGCCGAGGCTTTTTTGCGCCCGCTTCTTGGAAAAAAACTTGTAGGAGTGTGCCGTGGCAACGAATATTCTCCAAACTGTGTAGACAACGATGCGGCCATAATGAATGCCGTAAAAGCCAATCTTGAAACCTTGGGTGCCGATGTGGAGATGTGCAGCGAGAAGGACTTTTGCAAGAAAGCCGATGCTGTGGAAGCCGCTTGGCAGCGTGCAGCCGACAACGGGGCTATAAAAGATGCTGCTGAACTGGTGGATGCCGGGGCAGACGCTTTTTTCAGTATGGCCCGCAGCCAGTATGCACTTGATGCGCTTGACAGAATAGAACATAGCGGCAAACTGGTCGTAAACAGTGGCCGTGGAGTGAGACGTTGTGTACGCCGCACCATGACAGAGATGCTTGTAGAGGGTGGCGTGGCATGCCCTGACAGCAGAATCATAGAGCGGGGTGGGGAATTGCCCACAGATATAGATTACCCTTGTTGGTTGAAACGTGGAGACGGTTGTGCCCAACAAAAGGAGGACACTTGTTATGTACAGTCGGCTGCAGAGGCACAAAAGTTGCTTGACGGCTTTTGGCAACGTGGAGTTACTTCGGTTGTTGTTAACGAACATCTGTGCGGCGACCTCATAAAGTTTTATGGTGTTGAGGGAACCGATTTCTTCTATTGGTTCTATCCGTCCAAATGTGGTCACCGGTCAAAATTCGGTCTTGAGGTTATCAATGGCGATGCCCGAGGAATAGCATTTGACACAGACCTTCTTAAACGCGAAGCCGACAAAGCTGCACTTATGCTTGGAGTACCGGTGTATGGTGGCGATTGTATAGTGGGCGATGATGGCGTTTTGAAGATAATCGACTTTAATGATTGGCCGAGTTTCGCTCCATGCCGCGACGAAGCAGCATTTCATATAGCAATGGCAATATTGAAAAAAATATAATGTAGGAAATGGAAAATACAGAATTTAAATCCACCCTCAAGTCGTCAGACACAGAGGAACATATCGACCTCTATTTTTACCGCCCAATAGGTTATCAGTGGGCACGGTTTTTTCGTATGCTTGGTGTTAGTCCTAACACAGTTACGGTGCTTTCCATATTTCTTGGTATGGGTGCCGGAGTTTGTTTTGCCTTCAATGACTTGACAATAAATCTGATTGGTTTTTTGCTTCTCGTTTGGGCAAACATGTATGACAGCTGTGACGGACAACTTGCGCGGCTTACAGGGCAGAAAACCGCTCTTGGCCGTATACTTGATGGAGCATCAAGCGATTTCTGGTTCGCTGCAATTTACGGTGGTATTGCCGTACGTCTCACGCCCCAATGGGGCGTATGGATATGGCTCCTGTGTGCATTGAGCGGTTTGGTGTGTCATGTGCGTCAGTGCCGCCTTTCTGATTATTACCGCCAGATACACCTGTTTTTTCTCAAAGGCAAGGAAGGTAGCGAGATGGATGACGCTTCGACACAGGCCGAACTGTACAGGCAGATGAACTGGAAAGACCAACCTGTGCAGAAATTCTTCCAGTTCTTCTATAAAAACTACACCGCTGAGCAAGAAAAGTCGACACCGCGTTTTCAGGCTTTGAAAGCCGAGATACGCCGCCGCTTCCCGGAACAATTGCCCGACAGCTTGCGGGCTGATTTCCGCAAGGGCAGTCTGCCGCTTATGAAATACACCAATTTCCTTACGTTCAATTGGCGCAGTATAACGCTTCTCGTGAGCCTGCTCATTGGCGAGCCTTGGGTATATCCTGCCGTAGAGGTAGTTGTGTTCAGCGCGGTATGTTTCTATATGCACTATCGCCACGAGCACTTGTGCGACGAAATTTTGGAGAAGATTGAAAGCTATAAATAATATATTCTGACCGATGAACAATAAGTTTCGCAATTTGTTTATGGCTTTTGGTATAATAGTCATAATCATTATGCTTTGCACAATGAATATGGATTATACCGACATTTGGCATTATGTGCAGAAATTGGGACTGTATTTCCCTCTGATTCTCGGCTTGTGGCTTGTAGTGTATCTAGTGAATACACTCTCATGGTATATCATCATTAATGATGAGGGCAAGTGTCAGGGATTGTCGTTTTGGCGTGTGTACAAACTTACAGTAAGCGGTTTCGCGCTCAACTATACCACACCTTGCGGATTGATGGGCGGTGAGCCATATCGTATTATGGAATTGAAACCATATACGGGGGTGAGTAAGGCCACGTCGTCGGTCATACTTTATGTGATGATGCACATTTTTTCGCATTTCTGGTTTTGGTTCCTTTCCATATTCCTTTTCATCGCTTTCAATAAAGTCAGTGTGTCAATGGGCGTATTGCTTGCCATGATAGGAGCCTTCTGCTTGCTTGGAATCTACTTTTTCTCGCGTGGCTACAAAACTGGAATGGCGCAGAAAGGAATAAGGATACTGACACACATTCCGTATGTGAAACGTTGGGCACGACGTTTTGCTGAGTCGAAGAGCGAAACGCTTCAGCAGATTGATTCGCAGATAGCCTTGTTGCATCGCCAGCATAAGCGTACCTTCTATTCGTCGTTGCTTCTCGAACTTGGAGCTAGGGTGCTGCAAAGCGTGGAGATATATCTCATTCTGAAAGCTTTTGCGGCCGATGTCAGCATTGTTGATTCAATCCTCATACTTGCGTTCTCGTCGCTCTTCAGCAATCTTATATTCTTCACACCTATGCAGCTCGGCACGCGTGAGGGAGGATTGGCTCTCGCTGTTGACGGTTTGCATCTCACCGGTGCACTTGGTGTGTACACCGGTCTTATCACCCGTTTGCGGGAACTTGTGTGGATAGCGATCGGAATTTTTCTTATAAAAATAGGAAACAAGAAGGCCCAATGAATACAAATATTATAAAGGGTGTCATCTTCGATTATGGAGGAACGCTCGACACGCGTGGCGACCATTGGTCAGAAGTTATTTATGACGGCTATGTCCAGTGTGGCATTGATATTGACAAGACGGCCTATCGGGATGCCTATGTTTATGGTGAGCGTGCTCTTGCCGTAAATCCTATAGTCACACCCGATTTCCATTTCGTCGATATTCTCCATGCAAAACTGCGTCTGCAACTTCAGTTCCTTGCCGGCCGTGACTTGCTTGCTACCGGAAAAGATGATGCCGAAAAGCAAACCGCACTCGGCAGAAATCTTCAGTTGACAGATACGGAAATAGAGAATATGGTCAGTAAGGTTGCCGATTGTATAAATAAATCGACAAATGAATTGCTTGCCGAAAACCGCCGTGTGCTTGAGCAATTGCATCAAAAGGGGTTGCCAATGGTTTTGGTTTCAAACTTTTATGGCAATATACACACCGTTTTGCGTGACAGTGGCATTGACGGCTATTTCAAGGAGATTGTTGAGTCGGCTGTTGTTGGGGTGAGAAAACCAAATCCTGCGATATTTGCGCTTGGAGTTTGTGCACTCGACTTGCCTGCGTCACAAGTCTTGGTAGTGGGTGATACCTACTCGAAGGATATAGTTCCGGCATGCAGTCTCGGGTGTCATGCCATTTGGATAAAAGGCCGCCAGTGGGAGGAAAAACATCACGATGAGAGTATCTGCGATGCTGTGATAACGAGGTTGGATGAGATGCTCGCGTATGTATAGTGCGGAAGAAACAAAAAAATTATAGAAAAATATTTAAAAGCGAAAAGTTTTCTGTCTTGTTTGGCATTTAATGCTTAATTTTGCAGACCTGATATAATACATCTCAGTTGGTGGACGTTTCTATGAAGAAGATAATGTAGGGTAAGCATTAGTTCACGGCGACGGGATAGGCATTGGTGTCTGAGTATGGTGCAAGTCGGAAAATGGGATGTGTACGGGAATGTATAAAGGATAAATCAAGTAAATTAAGGTGAGAAGGCTTTTTTGTTTGGCTTTTATGCTATTGGCCTTGACAACAGTCAAGGCGCAGATTACGGGTGAGATATATGATGACGAGGGCTATCCAATACCTTATGCCAGTGCCATATACCGTGGACATCATGTGGCAGAGGCCAGCGATTTGGATGGTAAATTCTCGATAGAACGCCATGAAGGTTGGGAACTCACATTCAGTTCGGTGGGCTTTCAACCTCAAACTATTAAGGTGGGGCCAAACACTCCGGCTCACATGAAGATTGTGCTTAAGGAAGATGCCCGTAGCATAAAGGAAGTAGTGATAAAGACAAAGCGCGAACGTTATTCGCGCAAAAACAATCCTGCAGTAGAACTTATGAAGCGTGTGATTGCTGCCAAGCAACGCACACATCTTGAAAATCATGAATATTATCAGTATAACAAATATCAGAAAATCACTCTTTCGCTCAACGATATAAAGCAGGAAGACTTGGAGGGCAAGAGGTTTAAGAACAAGCCTTGGCTCATCGACCAGTTGGAGACCAGCCCGTATAACAACAAGCTCACTCTTCCAGTGTCGGTTGACGAGACAGTCACGCAGCATGTGTTCAGAAAGAATCCGCGAGACGAGAAAGACATAATCAAAGGGCAGCGCTCAGAAGGTATAAACAATGTGCTGCAGACAGGCGACATCCTCAACACGATGTTGAAGGAAGTGTTTACCGATGTGGATATATACGACGACCATGTGCGTCTGCTCCAGTATTGGTTTACAAGTCCTATTGGTGAAACCGCCATATCGTTCTACCGTTACTATATAGAAGATACGGTGTATGTAGACCGTGATTTGTGCTACCATTTGCAATTCATTCCAAACAACCAGCAGGACTTTGGCTTTCGTGGTGACCTTTATGTGCTTGCCGATTCGACATTGCATGTAAAGCGGTGCTCTCTCACTTTGCCCAAACGCTCGGATGTGAATTTCGTGGAGGACATGAAGATTGAGCAGGAATACACAAAACTCCCAAATGGCGAGTGGGCTTTGACCACCGACGACATGGCTGCCGAACTGAAAATGAACAAACTCATGGGTAAACTGCTTGTGGTGCGGAAAACCCGTTTGAGCGATTACGCCTTCGACGACTTGCCCAACAAACTGTTTAAGGGAAAGGCAAAGACAAGGCATGAGGCCGATGCAATGGTGCGTGACGATTCTTTCTGGAATCAATACCGTTCCGTTGACCTTACCAAAGGCGAGTCGTCGATGAATGCATTCATACACCGTGTGGAACAGTCGAAAAATTTCAAGTGGATATTGTTCTTCCTGCGTGCATTTGCCGAAAACTATGTCGAGACGGGTAGTTCAAAGACAAAGAGCAAATTTGACTTTGGGCCTGTCAACACTATAATATCCAACAATTTCGTGGATGGCTACCGTCTGCGTGTAAGCGGACGCACATCGGCCAACCTCAACAAACACTTGTTTTGGACAGGATATTATGCCTATGGAACGCAATCGCACAAGAGCTATTATGGCACAGAAATCACTTATAGCTTGAACAAGAAGAAAAACGCGCCGTTTGAGTTCCCGCAGCGTAACATCGTGTTTGAAACAGGCTACGATGTAATGTCTCCTTCCGACAAGTTCCTCATTCACAACAAGGACAACATGTTCATGTCGTTCCGCACGCAGAAGATTGAGCAGATGTATTTCTACAATCGGCAGAAATTGAGTTTCGTGTATGAAACCGATTGGGGATTCAGCATGAACGCGTCGGTAAAGGCTGAAAGCAACGAACCTACCGGCGACCTCGTGTTCAAAAAAATGCCGGCTCTTGTTGCCGCCGATGCTCCTGAAGCAGACAAGCTGGTGCAGAAGATACGCACGACTGAGTTTAAGGTTGGCATAAGGTATTGTCCGGGGCAGACGTTTATAAACACGAAGCAGCAGCGATGGCCTATAAATCTCGACTCGCCTGAGTTTACTTTGAGCCATACGATGGGAGTCAAGAACGTGTTGGGAGGCCAATACAAGCTCAATTTCACTGAGATAGGTTTCTATAAGCGTGTGTGGCTTGGCAGCTGGGGATATATCGACACCCATTTGAATGGTGGCGCGCAGTGGGACAAGGTTCCTTATCCGCTGCTCATAATGCCCCCGGTAAACCTCTCTTACTTTGAACATGAAAACACGTTCAGCATGATGCGCAATATGGAATTTCTTAGCGACCGCTATGCATTCTGGTCGGTTGCATGGGATTTGAGCGGAAAACTGCTCAACCGCGTTCCGTTGGTCAAGCATCTTAAATGGCGTGAGTATTTCGCTATAAAGGGAATGTGGAGCACACTTACCGACAAGAACAATCCGTTCCTTGACGCCAATAAAAGCGACAGAGTGTTGTTCCAATTCCCCGACGGGGCACATGTCATGGACAAAAACCGCCCTTACTGGGAACTGGTGGTAGGAGTGCATAACATATTTAAATTCTTCGCAGTTGACTATGTGCGCCGCCTCAGCTATAACAACAATGAAGGCGTGCACAAGAATGGTGTGCGTTTTGGATTTATGATGAGTTTCTGATTTACTTAAATTGGCAGACTTGCAATTTAAAGAGTATTGAAGGATTATTACTGTCCGCTAAAACTCAAAAGACATAAAGAAACAGTCCGGAGTCATTTTAGATGTGGTTTCGGACTGTTTTTTTCAAAGTAAGCCTTCTAATCAAACTGGTTCGCAATGCTGTATATCCCGTAAATGGACTGACAAAATGTTTGGCAAGTTGAATGTGGTATGTATTTTGCTGTATCACCTAATAGATTATCTTAGGATTTTCTCGTTAATTGACATCGTTGGACCATTTTTGCCTATCGGTTTCCAAATAACACTTCAAGTTGTAAGTGTTGTGAGAGCAATACAAAACATAGTTATTAACCGTAAAAAGTATAGCGAAATAATGAAGAAAGTATTTAGAAAAACTCAGAAAGGAGCAACAAAAATGATTGAACGTATCAAATCGTTGAGGGAAATGGAGACGAAGCAGAAATGTGTAGTTCAACGGTTCGAGATTATCATTCCCCTCCACCAAAAATAACGACCCAATATATAATAAACCTCCGCAAGTAAAACTTACGGAGGTTTTATATATCGTAGATTGGACAAGGGCTTCCTTGCTGTTTGCTGTGTGTTGTATTATTTGTATCCGCTAAACCAGCAGTTTATCCCTTCCAAATCCGAAATGTAAACGTTTATGGTTAGGTATGCACCGATATTTGCCAACCCAATCCTAAGAATGTCTTTTAAAGACACCTGCACGTCGTGCCAAACAGGCATTTTATAGGAGGCTATTTTCTTTCAGCGTCGCTTTTCAGCAGGTTTTCAAGAAAGTCGTTTAATTCACTGTCAAGACCTTCCATAAGTTCTTTACCTATTATTATGGTGTCGTCGTCGGCTATATACAATTCTGCAATATGTTCTCTCTCTTCGGTTTCAAGAACAAAACTGTAAGGCTTCAATATTCCCAAATTGTCGGCAACGCTTGAAAACGACTTCAATGTGGAGGTCAACGCAGAAGCAATGTCGTCATAAAAATGCTCGTCGTTGTTGCCTATCCACTGTTCAACCACGCATCGTGTGATTTCTTTGTCGTCATCATCGAATGCAAGCATTTCGCCACTTTCCTGCGAAACACGCACATGTATGTCGGTAACAAGCGATGTCTCGTTGTCGGAAGGAAACTTTTGGGCAATTTTTCTTAAAAAACGCTCAACTTGCTGGATTGTCTGTTCAGAAGGTTTTGTCATTGTTCTGCTTCTTTTTATATTGTGTTGCAAATATAATATTTTTTGCTTATAGGGCAATGACAAAAACGAAAATTATCAACAAATTATTTGCCAATAGAAATTATAATGTTACTTTTGCAAGAGTATAAAAAGCGGTTTGTCCGCCAGTTACAACATTAAATGCATGGGTGAACAAAAGGTTAGACAATGCGGAGTGGTGGAGTCGGTAAACGGCAATGTTGTCCGTGTGCGGTGTGTCAGGCTCTCGGCATGTGACACATGCAGTGCATCGTCTTCATGTCGTACTGTTCACGGCAAGGCCATGTATGTTGACGTGCATGATACAGAGCCCGATATATGCAAAGTGGGCGACCGGGTTATAGTAGAGACTGGTGCGCGTAGCGCACGCGATGCTGTGCTTTTGGGTTTTGTGTGGCCGTTGGTCGCATTTGTAGTAGTTTTGGCACTTGCCAGTGTGTCGGGAACATCTGACTGTGTTGCCGCATTTTATGCACTTATGGCCCTTGCAGCCTATTACATCTTGTTGTATGCCTTGCGCACTCGTGTTGGCCAACGTTTCTCGTTCCGCATAGTAGAAGTAGAAAAAACAAACACAATGACAATATGAATTATATGCTGACGGCACTGCTTGTGTTGGGCACGATAGCACTCATTTCCGCTTTCGTGCTCTATTATTGCTCAAAGTATTTTGCCGTAAAAGAAGATGAACGCATTGGCAAAGTGGCTTCATTGTTGCCGCAGGCCAATTGTGGCGGATGTGGTTTTGCCGGTTGTTCGGGCATGGCTTCCGCACTTGTGAAAGCAGCAGATGACGGAAGTATCGAAGGCTTTGCCTGTCCGGTAGGCGGTGGTGAAGTTATGGGAAAAATCGCCAATCTGCTTGGAGTGACTGTTGCCGATGCCGAACCGCGCGTGGCTGTGTTGCGATGCGGAGGCTCCTGTACGGCCCGACAGCGTGTGGCTGAATATGATGGTCTGCGCACATGTGCTGCAATGAATATGAGCGGAATGGGCGAGACCGCTTGTGCCTACGGTTGTCTCGGATGCGGCGATTGCGTGTCTGCCTGTTCGTTTGGTGGAATCCGCATAAATGAGACAACCGGGTTGCCGGAAATCGATGAGACTGTTTGCACGGGATGTGGCTCGTGTGTAAAGGGGTGTCCGCGTGGCATTATCGAATTAAGACCGCGCGGTTTGCGTGGTAGACGCGTATTTGTGGCTTGCCGTAATCAGGATAGGGGAGCATCGGTTGTGAAAGCATGCTCGGTTTCGTGCATCGGGTGCGGAAAATGTGCCAATGAATGCAAGTTTGATGCAATCACGGTTGCAAACAATTTGGCGTATATCGATCCGGCAAAATGCAAGATGTGCCGCAAATGTGAAAAGGTGTGCCCGCGAAAGGCCATTAAGGCAGTGAACTTTCCTGCTCCCAAACCGCCAGTGCAGCAAACAGCTTCCGCAACAGGCGAAACCAACGTAAATGTATGTGCAACAGGTGTAAGCGGCACAGTTGTAGAACCGACACAAGGAAAGGAAACAATACTATGAAATTCAGAACATTCAGAAAGGGTGGGGTGCATCCTGAAGACAATAAGCTAACAAACGATGTCGCAGCTGTAGTCGCGCCACTCCCCAAACAGGCCATCTTCCCGTTGTCGCAACATATAGGGGCACCTGCAAAACCGGTCGTAAAGAAAGGTGATAAGGTGAAGGTCGGTACGCTTTTGGCCGAAGCATCTGGTTTTGTGTCATCTCCGGTTTATTCTTCTGTGTCAGGCACTGTGCTGAAAATTGACACGGCAATCGACGCGTCGGGTTATCGGCGGCCTTCTATTGTAATAAATGTGGAAGGTGACGATTGGGAAGAAACCATTTCCCGAACAACCGACGTTGAAACTCTTGAACAACACCCCGAATTGTCGTCCGAAGAAATCGTTGCCCGTATAAAAGATGCCGGAGTAACGGGAATGGGTGGAGCTGGCTTCCCGACATTCATCAAGCTCACACCTCCGCCGGGAACCAAGGCAGAATGTGTCATATTGAACGGGGTGGAATGTGAACCATATATCACTGCCGACTATCGGCTTATGCTTGAACATGCCGACGAAATAATCGAAGGGCTGAAATTGCTTATGCATGTAGCCAATGTAGACAAAGGCTATGTAGGCATTGAAGCCAACAAACCTAAGGCAATTGCTTTGTTTGAAGAAAAAACATCACACAGCAACAACATAGAAATAGTGCCGCTGCAGCAAAAATATCCGCAAGGAGGCGAGAAGCAACTTGTCGATGCAGTAATTGGCAGACAGGTTCCGGCACCGCCGGCCATACCTGTCAATGTGGGTGCAATAGTGCAGAACGTGGCAACGGCCTACGCTGTCTATGAGGCAGTGATGAAAAGAAAACCTTTGTTTGAGCGTTATGTCACAGTCACGGGCAAAGCAGTCGCTCATCCCGGCAATTTCATCGTGAGAATGGGCACGCCCATTGCCAATTTGCTTGAAATTTGTGGAGGCATTCCCGAGGGCGAGAACAAATTGCTGGCAGGCGGGCCTATGATGGGCAAGGCTCTCCTTTCTGCCGAAGTCCCGGTGTGCAAGGGCACCAATTGCGTCACAGTAATAAGTGGCAGCGAGGCGCACCGTGGATGTGCAAAGCCCTGTGTGCGTTGTGGAAAATGTGTGTCAGCCTGTCCTATGGGTCTTGAGCCGTACTTGTTGGCCACTGTTTCGGCCAACCAACTGTGGGACAAAGCCGAGAGTGAGCACATAACTTCATGCATAGAATGCGGTTCGTGCCAGTTCACATGTCCTGCCCATAGACCTATGCTCGACAACATACGTCTTGGCAAATCAACTGTAATGAGAATGATAAAAGCTCGCAATGCGGGCACGAAAAAATAAACTTATGTCTAAATATGTCGTTTCATTATCGCCACACATTCATAGTGGCGACAGCATAGAGCGCAATATGCACGGCGTTATAATAGCTTTGTTGCCTGCATTGTTTGTCTCGTTTGCCTATTTCGGGCTTGGCGCATTTATCGTATGTGCCACGAGTGTGGTTTCGTGTGTTGTCTTTGAGTGGGCTATAACAAAGTTTCTGCTTAACAGGCAACCGACAATATGCGATGGTTCAGCTGTTATTACGGGCTTGTTGCTTGGAATGAACTTGCCGAGCAACATGCCGATATGGATTGTGGTGTTAGGTGCTTTCGTGGCGATTGCAATAGGCAAGATGACATTCGGCGGACTTGGCGCCAATCCGTTCAATCCGGCATTGGTGGGGCGTTGTGTGCTGCTTGTGAGCTTTCCCGCCCAGATGACATCATGGCCGGTAATGGGGCATCTTTCGAGCTATCTTGATGCCAAGACCGGAGCCACACCTCTCAGTGTTATGAAACAGGCCATAACAAGTGGCGATGCCAGTGTGCTTGACTCGCTGCCTGGCTCAATGCACATGCTGCTCGGCGACAACCTCAACGGCGGTGCCGGAACAATAGGCGAGGTGTGTGCCCTTGCGTTGATTGCAGGTTTGTTGTTCATGCTTTGGCGAAAAATAATCACATGGCACATTCCCGTAAGCATCATTGCCACGGTCTTCGTGTTTTCAGAACTGCTTCATATCGCCAATCCCATCTATGCCGACCCGTTCTCGGTTGTGTTGAGCGGTGGCTTGATGCTTGGCGCGGTGTTTATGGCTACCGACTATGTAACGTCGCCAATGACGCACAAAGGTCAGCTTGTCTATGGAGTGGCAATAGGATTCCTCACAGTAGTAATACGCAACTGGGGATCTTATCCCGAAGGCATGTCGTTTGCAATATTGATAATGAATGCGTTTACGCCAATTATAAATAACTACATGAAACCAAAGCGCTATGGGGAGGTGGCGAAGAAATGAAGAAGTTAAGTTCGTCGTTGCCAAATATGATTGTTGTACTCGTGGCGGTAGCTCTCATCACGGGTGGAACGCTTGCCTATGTGCACAAGATAACGGAAGCACCTATCGCCCGGCAAAATGTTGAGTCGCTGGCAACCGACATACAAAAGGTCATGGGAGGACAGAAAGTAACTGTTGTAGGTGATGTGAAACTGAAGAAGAATATTGACGGAAAGGACCTCGATTTTGTCGTGCACAAGGTGAAGACTGCCGATGGAATGACGACAGGTTGTGCTGTGGAAAGTTCGGTAATGGGATTTGGCGGCACTCTTGGTGTGCTCGTCGGTTTCGACAGCAAGGGCAATATCACTGGTTACACCATACGTCAAAGCTCCGAAACCCCAGGACTCGGCCAAAAAGCCGACACATGGTTCCAGAAAGGGGAGAAGGGTAGTGTCGTGGGGTTGAATCCCGACAAATGCAAATTTACCGTCAGCAAGGATGGCGGAGACATCGACGGCATAACGGCATCGACAATAACATCACGCGCTTTCTTGAATGCAGTGCGCCAGGCTTATGACGTGATGAGAGATGTGACTGCTGATGGAGCAACCGCGCCGAAAAAGAAAAGTGTGGCCAGCAGCAAATGAATTACGGTCTGAAAAAATAAGATTTGTAGAAATGAAATATCTGAATATCATATACAACGGCATCGTAAAGGAGAATCCTACATTTGTCCTTCTTCTTGGAATGTGCCCAACTCTGGCCACAACCACATCGGCAATGAACGGAATGTCGATGGGACTTGCCACTATGTTTGTTCTCATTTGCTCGAATGTTGCTATTTCAAGCATCAAAAACCTTACGCCTGATATGGTGCGCATCCCGGTTTTTGTCGTCGTTATCGCTGCTTTTGTGTCAATATTGCAGATGCTTATGGAAGCCTATCTGCCTTCTGTGAACAATTCGCTCGGAATATACATACCGCTCATTGTCGTGAATTGTATAATTCTCGGACGCGCCGAGGCTTTTGCATGCAAGCACAATCCGTGTGAAAGTCTGCTCGACGGTCTCGGCACAGGTCTGGGATTTACGTTTGCACTTACGCTTCTTGGAGCGGTGCGTGAGCTTATCGGAGCGGGAAGCATCTTTGGCGTAAGCCTTGTTGACAGCCAATACAACGTGCTTCTGTTTGTGCTTCCTCCGGGAGCGTTCATAACACTTGGCTATCTTATAGCAATCGTAAACAAACTGAGAAAAAACTAGAAAAGCATGGAATACTTACTTATCTTCATATCGGCTATATTTGTCAACAATATAGTTCTGTCGCAGTTCCTTGGCATTTGCCCGTTTCTTGGAGTTTCGAAAAAGATTGATACTGCCCTTGGCATGGGGGCAGCCGTGGCTTTTGTGCTTACGCTTTCAACCATAGTGACTTATCTTTTGCAGCATTTCGTTCTCAATCCGTTGGGATTGGAATATCTGCAGACCTTGGCGTTTATATTGGTCATTGCCGCACTAGTGCAGATGGTAGAGATTATACTGAAGAAAATTTCTCCGGCACTTTATCAGGCTCTCGGAATATTTCTGCCGCTCATAACGACAAACTGTTGCGTGCTGGGCGTAGCAATACTCGTTATACAAAAAGAATATACACTCCTTGAAAGTGTCGTCTATGCCATATCCACCGCCGGAGGATTTGCTCTCGCGCTTGTGGTGTTTGCCGGACTGCGCGAGCAACTCGCACTTGTCAATGTTCCCAAAGGCATGCGTGGCATGAGCATTGTGCTCATTACGGCAGGACTGCTGTCGCTCGCTTTCATGGGATTCAGCGGCGTAGACAACGGCCTTAAAGCACTTATGGGCTTAAACTGAACTGGTTTTCTTTACTTTATGCGGTAGAAACATGTAAAACCTGATAAGTATGACTAAACGAATATCGTAGACAATCTAAAATAAAACTATTATGAAACAAACAATTTTAGTGACTGGCGGAACCGGATTCATCGGCTCGCACACTACAGTTGAATTGCAACAGGCAGGCTATAAGGTGGTTATAGTGGACGACCTGTCTAATTCGAAAATTGAAGTACTCGATGGTATTGAGAAAATAACGGGTGTCCGTCCCGATTTCGAGAAGGTAGACTTGCGTGACAAAGAGGCCACTGAAAACGTCCTGAAGAAATATCCTGACATAGAGGGAATCATACATTTCGCTGCTTCCAAGGCAGTAGGCGAGAGCGTGGAGAAGCCTTTGCTCTATTACCGCAACAACATCGTCTCACTTGTCAACCTGCTCGAACTCATGCCAAAATACGGAGTCAAGGGCATCATATTCTCTTCAAGCTGCACCGTTTACGGTCAGCCTTCGCAGGAAAACCTTCCCGTAACAGAACAGGCTCCTATACAACCGGCACTTTCGCCTTATGGAAACACGAAGCAAATCAATGAAGAGATTATCCGCGACTATATCCATAGCGGTGCCGCAATAAAGTCGATAGTGCTGCGCTATTTCAATCCTATAGGCGCGCATCCTACGGCGTTTATCGGAGAATTGCCAAATGGTGTCCCGATGAACCTGATTCCTTATGTAACACAGACTGCTATCGGCATCCGTAAACAACTGAAAATCTTCGGCAACGACTACAATACCCCTGATGGCACATGCATCCGCGATTACATATATGTCGTTGACCTTGCCAAAGCACATGTGGCTGCTATGGCCCGTGTGCTTGACCAGGAAACAGAACCTATCGAATACTTCAACATCGGAACGGGCAAAGGTGTGTCAACGCTCGAAATCGTGGAGGGATTTGAGCGCGCTACTGGCGTGAAGGTGAACTGGACTTATGCACCACGCCGTGAGGGCGACATCGAAAAGGTATGGGGCAATGTTGACCGTGCTAATACCGTTCTTGGCTGGAAAGCAGAAACTCCGCTTGAAGATGTCTTGAAATCCGCGTGGAAGTGGCAGGTGAAACTGCGTGAAGATGGGATAATGTAAAAGCAACATAGATTTCAGATTCCAGAAATCAACTAAAAGGAGACTGTACCAAAGTTATGTACAGTCTCTTTTTTTTGTAACACAAAAACAGAATTCAGCGAAATTGCACGCACGCGCGAATACGCGCGCGCAAGATGCTACCAGACTACAAGTATAGGAGCCCAAAAAAAACATAACACAAAGATTATCAAAGCCGTTAAAACTAAGCCAAGTAAAGCCTTTTAGTAGGCGATACCATATTTTTTTTATTCTATTTATCATAATGCGCATTATATTGAAATTGTTCCTATATTTGCGGCACAAACCAAAACACACAAATATGAAAATCTACAAAAGACGTTCAAAAAATCCGCTTCAATGCTACGAATATAGCATTACGCATTTAACTGAGAAGGAAATGGTTTTCCTGTCTTTTATCATGGCCAATTTGCGTTTTGATGTTCCGTTGGTTGACCATGTAGGAACTTTTGAAATGCACTACAACGGTTATAACAGTCTTGCTCCTGCTCCCTGTACTCTTGCTGCTGACGCTTTCCGCGCTTTGTTCTCTGATTATAGTCTTGCAAGTAAAGCAATTAAAATTGCCGAACCTCAAATTGAATTTAACATAGATGATGTACTTTAAGTTTCTCCTGTGCGCTCTGCTTTGCAGTGCTTGCACCGTGTCACACCGTGTAGACGGCTACGGCACAACCCGTATTACAGTTACTGACACCACCGTTTTGCATCATAGTGGTGCTTTGTCTTACCCTCGTTGACCTGTTAGTTATGTGTAAGTATTATATTACTGTTGAGTATTGCAAAAATACTCGTCGCTTGCATTACCATGAATTGTTGATAAATGACAATGTGGTATTGCGTTCTGATGTTGATGTATAACTTTTAATATTGTCGCTCATGTGCGTTTCCCCGATACATATTCAAAATAAGTCACCCTATTATAATGATGCCCTTTCGTACTCTGACTATGATGTGCCGTGTTGTCATTGTGGCGAGTGCAATGTGCAGCGTCTTTATGAATGGCAAACGCGCCTGTCGTTTGAATTGGCTTATTGGAAAAGTATCGGCGGAAACGCCGTTTTCCTTACGTTCACATACAATAATGAGAACTTGCCAAACCTTGTCTTTGATATCATAGAACCCGATACGGATTGCGGTTTCCCTAACTTCTCCACACCTTTCAAGTTAGTGCCGTGCTTCGATTCTACGCACATTCTCGGCATGCTTGACCAGATAAACGCCCGTTTGCAGTACGATTACGGCAAAGGCAAATACAAGTACTTTATAGCCGCTGAATACGGCAAAAACACTCGCCGTCCTCATTACCACGGTTTGTTTATGCTCGCGCCCGATGTTGACCCCTTTTGGTTTACTGAATTCTGCCGCGGTTGTTGGATGCAATATGGCTTCATGTTCCCCAAACTTGATGAACGTTCGTCCCGTCCTGTTGACGGCATTTACAACTACGTTGATAGTTTCGGCAAAACCTCTACTCCGCTTCTTCGTGGCTTCGTTCGTGGTTCAAAAATACCCCTTGTTGCTGGTGCTAAGTATGTCTCCAAATACATTACAAAGGATATGACTTACTTTAACTTGCCCGAGGTTCAAAATGCTATGGAGTATTTAAAACGCTTCGGTAGTGAAGAACAATTGCGTTGGCTTAAAACCCGTTTACCCAAACATTGGCAAAGTAATGGCATCGGCTATACCATACTTGATAAAATAGACTTGTCAGATATTAATACAGTGCACACCCTTATCACTAAAGGTATTAATAACCCTTTGTCTAAAGAACTTGTACCTCTTCCTACATTCGTAGTTAATAAGCTCATGTATAAAAACGTTCGTTCCAAACGTGTATCACCCACCACAGGTAAATTGTTGTATGACCGTGAGTTATCCGATTTCGGTAAAGCATACCTTAAACAGTCGTATAAAAATCGCATTGCCCGTACTTGCCAAAAAATGAGTGAAGTTTTCCAACAAATAATGGCAAAACCCGAGTACCCTAAAGACTTTACAAGACACTTACGGCATCTTGGTATTAACCTTGCCAATCCTGTTACCTTTACTCCTGTTGCTATCTACCATGAAGTATTGAAAAAGTGCAGCTATCCCAAATTGTGTTACTTCCTGTACGAACATTCTGACGGTCGCTTTGAAAACCTTACTGACCTTGATGCGTCTTACCGTCTTTACGAATACGCTAAAAATATACGTTACGCTAAAGTTACTCCTCCTATTGATGTGCCTTGCGGTTCTGCTATCATTGATGAAATAGACTGGGAATTGTATTCTTGTCGCTCCCTTGATAAACTCTATAGTACTGTTTCCGTTGCCTTGCGCACTGCTAAAGCCTTGCAAATGGCCAAAGACCGTGAACGGCTTGACTATCTTCGTTATAGGTTCAATTATAAATTCGATAAACGATTATGTTAACTTAAACTTTTAAATTATGGCATTCAGATTTCGCAAAAATCGTCTTCGTGCTGTCATTCCTCAACCTGTGAATGATGTTGTACAAGTGTCCAACGTTGATGATAACGGCGTTGAACTCGTTACTTTTGTTTCCCGTCCTAATTCCGAGGTCGCTAAAACTCTTCCCTCCTGTGCTGACTACAAGTTGGAAGAACTCCTAAAGGCTAACGTGCCGCTCCAGCCTGTTGCCGCTAACGTCCTTGACAGTGTCCCCACCGCTGAAAAAATTGAGGATATTGTAACTAATATTGAAAAACTTGACGGTGATAACTCCGACAATTCCGATTACCCTGTAACTGATAACCCTGTAACTGAATAACTATGGCT
>CAVDCP010000020.1:40623-44478 GCA_963607545.1 bacterium
GATGCCCAACAGTGATATTAATGTATCGTGTAAACAGTTGGTTCGCCTTGCTCCGCTCGTTGCTCCCTCGTTCGCTCGCGTTCATCTTCAAAATGAAGCCTCTTTCGTCCCTCTTGCTGACGTTGTGCCCTATTCTGATGCCCTGTTGGCTAATCTCCCTTATTCTGTCGGTAATAAAACTTATAAACCTACGCAATTGCCTTTTACTACTAATGCAATGTTGGTTTATTTACTTTTGCTTGAATCAGATTTTACTTATTGGACTGAATCCGAGTCCCATAGTGAAGGGTATTTCCAGCCTACTCATGTTCATGATGAAATTGCAAAAACTATTGGTGGTATTCTTTGTAAGGATATTTTCGGCATTACTGATGTTGTTAATATGCCCCTTTTACAGTCTGGTCATTCTACAGCTGGTGAAGATAACCGTATTACATTTACTTCTGCTGATGAGGTGATTTTTCTTTCTAATGGTGCTGCTTTAACGTTCCGCTTTAGTACTGTCGCTTTGCGTTTGCGCAAAATATTCCTTGGTCTTGGTTACTCTTTGAACATTTCTGACCGTTCCCACGTCGCTTTTGCTCCTATTCTTGCATTTTATAAGGCTTGGTTTGATTTGTATGCAGTTAAACGTACTGTCAATTGGACTAATACCGCTTGTTTTGGTCTTATAAAGCATTTGGATGATAATTATATTTATGATTTTTCCGAATCTCTCCTTAATACGGATTCTGATACCTTGATGAAATTCTTCCGTGAGTTGGCCCAATGCTGGTATACTTACCCCGATGATTTCGTTTCCGTGCATCGTGCTTCGGTTAATCTTACGCCTGTTTCTGCTTCCTTTGTTGATGGTTCTAATGCTACGTCTAACGTCTTTACTACTTCTGCCTCTGCTCTTGGTATTACATTGACTTCTGCCCCTGGTAAACTCGTTCAAAATTCTACTACTGGTGCTCCTAACCTTTATAATGTCGCTTTGCAGACTTTGCAGCGTTTGACGCGCTTTGTTAATAAGGATAGTATTATAGGACAACGTATTTCTGAATGGCTTCGCGTTCACTATGGTGCTGATGTTGCTAACTCTGTCTTTAAACAAAGTAATCACATTTCTAGCTCTCGCCTTGATTTGCAAATTAATGATGTATTTTCTACTTCTGACACTGCTAACACTGAAAGTGGTGATGGTGAAGTACTTGGCGCTTATGCTGGTAAAGGTATTGGTTTCGATAACAGCGGATTCAGTTTCCACACCTCGGTTAGTGGTTACGTCTTTGTTATGTCTGCTATTGTTCCTGAAAGTGGATATTTTCAAGGTAATGACTTGACTTTGTATGGTCTTGACCGTTTTACGTTGCCCTCTGCTGATTTTGATGCCCTCGGCATGGAATTGACTCCTAAGGGTGCTATTGTCTCTGATAACAATATTGTTGACTTTCGGCGTAAATCTTCTACTGCTACCGAATCTCTTACAAATGTTGCTTTTGGTTATGTTCCGCGCTTTAGTGGTTATAAGGTTAAAAAGAACGTTGTAAACGGTGATATGTCGTTACGTTCTTCTTTTGATGACCTTTCCCCGTATTATCTTGACCGTGTCCTTACTTCTTCTTATTTGGAGTCTGAGGATGTTCGTTCGTATCCTGTAGATGATGGTTCTAAAGTTATTACCGAGTACTATCCATCATTTACGCATGTTTCTTTGCCTGTTGCTTCCGAGCAATGGCGTTATTGTGCCCGTTATCCTTGGTTAGGTAATTTTGACCGTTTGTTTAGTAATATGCTTCCGTCTAATCTTACTAATAGTGATGTGTTCCAGCCTAACCGTGATAATTTCATTTGTCAGTCCGTTTTTGATGTTCGTGTTACTAATGCTTTGAAGCCTATTTCTGAAAGTTACGACACGTTCGAAGAAAGTACTGATAATTCTTCGGTTGACGTTCGTCCAGAATAATTCGTTTGTGTGTTTCCTGTGCGCTGCTCGCTCCTCATGGCCGCGAAGTGGCGCACATTTTACTTTATTGCTTATGGTTAATCCTTGGTTTAATGGCTCTTCTTATTTGACTGTTAAGAACGCCTATAATAATAACCTCCCTTCTCACATTAACGTTTCATCTTCTAACTATAAAAATTCTTCTAATATGGCTGCTTGGATTGGACCCGCTATCTCTGCCGTTGGTAGTATAGCATCGTCTTTGCTTGGCGGTAACTCTGCCAAAACTCAATATAAGTATCAAACTCAATTAAACGCGCAACAACAACAATATGCCCGTGAGAACGCCGCTACCGAGTATGAGCGGCAAATGCAGTTGACGCAGTTAAACCCGTTGTTGCAAAAGAACGGCATGAAAGCCGCTGGCATCAACCCGAGTTTCGCGAATGGCTCTGCCGTTGCTGCTGCTTCCTCGGTTAACGGTATCGCCGCGCCCAGTGCTGGTAGTGCTCCTAACGTGCCCAACGTTTCTGACCTGTTCTCCACAGGTGCAAATGCTGTTAGCACTGTTCTTGGTTCTGCTGGTGTCCTTGCTGACAATAACGTTAAGGCTTCACAGGCTCAAAACATTCAGAAAGACACGGAAATGAAACAGGTTGAATTATCTACCCTGTATCAACGCCGTATGGCTGAACTTAATAATATGATATCCAACACCCGTAATACGCAACTGCGCAACAAACTACAGGAAATGCTTAATGAAACTTACCGTTTGTACGGTCAGAGTACCGCCGCATCTGAAAGTGAGATTGCGGCTTCGAATTCTATTAAGGCCCACGCTGATGCCGCCGTTGCTGGTGCAATGAATGACGCAACTTATAAAAGTATCCTTGCTGGTATTGAGGAATCGAAATCTCGTAAAGGTGTTAACGATTCCACAAAGGAAAACTTGGATTATACGCGTAATAACGTCCTTCCCGCTCAAGTCGCTAATTATCGTGCACAAACTGCTCTTGCTGGTTCTCAAGCACAATTTGTTGATGAGCAAAAACGCGGTGTTCGCCTTGATAACCTTGTTAAAGAAAATCCAACTGTACAGGATGCTCGCGTTTTACAGGAAGTTCTTAAAGCTGCTCCCTCTAATGTGTCACAGGCTATTTTTAATAATCCGTGGTATCATCGTTATATGAAAGCAATTAGGCAAGGCCGAAAGCCGACTTATGAAGAACTTTGGAATATGCAGCGATTAATGCAACAGTATACAAATATTGATGCCGGTTGGCTCTCCGGTAGTTTTGATAATACTATGCTTCCCGGTAGTTCTTCACGGCAAAATCCAAATTCCGCGCAATAAACGCGTTTTTCTTGCGTTATTGTTTACATGAAATGGTTATATAAAATATTCATTATTTGGCTTTTGCTTCATATTGTTGCTTTCGCCTTTGTAGCGTTGTACTTTTGGACTACTTGCCCAGATTGACCCAGATTGATGCGTGCGTGCGTGCTTTCGCGCGTGCGCGCATTGTGATAGCTCCGCTATCTGCATAGAGCCGTTAGGTGGTCACAAATCCCCACGGTGTTCTCATTTAGAGAACACCACGGCGGAAAACACCCCCCAGACAATGAAGATGCCCCCATGGCTGGTGCTTGCACCAGCTGTGGGGGTGTTTTCGTTGGCTGCCCCCTCCGCCGTAACCGCTATTGCGAATTTCGCTTTTAACGCGCTCTTAGCTTGGTGCGCGCTATATACTTGCCATAATAATGTCAATCGGTGAATGTATCTCCGACACCTATTTATGAGGTGCGAGAACGGATTTAAATTCTAATATATTTCCGTTCGATGTTGTTAAAAAATATGAAAATTATTGTGCATAATGCGCATTATGTGAAAAAATGTGCACTTTGCAAACCAGCCCGTATTTTGT
>CAVDCP010000021.1:0-40177 GCA_963607545.1 bacterium
TAGAGCATCTGACTACGGATCAGAAGGTTCCGGGTTTGAATCCCAGCGGAGTCACAAGTTTATGAGGATTTTACTTAGAGTAAAATCCTCTTTTTGTATTTATGCCATTCGTATTCTGCTGATTTGCCGAAACCTTGTATGTGGAGGCAATGGAAAGTTGTAATGCAGTTTAATCGATGAATAATGTCCCGGCAATTTTCGCAATCTTTACTCTCGTGTGGTCGGCAAGTGGGTGGAAGCAAGGGCTAACGAAAACGGTTTAAAGAACCCGTGGCCATGCCATGTAGAATTCTTTAAACCGTGTATTGTGTGTTGCAACCGCAACGGTTATTTTGTTGTGGGTTGCGGAATGAGCGGGATTGCAGGCTGATGTGCTATTGCAGCCCCCAGTATTTCGGGTAGAAATTCTTCTCCACTTCGTTTTCTATCTTGTCGGGGAGGTTGCAGAAGAAGTCGATGCCGGTGAGTTCTTCGAGCTTGTCTATTGATATTGCATGCTGGGCGAGCGTTTCGTCCATGCGCCACGAGGCCGTTTGGTCTACCCAGAAAGCCATTGCCGAATAGCCTTGCGATGTTTTCATGAGCAGGGCCATGAAGAAATATTTGGGGACAATGAGCTTGTTGTTGATGCGCTTGATTATATATTCCTCGTTGTCTATGCATCCGCCCTTGCACACATACATCGTGTCGTTCTTGTCGAGGTTGCTGGCGAGTTGCTGCACCTTGCCTTCCATGCGCAGCCACAGGCCTCGGTTGCTGCCCGAATAGCCGTTGAATGCTCCGTATTGGGGCTGCATGTTCGACATGTAGAAGGTCTGGTAGTTGGCCTGATATGAGAATGTGCGGTCGGCACTGGGGCAGATGTGCCCGTGTTGGAAGCCGGAGTTGCGTATGTAGTCGTCGTCCCAGCGGTATTCTTTGGGGATGTCAGGGTCGTTGGGATATTCGTTTATTACGCGCGAGAAGTTGCCGTTGTATCCCTTGTGCATCTGGTAGCACGACCAGCGCTGCGATTTCTTGTTGCAGTCCCATTCCACTGCATAGTTCACCCGGTCTTTGTCAAACGAGCTTTCGGGCGTGCGGTGTATGATGACTATGTTTGTCTTGGAATCGGCAAGGTGCGGAAACTCGAGTCGGGTAACGGCCTCGTCGGTTGTGACGGTGTTTCTGTTGACGTTTGGGCCGCTGTCGTTGTTTGTGCCATTGCCGCTGCCCGAGTCGTCGCCGCATGCAGACAGGGCCACGGCCATAGCCATTGCGGCGAGGAAATATAGTGAGTTGTGAGTGAAGTTGTATTGGTGCATTGTATTGTGGATAATGCTGTTGTGGCGTTGTTTGGTGTGGAGGTGCTTTGTGTCACGGGCTGGCTCGAATTTCAAGTGAAATTGTGACGGTTGCCTTGGGTGTGTCGTTCCCGTTTTACAAGCAAAAAGAAAGTGTGTTCTGGCGTATATGCAACTACGCAAGAACACACTTTCAATGTCCTTATATAAAGTAGGAAGTGTATCTGTGTCTTATTTGCGAACCTTTCCGTAACGGCTCATGAACTTGTCCACGCGGCCTGCTGTGTCGACGAGCTTGCTCTTGCCTGTGTAGAACGGGTGAGAAGTGCTCGAGATTTCGACTTTCACTACTGGGTAAGTTTCGCCTTCAAACTCTACTGTCTCTGTAGCCTTGCATGTAGACTTTGTAAGGAACATATCGCCGTTGGACATATCCTTGAATACGACGGGGCGATAGTTTTCTGGATGGATTCCCTTTTTCATTTCTTTAATTATGTTTGAATGTTTGTTTGAGTAATTTCGCGTTATTACACGCTTAACCGACTGCAAAGGTACGCCTTTTTTCTTGTTCATGCAAATTTTGGCGGTTGTTTTGTTGGCACTGTCTGCATGTTGACCGTGGAAAAGGCGTGTTGTGGGCAAAAAAAGCATCCCCGTCGGCGTTGGATGACATGCCGGCGGGGATGTGTGGTGTATTCCGTTGACTTTGGCTTACTTGATGATTGTCTGTGAGCCGCAGGTGAGCGTGAAGTCGTCGATGAGCAAATCGCCGCCCGGATTCTTGGAGTTCATTATCACCATGCAGTAAGTGCCGTCTTCAGCGATGGTGAACGTGTGGCTTACCTTCACCCATTCGGTGTTGGTGAGGTTGTTTGTGTAGTCGCCGTACTTGTAGTCGCTGCTGCTGTTTATTTTCCCGTCGGTGATGATGACATAGCCTTGGCACAGCGAAGCACCTGCCGATGTGGCTGCCTTTGCATAGAAAGTCATGGTGTATTCGCCGGCTTTAAGTTCCATTTCCTTGTAGGCCAGACGTTTGTTGCTGCTTGAGTTTCCGCCCACTTTTACAGAGTATTTGCCGCCGTGTGCGTCGCTGCTCTGGCTCAGAGTGGCGTTGCCTGCCGTGGTGGCCGACTTCCAGTTGTTGGGAGCGCCGCTCACCCAGCATTCAAAGTCGCCGTTGGCTGTGCTGGTGTCGCCCGTAGTGTCGTCGGTGTCGTCACTGCTTCCGCCGTTGCTCTTGAGCGAAACGAGGTAGGCTAGGCCCTGCGCCGTTTCGGGAGTGTTGCCCTTGTAGTTTACAACCTTGCCGCACACCACCACTTCGTCGCCGACGTTGAGGGTTGTGCCTTCGGTGTATTTCTGGTTGTCGAGGTAAAGAGCACGGAACACACAGAACTGGTTGTTTTCTGTGCCGTCGTCGGAAATGTAGAATGTGGCGTTGCCGTATTTTGTGCTATACTGTTCTGTCACCGACACCACCTTGCCTTTGATGTATACATCCTTGTCGGAATTAACGTCGGCAGCGAGGCTCGACGTGTATTTGTTGGCCGCCACGCTGTTGAACGGGTTCTCCTTAGTGCCGTCGCCGGTGGCCTCGCCGTCGCTGGGTGTGGTTCCGCCGTCGGTCTTGTCGTTGAGCGAATAGATGTAGCCGGTGTTCTGTGCCGTTTCATAGGTGCCGTTGTAGTTGGTGAGCTGGGCGCAGACAACCACCTTGTCGCCTACTTTCACATAGTCGTCGGAGTCGATGCTCTTGTTGCCCAGACCCTTCACGCGGTAGACATAGAATGTGGTCTTGTCGGTGGCACCGTCTTCGGTAATGTAGAACGAGGCGTTGCCGTATTGTGCCGAGCACTCCTTCACGTTGCTTATCACGCCTGTCACATATACGGTCTTGTCGAGTCCTTCGCCGGCCTCCACATACTTGTTGGCGGCAACGGCGTTGAACGGGCTTTCGACAGTGCCTTCGCCGGTTGCCACTTCTTCAACGGCGGGAGTGTCGTCGCCGCTGTCGGGAGTCTGGTAGGGTTGTGGCACATCCTCGCAGCTTGCAAATGTGAATGTCGCCATGATGAGGGCGAACATCAGATACTGTATCTTTTTCATATCGAGTTTTGTTTTTTTCTTTTTTTGTTGTTAGTTGTCGTTTCTTTTATTTAACCGTTTCCACGTCGCTGTATTCGCGTATCAGGATTTGCACGGTGCTGCCGTAGCGTGTCACTATGCCGGTGATGTTCACCGGGACGGTGGGCATCGGTGTCGATGCAAACTTGGCATAGATGCTTGTGCGCACGCAGAGCACGCTCGAACTGTAGCCGTTGAGCGAGCGGCTCACGCCGTTGCCGTTGCCTATGCCTTCTGCTTCGGTGGCAAACGGAGTCTGTCTTGTTGCGCTTGCCTCGGCGAATGTGACGTTTTTGAAGGTCATGAGCTTGCCGCACTTCTCGGCTATGTAGTTGGCATCCTTCACCTTGCTGAGGTCGAACTCCTCGGCGGTCACCTTCGATGCGTCGGCCTTGCCGATGTTGCGGAAATGAGACTGCCATGTGTTGAAGTTGATGCGGCTCGGGAACGTGCGCTTCACGCCCGAACTGCTGGTGCTTGTGTAGGGTGTGCCTATCTGCGGCTGATAGCCGTAAGTGCCTATGTAGAGGTCTTTGAGGCTTATGAGCACCTCCTGTCCCACGGGGTAAATCTTGTACAGGCCGCGTGCCGTTATGCACACGAGTATGGAGCCTGTGCCGTCGTCAACGGCAATCTCGTTGGAGATGTTGTTGCCGGCATCGGTGCTCACCACGCGTCCTTTTATCTGTATGTCGTCGGTGATGCGTGTCGTGTCGTTCTGCTGGCTCAGTGCGTTTGCGTATTTCGCCTTCAGGTCGGCTATCGATATTACGTTGTGCTCCTGCAAGCTGTTGTTGCCGTAGGGCGACACGTCGCCCGTAGGGTCTTTCCAGTCGTCGTCCATGCACGACGTGACTGTCGCCGTGGCTAGCAGGGCAAGCATTGCGAGGGCTAGATATTTCATCGTTTTCTTCATTGCTTTCTTGTTTAGAATTTATAAGTGATGTTCAGCATTCCGTTGGTGCCGTAGGCATAGAACTTCATGGGGTTCTTCGAGAACGAGTAGGCGCGTCGGCTCGTGTTGTCGCCGCTGCCCGAGTAGTCGCTTCGGCTTTGTTCGTAGCCGCCGGTCACAATGTCGCGGTTGTTGAGCACGTTGGTCACCGAGAGGTTTATCGACAGCGATCCGTGCTTGAGATAGATGCTGCGTCCTATCGAGCAGTCCACCATGAATCCGCCGTGTCCCTTGGCCTGGCTTATGGCCGATTCGAGCACGTTGCCCTGCAGGTCGTAGACGGTTTGTCCTGCCGCCGCGCGGTTGTTCAGTGTAGACTCGTAGCGGTAGTTGGGCGAGTAGGAGAGGTAGATGCGGTCGTAGTAGTTGCAGTTGGCGTCGATATACCATCCGTTCTGGTGGTAGCTCAGGCCGAGGCTTGCTGCGGTGAGCGGCGTGCCCGACTCGCGCATGCCCTTGTTGTAAATCTTGTCGTCGGTGATTTCGTCGCCGTTCGACGATTTCATATAGCTCAGCTTGGAGTTGTTTATAATCTTTGCTTCGCTTATGGTGCCGAGGAGCTTGACGTCGAACGCGCTTGTCACCTTGAATTTCAGTCCTGCCTCAACGCCGTAGTATTCCTTCTTCATGTCGGTGAGCGACACATAGGTGAACGAGTTCTCGTCGTCGAAGTAGTAGTTCTGCCAGTCGGTCACGTTGGTGAGGCGGCTGTAGTAGGCGTTGACGTTGGCTTTCAGCCATGCGTTTTCATACTGGTAGCCCAGTTCCGAACTGAATATGCGCTCGTTCTTGAGGTTTGCCACGAAATTGTTGTTTATTTCGGGAGCCTCAAAGGCGTTGCGTGCCTGCGGTGCGCGGTGCTCATAGCCGAGTCCGAGCGACAGTGTTCCGCCCGTGCCCATGTGCAGGTTTGCGCCAAACTTCACGCCACCGTCGATGAATTCGGCCACTCCGCTCTTGCCGTAGGAGTAGTTGGCGGCAAGGCCGTTGCGCATTTTTCCGTCGCGCTCCATGCTCGTGTAGCCTATCTTGGCGGCTATGGTGTAGTTGAGGTTTCCGAAATTCTCCGAGTAGCTCGACCACAGTTTGGCGTTGTTCACCAGCAGGTTGTAGTTGTAGCCGAACTTGTCGCCCACCTTCACAATGGCATTGGGGTTGTTCAGGTCATACTGTATTTCGGGCGAGTTCTCGTTGTAGTACATTCCGAGAGCATAGTTGTTGATGTTGGTGAAATGGTCGGCCCCGAGCAGGTCGTCCATTGTTTGGTAGTGCATGCCCTTGTTGGTGCCTGCCACGATGCCTATGTTTATGCTCTTGTCCTTGTCTATCTGGCGGTTGAATGTCGATGCCAGCGACACGGTGAGAGCATCGCTGTGCTTGGCCTGTATGTAGTACATGGCGTCATAGCCCTGCTCCGACACCGTTTTGTTGGCGGCATACAGCCGGTCCCAGTTTATCTGTCGGTTGGCCTTGCTGGCCTTCCAGTAGTCAACGGCGTTGCGCCATTCGGCGAGAGCCTCGGGCGTGCGGTAGGAGTCGTTGTCGTCGTTCCACACGTCGTAGTAGCTGCTCGGAAGGTTCTTCCAGTAGTTAGGCTGCGGGTTCTCGGTGTTGTTGTAGTTGAGCTTCGTGCTCTTGTACATGCTGTATTTGCCGAAAAGCGATGTGGTGAGCTTGGAGTTGTCGTTGATGTTCCAGTCCCAGGTGAGTATTGCGCTCGGCGAATAGTCGTTCACGATGCGCGAGTTGCGCTTCTTGCCGTTCTGGTAGCCCCAGTAGGGGTTGTAGTAGCGGTCGTTGGCCAGCCAGTAAGCCTCGTCGGTTCCGGCTCCCTGCGAAGCGCGTTCGGTGGGGTTGCCCCATGTAGAGAAAGCCAAACTGTGGCGGCCGCCTGCAAACACCTTCTGCAAGCCGAGGTAGTAGGACAGCGAGTTGTAGAAAGTGCCCTCAACATATCCTTGGTTGGCCCATCGGTAGGACACTCCTGCGCTGAATGCCCAACCCTTGTCGGTGAGCCCGGTGCTGTAGCTGTACATCCCGCGCAGAGTGTAGTTGCGGTTGGCTCCGCTAAGTGTTATGCGGTGTCCCGATGCCATTGCTGCCGGACGGAAATTGTAGTTGTTTACACCGCCCATTTCGTTGAATGCGAATGTGTTGCTCTCGAATGGCAGCGAAAATTCCTTGTTGCGTGTCTGGTTGTTCAATCCGCCCACGAGGGTGTAGCGGAACTGCCCGTTTTCAATGTCGTTCATGGGCACGCCGTTGATGTACACGCCGTTGAATTTCTGGTCGAATGCGCGGTAGCGGAAGCGTACCGGCGAGAAAAGGTAGCCCACCTCGCTGGCGTAGATGTTGGTGTTCGAACTGATGAGTGTCACGTTCTGCGACATGTCGTCGTCTTCTCCCAGCTGCGCTTCGGTGAATGTGAATGCCGATTCGCTCACAGCGTCACTCACGTGCGCCAGTGAGTCGGTCTGTGCATAGGCTATGGGAGCGTAGCACATGGCAATCACTGCTAAATTAAGCTTTTTCTGCATGTGGTAGTAAATTATGTAATTTTAATATCTCGTGCAAAGTAAAGAAATTAATTCTGACAAAAAAAGTTTTTAATGTTATTTTTTTGTTAAAGCCCTTTGCAGCACTGTCTTCGGCGCGCACAAGCAGGGCAATTGTGAAACAAGATGTATAAATGATACATAATTATATGCTCTGTGTGCGCTTTCAGGCATCAGTCTGCGCCCATGTCGTGCGCTTCTGCCGTGTGCAAACGGGCTTGTCGGCGGCGTGCTGCGGCTGCTGCGCGTGTGTGCACCATATGCAGCACGCGTGTGCGGCAAATGTCCGATGCCGGAGGCAAAGCTTGCCCTGCGCGGCATGGATGCCCCGTAGGCGCAGATTAAATTGTTGTGAAAAATGTGATTTTGGCGTTTCGTTTGCCAAATTTTCAGATTAATTGGAGTAAATTTGCAGTCGGAACACGCCTCGCAGCGTACCGCAACCCAAAGTCCGGCAGGACTGCACTCTACCGAAACAATAAAAATTAAATATGCACAGTATCAGGAAAATCATGCTCCTCTCGGCGATTCTTCTCATCGCGCTTGGGGCTTCGGCACGGCAGTTTGCCGTTTATGCCGTGGGATTCTACAACCAGGAAAACCTCTTCGACACCAACCACGACGAAGGCAAGAACGACTACGAATTTCTCCCTACGGGATCTTACCGATGGAACGAACTGAAATACACCCACAAACTGCACAACATGGCGCGTGCCCTTGCCGACATGGGCACCGACAAGTTGCCCGGCGTGGGATGCGCCATAATAGGCATGAGCGAGGTGGAGAACTCCAAGGTGCTCGACGACCTTACCGCACAGCCCGAACTGAAGGCGCGTGGCTACCGCTATGCACATGTAGAGGGTCCCGACAAGCGCGGCATCGACTGCGCCATGATATACAACCCGAGTCTGTTTGCGGTGAACGACATAAAGCTGCACCCTTATGTTGCCGAGGAGGCCAAGGACAGCAATTTCATAACGCGCGGTTTCCTCACCGTGAGCGGCACCCTCGCCGGCGAACCGCTCACCGTGATTGTGTGCCACTTGCCGAGCCGTTTCTCGTCGTCTTACTACCGCGAAATGGGCACACGGCAGGTGCGGGCCATAAAAGACTCGCTCATGCGGGCCGACAGTCATCGCAAGGTGATTGTCATGGGCGACATGAACGACGACCCCACCGACAAGAGCATGCACGAGGCTCTGTCGGCCAAGGGCGACATCAACAAGGTGGGCAGCGGCGACATGTACAACCCGTGGTATAACATCCTGGCAAAGGATGGGCGCGGCACACTGTGCTACAACGGTTCGTGGAACCTCTTCGACCAGATTGTAGTTACGCCCAACATGCTCAACCAAAACGGCGCGAAAGATTTCTCCACGCTCAAATACTGGTCGTGCCAGATATTCACGCGGCCTTATCTGTTCCAGACCGAAGGCAAATACAAGGGCTATCCCAAGCGCACCACGGCCGGCGGTGTGTGGCAGGACGGCTATTCCGACCACCTGCCGGTGGTGGTTTATCTCTTGAAGGAAAAGAAATGAGCGGGCGGCAGAACGCCCGTGCACAGCAGGCCGACGGCACTATGCCCGGCAGTGGGGTGGGGATGCCTGTGGAAAGGCATCCCTTTGAGCCGTTTCTTCCTGACGGATGCCGCATGCTCATGCTCGGGAGCTTTCCGCCGTCGCCACGGCGATGGGCCATGAAATTCTATTACCCCAATTTCACCAACGACATGTGGCGCATATTCGGTCTGTGCTTTTTCGGCGAAAAGGAGCGTTTCGTCGACACGGATGCGAAGACCTATCGCCTCGGCGACATCGGGGATTTCCTCACGACGCACCGCATAGGCATGTATGACACGGCCTGTGCCGTGCGCAGGCTGAAGAACACGGCATCTGACAAAGACCTTGAAATAGTGGAGGCCACCGACCTCAACGCCATGCTCGGCGCGTTGCCGGAGTGCGAAGCGGTGGTCACCACCGGGCAGAAGGCCACCGACGTGCTCTGCCAAACTTTTGCCATTGCACACCCGCCAAAGGTGGGGGCATGGGTGAGTTTCGTGTGCGGACGGCGCACGCTGCGCCTCTACCGCATGCCGAGCAGTTCGCGGGCCTACCCCATGAAGGTGGAAGACAAGGCACGGTATTATGAGGACATGTTCGGCGAGATGCACATTTGAACTACAACGACACTACACATTATTTATATTTTATGGAAAAACTTGCTGACAAGATAACGATAATCGGAATAGCCGGAGGCACCGGCTCGGGAAAGACAACCGTGGTGAGGAAAATAGTAGAGGCATTGCCGCCGCATCATGTGGCCGTGGTGCCGCTCGACTCTTATTACAACGACACGACGGGCATGACCGACGAGGAACGCCATGCCATAAATTTCGACCACCCCGATGCCTTCGACTGGAAACTGCTCATAAAGCAGATAAACGAGCTTCGCAACGGCACTGCCATTGAGCAGCCCACCTATTCATACTTGAAGTGCAACCGTCTGCCCGACACCGTGCATGTAGACCCGAAGCCGGTGATAATCGTAGAGGGCATAATGACACTGCTCAACAAGAAACTGCGCGACATGATGGACTTGAAGATATTTGTAGACTGCGACTCCGACGAGCGTCTCATACGCAACATCCAGCGCGACATCATCGATCGTGGACGCACCGTGTCGATGGTTGTCGACCGTTATCTTAAGGTGCTCAAGCCCATGCACGACCAGTTTATTGAACCAACGAAGCGTTATGCCGACGTGATTATCCCGCAAGGCGGCGACAACGTGAAGGGCATCAGCATTCTCTGCCGCTATATTGAAAGCATTGTCCCTACCGACATTTAACCCACTCCGCCGCGCTGAAACGGCGTTTTTGGGGGGGCATGCGGTGTAGAATTGTTTTTGCGAAAAACGCGCAAAACATAAGCAAACCAAAGCCCCGGAGGGTAGGGTGTTCAAAATCAAATTTTATTTGCGAACGAAAAATTACACAAAACATGAACGAAGATACTATATATAAGGTATTTAGGTTCTTACTATTGGGATCGTATTGAACACATGCCCCCTTCAGGGGCAAAAACTGCACAAACGCTGCATATTTTGATACGAATTTTGAACACCCTACCCGGAGGGGCGTAACGACCGTAGCCCAGGGTGAGCCGTTTGCGCCAGCAAACGGTGCAACCCTGGGTATATGCGACAAACGCACGGTCTGGCCTGTGAGGTCAGCACCGCTGGTAACGCAAAAGCCCCGTGCAGTGCGCATTGCTATGCGTCGCTGCACGGGGCTTTTGCGTGTATTATATGCCTTATGACCTGCGATTAAGGCAGATTAACCGTCTTCTGGCCGTTGGAGGTAATCTCGGTATCGCTGAAGCCGGTGATGATGTTCTCGGTCACCTTTTTGTCCAACCACGAGCTGCTGGTGTAGTTTTCACCCCAGGTACCGAAATCGGGATAAGCAGCGGTGATGCGTGTCAGCTCCTTCGGCCACTGCCAGTCGTAGGGCAGGATGAGCATCTGCGGGGCAGAACCAGCGCTGGGACCCGTCACGGAGTTGACCTGACCGTTGGTACGTGTCACCTTGATGACAAGGCCGTTTGATTGGTCGGTCAAAGCCATGATGCTCCAGTCGGTGGGCAGACCGTTCACACGGATGGTCTTCACGGCATGCTCCTCGGGGCCCTTGCCCGTGTTGATCATCACGTTCTGGTCATAGCCTTTGCCGAAATGTGTGTGCCACTCGTCGGAAATTTTATTTCCATTGTAGAAGAGCTCTGCGGACAGTGTGCCGCCGGCAGCCACGGGGAAGATGTAGGCATAGTTGGTGCCCGAGACGTGGCGCACGCGGAACACGATGTCGTTGAAGTCGTAGTCGTATGTGCCGCCGAGGTCCTCACAGGCGATGGTCCACTCCGTCTCCTTTGGGGTGACAGGTGTTATCTGCTGCGGTGTCAAGAACACCACGTCATTGTAGTCCTTGTCGCCCTCTCCGCCGTTGTCGTTGGGATCGTCGAAGCAGATGTAAGAGTAGGTGCCGTGACTTTCGCCGCCGATACTGCCATCACCACCGGTTAAGACTCGCTGGGCAAAGAAGCACTTACCGCCGTTGAGTGCCGCGTCAGAAAAATAATAACTTCCGTCTACCTCCACATAGACACCCGCTGAAAGGCTGGTCGTGGGCGTGATGGTGTAGGAGTGGCTTTGGAATTTGAAACTTTCACCTACATTGTAACTTATATCCCATGTATCTCCCTTACCTTCTACAGTGGTGTGACTGAAATGCCAACAGTTTTCGGCATCCGTTTCAACAGGACACCAAACAGGTGAGTCATTAGTTCCTGCGTTGAACAACAGGTCATGCTTGTCGTCATCGCTCTTGTAGCTGTCCGTCTTATCAGCGTACAGAGGGCATTTTACTATGTGGCCATCCTGGTAATAATAAATGCCCACAGTATGTTTCTTCGGGGAATTCCAGTACACGGGATAGAAACTGATTGCCTGACCTTGGCTTATAACGCTATAGCCGCTACTGACAATCTCGTTTACAAGTGCAGTTTCCACATTGTTCTGGCCGTTATTTTTGGCCAAAGCTTTCAACACATTGTCTGCTGTCGACACTGTGATAACTGATGTTGATCCGCGCTTAATCCAACTGACGCCCTCGGGAATCTTGTCCGCACGCAGCGGGCCACCCTTTGCGGCAGAGCCTACGGCGAGTGTCTGTCCGTTCTCCACGGCGTAGCATGCGTCGTCGACATAGACGAGGAACGGCGTGTTGTCGCCCTTCATGCCGTCGAAGGTGATGGTCTGGTCGGTAACGTCGTTGTAGTCGGCAGCCAGACGGAACTCGCCACCCTGCTTCTCATAGATCTTCACATGCGACGGCGTAGCCAGACTGACCGTAACACTCTTCTGTTCCGCTACGCTCCAGTCCTGATTGGGGTTGATGGTGCCGAACTCCTTGATGAACTGGCGGGTGTACTCCTCGTTCACCTTTGAGCTTGCGCTCTCGTTGTCCTCCACTTGACAAGATGCTAAGGCTCCTGCAGCAAGGGCAACGCCAAGAATTGTTTTAAGTTTCATGTTTGCCATTATTATTATAGTTGTCGTCTGTAATCTGTGACTTGTGGCCTTGTACCGGGCCTTGTTGTTTTGTGTATGGTTGTGTCGCGTTTTTGTATTGACGTGAACAATTCATAATGTCTCAAGCGTCTGAATAGATACCTAATGGCCACAAAGTTAATGCAAAATGTTCGAAAGGCATTGATTTATAAGCCTTTTTTGCGTGTGGGGGGGGTAAATAGAGCTGTTTTGGTAAGAAAAAGAACAATATTTTGGGCATTGCCTCGTATGCACAGAACTAAAACTGCCCGATGGGTGGGGTATTAGAATTTATTAGTGTCCGGTAAAGGTGGTTTCACTCTTTTTGCCTGTTTTGAATGCCCTTCCTTGTGAGGCACATGTAAAGCCATTGACGAAGGTTGTGCGGGGCACAAAAAAAAGACCGGGAGCATCGCTGCTGCCGGCCTTCAATAATTAGAGAGTTATAAAAAATTAAGTTCTTCTTGTTTGTATTTGCCGCTGCTGCGGCATCGCATTGTACAGTGAAATGCCGACAGATGCGGGCTTCACTGCTTCTCGATGATTTTCATTCCCTCGTCAACGGCTTGCATGTTGAGCGGGATGAGGCCGTGGTGGCGTTCGGGAAGAGTCTTGAACAGAGCCTTGTTGAGACCTGCTGTGCTCACTATGGGGCACACTTTGAGCAGACCGCCCAACACTATCATGTTGAACACCTTTGAGTTTTTCATCTCGGCGGCCTTGTCCATGGCATCGATGCGGTAGACGCTGATGTCCTTGCGTGTGGGCAGATTGATGATGCCCAAGCTGTCGTAGATGAGTATTCCGCCCGGTTTCACCTTGGGCTCGAACTTGTCGAGCGACGGCTGGTTGAGCACTATAGCCACATCGTAGTGGCTGAGCACGGGCGACGAAATGCGCTCGTCGCTAACGATTACCGTGACGTTGGCTGTTCCGCCGCGCTGCTCGGGTCCGTAGGCCGGCATCCAGGTCACTTCTTTGTCTTCCATTAGTCCGGAGTAGGCAAGAATCTTGCCCATGGAGAGCACGCCCTGTCCTCCGAAGCCCGATATTATGATTTCTGCTTTCATAGGTTTGTCGTGTCTTTTAAATCGCCCTTGGGGTATTGTTTGAACATGTTTTCTTCCATCCACTTGTTGGCTTTCACGGGCGGCATCTTCCATCCGCTGTTGCATGTGGCCACTATTTCGACGAGCGACGAGCCTTTGCCCTCCATTGATGCCGTGAATGCCTTCTTCAGAGCAGCCTTGGCCTTGCGTATGGATGCCACGTTCTCGACGCTTTGTCGCGAGACGAAGCATGTGCCGGGGAGTGTCACCGCAATCTCGCTTAGGTTGAGCGGCCATCCGTGCAGTTTGGGGTCGCGGCCGTAGGGGCAAGTGGATGTCTTCTGGCCAATGAGCGTGGTGGGGGCCATCTGGCCTCCCGTCATGCCGTAGATGGCGTTGTTGATGAATATGAGCGTGATGTTTTCGCCACGGTTCAAGGCGTGTATGCTTTCGGCAGTGCCTATGCATGCCATGTCGCCGTCGCCTTGATAGGTGAACACCAGGCGGTCGGGCCACAGTCGCTTAATGGCGGTGGCACATGCTGGAGCACGTCCGTGGGCGGCTTCCTGCCAGTCGATGTCGATGTAGTTGTAGGCAAACACGGCGCATCCTACGGGGCTAACGCCTACGGCTTTCTCTTGCATGCCCATTTCCTCGATGACTTCGGCCACGAGTTTGTGCACCATTCCGTGTGAGCAACCTGCACAATAGTGCATGTGGTTGTCGTTGAGAAGAGTCGGTTTCTTGTATACCAGGTTCTCGGGGGATATAATATCGCTTGTCATAACAGTTTCTCCTTTAATACGTTTACCATTTCTTCGGGTTCAGGCACGATGCCTCCGAGGCGTCCGTAGTGCTCCACCGGCACGCTGCCGTTTACTGCGAGGCGCACGTCCTCAATCATTTGTCCGGCGTTAATCTCGGCCACGAGCACGCCTTTCGTCTTCTTTGCGGCTGCGGCAATCTCGTCGGCGGGGAACGGCCACAGGGTGATGGGGCGCAGCAAGCCAACCTTTATGCCTTGCTGGCGTGCCATTTCAATGGCTTTCTCGGCTATGCGCGCCGCGCTTCCGAAAGCCACTATGAGATACTCGGCATCTTCGGTGAACTTCGTTTCATAGCGCACCTCGTTGGCGCGGATAGTGCGGTACTTCTCCTGCAGGTGCAGGTTGCGCACCTCCATTGCCTCGGAGCGCAGTTCGAGCGATGTTATGACGTTGCGTTTGCGTCCGCCGCTGCATCCTGTCGATGCCCACGGACACTGCTTTAATATTTCTTCTTCGGTGCGGCGCGGCTTCATCGGCGGCAGAACCACCTTTTCCATCATCTGGCCTATAACGCCGTCGCTGAGTATCATTGCCGGAATGCGGTATTTGAAGGCAAGGTCGAAGGCGAGGTCAACGAAGTCGGCCATTTCCTGCACAGAGTTGGGGGCGAGCACTATGACGTAGTAGTCGCCGTTGCCGCCGCCGCGCGTGGCTTGGAAATAGTCGCTTTGCGAGGGTTGTATGGTGCCCAGTCCGGGGCCGCCACGCTGCACATTGACAATGAGTCCCGGTATTTCTGCCCCGGCCATGTAGGAAATGCCTTCCTGCATGAGCGACACACCCGGACTCGACGATGATGTCATTACTTTCTTGCCGGCTCCGCCTCCGCCGTATACCATGTTGATTGAGGCCACCTCGCTCTCGGCCTGCACAACCACCATTCCCGTTGTTTCCCATGGTTTCTGTTCGGCGAGAGTTTCAATCACCTCGGTTTGCGGAGTGATGGGATAACCGAAATATCCGTCTACTCCACAGCGAATGGCAGCGTGGGCAAGTGCCTCGTTGCCTTTCATAAGTTTTACTTCTTGTTCTGCCATAGCACCTAATCCTCCTTTTTTTTACGATAAACGGTGATGCATCCGTCAGGACACACAATTCCACACGACGCGCAGCCTATGCAGTCGTCAGGTTTCACTGCCTCGGCATACGGGTATCCGTGCACGTTTACGGCTTTTTGCGCAAGTGCAATGACACCTTTGGGGCAGGCTACAACGCAAAGAGAGCAGCCTTTGCACCGGTCGGTATCGACCACGATAGCACCTATTATTTTTCCCATGTTATTATATTTTTTTGAAGGTTTGTGCCCGTGGCTTGCCGTCGTTGGGGCTTGGGGCGTTTCTGTCGGAAAGCCTTGGCTGCGCCTTCTGTTAATCATTAAGGGTTATACATGTCCTTGCAGTAGTAGGCAAGGATGTCGTCGATCATTCGTTTCGCTTCTACTGCCGGTGATTCCGGGTCGAGTGCGATAGCTTCAAGGTAATTGTCGAGAGCATGTTTCCAGTCGCCTTTGCGGCGGTATTCATTGCCTCTTTTGTAGTATTCTTCGGCTGTCACTTGTAAAACTCTTTTTTGTATGCCGACAAGGTGTTCTTCATAAGCGAGCATATCGTCATCGGGCCGACACCTCCGGGAACGGGTGTGATGTGTGAGCACAACGGGGCAACCTCGTCGAATTTCACGTCGCCGTTGAGCCTGTAGCCGCTCTTGCGTGTGGCATCGGGCACGCGTGTCGTGCCTACGTCGATGACGGTGGCTCCCTCCTTCACCATGTCGGCAGTTACAAAGTCGGGTCGGCCTATTGCCGCCACTATGATGTCGGCCTTGCGGCATTCCTCTTTAAGGTTGGTGGAGTGGGAGTGGCACACGGTGACGGTGGCATCGCCGTAGCGTTTCTGCATCATCAGCTGCGCCATGGGGCTGCCCACGATGTTGCTGCGGCCCAGTATCACACATTTCTTTCCAGATGTTTCTATGCCGTAGCGTTGCAGCAATGTCATTATTCCGAGGGGCGTGGCCGATATGAAACATGGCAGACCTATGGCCAGACGACCCACGTTTATGGGGTGGAATCCATCCACGTCCTTGCGGTAGTCAATGGTTTCGATTACGTTTTGCTCGTTGATGTGCGGGGGAAGGGGCAACTGCACTATGAAGCCGTCGATGCTGTCGTCGGCGTTGAGACGCTTCACGCAGTCGAGCAGCTCCTGCTCGGTCACGTCGCTTTCGTAGCGTATCAGTGTGGATTCAAAACCGCATTGTTCGCAGGCTATGACCTTGTTCTTGACATAAGTCTCAGAGCCGCCGTCGTGTCCCACCAGTATTGCCGCGAGGTGCGGTCTTCTGCCGCCGGAGGCAACGATACCGTCAACCTCGCGTGATATTTCGGCCTTTATCTCAGTGGCCGTCGCTTTTCCGTCAATCTTTTGCATAGCGCATTGTCACTCCTTTCAGTTTTATCACATTTTCGGCATTCCGGGCATTCCTTTCATCTTGCCCATCATCCCTGCCATACGGCTCATTGAGTTGCCGGAAATGAGTTTCATCATCTTGCGTGTCTGGTCGAACTGCTTTATGAGACGGTTTACATCCTGTATGTTTGTTCCGCTTCCCTTCGCAATACGCATGCGACGGCTTTGGTTCAGAATCTCCGGATTTGACCGCTCTTTCGGGGTCATGCTCTTTATTATTGCCTCGATGCCCTTGAAAGCGTTGTCGTCTATGTCAACATCCTTGATAGCCTTGCCCACACCTGGTATCATTGATGCAAGGTCTTTCAGGTTGCCCATTTTCTTTATCTGCTCAATCTGGTTGAGGAAATCGTTGAAATCAAACTTGTTTTTCTGGATTTTCTTTTGCAGGCGGCGTGCTTCTTCTTCGTCGAACTGTTCCTGGGCACGTTCCACAAGGCTCACGATGTCGCCCATTCCGAGTATTCGGTCGGCCATGCGCGAGGGGTGGAATACGTCGATAGCCTCCATCTTTTCGCCTGTTCCGACAAACTTTATGGGCTTTGTCACCACTGTGCGTATTGACAGTGCCGCACCGCCACGGGTGTCGCCGTCGAGTTTTGTGAGCACCACGCCGTTGAAATCGAGGCGGTCGTTGAATTCCTTTGCCGTGTTGACAGCGTCCTGACCGGTCATCGAGTCAACTACGAACAGCGTTTCATCGGGGTTGATGGCGTTTTTAAGACTCGAAATTTCCTCCATCATCTCCTCATCGACGGCAAGGCGGCCGGCGGTGTCGACAATGACGATATCGTTGCCTTTTGCCTTGGCCTCGCGTATTGCGGCAGCGGCAATGGCTTTCACATCCTTGTTGTCAGGTTCGGAATAAACCGGAACGCCAATTTGCGCTCCAACCACTTTAAGCTGTTCGATAGCGGCCGGACGGTAGACATCGCATGCAACGAGCAACGGATTCTTGTGCTGTTTGCTCTTGAGCATGTTGGCAAGCTTTCCGCTGAAAGTTGTCTTTCCCGAACCTTGTAGTCCGCTCATAAGTATAATGGCCGGTTTCCCCGTAAAATGCAGCTCGGCAGCTTCGCCTCCCATGAGCTCGGCAAGTTCGTCGTGCACGATCTTCACCATGAGTTGGCTGGGCTTTACCGCCGTGAGCACGTTCATTCCGAGGGCTTTCTTTTTCACCGTGTCGGTGAATGTCTTTGCCACTTTGTAGTTTACGTCGGCGTCAAGCAGGGCGCGTCTCACGTCTTTCAGGGTTTCGGCAACGTTTATCTCGGTTATCTTGCCTTCGCCTTTGAGTATTTTGAAACTGCGTTCCAGTCTGTCGCTTAAATTCTCGAACATATCTTTTTCGTGGTTTTGTTTGTTAGTTAATAGGGCAAAAACACTGCATTTGGTTTGCCATGATGCCTTGTTCTTTAACGGTTGTAGAGCCGTGGCGGCATGGTCGTGGCATAATGTCGTGATAACGAATTGTTACATGTGTCTTATTGTCCCCTTTTAGTGCAAAAGTAAGTAATTTAAAATGAAATAAGACAACAATTGTGGGGTATTTAAAGTATTTTAAAAAAAAGTTTTTCAAAAATGCGCACAACAATATGTAGTGTGCATTCTACTTGCTGGATTTGTTTTTCTTGCTTTTGGGTATGTGCAGGAAACCGTCTTCAACATATATTGCCTGTTCGTGTATGAGATATTCGAGGGCGTTGCCGAGTGTCTCGCGCCGGATGTTAAGTTGCAGCAACTGGCTCACATGGTGTTGTCCGCCGTCGGCCAAAAACTGCATGATGGCCTGTTGCGCCTGCTGTTGGTTATCTTCTTCCGTCTGGTTCTTTTTGCACGAGATGCACACGTCGCATTGTCCGCAGTCGCACGATTGGCTTTCGTCGAAGTAACGCAGCAACTGTCGGCTACGGCACACTCTGTCGTTGGTGGCGTAGTTTATTACAGAAAGAATGTGCAGGGAGCTTTGTTCCTTTCTTTTCTCGTATATGTTATGCGGTATTGCGAGAAGCTCGGCATCGACGCGGTCTTCGGTGTAGGTGAGCAACGGTGTCTTGCGTTGCGGAATGAAATGTATGATGCGCCGCAGACTGAGGCTCTTCAATATAAGGTAAACCTGCTGTCGGTTGAGCCCTGTTGTCGTGGCAATATAGTCTTCGTCGATGTAGCAGTAGTCCACGAACAGACCGGTATATCGCCGGAGCAGCGCGGTTATCACAGCGTCGTCGTGCGGTGTGTTTCCGTTGAGGCGGTAAAGCTGGTCGCGGTCGAGCAGAAAACGCAGTCTTGCCTGTGCGTCAGGGTCGCTGTCATATTCCACATAACCGGCCTTCTGCAATATCCCGAGAGCGGCTTCTACTGTGGGAGGATAGTGCTTGAAGGTGCGGCAGAACTTGTCGATGTCGAATGCGAAAGTGTGTCCGCGACCGCTTCCCGTGGCTATTTGGAAGAAAAATGCAATGTGTTCGTATATTTCGCTTATCTGTTCTTTGGGCGGAAATTCGCCGTCAACGCGCCTTTTGAGTGTGCGTTGGTCGCTGTCGTTGTATAGCAATACGGCATAAGCCTTGTTTCCGTCGCGTCCCGCGCGCCCCGCTTCCTGGAAATATGCTTCAAGCGAGTTGGGGCAGTCGTAGTGTATCACCGTGCGCACGTCGGGTTTGTCGATGCCCATTCCGAAAGCGTTGGTGGCCACCATGACGCGCGTTTCGCCACGATGCCAGGCTTTCTGGCGCTCGTCTTTCGTTGAGTGTGCCAGACCGGCATGATAGTATGTGGCATCGATGTCGTTGCCGTTGAGGTGCTTGCTTATCTCCTCGGCATGTTTGCGACTCATGACATACACAATGGCACTGCCTTTTGTCGATTTGAGAATGTGCACCATCTCGTCGGCCTTGTTCATGGTTTTCCGCACTATATAGGCAAGATTCTTGCGCTCGAAACTCATGCGGAACATCTGTCCGCCGTTGAATCCGAGCCTTAGCATGATGTCGTCGGCCACTTTCTTTGTGGCGGTGGCGGTGAGGGCGAGCACTGGCGCATCGGGCTTGATGTGCCTTATGTCGGCTATGTGCAGGTAGGAAGGGCGGAAATCATAACCCCATTGGCTTATGCAGTGGGCTTCGTCTACGGTGATGAAACTCACTTTCATGCGGGCAAGTTTCACCTTGAAAATGTCGGTGGCTATGCGTTCGGGCGAGACATAAAGCAACTTTGTGTTGCCCAAGATGCAGTTTTCGAGCGTGGCGACAATCTCCTGACGGGTCATGCCCGAATGAATTGCGGCGGCAATGATGCCCCGTCGGCGCAGGTTGTGCACCTGGTCTTTCATCAGGGCAATAAGCGGGGTTATTACGATGCACACTCCCTCCATGGCGATGGCTGGCACTTGGAATGTTATCGACTTGCCGCCGCCGGTGGGCATAAGCCCCAAGGTGTCGTGTCCTTGGGCTATGCTGGTGATTATGTCGTGCTGTATGCCGCGAAAATCTTGGTAGCCCCAGTATTTGCACAGTATCTGCCTGAACAGTTCTTCGCGGTTGTCAATTCCGTGTCGGTCAGTCATCGTCGTCGGTAGGACGTATGTCTTCAATCTGAAGCTGCACGAGATTGCGCTTGAACACGTTGTCTTCTATCGTGTAGGCAATGTCGAAGCTGCGTTTCGACTTTATGTATCTTGCCGATGCGCTCTGTCCGAAAGCGATGCCGTTGACAACATTGCTCGACTTCGAGTCAACCAGTTCAAGCTTTATGTGCTCCTGTTCGCGCCCCACCACCTTGCTTGTTCCGTAGTCATATACCCCGGTAGTGCAGAAAAGCGGTTTGGGATTGCACGGACCGAAAGGCGCGAAACGCTTCAAGTCGTTGTGAAGCCGCTTGGTGATGTCCTTGAAATCGATAACCGCGTCGATGTTGAGCATCGCTTCGGTCTGTTCGGGCTGTATGTGCTCATCGACGTATTTCTGGAAGCGGCGGCGGAATGTCTGTATGTCGTCCCAGCGCAGAGTGAGTCCGGCGGCATAGGTGTGTCCGCCGAAATTTATGAGCAAGTCACGGCAACTTTTTATTGCCGAGTAGACGTCGAAGCCTGTCACGCTGCGTGCCGACCCCGTGGCAAACTCGCCGTCGCGTGTCAGCACCACTGTGGGGCGGAAATAGATTTCGGTGAGGCGTGATGCAACGATGCCTATAACGCCTTTCTTCCAGTTCTCGTCGTAGAGCACTATCGACGACTGGTGGCGCTGGCTTTCGAGCCGCGAGACAATCTGGTTGGCTTCTTCGGTCATCTGCTTGTCTATGTCCTTGCGTTGCTCGTTATACCCGTCGATGTGTTTTGCCTTGCAGAGTGCGTTGGAGAAATCTTTCTCCACAAGCAAGTCAACGCTTTCTCTGCCGCTCTCCATGCGTCCCGAAGCGTTTATGCGCGGCCCTATCTTGAAGATAATGTCGCCCATTGAGATGTCTCTGCTGTTCAGTCCGCAGATGTCTATTATCGCCTTCAGCCCGATGCTCGGGTTCTGGTTGAGCATTTTCAGGCCGTGGAAGGCAAGGATTCGGTTCTCGTCCACCACCGGCACGATGTCGGCTGCGATGCTCACCGCACAGAAGTCGAGCAGCGGGATGAGGCGCGAAAACGGTATTCCGTTGTTTTTAGCGAACGCCTGCATGAGCTTGAAACCCACTCCACAACCGCACAGATGCTTGAAAGGGTAGGGATCGTCTTTGCGCTTGGGGTTGAGAATGGCCACTGCCGGCGGCAGAGTTTCATCGGGCACATGATGGTCGCAAATGATGAAATCGATGCCGAGCGATTTTGCATAGGCCACTTCCTCGATGGCTTTTATTCCGCAGTCGAGTATGATTATGAGCTTCACGCCGGCTTCATGTGCATGGTCGATGCCTTTCTTGCTTACACCGTAGCCTTCGTCGTATCGGTCGGGGATGTAGTATTCTATGTTTGAATAGAATTGTTGTATGAATTTGTAGACCAGAGCCACTGCCGTGCATCCGTCTACATCATAGTCACCATACACCAGTATGCGTTCCTTGCGCCCCATGGCATCGTTCAGCCTGTCTACTGCGATGTCCATGTCCTTCATTAGAAACGGGTTGATAAGGTCGGCCAGTTGCGGATGAAAGAATCTCTTTGCTGCCGATTCTGTGGTTATTCCCCGCTTTAACAACAGTTGGGCAAGTGTCGGACTGATGTTGAGCTTGTTTCCAAGCTCCTCAGCCGTCTGCCTGTCTTGAGGTGTCGGTGGAGTGTATTTCCATTTGAATAGCATTTATATCGTTTTTTATTATTCTGAATTTAAGGCGTTTGCGCCGCAGTCTTGTGACGTTTCTGCGCTGTGGGCAATACCGATAGTCGGAAATGGCGCGTTGGTGTGTAGCGTCGGCAGGTGGGCAAACTGCGTGTAAAGTTACAAAATAAAAACGGAATTAGGCTTGGTGTATAGGCTTTTTTACATTTTTATTCACGGGCAACTGCGCCTTTCGTGCATGTGCTGCAAGGCGGGTCTTGCATGATGGTTGTTGTTGTTTTCTTGTATAGCCGAAAACGGCTGTCGGAGAATGCACCGTGTGGTGTTTTCACGGTGTGTTCTCTGGCAGCCGTCAGTTGGTTTTTCTATTCAAAACCGCTATTGCGGTTGGGCGTATGTCGTGGCGTGTCTTATTCTTCAGTAGAACGTTTGCGCCACAATATGCTTATTTCTTCGAGTGTCTTGCCTTTTGTCTCGGGCACAAGTCTCCATACAAACAGTGCGGCTATGATGCACACTATGCCATACAGACCATAGGTGAACCAATGGCCAAACTGGTCGCCGGAATGGAGATGCATGTTGAACATCGGGACAAAGGTGGAGCTGACTATAAAATTGAATATCCATTGGAATGCTACGGCCACGGCCACTGCTGCACCGCGTATCGTGTTGGGGAATATCTCGGCTATGTAGACCCAGCATATCGGTCCCCAAGAGAACATGAACGAAGCACTGTAAACCATAATCGAAACCATTGTCACGGCACTGAGCGAAGCATTGCCGAACGTGAAGGCCACGCCGAAAGCTCCTGCTGCCATTCCGATGCTGCCGCATATCAGCAATGGCTTGCGTCCGAGCCGTTCCACCGTAAACACTGCTACAAGGGTGAAAAGAATGTTGACGACACCCATTACCACTGTCTGCACCATTGGGTTGTCCATGCCCATGTCGCCGAAAATGCGGGGCGCATAGTAGAGCACGGCGTTGATGCCTATTGCCTGCTGGAACACGCTGAGCATTATACCGATGAAAATGCACATGAAACCGTAGGAGAAAAGGCGTTCGGTCTTTACCTCCACCGTGTTTTTTATGTCTTGCAGTATCTTGTGGGCTTTCAGGTCGCCGTTTATGCGTGTGAGGACACGGCGTGCGAGACTTTCCTTGCCGATGAGCACCAAGTAGCGCGGGGTTTCGGGCACGAAGCATATTAAGACAGTAAACAGTCCGGCGGGCAGCATCTCGCTGCCGAACATGTATCGCCAGCCAGTCGTGATTGTCCACGGGTCGCTGCCGGCGGCCACTTTTGAAAACCCTTCGCCAATCTGCTCAATGACAGGGTTGGTGTGTTGGCCGAGGATAAGGAAATTAACGAAATACACCACCAACTGTCCGAAGATAATGGCAAACTGGTTCCAGCTTACGAGCATTCCGCGTATTTCGCTCGGGGCAACTTCGCCTATGTACATCGGGCATATGGCTGATGCCATGCCTACTCCTATGCCTCCGAGTATGCGGTAGAAATTGAATACGACGAGTAGTGTCCATGTCGGTTCTCCTTCTGGCAGTATATAGCTTTCGGGGCACATTGATCCCCATGCCGAAATGAAGAAGCACAAGCCGGCAAAAACTAGCGATTTCTTGCGTCCGCAACGGCTGGCGAAAAATCCCGATACGGCACTTCCGAGTATGCAGCCTATAAGGGCAGAACTCGATGTGAACCCGTGCATCATGTCGGTGTATTTGAAATCGTCTGCACCGAGGAAAAAAGCCTGCAACCCTTTTTCTGCCCCTGATATTACTGCGGTGTCGTAGCCGAAGAGAAGACCGCCGAGAATCGCAACCAACACAATGGAGAAAAGATAGGATTTGCTGCCGGTATTAGGTTTTGTCTGCATATATAATTAGGTGTTGAAATGTATTTTTAAGGTAAACGTTGGCAGTTAAGTTGTTTTTTTTTGAACCTTACTGATGTAAAAACAGTAAGGGTAGAAGAGCACGGGGCGTGCCAATGGTTGTGCCGGGACAGCCTGCAAGCTGTCCCGGCACTGCCACAGTGGCACGCCCCGGCAGTCGTTCTTATTTGGCGTAGAGAGCCACGATTGTCTCGTATTTCTCCTGCTTGCCGCTTGTTTGTTTGGGCTCGCCGTGCTTCTTGGCATAATCGACAAGCTGTTCGAGAGACAACTCTCCGTTTTCAAACCGCTTGCCTTCGCCCGAGTCGAAACTTGCGTAACGCTCTTTGAGCATTGCCGGAAGCTCGCTCTCGCTGAGTATGGCGGCAGCATTTTCGAGTGCACGCGCCATTGCGTCCATGCCTGAGATGTGGGCAATGAATATGTCTTCGGGGTCGGTGCTGTTGCGTCGCAGCTTTGCGTCGAAATTCGAACCGCCGTTGCCGAGACCGCCGTTGCGTATTATCTGCATCATGGCCTGTGTGAGTTCGAAATTGTCTATCGGGAACTGGTCGGTGTCCCAACCGTTCTGAGCATCGCCTCTGTTGGCATCTATCGAGCCGAGCATGCCGTTGTCTACGGCCACTGCGAGTTCATGCTCGAATGTGTGCCCGGCAAGTGTGGCATGGTTCACCTCGATGTTCACCTTGAAATCCTTGTCAAGACCGTGTGCACGCAGGAATCCTACGACTGTTTCCACGTCAACGTCATACTGGTGCTTTGTGGGCTCCATGGGTTTAGGCTCTATGAGGAATGTGCCGTTGAAGCCTTTTGAACGTGCGTAGTCGCGGGCCACGGTAAGCATTTGTGCAAGATGCTCCTTCTCGCGCTTCTGGTCGGTGTTGAGCAACGACATGTAGCCTTCGCGTCCGCCCCAGAACACATAGTTAGTTCCGCCGAGCTTAATGGTTGCGTCAATGGCATTCTTTATCTGTACGGCAGCGCGTGCCACAACATCGAAGTCGGGATTGGTGGCAGCTCCGTTCATGTAGCGTTTGTGTCCGAATACATTTGCTGTGCCCCACAGAAGCTTTATGTCGGTGCCTTTCATCTTTTCGAGGGCGTAGTCGGTTATCGCCTTCATGTTTGCTTCATATTCGTCGATATCGTCAGACGGGTCAACGAGGTCAACGTCGTGGAAGCAGAAATACTCGATTCCGAGTTTCTGCATTATCTCAAATCCGGCATCCATTTTGTCCTTGGCACGTTGCAGGGCATCGTCGGCCTTGTCCCACTCATAGGTGCGTGTGTTGCCTCCGAACTGGTCGCCCGAAGCCTGACCCAGTGTGTGCCACCATGCCATGGCGAATTTCAGCCAGTCTTTCATCTTCTTGCCCAGCACCATCTTCTCCGGTTGGTAGTAGTGGAATGCCATAACGTTCTTGCTGTCTGGTCCCTCGAAGGGAATCTTGTCGATTTGCGGAAAATATACTTTTGCCATAGTCTTGATTTATTTGGTAAATTATTAGTAGTAGCGTTTTTTGTAGTTGTTGTCTTGCTGCGTGTTGTGGGTGCGGTTATACACTTACAACACGTTTTGCAGTGTCTGTTTCCACCTTGCGTAGGCTTCTGCATATCTGTCGAGGTCGGTTGTTTCCGGTTCGATAACGGCGAGCTTCTTCAGCGATGCGAATGCTTCGGTGTTGTCGCGGTATATGCCGCATCCCATTCCTGCACCCTTTGCCGCTCCCACGCTGCCGTCGGTTTCATACAGTTCGATTGTTGCGCCGCTTGTGTTTGCCAGAGTCTGCCTGAAAAGCGGACTTAGATACATGTTGGCTCGGCCAGCGTGTATCTTGTGGATGTCCATTCCCATTTCGCGCATCACCTCCATTCCGTAGCAGAAACTGAACACTATGCCTTCTTGGGCAGCCCTCACTAGATGCGATCGGTTGTGTTTGTTGAAATTCACGCCATGTATGGAGCATCCCGGTTCATTGTTCTCGAGCACGCGTTCGGCACCGTTACCGAAAGGAATTATGGTAACGCCGTCGCTGCCAATGGGGGCTTTGGCTGCAAGGACGTTCATTTCCTCATACGACATGTCGGGGGTGATGTTGCGGTGCATCCACGAGTTGAGGCTGCCGGTGCCGTTTATGCAAAGAAGCACGCCGAGCCGTGTGAAATCGTCGCGGTAGTTGACGTGTGCGAATGTGCCTACGCGGCTCTTCGGGTCGTAGCCCACTTCGCCGAGTACGCCGTAGACAACGCCCGACGTGCCTGCCGTTGAAGCTATCTCGCCGGGGTTGAACACGTTGAGCGACAAGGCGTTGTTTGGCTGGTCGCCGGCGCGGTAGGATATTGGAGTGCCTTCGCACAGTCCGGTTTCTGCTGCTGCCGCTTTGCAGACGCGGCTCTGTATGCCGAATGTGGGTACTGTTTCAGACAACATCTCAGACGGAATGCCAAATTCGTTGAGCAGAGCCTGTGATATGCGGCGTTCCTTGAAATCCCAGAACATGCCCTCCGACAGTCCGCTTATCGTGGTGTTTGCCTCGCCGCTGAGTTTCAGAGCCAGATAATCGCCGGGCAACATTACCTTATATATACGTTCAAACAGTTCCGGCTCGTTTTCGTGCACCCATGCAAGTTTGGCTGCCGTGAAATTTCCGGGTGAGTTGAGCAGGTGGCCGAGGCAATAATCGTGTCCGAGTTTGTCAAAAGCCATGTCACCGTAGGGCACGGCGCGCGAGTCGCACCATATAATACTGTCGCGCAAAGGCTTCATGTCTTTGTCTACACACACAAGACCGTGCATCTGGTAGGATATTCCGATGCCCTTTATGTCATTGCCCGTGCATCCCGTCTCGGCCATTATCTGGGCGAGAGCCATCTTGGCATTGTCCCACCACATGTCGGGGTCTTGTTCGGCCCAACCGTTCTTTATGGCTTTAATGGGTGCTTCGTGTTTGGGGTAGTAGGCGGTAGCGGCACACTCGCCGTTGTCCACATCCACCAGCGATGCCTTGACACTGCTGCTGCCCACATCGAAACCGAGCAGATATTGTTTGTTTTTCATCTTGGTTTTCAGTTATAGTCGTTTTCTTCGGGGTAGTTGGCCCTTTTAGGTGTTATTCTTGCACAAAGTTATAAATTATTTTTGTTGTTGTATTGTTTTGGGCGATATTATAGTCAGAATTAACTTTTAGAAAAACATCGGGTCGTGTACAGAATATGTGGCATATATTTACGCTCTGTAATGGAAGCGGGCCGCAAATCGCAGCAACAACAGGGAATCTGCATCTAAAAGAGATGCTTGATGGCTGCTATGGGGTGGTAAATAATCATTCTTGGACCGGCCCAGCGCATGACTTCGCGTATGCGTTCTCTCATCTTGGGGCTGTAGCAGTGCACGGGGCATTTTTTGCAAGTGCTCTTGTCGTTTGCAAACCTGCACCTTTCAAGTCGGGCTGTGGCATATTGCAGCAGTTCGCTGCATGCAGGGCACAGTGTCTTGTTACCTTCTTTTTTGCGGCAGTACAGTCTTATCATCTGTTCCACCACCTGTTTTTCTTCGCTTATTCTGCTCATGGGAGTTTTGTCGTTGCCTTTGTGGCGTGTTTGGTTTTGCCCGTCGTCGGTTGTATATGGCGGCAAGCAAGGTTGTTAAAAGAAAAAGGCGGTCGGCACGCATTGGGGTGCCGACCGCATTATGTTTGCATTGTAGCCGTTACAGTTCAGTTTAGTCGGCTATCGACTGTTTCTTCTTGGCATCCTCCATTTTCTTGAGTATGTCCTTGGGAATGGCATTCTTGTTCACCATGTAGTCCATGGTGTTGGCAATGATGAAATTCTTTGTCATATACCAGATGCCCTTGTAGTCGCCGCTCTCGCCCCAAGAGTTCTTCACCATGTAATATTCCTTGCCGTTCTGGTCTTTGGCGATGCCGTAAATCAGCATTCCGTGGTCGTCGGTAAGTTCCCAGTTGTCAAATCTTTCCTGACGTTGTTCGGGTGTGGGTGTGAGTTCGGGCACTGTGCAGCCGAGAGAGTCAACGAGGTTGGTGCGCTTCGTTGCCGACATTTTGAGCCATTTTGCCATGTCACTTCCCGAGAGGCTTTCCATCTTCTTCGTATCGTAGAAGTAGGCAAGACCCTTTCGTGTGAATCCCGGTTCGCTCACATCGCCGCCCCATGCCACGGTGTAGCCGTTCATCACGGCATTGTCGATGATGCGTGCCATGTCTTCCATGGGCAGGTTCCACGACAGGGGATTGCGCCAGTTGTCCTGCACTTCAACGGCATACTGAGTGTAGTAGGGGTGGTGCGAGAAGCTCGTCACCGACACATAGTTGTTCCAGTCGAGGCCGAGGCTTGCGGCAAACGATTTCGGGGTGTAGGTCTTGCCGTTGTAGCTGAATGACTCTGGGCATTTGCCGAGGTAAGCGTCGAGGATGCCCTGCATACCCACTTTCCACTGGTTAGATATTTTCTTTTCTTTGCTGCGTGCTATTCCGGCCACATAAGGCTCAAGCTGTCCGAAGAACTCGTTGAAGTTGTTGAGCGAATCGCCGTAGAGCGAACCCGGGAACGGCATTGCGTCTTCGGGGCAGATGCCGTAGTTCTTGATAACATGCAGCACGTCGTAGGCCGAACCGCCTTGCGAGAACTGGCAGTCGCCGTGCAGGCGCACCACCTGAATGGCACGATCCATGTAGTTCTTGTTGGCCACGAACGACTCGCAAAGGTCGTAGGTCTTGCCCGAAGCCTTGAGAATCTCGGCCTCGAAATAAGACAGAGTGGAGTAGTCCCAGCATGTACCGCTGCGGTTTTGGTCTTTGATGCTTGTGATGGGGTTTTCCTTCACCACAGTGAACACCGGCTTGTTCTTGTTTACCGAATCTTTCTTTTCTTCGGCATTTGCGCCTACTGCAACCATGGCAAGCAACGCAAGTGATAGAATCTTTTTCATTTAGATGTTTTCGTTGTTATTGTTGTTAGTAAATTCTGTTGTTGCCGTTTGGCGGTTTCCTTGTTTCCCGGCTTAGTTCCCGGCCATGAAATCCTCGATGTCGTCAGGGTGATAGGGTATGCGGTCTTTGCCTATGAAGCGGCAGCCGTCTTTTGTAATCAGCACATCGTCCTCGATGCGTATTCCGCCGAAATCCTTGTAGGTTTCGAGTTTGTCGAAATTGATGAATTCCTTGCAGTGCCCTGAGGCTTTCCAGTCGTCGATGAGTGCCGGAATGAAATATATGCCCGGCTCGTCGGTAACTACAAATCCCTCTTCAAGACGGCGTCCCATGCGCAGACAATTGGTACCGAACTGGTCGAGGCGCGGTCTTGTTTCCTCGTCGAAACCTACGTTTATCTGGTCGAGGTTTTCCATGTCGTGCACGTCCATTCCCATCATGTGTCCCAGTCCGTGTGGCAGGAACATGGCATGTGCGCCGGCGGCCACGGCTTCTTCGGTGTCACCCTTCATAAGGCCAAGCTCTTTCAGACGGTCGGTCATCAGTTTGCACACGGCGAGATGCACGTCGAAATATTTTATTCCCGGCTTTGCCACCTTGAGCACATAGTCGTGGCAAGCTTCCACTATGCTGTAAATCTCACGTTGGCGTTCGGTGAATTTTCCGCTTACGGGGAAGGTGCGCGTGTTGTCAGAGCAGTAGTTGTTTATGGTTTCTGCTCCGGCATCGCACAGGGCGAGTCTTCCTGCTTCAAGCACTGCCATCGACGGGTTGCCGTGCATTATCTCGCCGTGCTGGCTGAATATTGTGGGGAAACTCACCATTGCGCCGTATGAGTTGGCCACTCCGTCAACCTGTCCGCCCACATATTTCTCTGTTATGCCGGGCTTGGTGAGCCGCATGGCGGTGGTGTGCATCTTGTAGCCTATAACGGCGGCACGCTCAAGCTCTTCAATCTCTTGCGCCTCCTTTGTGGAACGCATCTTGACGACAGCTTTTATAAGCTCCATGCTTGCCGCCTCTTTCTGCTGCACGGGGTGTATGCCGAGCAAGTCGAAGATCTGGATTTTTATGTCGTGGCGGTAAGGCGGCAGGAAATGTATGCGGCGTTTCTGGCGCATTGCATCGTTGCATATTGTCTTGAGGCTCTTCATCGGCGCGGAGTTTTTCACTCCCACGCGCTCGGCCATGTTGTGCACGCTGTCAACACTGCCATACCACACGATGTCTTCAATGTCGATGTCGTTGCCGACAAGCGTTTCAATGTCGTTGTCGATGTCGATGACACCCACAAGGCCATCGCGGTTCTGTCCGAAATAGTATAGGAATGTGGAGTCCTGCCGGAAAGGGTAGTAGCCGTTTGCCGGGAAATTGCAGGGCGACTCGTTGTTGCCGAACAAGATTATAACACCGTCTTTCACAAGCTTCTTGAGCTGGGCGCGGCGGTTGGCGTAGGTTGCTTTATCAAACATAGTGTTTCTTTTTTATGGCGTGTTGGGTGAGTTCCACGCCCGTGTGTTTCATTTTACGGTTCTGCCATTGGCCTGAATGGCCGCACTGTGCGTATGTCCGCTTTCATATTGCCGAGTGCGGCCTGTCTTCTGCAAAGATAGTGCAAATAAAGCACAATGCAAAACATTGTAACTGCTTTTCGCCTACAATTGCTTTCTGCATTGTAAAATCAGTCCGTTTCGCCGTTTCTTGCAGGTTTCTTGCCGATGCAAAAATCTGTTGTCTGTCTTATCGCCCTGCTATGTTGCAGCCAGCCATGCACTTTTTCTTCCACATCATAAACCAAACGCCGGTAAGCATTGCGCACGCGAAACTGATGACATAAGACAGGTTCCAGTCGAGGTTGAAGCTGTATTTGTCTACACACAGATAGCACACGCACACGGCAACCATGAACATTCCCGGCAGAAGCGCAATGTAGTAGGGCTTGTTGCGTTTTGCCAGATATATTGCAATGGTGAAGAATGTGAATATGGAGAAAGTCTGGTTGAACCATGCGAAATAGCGCCACAGTACATCAAACTTCACAAACAACAGAATTATGCTGATGACAAACACCGGCATGCAAATCAAGATGCGCTTCAACACCTTGTCCTGTTTTATTTTGAGCGTGTCGGCCAATATAAGGCGAGCGCAGCGCAATGCGGTGTCGCCTGTGGTTATTGGCGCGATGACGACACCAAGTATGGCCAGCACTGCCCCAAACGAACCGAGCCAGCTGTTGCATATGCGGTTGACAAAGATTGCTGGGTTTATGACACCGTTATCGTCAAGCATGGCATTGTATATCTTTTCATAAGGAGTGCTGCCGGCCACATCAAGCTCGTTGGCAAACTGCAAGGCCGCCGCCGCCCATATCAAGGCAATCACACCTTCGGTTATCATCGCACCGTAGAACACACGTCTGCCATAGCGTTCGTTTTTGATGCAGCGTGCCATGAGCGGACTTTGCGTGGCATGGAAACCGCTGACGGCACCGCAGGCTATACAGATGCACATGCAAGGAAACACCGGGAGACTTCCGCCGGGGTAGTGGTTTTCAAAAGCGTCGGTTATTTCGGGTATCGGCGTACCGCTGTGCAGGAATACGCCTACAAAAATGCACAATGCCATGAAGATGAGCACCACGCCGAACACGGGGTATATTTTTCCTATAATCTTGCTGATTGGCAGTGTCGCTGCAATCAGATAATAAAGGAATATCACAACCACCCAAAACATGTAGCTGTTGCCTACAAGACCGTCGGTAAGGTTGGCAAGCAGTCCGGCCGGGGTCTTTACAAACACGGCCACGACAAGAATCATAAGAAACAGGGCAAGATAGCGTTGCGTGTTGCGTGCCCAATAGCCCATTTCGTCGCCTACGATTTCAGGGAGCGAAGCCCCGCCTCGCTTCAGCGAAATCATTGCAGCCATGTAGTCGTGGGCGGCTCCGCCGAAAATGCACCCCAAGACAATCCAGAAATAAGCCGACGGTCCGAAGAGCAGACCTTGTATCGTTCCGAATATCGGGCCCGTGCCGGCAATGTTGAGGAATTGTATGAGAAACACCTTCCATGTAGGCATTGGCGTGTAGTCAACTCCGTCTTGCATTGCGTAGCACGGTGTGGCGCGTTGGGCATCGGGTTGCATTATGTGCTCAACTACCTTTCCATAGATGACATATCCCAAAACAAGACATATCAGACTGACAATAAATGTGTACATAACTGCTTTTGAAAAAATCTCTGCAAAATTACGCTTTTTTACCGAATGGGCAAAGATTATTGGTAAATTTTACTTATTTGCAGTCCTTTTGCTTGCATATTATAACAATACCTGTGCTGCATGAAAAAGAATGTTTATGCAGCACAGGTATTTTCATACCGAGCACTTGTCACTTCTATGCAAACAGTTCAAGCTGTACAGCTCTTGTTCCTGTATTCCTAATATTGCATTTCTTATATCGTCATTCATAAATGTCTTTTTGGCGTATGAAAATCTTCTCAATGCAAAGATAACATATTCTTGTTTACAAACATTCCTTTTTGGAAATTTAATTTTGCAACTCGGTACTCGTGTAAAGTGCGGAAAAACGACACCATGGAAAACCGTTTTTGAACACTTGATTAATAAAATAATAAAATCCGCAACAAAGGGAATGTCGCGGATTCTGTTATTTACGAGGTTGCCTATATCGGTCGCTTGCGCCTTTTTGTGCTGCCGGTGTGGAAAGTCATTTTATGTCGTGGCTTGCAAACCGTTGTTCGGCAAGCGTTTCATATTTTGTTCCCGGGCGGCCATAGTTGGCATAGGGGTAGATGCTTATTCCGCCGCGTGGGGTGAACAGTCCTGTCACTTCTATGTATTTCGGTTCCATGAGTTTGATGAGGTCTTTCATTATGGTGTTGACACAGTCCTCATGGAAATCGCCGTGGTTGCGGAAACTGAAAAGATAGAGCTTGAGACTTTTGCTTTCAACCATTTTCACGTCGGGGATGTAGCTGATGCGTATTTCGGCGAAGTCGGGCTGCCCGGTGATGGGGCACAGCGAAGTGAATTCGGGGCAGTTGAACCTCACCCAATAGTCGTTGCCCTGATGTTTGTTGACAAAGGTTTCGAGCACCTCGGGGGCATAGTCGTCGCGGTATTGTGTCTTTGCTCCGAGAGCCTGGAGGCCCTCGTCTTTTCTGTTTTCTGAATTGTCGGTCATGTTATGGTGTCTTTCTGTTATACATTGAAAATCTTCCACACACTGTAGTTCACGTCTTTGTCATAGGCATCTTCGCCCTCGTGCCGCATCGTTGCCTTCACCACGCGTATGGTTACGGGGAGTGCCACCACCTCATAGAGGGTCTTGAGCACTATCTGCGCGAGCATGAGCATAGGCAATTCGCGCAGGGGAACAACCCCGCCGAGCGCGAGCGGGAAGAAGATAAGCGAGTCGGCAGTCTCGCCATACACCGTGCTGAGAATGGCACGCAACGAGAAATGCTTTCCGCCGGAACTGATCTTCATGCGGCTCATTACATAGGCGTTGATGAACGACCCTACGAGAAAGGCCACGAAAGAGGCAAAGGCTATGCGCGGCGCGAGCCCGAAAATGGCGTGGAATCCGGCATCGTTGTTCCAGTAAGGAGCGGCGGGGAGCATGTCGGCAATCGCGCCGAAAGCCACGAAAAGAAAGTTCATGGCAAACCCGGCCCATATCAGGAGCCTTGCCTTGCGGTATCCCCACACCTCGCACACGCAGTCGTTGATGATGTATGACACGGGAAATACAATCAGTCCGCCGGTTATGCTAACGAGACCTATAGCTATCTGCTTTGTTTCAAGGACGTTTGCCGTGATGAGGCAAACGCAGAAGAGTATGCTGAAAAGCAGAAACAGCACACTCACGCTTTGTGTGTTTTTATTGTTCATTTCTTGTTTTTAAAGAGGTTAGACAAGCACTCTGGTGTGGAACTCCTGCGCCTTCTGTTGGCGAAAGCGCATTTTTCAGATGCAAAGTTACACAAAATAATTCACATGGCAATGCTTTTTGCATGCAGTTTGGCACCGTTGTCATGCCGTAGCTTCATTGCGGAGCGCGCGCGGCGCATATGCAGCGCATGCGTGCGGCATGTGACGTATGTGCGTGCATCGTCTGCCGTGTACTGTTGCCCACGGCACTATTTTCTTGCGGGGAATTTGCCGTTTGCCTGTTTTTTCTTAATTTTGCATGAGGAAGAGAAACTTTTTGAAGATATAAGGGAGAGTGCATTTATGACAATTGACGGCAATACCGGGCTTGTGCTTGAGGGTGGCGGAATGCGTGGAGTATTTACAAGTGGAGTGCTCGACGCTTTCATGAAGCACGGATTGTATTTTCATTATGTCGTGGCAGTGTCGGCTGGGGCGTGCAACGGAATGTCGTATATGAGCCACCAGCCGCGCCGTGCACGCGTTTCAAACATCGACTATCTTGCTCGCTACGACTATATAGGGCTGCGGCATCTCGTAACGCAGGGGTGCATTTTCGACACCAAACTGCTTTACGACAAGTTTCCCAACGAGTTCATCCCTTTCGATTTTGACACGTTCTTCGGCAATCCCGACACGTTTGAAATGGTTACAACCAACTGTCTCACCGGCCATGCCGAGTATTTGCAGGAACGCAGCGACCGCCAGCGTGCGCTCGATGTGGTGCGTGCATCGAGCAGTTTGCCTTATGTGAGCAAGATTGTGTGGGTTGACGGCGTGCCGATGCTCGACGGCGGAATCGTTGACAGCATTCCGGTGATGCGCGCCATGGAGACCGGCCACAGCAAGAACGTGGTGATACTCACGCGCAACCGTGGCTACCGCAGCACCGGGCACGACCACCGCCTGCCGAAATTCGTCTACCGCAAATATCCGCGTCTGCGCGTGCTGCTGAGCCGCCGTCTTGCTGCCTACAACCGCCAGCTCGAACTCGTTGAGCGGCTTGAGGCTTCGGGGCAGATTGTTTGCATACGCCCCGAACGCCCCATGGAGGTCACAAGGATGGAGAAAAACACCGAACGGCTTGAACGGCTTTACGAGGAGGGGTTTGCATTGGGCGAGAAATTCTGCGCACAATATTGGCCTCAGAAATGATGCGGTTGTCGGTTTCTGCCGTCGGGCTTATGCCCATCTCCTTGTAGACAAGGTTGCCGGGACCCACTTCGCGGCGGCATTTCCTTTTTGCTTCTGCTACAATGTCTTTTTGAGGGGGCATCTTTGTAGCTGCAATCCATTGCTTGCCGTAATACATGCTTATGCCACGGTTTACCCAGTAGCCGCGATAGACTGAGATGTCGTTGAACGCGTCAGACGGAATCTTCACCGTGATTGGCGGCAGTGTGGCTGTGGCCGTAGGCTCTGCAAGTATGCGTTCGCGCTGTGTCATCTCACGGTCGAAAGTCACGACCGTTCCCTTGCGTATCATTCCGACCGCCTTGCTGCTTGCCGAAATCTTCAATATTGCCGATGACACGAGCAGAACGGCAAACAATGGCAGCACCATCTGGCGGTAGGCCGTCATGCGCCCGCGCATTATTGAACAGATTGCGAGTGCATGGCTGCTGAGCATGCCGCCCTGGGCACGGCGGTGTTGTGCCGCTCCGGCAAAATAGTAGATGTTGAAAACTATTAGCCAGCACATGTTGTAGGTGTAGATGTTCTGCATGCGTCCGGGGCCTTTTATGCCGAGGGCGTAGCATACGGGAAACACAAAAACAAAGTAAAGGCACATTGATGCCGCCATAACCAGCCACGGATGACCGAAGGAGAAACGGCTGCGCCGCGCCATTTTTGCGAGCGTCGGCGTTATGGCGGCAAAGAGCAGCAGCATTATGGGGTTGATGTTATTGGCCATGAATGCCGTGCCTTTGCCTATGGCCATGAATGCGGCGGTGACGGGGTTTACGGAGTGCGGTTCGGCAATGCGGCGGAACTCGTTGCCGGGGGCAAGCACGCTTGGAAGGAATGCAAGGCAGTAGACTGCAAGAACTGCAATAAAGAGACGCGGAATGCGTTTGCCTTGCAGCCACATTACTGCTATGGTGAAAACAAGGATTGCAGGTATGGCAAGCCCCGTGGAGAAGTTGCCGCCGGCAAGGAATACGGTCAACGGCATGGCAACCACTGCCGTTGCAGCGTGCTTGAAGCCGCCGGTTGTGGCGTGCACGGCAAGAATCGCAGCGAGAATGAGCATTACCGAGTAGTAGAAGGTGTAATAAACCGCTCCGTTGAACCAATAGAAGGCATCGTAGACCGATGCGACAAACTGTATGCTGAGCATTGTTGTGACGGTTGTCACCAATACTGCTTCGGATGTGCGGGCCTTCAAGATGCGGCGCATTATGGTAATGCCGAAGGTGTAGGATGCCGCAATGTAAGAGCCGGCGAGCAGGAACGGGGTGAGCCAGTAATGGCCGAATGCGCCGGGTTGCAGTGCCATTGTGAAACATGCCGTGTAGGTGCCTTGCCAATTGCGGTACATGGTTGCGGCGACATCGAATGCCGCTTTTATGACTGCCGTGAGCGAATGTGTGCGAAGCCATGTCTGGTGGGTGGATGCGGCAAACACATAATCGTCGGCCATGGGATGCAGATAGTGGCTCGTCGCGAGCAAGGGAATCAGTGAGAGAGCGAGTGCCGCCACTGCGAGCACTGCCATGCGTGTTGTAATTTTGTTGTTCATCATTCCATACGTTGTTCTATCCTATAATGTGGATGTTACCTGAAAATTGTTTCCTGAAATGGTTATTTTGTGTTAAAGATCTGTTGCCGCTGATGTGAGTTGCAAAAAACAAATCCCGACAGAGTGCGCTCCGCCGGGATTTATGCAGCATTTTTTAGTCATGAAGTCTTGTCGTTGACGGTTGTCGTGGTTGTGTCGGTGCGGTTATTGCGCCGCTTTCTTTTCGCAGGCGAACTTGCCGTTGTGGTCAACCGTGTATTTGTCGCCCGTCATGCCGTTTCTCACCGACATAAGGAATTGGTTGGGAGTGGCCTCTACCTCGATGTTGCTGCCCTTGGGCAACGATGCATAGTCGGACTGGGTGAGCCCGAGCTCGTCGAGCGTGCATGCAAATCTGCCGTTTTGTGAGCGGCTGTCGAGCTGGGCGTAAAACATGGCCCACAGCAAGTTGTAGGCATCCATGTCGTAGGGGCAGGCAAATTCGTCGGTGCCGTTGCCGACGGTTTTGCCTGAGAACTGCACGAAGCCCCATTGGTTGGGCATGTGCATGTCAACCTTTCCAGTGGGCGACCACACCCAGTTTTCCTCGGGTCCGCCTTTCTTCAGCCATTCCACCCGCGAGAAATTCAGCCGCCATGTGTTGCCCGTTTTTAGCGGATTGTTGAAATTGGTTGTTATGGCTTTGTGCGGAATGGCCATTTCTACAGTCCACGAGCGGTCTTTGTCGTTGTGCTTGTTGAGCGTGCCGTCGTGCGAGACGGCAAGGCGCAGCCCCGGGCAGTCCCACTGTACATGGAAGTTTCCGCCCGAGCGGTAGGCGCGGTCGAGCATCAGGTCGAACACCACGCCGCGTGCGTTGTTTTCAATCTCGAAATAGTTTTGCCCGTCGCCGTCGGGGTCGATGAACACTTCGAAATCGTTGTCGTGGTAGATAATGGTGTCGCGCTGTGTGAGGTTGGCCGTTATGTCGGGTTCTTCGAGCACGGCTGCAACATACAGGTAGTCGTCGTCCCACAGCATGCGTGCCTTGGTGTCGTATTTGGGGGTGGGGAAGCCTTCGCCGCTTATGTCTACAAACGAGTCGGTGGATGCGGCTTTCGCCCATGCCTTTTCGTTGAGCTTGCCGTCGATTTTCATCTTTTCGGCTGTGCGGTAGCACACATAATGGCGCGGAGTGGTGAGCTGCCGCGAGTATTTCTCGATCAGGCCTGCCTGCGCGTTGGCACTTGCCAGCGTCGTGGCGGCGAGCAAAATGGTGGACAGTGTTTTCTTGTTCATGTCTGTTGGATTGGTGGTGTGGGCCGTCGCGGCAAACCGGTGCTAACGGCCACAGGTGAGTATTGTGTAGTTGCGTTCTTTTGTGGCACCCATAATAAGAAACCAGTCGATTAAGGTCCACAGGCCGCATCCGCCGCAAGTGAGCAGCTTCAGTATGCCGAGTGTGGTGTCGCCGATGTAAAGGCGGTCGATGCCGAGATGGCCGAGAAATACCGATAAGAGGAGCACTATCGTGGGGTCTTTGGCTTGGCAAAGACACGTTGAGGCGGTGGAAGCATCCATTTGCGACAGGATTTCGGGCAGTTGCATTATGGCATCGTCGGGAAATTTGCTGCCGTGTATTGCAATGAGTTGTGAAACTTGTTTTTCGTCCATTGTTTGTCAGATGTTAAGAATGTTTCTTATTATGAACCACAGGCAGAACGACACTATATAAATGCCGATGGCCGTGCGGCTTTCGAGAATGTCGCGTGCCTTTTGCCGTGCCTTGCTTTGCGGCATGACGCGTGCCGCTATCAGGGCGGCAGTGTAGGGCAGGGCATAAATGAGATAGTAGTTGTAGGCTGCAGCCTGTGCAATGTGGCCGTTGAGCAGTGCATGCAAGGCCCTTTGTATGCCGCATGCCGGGCAACTTAGTCCGGTGATGAGCCGTACGGGGCATTTCGGCCAGAACAGATAGTCGGTTGGACTACAGCAATACAATGCTACTGCGCCCGCCAGCACGGCTATTGCCAACAGTGCTTTCCTACATCCTGGCCAGTCCATCTACGCCTGCGACAAAATAGAATGCCATGCTTGCCAGGTTGATGAAGATGCCCAAACCTATGCCTATGAGTGCCCATTTCTTCGCGTCTGCGGCTTCTGCTGCGGCCTGTTCGTACAGGCCCGACATGTAGAGCCCGTTCACTTTCGAGGCTTTTATTATTGCCACGATGCCGAACGGCAGACAGCAGCATATCGTTGTGATGATTGCAAGTATGAGGTTGTTGTCGGGTTTAGGCGGCAGTGGCGCGCCATGAGGGGTTGTGGCGTACTGTTGCATGGTGCAGGATGTTTGGATGGTTACTATTTGTCGAGCAGGTCGGGACGCAGCCGCTGGGTTCGTTCCAGGGCCTGTTCCATTTCCCACGACTTTATCTTCGCTTCATTTCCGCTAAGCAGGATGTCGGGCACACGCCATCCTTTGTAGTCGGCGGGGCGCGTGTAGATTGGTGCCGAGAGCATGTCGTCCTGGAAACAGTCGCTCAACGCGCTCTGCTCGTCGCCTATCACGCCCGGCACAATGCGCACAATGGCATCGGCCATTATTGCCGCTGCAAGTTCTCCGCCGGTGAGCACATAGTCGCCCACGCTTATTTCGCGTGTAATGAGGTGGTCGCGCACACGCTGGTCGATGCCCTTGTAGTGTCCGCAGAGTATTATGAGGTTGCCTTTGAGCGACAGGTCGTTGGCCATGTGCTGGTCAAACTTCTCGCCGTCGGGCGATGTGAATATCACTTCGTCGTAGTCACGCTCGGCTTTCAGGGCTGTTATGCAGCGGTCGATGGGTTCGCACTGCATTACCATCCCGGCGAATCCGCCGTAAGGATAGTCGTCTACACGCCGCCATTTGTCGGTGGAATAGTCGCGCAGGTTGTGCAGGTGTATCTCGGCCAGTCCTTTCTTTTGGGCACGGGCAAGTATCGACTCGTTGACGAAGCCTTCAAGCATTTCGGGTAAAACGGTTATAATGTCAATTCTCATAGTTGCAAAATTAGCTAAAAAAAGCCATACAGGTTGTGTTTTCTTGCAGAAAATGCATGATTGTTAGTGCTGTGACGCATTATTGCGGCTTTTTGTATCGGCATCGGTGCCAAGTCCGAAAAGGGCGAAATCGCCTTTGAGTGGGTCGTCGGGGAATATCCCGAGCATTGTTTCGGTGAGTTTCAGTGCCGCCGACATCGATGCCGTGCGGGTGTGCAGGAGCCCGAGCGACACTGACTCTTGCACTACATGTGTGTCGAGCGGCATGACAAGCGTGCGCTTGTCTATTATGTCGGCCCACAGTCCGAGGTCAACCGGCGAACCGTCGCGCACCATCCATCTCAGAAACATGCACACGCGTTTGCAAGCCGATGTGGTGTTGCGCGGCACAAGCGACGTTGCTCCCTTGGCGGCAAAGTGGCGGCAGATGGCCGCTATGGCTTCGGGCGCATCGGCGGCATTGTGGCGCACGAAAGCTTTGAGGCTTCCGTAGTCGTGCATGAGGTCGCTGTATGCGTCGAGCATTGCCCGCAGGTCGTGGCAGGTGTTGAGCCGGTAGTAGCACTCGGCGGTGTCGGGAATGATGTCGCGGTATAGCCTTTGCGCTATCCACTGGTGCATCTGCCCGTGCGACTGTTGGCTGAGAAATTTTATTTTGGGGAAGAACTGCTTGCGCGAACCATAGCTCAAGCATGATGCCACGAATGCCGTGGCTTCGCGGTTGTCGTCGCCTTGCACTTCGTGCATGAAGCGGCTCGGGTCGGAGAGCAGGAAATCGGCGGTTTCATACCGGTTTGCCAACTCGATAATTCTGTCTTTTGTCTTTTTATCCATGTTCTTTACAATGTTTCAATTGTGCCTTTGCGATAGGCACGGTGTGTGGTGGTTGTTGACGAAAGGGCAAAAAAAAAGCGACAGCCTTCACAGGCGACCGCTTCAAATCTTCAATAGGTATTAG
>CAVDCP010000022.1:0-39651 GCA_963607545.1 bacterium
TAACACTTGAAAAACGTCATGGCGGCGGCGCAACACATGCGGTGCACGCACACAGCGCAAATGAAACACGCACGCACCGCACCTGACGCACGCATGTGCAGCAGACGGAGCAAGACGGGAAACAACCCGGAATATACTGGCACAAAAGCCCCGTAATGCCCCGGCAAGCAAGTGGCCGGAGCGACAAAGAAGCGAAATTTGCAACAAACAACCGAAAAAAGCGGAATTGCACTAAGTGTTTTGCCGCCAACATTTGTTGTATTGGCAAGAAGAAGCCTAAAAACCTATACCGCCACGGCGGTGCTGAAAACGTAATTACACTATTAACTATTAACTAATAATTATGATTAAAAGACTTATAGGACTTGTGGCTGCGGCCGCCATGTGCGGCGGAACGGCCTACGCCCAGCAGCCGTACGGCGGTTGCTGGCATCCTGCCGACATCACCAACTGGTCGCCACAGACCGACCCTGATGCCAAATTCAACCGCGCGAAGGTGCCCTTGGCCAAACGCTTCAAGGAGCCTACGCTGATGAAAGCCAATGCCAACCAGTATTACGAGGGGCAGATTTGCAACGCAACAATACTCTTCCCCACCTGCTCGATGTGCCCCTCGCAGGGAGCCTACAATTTCCTCGGCTACCAGCCCACCTACTGGCAATACATGGACAAGCTCGTGTATTGGGCCGGTTCTGCATCGGAAGGCATCATCATCCCGCCCCCGGCAGGTTCTACCGATGCCGCCCACCAGAGCGGAGTGAAGTCGCTCGGACAGATTTTCTTCCCGCCGGCAGCATACGGCGGCACGCAGACATGGGTGCGCCAGATGCTCACAACGGAGAACGGCACATACATATATGCCAAGAAACTGTATGAGATAGCCAAATACATGGGCTTCGACGGATGGTTCATCAACGAAGAAATCGGCGGCGGAAGCACGTCGGAATGGGTGGCATTCATAAAGGAATTCAACAAGATTGCCGACGAAAACGGCGACACGCAGATGGAGATACAGTGGTATAACGCGAATTCTTACCCCAACACGACCATACTCAAGACACACAAGAACACGTCGCAGTTCCTCGAATACGGTTCGCCCGGCGACTACCGCAGCTATGCCTCGCAGCTGGGATGCACCGAAGAGGAGACCTTCTCGAAAATATACGGCGGCGTGCAGGTGGTGAGCAGCGGCCACACCGGCTACGAATACTACCTCAACAAGGCCATGCCCACCACGGGACATGTGGGTTCGCTCGACCTTTTCTGCCCCGAAGAACGCATCTGGAAAGACAACGTGAAATCGTTGCTCGGCAAAGACGACACGGGCGCAAACGCATACAATGCCATAGTAAACACGTTCAACAACGAGAGCCAGATGTGGGTGAACAAGAGCGGCGACCCCTCGGTGACTGCCACAAGCGGCTGGCCAGGACTGTCAAACCGCGTGCTTGAACGCTCGGTGATAAATAGCATGCCCTTCGTTAGCTCGTTCTGCGTGGGCGTTGGCAAATACCGTTTCGTTGAAGGCACAAAAGCGGGCGTGCAAGACTGGTATCACAGTGGCGTGCAGAGCATAATGCCCACATGGCGCTGGTGGATAGAAAACAAGGGCACACTGAGTGCCGACATCAACTGGGACGACGCTTGGAATCTCGGGTCGAGCATACGCGTGCACGGCAGCCTCACCTCGGGCGACCATCTCATGCGCCTGTACAAGACCATGATACCCGTGACCAACGGCGGAACATTGCGCCTCGTGTACAAGACGGGCACCCCCGGAAGCGTGGAACTGAAGCTCTCGACAGAAAGCTCGACCACTCCCGACGTGACAATGGCAAAGCCCACCACGACAAGCGAGAAGAACGGTTGGACGGTTGACGAGTACGACCTTTCGGGCCTCAACGGCAAAACCGTATACATGATAGCCCTCAACATAAAGTCGGCAGAAGCCGTGTACAACTACGAGCTGCAGCTCGGCGAGCTTGCAGTGCTGCCCGTTGCCTATGCTCCGGCATCTGTAGAAGTGAAGAATCTTGCCACAACCAGCGTGCTCGGCGAGGAGAAAGGCGACATAAGACTCACATGGGATTATGACTACACTGCCGACTTCGACCATTTCGACATATACAAGACAACTGCATCGGGAACGCGCACCATGGTGGGACAGACACGCGACGAGGCATTCTATGTGCCCACATTCGTGCGTGAAGGCACCGACAGCCATGTCACAATGGAGGTTGTGCCGGTAATGAAGGACATGCGCCAGCAGACACCGCAGACGCTGAAGGTGGAATATCCGAAGGCCACTGCCCCGACCGTAACGTTCGTCCTGAGCAAGAGCTATGTGAAAGTGGGCGAAGAGGTGACAATCACAGCCAACGGAACGGGCGCACCCACGGCATGGAAATGGACCCTTCCCGAAGGACTGAAACTTGCATCGGGCAGCACAGCCGACCAGAAAACCATTACCGTTGTGGCAATGAAGGAAGGCAAGCAGAAAGTGAGTGTTGACGTCACCAACAGCGTGGGCACATCGACAACGGCCAGAGACGTGGTTGACGTGATGACCGAAAACGAGTTTAAAGAGGTTACAAACGTTGTGCTCAACAAGAAGGTCGTGGCATACAGCGGTTCGACAAACTCGACCGAGGTGCCCGACAAGATTATCGACGGCGTTCAGAATCCTTACTCGACAAGCCAGAAATGGTGTAACGTGAGCTCCGACAACTGGGCCACATTCGACTGTCTCGGCTCGTTCCGCATATACGGTTTCCGCATCTACGACGGCAATTCAGGCCCCGAGAGCGGAGTAGACCAGATTGACTCCTACAAGATTCAGCTCTCCGACGACGGCGTGAACTGGACGACAGTGGTTGACCGCGAAGGATGCGCAAGCGAAAGCATCAAGACCGACTACATAGCCCCCACAAAGGGACGCTATGTGAAACTCATCCCGCATGTCAACGGAACGCTCCGCATCTGGGAGTTTGAGGTGTACGGCAAAGAGGACAACAACATGACCATCGACGTTACTCCCGCACAGATGAAGATGAATGTGGGCGAAACGAAGAACATTACCGTGAAATACGACCTCAACGGCGACCAGCGGTCGAACGTGTTTGCCTGCACAGCCAAGTCGGCAGGCAACCTCACCATAGGCGAAATCACTGAAGACGCTGCAGCCGGAACATTCACGATACCCGTCACGGCAGCCAAGAAGATAGGCACCGACAAGGTTGTGGTGAGAGTTGACAACGGCGGTTCTTACAAAGAGAGCACCGTGGATGTGACCATCGACGCCACCTCGCAGCCCAATGTGCTAGACAACACAACTGCCAGCGTGCGCCACTACAAGGCCGACTACTCCTACGAGGCCACCTACGACGAATACAGCATTGCCGCACTCACCGACGGCGACAAGACCGCAGAGGCTCTCAACGAGATTGAGACTCCTTCGACACACAAGGACGACCTTTGGGCAATATTCACTGCACCCGAAGGCCAGGAGTGGAATCTCTCGAAAGTGGTGGTAAACATCCCTGCAAACAACAAGGGTGTGAACGACAACGACAAGGAAGGCTTCGTGAACAACTCCATCGGCATTGCCGTGGGCAACGACCTTACCAACATGACGATAGTGAAGACATTCACCGACCTTGGCGAGGTGAGCGAACTCGAATACATATTCCCCGAGTTCCGCACGACCAAGTATTTGGCAATTGTCTGCAACCTCAACGCCTATTTCTACCCCTCACTTGCCGAGGTTGAAGCTTATGAGCAGTTCAAGGAGGCCATTCCCGTAAACGGTCCGGTAGCGGTGAGCGGATGGAATGCCGACGTGATTGCAGAGGCAACACCGTCTGCAAGCTACACCAACGCCACACTCGACGACCAGGGATGGGTGCTCTACACAAGTGCAGTGCAGGAGGCCGGAGCTGTTACCGACGGCACCGGCATCATAAAGACAACGGCAGGAACTGAATTCAAAGTGGCCGACGTTGCCGCCAACAACGCCCTCGTGATGAAGACCTACAACAAGGAATACACGCTCACGCTCACTTCTCCGCAAGCCTGCGACGCACTCTATTTCCTCATGATTTCGGCCAACGGACAGTCAAAGGTGAACGTATATGCCACCTACGACGACGGCACCAAGAGCGAGACCGATGTCTACCAGCCCAGCGACTGGTATGGCAGCTACAAGTCGGGCAATGAGGCCGTCTACGGCATCAGCCGCATTCTCACGGCAGCCGCCGACTCATACTCCACCGACGAAATAGACACGAGATACAACTTCCGCCTGTATGAATACACGCTGGCAACCGACAACACAAAGAAGGTGTCGTCAATCACCTTCAAGTCGATGGCCTACGGCAGATACCCAACCATTCTTGCCGTAAACAAGAAGGGATGCGAGACAGTAAACGGCATTGATACCGTTGCCAACGACGGCACCGCTACAGTAAGCGGCATCTACACCATAGGCGGCATCAAGGTGCAGACTCTGCAGAAAGGCATCAACATCATAAAGATGACCGACGGAACGACAAGGAAAGTACTGGTGAAATAACGCCACGACAACAGTGATGTGCTGGTAATGCACACCGCACCTGCACGACGGGAGACAGACACAAACGAGATTGTCTGTCTCCCGTTTCATGTTCCACCTATTTATATATATAAGTTTCAAGCAACATACACGGTCGTTCGCCCAAGTATGCAAATTCCATAAAAATCATGCACACGATGCACCAATATCGCACTTGCGGTTTTGCCATACCGCATAATTTTGCTATCTTTGAGTAGCGTTTGCAGCGGACACGGCATGCAGTGAATGCCGCAATATGCGTCAGCATCGGAACGTGCGTTGCCAAAACGCGCAGAACAGACATTGCAGAACATAAACAAACAGAGGATATTAACATGAAAATGAGAAAAGAATCAAGGGCTATGGACAGCCAATGGGCGTTGGACTTGATGCACAAGGCCCCCTACATTACAGTCAGTTTCGTGGATGCGGACGGCCAGGCATACGGTCTGCCGCTGTCGCTTGCATCAGACGATGATGTCAACTGGTATTTCCACTGTGCTTTGGAAGGCAAGAAAATCGATGCCATCAAGGCGCATCCAGAGGTATGCCTTTCGGCTGTTACCCGTTGCACCCCCACTGTCGGGCCGAAAGACAACAGCTACACGCTGCAATACAAGTCGGCAGTGGCATTCGGCAAAGCCGAGATTGTGACTGACGATGAAGAGAAAATCAGCGGACTTAGGTTGATTTGCCAGCGTTTTCTTCCACAGCACATGGACGTATTCGACCAAAATATCGCCCTCTCGCTGGACAGGACCGCAGTGGTGCGGATTACACTCTCCGAACCTCCTGCCGGCAAGCGCAAGCAGTATGACAAGAACGGCGAGGAAATGAAATACGGAAGAATGGAGTAACAAGCCGGAAACGACATAGGAACGACCGTAGAAAACGGCAGTGTATGGAAGAACAGAAAAACAATATAGCCATCATCACCGGCGCATCGTCAGGTCTTGGCACTTGCTATGTGGAGGCCGTAACAAGGCTGTTTCCCGAAATAGATGTGCTGTGGCTGATTGCAAGACGCAAGGAACGGCTGCATGACGTGGCGGCGCAACACCCCGACAAGGAGTGCGTCGTCATCCCGATGGACATGTCGGACATGGACAGTTTCAAGATGCTTGAAGAAAAACTGCATCGCGAGAAGCCACAAATAAAGTTGCTCATCAACGATGCCGGGGTAATGGGCGGTGCGCCGTTCGAGGAGATGGAACTGGCGCATATGCTCAGAATCATCGACCTCAACTGCAAGGGCGCTACCGCAGTAACCAAAGTATGCCTGCCATACATCATTGACGGAGGAACGATTCTGGAGGTGTCTTCTACATCGGCATTTGTTCCTAACACCAACCAGATAGTCTACTGCGCTTCAAAGTCATACTTGTCGGCGCTTTGCCTTGGGCTACGCGAAGAACTCAAACACCGGAAAATCAACGTGTGCGCAGTGTGCCCGGGACTGATGCTGACAGAGATGATACCGGGAAACGGCAATGGCGAACTGACCGCCGGACAGAAAAGACTGCCGCAAATAGTGCCGATGGAAGCTGCAATGAAATCGCTCAGGGCTGCCAAACGGGGTCAGGCGGTTTACACAACGGGCCTTTTTTACAAATTCTATCGCTTGCTTGCAAAACTTCTTCCGCACACTTGGCTTGTAAAGGTTGCCGGATTGGGCTGACCAAAGGCCGCCGAACTTGCCTAACCGTTGTTCTGAAACGGGGCAAGCGACACATCCCCAAGCCACTTCGGCAGCCATAAAAACGAAGAAAGGGAAACAGATTGCGAAAATGTCTGTTTCCCTTTCGTTCTTTTATGTCATGTTTCCGGCCTGTCTTGGAATGTTGCGGTGGTCATTTTCCACCGTCTTCCGGCCCGCAAACATTATATCGACTGTATGAACTTGACCACTGCATCGCGGTCGGCTTTCTTCAAGTTGTAGAATTTAAGAGCCGAATCGTATGCCTGCGAGTTCTTTGAATAGGCGTGCCACATGATAGCCTCAACCTCATTGCGGGCACGGGCATCATGCAGACGGTCTTCGCGTCCGCTGTTTATCACCGACAAACCGCGTCCCCACAAAGGTGTGGTTCTGCACCAAGAGCCGTGGATATCCTGTATCATGCACAGCTTGTGCTGTATGAAATCGGAATAAGGATAAATCTTTTGGTTGGCATATTGCGGCAGTTTCTTTCCGTCAAGAATCTTCGAACGTCCGTAGTTGTCGGCCCCGGTAGTCCATGACGGCTTATGACAGTTGGTGCATCCCATTTGCGTGAACAGTTCCTTTCCGCGCTGAACTCTGCTGTCATTGAGGTTACGGGCACGCGGAATGGCGAGTCCACGATGCCATGTCATGAACGAATGGTATTGTGCATCGGTCATTTCCGGCTTGAAGCAATAGTATTTGTTGTCATACAAATTCACGTCATCAGCCGGTGAAAGCAGGTAAGCCAAAGCCTCCTTTATGCCCTCGCGCGTTCCGTTATAATAATAAGGATGCACGGGCGACAGCGGATTCTCGCCGTTTTTCAGGATATAGCTTATCACGTCTTCGTCCTCAGACATTGCCTTTGCCCATGCCGGAGTGGTGCAGATGTGGTAGATATCGGAACGCAGGACGTTGAGTTCGTCCCACAATGCGACATCGTTTTGCAGACAACCCTCAAGCAAATCGTAGTTGAACCGCTTCACAAACTTGCGTCCGAAATAGTCAGACGCATAGGCATCGTCTTTCAGTTTCTTTGCCGATGCATCCCAAAACTCAGGATTCAACTCAGCGCCATACTGGTCTTCAAGTTTGTATTGCGCTTCAAGAGCAGAGTTGTCGATAGCGTCGATAAGGCCAAGTCCCTGGAAATTGCACGACACGATGAGGCGCACGTCATAAGAACCCGCTGCCGGACGAGGGTTGGAGTTGAATGCTTCAACCGGAACTGTGGCCGTGGGATAACGCAAGGAGAACTTCTCGCCGTCGGCAAACTGCATTTTCAGTCCGCTTTCCATTGCCGTAACGTCATGCCACTGAATGTTGACTTTTGTGGGATCGAGCTGCGGTTTGAACGGTTCCATTGCCATTGTCATGGTGAATGTGGTGAGCTGGTCAACCAACGGGCCGTCGTTGCTGCCCGCACTCTCGGGTGTATATACCGACACTATATAACCGTTTCCTGTCTCAGGAACGAAGTCGTTGCGGCTATGTCCGTGTGAGTAGTGTCCTGCATGGCAGTCGGAGCACGACTTGCGCGATGCCACCGGTCCCCAACCGTTGTATGGCTTGTTGCTTATAGTGTAGCGCGCACTGGCCAACATGTCGCCCTCCTGAAACTGGTCGTTGAGTCCTTGCTGTTCAACGGCCGGTGTGTTGTCTTCATAACAACTCGACGTTATGTTGTCGGTCGTGCCAAGTTCGCCGCCAGGCTGCCACTCCTCTGCCGTGAAATTGCCTACTGCCTTACCCACATACTGTGCATCAGACTCTTCTGCACCTGGAGTTTCGGTTTCCTTTTCATCTGAACATCCTGCAATTGCGAATGCCGAAGCCAGCAATAAAGCCGTTGGAAAAAAGAATTTCTTCATAGTTGTTTTTGCTTGCCTTTTATTTGTTATTTCTTTGTTGTTTCGTACTTTTCGTGACTGCAATGCGAGTTTTGTAAAAAGCATGCTGCAAAATTACGAAAAAAAAGGCAAGAAACTCGAACGCGGCAACATATAAATAAAAAGGACACCAACGTTGCCACAATGAAAGCACATTGATGTCCCAATCCTTTTTCGCACGATGCCATGCGGTTTCGGCACTCCATTGCCGGAAGCCGGGGCCACACCGGCAAACGGCCAAAGCCTTGGCAGCATTACTGTTCAGGCATTTTCAAATTCTGTTTCAAACACATTCAGCATCTTTATCGTTGCCTTTATTGCCGCCTCTGTCTGGTCGGCGTCAAGTCCGCGTGTCTTTATTTCCTTGTCGTTGAAACGCCATGTTATTACAGTCTGCACCAGTGCGTCGGTGCGTCCGCCGGGAGGAATGCTCACAACATAATTGTCAAGCAACGGAAACTCGCGGTCGAGTTTTTTTCTGTATATGTTGCGCAACGCCTTAACAAACGCGTCATACTGTCCGTCGCCGGTGGAAAAGTCCTCATATTGCAGTCCGTTTATCTCGACCTTGACACTTGCAAGCGGACGCAAGCCATAGGCGAGCGACACCATATAGCTCACAAGCTTCACCTTGTTTTCGGGAGTGGAATGCTTCAGCACGTCGTTTACGATAAACGGCAAATCGTCTTGTGTCACGATTTCCTTGCGGTCGCCGAGTTCGGTGATGCGCTGTGTCACGCGCTTTGTCTGCTCTGGCGTGAGCTGCAGTCCGAGTTCTTCGAGGTTTTTCGCGATGTTGGCCCGTCCGCTGTTCTTGCCCAACGCATACTCGCGCTTGCGTCCGAAACGCTCGGGCACGAGGTCGTTGCAATACAAATTACTCTTGTTGTCGCCGTCGGCATGCACCCCTGCCACCTGCGTGAACACGTTTTCGCCCACAATGGGTTGGTTGGGCGCAACGGCTATGCCCGAATATCCCTCCACAAGACGGCTTATGTCATTCAGCTTCTCCTCCTTTATGTGCGTGCGTGCATGGAACTGGTCTTTCAATATGGCCTGAACGCTCGCCAACGGAGCATTTCCGCAGCGTTCGCCCAAACCGTTGACGGTGACGTGCAGTCCCTTTGCTCCGCCCAACACTGCCGCCAGCGAATTGGCCACGGCAAGGTCGTAGTCGTTGTGGGCATGGAAGTCGAAATGTGCATCTGGGTAGCGACGCAGCATTTTCCTGATATACCCGATAACCTCCAACGGGTTGAGTATTCCCAAAGTGTCGGGCAAAAGAAACCGCCTTACGTTGCTTTTCACGAGCGCATCCATCATGCCATACACATATTCTTGCGAATCTCTCATGCCGCTGCTCCAGTCTTCGAGATAAAGGTTCACCCCCATACCTTTTGCATCGGCATAGTCAATCACCCTAAGGATGTCGGCCAGATGTTCGTCCATGGTCTTGTGCAGCTGCTGTTCGCAATGCTTTCGCGACCCCTTGGCCAACAGATTTACCACCTTGCATCCGCAGTCGTCAATCCAGTCAACCGACTTCCGCCCGTCAACGAAGCCGAGCACCTCGACACGCCCCAGCATGCCTGCGCTCTCGGCATAGCGGCAAATCATCTTCACGGCATCGCGTTCGCCTTCCGACACGCGTGCCGACGCCACCTCCACCCTATCCACGTTTATGTCGTCGAGCAGCATGCGCGCCACCATGAGTTTCTCGTGTGGCAGAAACGACACGCCGCTTGTCTGCTCGCCGTCGCGCAGTGTCGAGTCCATTATCTCGACATGCGCCTCCGGCTTGCCGCTCCCGGTCAGAGGTTTTTGTTTTTCTTCTCCCATTCCTGTATCTTGTCTTTGTTTAGCATGAGATAGTCGATGTCGTCAAGGCCATTCATAAGGCAATGTTTCTTGTAGGGGTTTATCTCAAAAGGCTCGCTTTCTCCCGTAGCCTTATTGGTGACTTTTTGGTTGGGCAAGTCAACCTCCACCTCGGTTTGCGGGTCGGCCTCGATGCTCTTGAAAAGACTTTTCAGGAACGGTTCGGTAACGACAACCGGCAGCACGAAATTGTTCAGTTCGTTGTTCTTGTGTATGTCGGCAAAGAAACTGCTTATCACCACCCTGAAACCATATCCGGCTATTGCCCACGCCGCATGCTCGCGGCTGCTTCCCGAACCGAAGTTCTTTCCTGCCACAAGAATGCATCCCTTGTATTTGGGGTTGTTGAGCACGAAATCTTTCTTCGGGCTTCCGTCCTTGTTGTAACGCCAGTCGCGGAAGAGGTTGTCGCCGAAGCCCTCCTTGTCGGTGGCTTTAAGAAAACGTGCGGGTATTATCTGGTCGGTGTCCACATTCTCCAGAGGGAGCGGAACGCAAGTGCTTGTTATAACGTCAAATTTCTGTTTCATCGCTGTTGATTTTTGTTACATTAATGTTCTCGGGTCGGTAAGCACGCCGGTCACTGCCGATGCGGCGGCCACAAGCGGGCTGGCCAGTATGGTGCGCGCCCCCGGTCCTTGGCGACCTTCAAAGTTTCGGTTGCTCGTAGACACCGAATACTTGCCCGCCGGAATCTTGTCGTCGTTCATGGCAAGGCATGCCGAGCATCCGGGTTGCCTGAGTTCGAAGCCGGCTTCCGTGAATATCTTGTCGAGTCCCTCCTCGCGTATCTGCCTGTCTACAAGCCACGAGCCCGGCACAAGCCATGCCGTTACATGCTCGCTCTTTCTGCGTCCCTTCACGATGGAGGCGAAAGCGCGGAAGTCTTCTATGCGACCATTGGTGCAAGCACCGAGAAACACATAGTCGATGTGGTGTCCCAGCAGTTTCTCGCCGGGCTTGAAGCCCATATAGGCAAGCGATTTCTCAAACGAAGCCCGTGCCCCGGCATCGATGCTTTCGAGCGAGGGCACGCTGCCCGTAATGCCTATGCCCATGCCGGGGTTGGTGCCGTAAGTCACCCTCGGCTCTATGTCGGCGGCATCAAACGCCAGTTCTTTGTCAAACACTGCATCGTCGTCGCTGCGGAGCGTGCGCCAGTAGGCCACGGCCTTGTCCCATGCTTCGCCCTTGGGGGCAAACTCGCGTCCCTTTATATAGTCGAACGTTGTTTCGTCGGGAGCCACGAAACCGCCACGGGCACCCATTTCTATCGAGAGGTTGCACAGTGTGAGGCGGCCTTCCATCGACATGTTTCTCACCACGCTTCCGGCATACTCCACGAAATAGCCGGTAGCCCCCGACGTGGTAAGCTGCGACATGAGAAACAGAGCCACGTCTTTTGCCGTGACACCTTTGCCCAGCTCTCCGTCGATGGTTATGCGCATCGACTTTGGCTTCTGCTGCAGTATGCACTGCGAGGCAAGCACCATTTCAACCTCGCTCGTGCCTATGCCGAAGGCCACCGCACCCATTGCCCCATGGGTGGAGGTGTGCGAGTCGCCGCAGACGATGGTCATTCCGGGCAGCGACAGGCCCTTTTCCGGGCCCACGACATGTATAATGCCGTTGTCTTTCGACATCATGCCATAATAGGCCAGTCCAAACTCGCGGGCATTGCGTTCAAGCGCGTCAACCTGCTTTTTCGAAACCGGGTCGGCAATGGGCTTGTCCTGATCATGCGTGGGCGTGTTGTGGTCGGGCATGCAGTATATCTGTCCCGGGCGCAGACATTTCAGTCCGCGCTGGCGCAAGCCGTCGAATGCCTGCGGACTGGTGACCTCGTGGCAGTAAAGACGGTCTATATACAGTTGCGTGGGGCCGTTTTCCACCTGCTGCACTACATGGCGGTCCCAGATTTTGTCGAATAGAGTGTTCATAATGTTTCTTTTGTTATTGTTCCTCGTTTTGTTATTGTCTTTTGAAAATTGCCGGGCGGCAGCCCCTGCATCAGCTCTTGAACTTGTTTATGCAGTCGATATACGCCTCTACCGAAGCCGTTACAATGTCGGTGTTGGCCCCGAAGCCGTAGTACACGTTGCCGTCATACTCCACCTGCATGTGCACTTTGCCCGTGTCGTCCGACCCCTTGCTTATGGCCTGTATGGTGAATTCCTTCAGGCACATGTTTTTCTGTATAATCTTTTTCAGTGCCTTTATGGCCGCGTCAACGGGTCCGTTGCCTGTGGCGGCGGCCTCGAATTTCTGGTCGGATATGTCGATGCCTATGCTTGCCACGCTGCGCACGCCCATGCCGGTAGTCACCTGCAGGAAGTCGAGCTTCACCTTGTGCGAGTTTTTCATGTCGGCTCCGGCGAGAAGCATTATGTCGTCGTCGGACACCTCCTTTTTCCTGTCGGCCAGCTTCAGGAAGTTCTGGTAGATTTCGTCCATGCGGGCATCGTCGCCAATCTCTATCCCGAGTATGCCGAGCCTGTATTTCAGGGCCGAGCGTCCCGAGCGTGCCGTGAGCACTATCGCGTTGTCGTCGAGTCCCACATCCTTGGGGTCCATAATCTCGTAGGTGCTCGCGTTCTTGAGGATGCCGTCCTGATGGATGCCGCTCGAATGGGCGAAGGCGTTGCGCCCCACTATTGCCTTGTTGGGCTGCACCGGCATGTTCATAAGGCTCGACACCATGCGGCTCGTGGGGCATATCTTCGAAGTCTTGATGTTTGTTTCCAGTCCGAGTTGCCCGTGGCATTTCAGTATCATGGCTATTTCTTCGAGAGCCGTGTTGCCCGCCCTTTCGCCTATGCCGTTTATAGTTACCTCCACCTGCCGAGCCCCGTTCACGATGCCGCTCAGCGTGTTTGCCGTGGCCATGCCGAGGTCGTTGTGGCAGTGGGTCGACAGTATTGCCCGGTCGATGTTGTCAACATGCTCCATAAGATAGCGTATCTTGTCGCCGTATTCCGACGGCAGACAGTAGCCCGTAGTATCGGGAATGTTTACGACTGTGGCTCCGGCCTTTATCACGGCCTCAACCACGCGTGCCAGATACTCGTTGTCGGTGCGCCCGGCATCCTCGGCATAGAACTCAACGTCGTCAACGAAGCGTTTGGCATAGCTCACCGCCGCCACCGCACGCTCAAGTATTTCCTGGCGGTTGGAGTGGAACTTGTATTTTATGTGCAAGTCTGAAGTGCCTATGCCCGTGTGTATGCGCTTGCGCTTGGCATACAGCAAGGCTCTCGAAGCCACCTCAATGTCTTTCTCCACTGCCCGCGTAAGCGCGCACACCGTGGGCCATGTCACGGCCTTCGATATTTCTATCACCGAGTTGAAGTCGCCCGGACTCGACACCGGGAAGCCCGCTTCTATGACATCCACGCCAAGCGACTCGAGCTGTTTGGCCACCTGAATTTTCTCGACTGTGTTCAACTGGCATCCCGGCACCTGTTCGCCGTCGCGCAGTGTCGTGTCGAAAACATACAATCTCTTACCTTTATCCATATCTTTCCTGTCCTGTTTACAAACATTTCTACTGGCACACAACATCGTTTCACCAAAAAAGCCTTCCACATCTATACCAATGTGAAAGGCTTTTATATCCGTGACTGCTGTTTGCTTATGTGGCACGCATCACCTTTCAACATCTTTGTAGAGTCGAAGTCGGATAATAATGCCTATAATAATGTTTGCGCCTATATTCATACTGTAATCTGTTTTACACGCAACACGGCCCATGCCCCGCCGACTGCTTCCGCAAAAGCCGCGACCGCTGCTTGTATGTTGCAAAGGTAAAAATAATATGCAGACCACACAAATAAATCAATACTTTTTTCAGCAAAAAACTTACATTCTATCACAAGTGGCGGTTTTTGCGCTGTTTTCAAGCACAAATGCCGACGTGCACCATACGCAACACACGCGTGCACCATATGCGGCACACACGCACCGCACTTGCTGCACGCTGCCATTACACTCCCGACAATGCGCCGCAAACGCTTGCCGCTCACGGCATTTGCGCAAGAAAGAGGCTTTGCCACGGTGCCCACAAAAAACACGAAAATGCAAAATATTGCACAAAACATTTGGCAATGCGCAAATAAGATAGTACCTTTGTGCACAAAAAACTTTCGTTTGTGCAATGAAACAAATACCAAGTTTCAACTCCTACATAGAAAACGCCATAATAAAAAACTGGAAGAACGATGCCCTTACCGACTTCAAGGGCTCTACGCTTCAGTACCACGACGTGGCGCGAAAGATAGAGAAACTACACATACTGTTTGAGAACAGCGGCCTGTCAAAAGGCGACAAGATAGCGATATGCGGACGCAACAGCAGCAACTGGGCGGTTGCGTTTCTGGCCACACTCACCTACGGGGCCATTGCCGTGCCCATACAAAACGAGTTCACGGCAAGCCAAATACACAATATAGTGAACCACAGCGAGGCAAGACTGCTCTTTGCCGGCGATGTGGTGGCAACCGTCATCGACAAGAACGCGATGCCCGCGATTGAAGGCATCATACATCTGCCCGACCTGTCGCTCACCGAGGCACGCAGCGAGAAGCTGGCCTATGCACGCGAACACCTCAACGAAATGTTCGGCAAGAAATATCCCAAGTATTTCAGGCCCGAGCATGTGAAATACTACCGCGAGCAAAGCCCCGACGAACTTGCTATAATAAACTACACGAGCGGCACCACCGGCTTCTCGAAAGGCGTGATGCTGCCCTACCGCGCACTGTGGAGCAACACCGACCACCTGCTCAACACCATAAACCGCAACGTTCCGGCAGGCAGCAAAATAGTGTGCACGCTCCCCATGGCCCACATGTACGGACTGGCCGTGGAGCTTCTGTTCGGTTTCATCAACGGCTGCCACCTGCACTTCCTCACAAGACTCCCGTCGCCATCGCTCATTTCGCAGGCCGTGGCCGACATAAAGCCGGCCATAATCTCGGCCGTGCCGCTTGTGGTGGAGAAGATAATACGCAAGGAGGTGTTCAGCGAAACGCAGACCAACCGCATGCGCATTCTGCTCAACATGCCGGTGATAAGCAAGAAGGTGAAACAGCGCATAAGAGACCGCGTGATTGAGCTTTTCGGCGGAAACATGTATGAGATAATCGTGGGCGGCGCTCCCTTAAACCAAAGCATAGAGAACTTTCTGCACGCCATCGGCTTTCCGCTCACTATAGCCTACGGCACAACCGAGACGGCACCGCTCATAGCCTTCAACGACTACAAGGACTACCGCGTGGCTTCATGCGGGACTTGCGTGAGCCACATGGAGGTGAAGATAGCCAGCGACGACCCGGCCAACAAGCCCGGAGAACTCATGACAAGGGGCGACAACGTGATGCTGGGCTACTACAAGGACGAGGAGGCCACACGGAAGGTGCTTGACGCCGACGGATGGTTCCACACGGGCGACCTCGCAACGATGTCGGAAGACGGACACATATATATAAAGGGACGCATAAAGAACATGCTGCTAGGGGCCAATGGGCAGAACGTGTATCCAGAGGAGATAGAGGACAAGCTCAACTCAATGCCGCTTGTGAACGAATGCATAGTGGTGCAGGACGGCAACAAGCTCGTGGCGCTGGTGCATCCCGACTACGAGGAGTCGAAATCGCTCGACTTCAACGACACCGACCTGCAGAACGTCATGGAGCAGAACCGCATAGAACTGAACAAGGAGCTGCCGCAGTTCTGCAAGATTTCGCGCATAAAGCTGCACGAAACCGAATTTGAAAAGACCGCAAAGAAAAGTATCAAACGCTACCTTTACAAAGATTTAAAATAACTACGACATAAAAAACTCTTGACAGGGGCACACAAAAGCCGTTGCCGACAGAGGCAACAACCACATGCCCGGAGCAACTACATGCCGACTAAAACAGAAACAAATGGAAATACCGAGTTTCAATTCTCTTATAGAGAAAAGCATCGTCAACAATTGGGACAATGATGCGCTTACCGATTTCAAGGACGCAACCCTGCAATATCACGATGTCGCAAGAAAAATTGAGAAACTGCACATAATGTTTGAAAGCAGCGGCTTGAAACGCGGCGACAAAGTGGCTCTGTGCGGAAGAAACAGTGCCAACTGGGCAGTGGCGTTCCTCGCCACGCTCACCTATGGAGCAGTGGCCGTGCCGATACTGCACGAGTTCACCGCCGACCAGATACACAACATCGTCAACCACAGCGAGGCAAAGCTGCTGTTCGTGGGCGACTATGTGGCCACCATTATCGACCACATGAAGATGCCCGACCTCGAAGGCATCATCTACATACCCGACTACTCGCTCGTGGTGTCGCGCACCGACTCGCTCACCTACGCACGCGAACACCTCAACGAGATGTTCGGCAAGAAATATCCCAAGTTCTTCAGGAAAGACCACATTAAATACTACCGCGAACAGAACGGCGACGAACTCGCTCTCATCAACTACACGAGCGGAACCACCGGCTTCTCGAAGGGAGTGATGATTCCCTACCGCGCCCTGTGGAGCAACTACGACTTCGCCGAGGAGGTGATTGGAAAATCGATAAAGAGCGGATCAAACGTCATAAGCATCCTGCCCATGGCGCACATGTACGGAATGGCGTTTGAATTCCTGTTCGAGTTCCTGCACGGATGCCATGTGTATTACCTCAACAGAGTGCCGAGCCCGGCCATCATTGCCAAGGCTTTCACCGAGGTGAAGCCCGTGGTGATAATCGCAGTGCCGCTCGTGATAGAAAAGATAATACGCAAGAAGGTGTTCCCCAAAATACAGAACAACCGCATGAGGCTGCTGCTCAACATGCCGGTGGTGAACAAGAAGGTGAACAAGAAGATATGCGAGCAGGTGGTGAACGCCTTCGGCGGCAACTTCTACGAAATCATCATCGGCGGCGCAGCGTTCAACAAAGAGGTGGAAGACTTCCTGAAACGCATCGAATTCCCCTACACCGTGGGCTACGGCGCAACCGAATGTGCACCCATCATATGCTATGCCGACTACAAGGATTTCGTGCCCGGATCATGCGGAAAGGCCGTGGTGCACATGGAAGTGAAGATTGACAGCCACGACCCGCAGAATGTTCCGGGAGAAATCCTGGCCAGAGGTGCCAACGTGATGCTCGGCTACTACAAGAACGAAGAAGCCACCCGGCAGACGCTCGACGACGAAGGATGGTATCACACGGGCGACCTTGGCACGATGGACGCGCAGGGCAACGTGTTCATCAAGGGCCGTTCGAAGAACATGCTGCTCGGGGCCAACGGACAAAACATATACCCCGAAGAGATTGAAGACCGGCTCAACTCGATGGCAATGGTGAGCGAATGCCTTGTGGTGCAGCGCGGCGAGAAACTGGTGGGACTGGTTTATCCCGACAACGACGAGGCTACCGCCATGCGGTTCTCCGACGACGACCTGGCAAACATCATGGAACAGAACCGCCAGGAGCTCAACGCCACACAACCTGCCTACTGCAAGTTGTCGGCCATTGAAATACAGAAAGAAGAGTTTGAGAAAACTCCGAAGAAAAGCATAAAACGCTATCTTTACAAATAAAGCGCAGCACCATTCTCCTTTGATGGCTTCTGAGCCAGCCTCCCGATGCCTTGCCGTTGCCCGCGCAGACAAAAAAAACGGGGACAAACATTTGGAGCATAAAGAAGAATGATGTAACTTTGCGCAACGAAATACGGGACGTGCCAGTTTGATCGGGATACTCATCAATTAAAACAGAAAACCGGGAAGACTTCTTCTGTCAATGGCGGGCCATATAAATTCCGTAAGGAACTAAGCTTTAAGCCGGTGGATTACAAAGTCAGGAGAGCTCTCAAATCTTATATACTCGGAGTTTCATCACATCACTGGGCGTCCCTTTTTTTATTTTCCACAACCGCCAATGTTGCACACAATGGCGGCGGTGGCATCCCAGTCAATACTAAATCACGAAAATATGTTCTCAGGAATTGTTGAAGAAATGGCCACCGTAACAGCCATTGATTGCGTGCAGGAAAATATAGACTTCACCCTGACGTGCTCATTCGCCAAAGACTTGAAGATTGACCAGAGCGTGGCCCACAACGGTGTCTGCCTCACCGTGGTGCGCATGAAAGACGACACCTACACCGTAACGGCAATGAAAGAAACGCTCATACGCTCAAACCTCGGCGGCCTGAAGGTGGGCGACAGGGTGAACGTGGAACGGTCGATGCTCATGAACGGACGTCTTGACGGACACATCGTGCAAGGACATGTGGACGGAACAGCTCGGTGCACGGAGGTGCGCGATGCCGACGGCTCCACATACTACACATTCAAATACGACTTCAACCGCGAGATGGCCGAGCGCGGATATTTCACCGTGGACAAAGGGTCGGTAACGGTCAACGGCGTGTCGCTCACCGTGTGCAACCCCACCGACGACACATTCACCGTGGCCATAATACCCTACACGCACGACAACACCAACTTCTGCGACATAAAGGAGGAAAGTGTGGTAAACATAGAGTTCGACATTCTCGGAAAATACATCGCGCGCCTCAACCACCTGTGCAAAGGCTGACATAAAATAACGGGCACTGCAAGGCTATAATCGGGAAAAAATAAGTAAGTTTGCAGTCGCATTACAACACGACACATAGTCATTATGGTAAGAATAGAAGATTTCATGCAGCTCAAGGCATTCGCACGCCAAGACGCGTTAATGCTCGCACTGTTGTGGACGGCAAGCTTCGCGTGCTTCATGATGCTCAATGCCGGTGCCTTGGGCAATCTGCTTGCCCTGGCCACGCCGTTCTTCGTGGGATGGCGGCTCGTGCGATTCCGCGACGGAGTCTTGGGCGGAACAATATCGTTCCGCCGCGCCTATGCCTACTCCATATACGAGTTTGCCTATGCGGCACTCGTCTTCGCCCTTGTGCAATTTGCCTATTTCCGCTTTCTCGACAACGGCGCATTCGCCTCGGCATTGACCGAATCGATGCGCACGCTTGCACCCATTTACAAACAGAACGGCATGACACAGGCACAGTTGAACGAAAGCATGGGCTTAGTGAAAATGCTCACTCCCGTGCAATGGGCATTCATGTTCATGATGCATAACCTGTTTGTCGGCATGGTGGCAAGCCTTCCTGTTGCCGCCATATGCATGAGGTCGAGACGCAAGCCACACACTACCAACAACCAACGGCACAACTGGCCATGGCGCATGAAAGACAAAGAAGACACTAAGAAAAACGGAAACAACATATAGATATGGACATAACGGTCGTTATACCTTTATATAATGAGGAAGAGTCGCTGCCCGAGCTTTACGCATGGATTGAACGCGTGATGAAAGCCAACGGGTTCAGCTACGAAGTGATATTCGTAAACGACGGTTCTACCGACGGCTCATGGCGGGTGATAGAAGAGCTCGGCAAGAAGTCGGCAAACGTGCGGGGCATCAAGTTCCGCCGCAACTACGGCAAAAGCCCGGCACTCTACTGCGGCTTCAAGGAAGCTCAGGGCGACGTGGTGATAACCATGGATGCCGACCTTCAGGACTCGCCCGACGAGATACCCGGACTTTACCGCATGATAACCGAAGAAGGCTACGACCTGGTGTCGGGCTACAAACAGAAACGCTACGACCCGCTGTCGAAGACGATACCCACAAAACTCTTCAATGCCACAGCACGCAAGATAAGCGGCATAAACAACCTGCACGACTTCAACTGCGGCCTGAAGGCATACCGCCGCGATGTCGTGAAGAACATCGAAGTGTACGGCGAGATGCACCGCTACATTCCTTATCTGGCAAAGAACGCCGGATTCGGCAAAATCGGAGAGAAGGTGGTGCACCATCAGGCACGCAAATACGGAAAGTCGAAATTCGGCCTCAACCGCTTCTTCAACGGCTATCTCGACCTCATCACACTGTGGTTTCTCAGCAATTTCGGCAAGAAACCAATGCATGTGTTCGGATTTTTAGGCACGATAATGTTCCTCATCGGTTTCATGTCGGTCATGATAATAGGCGTTGACAAACTGTGGTGTCTGTCCAACGGCATACCGCAGCGGCTGATTACAGACTCGCCCTATTTCTTCATAGCACTCACCATGATGATGATAGGCACACAGCTGTTCCTCGCCGGATTCATCGGAGACCTCGTGAGCCGCTCGTCGCAAAACCGCAACGACTACCAAATAGAAACCACCCTGCGATGCGAAAAGCAATGAAACGCGCCCTTGCCGCAGCCGCCGCAGCGGCAATGCTCGCGGCATGTTCCACGCTCGACTGCCCGATGAACAGCCGCGTGATGGCCAAATACAAGCTGGCCGGAGAGGCGACGACACTCACCGACACGCTCACCGTGAGCACCACACGCACCGGAGGCGACGGCAACGACACCGTACTGGTGAACCGACTCACCGCAACCGACAGCCTGTCGCTGCCCATGAGCTACTCGCTCGCCGCCGACACGCTCTATTTCACACTCACACAAGAGGAAAGCGGCACTGCAACGACCGACACCGTGCGCGTGGAGAAAACCAACATGCCGCATTTCGAGGCTGTCGACTGCACGCCGAGCATGTTCCATGAAATCACGGGCATAGACTACACACGGCACAACATCGACTCAATAAAGGTTAACTACAACAAGGTTACTAACAATGACGCAAAGGCGCATTTCCTCATTTATTTCAAGAACAGCAGCCGTTAGCGCGGCACTTGCCGTGGCAATGACGGCTTCTGCGGCGCAAACCGGCAAGAAAGCCGCTGCCGCCGAACCCGACACCATTCCGCTTTTCCGCAGTGTGGCCGTGTCGGCCGATGCCGTGGGACTGGCCGAACTGGCTTTCGGCAGCTACGGACAATACGAGGTCGCACTGCGCATAAACCTTAAAGACAAGTATTTTCCGGTCATTGAAGCGGGATACGGTAAGGCCGATGCCAACGATGTCACCACCGCACTGAGCTACAAGACTGCCGCTCCCTACGGGAAAATTGGCATCGACTTCAACCTCATGCGCAACAAACACGACAATTACCGCGTGTATGCAGGAGTGCGCTATGCCTGCACTTACTACAAATTCGACATTGCCGGAAACGGCATAACCGACCCCGTGTGGGGCGGCAACGTTGACTACCGCGCCGAAGGAGTGAAATGCAACTACCACTGGGCCGAAGGAGTGTTCGGCGTAGACGCGAAAATTGCCGGGCCGTTCAGGCTGGGCTGGAGTCTGCGCTACCGCAAGCGCATAGCCCACAACGACGGCACCGTGGGCAACACATGGTATGTGCCGGGCTACGGCAAGCAAGGAGGCACGCGCCTCGGAGGCACATTCAACATCATCATCGAACTTTAACGCAACCCAACCAAAATGTCAAGAAAGAAATTCTGGCAGATACCTTTCCTGCTGTTCCTCGTCATCGGCACGGTGGCAATAATCAACCGTCAACGCAGCACACCCTACCAGCACGACACGGGCGGGGTGTTCGGCACTGTCTACCACATCACCTACCAGTGCGACTCCAACCTTAAAGCGGACATTCTGGCCGAGCTTGCCAAAGTAGACGGCGCACTCTCAATGTTCAACGACACGTCCATAATATCCAGAATAAACCGCAACGAGACGGTAAAAACCAACGACCTGTTCAACGAGGTGTTCTGCATGGCCGAGGAAATATCGCGCGAAACCGACGGGGCATTCGACATTACCGTTGCACCTATGGTGAATGCGTGGGGATTCGGCTTCAAGACCGGCAAGCAACCCACCGCTGCCACAATCGACAGTTTGAGCAACATTGTAGGCTACAGCAAGGTGAAACTCAACGGCAACACCGTCGTAAAGAAAGACAGGCGCACCATGCTCGACTGCAGTGCCATTGCAAAGGGATTCGGATGCGACCTCGTGGCACGTCTGCTCAAGAGCCGGGGCATTGAAAACTATATGGTGGAAATAGGCGGCGAGGTGGTGGCCCACGGCATCAACGACAAACGCTTGCCGTGGCGCATAGGCGTGACAAAACCGTCAGACGACTCTATCAACATCGACAAAGAACTGCAAACCGTGCTCAACGTGAAAGACATGGCTATGGCCACAAGTGGCAACTACCGCAATTTCTACTACAAGAACGGCAAAAAATATGCACACACCATCGACCCGAAAACGGGATACCCCGTGCAACACAGCCTTCTCTCGGCCACAGTTTTGGCCAAAGACTGCGCCACAGCCGATGCCTATGCAACGTCGTTCATGGTGCTTGGTCTGGAAAAAGCCAAGCTGGTGCTCGACAAACACCCCGAACTCATGGCCTACCTCATATATGCCGACAGCAAAGGCAACATGAAAGTGTGGCACTCGCCAAGTATGGACGACAAGATACTCAACGACTGACCGCACACTGGCCGAGCCTGTCAACAACGCGCCGGCAACATTTTCGTCACACCGCCCATGAACCTCTACGACAAACTCATAGCCACACCTGTATTTCAAGGCATGACACGCGAGAGCCTTATACAGGCGGTGGGACAGACGAAACTGGCTTTCATGCGGTTTGCCCCCGGCAAGGAAATAAAGCGCGAAGGCGAACCCTGCGACCGCATGACCATACTCATCGGGGGCAAAGCCGTTGCCACGGCAACGTCAGACGACAAGGGCTACTCGTTTGAAGAGACCATTTCGGCCCCGTTTCTGTTGCAGCCGGAATGTATATTCGGGCTTACCCAACGCCACACACGCACATTCACGGCAAAGACGAAGTGCGAAATAGCCACCATCAACAAAAACGATGTCCTGCAACTGTCCGACGATTTCATCATTTTCCGCATCAACCTGCTCAACATCCTTTCCACCCTCGCACAAAAGTCGGCACACTATCCTTGGCGGGCAATGCCCGAAAGCACCAACCGGAAAATCATGCGCTTCTTCGAGTCGCACCTCATGCGCCCTGCCGGCGAGAAGACCATACGAATAAAGATGACGCGGCTCGCCGAGGAAACGGGAGAACCGCGACACGCAATATCGGCCGAACTGAATAGACTCAAAAAGTCAGGACTTATAAATTTCAGCCGTGGCATCATAACGATACCGTCGTTTGAAATGCTGCACTAAACTCCTGCAAAGACTTATTGAAAACGCCCCTCAAATGCAACGCGCTATAATATAAGTTAAAAACACAAGCCCCCACTTTCCGTGTGTGATAAATTCTGTAACTTTGTATGTTGATATATCACACACTACAAAACAGTATGTTGGAAAATAACACTAACTCGCAAGAGAGAAAGAACCCCTTTTTTGAACCATACAACACCCCTCACGACACTGTTCCTTTCAACCTAATAAAGACAAGCGACTACGAGGAAGCTTTTCTTGAAGGCATAAGACGCGAAGACGAAGAGATTGAAAAGACGGTGAACGACCCCGAAGAACCCACCTTCGAGAACACCATCGTACGCGTTGACAACGAGAACGGCGAAAACTACTACGACCTGCTTTCGCGCGTGTCAACGGTTTTCTCGTGCATGCTCAGTGCCGAAACATGCGACGAACTCGACGAACTTGCACAGAAGATGAGCCCCATTCTCACAAAACACGCAAACGACGTGAAGCTCAACAAACGCCTCTTCGAGCGCGTGAAACATGTGCACGACCATCACCGCGAACTTACTCCCGAAGAGCAGATGCTGCTCGACAACTGCTACGACGGCTTCGTGCGGAGCGGAGCACTGCTCGACGACGACGGCAAAGAGCGTCTGCGCCAGCTCACCGAAGAAGCCGGCATGCTCTCGTTGCAGTTCTCGCAGAACCTTCTCAAAGAAAACAAGGCATTCACTCTCAACATAACCGACGACCAACAACTCGACGGTCTGCCCGAAACGGCACGCGATGCCGCGCGGCTTGCAGCAAAGGAGAACGGCAAGGAAGGCTGGCTCTTCACTCTCGACTACCCCAGCTACTCGCCGTTCATGACCTACTCCACGCAACGCGAATTGCGCCGCCAGCTCTATATGGCACGCAACACCGAAGGCACGCACGACAACTCCGAAAACAACCTCGGCATCTGCAAGCGGCTCGTGAACCTGCGCCGCGAGATAGCCCAGCTGCTCGGATACGACACCTACGCCGACTATGTGCTCACACACCGCATGGCATCCAATACGGCCAACGTGTACAAGCTGCTCGACGACCTCATCGAAGCCTACAAACCGACAGCACTCGAAGAGGTGAAGGCCATAGAAGCCGAAGCAAAAACCACCGACGGCGACGACATGACTGTTGAGCCCTGGGATTTCAGCTACTACTCGCACAAGCTCCAGATGAAGGAGTTCAACATCGACGCGGAAATGCTCCGCCCCTATTTTGAACTGAAAAACGTGATAAAAGGCGTTTTCGGACTTGCCGGAAGGCTATACGGCATCACGTTCAAGGAGAACAGCGACATACAAGTCTACCACCCCGACGTGAAGGCATACGAGGTGTTCGACAACGACGGCAAGTTCCTTGCCGTGTTCTACGCCGACTTCTTCCCGCGCAAGGGAAAGCAAGGCGGCGCATGGATGACAGAGTTCCAAGGACAATGGATCGACCGCAAAGGCAACAATGTACGCCCGCATGTAAGCGTGGTGATGAACCTCACGAAGCCCACCGAAGACAAGCCCGCACTACTTACTCTCGGCGAAGTGGAGACATTCCTGCACGAGTTCGGCCATTCACTGCACGGCATGTTCGCCAACACACGCTTCGAAAGCCTCAGCGGCACCAACGTATGGTGGGACTTTGTGGAGCTTCCATCGCAGTTTATGGAAAACTATTCGGTGGAAAAGGAATTTCTGCGCACCTTCGCCTTCCACTATCAGACGGGCGAACCTATGCCCGACGACCTCATAGAACGCATCGTCAAGAGCAGAAACTTCATGTCGGCATACGCCTGCATGCGCCAGGTGAGCTTCGGACTGCTCGACATGGCCTACTACACCAAGCACGACGAGTTTACCGAAGACATCATGCAGTTTGAGAAAAAAGCATGGGAAAAGGCCATAGTGACACGGCAATTGCCCGATACCTGCATGACAACGCAGTTCTCGCACATAATGGCCGGAGGCTATGCAGCCGGATATTACAGCTACAAATGGGCCGAAGTGCTCGATGCCGATGCCTTCAGCGTGTTCAAGAAAAACGGGATTTTCGACCGCAAGACAGCCCAAAGCTTCCGCGACAACATCCTCTCTAAAGGCGGCACCGAACATCCCATGACCCTATACAAGCGTTTCCGTGGACAAGAACCAACAATCGACGCATTACTCGAACGCAATGGAATCAAACGACAATAACGAAAAGCGGCTGAAACTCGACCTCCGCTATCTGCGCATGGCACGCATATGGGCCGAAAACAGCTATTGCAGACGCCGCAAGGTGGGCGCGCTCGTCGTGAAAGAAAAGATGATTATCAGCGACGGATACAACGGAACCCCGAGCGGTTTCGAGAATATCTGCGAAGACGAGGATTTCGTCACGAAGCCGTATGTGCTGCATGCCGAAGCCAACGCCATAACCAAGCTGGCCAGAAGCAGCAACAACAGCGACGGCTCAACGCTTTATGTCACGGCTGCACCGTGCATAGAGTGCTCGAAGCTCATCATCCAGGCCGGCATAAAGCGTGTTGTCTACGGTGAAGAATACCGCCTGAAAGACGGCATCGAACTGCTGAGAAGAGCTAACATTGAAGTTATATATCTAAATCCCGACGACAATGACAAAGAACAAGTATAACCGCTTCATGCCGCTTGTCATGGCATTATGTGTCGTGCTCGGCATACTTATAGGCACATTCTATGCCAACCATTTCTCTGGCAACAGGCTCAACATCATCAATTCGGGCAGCAACCGGCTCACCAACCTGCTGCACATCATCGACGACCAGTATGTGGACAAGGTGGACATCGACTCTCTTGTAGACAAGGCCATACCGCAGATACTCGCCGACCTCGACCCGCATTCGGTGTATATAAACGCCAAAGACGTGCAGACGGCCAACGACGACCTGCGCGGATCGTTCTCGGGAGTGGGTATTGAGTTCACCATAAGGAAAGACACCATACATGTGCAGAACGTGATAAAGAACGGTCCGGCACAGAGAGCGGGCATACTTGCGGGCGACAAGATTGTCAGCGTCGACGGAAAACCGTTTGTCGGCAAGCAAGTCACCAACGAAGAGGCACAACACCGGCTCAAAGGTCCGAAGGACACAAAGGTGAAGATAGGCGTGATGAGATACGGACAGAAGACCGTGAAATACTTCACCGTCACACGCGGCGACATTCCGCAGAAGAGCGTAAGCGCCACTTACATGCTCGACGACAACACCGGCTACATACGCATAAAGAACTTCGGCGAGACAACCTACCCCGAACTGCTCATCGCACTGGCCAACCTCTCGCAGGAAGGATTTGAAAATCTCGTTATCGACTTGCGCGACAACACCGGCGGCTACCTCAACTCGGCAGTACAAATGGCCAACGAATTCCTGCCGAAGAACAAGCTCATTGTCTACACCCAGGGGCGCAAGTCGCCGCGACAGGAATACCGTTCCGACGGACACGGCAGCTACCAGCGCATCCCGCTTGTGGTGCTCATCAACGAAGGGTCGGCCTCTGCATCCGAAATCTTTGCCGGTGCCATGCAAGACAACGACCGCGCCACCATCATAGGCCGCCGCTCTTTCGGCAAAGGTCTGGTGCAACAGCAGATAGGTTTCCCCGACGGAAGCATGATAAGGCTCACCATTGCACGCTATTACACGCCGTCAGGCCGCTGCATACAGAAGCCCTACACCGCCGGCGACGACCATGAATACGAGCAAGACCTGCTCAGCCGCTACCAGCACGGCGAGTTCTTCTCGCAAGACAGCATCAAGCATTCAGGTCCGGCCTACCACACCGGCAACGGACGCACCGTATATGGCGGCGGCGGAATAACCCCCGACATATTCATTCCCGAGGACACCACGGGCATGACGTCATATTACAAGGCGGCTTCGATGAGCGGACTCATTCTGCAGTTTGCCTTCTCATACACCGACGACAACCGTCTCAAACTTAACAATTTCAAGGAAATGGCAGCATTGTCCAAGTATCTTGTAGGCCAAAACACCGTGGAGAAATTCGCAACCTACGCCGACAAGAACGGACTGAAACGCCGCAACCTGATGATACGCAAGTCGCACAAGCTGCTCGAACGCTACATCAACAGCCGCATAATATACAACATGCTCGACGAGGAGGCGTGGACAGAATACATAAACTACGACGATCCCGTCATCGCGGCAACACTGCGTGTCTTTAAAAACAACGCTGCATTTCCCAAGAAACCAGCAGCGAAAACCGTGAACAAAAACCGAAAGAATGCTTAAAAGCGAGCTGCGCCGCAAGATAAGGCAACTAAAACGCGATTACACCGAAATGCAGTTGCGCGAGTTGTCGGCCCTGCCCATGCGGCAGCTGCTCGCCCATGAGCGCGTGAAAGCCGCACAGACTGTGCTGATGTACAGTTCGCTGCCCGACGAGGTTTACACGCCCGATGCCCTTGACCGCCTTGCCGAAGCCGGAAAGAGAGTGCTGTTGCCGGTTGTCACGGGCGACACGACAATGCGTCTGCACGTTTACGGGAGCAGAAACGACATGCGCGCCGGGGCTTACGGCATCATGGAACCGACGGGTGAGGTTTTCGACAACCTGTCGGCGATAGATGTGGCGGTGGTGCCCGGAATGGCATTCGACCGCAACAACAACCGCATGGGACGCGGCAAGGGATATTACGACCGCTTTCTTGCATCCATTCCGCAAGCCTACAAGATAGGCATCTGCTTCAAGTTCCAACTGGTTGACGAAATCCCGGCAGGTCAGCTGGACATAAAGATGGACGAGATTATAGTCTGAAAACCTGCCGGACAAGAGATTATCACAAAACGAAAGAAGCGTGGTTTCACACCTGCAAGTGCGAAGCCACGCTTCTTTCGTTTCTGTCAGAGCGGTCAAATCACGACGGCGGTGCCGCTGCATGCCACCATGAGCATGGAGCCTGACGCGCCAATCGCTTCATAATCGAAATCGATGCCTACCACGGCATTGGCACCAAGACGCTGGGCACGCTCAGCCAACTCGTTGAGCGCGGAATCCTTTGCCTTGCGCAATACATCCTCGTAAGCTCCGCTGCGGCCTCCGAAGAAATCACGCAGATTGGCCATGAAGTCTTTTACGAAATTGGCACCGACGATAACCTCACTGGTCACCACGCCGCGATATTCGCGTATCGGACTCCCCTCTACAATAGGTGTTGTTGTAAGCAGCATATCGTTGTCCTCCTGTCTTTAGTTCTGTTTGTCCTGACAGCAAGACTTCTTACCGTCCTTACAGTCAGCCTTCTTTACCTTGCAGGCTTTCTTTGCCTCGTGGCATTGCCCCTCGGCAGAACCGCATGCATCCTTGGCCACCTTGCATTCCACCTGCATTTCGGCACACTCGCCATCCTTTTCTGCACATTCAGGCTTGGCTTCCTTGGCGCCGCAGCACGACATTTTCTGTGCGCAGCAGCCTTCCGAAGCCTTGCCGCAAGCGGCAGCAGCCTCTTTCTTCGATGCCGTGTAGCCGAATTTCGAGAATGCGGCAATTATCTTGCTTTCCGAAGTCTTGTCGGCATCATACTCCACCGTCACCTTCTGTGCGGCAATGTCGGTGTCGATTTTCTTCACACCTTTCTCAAATTTCAGGTTTCCCTTTATCTTGTTTTCACAACTCTCGCAGTGCATCACCGGCGAAGTGGTGAGCACCACAGTCTTGATGTCCTTGGCGTTTGCCACCACTACAGTGCCAATCATCGCCATTGCAAGCAAAATTCTTTTCATTTCAGTTTTCTTTTTAGCGTTGTTTCTTTATTCTCATTAATGTCAGGCGGCAACATCACGCTGCATGCACAGTGCAAACGAGAGCAACGAAAGCTCGCTTTCTGATTGCCGAGTGCAGCCTGTTTTCTGCAAAGATAGTGCAAACGTCTGTATATGCGCAAACTATCCCGCGAATTTTAAGTTACGTTATAATCTTCCAAAATTAATTCTTATTCCGGCATAGAACATGGCCCCGTGCACCGGTCCCCACACCATCGTAGGCTCAAATCCAGCAGCCCATGGGTCGGCATAGCCATAGATTGGGTGTTTCTGCCTGAAACCCGTAAGGTTCTCGCCCCCCACATACACCGAGAAATGGCGGAACCACCGCGTCACCTGTGCGCTCACCTGCTCATAAGCCGGGAACGTGCGCTCCCACGACTCGCTGCCGTCCTGCGCCACACGCGGTGTCGGCATGCGTCCGCCGCCGTTGAGCTGCAGCGTAGCGTCAAACTGCCAAAGGCCGAGCGGAGTCTTGTACGACGCGGTGAGCAGTCCCTTGTATTTGCCCGTGAGCGGTTTGTCCATAAGCGTTCCGCCATAGGTTGCCTTCACCACATTGCGGCGGTAGGCCGCAGTAAGCGTGAGTCCGGCAAGAGGCTCGTAGCTCGCGTCTACCTGGAAAGTGTGCGAATAGCTGCACCCCACGAGGTTGTCGATGATTATGCGCGTGGCATCGGTGTCGAAATCCACCTCCACCTGATTGCCGAAGCGCGTGTAATAATACTCGGCATTCACCGTGAGCGAACGCTTGCCGAGCGGTATTGACAAGGCTGCGCTCAACCCGTAGTTCCATGCATTTTCCTGCTTCAGGTTGTCGCCCACGGCCATTGTGCGTCCGCTTGCCATGAGATAGTTGTTCTCGGCAAGCGCATGCACGGTGCGGTAGCCCTTTCCGGCCGACGCGCGCAAGGCGAGGATGTCGTTGGCCTGCCACTTTAGATGGACGCGCGGCGTGACGAACGTGCCGTACAGACTGCTGTGGTCAACGCGCAACCCAGCCATTGCCGTGAGGCGATGGTGCAAGTCGAAGGTGTATTGTGCGTATGCTCCCGGCACAGTCTCCTTTTCAACGAGGCGTTGTCTGCCCTCTTCGGCACTGTGGTTCAGGCGGAATGTCTGGTCAAGGTAGTCGTGGTTCAGGCTAAGCCCCACCGCGAGGTTGTGCATCTTGCTGAAGTCGGTCTCGAAGAGCAGTTGCGCATACACGTTTTTCTCGTTCACATAATACGCCTTTCTGCCGTAAGCCGCGTCCTGCCTGTGCATTGCAGCCGATGCCATGAGGGCCACGCTCGAGTTGTGCTCGCGGTTCAGCACATAGGCATGTTTCATGTAAGCCTCGTAGCGGTCGGTCTCGATGCCTATCTTGAAGAGCTTGTCGGTTGTGGCATGATGGTGTGTCACCTGTCCGCCCGTGCGCTGTTCGTCGAGCAGCGACACCCCACCGTGGAAAATGTAGCGGTTGCCAAGATAGGCCCAACGGTTCTGCAGGTTATACTGCCTTATGCCCGGCATGTCCTGAAACGTGTCGCCGTTGTCGTCGTGGTGTCCCCAGCGGTTCTCGAAGTGCGCCAGAATCTCGCTGCTGAGCCGCGGGTTGATGTGCACGTTAGCGTCGGCATTTGCCTCGAAGCGGCGTTCGGAGTCGCCGTAAAGGTTCACCGTAAGGCCCTGTTCGTCTTCGGGTTTCAGATATTCCACGTTTATCTGCCCGGTTATAGCCTCATAGCCGTTGCGCACCGATGCGTTGCCCTTCGACACCTGTATGCTCTTCATCCACGGCCCGGGCACATAGCCCAAAGCGTAGGGAGCCGATGCGCCACGGAAGTTGGGCAGGTTTTCGGTGAGCATCTGCACATAAGTGCCGCTCAGTCCGAGCAGCTTTATCTGCCGTGCGCCGGTTGTCGCGTCGTTGTAGTTCACGTCTACCGACGGATTGGTAACGAAGCTCTCGCCGAGATTGCAGCAAGCCGCCTTGAAAAGTTCGTCCTTGCCTATGAGCTGTCCGTTTACCGCTCCCTTGGCGCGCGTTATTCCCTTGCGCCGCTGTGTCACCTCAATGCCCTTCAGTTGCTGCTCGGCAAAAGGTGCAAGTGTGTCGTTATTTTCTGTATGTGTGCCGGATGTCTGTGCCGACACCGCTGTTGCCGACACCGAGAAGATGCCGGCAAGTATAATTCCGATGTTCATTGTCGTCTTTGTCGTGTATTGAATATATACCTAATTATCCGATAATCTGTATGGGCGGCACACTGAAACCGTGGCCGCCGAAAAGCCCGTCGCCATTGCCGGGGCGACAGAAAAAGGCGAAAAATCAGATTATCAACACACGGATGAGCGAAAGATACCGCCTATGTGGCGGTCCGTTCCACAATATGCGTGGCCTTGCACCCGCCCCCTTCAACGGTTTGCCCCACAAGTTGGCAGCAAACCACACGTTTGCCACCAAGGCCCACATGCAAACCGTGCAAAGGTCGTAGGCATTGTCGGCAACGCGTGTCGTGGGCGACAGTTTCACGATTTCCACGCTCATGCAGCCGCTTTTCTGCACGCGGCAATGCTGCGAATGCATTTCGTGCCTGTCTTCGCAGCAGTCGGGCTCCGGCTCGCCGGCCTCGCATCCCGAGGTCACGCAGCACCCGTCATCGGCATCGGCGTGGGTGGCAAGTGCCTCCACGTCGCCGGTGTGCAGACAGTGCAACACGGCCACTCCCACCCCAGTCCAGACAAGCAGGAGCGACATGGCAATGGTCAGCAATATGTAAGCCAATCGTTTCATCGTGATGCAAAAATACAAGAAATTGCCGAAACCGGCAAATAAAGTGCGCAACAACACAAAATGTCGTAAAACGCGGGAAGAATATCATAACATTCAGCCGCCCCGTATGCCGCTACGCCCGATGGCGCGGCGGCAGCAACGGTCAGCCCACAGTTATCTCGCCCGAACCGTAGCAGCGGTGGTGTTCTTCGTCGTAGACCACGCAGAACTGCCCGGGAGCCACGCCCTGTATCAGTTCCTCGGCGTGCACCACGAATGTGCCCTGCCCCGTGCGCTGCAACACTGCCGGATGATATTCGGGCGTGTGGCGTATCTTGAACGTTACACGGGCCGATGTGCCGGGCTCGCCCCAAGGGTCGAGCGTGAGAAAGTGGAAATCGTGTATGGGGAAATCGCGCCGGTAGGCAGTGGCAGGCTCAAAGCCTTTCGACACATAGAGCACATTGGCCGCAACATCCTTGCGCACCACATACCACGGGCCTCCGCCAAAACCGAGTCCGTGGCGCTGGCCTATGGTGTGAAACCACAGTCCACGGTGCTGCCCAATCCTGCGTCCGGTTTCAAGTTCGAGCACCTCGCCGGGGTTCTCGCCCAGGTAGCGGCGTATGTAGTCGTTGTAGTTTATCTTGCCAAGAAAGCAGATGCCCTGCGAGTCTTTGCGGCGCGCATTCACCAGATGTTCACGCTCGGCAATTTCGCGCACCTCATCCTTCATGTAATGCCCTATGGGGAACAGTGCCTTGCGCAACTGCCAGTCGTATATCTGCGCGAGGAAATCGGTCTGGTCTTTCACCGGGTCGGGGCTGGTGACAAGCCATTTGCGGCCATCGCCGTCGGTTTCGGTCTGGGCATAGTGTCCCGTGGCAATGAGGTCGTAGTCATGCCCCATTTTCTCGTCGAAAGCCCCAAACTTTATGAGCCTGTTGCACATCACGTCGGGATTGGGCGTGAATCCGGCCCTCACCTTGTCCATGGTGTAGCGCGTCACCTTGTCCCAGTATTCGCGGTGGCAGTCAACCACGTCGAGCCGGCAGCCGTAGCGTGCCGCCACGGCGGTGGCCATCTCAAGGTCTTCCTCGCTGGTGCAGTCCCATTCTTCACTTTCCTCGGGACCAATCTTTATGTAGAAGCAGTCGGGATGAAGCCCCATTTGGGCAAATTCATACACCACCACCGAACTGTCAACACCTCCAGAGAGCAGCACGGCTATGCGCTTTCCGTCCAAGTTTACGTTGTCGTTTGTAATCATGCTTACAAAGTTAATGCAAAATAAATGCTTGGCAAAACGGGTGGACACTTTTCTTTTGCATTTGCCAAGCCCCTCTATATGTATTGCCGCGCAAGACACGCATGCGTGCACCGTATGCACCACACGCGTGCAGCAGACGTTGCACGCACGGTTTGCTGCCGCCGCACGGCGAAAACCAAGCTGCCACGAGGGCATCGGGGCATAGGCAATGCGAAGAAACGAGTAGTGGGTTAAACCGCCATGCAATCAACGGTGCGCTCAACCCGGCATCAAAGTGCCGCCGTGTTGTAGTAATACATCACCGAGGCCAATTTCAACGCAATGATTAAAGCAATAAACACGAGGAGCAAAATAATGGTCATACCGAACACAAGGGTGGAATAGCCTATCGCCTTGATCCACGACAGACGGTAGATGCCACGGTAGGCCCATGCGATGTAGAACAAAGGAATGATTTCGACAGTATCGACGAAACAGAAGAAAGCATTGAGGTAAACAAATATCACATAGTGCTCCATGAGCGTGAGGCGACGACCATCGAACATGCGCTTGCGGAACACAAAGTAGGATATTGAACCGAGTATGGGGAACAGGGCAAAGAGGGTGAGTGACACGTCGCTCGTGAGTTTTTCCTTCACCACATCCAGCGCTGCCGCCATGCGGCGGTGCCCGTCAAGGGTGTGCGACGTGCTCCATCGGTCATACGCCTTGCGCACATTCTTGTCCTTGCTTGCCTCTTTGGATATTTCATTGGCCACAATCTTGTCCAACTGCCCCATGACGGTCACTTCTTCCTTTTGTTCGCCGTTACGGGCTATGCGTCCGCAGATGCCTGTCAACAGAGCCATCACCGAAACGGCTATGAGGAAAGTGCTCACCGGGTTTTGGTAGAGCACGCGGTGTCCGCGGAAATAGTCGCGTATCATGTAGCCGGGGCGCAGGGCAAGGTTTATTATCGTCCTGATGAAATTGCCCGACAGTTGGGGGTAAGCCTCGCGGAATGTCTTGAGAAGGCGCGGCTTGCCTTTGCCCGCAGCGCGGTGCTGTCCGCAGCGCGGACAGTAGTTGCCGCTGAACACATGCCCGCAATGGCTGCATGTAGTGACCTCGCGCGACACGGGCGACGTGGGCAAGCCCCGTTCAACGAACACCTGCAAGCACCGCCAATCGCGGTGAAGCGTGCGTAAGACCTTTTTTGCCTTGCTGACGATTTGTTTCATTTAATGCCTTGGAATATCGGGAATTTCAAAAGTAGGCTTTCATTGCACTCCGCCGTCCTCGTCTTCGGTTGAGGGTTCGGCCATTTTGGCCTGTTGCCGTATGGCTTTGCGCAGACTGTGCACTTTCAGCGAGTTGATGCACTCCACCACGCCATACACTATGAGACACCATCCTATGACAAGGAGCGGTGCACTTGCAATGGCCTTGGGACAGACAATGGCGAGCAGCCCAACAAGCAGCATGATTGAAGGCATTATCCAATAGAAGATGCCGATGCGGGCTAGACGCACTGCCGAAGCGAGCGTGACAAACTGCCCCAACGCCCCGAGAATGAGAACGGCTGCGAGAATGTACATAAGGCTTGCCGTGAACGTGCCGGGCATAAGCGCGAGAATGAGTCCGAGAATCACGCTTCCCAGTCCGACAATGGGAAACTGGGGGCGCAAACCGCTTATCTGCCGCCCGTCAGCGGCATACACCAGAGGCTCGTCATCATGCCGTCGGGCGACAAAATAGGCAGCGCACGATGCTATGCCCGACAGAAAGAACAATATGCCTGTGGCTATCGTAATCCATTTAACCGTCAGCTCGCGGTATCTCACGAGCAGCACCCCCACTATAACGGCGCATATTGCGCGCACGAGCGAACTTTGTAATATCTTCATACAGGTTTCTATTAATGTTGCCGCAGTGTTCCCCGTCCTGCCCGACGGCAGAACACGGCAAGCAAATGCAAAATTACTGAATGTTTTCGTAAAAGTGCTTTTTCGGCGTTCTGAAATTCAAATTCCGCTTGGTTTTCATTTAAAAACCGTTCTGCAACAACAGGTTTGTCGTCCGGAATCATCGGCAAAACCGGTGCACTTGCCGTTATGCAACATGCAAACCTTATGAATGTAAATTTCCAAATATTGATGTCCGGAAAAAACGGCGTAACCGGCAAGTACCGTAGAGTACTCAAAATTGGCAAATAGCGTGAGACCATTATCAGTCCCGGAGGGGCATAACGGTCGTAGCCCAGAGTGAAGATGGAACGTAGTGACATCTGTAACCCTGGGTTTCACGGTTTGAGAAGGCGGCTGGCCTGTAAGGTCAGCACAATCGCATATGGGGTTGTTACCAGCGGTGCTGACCTTACAGGCCAGACCAAACATTTACCGTTTACACCCAGGGTTACACCGTTTGCTGGTGCAAACGGCTCACCCTGGGCTACGGTCGTTACGCTTTTCCAAAGCTATGATTGGTTTGCAAGGTATTTTATAATCGCAAAATCAGTTCCATATTTTGAACGCCCTACCCATAGGGACGACAGATTGTAGTGCAGGAGCTTGCCCCTGCGTTAAATCCCTCAGGAACGCTGTTGCGTCCTAAGGGATTGTTCTATTTCGTGGTGACAATCATCACTCCTTTTTTGCCTTCGGCATTGTATTTCTTCATCGTCTCGGCATCTTTGTGCACATCTATCTTCTCTATGTCAGCAGAATTTACACCGCCGAGTTTATCTACCACCTTGCCGTTAACTACAACTACGAAATCCTTGCTTGAAAAGAGGTCAGTCTTTGGCGAAACATTTTTGCCATCAGGAAGTGCCTTGACATTATCATTCGTGTCCTTGCCGACGGTGGTTCTAAACGTTACCGGAAGAGCGTACTTCACGCTTACCGCCTTGCCGTCACACGTTCCAGGAATCCACTTGGGCATGCCGTTGACTACCCTTAGAGCCTCCTTGTCGAACACATCGCCCTGACTCTTTATTACCTTTGCATCGGTTATGCTTCCGTCTTTACCAACCGTGAACTCGACAATGACGCGGGCATTGACATCCTTTTTCTGTTCCGACTCCGGGAACTTTATGTTCTTTGAAAGGTATTCAATCATCGCCATTGGTCCGCCGGGAAACTGTGGCATTGTTTCCGGAGTACAATCGGCTTTTCCTTCTACCGATTTTTTCTCCGCATGCACGCATGCAGTGTCACGCTGCACCGTCTGCTTCGACTCAGCCACGGCGTTGTTTCTTTCTATAGCCTGAACATCATTTACAATTCTGCCTACGGTCTTGACCACTGGACTCTCGCTCGCCGAAACCAGGGCCACGCTCTCCTGCTCCACCTTCTCACTGATGTTCTCCACTCTCTGACTTGCAAATGCTGCAACGGCTACGGCTGCAAGCGGCAGCACAAAGGCAATCTTTGCTTTCTGCATAGGGTTAGTTCTTTTAATCTTCATCATTGTTATTCGTTTTTTTAGTGAATTATGATTTAAGTTGTTGGCCATCGAGAACAACCGCTCGCCGACAGCCTTTCTTATTAAAAGCATCTGATAATGACAGGCATCAACGCCCGACTCCAACACAGCCTCGTCTGCCTCATACTCATGCACAGTCTGTAGTTCTCGCTTCAGCAGCCAAGCCGCTGGGTTAAACCACTGGAACACTATCATCATGTTGCACAGGGCAACGTCCACAGAGTGCCGCCTTCTGATATGAGCCATCTCATGCAACACTATCTCACGGCGGTTTTCCTGCCAATCATTCTCACTCATTATTATATATCCGAACCAACTGAAAGGTGAAATATCGCCTTTCAATGTATATACCCTGACACCATTGCTCTTATCCACGCACTTGGCTTTGCGGATTAGACGGAAGAGACTTTCTACGGAAAGTATTGATCTGCTCACAAACAACACAACGCCCAAAAGATAGGCCACAAGCAACACTTGCGTAAGAGTAATCCCCTCTCCCACTCCATTGTCACTATCTATCGTCTGCGCCACAATACCTTCAAGCACCACCGAGCCTCGGTTTATAGTCATCTCTTGACCTAACGACAGATGCATGAGCGGCAACATGAGCGACAGAAGCATCATTGAGAGTATCGCAAAGCGGTTGAACGCGTGAAAGGTGTCGCGGCTCATCAGCAACTTGTGGAAGAGATAGAACAGAACCAAGCATACTGCCACCTTGACGGAGTAGATAAAAAACAGTCCCAACATAGCATCATGTTTTTCTGGTTATTTCTCTGCATCAAGCGACGCTATCAGTTCCTTCAGTTCATCAACCGATATTTTCTCCTCCTTAACAAGAGCCGACACGGCACTCTTGTATGAGCATCCGAAGAGCTTGTCTATAACAGAGTTCAGCGTTCTGCGCTTATATTGCTCCCTTGTAATCTTTGCAAAATACTGAAAGCAGCGTGCCGTCAACGCCCTGTGCCCGAGGAAGCCCTTGTCTTCAAGAATATGCACCAGCGTGGAGAGAGTATTGACATGCGGCTTCGGCTCGCCGTAACACTCGCGAAGTTCACGTATCTGCATGTCACCATGCTCCCAATAATGATTCATTATCTCTTCTTCCTTGTTTGTCAGTGTATTCATCTCTTTGTGGGTTTACAACGTATTACTTATCCATTCACGCCGCAAAGTAACTAATTCTTTTAGTTATACACCAAACATATCGGGTTAATAAAACTAAAAAATTTAGTTAAATAACTAAACCTATTAGTTTAATAGTATGCGCTTAACACGAAAAACCAACAACAAATCAATAACAAACCGCAATCATACAACCCCTACAAACGCAACAAAGCCGCTGAATATCAGTGGCTTTGTTATAATCTATCGTTTTTTCTGTTTGCCAGTGCTTAACCAAAATTGTCATACATCGCGCTCAGATACAACTTGTCCTTCGCAAACTTGTATATCTCCGCCAGCCGGTCGTAGTCGGCCTTGTCCTTTGCAAAGCGTCCGCACAGGTCTTCAAACGATATGTCGTGTATCTCGCCCACGCACGAACAGTCCCAACCGCGGAAATCCCTCATGTTGTTGTCGATGAAGAAATTGTTGGGCTGCACATAGTCCGTCCAGCAGTCGAGCTTGTTCTCTCGCCAGCCGTACCACTTCCGCTGCACCACAAAGCCCGATATGAGAAACTCTTCCATGCACCGAGCGTTAATCTCCGTCATGCGGTTCAGCTGCATGTTGCACTGTAGCACGGTGCTCATCGTCTCCCCGTACCGTTGCTCGTCTCTGTCGCGTGCCGTGCAGGTTGGTTCCTTGGATTGGCTGCGGTACACGCCAAGCACGGCTTGCACCATGCGCCGGATGAGGTTGTTCTTCAGCGGCACGTTGCCCTGTTTCTTGATGAGGTCTTCTTCCTTCATCTGTTTGCCTTCCACACACACCACGTCTTCCCACTGCCTGCCGTAGGCGTAGTTCTTGTTACGCTCCCTGTCTCTGCGGAACGTGTCCATCGACAGCCAGTACTGCTGCGCCTGCCACAGCACCTCAAAAGCCCTGCCGTCGCCCATCGTGCTTCGCGCCTTGCCCACGCTGTCCAGCTCGCGCTCCGGCATCACGCGGCTCATTCTATGTAGTTTCTTTGTTGCCATATTCATTGTAATTTGGGACGATGCAAAAGTAATTCATTGTCAACATTATGGCTCTTTATCTTTTGCAGCATGATTTTTCATTGTAATTGTTTGCTTTTAAGGAAACAAATGATTACCTTTGCGCAGAAACATAAATAAAAATATGGCAGCATTTCAACTTGTGTTATTGGAGGAGGCAAAAAATTTTCTTCAAGATATACCCAAACAAGCCCAAAAGAAAGTTTTGTATAATATTTGGAGAGTGGCTGAAGGAGAGAAAAACAAAGAACTATTTAAGAAGTTGGAAAATTCCGACATATGGGAGTTTAGAACCCTCTACAACGGCATCGCTTATCGACTGTTCGCTTTTTGGGATACAGAAAAAGAAACGTTGGTTGTGGCGACTCACGGCATAATCAAAAAGACGCAAAAGACTCCAAAAAAGGAAATTACAAAAGCAGAGAATATAATGAAACAATATTTTGAACTTAAAATCAAATAAATATGAAACAGGTAGGAAACATGAAATTCTACACCTTGGATGAGGTCACTGATGAAATCATCGGGAAAAAAGGAACTCCTGAAAGAACAGAATTTGACAATGAGGTGGAAGAGGCTTTACACGCTTACAGAATTGGCGAGGCAATCAAAAAGGCTCGCATCCAGCACAACCTCACGCAGGAGGAACTGGGCGAAAGGATTGGCGTGAAACGCTCACAGATATGCAAGTTGGAGAATGGACGGTGCTCACCAACGCTTTCTACAATGAGCCGTGTGTTCCGTGCATTGGGCATTGCCACCGCCACACTCGACTTGGGCATTGGCGGCAAGGTCGCCTTGTGGTAATCCACATTATATTATTATAAAGGGCAAGCGGCACTTTCCGTCGCTTGGCCTTTCTTCTCTCCGTCAAACAAGAACTTACTTCTTCCCGTCACGTATCGCGTTCACCGCATCCACGAGCTCGGAAAGACCAAAGGCTTTCTCTATTTCCGGGTATTCTCGAAACAAAATGGCTGCA
>CAVDCP010000023.1:0-39357 GCA_963607545.1 bacterium
TATGTGGAAAATCGGGAACTGCCAAAAAGCACTCAGAAAGTGTTAAAAATCAAAGTGTATTGAAAATCAAGACTTTATATTTAGTTGGTCGTAGTAAGTTATGGTTAGTTATAAGGCTCTAAATACCAAGGCAAGAAAATGAGTCAATGGTCACATCTTTAACATTTACAAGGCAGATTTTCCTCCAAGCAATACTTCCGGGATTTATTGAAATTATAGTGCAAAGGTATTTGTTATACCTTATCGCTTGCAAGGTCAAGGCTACGCTTGTCTTCCGAAATCTCCACACCTATCGGGTAGTATTTTGGAGTCAAACCTTGCATCGATGTGCATAACACCTTTTGAAGGCACATAATTTCTAACAAATCCCGAAAGTAGTTTTACTACGAAAGGGAAATAAAAATTTTGAGCTATGAGTAATATTTGTGACACGCAGTACAAGGTCAGAGGTTCGTGCAAAGCGATGTCAGATCTTTGGAACACGCTTCAATCAATGGAGGTTAACACATATAGACGACATAAGCACCGACCTTCCACCAACAAGAAACTATTCCTTAATATGGTTGTGTATTCCCTTCTACAGTCTTTCCTTAAAATAGAACTTAATCGGCAGACTGCCGACAGACGTAAAATTCAAATGCCGGTCTCTTCACAGAGACCGGCATTTTATCTCAATAGGTATTAGTCTTTTTAAGGTAAAAAGATTGTATTCAGGATAACGTTTACAAAGTTAAACGTTTTTTGCAGAGTGTGCAAATCTTTTTGCATAACAAAATGTATGTTTTTTCGTTTTCTTCAATCCGTTTTTCTTATGTTTTCCAGGGCAATTTTGGTTGCCGTGGCAAACATGCCTTGTTTGTCATGCAAAGAAGCCTTGTTTACAGCCGAAAGAAGCCTTCTTTACGGTGCAAACAAGGCTTCTTTTTGGTTGATGGTCATTATATTGGAAATCAAAGGGTTAACTATACCATGAAAGCCGCTCTGCCGTAAAGGGCATTTACGGTCTCTTTCGCGGTGGTTTTTGCAGCGTCCCTTTTCTGTTGTGGTCTTGGCCGCGTTTGGCGGAGTGGTCTGCCGTTTTGTGTTCACGCCTCGTGGCCTTTACGCCTTTGTTTCAGGACGGTAAACAATGGGCATGGGCTGTGGCATTGCACCACGCATTTCTTCAATGCTAAATTTTATTAACAGTGGTGTGCAAAAACGTCTCTGTCGCCTAATTTTGCTACCTTTGCAGAATTAAGGCTGCACCCGTGGGCAGGAAACGTATTCCCTTTTGCGTGCGGTTGTGTTTTATTTTACTGGAAACGATTGCGATAAACAAGTTTAAGTTTTAATAAAAACAAATGAAACAGTACAAGTTAGTTAACAATGTGCTTGGCTGGCTCACGTTCTTCGTGGCCGCTTTTGTGTATTGTTCAACGATTGAACCGACAGCAAGTTTTTGGGACTGTCCGGAATTTATCACGACAGGTTACAAGCTGGAAGTGGGTCATCCGCCAGGCGCACCGTTCTTCATGCTTACGGCCAACCTCTTTTCACAATTTGCACACGACCCCTCGCAGGTGGCCAGAATGGTCAACACCATGAGCGCGTTGCTCAGTGCAACCACCATTCTGTTCCTGTTCTGGAGCATCACGCACCTTGCCCGCAAGCTCATCTTGAAGGACTGGAGCGAGATGACGCTCGGCAAACTGATTGCAATAGAGGCATCGGGCCTTGTGGGCGCGCTTATCTACACGTTCAGCGACACCTTCTGGTTCTCGGCAGTCGAGGGTGAGGTGTATGCCTACTCGTCGGCTTTCACGGCAATCGTGTTCTGGCTGATACTGAAGTGGGAAGACCATGCCGACGAGCCTCACAGCGACCGTTGGCTGGTGCTCATATCCTACATGACCGGTCTTTCTATCGGCGTGCACCTGCTCAACCTCCTGTGCATCCCGGCCATTGTGCTGGTTTATTGCTACCGCCGTTTCCCGAACATCGAGCTTAAGGGCTCGCTGATAGCCCTCGTGGGGTCGTTTGTCATCGTGGCAGGCGTGCTCTATGGCGTGGTGCCGGGCATCATCACTGTCGGCGGGTGGTTTGAATTGTTCTTCGTGAACATCCTCGGATGCCCGTTCAACACGGGAGAGGTTGTATACATACTTGCCCTTGTGGCAATAGTGGTGTGGGCAATATACGAAAGTTTCGTAGACCGCCATTTCAAACGCCAGAATCTGGCGTTCCTGCTTGCGGTGGGCATGCTCGGCATCCCGTTCTATGGCTATGGCTGGAGCGCTGCAGTAATCGGCTTCGTTGTGCTGGCTGCAATGTGGTTTGTGCTCAACTACCGCAAGAAGGTTGCGCAGAAGCTGGTGCCGCTGGTGTCGGCACGTTTCAAGAACACCGCGCTGCTCTGCATGCTCATGCTTATGATAGGCTACTCGAGCTACGCGCTTATCGTTATACGATCGTCGGCCAATCCGCCTATGGACCAGAACTCGCCCGAGGACATCTTCACCTTGGGCAGCTACTTGAGCCGCGACCAGTATGGCGACACGCCGTTGCTGTACGGTCAGGCTTACACCTCGCAGGTGGCATTCGACATCGACGGCAACATGTGCGTGCCGAAACGCAAGTCGGGCGCACCCGTGTGGCAGCGCCGCGAGAAGGCAAGCAAGGACGAGAAAGACTCCTACTTCGTGGTGAGCCACAAGGACAAACTCGTTTATGCGCAGAACATGCTGTTCCCGCGCATGCACAGCGCGGCCCACGCCCAGGCCTACGAAAGCTGGATGGGAGGCGTTGAGGGCAACACCGTGGCCTACGACCGTTGCGGCGAAAATGTCAACGTAAAGGTGCCGACGCAGCTCGAAAACATCAAGTTCTTCCTTTCCTACCAGTGCAATTTCATGTATTGGCGATATTTCATGTGGAACTTTGCCGGAAGGCAGAACGATGTGCAGGGCAACGGCGAGCCCGAGCACGGCAACTGGATAACGGGCATATCGTTTATCGACAACATGATGCTTGGCGACCAGAGCAAGCTTCCCTCCGAACTGAAGATGAACAAGGGGCACAACGTGTTCTACTGTCTGCCTCTCATCCTCGGTCTCATCGGTCTGTTCTGGCAGGCCTGGCGCGGACGCAGGGGCATACGCCAATTCTGGGTGGTGTTCTTCCTGTTCTTCATGACGGGTCTGGCCATCGTGCTCTACCTCAACCAGACTCCGCAGCAGCCGCGCGAGCGCGACTATGCCTATGCAGGGTCGTTCTATGCCTATGCAATATGGTGCGGACTTGGTGTGGTGGCCATTATCGACATGCTCAAGAAGCGTCTGCACGTCAACGAGACGGTTCTTGCATCGGTGGCAGGCGTGCTCTGTCTGCTTGTCCCCATTCAGATGGCATCGCAGACATGGGACGACCACGACCGCAGCGGCCGTTACACCTGCCGTGACTACGGACAGAACTATCTCATGACGCTGCAGGACAAGGGCAACCCGATAATATTCACCAACGGCGACAACGACACCTTCCCGTTGTGGTACAACCAGGAGGTGGAGGGCGTGCGCACCGATGCGCGCGTGTGCAACCTGAGCTACTTGCAGACCGACTGGTATATCGACCAGATGCGGCGTCCGGCCTACGGTTCGCCGTCGGTGCCCATCACATGGCCGCGCCTTGACTTCTGTTCGGGCACAAACGAATATGTGGAGGTGCAGCCTGCCCTGAAACGCCAGGTGCTCGACTACTACCGCGAAGACCCGATGGCTGCCAAAGCACAGTTTGGCGACAATCCGTTTGAGGTGAAAAACATAATGAAGTATTGGGTGCGCACTAAGGAAAGCGACATGCACGTCATCCCGACCGACACTCTTTACATAACCATCGACAAGGATGCCGTCAGAAAGAGCGGAATGATGATGGCAAGCGACACCATTCCCGACAGGATGATTATCTCGCTCGCCGGCAAACGCGCACTGTACAAGAACGACCTCATGATGCTTGAGATGCTCGCACAGTGCAACTGGACACGTCCGCTGTATGTGGCCACAACGGTAGGGTCGGACAACTACATGAACCTCGGCGACAATTTCGTGCAGGAAGGACTTGCCTACCGCATCACTCCCTTCACCACCAACAAGCCGGGCGTGAAGAATTTCGACACCGAAAAGACCTACAACAACATAATGACCCGCTACAAGTGGGGCGGCGTAGAGAAACCGGGACTTTATCTTGACGAGACGGTGCTGCGCATGTGCAACACACACCGCCACATCTTCGCGCAGCTTGCATTGCAGCTTGTGGCCGAAAAGAAATATGACAAGGCGTTGGCCGTGTTGCGCAAGTGCGAGAAAGTGCTGCCCGAATACAATGTTCCGCTCACTTATCTCTCGGGTGCAGCCGACTTGGCAAGGGCTTATGCCCTTATCGGACGCAAGGCCGATGCCGAGCGTCTGTTCGGCAAGGTGTGGGACAACGCCAAGGAGTATGCCGACTATTACCTCTCGCTCACGGGCAACAGGTTCAACATGGCACAGGAAGATGTGCTGCGGCAGTTGTATATCCTGAACTCGGTTGCCGACATGTCGGCACTCGTTAGTCAGGGACTCTCCGACAAACGCATCAAGATAGCCAACGCGTTGTATTCAACCTATATATCCAAGGGCGGAACGCCTTATCAGGGACAATGATAATAGAGCAGCCCTCGCAATGGTTGCGCTGGTTATATCCACGGGCAACCTGGCGAATGAACAAGGATGAGCATTCGGTGTATCTGACCTTCGACGACGGTCCGATACCCGAATCCACTCCTTTCATCTTGCAGGTGTTGGCCGATTTCGACATCCGGGCCACATTCTTCATGGTGGGCGACAACGTGCGGAAATATCCGCATCTGTACAGGCAGATTGTCGAGGCCGGGCATCAAGTGGGCAACCACACCTATCATCATTTGGGGGGCTTCAAGCATTTCACGCGTACATATATACACGACACCAACCGTGCCAACGAACTGATAAAGGCTCACCTGTTCAGGCCGCCGCACGGCTGCATGAGCCATAGCGAGTATTTCTGGCTGCGGCGCAGGTATCGCATAGTGATGTGGGACCTTGTAACGCGCGACTATTCAAAATGGTTGACGGCACAGGATGTGGTTGACAACGTGAGGCGGTATGCCCGCAATGGGTCGATAATAACATTCCACGATTCGCTGAAAAGCATCGGAAAGCTGCATTATGCTTTGCCGGCGGCGTTGAAATGGCTGAAAGATCAGGGTTATGAATTCAAGACTTTCGAATGAAATAAAAGCCGAGGCCAAGCGTCTCGGCTTTTTTGCTTGTGGCATTGCGCGTGCCGATGCGGTGGAGCCGGATGCCGTGGCGCAGTTCAAGAACTGGGTGGGCGACGGCAAGAATGCCGGTATGGCCTACATGAACAACTACCCCGACATGCGTTTCGACCCGCGTTTGTTGCTTCCGGGACTTAAAAGCATCGTGTGCGTGGCCATGAACTACGCCCCCGCAAAGCATGTGCCCGACGACAGCTACCAGTTTGCTGCATATTCTTACGGGCACGATTACCACGACGTGGTGAAGGCAAGGCTGCGGCAACTCGCCGCCGCTTTCTCCTTTGAAAATTTCCGCGTGTTCTGCGATAGCGGCCCGGTGCTTGAGCGTTATTGGGCGGTGAAGGCCGGGCTGGGGTGGACAGGACGCAACCATCAGCTCATAATCCCGAAGGCGGGAAGCATGTTTTTCTTGGGGGAACTGCTTGTCGATGTCGAAATGGAATATGACAAGCCCGTGAAAAACCACTGCGGCAACTGCCGGAGGTGCATTGACAGCTGTCCCACCGGGGCTTTGGCTATCGCAGAAGGAAACGCCAGGGCTGAACGTACGGCATTTGACGCCAACAAGTGTATAAGCTATCAGACCATCGAGAACCGTGGCGACATACCCGAGGCGATAGCAAGGAAAATGGGCAACACGGTTTATGGGTGTGACCGTTGCCAGCAGGCTTGCCCGTGGAACAGTTTCGCCGTGCCTAATACAACCGAGGAATTTCAGCCGAGCGAGGAATTTCTTAAAATGACAAGGGAGGACTGGAACAACCTTAGCGAGGACGATTTCAGGCGGCTTTTCAAGGGCTCTGCTGTAAAACGCGCGAAATATGCGGGGCTGAAACGCAATATCGATGCGGTGAAAAGATTGTCTGGCGGTCACGGGGAGTAAGTCCCCGGCATTTCGTTACAGGGCGGAAACCCCGTGAATCGGCTTTGTAACGAAATGTTACATTGGCTTAAAATTGTTGCCGAAACACGGGTAAAACACGGCAAGACAGCCTTGTAGACTTAATAAACTACAAATTTAGTACTATATATTTGCACAAAAGGCAGAAATTGTGTAACTTTGCATCCGAAATAAAGTAATAATGTTTTCTTTTTGTTGTAGTTACATTATTCATAGTATTAACGGGATAACGAAAACTGGCTGTATAATCTTAATGCGTTTTCACGAACTGTTTCCTGCTTTCGGAATAAGTTTGAGTCCCAAAAACAATGTTTTATGATAAAAATCTTTAAGGTTGTATTATTGTTATTATGTTTGACGGGTGTATGCACCCAAAGTAATGCCGGAAACCGTGTCGCGGCTGACAAGGTTGAGGCGAAAGCCCCTGATTTCGACTGGAATCCCGTAATGGATGCCATTATACAGGTGGAAAGCGAGGGCGATGTGAAAGCCGTAAGCGGCAACTCGTGTGGTGCCATGCAGATAACCCCGATACTGGTGGCCGAATGCAACAACATATTGAAGAAACGCAAGAGCAAGAAACGTTTTTCGTTGCGCGACCGTTTCAGTCTGGCCAAATCAAAGGAAATGTTCATGCTGTTCCAGTCTTATTTTAATCCTAAGAACGATATAGAACTTGCAATACGTTCGTGGAACGGAGGCATGAATTTCAGCAAACGACGCACGCAGCGTTATTTCGAGAAAGTGATGAAATGTCTCAACATGTAACACTGGCATGAAAGGTTGCCGCAATGCTTCCAGGGCATTGCGGCAACTTCGTCTTAGCCGTTTTCATTTAGCGTTTTGCGGGTATGGGGGCTGTTGCTCCGGCTCCCTGTAACCGGGAGGCATCTCAGCGTTTTGGGCGGCACTGTTCTGGCCGTGGGTCAATTTTGCGGGCTTTTGCCAACTTTTACGGTGAAAGGCAATATTATCTCAGATTTTCTTTTTACCTTTGCCTTTGTGCCCGTTAACATTTTGTCGTTTTTGAAATGTAACGCAACAGGTGGCGCGTTCGGGTGCGGCAGCGTGACAGTTGCCGTGTCGGTTGCGCGCAGTATGATGAGAAATATTGAGAATACAATAAAAACAAGAAAAATAAACATAACAACATGGAGTTAGCAAGCAAATACGATCCGCATGAGGTGGAGTCGAAATGGTATCAATACTGGCTTGACAACAAACTGTTCAGCAGCAAGCCCGATGGACGTGAACCTTATACTGTCGTCATACCTCCGCCCAATGTGACAGGAGTGCTGCACATGGGCCACATGCTCAACAATACTATTCAGGACATTCTCGTGCGCCGCGCGCGTATGGAAGGCAAGAACGCCTGCTGGGTGCCCGGCACCGACCACGCGTCGATTGCCACCGAAGCCAAGGTGGTGAACAAGCTTGCACAGCAGGGAATAAAGAAAGACGACCTTTCGCGTGAGGATTTCCTGAAGCACGCATGGGACTGGACACATGAGCACGGAGGCATCATCCTGAAGCAATTGCGCAAGCTCGGCGCAAGCTGCGATTGGGACCGCACGGCTTTCACTATGGACGAAACGCGCTCGAAGAGCGTCATAAAGGTGTTCTGCGACCTGTATGAAAAGGGACTGATTTACCGTGGCGCGCGCATGGTGAACTGGGATCCTAAGGCACAGACAGCACTCTCCGACGAGGAAGTGATATACAAGGACGAGCATTCAAAGCTCTATTACCTCAAATACCGCGTCGTGGAACAGGACGTGGAGAGAGTTGACGAGGGCAACGTAATACACAAGGACGACAAGGGCTATTATGCCGTTGTAGCCACAACACGCCCCGAGACAATCATGGGCGACACTGCCATGTGCATCAATCCCGACGACGTGAAGAACACATGGCTCAAAGGCAAGCATGTGACAGTGCCGTTGGTGGGCCGACAGATACCCGTAATCGAAGACGGATATGTGGATGTGGAGTTTGGAACAGGATGCTTGAAGGTGACACCGGCACACGACATCAACGACCACGCCCTTGGCATAAAGCATCATCTGGAAACAATCGACATCTTCAACGACAACGGAACAGTGAGCGAAGCTGCCGGGATGTATGTTGGGCAAGACCGTATGGACGTGCGCGAGCGGATAGAAAAAGACCTCGTTGCAGCCGGACTTATGGAGAAGGTAGAGGCTTACAACAACAAGGTGGGATTCTCCGAGCGCACCAATGTGCCTATCGAGCCGAAGCTTTCAACGCAGTGGTTCCTCTCGATGCAGCATTTCGCCGACATCGCCTTGCCGCCCGTAATGAACGACGAGATTAAATTCTATCCGTCAAAATACAAGAATACCTACCGCCACTGGCTTGAGAACATCAAAGACTGGTGCATTAGCCGACAGTTGTGGTGGGGACACCGCATCCCGGCCTATTATTTCACCGCTCCCGACGGAAAGCGTGATTTTGTAGTGGCAGAGTCGCGTGAGCAGGCCGAAGCCAAGGTGCGTGAACGCTATCCTGAGACCGACGGTTTCACACTGGAGCAGGACAGCGACTGTCTTGACACCTGGTTCTCGTCGTGGTTGTGGCCCATGTCGGTATTCGACGGAATAAACAATCCCGACAACGAAGAACTGAAATACTATTATCCTACGAGCGACCTCGTTACAGGCCCGGACATTATATTCTTCTGGGTGGCAAGGATGATAATGGCTGGATATGAATACCGCAAGACAATGCCGTTCAAGCATGTCTATTTCACGGGTATCGTGCGCGACAAACTCGGGCGCAAGATGTCTAAAAGTCTCGGCAACTCACCCGACCCGCTGGTTCTCATCGACAAGTATGGAGCCGATGGCGTGCGCATGGGCATGATGCTTTCCGCTCCGGCCGGCAACGACATTCTCTTCGATGAAAGCCTTTGCGAGCAGGGACGCAACTTCAACAACAAAATCTGGAACGCCTTCCGCCTGGTTAAAGGATGGCAGTCTGCCGACATAGAACAGCCTGAGGCCAACGCCGTTGCAGTGCGGTGGTTTGACGCAAAACTGCGTCAGGCCAATGCCGAAATAGACGATTTGTTCAGGAAATACCGCATATCGGAGGCTCTGATGGCAGTTTACAAGCTGTTCTGGGATGAGTTCTCAAGCTGGTATCTTGAAATGGTGAAGCCCGCTTACGGTCAGCCTATCGATGCCACGACGCTTTCGGCAACGTTGCATTTCTTCGAGACTCTGCTCAAGATGCTGCATCCTTTCATGCCGTTCATAACCGAAGAACTTTGGCATTACATCTACGACCGCAAGGAAGGGGAGTCTATCATGCGCGACAGTCTTCGTCTTTCCGATGCCACCGAAGCCGACAACGACCTCGTGGCCAAGATTGACAGCGTGAAACAGATAGTCAGCGGTGTACGTACGGTGCGTAACCAGAAGAACATACCCAACAAGGAAACGCTCGAACTGCAGGCAATCGGTGCCGACAACTATGCCGACTATGCGTGCGTAGTGGTAAAGATGGCCAACCTGAGCGGCATCTCCGTTGTTGCAGAGAAGGACGCGACGGCTGCGGCGTTTATGGTGGGAACCGATGAGTTTGCCGTTCCTTTGGGCGACAAGATCGACGTTTCGGCCGAAATAGAGAAGCAGGAGGCGCAGCTCAAGCACCTTGAAGGCTTCCTTGCCGGCATCAACAAGAAACTCGCCAATGAGAAATTCGTAGCCCATGCACCCGAAGCGGTTGTTGCAATGGAGCGCAAGAAGCAGAAAGACAGCGAGGAGAAGATAGCCGCGCTGAAAGAATCTTTGGCTTCGTTGAAGAAATAATACAGGTATAGGGAAAGCATGGATATAGCCTTGCTTTCCCTATTTTGTTTTTCAGCCATTCACGACATGTACCGTTTATTGTCTCTCGTTGTTCTCCTGTCGTCGTTGTTTCTGGCTTCTTGCAGCAAATATGGCATTGACGAAGAGCCTGAAGCCAATGCGAAGACGATATTCGTGTTCATGCCTTATAGCGGCGATGCAAACAATCTGTATCCCGATTTTATAAGAAACCTCGACGACATGCAAAAGGCAATGGTTGCAGAAAAAGGACTTGAAGGCAACCGTTTGCTTGTGTTTCTGTCAACGTCGGCAACCCGAAGTGTGCTTTTTGAGATGCGTTATGAGCGTGACATCTGTATCGCTGACACTTTGCACAGGTATGCGTCGCCCGATTATACTTCGGCAGAGGGGCTGGCTTCCATTCTGCGTGAAGTGCAGACGGTGGCTCCGGCACGGCAATATGCAATGATTGTGGGGTGTCATGGCGAGGGATGGTTGCCCAAGAAAGGTGGCAATTACAGTGCTACGCGGTTCTTCGGCGGTTCTTCCGTCAAATACCAAATTGACATAACCGATTTCGCAAGTGCAATTTCTGCCGCAGGAATGCACATGCAGTTCATCTTGTTCGACGACTGTTACCTGTCGTGTGTGGAGGTGGCTTATGACCTGCGTAGCGTTACCGACTATCTGATAGCGTCAACAAGCGAGATAATGGCCTACGGAATGCCATACGAAAAGATATTGCCTCATCTGCTTGGCAATACTCCAGATTACGGTGCAGTGTGCTCTGATTTTCTCGATTTCTACGGCAACTACAGGTCGCCCTACGGCACAATAGGGGTTACAGACTGCCGCGTGGCCGACCGCGTGGCGGCAAGGATGCGGCAGCTCAACGCTGCGTTCCGGGCCGACGAGGTGGAGCCTGACAGTGTGCAGGACTTGGATGCCGGACATTGGGAACCTACGATTTATTTTGATTTCGGCGATTATGTGCGCCGTTTGTGTGCCGACGACACTGTCGCCTATGGCAGTTTTCTGGAATTGCTCAATGAGTTTGTGCCCTATAAGGCTTCCACACGGCAGATAATGTCGTGGTCGCGCTACCGCATAATCGACGTTGATGCGTTTTCGGGAATAGCAGTTTCCGACCTTTCTGTGAATACACGCGCCGTTGAAACCAAGAAAAACACGTCGTGGTGGCGCGCTACGCATTGACGCAATGTAGGCTTTGCGTAACGCTTGCAGATAATGAAAAACAAGAAACGGAAAGGCAACCGTCGTGTAAAGACCGTGCCTTTCCGTTTTTGTGTGTATGCATGAGCAATGGTGTCTTATCTGAAGTTGTTGGGCTGCAGCCTTTCGCCGTTGCTGTCGTTGGTGTCGGCCACATCCCACCAAAGCCTTGTTCCCTGCGTGTTGGCCTGCTGCAACTCGGCGTGTGAGGTGAAATATTGGTTTGAAGCCTCGCTGTTCGGATAGAGAATGCGCTTTATCTGCTTGCCTTCGGGCACGTCGCCTCCCGAGTAGTTGCTCAGTTGGTTGGCGATGGCCGGGTAGTCGGTGCGTCTGAAATCGGCCCATCCTTCATTGCCGTTGGGGAATACGGCCATCCATTTCTGCGTTATTATCGCTTCAAGAATCTTCTCGCGGTTGCCCGAAGCAAAAGTCCCGTCGTTGAGAGCCACGAGTCCGTTTATGTATGAACTGGCCTGTTCGGCATCTATTTCATAATAATCCATTGATGCCTGCACACCTGCGCGGAAATAGCTCTCGGCATCCATTGTGAGGTCGGCTCCTGCATATCCACGCAGTGCGGCCTCGGCTTTCAGGAACAGAGACTCTGCATATCCGAGCCACACCGTGGGCCGTGCGTAGTTGAACCAGTATTCCTTGTTGAGGTTTTTCGAGGCCGGTTTGGGCTGTGTGCGCGTTATGCTGTAGTTGAGCACGCTCATGCTGATGTCGGGAGCTTGTATGCCGCGTTTGCATCCGGCAAAGTCCATGCGGCTGTTGTCCTCTCCGGCAGCAATGGCCGACGATGTCATTCCGCCGCGATACCAGCACACAAGACAACGGGGGTCGATTGTCTTTTCGGTGAAAGAGTTGCGTCCGGTCTTTATCTTGTATGTCCCTCCGCCCGTACTGAGGTTGCGGTACATCTGTTCCAAGTCCCACGACATGACACTCTCGCCTCCGTAGGCCACCGAACACATGGCAAGCACGTTTTCCGAACCGCCTTCGTCCATTCCGCCCATGGTCAACGGCGCATATTTTGGCACGGTCTGCATGTTGTCGTCGTTCGATGTCATCAGTCCGTACTGGTTGTTGAGTGCAGCCTCGGCCTCTTTCTTTGCCCTTTCGGGAGCCACGTTGCTTATGCGCAAGGCCATTCGCAGACGCAGCGAGTTGGCAAAGCGCAGCCATTTGTGCGTGTCGCCGAAATAGCAGATGTCGTCTTTGTCTATCTTGTATTGCGACGCATCGTCGGGGTTGATGCTGTCCACAGCCTGTTCAAGCATGCGGAACATGGCGTCATACACCTCCTCTTGCGTGTCGTATGCCACGTTGTTTATTTCAGGCACGCGTGCCTGCACATACTCGCGGAAAGGCATTGCCCCGTAGGTGTCGGTGTTGGCGAGGGCCAGGAAGGCGTAGTATATGCGTGTTATGTAGAACATGTTGCGGTATTTTGCCGGTGCCGTGTTGAACCTGTAGGCACGCAGCAGGGTGCGGTATTCCGATGAACGCTCGTTGTAGAAATGCGCCCACCGCTGTCCCGACCAGCCGTCGCTGTAGCTGTAGTCGGGCGATTTCTTCGAGTGCTTGTCCTGGTTGTTGGCCACATATCCGGCGTAGATGTCGTGCGAGAGGTTGGTCGTAATCTGGTAGTCGTTGTAGTAGCCTTCGTAAAGGAAATTGCGGAACGTGGCCGGAGCGTCGGCAAGTGCGGTCTTGAGGCTTGCCGAGTCGTCGCGGCTCACGGTGTAGTTGATGTTTATGTCGGCATATTTCGTGTCGTCGCTGTCGTCGGGCGTTATGGTTCCGCCGCCGTTGTTGTCCTCAATCTCATAAGGGTTGTGGCTCATGTCGTTGAGGTCGTAGCAGCTGTTCAGGCCAAATAGCGCGAGTGCCGCCACCATTCCTTTTGTCAGTATGTTGTATTTCATGTTTATTTCGGTATTGTTGTTCGTTGGTGTGTGAATGTTGTTTTTTGGTCAGAAGCCCACGTTCACTGAGAAACCGAACGTGCGTGCGTATGGCACGGCTGCGAAGTCGAGTGCCTGCGAGAACATCGTCGTGTCGTAACCGCCGTCGGGGTTTCCAGGCGTGTGTTTCATTATGAAGCACAGGTTGCGCGCCACAAACGACAGTTTCAGTGCTGTCAGCGGAGTCTTTTTCAGTATTCTCTGCGGCAGACTGTATCCTATGGCCAGCTCTTTCAGCTTGATGTATGACGCGTCATGCACGAATTCCTCGGCAAAACCCTTCTGCGATTTGTACAGACCTATCGTGGAGTAATAGGTTTGTGCGCTCACCGGTATGTCGTTGGGCGTTCCGTCTTCTTTCACGCCGGGAACAATCATGTAGAAGTCGCTCACTCCGTTTATCTCCTTGTATTCTCCTCTGTATGCCGTGCGTTCCGATGTGCCCACGGCGGTGGCCATTCCTTCCGACACCGAAACTATGTCGCCGCCGAATTTCATGTCGAACATTGCCGTGAGGCTTATGCCTTTGTAGTTGAACGAGGGCGTTACCGACATCAGAAGGTCGGGCTGTATGTTGCCAATCGGGTGCGACAACAGATACTGTTCGAGGTTTCCGTCTCCCGTTTCCTGTTGCGGCAGTCCGTCAGAGCCTACAATCACGTTGCCTTTCGCGTCGCGTTTCATCAGGTTGTTGGCATATATGTCGCCGAGTTTTCCGCCTTTCACAGCTCCCACTTTCACCGGCATGTTGCTGTCGCCGTTGAAGTACACCCGGTTTACACCGTCGGCAAGTTCCTTCACCGTAGAGCGGTTGTGTGCGAAGTTCATCGTGAGGTCGAATGTGAAATCCCGTGTCTGCACGGGTTTGCCGTAGAGCATCAGTTCCACGCCGGTGTTGTCTATCTTTCCTGCGTTCACCCATTGCTGCGACCACGGTGCCGATGCGTCCACCAGCATGGCTTGGTTGCGCGTGCTGTTATAATAATAGGTGAAGTCGAATCCGAGCCGGTTGCCGAGGAATTTCATGTCGAGTCCGGCCTCATACGAAGTCTTTATCTCCGGCTTCAGGTCGCTGTTTTTCTTTATCGTGTTGACGACAGGCTTGCGCACCCCTGCTGCAAACGTGTAGCTGCGTGTGTTGTAGAGGTTGTAGGGGTCGGGGTCCTTGCCCACCTGTGCTGCCGACAGGCGCAACTTTGCAAATGTTATCCACTCGGGCAGCGGTTTGTGCATGGCCCGCATGAAGTCGGAAATGACATAGCTCACGCTCACCGACGGATAGAAGAACGAGTTGTTCTTCTCGGGCAGTGTAGACGACCAGTCGTTGCGTGCCGTTATGTCGAGTGCGAGCCACTCGTCGTAGCTCAGCTGTGCCGATGCGAATGCCGAGTACATGGCGCGGCTGTTGCCCGTGTCGCTGCCTGTGCTGAGCCTGTAGCCGGTGTTGAATATCCAGTTGTCCTTGTCGAGCATGTTCTCCACTCCGGCAGTCAGCACCTCATATTTGCGGTACATGATGTTGGCTCCGAGCGTGTAGCCTATTCTGAATTTGCTTGCAAGCTGGTTGTCACCCATTAGCAGGAACTGAATGTTCTGCTCGAAATGGTTTTCTTCCGACCTCTGCATGTTGTCGTTGGTGAGTTGTTCCTGCCAAGTCTGGTCGGCGGTGCTTATGGCCTGGTCGCCAAGGCTCAGGTCGCTGGTCTGTATTCGTGTGCGGTAGTAGTCGAATGCATACTTCGCGTTGAACCGCAGCCATTGCAGAATGTTCACGTTGGCCGAGTAGTAGCCGAATGCCCGCCATCGTTCGTCGGAGTTCTTGAAGCGGTGGCGCACATAGTAGGGGTTGGAATATTGCTGGTCTGGCCCGAACCAGTTCTGGTGCAGGCGCGTGGCAGAAGTGTAGTTTTCTTTCAGGTCGCTTAGCCGCACGTTGCCGGGTATGAGCAGCAACTGTGCCACCTCGCCGTTGAGTCCCGTGTAAGGGCGGTTTTCTGCCTTGGTGCGCGAGAGCGAAATCTTCCCGTCAAACGACAGATACTTGTTCACCACAGTGCCGGCGTTCAGGTCGGCGGTGAGCTTGTCGAGCGACTCGTTGTCGAACATCCCGTCGTTGCCGTTGAATCCCACCGACACGCGGAAGTGCGACTTGTCGGTGGTGTTGCCCAAAGCCACTGTGTGGAACTGCGAGAACCCCGTGTTGAAATAGTCTTTGAGCTTGTCGCCGTAATAGGAGTAGCCTGTCTGCTGTCCCAGCCATGACGGTTCGGAATGCCCGTCGAGGCGCGGGCCGAACGACAGTTCGCCGGTGAGTGCGGTTTTCTCGCCGTCGTCGTTGGTGAGATAGTTTGTCGTGCCCCGGCTTCCCTGTCCGTAGAGTTTCTGCATCTTTATGGTTTCGGCGGCCACGCTCCATGTGAACGTGCCGTTGTAGTTTATGCCGAATCCGCTTTTGCGCGCTCCTTTTTTCGTGGTGACGAGTATCACGCCGTTGCCGGCTCGCGAACCGTAGAGTGCCGCTGCGTTAGGGCCTTTGAGCACCGATATCGACTCGATGTCCTCGGGGTTGATGTCAAACGATGTGCCGCCCCTGTCGTAGCCACCGTAGGCCGATGCACTCGAAGTCTGGTCGTCGGAGAAGGGCACGCCGTCCACAATCCACAAAGGCTGGTTGTTGTCGGTGAGCGAAGAGTTTCCGCGTATCGTTATCTTGGTGCTTCCGCCCAGTCCGGTGCTTGCCGTGTTCATTTGCAGTCCGGCCACCTTGCCTTCAAGTGCGCCCGTGACCGATGCGTCGCCCGTGGTGTTAAGTGCGTCGCTCTTTATGTCCTGCACCGAATAGCCCAGCATCTTCTTCTCGCGCTTTATGCCGAGTGCCGTCACCACCACTTCGTCGAGTGCGTGTTCGTCGGTAGTCATCTTTGCGTTTACTATGTCGTTGCCGCCCGACGCTATGTCTTTTCTGTCGTAGCCAAGATAGGAGAATTGCAGCACGGGTGCGTCGCTGCCGCTCGTTATGGTGTAGTTGCCGTCGGCATCGGTCACGGCGCGCTCGTTTGTGCCCTTTATGGTTATCGTAGCGCCGATGAGCGGTTCGCCCTGCTCGTCCACCACGCGCCCCGTTATCTTCTTCTTCTCGCCCGTGCCCGGTGCTTGTTTCTTCTTTTGGGCCGACTGTTTTTTAAGATACACAATCCGGTCTACAATCTTGTAGTGTATGTCCTTGCCGTTGAGCAGCTTGCCCAGCACCGTTTCCATGTCGGCATCGGTCACGTCGATAGCCTCCACGCTGGTCTTGGCGAGGTTGTCGTCGTAGAAAAACTTGTAGCCTGATTTCGACTGTATCTTCTTTATTGCCGTGGCAAGTGTTGTGGGTGGGGTCTTAACTGTCACTTGGGCGAATGCCCCCTGACACGGAATGGCGGTGAACATAAGTGCCACCGCAGCCTGTTTCCATCCTGTCGACGATTGGAAATGTCGGTGTTTCATAACTTCAAAATGTATGTTTTATGGTTAGTAATTCGGTTTTTACTTAATGATAACAACAAATCAGTTGCTTACACTTAGTCTTGCGCGTGTTTTTTTCGCAAAAAAAAAGCCTCCGGCGCATGAATGGTGCGCGCCGGAGGCATTGTTTCTTTGTATGCCGTTGCCGCAACATTGCGGCTGTGCCGCTACTGTTGCGGCATGATGTATATCTTGCCGTTGCGGTGGCTGAATGTAACGGGCAGTGTGTTGGTGAGCAGACTCAGCACCGTGTCGATGTCTTCCTTCCACATAATCTGTCCCGAATAGGTGTTGTTGCGGTTTATGTTCGGGTCAACCACAATCTTCACGCCGTATATCTGTTCGAGCGTGTCGGCAATCTGGCGCACGTTGCAGTTGTCAAACGGTATGAGCTTGTTGTGCCACACTGCGGCTATGCGCGTGTCGGTGTTGCACACCGTGAGCGAGCCGTCGCCGTCAAGCCGGGCGCGTTGTCCGGGCAGAAGCACCACCTGTCCTGCCGACTTGTGGCTGCTTACCTCTACCGACCCTTCCATAAGGCTCACCTCCGAAGCGTTGCCGGCTGCGCTGGTGTTGAAGTTGAACACCGTTCCCAGCACCCTTACCTTCATGTCGCGGCTGTCAACCACAAACGGTTTCAGATGGTTTTTCGCCACCTCGAAATATGCCTCTCCCGTCAGCCGCACCTCACGCAGGGTGTCGGCGAATGTCTTGGGGTAGCGTAGTGTGGCCCCGTTGTTAAGCCACACTTTCGTGCCGTCGGGCAAAGCTATCTGCCGTGGAGTGGTGGCCGTGGCCCGCGCGTACATATATTCAATGTGCTTTTCCGGCGAAACGACACCGCGCAGAGCGTATATCCCCACACATATAATGACTACTGCCGCTGCAGCCGCCCACCGCCGCCACACGTTAAGCCTCGCCTTGCGTACGGTTTCCTTCCGTTCGCGCGCATCGATGCGTGCGTGCAGCCTGTGCAGCGCACCTTCGGTTTCGCGGCGGGGCATTGCTGCGGCCTGTGCCTCGCGGTAGAGCCGCTCCATTCCGAACAGTTCCGCCGCGTTCGATTTGTCGGCCTTCGTCCATTCTTCTATTTGCGCCAACTCCTCGTCGGTGCATTCTCCTGTTATGAATCGGGCTATGATGTTGTCGTCAATTCCTGTCATTTGTAGTGTTGTGTGGACATTATTACTCATCTACAAAACAACTGTCATGACTTAAACACTTAGAGATTTGGAGATAAAAACAGAGTCAAAAACGTTAATTTACCTAAATTTTCGCGCAGGCAGCGCAGTGCATGATACATGTGCGCCTCTACGGTGCGCACCGAAATGCCGAAACTGCGGGCTATCTCATCGTTTTTCATGCCTTCGATATAGCTCATGCGGAACACTTGGGCGCATTTCGCCGGCAGCGCGCCAATGGCCGCTTCAAGTGTCTTGCGCAGGTCTTCGTTTTCGAGCATGCCGTGCGGGTCGCCCGCATCGCTTGCCAGTGTCTCCATGCGCCGGGTGTTGATTTCGTCGAGCAGGGCGGTGCGTGCGGCACTTGCGCCGCGCCGTTTCAGGAGGTTTAGTGCCCTCGTGTAGACGGCACGGTAGAGAAAGCCCTCGATGTGCGCCCCTATTTCAATGTCGTCCATACGCTGCCACAGTTCGCAAAACACCTCTTCCACAACGTCTTCGGCATCGTAGTCGTCGCCTACGATGCCGCGTGCGTAGAAAAACAGCTTTGGATAGGTGTTCTTGAAAAGCCGGTCGAATGTTTTTTTGTTGTTGGTCATCAACTCTGACAGATTGGCGTTTGACATGTTTATCTCTCTACAAAGGTATAAATAAAATCCAAACCGCGTGCCGTCTTGCCCCGATATTTTGGCCGCGCGGCACGGCTTTGTGGCGTGGCGCATATGCCGTGCGTGCGTGCATCAGCCGCGACACGCGCGTGCATCAGCTGCCTGTGCATGCCTGTTTGGCGTTGTTGCATGCCGGATGTTGGCGTTTTCGTTTTTTATTCTTACTTTTGTAGCAGGGAAAAAACAAACGGCACACATTCGCATACGGCGTGTTTGATTGTCTTTCTCTTACATGGTATCAGATGAAAAAGACAAGAAAGGGAATATCATGAGCAAAGAAGAATTGATGAGAAGGGCCATTGTGCTCTCTATAGACAACGTGAAAAACGGTGGAGGCCCGTTCGGGGCAGTCATAACAAAAGACGGCGAAGTGGTGGCAACGGGCGTTAACCGCGTGACGGCAAACAACGACCCGACGGCACACGCCGAGGTGTCGGCCATAAGGAACGCGGCAAAAGCACTCGGCACGTTCGACCTGAGCGGCTGCGAGATATACACCTCGTGCGAGCCTTGCCCCATGTGTCTGGGCGCAATCTACTGGGCACGTCTGGACAAAATCCACTTTGCCAACAACAAGACCGATGCGAAGAACATCGGTTTCGACGACTCGTTCATCTACGACGAACTGGCCCTGCCGCGGGAACAGCGCAAACTGCCTTCGGAAACAATGATGCACGCCGAGGCTATGGAGGCATTCAGCCTGTGGGACGCAAAGCCGGACAAGATAGAATACTGACCGGCTCCACCAGGCACTAGGAAAAAGAACAGGCCGCCCCAAAAAACTTGTATCAGTAAAATCACAGGAAAAAAACAACAGCAATGGCAACCGAACAATTTCAGAAAGGCAAATTCTATACACTGCCTTTGAGCGACATAAGAAACGAAGGCAACAACTCGTTTTTCATCGTTGAGGCCAACGGGCGTGAGTATGCGATAAAGATGTTTGACTTCCAACGCAACGACCCCTCGCTGCACGGCATGAAGACGTTGCCCTGTATGGTGAAGGATGTGCATGGCGACAGCATAGTTTTTGTGCAGAACTTCGCCCAGATGTTCGGCGACAGATATTCCGACGGCCAGCTCTATCCGTTTGTCGTGATGCGCACAGCCTACAATCCCGACACGAGGCACAGATATTATGACATACGCGACGACTATGGTGTGCCGTTCCGCTTGAAATGCAGCCGCAACACCATACTCGTGCCCAACCAGAAAATAAGGTGTTCGGTGTCGCGTCCCGCGCCAAACAAGCTGACGATTGAACTTGAAGACGCTGCCTGTCCTGTAGAAACCCACAGCATAAGTCCGGCAGACCTGTTGGCCGCAATCGGCGTCGATCCTTCGCTCCGCCGCTATGTTCTCGGCAGCTTTGCGCGCAATGCTGGCTTCGATGAGGCCCGGCAGTATTGCGACGACGGCGATGCCCTGTGGGTGGTGAAAGCCGTAATGGCCGTAAGCGGAGTGGAAAAGTGGCCTGCCATGACCAACCGCAGCAAGCGGCGGCTGCTCGACTGCTACCGCCGCGTGTGCATGTATCTGCTTGAGGACACCGACTACCTGCTGCAGTTCGGCGAGTCGGAACGCGGCAACTACCAGGAATGGATTGCCGATCGCGTGTCGATGACCGATATATACACGCAGAGCATAGAGCTGGCCGAACGCGGCAAGACTGGCGAAGAGGTGGATGCCATCTTGGGCAAGATAAAGAACTCTGGATACATATATCATCCCCACCGCCGCATGCGGCTGCTCATAGCCATATTCTCGATGCAGCCGCAGTTGCTCGACGAAAGGATTGACAACATATTGGACATCGTGGGCGACTGCGCCAAGAACTGGAAACAGACGTCGTTCACCGACGCTTTCTCCAATTTCCTGTGCTTTTATGTGGAGTCGAACCGCGAGAAGGCCAACAGTCTGGCCGTGGTTGACGGCGCGCAGGGACGCGTGATGCTCAACCGCATGGTGCGCTCCCTGTGTTTCCTGTTGCTCATGACCGGCGGCAACGATGCCAACGGGCAGCTCTACAAGTCGATGCTTCTGCATTATCTGTCGTTTGTGCGTCAGGGCAAGACACTCGACCGTGGCGACATGAAGAAAGACATTGCCCAAAAACTCGTGGAACGGGCATTCAATGCACTGCTGCTTCCCGATGACGGCACGCTCGACATTTCCTGGGGGCATGACTTCGGCAACTACGACATGTTTGCCTACCGCATGGCAAAAACACCATGCAAGAACACCACATTCCCCACGCGCTCCTATGAAGCCTGCAACGTGCGCTTCACTGTCAGCGCCGAGGGCATAACCCTGTCGCGCTCGCATTCGTGCGCAAAGGAGCGCAATGTGCTGCCCGCCGGACTTATGGACTGGCACAATGTGCAGATATTTCTCAGCGCGTCGGGCAAGTACGGCATAAGCAGGCAAACCAAGAGCATAAGCCAATGGAAAGTGTTTTGGAACGATGTGGAGCAGGCCCTGTTTGAACCGCCGGTAGTGAAGACAAGCCTCCAGTGCGTGAAACTCGTGCCCGAGGTGGGCACGGTGACTTATGTGCGTGTGCTGTATAAGGATGAAGAATCGCCGTGCCGCTATTATTGCAGGATTGAAGACGACGAATATGAAGGCGAAGGATGGCTTGACACCTATCTGAAAGGCGGTTCTACCGGAATGTTCCATTACGATCCCAGATTGGACATCGACTCGTTCTGCGACGAAGCCGGACGGCCCATAATTATAAAGGTGCGTGTGAACAGTGTCGTTGACGCGGAACGGCAGACTTACATGTTCGATTGCATGCAGTTTGTAGACGAGTTTATAAAAGGCGAGGTGGAATATGGCGAAAAGTCAAATTGCCTGTTGCTGCATTTCGACCGCAACAACAATGTATATCTTGGTGTCACGTCGTTTGGCTACAGCATATTCCTGCCTGTCGGCTTCGGCGGCGCACACTATGATGTGGGTACAGCCGTGCGCGTGCGTGAAACCGACTGCTCGCGCCCGAATGCAATACAGGGCGAGATAATAGGCAATGCCGAAGGCTATGTGGATATAAAGGCATCAGCCGAGGATGTGCTGGCTGGCTACTGGCAATCGACAGGCAGCAAGGTGTATGAAGAAAGCGAGGAAGAACTTGAGGAGGAGGCCATGGCCATTTCGGAGGAGCAGTTCCCGCAGAACTACATGACTGAAATCGTTAGCCTGCTCGACCACAAGGCTGTGCTCTCTGCCGACAATGTGGCGGCTTATGCGTTTCTCGCAGTGGCGCATATAGTGGCGCGCATGACAGGCGACGAGCCGACGGCAGAATATCTTGCGCAGCGCGAGGAGTTTCTTTGCGTGCTCGACGACTATGCCACCAACGGCAGCATCAACGATGCCCGGCTTGAAAGCCTTGGCGGTGGAAACGGCGACATGCTCGACCGCTATCCTATACTGCGGCAACGGCTCACCGAAATGCGCATAGTGAACTGTCTGGGACGGCCGGAGAAGAACGCGTTCCTGTGGGATGTGTGCAATGAATACGACCGCGACCACATACTCTCGAAGTTGGCACGCCTGATGTTGAGCTACAACATGGCCGAAGGCTTTGTGCTGTATGATTTCCAGAAAGCCGTTGTTGACAAGATAAAGGGGCTGCTCAATGTCAACGTGGAACTGCCCACCGTGTATTCGTTCGGCGAGGAAAGCCAGCTGACGGAGTTCAAAAGCTCGATAGTGTTCCCTCCGGAAAACAGAATGCGTGCCGACAAGATACAACAAACGTTTAACGTGATGAAGGCGTTGTGCGGAATGGTGAACTCCTACGGAGGCACGCTTTACCTCGGCGTGCACGACGAAACCGGTACGGCCAAGGGGCTTGCCGAAGACCTTGCTTATTTTGATGGCAGCACCGACAAGTTCGACAATTATGTGCGCAGCAATATCCGAGTGGCACTTGGCGACCGGGTGAACGCGGCGGTGACAATAACCCGCCCTGAGGCAGGAAAGCATTTTGTGTATGCTATAAATGTGGTGCCGAGCAGGCATCCTGTAGTGCTGAAACTCGACAACCACTATTATCTGCGCGAGGGGTCGTCAACCTATCCTGTGGAACTGCGCGAACTGCAGACGATAATGGGCGAGCGCGACTTCTCGGCCTACGGCATTGCCGCCCCCGATGCGGGCAGCGGCAATGCGGCATCGGGTGAACCTGTCGCGGCTGCGCCTGTTGTCATGGCATCGCAGGCCGCCTCCGGCGAACCCGCCACGGTGCGTATAGCCACAAGCCGCACGCGGAGCAATGTCATCGAAGCGTGGGACGACGACTATCTTGTGGACACCTGTTGTTTCGTGCGGCTGGTTGAAGGCGGTTGGTGTGTGCTTGACGGGGTGGACTACGCCGACGGCCTGCTGACGCTTGCCGTGCACAACGACGAGGCTGACGGCAGTCTTGTGCTGGCCTATGCCGACGGACGGGTGAACAAAGTGCCCATGTCGCAGATTGTGGATAAGGCGCGCGGAACGGTAAACAAGATGTATTCCGACGAGAAACCTGTGTTTGTGTCGCCCGCCAAGAAAGATGCCGCCCTGCTCACTGCCTACGAAGACGATCGCGGCAAGGTTTGCCTCAGGCTCGACGACCTGCATGCAATGCCCGACGGAAAAATGCTTTCGGCCGGACAGACGCTCGTTGACGTGGATTTCAAGCGCATGGTGTTGTGCGATGTTGTGGACAGAAAATACATTGCCAGCCTGAAGCGTCTGCACAACCAGAAGCGGAGTTCGCTCGGGCAAAGTGTGCTTTCCGGTTCAATGAAGACCGAACTTGAACTGCTGTCGGGCACATTGGGAATAAACATCTGACGCGTTCCTGTAGGCAGGGTGGGGTGGAGCAGCCACTTGCCGACCGCAGCAAATGGCCGAACCTGTTGCATCGGGTGGCGTTTTTGCCGAAAGACAATGGACAGTAATGCCCAAAAACAAAAAAATGCTTAAAAGAAAGCTATAATTGACAGAAACATTTTGCTTGATAAATAAAAATGTGTAATTTTGCACCCTGTTTGGAATAGGTATCAAAAACGAATACACAAAAGAAGATAGCAATGTCGAAGATTTGTCAGATTACGGGGAAAAAAGCCCAGATAGGCAATAACGTATCCCACTCAAAGCACCGCACAAAGCGTAGCTTTGATGTAAACTTGTTCAGCAAGAAATTCTACTATGTAGAGGAAGGATGCTGGATTAGCCTTAAAATCAGCGCAGCGGGTCTGCGTCTTATCAACAAGGTAGGTCTTGATGCCGCTCTTAAGCAGGCTGTGTCGAAGGGCTACTGTGACTGGAGTGACATTAAAGTTATAGGAGAGTAAGGACAATGGCATCAAAGAAAGCAAAGGGCAACAGAGTTCAGGTGATTCTCGAATGCACAGAGATGAAGAATAGCGGAATGCCCGGAACAAGTCGTTATGTTACGACAAAGAACCGCAAGAATACTCCTGACCGTATGGAATTGATGAAGTATAACCCCATCTTGAAGAAGATGACTCTTCACAAAGAAATTAAATAATAAGAATACACTATGGCAAAGAAAGCGGTCGCTACCCTCCATGAAGGTTCTACGGATGGACGCGCATATACAAAAGTTATCAAAATGGTGAAGAGCCCCAAGACTGGAGCTTACATCTTTGATGAGCGTATGGTTCCCAATGAGGACGTAAAGGATTTCTTCAAGAAATAATAGAAGAAACCAACATATAAATAAAGGTGCGGATGCAAAGGCATTCGCACCTTTTTCGTTGTATGCTCGGCAATTGTTGAACGGGCCGGAAAAATTAAATTCATTGTTTGTGCAGATTGAAATATTTTGCTTAAATTTGCATAATTGTTATATATACGCAGAAGTTGTAAAAACTATTCTATATGGCTCAGGTGAACAATCATTTGGTGATAATGGCAGGCGGAGTCGGCAGCCGTTTTTGGCCGATGAGTACTAACGATAAGCCCAAGCAGTTTATCGATGTGCTTGGAGTGGGCAAGTCGCTGCTTCAGCTTACTTATGAACGTTTCGCAAAGGTTTGTCCGCCGGAGAACGTATGGGTAGTAACCAACCGTAAATATGCCGAACTGGTGAGAGAACAGTTGCCATGCGTTGCCGAAAACCATCTGCTTCTGGAGCCTTGCCGCCGCAACACTGCGCCGTGCATAGCCTATGTGAGCTGGCGGATAAAGTCGATTGACCCGAAAGCCAATGTCGTAGTCACACCGAGCGACCATGTCGTTACCGATGAGGAGGAGTTCAGGCGTGTGATTGTTTCGTGCATGCGCTTTACGGCGGAAACCGACGCAATAGTGACCTTGGGCATCACGCCGACCCGCCCGGAAACCGGATTCGGTTATATTCAGGCCGACTTGAGTTCAAGCTCTCCGCGCAACAAGGAATTGTTCAGAATAGACTCGTTCAGAGAAAAGCCCGACCTTGAAACGGCTTTAAGCTATATAAAGAAGAACAATTTCTTTTGGAATGCCGGAATTTTCGTCTGGAGTGTCAGCACAATAGTCAACGCATTCCGTGTGTACAGTCCGGCAATAAGCAAAATATTTGAAGGACTTCTCGGGGTATATGGAACCGAACGGGAACAGGAACTTATCGACAAACTGTATCCCGAGTGCGAAAACATTTCGGTTGACTATGCAATAATGGAGAAGGCCGAAGAAATATTTGTATGCCCATCGAAATTCGGTTGGAGCGATTTGGGGTCGTGGAGCTCGCTGCTGCAAAAAACCAAGCAAGACCTGTATGGCAATGGCGTGATAGGCGAGAATGTGCAGCTCTATGACACCCACAACTGTATTGTGCACACAACAGAAGAGAAAAAAGTTGTGATACAGGGTCTGGATAATTATATCGTGGCCGAAGAGGATGGTCGGCTTCTTATATGTAAATTGTCTGAAGAACAGCGTATAAGGCAGTTCTCCGAGGAGTAGGGCTTGCCGTTGTGTGCCGGATAGAGAAAAATGTGGCATCGCGTTGATGTCGTTGCGGCACATGTTGCGGCGAATATTGTGCAATACTGCACAATGGCCGTGCGTTACACGGCAGAGAAATGTTCGAGCATCAGCCTGTAGTTTCCGTCGTATGCTATTTTCATTATGCCCGGGGCAAACTGTTCCACCAGTTTTGGGCACAATGCAACATGCCCCATTGTGCACCTAAGGTTGAGTTCAATGCACGGGTGCAGCAGGTATGCTCCCGTGAAATCGTCTTTTACAATCATCATGTCCACTCCGAACGGCCCGGTGTAATGGCCGTGCAGCAACGGCTGCATGATTTTTGATATGGTGTCTGTCACGCCTTCGAGCAATTCCATGGAAATGTATTTGGAAATGAAATTGCGCTTGTATTTCTCTGAAGCTATGACATTGCCTTCGTAAGCTCCGTTTACGGTGTGAAACAAGGACAAGCCTGAACAGGCAATGTCGCCGTTGGGGCTGACTGCAAACTCCACTCCGAAGTCGCACGCCTTTTGGTAGAAAGGTTCGACGGTGATTCCGCCCTGCGCCGATATTACATTGCTTATCCATCCCGACTGGCTGTCGGTGACATTGCCGTCTTCAACAAGCCGCACTCCTCTGCCGCTGCTGCTCCACGGCGATTTCACAACCACACGCCCGCGTTCGGCAACAAGCCGCATTACCTTTTGGGCATCTTCGCAATACCAGCTTTCGCCCACCAGACTGCGGTTGCCTCTGACCAGACGCGGAAGCAGATGCTCTACGGTAAACTGTCTGCTGCTCAACCGCCTTATTTCGGCCAGATTTTCGTCTGTGGGAACGTGGGCTGCCAGTTGTTCGTTGGCTGTGACAAGCTGCTTCACGATAGGCAAATCCCACCCCCAGGGCACGATGCTCAAGTGGTCATGGGCCGAGAAATCGTAATCGCTTAATTGTCTGAAGCCGATGAAACGGGCTTCACGGTGATTCCCTGCCAAACCGGAAAATGCCTTGCGTGCAGCAGCCACGTCGCCTACAAGCGTCATGTCGCCACTGTCGGCCCACAGTGCCGGCAGAAAGTCAAGCGCGTCACGCAGACGGCGGCCGGCGCGTGATGCCGTGAAATTGCAGAAATTGGCGGCGAGAGCCATGTCATGCTCTGGGTTGAAGACATAAAGTTTCATGTTCTTGTTGCAGGTGCCTTGGTGTTCTTGAAATTTTTGTTTTTTGTTATGGACGGGATGTGTGTTCAGAATCTGAACCTTGCCTGAAGGTCAAGGTCGGTCATGTATGACTTGTCCACTTCCTGCAGCGCGCTTGATATTGTCTGACGGTCGAAATATTTTGTCAGTCCTATCTTGGTGGCAATAGCGATGTGGGTGTTTATATCGGCGTTGGCAAATGCGCCAAGCCTTATGCCGTGGCCAAAGAATGACGGGAAGGAGAAACTGTAAAGCACGCCGCGCTCGTAAGTGTAAAGTCGGCTGGCGTAGTCTTTTGTCTTGAAGTAATTCACGTTGACCGACATGTTGAGAAAGCCCTTGCGGTAGCCTGCCGTCTCGGACAACATCCATCCGAAGCTCTTGTTTTTGGTTTGTGTGGCATAGGCCATGTCAAGTTGAGTCTTGAAACTCCATCTGTTCATGTCTGCCGAAAACGACATGCGTCCACGGTGTTCAAGTTTGTCGGCAAGCGTTGCCGTGCCGTCGGCATCGGATTGACGTAGCCTGAAGCGGTAGCGTGCATACACCGCAATGTTGCCGGTGGTGTAGGTGGCCGATAAGGTGTTGTCGAATGAGTGTGACGAACTTGATGTGCCGTAGCGTGCCCACGGGAAATATGCGTAATCGCCATACATTGAGACCGTCATGTTTGGCGAGGCTTTCCAGTCGGCCCCGATATATATTCCGCTTTCGTTCTGCACCCTTCCGCCGTCGCTGAACGATGCACCGTAGAGGGAGTAATATTTGTAGGAGTAGTAGCGTTGTATGGCTATGAGCGTAAGGATAGGGACTGGCGAGAACGACAGACTGTTGATTGTGGCTATGCCTTGGGTGTTGTTGGTTGCCGTCTCGCCGTTGATGTTGAGTCGGCTGCTTGTGTAGCCGTAGCTTACGCTGACATTCCAGAAACGGTTGCCTTGCGGGTAGTATCTTCGGTAAAGTTGCTTTACATCGGGTGTCAGCACACGGTTGAACGAAGTGTACAGGGCACTTGCACCGGCGTGGAACCCGGCTTGGTGCCACACCACGTTGCCGCCGGTGGTAAATTGTGAGGAGTTGTGCTTGCGCGCCAGTTCGCTTTCAGTGCGGTGATAGCCCGTGGCAAGTATTGTTTTTATGCTGCCGCTGTCGGTGAGTGTAGCGTCGATTTTACGGTAGGAAACGAATGCCGTGACATCAACATTGTCTGAAACGGCCAGTGTGGCGGCTGCCCCTTGCAGATGTTTGGCTTCGGTGCGTGAGGAGTAGGCCGAAACGGTGTTGGCAGGTGTCGTCAATGCCTGCGCGGCCATTTTCCCGAAATTGAAGCCGTTGTTCATTATGAGTCCAAGACCGAATTTCACTCTGTACAATCCAAGCGCGATTGTCTTGAACTTGCCGAGGCCGCGCGCAAGTGCATAATATGAATAGAAATCATATCCATACTTGTTCTTGTTGCCGAAAAACGGTTCGCCGGAGTCTTGTGCCCCCGTGATGCCTATCTGGAAGAATTGGCCATAGTGGAATTTGTATCTAAGCCAGTGCTTGTATTTGTAGCCCAAGTAGCCCTGCTTGTCGCCCGCCCGGTCGTAGAAAGGTATTCTTGCGGTTGCAACAATCTCGTTCTTGCCATATTTCAGGATGTTGGCCGGAGTGGGGAATGCCTTTCCCTCGTTGACGGGGCCGATGTAGAGGAAGCATTTGAGCAATTCGCGCTCGGTCTTGTCGAGTGTCTCCACCATTGCCAGCTCATCGAGCGTGCGCAGCGGCTTGTAGCGATACACATACTCAACGATTTCCTCTATCTGCTGTTCGTTGAGGAAAGGTAGTCGGCGCAAGTCGTCTTCGGTAGCGCTGTTTATTTCTATCTTGTTGTCTTCAATTTCGCACAACTGTTCATAAATGTCAGTTATGTTGTCTTCCTCTATATCGTCGATGTTGTAGAGCCGCTCGTAGTATTGCTCCCATTGCCTTGCCTCGTGGGTTTGTGACAGGGCTCTTGTGCCAATGGCCAGCAAGGAAATGATGAAGATGAAATGTTTCATTTAGGGAGTTGTTGTTTGCGTGTGCTTTCGCGCTTTTTCTTGTTTCGGTGGAAAAGGTCGCCTATTCCGTTGAAGTCCTTTTTCATTATCAAGCCAAGTCCTTGCGTGTTGAGGCTGTTTCTGGTGAAATAACGGTCGTTGGTCTTGTTGTAGACATTTATGGAGAGGTTGCCGTTGGGAAATAGCAGGTAGCGTATGTCGAAGTCACCTATGAAACTTGTTGTAGAGTTTGCCTTGTCGCGGTAGCCGAACTGCCCGTTGATGAGCAGACGGTTGTTCAGAAGCCGGCCCGACAGCAAGCCCTCGTATTCGGCATTGTTGAACCCTTCGGTTCCGGTAGAGATGTTTGCCCCGAAGTTCCAGTTGTTGTTTTTTATGACATTGCTGAGCACGTTGTTTATCTGTTGGCTTATTGTGCCGCTGAGGAAACTCTGCATGGCGAGCGATGCCTGGCTGTACTGGGCCGATGCCTCGTTGTTGGCGTTGCTGCCTTGTGTGTAGAACCGTCCCACTGCCAGCAGGTAAAGCACCTGCTGGTTCATTTCCTCTTCGGCATTGAACAGACTGAACACCATCTGCTTGGCATCGTTGCCCAAAGTGGGCATGTCGAGGTTGAAGTCAACCTTCGGCGAACTTGGCGTGCCGGTGACGTTCATAAGGCAGTTTACACGGGTGTTGTTGTTGGAGAACGAACGCCCGATGTTGAGGTCGGACAGGCTGACGCTGTTGAGCACATACATGGCCTTCAGGTCGATGGCTGCATCGTAAGGATTTCCGCCGAACGATATCGTGCCCCCTTTCTGGAACGTGAAATCCTTCTTTATGATGTTCTGTATTGTCAGCTTGTACACTCCGTGGTCGACGATGTAGTTGCCGTACATGTCGAATGTGCCTTTGTTGAAATAGTTGGCCCGAATCACTCCGTCGCCGTTCAGTGTTATGTAGTCGCCGGTTTGCTCGTCCATCAACAGTTTTACGGTTGCGTCGGTATTGCAGTTGATGAGGAAATTGAGCTTTATGTCGGTGGATACGTCAATGTCGTCAATGTCGTCAATGTCGTCAATGTCGTTGTTGGCGGTTTGGCGGTTGTCTGCCGTGTCGGTACGGGCCGTTTGCTTTGCGCTGTACCATTGTATGAAATCGTTTGACGACAGGTCGCTTTGGTCGTTTACCTTATATACAAGGATGCTGTTGGCGTTGGGGGTGGCGTCGATGTCGATGGTTACTTCGCCGCTGCGTCCTTTTATCGAGCAGTCGCCGGTTGCGTATGCCGTTCCGTAGAAGGTGTCTCCGTTGAAAGAATGGGTGTCATACGACAGGAGGTTGCGTGCCTTTATGTTGAGGTCGTATGAAAGGTTGGTGAGATGCCTGTGGAATACGCTGCCGTCCACGATGCCGATGTTGCCGTTGCGGTCGTATATCGTGTCTTTCGCGAATATTATCTCGTCGGGAATGAAGTCGATGGTGTCGTTCTTTATAAAATAGGTTGTGTTGAGGCTGCTTATGCCAAGCGAGCCGTTGGCCACCAGTTGCCCAGTGATGTTGATGTTGTCGAGCGGCCCGGCAAGTCGCACGCCGCCTTTCAAATCGACGGCAATGTTCTGCATGAAACTTCCGCAGAAGCTTTCGAGAAACTCGGCCCTTGTGTTGTCGGCCTTGAATGAAAGGTCGATAAAGCTTTGTTTGGGCGAGACATAGCCTTCGATGAGGGTCTTTCTGTCGGGGCCGTCTTTGGCTACTGCGTTGATGTTTATGCGTTGTTCCTGTGTGTCATATCCCACGTTTGCATACAGCGTGCCCATGCGACCATTCTCAAACATGAAATTCCTAATGTCAAGATTGGCCGAGATTTGCGGTGATTCGCTGAAGGCGGAGACTACTGAAGCCTGTCCCGAAGCCATACCGCTGAATTCGACGGTGTGGAAATCTATCAGGTTGAGGATGTAGTTGACGTCAATGTCGTTGAGGGTTACGGTGAGCGAATCGTCGCGGTGCTTTGTGGCAGCACCGTTTATTGACAGCAGTTGCTCGTTGTGCCTTATGGAGAAACCGTCTACGGCAAGGGCGTTCTTGTTGTAGACAATCGACGACGGGGCGATGTGCCACACAGTGTCACCGATGGCAGCGGTAGATTCCATGATGTTTATGTAGGCGGTGGAAACGCCGGCGGCATTTTTTGCGAAAGTGGTATTGGTGTTTATGATGCCTTTTAAAGAGTGCTTGTCGTTGTTGGAGAAAGACATCGACGCATCAAGTTTGTCGTCGTAGGCACAGGCATTCAGCCCCAACGCCAATACGTTGTTGTTCTTCGACAAGCGTTTCATGCGGGCGTTGAGGCGTATGCTGTCGTTGGGCGACTGTATGTCCAAGGCAATGTCGTTGTATTGCCGGTTGTTGAACGTGACAGACGGGATGCTGCACGCCAGATTTATCTTGTGGTGCTTTTCGTTGATGTCGCCGTTCAGGGTAAGTGGGGCGTTTATGGATACGGGAATGGCGAAGAAATGTCTCAGCCATTCGGCATCGTTTATGTTTGCCTCGATTATGAAATCGTTTTTCTCTTTAGTCTCAACTGCGTGCAACCCGGGCACTGACGACAGTTTGCTTGCAATGAGCGATTTTATGCTGTTGGCCAATGTCTTGTAGTTGAAATGGCCGTAAACGTCTATTTGCCCGAAATCGCTGAGAGCCTTGAAGTAATGGAGGTCGTTGGAATATCCCGTTTCAAGGTGTATGGATGCGATGTCATAATTGTCGTTGGGCGATGCCATGCTTAGGCGCGAAATGTCGGCATGGCCTTCAAAGTCGTGTATCTGTGTACCTTTTATTTCGGAGTGCAGGTTGAGCGCGAAAGAGGTATCTCTCCATTTCTTTGTCAGGTGGAGCGCATGGGGAGCCAGTCTTTGTAAATCGGCGTTAACGGTGATTGACCGTTTGGCTTTCGACCAGTCATACTCGCCCGACATGTCGAGCCTCAGATTGGGGTCGTCGGTGGTGACATGTCCGTTGACGGTTTTGTGGTGGATGTCGGAACTGAACTTTATGCCTTTGTATTTGTAATTCTTGTAGTCGAAGGCAGACACATCACCGTGTATTGAAATGTCGGAGAAATCTTTTCCGTCAGCAGTTATTTTTGCGGCAATGTTTCCCAAGTCGTCATTGCCGGTAAGTGTCTTGAGGTCGAAATTGTCGGTGTTTATGTTGGCAGATACTTTTCCCGGATGTTTGTCTATGGCAATTTTTGCTTCTCCGAGGTTGGTCTTTATCTTTCCGCTTGCCGCAAGTTGCGTCTTGCTGCAATTCACATATCCCGTGATGCTTGCGTTGTTGACATGCTCAAGCAACTTGGGCATGTCTTTTCCGGTTATTGCAGTGACGGCTTTTTTGATGAACGGTGCCGTGACAGATATGTCGGTTATGTTTGCAAACCAACTCGTTCTGTTCGGCATGTCGAAGATGCTGCCGTTGGCGGCTACATGCAGTTGGCGGTCGCTTGTGTCGATGCGTATGTTTTTGAACGCAATTGTTGTTGCTGTGCCGGCGAAATCTATGTCAAAGGAGAATCTGTTGTCGAATGCTTCCAGTTTTCGGGAAATGCACGACAGGTCGGATGGCGTGAATTTTGAAGACGTTATAGTGCCGTTGTATTGCAATGTGGGCAGTTCCAACTTGCCCGTCTGCATTTTGTAAGTTGCTGTGGCTTCGCTGATTGCAAAATGAGTGTTGGGCATCTTTATGTCCAGGTCTTCCAGTTGCGCGCGTTGTCTGTTGGCAACGGCATGAAAGGACAGCGACTTGACTGCAAGTCCTGACCTTTCGGTGAAGGCTAATTTCTTGACCCTTACGTTTACCGAATCGTCGGACAATTTGTTGATGATGAAATGTGCACTGATGTTGGAAAGGTGAATGTTGTCGGGCGACAGTTTGCCCCTTTCGTAGGATTTTGAGCGGCATCGGTATTTGATGTCGCCGTTTCTGATAATAAGCGAACTTATCTGCAGGTCGAGTGGGGTGTGTTTGGTAGTGTCCTTTGATGCAAGGGAGTCGATTACAAATTGAAAATTCGGTGCGGCATCAGGACTGTTTCTGTACAGGTTGGCCTTGGTTCCGAAAAACTGTGATGATGTGATGACTATCTTCCCGTGTGCAAGAAAGTCGAAAATGTCGATTTTCACAGACGCGCGTGACACGAGCAGCATCTTTTCGTTCTGCTTGTCGTATATCTTGAAATCATCGACTATAAGTCTGTTTATGAATCCGAGGTCTATTCTTCCGACAGACACTTTCGTTCCCAACTTGTTGCACAAAATGTCGCCTACACTTTTCCCTATCTGGTTCTGAATGTACGGAATGTGCAGTAGAAGAATAACAAGAAAATACAGACTTATCAAAGTCCATATTGATATATTTAATATGCGCTTTAACACGTGTGGTGCAACATTTTGGATTTGTGTCTTCAAAAGTACTGCATTTTTTTTACATTATGAAATTATTGTCTTTAATTCTTTTAATCCTCCATATTTTTTTGTTACTTTTGCAGTGTCAAAGTACTGCATTTTGCCGCTTGCCGGTGTTGCCGGCAAGGGAATGTTAAACAACAGACAAATTTTTCTTTTATATATTTTTATGACAAATGTGATTAAGTTACGAAAGGGCTTGGACATTAATCTTAAAGGAAGGGCATCGAGGAAGACTCTTCCCAAGGGAAAATGTTCCCAGTATGGCCTTGTTCCTGACGATTTCGTGGGCGTTGTTCCGAAAGTTGTGGTTCGCGAAGGGGATAAGGTTAAGGCCGGAGACGTCTTGTTTGTCAACAAGAAACAAACCGACGTCAAGTTCTCTTCTCCCGTAAGTGGCACCGTTTCTGCTGTTGTCAGGGGCGAACGCCGTAAGGTTCTTCGTGTCGTCATAGATGCGGATGAAGAACAACAGTATGTTGATTTCGGCAAGAAGGATGTGAATGCGCTTGACGGCGCGAGTGTGAAAGAGTCGTTGCTCGAAGCCGGACTGTTTGGCTACATCAACCAACTGCCGTATGCCGTGTCTACAATCCCCACAACTACGCCCAAGGCGATATTCGTCAGCGCGTTCAGGGATATGCCCCTTTCTGCTGATTTCGAGTATGAACTTGAAGGAAACGAAGCTGATTTCCAAACTGGCTTGACTGCATTGTCGAAGATAGCCAAGACCTGTCTTGGCATAAGCACGAAACAGACGGCCAAGGCATTGACCGATGCAAAAGATGTAGAGGTGAATGCCTTCGACGGCAGTTGCCCTGCAGGCAATGTCGGAGTGCAGGTGAACAATGTCAATCCCGTGAACAAAGGCGAAACCGTTTGGACTGTCAATCCTATGGTTGTCATATATATCGGCCGTCTGTTCAACCACGGCATCGTAGATCTTAGTCATCGCGTAGCCGTAGCCGGAAGCGAAATCAACGACCCTGCCTATGTTGAAACCGTAGTGGGCGAGAAACTGTCGGCAATAGTTGACGGTAAGCTAAATTCAACCGAACACGTCAGACTGATAAATGGAAACCCGTTGACTGGAAAGAAATGCAGCCTCGACGATTTCCTTGGCGCTCACACATCAGAGGTGACGGCCATTCCCGAAGGCGATGATGTTGATGAGGCTTTCGGATGGATAATGCCCCGTGTGAATGATTTCTCTGTGTCACGCAGTTATCTGTCATGGCTTTTGGGCAGCAAAAAGGAATATGACCTTGATGCCCGTGTGAAAGGTGGCGAGCGTCATATGATTATGAGCGGCGAGTATGACAAGGTGTTGCCTATGGACATCTACGGTGAATACCTTATAAAGGCAATTATTGCTGGCGATATAGACAAGCAGGAGCAACTCGGAATCTATGAGGTAAGTCCTGAAGATTTCGCTGTTGCAGAATTTGTCGACTCGTCGAAACTGGAACTTCAGAAAATAGTGCGTGAGGGGTTGGATATCCTGCGCAAGGAAAACGCTTAACATTATAATTATAATGAGTACATTAAGAAAATATCTCAACAAAATAAAGCCCAACTTCCAGAAAGGTGGCAAGTTGCATGCTTTTGAGAGTGTCTTCGACGGTTTTGAGAGTTTCCTGTATGTTCCTAATACAACGGCGAAAAGCGGAAGCAACATCCATGATGCCATCGACTCGAAGCGCATCATGAGTTTTGTGGTCATTGCCTTGATTCCGGCTTTGTTGTTTGGAATGTATAATGTGGGCTATCAAAATTATCTGGCAGCAGGCAAACTGGCCGATGCAGGTTTTCTCGATATCTTCGCATTCGGTTTCTTGGCCGTTATTCCAAAGGTTCTCGTGAGCTACATCGTCGGACTTGGTATAGAGTTCGCATGGGCACAATGGAAACATGAGGAAATACAGGAAGGCTTTCTCGTTTCTGGAATCATAATCCCGCTTATCATTCCCGTTTCCACTCCCTTATGGATGCTGGCAATAGCAGTTGCTTTCTCGGTCGTATTCCTTAAAGAGATTTTCGGCGGCACGGGCATGAACGTGTTCAATGTGGCTGTGGGAGCGCGTATGTTCCTTTTCTTCTCATACCCGACAGCAATGAGCGGCGACAAGGTTTGGGTTGCAAAAGATTCTATCTTTGGACTTGGCAACACCTTGCCTGACGCATTTACCGCAGCCACCCCGTTGGGACAGATTGCGCAAGGCGGTGTGCCTGATGCAAGTCTGTGCGACATGATAACCGGACTTATGCCCGGTTCGATAGGCGAGACATCGGTAATCGCAATAGCAATAGGTGCTGTGATATTGTTGTGGACAGGCATTGCTTCGTGGAAAACAATGGGCAGTGTCTTTGCCGGAGGCATCGTCATGGCTTTGATATTCCAGTCTTTGGGGATGACACCCATTGCATGGTATGAGCATCTGGTTCTTGGCGGTTTCTGTTTCGGTGCCGTGTTTATGGCAACCGACCCCGTTACATCGGCACGCACAGAATGCGGAAAATACATCTATGGCTTCTTGATAGGAGCAATTGCCGTTATCGTGCGTGTTATGAACCCCGGTTATCCGGAAGGCATGATGTTGGCTATATTCTTCGGAAACATGGTTGCGCCGCTGATAGATTACTGTGTGGTTCAACGGAACATATCCAGGCGTGCCAAGCGTGCTGTTAACAAATAATAGAGAAAAGTTATGAAGACAAATTCAAATAGTTACACCATTATCTATTCGGTTGTCATGGTTGTCGTCGTGGCATTTCTGTTGGCATTCGTCTTTCAGGTGCTGAAGCCGATGCAGGACAAGAATGTGGCTCTTGACACCCAGAAACAAATCCTGAATTCTCTCAATCTGCGCAATCTTGACGACAACGCGGCAGCAGCCAAATACAAGGAAGTCGTGAAGACGGAAAAGGAGAAAGACGGAATGAAATATTATGAATGTGTCGTTGATGGACAGCCCAAGACTGTCTATACCGTAAAAGGTATGGGATTGTGGGGAGGCATTTCGGGCTTCGTGGCCGTAGATGCCGACAACAATACTGTTTACGGTGTGTATTTCAACCATGAGGGTGAGACTGCCGGACTTGGTGCAGAAATCAAGGACAACGTTAAATGGCAGGAGAAATTCCGTGGAAAGAAAATCCACAAGGACGGAGCAGACGGCATTGAGCTTGGAGTGAAAAAGGGTTCCGGCGATGCCGACCCCAACAACGTGGATGCCGTTACCGGTGCGACCCTGACATCAGACGGAGTTGACCAGATGTTGAAGGAAGGACTTTCCAAGTTCATAAAATAACCAAAGACAAATTATGAATTATGGCATTATTTAGTAAACAAAATAAGGAGGCATTTGCCAAACCGTTGAACCTTGACAACCCAATTCTCGTCCAGGTGCTCGGTATATGCAGTGCCTTGGCCGTTACTTCGCAGTTGAAGCCGGCCATAGTCATGGGACTTGCCGTTACGATTATTACGGCATTTTCAAACGTGATAATTTCACTCATCCGCAATACAATACCGCAGCGCATCCGCATCATCGTGCAGCTTGTTGTCGTGGCAGCATTGGTGACTATAGTTGCCCAACTGTTGAAGGCATTTGCCTATGATGTCAGCGTGCAGTTGTCGGTTTATGTAGGACTTATCATCACAAACTGCATCCTGATGGGACGTTTGGAGGCATTTGCCATGATGAACCGTCCTTGGCCTTCATTCCTTGACGGTCTTGGCAACGGTCTTGGCTACGCTCTTATACTTGTCGTTGTAGGTGCAGTGCGTGAATTGCTTGGCAGAGGTTCGCTGCTCGGCTTCCAGATAATCCCCGAAGGATTTTACGGATTTGGATATGCAAACAACGGAATGATGACCATGCCCGCCATGGCCTTGATTCTCTTGGGATGTGTAATTTGGGTACACCGTGCCTATATATATAAGGAGGAAAAATGATTATGGAACACGCAATAAGTTTGTTCTTTAGGTCGGTTTTTGTCGACAATATGATTTTTGCCTATTTCTTGGGCATGTGCTCGTTTCTTGCTGTGTCAAAAAACGTGAAGACATCCTTGGGATTGGGATTGGCCGTAACATTTGTATTGTTGGTAACAGTACCCGTTGACTATCTGTTGCAGACAAAGGTCTTGGGCCCCGACTGTCTCTTGGAGGGTGTTGACCTCAGCTATCTCAGCTTCATTCTTTTCATTGCCGTCATTGCGGGCATTGTGCAGCTGGTTGAGATGGTAGTGGAGAAATACTCGCCTTCGTTGTATGCAGCTTTGGGAATATTCCTTCCGCTGATAGCAGTAAACTGTGCCATAATGGGTGCTTCGCTCTTCATGCAGCAGCGCATATTGCTCGATCCCAGCAATACACAGGCTATCACAAACGTGTGGGACAGCATCGTGTATGCAGTAGGGTCGGGACTCGGTTGGACTCTCGCCATTACCCTTATGGGTGCAATCCGTGAGAAAATGCAATACTGCGATGTGCCGAAACCGTTGCAAGGACTTGGCATCACATTCATAACTGTGGGACTGATGGCAATGGCAATGCTTTGCTTTTCAGGGCTTAAAATATAATTAGGAGGACAGAAGATATGGTAAACACATCATTTATATTGGCGAGTATCGGAATCTTCCTGATTGTGATACTCTTACTGGTGGTCATCTTGCTTGTGGCCAAGAAATATCTCAGCCCAAGCGGAAACGTAAACATCGAAATCAACGGCGACAAGACCATAAACGTAGCTCAGGGCAGCAGCCTGATGTCTACGCTTAACGAGAACGGCATATTCCTTCCGTCGGCCTGTGGCGGTAAGGCAAGTTGCGGTCAGTGCAAGGTGCAAGTGCTTGAAGGCGGTGGCGAGATACTCGATTCCGAGCGTCCGCATTTCACGCGCAAACAGATAAAGGAACACTGGCGTTTGGGATGCCAGTGCAAGGTGAAAGGCGACCTGAAGATAAAGGTGCCCGACAGTGTAATGGGCGTGAAAGAATGGGAATGTGAAGTTATATCCAACAGAAACGTCTCTTCGTTCATAAAAGAGTTCAAGGTGGCCTTGCCTCCGGGCGAGCACATGGATTTCGTGCCCGGTTCCTACGCACAAATCAAGATTCCTGCCTATGACTGTATAGACTATGACAAGGATTTCGACAAGACCTTGATAGGCGACGAATATATCGGAACTTGGGAAAAGTTCAACATCCTCTCGCTCAAGGCCCACAACCCCGAGCCGACAGTGCGTGCCTATTCAATGGCCAACTATCCCGATGAGGGCGACATCATAACACTCACGGTGCGTATTGCCACCACTCCGTTCCTGCCCCGTCCGCAAGTGGGCTTCCAGAATGTGCCGACAGGTATTGCCTCGTCATACATATTCTCGTTGAAACCCGGAGACAAGGTGATGATGAGTGGCCCTTACGGCGATTTCCATCCGAATTTCACTTCGGGCAAGGAAATGATTTGGATTGGCGGCGGTGCGGGAATGGCCCCGTTGAGAGCCCAGATAATGCACATGACAAAGACTTTGCACACGACAAACCGCGAGCTGCATTTCTTCTATGGAGCGCGTGCGCTTGGCGAGGCATTCTTCTTGGAAGATTTCTGGGAACTGGAGAAGGAATTCCCCAACTTCCATTTCCATTTGTCGCTTGACAGAAAAGACCCCGTGGCCGATGCACAGGGAGTGAAATATTATGAAGGTTTTGCCGTAAACTGCATCCGTGACACTTACTTGAAAGATCACGAAGCACCCGAGGATTGTGAATATTATCTTTGCGGTCCGCCAATGCTCATAAAGACTGTTACCGATTATCTTGACAGTCTTGGAGTTGACGCTGACAGTATTATGTACGACAATTTCGGATAGTCACGGCTAACCGTAACAAAGTCATAACAAACCACAACAAAGTCGCTGAATTTCAGCGGCTTTGTTGCGTTTATAGGGGATGCGTAATTGTGGTTTGTTATAGGTTTGTTGTAGGTTTGTTCGGGCCGTATCTGTCTCCGGGAGCGTCTATGAGAGTGTCCCCCAAAAATTATCAAC
>CAVDCP010000024.1:0-38679 GCA_963607545.1 bacterium
TCTGCGGTCGAATACGACCTCAACCAATTCCTTTTTCATCTTAAAGTTGGTTTTGTACGGAGGAAGCGATGGGAAGAAAAAGAGGGGAGAACGACGACATTAACAAACTTTAATATCACCTTTTGGGCGGTAGCAGTTATTTTCCGGCGAGAGTGTCACACATTGGAAAAGTGTCACACATTCTCTGAAAAGTGTCACACAAAGTGTCACACATTTTTGTACCGTGGTGTATCGTTGTGTCCCTTTTTGTCCTCGCAGCGTGTTTCCGCCGTGAAGTTTAACACTACGTTCGACCTCTAAATAACTGTCTAAGAATGCGTGTTGCACGCTTGCAACTATCTGTAAATAAGCGAAAAAGAGAACTATGCGTTAGCATAATCCTCTTTGACGTCTTTTTTGTACCTTGTGATTCCGCAGGAATCTCTGTGATCCGCTTGGGGCTCGAACCCAAGACCCCAACATTAAAAGTGTTGTGCTCTACCAGCTGAGCTAGCGGATCTCCGTATGCTCTTAGGCTTCATCCTAAAAGCGAGTGCAAAGGTACTGTTTTTTTGTTAAACCGCAAAATTATTCCGCACTTTTTTGTTTAAATCTTTATTTTATGGTCTTTATCGGGAGTCTTGATTGGCATTTTCATACTCCTTGGTTACATATCTTTGCCAATAAGCCATAAGTAAAGTTGTCAACGGGAGTGCCACAATAAGTCCGATAAAGCCGAGCAGTGCTCCCCATACAGAGAGCGACAACAGCAGTATAGCAGGATTGAGTCCCATTGCCTTGCCCATGATTTTGGGTGTCACTACCATGTCGGTTATAATCTGTACGACGATGAACAGTCCGACGGCCAACCCGAATACCATCCAGAAGTTCTGTCCTGTATCGGCAGCTTTCAACATTGCGAGGAAAGCGGTGGGTATCAAGGCAAATGTGTGCAGGTATGGCACAAGGTCCATAATGCCTATCAATATGCCAAGACCTATAGCCATAGGGAAATCCATCAGGCTGAACCCTATGCAGAACATTATTCCCATGCACAATGCCACAAGACTCTGCCCCCGTATATAGTTGTTCAGTTCACGTTCAACGTCCTGCATAAGTTCATGCCAAAACGGACGGTGTTTTTTCGGAAATATGCGGACCCAATTGGTAGTAAGATACTCATAGTCGAGCAATATAAAGAATGTGTACAACAATGTTATACACGATGCCACGATACTTATGACAATACTTGCGGTTTGCCCTACCATGGCAAACACCTTGGGCATTGTCGATTTCAGAGTATCGGTGAAATCCCGGCTCTTGAAGAACCTTTCAATTTCTGTCTGGTTGTCTCCAATCCACTGTTTTACAAGTGCCGTCAGGTCGTTGGTGTGTGTCGTCTGGTGCAGCCAGTGCATAAGCACCTCATACAGTTTCTGAAACTGTTCTATCATCGGCGGTATGATGAAATACACCATAAGCCCCACCACGCCTACCACAAGCAGCATTGTAAGTATTATAGCTACAGCCCTCACCCTTATGTGCATGCGGTATTGTATGAACTTGACTATCGGGTAGAGCAAATAGGCGAAAAGCCATGCTACAAAAAACGGCAGAAGCACCCCGCTGAGATAATTCATCACAAACAGCACGGCCAACACCATGAGTGTGACAAGTGTGCCGCGTATAAACTTGTCGAAAGTTATTTTCTGGTCAAGCATATCCTGTCATTTTATAAAAATGTCAAATAATCTTGTATGCAGGGCCGCGCAGACTGTAGCGTACCTTATTCCTCCTCTGCCGTGTGTAATGCCTTGCGGTAGCACTCTCGGCAAAGCGGCTCATATTCGGCCTGTTCTCCGAGCAACACACGCTCATCATAGTTTACAAGCCGGTGGCTCACATAGGCCAGCGCGCCACATTTCACGCATATAGCATGCACCTTTGTCACCTCGTCGGCCACCGAGCACAAAGCCGGGATAGGTCCGAAAGGCACGCCTTTAAAGTCCATGTCAAGTCCGGCGGCAATCACCCTTGTCCCATTGTAAGCCAAAGCATTGCATACGCCGACAAGGCTTTCATCGAAGAATTGCGCTTCGTCAATGCCCACAACGTCATATCCCGAAGCGTTGGAAAGAATGTCGCTGGCTGATGAAACAGGTATAGACTCTATAAGGTTTTTGTCGTGGCTCACCACATTCACGTCTGAATAGCGCGTGTCTATGACAGGCTTGAAAATACCCACTTTCTGCCGCGCAAACTTTGCGCGTCTCATGCGTCGAATCAGTTCTTCTGTCTTGCCCGAAAACATCGACCCGCATATCACCTCTATCCTTCCGTGGCGATGTGGTTCGCCTGCTAAATACACTGTCATAACAAGTGCAAATTTACAAAGACGTTTTAAAAAATGCAAAGAAAGCGTTGCTTTTTTTGCCAATGGCGAAGAATTGTATATTTTTGTCTTTCATATGGGGATATTGTATATTGTGCCCACTCCTGTGGGAAATATGGAAGACATGACATTTCGGGCTGTGCGTGTGCTGAAGGAGGCCGACCTTGTGCTTGCCGAAGACACGCGCACGTCGGGCATTCTTCTCAAGCATTTTGACATACAGAACAGGCTCATGTCGCACCACAAGTTCAACGAGCACGGCACGAGTGCCGGCATCGTCGAGCGTCTTAAGGCCGGGCAGAACATTGCCCTTATAAGCGATGCCGGTACACCCGGGATAAGCGACCCGGGATTCTTTCTGGCCCGTGAAGCCGCGCGTGCCGGCATTACGGTGCAGTGTCTGCCCGGAGCCACGGCATGCATTCCGGCCATAGTGTCGTCGGGACTTCCTTGCGACCGTTTCTGTTTCGAAGGATTCCTTCCGCAGAAGAAAGGCCGCCAGACCTTGCTGAACGCCTTGAGCGACGAGCCCCGCACCATGGTGTTTTACGAATCCCCCTACCGTCTGGTCAAGACCCTGACGCAATTTGCCGACGTGTTCGGTGCCGACCGGCAGTGCAGCGTTTGCCGCGAGATATCCAAAGTGCACGAGGAGAGCGTGCGCGGCAGCCTTGCCGAGGTTGTGCAGCATTTCACCGACAATGAGCCGCGCGGCGAAATCGTGATTGTAGTGGCAGGAAATAATGTCAAGAAAAAACTTAAAACTGAAATGATATGAAACATCTACAGCTATTGGTTGTCGCATTGGCCGCCGCCGGTCTTGCCGCTTGCGGCAGCAGAGAGAAAAGCTCCGACTTGGCAAGCATCGAGCAGAGCGACTCTTTGCAGCGTATAATCTCGCAGAAAGACAACGAGATTAACGACATCATGGAAACATTCAACCAAATACAGGAGGGTTTGCGTGAGATAAACGAGGCCGAAAACCGCGTTAACATTGTGAAATCGGGAGAAGGTGCCGACAAACGCCACCAGATTATCGAGAACATACAGTTCATTTCAAGCACAATGAAGCAGAACCGCGCACTCATCGCGAAGTTGCGCCAACAACTGCGCGAGGGGTCGGTAAAGGGCGACCAACTTAAAAAGACCATCGACAATCTTGTGAAGCAACTTGACGAGAAAGATCTGCAACTGCGCCAGCTCCGTGCCGAGCTTGATGCCAAAGACATACATATCGCCGCGCTCGACGAGACGATAAACAACCTCAACAGCAACGTAAGCAACCTGAGAACCGAGTCATCGCAGAAGACAGAAACGATAAATGCCCAGGACAAACAGCTCAACACAGCGTGGTTTGTATTCGGCACGAAGAAAGAGTTGAAAGAGCAGCGCATCATCGACGGCAACAAAGTGCTTGAGTCCAACTTCAACAAGAGCTATTTCACCAAGATTGACATTCGCATTGAAAAAGAGGTGAAACTGTTTTCAAAGTCGGCCAAAATCCTCACGATGCATCCGTCAAGCAGCTACACCCTTGAGCGTGACGCCAACAACATGTATGTGCTGCGCATAACCAATCCCCAGTTGTTCTGGTCAACAAGCAAGTATCTGGTGATTGTCGTGAAATAAGCGAAGCATACAAAAAAGCACTGGCAAAGATTGCCATACACTACAAAAACATCAAACGGCCCGCAACCATTGTCTCAAGCACTTGGTTGCGGGCCGTTTTTTGTTTTCTATCGCCCTACGACGGGCGTTTTCAAGGTCATTTCTTCAGCACCTTGCAAACACTGCGTGTGCCGTCGGCATATTCAACGGTGCGCACATAGATGCCTTTCGAAGGCTTGGCCACACGTCGTCCCGACAAGTCGGTGTACACTACCGATTTCAATTCCTTGGCAGCCACTGTCTCGTTCACGCCAGTGGTGGCATTGTATGTCACGAGATTTGACACCAGGCGGCGGTCGCCGTCAAGATAGAATTCCTGCAATCCGAACTTGGTAACGTCGGTGTAGTAATACACACGCCTAACTTCGCCGTCAACCTCAAAATCGTAGGAATCGAAACTGTAAGGCACATCGGTCATCGACCCCGTTACACCTACATACTCACTCTCGTTGAAAGTCATCACCTTTCCGTCGAAATAAAGGTTGTAATACAGATTATCGGGTTCGAGGTAGTTCCCGTCATAGTCGGTTCTCGACAGTTGGAACTCTATACCACCGTATCCCAGAAAATCGATGAAAGGCATGTAGCTTGTGAATTTCGGGTCGCTCGGAGCACCCACGTTCTCAGTCCACGCATAAATCACGGGAGCTACATATGAGTCAACCGGATAGCTTGACAGCAGTCTGTTGCCCGTGTTCACCACAAGATTCTGGTCTGTGGAGTAAGTGTCTGTCGTGGCGTTGTACGAGAAAGTTATGGGCGTGTCAACAATATACAGGCTGTCGGTCACTCCGTCCACCTCCTTTGCCTGCTCATAGGCAAACAGATAAGCGTGCATCAGCATTGTGGAGTCTACGCCCATATACTGTCCGGCATCAAGCATCACTTTGTCGCCGTCTTTCTTTCCCTTCACCCAGACATCCGGCAACGTCTCTGTGATTCCGCCGAAATACACGTCGTTGTCCTCAACGGCTACACGCATGGTATGCAGCACCTCGCCCGAGCCGTTGTAGGAGCGTATCACATATTTCTTGGCAGCGTCAGGATTCTGCGGTTGTGCAACCGTTTCGCGCACCACGCGCGACACCGATTCCTTTTCGCCGTAGCCTATCCAGTTGCCGCTTGCGAGGCAAAGGCCCAGCATGTCGTCGTCAACCTTTATCAGCGAGTCGTTGCGCCACACATATTTCATTGTCTGCGAAGCCTCATCCGGAACGTATGAACGTCCGTCTTCTTCGTCAATGGCGGTGAGACGGAATGCATAGCCATAAACAGTGGTATTGTTTGACCCCTGCTCCGAATACATTATCTGCGGCAAGTCAACCTCTATGGTGTCGCCCGTTGCTTTGTGTCCCTTTATCCAAGTGGAGGTGAGGAAAGAGTTTATGGGGTTTTCTATATACAAGCTTCCGTCGTCGGCTACTACTATCGCGCTCGCGTCGGCATCGGCACTCACCTGCGAGGCATATCCCTGCTGGGTGCGCACAGTGCCGGTTGTGTTGCGGTAAACCACATAGAATGTGCCCTCGGGACGTTCGGTGATGAATGTCTCGGGAGCAGGAAGCGACCATGATGCCCTTGCGGCGGCACGCTTTGGCGTGTTGTCGGCGGTGAGCACCTGCATACGGTTCATGCGCGAGGCATTCGGCATTGTCTTGTGCGTGGCGTTGCCGCGCTCCAACAAGATAGTCTGTGCCGACATGCCGGTGAACGACATAGCTGCCAGCAAGATTGCTAAGTAATGATTTTTCATAAACGTTATGTTTTATTGATTTTCATGCATTGCGACAAAGTTAGTACAAAAATGCCATACCGACAAATAATTGTGCATAAAAGCTGCAAAAGTCTTTCATCGTGTAAAGCACCGCGACAATGAGCCAGCAAAACGGATGATTCCTTGATACTGTGTGCTTGCATACACAAGTTGCTTTGCGGCAAGAATTGAAGCATTCCGGCACCAAGGCAACGGTTTCTTTCCGTTATCGGCAAGAAAATGGCTATCTTTGCAAAACAAGGTCGTTTTTATGACTTTACACTTTATTGGATTTTTATCAACAGAAATATATGCAGAAACACATTGACTGCCGGAAAGGACTGTACACAACCACATGCCGCCCGGCCACATTGCGCAACACCATTCTGTCGTTCTTGGCGGCAGCGGTTTCCGCTGTCTGCCTTTCTGGCTGCACATCGCGCGCCGGGAGCAAACCTGCAGATTCGGGCGACACAATAAAGTTTGCCTATGCCGACAACATCACTGCCGTGCGCCACGGCAAATACACCGTCGTGACGCTTGCCAACCCCTGGAAACACGGAACGACGCTGCACACTTACGTCCTCGTCGCAAGGAGCGACTCAGGCCGTGTGTCAGGCTTGCCCGAAGGAACGGTGGTATACACTCCGCTCACGCGCAACATTGTGTTCACAGCCCCGCATTGCCAGTTGCTGCAATGGCTTGGAGCCGGTGCTACAATTGCCGGAGTGTGCGACATGGCCTATATGCACCAACCCTACATAACGTCGCGCGCCGCCAGCGGCAAGATTGCCGACTGCGGCAGCAGCATGTCGCCGTCGGTAGAGCGCATGGCCACCGTGCAGCCGCAGGCCATATTTGTCTCGCCCTACGACAACTCCAACTACGGCGCACTGGAGCGCATGGGCATACCTATAATAGAATGTGCCGACTATATGGAGACCTCGGCTCTTGGCCGTGCCGAATGGATGCGTTTCTACGGCATGCTCGCCGGACGTGCGCACGAGGCCGACTCCCTTTTCGCCAAGGTTGTTGCCAGCTACAAGACATTGGCATCGCAGGCACGCAAAGCCGGCAACGGGCGGTCGATAATTACCGAGAAGCGCGTGGGGGGAGTGTGGTACTGCCCTGGCGGACAAAGTTCCATGGCACGCCTCATAGCCGATGCCGGAGGCCGTTATGTGTTTGCCGACGACTCACACAGCGGTTCACTCACCATGGCCCCTGAGACAGTCTTGCAGAAAGCCGAGAACGCCGAGACATGGATTTTTGTCTACTCTACCCCACAGCCGCCCACACGCAAGACGCTGCTGGCCGAGTATGACGGCTACAAAGTGCTCAGAGCTTTCCGCGAAGGCAATGTCTACGCATGCGACAGCAATCACTCCACCTATTTCGAGGAACTGTCGTTCCGTCCCGACCTGTTGCTGCGCGACCTTGTGCAAATATTGCACCCTGAAATAAAAGGTCTTGGCCCCACACGCTACTACCACAAGATTGAACTGTAACGGCAGAGGAAACTCCCATTGCGTTTTGTTCAGTTCCGTATTATTGGTGTCCGGCAAAAGGTTTGCCATGAACGATTAACACCCACAAAAACGAAAAAGCGGGAGCAGCAATGCTGTTCCCGCCTGTATTATAGTCGCAATTCTTTATTTTGCCGGTTGCTGTGCAGCCTTCGGTGCAGCTTCTGTTGCACCCTGCTGTGCGCCCTGCGTTGCAGGTGCCTGCTGCTGTCCTACGCCAAAGCCCTGTGCATTGGTGGGATTGGTTGTGCGTGTCTCGGTAGCGGCCTTTTCCATAACGCTGGTATCCTCAGATGATACGGGAGCCACATAGGCACACACCACGCTGAGCACCACCATGGCTATTGCCAGCCCCCAAGTGGCTTTCTCTATGAAATCGGTTGTCTTGCGCACGCCCATGATGGCATTCGACGAAGAGAAATTCGATGCCAATCCGCCGCCTTTCGATTCCTGTATGAGCACGATAAAAATCATCAGCAGTGAAGCCAGCACGATGAAGATTACGAATAATGTGTAAATCATTTTTCTTGTTTGTTATTTTTGTTATTTAATATCAGTTTTTTCAAAAATCTTATTTGGTCTGCAAAGTAAGCATTTTTTTTTGGATAATTCAAATTTAAACGCTGAATAATTTCGAGTGCCTTTGAATATCGCCCCTGTTTTATGTAAATCTGCGCCAGCGTCTCGGTAAAGTAACCGTCGTCGCCGTCTTTCGCTCCATCGCCGTGCTGCTCTATCTGCGGTGTGTAGGTGGGCTCTTCCTGAAGCGTTATCTTGCCTCCGTCTTTGTTTATGAAGGTGTCGATAAGATCCTGCCCCTTCATCTGCGGACTTTCGTCTTGCGCATCCCCGCCGCCGTCGGCCTCGGCTTTCATCAGATAGGCCACATAGTCAATGGCCGCATCGGCCGGTGTCGGCTTTCTGCGCGGCCCTTCCGGCTCAACGGTTTCGGCATCGGCAGAGCCGAGATAATTGTCGATGATAGACAGGGTGCGGTTTGCGCCAGACCTTTCTGTGCCTTCGCCCGGTTCGGTCTTGGCATTGCTTTTTATTGCATAGTGCGCCCCTTCCACCAGATTGAAGAGCACCCGGCGGTCGGTCATGTATATTGCAGCGCGATGCAGTTCATCGTCAAACGAGGTGTCGTGCAGCAGATAGATGTTCTGCAGCATGAGCAGTCGTGCCGGCTGGTAATAGGGATAATGGGCGACAATGTTGCGCAGTTCGTACAATGTCTCCTTGTTCATCAGTTCAGGATGGTCTATCAGTCGCGTCAGGTCCATGCTGTTGTTCGGCGTTGTTGTCTTGTCACCAGTTGGCAACGGTTGCGTTGAATATCTGTTCGGCGAGGTCTTTCACCATTTGTGTCACGAGTTCTTCCTGCACCGAGTTCAGGCTTTGTGTCGTTTCATACGATTTCGACGCGGTGAACTGCTGCTCGAAGTCCTCGTTGTGGTTGACATTGTTGGTGAAGCGCACGTTTACCGTTATCGACAGTTCGGTCTGTGCCGAGCGTCCGTCGCTTGCCACCGACTTGTTGCGTTGCGTGTATTGCGTTATCTCGCCTTCTATTTTAAGGTCGCCGCCGCGCTTCACCTGAATGAGCTTTGTATGGTTGGCAAACTCATCCTTGAGCTGGTTGTTGAACAATGGCCCCATGGGACCCCACACATAGCTTGAGCGTATGGGGAAATCGGCTATCTGTATTGTCTTCGTCTTTGTATAGTCGATGCTCGCACCGTTGAACTTGTAGCCCTTGAATGCGCACGACTGCAGCATCGCCGTGGCCGACACGGCCAGAGCGGTGCATATAATATAATGTGTAACGCGTCGTCTCATCTTTTCATTCAAGGCCATATTGCTTTATTTTCCTGTATAGTGTACGGTCGGAAATGCCCAGTTCGGTAGCTGCATTCTTGCGGTTGCCCTTGTTGCGTTCCAACGCTTTTTCTATTGTCATGCGTTCTATCTCCTCAAGGTTAAGGTTGCGCGGTTCGCTGTCGGGTTGCTGTGCTGCGGCCATGGCATTGCGCCGTTGTTGCGGTGCGGCTTCGCTGTGGCGTGTCTCGCCGTATTCGTCAATCTCCTCGGCCTCCACTTCCTCCACCGGCATGTCATCGTTGCGCCTCACCACCGAGGGCATGTATGCCGTGCTCTGCGCTATCTGCGCATCGCCCGAGAGCGTGTTTATCTGGCTGCCGTAGTGGTGCTGCTGTCCGCCCGACTGCGCATTGTCGTCAATTTGCTTGCGCAAGGTGGAAAGTTCGCGCCTCAGGTCGCTCACGTTGCCGCGCAGTTCGTAGAGTATCTTGTACAATATCTCGCGCTCGCTTTCATAGGAGTGCTGTCCGCCGTGTGTCACTGTGGCCAGCTCTGTGCTCTCAGGGTCTTGCGGTATGAATTGCCTCAATGCTTCGGCATCCACCTCACGGTCGGCGCTGAGTATCGACATCTGTTCGGTGATGTTTTTCAGCTGACGCACGTTTCCCGGCCATTTGTAGCGCAGCATCATGGCCTTGGCATCGTCGGTGAGCGTTATGCGCGGTATGCGGTACTTGTCGGCCATTTGCATGGTAAACAGTCCGAAGAGCAGCAGGATGTCGTTTCCACGGTCGCGCAACGGCGGAATCTGCACTGGTATCGTGTTGAGCCGGTAGTAGAGGTCTTCCCTGAACCTGCCTTCGCTCACCGCCTTGCGCATGTTGACATTGGTTGCCGCCACTATGCGCACATTGGTTTTCATGATGGTCTGCCCGCCCACGCGTATATACTCGCCCGTTTCAAGCACGCGCAGAAGCCTTGCCTGCGTGGCGAGCGGCAGTTCGCCCACCTCGTCGAGGAATATCGTGCCCTTGTCGGCGGTGCCGAAATAGCCCTCGCTCTCGTTTATTGCGCCGGTGAAAGCCCCCTTTTCATGTCCGAAGAGTTCGCTGTCGATAGTGCCTTCGGGTATGGAGCCGCAGTTTATCGCAAAATATTTGTTGTGCTTTCGCGGAGAGTTGTCGTGTATGAGGCGCGGGATTATCTCCTTGCCCACGCCGCTTTCGCCCACTATCAGCACCGAGAGGTCGGTGGGGGCCACTTGAAGCGCGACATCGAGTGCGCGGTTGAGCGCATCGCAGTTGCCCACGATGTTGTAGCGTTGTTTTATCTTTCGCAGTTCGGATGTATCCATTTGCTGACAAAATTACACATTAAAATCGATATTGCTGCAATGCCGGCATGTTTTTTCCAGCCGCCCGTCAACGGTCGGCCAACGCCTTGCGCCACAGTGCTGCGGCGTGCGCGGCGGCATGCCTATGCGTTGCCTTCCTTTGCCTGTGCATCGGCTTCGGTTGCCGCCGTGTGCCCGGCTGCGTCATGCCCGGCCTTTTCGGGTTGCTGTCCGCCGCCGTTCTGCTGCTGTTTGCCGTTGCCGTGGCGCTGTGGAGCGTTGCCGTTGGCCGGTTTGCGGTCGGGCCGTGGCGCAGCATCGCGGTTGTCGCGCACCTGCGCGTCGCGCTTCTTGGGTATAGAGAAACGCACCTTGTCGCTCTCGTCGCGCCTTTCGTGGTAGAGTTTCGGCAGCGGATTGGCGAGCGGCTCGTCATATTCGTTGCGGTGACGGAACACGTCGATGGCGCAGAAAATGGCGTGGCGCAGCGCGCACTCGTCGGCAATGCCCTTGCCGGCGGCATCGAAGCACGGCGTGAGCGCGGGGGCGGTGCACACGAGCGGAAGTCCTGTCACGAGTGTCACCCCGGCCTGTTGCATGAGCGTGTTGAATGCTATTGCGGCCTGGTCGTCATACATTGCGAGCGTGCAGTCGAAATGGTTGAACAGTTCACGGGCGAAGAAATCGTCGGGCTGGTATGCCCCGAAGGCGTTCACCCCGTTTGCCGACATCTCTTCTACTGCCGGGGCAATGGCTTCGCGCTCCTCCTGTCGGTTGTTGTCGTGGTTGAGCGCCAGCACGGCCACGCGCGGGTTTGACAGGCGGAAGTCGCGCCTCATGCTCTCGTCAATGGCCTTTATCTTTGCAGCCACGCCTTCGCGGGTGACGTTTGCCGCCACGTCCTTTATGTCAAGTCCGTCGGTGGCAGTGGCAATGCGCAGTGTCTCGTTTATCATTATCGTCAAGCCCTTGTTGCCCTCGCCCACGCTTGTCTCGAGATAGTCCTTCAAGCTGCGGTAGGAATAGTCGTCGCTGCTTGTCGTGGCATCGTTCACCGGGCAGGCCACGAGCACATCGAACAGTCCGCTGCGGAAATCGGTCATGGCACGGTCGAGAGCCCGCAGAGCTGCAAGCCCCGACTCGCGTGTGGGTGTTCCCATGTCCACTTTCACCTCGTCGTCGAAACATGCCAGCATGTTCACCCTTCCGTCGTGTGCGTCTTCGGCGTTGTTTATTATGCTGAAGTTGGCCTGCATGTCGAGAGCCTTGCGGTGGTAGGCCGCCACTTTGGGCGACCCGTAGATGATGGGCGTGCAGAGTTCGAGCATCTCGGGCTCGGCAAAGGTTTTAAAAATAAGTTCATATCCGATACCGTTGGTATCGCCGTGCGTTATGGCAACGCGTATTTTTCTGTCTTCCATAATTGTGTTTTACTTGTTTCTATGGTTGTAAGGCCCGTTGCCGGACCTCTTGTCGTCAGTTGTTGCGAGGCTTTTCCTTCCGGGGCGCAGGGTGCAGAGCGAAGCCTCGGCACGCCTTATGAGGTTGCGCTTGCGCATCTCGGGTGCATAGACGAATGCCTCGGCCACCACCGTGCCCCTGCCGTGCGGCATTGTCATGGCGTGCGACACAAACGGGCCGCCCATGGCATCGCCACGCATCTCCCACAGGCCGCGCGTTACAGTGACCTTGTGGCCGCGCATGGTTGCGTGTGTCACCGAAGTGCTGTTGGGTGCCGTGGCCATGTGCATGCCGTCGGTCTCGCCCTTTATGTTTGCCTTCATCACGCTGTCGCGGTTTTCCGACGCGTAAATGCAGATGCTTGTCATGCCTGTTGCCGCATTGTCGGTGAGCCACAGGAAATTCCTTCCCCTAAGGCTTGCCTTCATTGTGGACGGCACAAGCATACGGCATCCGAACATCTGTTCTATCGTGCGCTCCGCCTCGGGATTGTGACTCTTGTGCAGACGCGCGGTTTCTATGCCCGTTTCGTGGTTGCACAGCAACTGCACGAGGGCTTTGCCTGGCAGTTGGCGGCGCAGTGCTGCTGCCGACGGGGCGCACACGCGCACCCTGATTTGCGGCTCGGCATGCACGTCTTTTCCATATTTCACCGTTGTCTGCGCATATCGCCCGGGATCGATGTCAACCGTCACGATGTTGCGTGCCGTGGCGTAGGCCGCGCCGTTGCCGCAGCCTTTCACCTCAACCACGTCAAACATAGGCTCCTCCTGCGGCAGTCCGGGCATTGCAGCCGACAGCACACGGGCCACGATGCCGGTGCTGTCGCCCATTACCGTCACCTCGTAGGGCGCACCGCTGCTGCCGGGCCTGAACGGCATCTTGCCGCCGCAACCGGCCAAGGCGAGTGCCGTTATGGCCACAGCAACCCACACCGCAAGCAGTGCGGGCGTGCCGACGGGGGCGTTATGCTGCATGTGGCGTCCCGAGGTTGTCATTCGCCATGGTGCGCCGTCGCGGCATTCTTTGCGGCTTTGCGCTTGTCTTCTATCTTGCGGGCGGTGCTCAGCAGGCCGCATGCGGCGAAGATGTCCTGTCCGCGGCTTGCCCTTATCGTAGTGAACACGCCGTGCGACGTGAGATAGTCGCGGAACGATTCCATGTGCCGCTCGTCGGTGCCCTGCAAGTCAACGTCGGGTATCTGGTGGAAACGTATGAGGTTGATGCGGCAGAACAGTCCGGAGAGCAGTTTCACAATCTCGCGTGCGTGTGTCATGGAGTCGTTCACGCCCTTGAACATCGTGTATTCGAACGACAGGCGGCGCTGGTGCGAGAAGTCGTAGTCGCGCAGAAGGTCGATTATCTCCACTATCGACATGGCACGTTCGGCAGGCATGAGCTGTGCGCGCTGCTCCGGAATGGGCGTGTGCAGACTTATGGCAAGGTGGCATTCGCTCTCGTCGAGAAAGCGTTTCAGCTTCTTTCTCAGCCCCACAGAGCTCACCGTTATGCGCTTGGGGCTCCATGCCAACCCGTAGTCGGCGGTGAGAATCTCGGTTGTCTTCAACACATTGTCGAGGTTGTCCATGGGTTCGCCCTGCCCCATGAACACTATGTTGGTGAGACGCTGCCACTCGGGCACCGAGTAAATCTGGTTGAGAATGTCGGTCACGGTGAGGCTTCCCTCAAAGCCCTGCTTGCCTGTCTGGCAGAAGAGGCAGTTCATCTTGCAGCCCACCTGCGACGACACGCAGAGCGTGGCGCGGTCTTTGTCGGGGATGAACACCGTCTCGACATGTTTGCCCGACTGCGTGGGGAACAGATATTTCACCGTCCCGTCTTTCGACACCTGGCTTTCGGAGGGCGGCATGCAGCCCACGGTGTATTCGGCTTCCAGTTTCTCGCGGTTTGCCTTCGATATGTTTGTCATCTCGGAAATGTCTGAAACGTGCTGCGTGTAGAGCCACTTCGCTATCTGTCCGCCGGTGAAAGCGGGCATCCCGAGCGACTTGGCCACCTCGCGCAGTTCGTAGAGCGACAGTCCGAGCAATGGTTTCTTGTTGTCTGCCATGAATGTTTTATTGATGATGCGGCCATGCGGCATTATGCCTTCGAGCCAGTTGCAAAGTTACTAAAAAACTCGCGCATAAGGCAGTTTTGCCCCGTTTTTGTGGCCAGCGCGCCATGCTTTGCAACGGTTTGGCATGTGCACGGGGCAAAAACAACGCCATTCGGCCCCGTGCGGCGTTTGCAGCACATGCATGCAGCATATGCCGCACGCGCATGCCGCATGTGCGCCACGCCGCCATTCAGCCGCCACGGACCAAAGACCCGTATGCCCTTGCACTGCAAGAGGGCCGCACCTGTTTTCCGGGCACGTCCCACCCTGCCGGAAAATTATTGTCGGCGGAAAGGCCGACGGAATATAAAAAAGCATTAACTTTGCTTGGTGTAAAAAGAAAGTGTTATGAAAATGTTATATGCGCTGGCATCGGTTCTTGCCATTACGGGCTGCGGCATACGCAACAACACCGCAAATGTGGCCGGCACCGGCATTGCAGCAAAGGCTGCAGAACCCTTGCATTCGGATGCCGAAGCCACCGAATCTACCGATGCAGGAGCGGCAAAGGCACTGAAAGACATCTACGACGACGTGTTCGGGTGGTATGAAAAGGCCGAGAACAACCTGTCGCTGCTTGGCCAAATGCCCGATTTCAACGCCCTGTACATGTCGGCCGACTACAAGAAAGTGCTGCGCGAGGTAGAGGCAATAGACAAGGATTGCGAAGCCGACGGCATGATTGGATTCTTCGACTACGACCACTGGGTGGACGGGCAGGACTTCAAGAACCTGTCGCTGGACATAATGTCGCTGTCGGGCGCAGCCTCGGGCAAATGCCGTGCCGAGGTTGTCATAACCAACCTTGGCGTGAAAAAACGCGTGGGCATAGACATGGTGCTTGAGAACGGCAAATGGAAAATAGACGATTTCTGCACCGACGGTTCGTCGGAGAAGGCGCGCATGAGGGAGTATGTGGCCGGAGACGAAGCCGACACAGACTGCGCCTCGCTCGACTGGTCGGACAAGAACCTGTGGTTTGATGGGCAGAAACGCCTCGACAGTGCACACGACAGTCTGCCCGACGTGTTCTACCTGTTGCCGACGTGTGTGACTGACTGGACCGACGGAGCTGGAAACCTGCACCACAACGCCGACCCTGCAAACCCGGCGCACCGCGAGGCATGGCAACTGTCTGCCGAACTTGCCGACACGATATTCGCCACACGGGCCAATATGTTCATGCCCTATTACCGACAGGCCACGTTTGAAGCCCTTGAAGGCGATGCCGCCCGGGCTGCTGGCAGAGTGGCGGTGGGCGACGTGCTGGATGCGTTCGACTATTACATGAAGCACTACAACCGTGGCCGCCGGTTTGTGCTTGCGGGCTACAGTCAGGGCGGACAAATGGTGAAGGAGGTGCTGAAGCATATCGACGACGACACTTACAGCCGTCTCATAGCAGCCTATGTGGTGGGCTACGGGGTGACTGCCAGCGACACCGTGACACTGGCTGGCCACAACACTCCGCACATAAAGCTGGCCAACGACTCCATGTCGCGTGGCGTGACGGTGAACTTCAACAGCGTGACTTCGCCCGATGCCATGTGTCCGCTGCTGTGCAACGGCAACATAGGGTGCATAAACCCCGTGTCGTGGACAACCACCGGCATTGCGGCAACGCTGCTTGAGGCCGGGGCAAAGCCCCTACCCGACGACACACGCTTCCCCTATGCCACGGCAGCCGCGCCGCGCAACAATGCCACGGCGGTAACAGTGAGCGTGGACACGGCACACAACGTTTTGGTGGTGAAGGGCATTGATGCCGGACGCTACGCGTTTGCCCCGCTGGAGAACTTCTTCCCTGTGGGCAACCTACACTTGCAGGAACTGTTCTTCTACGGCGACTGTCTGCGCCGCAATGTGCTGCTGCGCAGTGGAATGAAATGAACACGGGCGGACTACATGGCAATGCCGCCGCAAACTACGACAATATCCGTTGGCACGGGCACGCGATTTTAGCCCCGTTGCCGACAACAAAAAACCGAGAACCATATGAAAACGAGAATTTCAGCAATCCTGTTCGGCACGCTATTCACCTGTGCCCTTGCCGCATCGGCGCAAAATGCGCCTGCGGCCAAACTCAATCCGAAAGCCTATGCACCTTTTGAACTCGGCGAACTGAAGCCCGAGGGGTGGCTCAAGGAGTGGGCGCAACGTGCTGCAGAGGGCATGACAAAAACCATTGGCATAAACTACACCGAGTTTGCAAAAGGCTGGGCATCGGCCGACGAACCCGGTTGGTGGCACTATGAACAGACCGGCTACTACACCGACGGCTTCGTGCGCCTGGCCTATCTGCTCGACGACGAATATCTCATGAAGCGTAGCAAAACCGTGATGGATGCCGTTGTGGCACGCCAGAAACCCAACGGCTACATAATGTCAAGCAACAAAGACTACACGGAAACATGGGGCAAGACAACAGCCGACCACGGACTCTACTGGAGCGAGGCGGTGTTCTGCCGCTCGGCCCTGGCCTACTACAGCGCCACAAGAGAACAGCGCGTGCTCGAGATGCTGAAGAAGGTGTATGCCAATTTCCCGCTGTTCGCCTTCGACAAGAACCGCGACGAACCTTTCAGCGGCACCGACCTCGACACCGAACGCCGACTGGTGGGCGTGGAAAACATGTTCGAACTTTCGCGCATAACGGGCGACATGAGTTTCGCCAACCGCGCCTTGCAGGTGCTCGGCAACTACGATGCCGCCTTCATCGACTCATGGGCGCGCAAAAAGGAGTTTCTGCGCACCGCAATATGCCACGGGGTGAGCTGGAACGAAGCCTCGAAGCTGCCCGCCATTGGCTATATGTACAACGGCAACCCCGAATACTTGGCCGCATCGGTGAACAACTACGAATTTCTGCAAGCCAACTCAATGCTGCCCACAGGCGTGAACTCGTCGAACGAGCACCTGCACGGCATAGGGGCTTTTGAGGCTGCCGAGAGCTGCGACATAAGCGATTTCATGTGGTCGAACATCTGGATGGCACGCGCCACGGGCAACGCCTGCTACGGCGACCGCATAGAACAGGATGCCTTCAACGCCCTGCCGGGCGCGGTGAACTCCACGTTCTCGCAGTGCGTCTACACACAGGCTCCCAACCGCATACCGGGATTTCACCTGCGCATACGCGACGACGGATCCTACTACAAGGAGATGCACTGGCCCACTTGCTGCCCTTCGAACATCAACCGCGCCTTGCCCAACTACATAATGAACATGGCCATGATTAACGGCAACGGCGAGATTATGTGGCTCACCTACGGCCCTGCCCACCTCCTGACACGCAAAGGGGACTACGACATAGTTTGCGAAACAGAATACCCGTTTGGCGACGTGCTCACATTCACGCTGAAATCGATACCGCGCAAGCAGGTGCTGCGCATGCGAGTGCCTGCATGGTGCACCAATCCGTCGCTCGCCATAAACGGCAAGGCAGTGAAATGCAAAGTGGTTGACGGCTTTATCGTGCTCGACAACAAATGGAACGACGGCGACAAGATTCAGCTCACGTTCCCCATGAAACCCACTCTGGTGAAGGGATGCGAGAAATTTCCTTACTACAAGGGCAAGAAAGCCCCGTCGTGGGGCATCATGATGCCCACCAACGGCTACATGAAACTCGACGGTTTCATCGACCAGGGGCGTTGTGCGTGGGTGACATACGGTCCGTTGCTCTTTGCCGCTTCGATGCAACAGGCCAACCGCGACAATTTCGACATCAACGAAGAGCTGTGGACAGAATACCGTTACGCGCTCACACCCGAAAGTCTTGAGGGCTGCACCGTGGAGACTTCGGCAGTGAGCCACCCGTTTGCGTGGAGCTACACAAACGCGCCTCTGGCCATAAAGGCGAAGGCAGAACTTGTGGACTGGAATCCCGACAAGGGCGACCCGGTAATGCCGCTCACCGCTCCCGCCACATTGAAGAAGGATGTAGACATAAAGCTCATTCCCTACGGTTTCCTTGCCTACCGCATGTCGATGTTCCCGCTGGTGGGCGAATGACGGTTGTGAGACATGTGAGCATGAAGAAAAAAAGTTAAAGAGAAAATATGGATTTTTTGAAAAAAGTGTCCGACTTTTTCAGCAGACACATGTCGGCCATAGTGATATGCATGGCATTGCTGGCACTGCTGAAACCCGAAGCCGTGGGCTTTATAAAGACAAGTTATGTGAACACGTTGCTGGGCATCGTGATGTTTGGCATGGGCCTGACGCTGAAGCTGTCCGATTTCCGCGTGGTGTTCAGTCACCCCAAGGATGTGCTGATTGGTTTCGCGGCGCAATTCACAATCATGCCGCTGCTGGCTTTTGTGCTGTCGCGCTGCTTCAGCCTCTCGCCTGAGCTCACAGTGGGCGTGATTCTGGTGGGAACTTGCCCGGGCGGCACTTCGTCGAACGTGATGACCTATCTTGCCAAAGGCGACGTGGCACTGTCGGTGGGCATGACTGCGGTATCGACGGCACTCGCGCCTGTGGCAACGCCGCTGCTGACATATATGTATGCCGGACAGACGGTGGACGTGAACATACTGTCGATGTTCATGTCGATAATACAGGTTGTGATTCTGCCCATTGCACTCGGGTTTGCCATAAACAAGTTCTTCCCGAGGTTTGCAGGCAACGCCGTAGACGTATTGCCGCTTGTGTCGACGCTGGCCATCGTGGCCATTGTGGGGGCCGTGGTGAGCGCAAATGCCGCAAAACTCGTGAGCTGCGGAATGGTGGTGCTCTGCGTGGTGGTGTTGCACAACATCTTAGGCTATGCACTCGGCTATGCAGCAGGAAAGGCATTGCACATGCCCGAAAACAAATGCCGCACGGTGGCCATAGAGGTGGGCATGCAGAACTCCGGCTTGGCAACGTCGTTGGCCACGGTGCATTTCGCGCAATATCCGCTGGCAACCATTCCCGGGGCGGTGTTCAGCGTGTGGCACAACGTGTCGGGGGCAATGCTGGCCAATATTTTCCGCCGCCGGTCGGAACGCAAAGGACAACAACAAAATACTGAAATGCAATGAAAAAGACAAGAAAAGCAATATGCGCCATGGCCATTGCAGCATTGGCAATGGCGGCATTGGCCGGATGCAAGATGAAAACGTGTGAAAGCGGTGCTTGCAACGGCACAACGGTTGTAAACGGACATGAATTTGTTGACCTTCAGCTGCCGAGTGGCGTGCTGTGGGCAAAGACCAACATAGGATCGGAAACCGAAACCGACTATGGCAATTTTTATGCCTGGGGCGAGACGCAGACGAAGGCAGACTGCTCACAGGAAACATATCTCTACGGCAAGGTTTTTGACAGGATGACCAAGTATGACGGTTCCGATTGCAAGACTACACTCGACCCTGCCGACGATGCGGCAACGGCCAATTGGGGCGAAGGCTGCCGCATGCCCACCGAAAGTGAATTCATGGAGCTTGGCGACACGGCCAACTGCACCTGGACTTGGGTGAAGAAGGCCGTTGCAGCCAATGACACGATAGCAGGATATGAGGTGAAAAGCGTGCGCAACGGCAATGCCATATTCCTTCCGGCGGCAGGGGCACGCAACGGAAAGGAAACCGTGCTACAGGGCGACAATGCGGTGTATTGGACAAGCACAAGAGACGGCAATGTGGCAGGCAATGCCGCGTGCCTGTCGTTCTACTTCGCCAATTACAGCCGGTATAAGAACACGCGCTACATAGGAGGTTCGGTCAGGGCTGTGGCAGAACCGAAGGCAAAGGCAAAAGGCGGCAAGTGACAACCGTCAGCAAAAACAGTTTTTCCTGAACAGACAAAACAACCGATAAAGAAAACACATATTGAGATGAAGAAATTACAGATGATGGCCTTGGGAGTTATGGCCATTTCGTTTTGTGCCACGGGGTGCAAGACATCGACACCAAAGCAAGACTCCGACTCGGTGGCTACCGACACGGCCATTGCAGAGCCGCAGACATTTGCCGTTGACAGTATAGGCTACCACAAAAGCATAGGTTCGGGCATGGAGTGCACGTTCTCGGTGGACTATCCGCAGGGCAACGACAGTCTCGCGATAGGCGTGAGAAAATTCATCGCCCGCGAACTGGCGGCACGCTACATTCCGCGTGAACGAACCGACGAGGTGAAATATCTGTGCAAGTATCCCGTCTACAAAGGCAGCACCAACGACGGCAAGAAACTGGTGGATTACTATGGAACGGGCACAATGCGCTATCTTGCAGAATACAGAAAGGAAATGGCTGAATTCTACGGCAGCCAAGACGATATGCCGCCTTTATACCAGCAGGTGAAAATAAAGAAGGAGGAAGAAACGCCGATGTATATCACCTACAGCGTGACCGACGAAAGGAATATGGGCGGTGCGCACGGATCGTACAATTTCTTCTATGTGAACATAAGCAAACGCACGTTCAAGCCGGTTGACAACATGGTTGACTCCACGCGCATACGGGCCTTGCAGCCGCTGCTGCGCAAGGGCGTGCTGTGGTACCTGAGAGCCTGCGGCGAGACATCGGCAGCCGACTCCACCCTGAACGGTTATCTGCTCTTGCCCGAGAACGGCATGATTCCGTTGCCTGCGCATACGCCTTGGCTTGAAAAGGACACGCTGAAATTCGTTTACCAGCAATATGAAATAGCACCTTATGCCGTCGGACCAGTTAGCTTCAACGTCGCGGTCAAGGACATAAAGAAATACCTCACAAACGAGGCAAAAGCCTTGCTTGGAATGTAAACGCTTGACAGGAGGCAAAAAACAAAGCGGAATAGAAGGCCCAAAAGGCGCCGTCTATTCCGCTTTTCCTATTATATCCAAAGGTTGTTTGCCTATGATTTTCCGATTGCTTTACCTCCATCACCAACGGGAGCGTGCGCGCATTTCAGTATTTGCGGTGCTGCAAATAACTGTAATTGTAAATCTGCATGAACGGATGAAGCAATGCGCGGACAAAAGCCACAGGGTCGTTCTCACGGGTGTAGAACAGCGTGTGGCGGTATTTCACATACATCAATGTGGTATCAACCAACGCCCGCAAACCGCTCCGGCTCTCGCTTTCGAGCAGACGCAGCCCGTCGCGGTAGATTTTGTTGTCGGCCTTTATGCATTTCAGGAAGTCGAGGCGTGCCTTGAAATGTGCATTCATAAAAGGTTTCACGCTGCGGTAGTGCACAACACCATACGCAACCATGCCCAAAGCATTGTCGGCAGAACGCACACGGTGCCTGTCGTAGGCGACGTATGTGGCCGCGTCGGCATAGCGGCGTTGTCTGACGAGCACCTCGTCGAGAAGCGTTACGCTGTCGAGCGCAGCGGCGGCAGTGGCGAGGATAACGTCGTAAAACGTGCGGCGGTAAATCTCCGGACAACGCGCGGCGGTGGGAACATGCTGCAACAGGTCGCGCCTGAAAAACTGGCAATGGCCCGCCATTGAGGCATAGAACAGACGTATGAGGTTGCAGTTGGGCTTGCGGCGGTCGTAATGGGCCACTGCCCCGTTCTCGCAGAACGGTTCGGAGCGGCACACGCACATCATGTTGTTGCCTATGGCAGCCATTTGCCGCTCCAGTTTTGTGGGCATCCAGATGTCGTCCTGGTCGCTTATGGCAATGTAATCGCACGTTGCCTTGGCCATTGCGCCGAAGAAATTGCCGTTTATGCCGAGCCGTTTGGCGTTGCCCGAAAAGCGTATGTTCACGCCCGACGGTGCCCGGTGGGCATACTCCTCAAGTATTGCCATAGTGCCGTCTGTAGAACAGTCGTCCTGTATGATAACCTCGTTGGGCAACAGGGTCTGTGCCAATATGGAGTCGAGTTGCTCACGCAAATGGCGGTTTTCGCCGTTGCAGGTGCACATCACCACCGAAATAGTAGGTTTGTCGGGCATTGCGATAATATGTATTGGTTGTTTTTTAATTCCGTTTCTGCCGTTGCCGACAGTGCCGGCGACAGCGGTTATTGCTCGTCGAACTTGGCAAGATCGACAAACTTTCCGCGTTGTTTACGCTCCTCTATCATCTTTGTGAGTTTGCGGCGGCGGTTGGGTGCAATCCACTGGCGTGCAAATATGTTGGGAATGGCCACGCCTATTGCTATGCAAAGGATTGTGAGCGAAGCCTTGACGGCATTTGAGAAGGCCTCGGTGAGCTCACCCACGACTCCCTGCATCTCAATGAGTCCGAACAGGGCACGGTACATCAGCACACCGGGCACCATTGGAATGACGCTCGGTATTGACAGCACATGATGCGGAACATGGAACACATGCACTGCCTTCACACATATAATACTTATCAATGCCGAACCGACAAGCGAACCGATGATGAGTCCCTGGTCGAGCCCTATATTGTTGTTGCTCGGCCCGAGGTTGAAAAAGTTGCGCGTACACACGGCTATAATGCCGCCGATGGCCACTACCCAGAGAAGTTTGCGCTGAATGTTGAATATCATGGAGAATCCCATTGCCGATATTGCAGCTGCTGTAGCATAGGCGAGATAGTTGTTGTGCGGGGTCATGCTGAGGTCTTTCACGAAGTTGTCGATGACACACACCTTTATGGCAATGGCTATTCCGAACGACATGGCAGCCACCATAAGCAACGTGTTGAGGGCTCTCACAAGACCCACCTCGAAATGGCTGTCTATCATGTCGCTCACGAAATTTATAAGCGGAACGCCCGGCACGATGAACAGGGCACATGCCAGAAGCGGATGCCATGGCGTGTTGCTGTGCAGCAATGCCGCTACCGGCTCCGGCAGGTGGCTCGCTACCACTGGCATTGAAAGGTAGGCAGAGAACCAGGCTATCAAGGTGGACACAAACGCAGCAATGGCTATGTTGGCATAACCGTTATATCCGCGCTCGTTGAGCACCGCACGCAGGCGGAAACCGAGAATGGCTGCTATCGAAGCATAGAAGAACGCGGCCCAATCGCAGCCGAACTGCACGCAGAACCCGCCGCAAGCGAATCCCGCCCCGATTGCCACATACCACGGTTTGTAGTTGCGCGGGGCGGCAGCAATCTTGTCAAGTTCCTCTTCAAAGCGGTCGAGCGAATAGTCTTCCTTTATGGCCCGCCACGACAGACGGCTTATCTCGGATATTGCGGTCATGTTGATGCCGTGCTTGTCGCAACGCTGGAACTTGGAGAAAGAGTGTTCCTCGTCGCTGAGGTTCACCATAAGCATGTTGTAGGAAACATAGATGTGCAGCTTTTCTTCGGGCAAGCCGAGATAAGCGGCAGTGCGTTTCATGTTGCGAAGGACGCGGCTTGTGTCGGCAGAACTAGCCACAAGCATCTGGCCGGTTTTGAGTAAGAGGTCGAGTTTTCTTCTCAGAAGTTTCTCATAATTGAGCTTTTGGATTTTGTCCATCTTGCTGTCAGTCTAAAAAAAATAATTTAAATCAAAATGTGTTATCGTTCATTGAAAACAACTGCAAAATTACTAAATTCAGCCGGAAAGGTGAAATATACATCATGTAAAATCGAAATACAATATAAATAAGGTTGTCGTATCGGCAAAAATTGCTAACTTTGCATAAGACAGGTTTTTCCGTTGACAATACATGTAAAATCCTGTCTGATTGGGATTAGCCCTTAGCTTTGTGAAACATAAATATTGGATTATGAAAGACTTTTTTAAATATGTGGCTGCAACAGTGGTAGGAATGGTTGTCCTCGGCATTGCCTTTGGCGTTTTCGGAGCCATGGCACTCGTGGGCATCGTGGCCTCTGGCGAAGCCAAGAAGTCGGTGTCAGACAACTCTGTGCTTGTGGTAAACCTTTCGGGATTCATCGACGAGCAGGGCAAAGACAACATCTGGGGGCAGATAACCGGCTCCACCGTAAGGCAGCATGGCCTCAACGACATCATCCAGGCAATAAAGAAAGCTAAAAACAACGACAAGATACGCGGCATATACATAGAGTCTGGAATTGTACAGACTGGTTTTGCCTCGCTGCAGGAGATACGCAACGCGCTGGCGGACTTCAAGAAAAGCGGCAAATGGATAGTGGCCTACGGCGACGCCTACTCGCAGGGCACTTATTATGTGGCCTCGGTGGCCACGAAGGTCTACATCAATCCAAAAGGAATGCTTGACTGGCACGGCCTCGGCTCGCAGCCAATGTACTACAAAGACCTGTTTGCCAAGTTCGGAGTGAAATATCAAGTGGTGAAGGTAGGCACTTTCAAGAGCTTCACCGAGACCTACACCGAAGATCACATGAGCGATGCCAATCGCCAGCAGATAACTGCATATATAGGCGGACTGTGGAACAACGTGTGCCGCGCGGTGGCCGATTCCCGTGGAGTGAGCACCGATTCGCTCAACAGCTATGCCGACCGCATGATTATGTTTGAAGATGCCGAGACACTGAAAAAGGCGCATCTCGTGGACGGACTGCTCTATGCCGACCAGGTGAAAGGCGTGGTGAAGAAAATGCTCAAGCTTGACGACGACGAAAGGGTGCCGCAGCTGAGCGTGGCAGACATGAAGAATGTCCCGGAAAGTGCCGCGAAGGGCGATGCCATTGCCATATATTATGCGTCAGGCTCTATCGTGCAGACCAAAGAAGCATCGCTCATTTCCGGCGAAGACGGCATCGTGGCCGAAAGCGTGTGTGCCGACATTGAGCAACTTGCCGAGGACGATGCAATAAAAGCCGTGGTAATACGGGTGAACTCGGGAGGCGGCGACGCGTATGCTTCAGAACAGATATGGCACCAGATAAGCGAACTGAAGAAGAAGAAACCCGTCGTGGTTTCAATGGGCGACTATGCCGCTTCGGGCGCATACTACATGTCGGCACCGGCTTCATGGATTGTAGCCCAGCCAAACACGCTCACCGGAAGCATCGGAATATTCGCCGCAGTGCCCGACCTGAGCGGACTGATTACGCAGAAACTCGGGGTGAAATTCGACGAGGTGAAGACCAACCGCCACAGTAATTACGGCAACATTCTGGCACGTCCGTTCAACGATGAGGAACTGGGCTACCTGCAAGCCTACGTCAACCGCGGCTATGCTCTCTTCCGCAAACGCGTGGCCGACGGACGACACAAGAGCATATCAGACATAGAGAAAATAGCACAGGGACGTGTGTGGATTGCCGGCGATGCCCTGCGCATAGGACTTGTCGACCAGCTCGGCGGTCTCGACGAGGCTGTGGCAAAGGCGGCCAAGCTCGCAAAACTCGACAGCTGGTACACGGAAGACTATCCCGCTCCAACGTCATGGACCGACCAAATCCTTTCGGCAACGGGCAAGAAAAACTATCTTGACGAGCAATTGCGCCTTACACTGGGCGACCTGTATGAACCTTACATGATGCTGAAGGGCATCAACCGGCACGGAGTGCTGCAGGCAAGAATACCGTTTGCCGTGAACATGAAATGACATGCATGCCGTGACGCGGCCCGTGCAGCAGCACAACACGGCAGTATAGGCATGCAAGCTACACAACACCACAAAGGCAAGGAATGAGAACAGAAGGCGATTTCATAAAGATAAACGAATGGCTTTTGCCGTTGAGCTGGCTCTATGGCATCGGCGTAAGGGTGCGCAACTGGCTTTTCGACTGCGGTGTGCTCAAAAGCCGGAGCTTCGACATTCCCGTCATTGCAGTGGGCAACATCACTGTCGGCGGCTCGGGAAAGACCCCACATGTGGAATATCTCGTCGACCTGTTGCGCCACTCGTTCAAGACTGCAGTGCTGAGCCGCGGCTACAAGCGCGAAAGCAAGGGCTATGTCGTTGCTAGGAAGAAGACTACCATGCCCGAAATAGGCGACGAACCGTTCCAGATACACACCAAATACAAAGATATATATGTGGCGGTGGACAGCGACAGATGCCGAGGCATAGAGCATCTCACGCATGATGCCGCAACAAGCGATGTCGAAGTGATTCTGCTCGACGACGCTTTCCAGCACCGTTATGTAAAGCCCGGCATCAACATTCTGCTCGTAGACTACCACCGACTCATCATCTACGACCGCCTTCTGCCTGCCGGTAGGCTTCGTGAACCAAAGAAAGGCACGTCGCGTGCCGACATCGTTATCATCACAAAATGCCCCACCGACCTCAAGCCCATGGAATACCGTGTGCTCAAGAGGGCCATGGGGCTGTTCCCTTTTCAGGAACTTTATTTCACATCCATTTGTTACCGCGACCTTGTCGCCGTGTTCGGCAAGAGCCGCATGGCGCTCGGCAGCATAGCCAAAGACACTCATGTGCTGCTGCTCACAGGCATTGCCTCGCCGCAGCAGATGATTGTCGATTTGCAGCCATACACCACCCACATTACGCCAATGACATTCGGCGACCACCACAGGTTCACAAAAGACGACGTGGAACGCATCAACCGCAAGTTCAACGCCATGCCGTCGCCCAAGATTATAGTGACCACCGAGAAAGACAGCGCACGCCTCACGCGTGTCACGGGCCTTTGCGATGAAGTAAAAAGAAAAACCTATGCTCTGCCAATAAAAGTCAAGTTCCTGGCAGACGGGCAAGAAGAATTCAACAATAAAATCATAAGTTATGTACGAAAAAATACAGGAAACAGCAGCATGGCTGAAAGAAAGAATGACAACCAGTCCTGAAACCGCCATAATCCTTGGTACAGGTCTCGGTCAGTTGGCCACCGAAATAACCGACAGCTACGAATTCCCCTACGAGGACATACCCAATTTCCCCGTCTCAACCGTTGAGGGGCATGCCGGAAAACTGATATTCGGCAAACTGGGCGGCAAGGACATCATGGCAATGGAAGGACGCTTCCATTATTATGAAGGCTACTCCATGAAGGAAGTGACGTTCCCCATACGCGTCATGTATGAGCTGGGCATCAAGACACTGTTCGTGAGCAACGCCTCGGGAGGCATGAACCCCGAGTTCAAGATAGGCGACCTCATGATTATCACCGACCACATCAACTTCTTCCCCGAGCATCCGCTGCGCGGAAAGAATTTCCCCACCGGCCCGCGTTTTCCCGACATGCACGAGACCTACGACCTCGGGCTCATTGCCGAAGCCGACGCCATTGCAAAGGAAAAAGGCATCCGTGTGGTACACGGCGTATATATTGGAGTACAAGGCCCGACGTTTGAAACACCTGCCGAATACAAGATGTATCACCGTCTCGGGGGCGATGCCGTGGGCATGAGCACCGTGCCTGAAGTGATTGTGGCACACCACTGCGGCATACGCACGTTCGGTATCAGCATCATAACCGACCTCGGCCTCGAAGACACTCCCGTTGAAGTGAGCCACGAGGAGGTGCAGACTGCCGCCAACAACGCCCAGCCGCTCATGACCGAAATAATGCGTGAAATGATAAGAAGGGCCTGACGCGATGACCGACATAGCAAAACTCGGTGAGTTCGGGCTTATCGGCCATCTCACCAAAGACATCAAGCCCGGCAACGACTCCACCTGCCGTGGAGTGGGCGACGACTGCGCCGTGCTGCATTATCCCGACAGCGAGGTGCTCGTCACCACCGACATGCTCATGGAAGGGGTGCACTTCGACCTCACCTACATCGACCTTCAGCACCTCGGCTACAAGTCGGCAATGGTAAACATAAGCGACATATTCGCCATGAACGGCACTCCGCGCCAGCTCACGGTGAGCATTGCGCTCAGCAAGCGGTTCAAGGTTGAGGACATGGAACAGTTCTACAGCGGCTTGCGCATGGCCTGCAACAAATGGGGCGTTGACATCGTCGGGGGCGACACGACATCTTCATACACCGGCCTGGCCATAAGCATCACCTGCATAGGCGAGGCAAAGAAAGAAGACATCGTTTACCGCGACGGGGCACACGACACCGACTTGGTATGCGTAACCGGCGACCTCGGGGCAGCCTATATGGGTCTGCAACTGCTTGAACGCGAAAAGACAGTCTACTACCAGCAGGTGGACGAGGCGCGGAAAAAGAACGACACGCGCGCACTTGAGGAACTCAAGAATTTCCAGCCCGACTTTGCCGGAAAGGAATATCTGTTGCAACGGCAGCTGCAGACCGAAGCCCGGGGCGACATCATCGCGCGTTTGCGCGAACTCAACATCCGCCCCACGGCCATGATCGACATAAGCGACGGCCTCAGCAGCGAGCTCATGCACATCTGCAAGCAAAGCCATTGCGGATGCCGCATATACGAAAAGAACATCCCGATAGACTACCAGACGGCGGTCATGGCCGAAGAACTGAACATGAACGTGACCACTTGCGCGCTCAACGGCGGCGAAGACTACGAGCTGCTGTTCACTGTCCCGATAGGCGACCACGGGAAAATAGAGCAAATGGAAGGCGTGAAACTCATCGGGCACATCACACGCGAAGAACTCGGCATGATGCTCGTCACCCGCGACAACAACGAGTTTGAGCTAAAGGCCCAAGGCTGGAATCCCCTGAAAGACTGACAGCCGACCGGCAAACTACGCTTTTAACGAAAATCCCCATACCGAAGAAATAACAACTTGGCATGATTTGCAGCTTGCATTTCTGACTGCCGCAACAGGCAGTCACTGCAAACAGAATCTGGCCAAGTTGTTTTTTTATCACCATTCAACACTTCTATCAAGACATGAAAGACATTAGCAAGACCTTCATCACGGCTGCATTCGCACTTGCTGCATATGCGGTATGCGCGCAGCCCACACCGCGCAAGCATCTCTCTCAAACGCCGCCCATGGGATGGATGACGTGGAACCTATTCAAGGGCGACATCTCCGAACAGCTAATACGCCAAACTGCCGACGCCATGGTGGCCGAGGGTTTCGCCGAAGCAGGCTACCGCTACATCTTCATCGACGACCTGTGGCAAGGCGGACGAGACGCGCAGAACAACATAATTCCCGATGCCCGCAAGTTTCCGTCGGGCATGAAACCGCTCGCCGACTATGTGCATTCGCTCGGACTGAAGCTCGGCATCTACTCCGATGCGGCACAGCTCACATGTGCCGGAGCTACGGCAAGCCTCGGTTTCGAGGAACAGGACGCGCGCACCTTTGCCTCATGGGGCATCGACTATCTGAAATACGACTACTGCAACGCGCCTGAAGACAGCGCCACGGCACGCGCCAGATACCGCACCATGGCCGATGCGCTCCAGAAATCGGGGCGCGACATCGTGCTCGGCGTGTGCGAGTGGGGGCAGCGCAATGCCGAAGAGTGGTGCGAGGAGGTGGGCGGCCAGCTGTGGCGCACCACCTACGACGTGCGCGACATGTGGAAAGACACCGTAGGGCAGGGCGGCATGGGAATACTCGACATCATCAACGCCACGGCACCGATAGCCCGGTATGCGCGCCCCGGCCAATGGCCCGACATGGACATGCTCGTCGTGGGACTTGACGGCAAGGGCGGCCCGTCGAGCGACCTCGGCGGAACTGGATGCTCCACCGACGAATACCAGACACAGATGAGCATGTGGTGCATGCTCAGTTCGCCACTTGCCATGACCAACGACTTGCGCCATCTCACCGACGCCGACCGGCGCATACTGCTCAACCGCGAAATCATTGCCATCAACCAAGACTCGCTCGGCACGGCAGCCGAACGCAAGCTGATGTCAGACAAATGCCAGATATTCACACGCCGGTTGTCGGGCGGCCGCCATGCCGTGGCTATAATGAACGTTGCCGACAGCCGCCAGCGTTTGTCGGCAACGTTTGCCAGACTCGGCATAGAAGGCAAATGGCGCGTACGCGACGTGTGGCAGCACCGCGACGTGGCCCACCGTGCCACATCGTGGAGCGGAACAGTCGAGCCTCACGCCACTGTAGTGCTTGTGCTGAGCAACGGCAAAAAATGACGTTTAAGACAAAAAGGACAATTGTCGCGACTTTTGTCTTATTTACATTTTTTAACCGTAGCAGTATAACCAATCCATAAAAATGTTTTACTTTTGCAAAAAACTTAAAATTTGGACTGTATGAAAAAGCTATTTTTAGGATTTATCGTTGCTTTTGCTTCAATAGCAAACGTGTCAGCACAAAACGTAACAGTAGAAGAACCTGAATTTGCCGAAGAGACACTTCTTCTGGTTTCCGATAGCAAAGGTGTAAAATTGTCGCGCGAAAGCGGAACTGTAAAGTCGAAAGCCGGCGCAAGCCTTTATCTTGTAGGTATAGGCAAAGTGAAGTCGAGACTTACACTTCAGGGCACAAAATCGACGAGCAAGGCCGTTGGCGGTTCAACCACCCGTCTCATTGTAAAGGCCGCCGACAACAAGACCGACCCCAATTCGTTTATCTCCATATTCAAGTTTGAGGTGAAAGGCAAGGAGCGCAGATACCAGCTTGCCGAAGCAGGCACGCTTTCAAAGACCGAAAGCAACAACCTGTCAAGTGTTGACTACAAGGCAAAGAAATACGGCGAGTGCTCATACTATCTTGTATTGGAAGACCTGACACCCGGTGAATACGGCATCGTCATCGGCGACCCCAACCACGAGAACACCAAAAACGGCATGAAGGTGACAACATTCACCGTAGAATAAGAAACAACTACAAGGCATCTGCAACGCTGCACTTTGCCTGTGAACGATGAAGTTTCCGTAACATTGCGCTACGGAAACTTCTTTGTTTTTATATCCTCCCTTTCCGTCACCGGCATTTGCCACTGACTTATGATCCGCCCACGAATTAACCTATAAGTTGCACTTTCTCAACACCTTTGAAACATCTTCAATGTAATTTTGCGCATGTCAGCACAGATGCTGGCAGAAAACGAAAGACCATTATGAAGATACTGTTTATAGTGCAGGGCGAGGGACGCGGCCACCTCACACAGGCACTCGCCCTTGAGCAGATGCTCGGAGCACACGGCCACGAAGTGGTGGGAATGCTTGTAGGCAAGAGCAAGACACGCAAGATACCGCGCTTTTTCACACGCAAGGCACACGCCCGAGTGGAATATTTCGACTCGCCGTATTTCAAGCCTTCGAAAGAAAACCGCCAGATAGGACTCTTGCGCTCTGTGGCATGCAACATCATGCACATGCCGAAATACATCGCGAGCATAAACCTGATAAGGCGACGCATAAAAGAGAGCGGGGCCGACATGGTGATAAACTTCTACGACGTACTGTGCGGCATAACCTACGCTCTGTGCAGTCCTTCCGTTCCCGAGGTGTGCATCGGCCACCAGTATCTTTTCATGCACCCCGACTTTGCCATGCCCGACAAATGGCATGCCTCGCAACGCTCGCTGCTGGCATTCACACGCGCCACATGCATGAGAGCAAGGCGCAAGCTCGCATTGTCGATGCGCCCCTATGCCAACTGCGCAGACCAGAATCTCAGCGTGGTGCCGCCGCTGCTGCGGCAAGAGGCATTGACAGTGCCGCGCCACCACGGCAACTACATAGCAGGCTATCTGCTCAACGCGGGCTTCGCCAATGACGTAATGGAATGGCACAAGCTTCACCCCGACGTTGAACTGCGCTTCTTTTGGGACAAGCGCGATGCCCCCGAGACACTGCACGTTGACGAAAAGCTCTCGTTCCACCGCCTTGACGACGAGAAATTCCTGCGCACCCTTGCCGACAGCAAAGCCTACGCCACCACGGCCGGCTTCGAGTCGGTGTGCGAAGCATTCTACATGGGCAAACCGGCCATAATGATTCCGGCCCATGTGGAGCAGCTCTGCAACGCCACCGATGCCGAACGCGAGGGAGTGGGCATCGTGGCCGACGGGTTCGCCATCGACCGCCTTCTTGAATTTGAACGCCAATACGATGCCGACGGCGAGTTCCGCATGTGGGCCAACCAAGCAGAAACGCGCATCGTGGCCGTGCTGGAAAATGTCTATGAGGAGTGGCTTGCCGAACAGGCATGGCAAACCGACCGAACGGCGTGCGCCACTTGCTGACACAGGCCGCGCACATCCTGTAGCCGAAGCCTCAGCCGCAACAACGGCAAAACATCATGCCATGGCACGCACTCTTGCCGCGACAATCACGCAGACAGTAAGCAGTTCGGCAACGGGAATGGCAAGCCACAGTCCGTCAACGCCTACAAAGTGCGGCATCAGGACAAATGCCGGCACGGGGAACACTATTCCGCGCAACGCCGTGTAGAAAGCCGACATGCCAGGACGGGCAATGCTCTGATAATAGCCTATGGCCGCAATGTTCACCGCGAAGAACATGGCACATGTGGCAAAAAGCGGGAGTCCGTGTGTGGCCAGGCCATAGGCAGCCTCGCCCGGAGCAAGAAACATGCCCACGACGGGTTTGGTCACGAGGCAAAGCACCAGCGTGATGCTCAAGCCGCACGCCACGGCGGTGAGCAGCGAAACCCGCAAGGCACGGTTCACGCGCCCGGTTTTGTGTGCCCCGAAATTGTAGCTTATTATTGGTTGTGCCGCCTGTGCCACGGCGTTGTTCACCGAGAATATCACGGGGAAGAGATAGCACGCCACGGCAAAAGCCGCAACGCCGTCTTCGTGAAGCGACGACATGAACATGTAGTTGCCCGCAAGCATTGTCACGCTCATGGCTATCTCGTTGAGAAACGTGGCCGACCCGAGCTGCGCCATATACCATGTGTTGCGCAAGGTGAGCACAAGCGACGTGACACTCATCTTCAACCTGTAGAAACGCAAGGTGGCCGAAAACCACACGAAATATGCCAGAGCCATGAGTCCGCCCGCCCCACAGGCTATCGACGTGGCTATTGCCGCACCCTTAACGCCCATGCCGAGCGGAAACACGAACAGCCAGTCGAGCACGATGTTGGTGACAGCCGAAACAACCTGCACCCACATGGCATAGCGCGGAGAGCCGTCGAGACGGATGAGCATCATACCCACACACTCCCAAAAGAGAAACACCATGCCGGGCATGAGCCACAGCATGTAGTCGAGGGCATGGGCTTCAAGCGCCGGACTGCACCCCAACACGCCCACCACCGCACGCGGTGCCGACACACAAAGCCCTGCCAGAACGGCGGTGATGACACATCCCACGCCGAATGCCTGCGTGAGAATTATGCGCGCAGCCTTGACATTGTTTCCGGCAAGCTGCATGCTTGCCACTACCGAGGCCCCAATGCCGAACATCAGCCCCAGTCCGGTTACCACCATCCACAGTGGTGCCACTATGTTTACGGCTGCTATGCCGTCAGCCCCCACTCCATGTCCAACGAAAACACCGTCGGTGACGGTTGCCACCGACAGCGAAATCATGCCAATGAGCGTGGGGAAGAAAAGCGAGCGGAACAGTTTTCCTATTTTCCCGTCGCCGAAATCAATCCTGTCGCGGTCCAAATCAAATTTCTTCATCTTCATACCTATTCTAATAGAAACATTTTAAACGACTGCAAAATTACGAAAAGCCCACAACAACGGCACGTTGTTTTGTCGGCTACATATGGTACTTTTCACGACAAACATTTTGCCAAAGCAACCGAAAGCAGTAATTTTGCCCACGATGATTACACACGACAACGACACAAGCCTACGCCTGATTACAGCCGACGATGCCCTGCACAATGCAATACACCACTACGGTTGCGTGGTGATATTGTGCGAGAACGGCAGTGCCACGGTGTCGGTAAACCAACGGCCCATGCGTTTCAGGCACGGCGACCTGCTCATCCTCACATCCGACTTGCGCCTCACCACCAGACACGCGTCACGGGACTTTTCCGCACGCAGCGTGTCGATACCCGAGCAAACGTTCAATGCCGTATATTACAAAATCACCAACATAGCCCTGTGGGACTATCTTTACAACACCCCGATACTGCATCTCGACAAAAGCCAACATGCCGCAGTTGCCGAATGGATGAACCAGCTGGAATGGGCCATACAGCACCTGCCGCGCGAAACCGCCGGAGAAATAGCGGCCAATGCCACACATACACTGTTCATGGCCATCGACGCGCAACTCGCCGGGCTCTACACCGACATGCAGCGCATGAACAAAGACCGCACATGGCAGATTCTCACACAGTTCTTTTCGCTGCTCTACCGCCACTATGCCACCCGGCATGACGTGGAGTTCTACGCCTCGGCCATGAACATTTCGGCCGACTATCTCACCAAAGCATGCCGCCGCGTGTATGGCATGTCGGCCAAGAAACTCATAAACGAGCAGATAACCGAAGAACTGAAATTCCAGCTCACCAACACGGGCAAGACCATAAGCGAAATGGCTTCCGCCCTGAATTTCGAGGACTCTTCGTATCTGTGCCGCTTTTTCCGCCGCGAAACGGGCATGTCGCCCGTAGAATACCGCAACGCATTCAACAACAGAAACGCCACCGGCTGACATCCGACTCACCGGAACGGGCACTTTTTGAAAAAGCCGGTGAAAACTGCCATTGGCCGCGAAAGATGCCCCCGGTTTCGGAACTTATTGCTATTTTTGCACAAGAGAACACTACAAGACACACACATGACCAAGAAACAACGCTACGAACACGTGCTCGCCTATTTCAGCAAGCTTCACCCCGAGGTAACGACCGAACTCGAATTCGGGTCGGTGTTCCAGCTGCTTGTAGCCGTGGTGCTCAGTGCGCAATGCACCGACAGGCGCATAAACCAAGTCACGCCGGCACTGTTTGCCAGCTATCCCGACGCAAGAAGCATGGCCGAAGCAGGCGAAGCGGAAATATACGAATACATAAAAAGCGTGTCGTATCCCAACGCCAAGGCGCGGCATATAGCCGAACTGTCGCAGAAGCTGGTTGAAGAACACGGCGGCGAGGTGCCGTGCACATTCGAGCAGCTCATTGCCCTGCCGGGAGTGGGGCGCAAAACCGCCAACGTTATGATGGCCGTGGCCTTCGGGCAAGCAGCCATGCCTGTAGACACACATGTGTTCAGGGTGAGCCACAGGCTCGGTCTTGTGGGCAAGTCGGCCGACACTCCATACAAGGTGGAGCAGCAACTGGTGGCGCACATCCCGCCCGACCGCCTGGCCAAGGCCCACCACTGGCTTCTGCTGCATGGCCGCTATGTATGCACGAGCCGCGCGCCTCACTGCAACAAATGCGAGCTTTCAGACATTTGCCCGAAGATTATGGAGGGGGCGAAACTCTGACCGCACATCAGCAACCGCATACAACAACCGGGAACATTACAGAAAATATGGACACACAAAAAATCATAGGATTCTTAAAAGCCGTTGCCGCCAACAACAACCGGCAATGGTTCAACGACCACCGTGCCGAATACGAGGATGCCAAAGCCGACTTCGAGGCCGGAACGGCAAAGGCCATAGCGCGCATCTCCACTTTCGACCCGAGCATAAGCCACATAACGGTGAAAGACGCAACCTACCGCTTCTACCGCGACACGCGCTTCTCTCCCGACAAATCGCCCTACAAGCGGCATTTCGGGGCATATATAGCGGCACACGGCAAAAAGGCTCTGCACGGCGGCTACTATCTGCACATCGAGCCGGGCAACTGCCTCGTGGCAGTAGGCAACTACTGGTTGCCCACCAATGTGCTCACGGCATGCCGCAACGAGATTATCGGCAACATCACCCGTTGGCGCGACATTGTGGAGAATGAGCGTTTCGTCGGTTTCTTCGGGCATCCCGGACAGGGTGTATGGGGCGACGCGAAGGGTTTCGGACTCGAGATGCTCAAGAAATGTCCGGCTGGTTTCGACCGCAACTATGAGTTCATCGACTATCTGCGCATGAAAGATTTCTGCTGCTGGAAAGCAGTTCCCGACACATTCTTCGAGGGCGACAGCTGGCTCGACAGCATAGAAGAGATACTGACAACGGCAAAGCCCATGATGGACTTCATAAACGACGTTATCGACGACTACGAATGATTGCCAACGGCAGACTGCAGCTTTATCCTTTTCTCAGGCTCACGGCAATGCTCGCCGTGGGCATTGCCGTCGCCGACATGGCGGCAGAAGCAGTGCCCGTGTGGGCGTGGGCTGCGGCATTTGCGGCATTCATGGCAACAAGCGCGGCACTGCATTCGCGCCCTCTGGTGCAAAGCGTGCTTATACTTCTGGGCATCTCGGCATTTGGCGGGTGGAATGCAGCACGGCAAGCAACCGCACTGACGGTAAAGCCCAGCACCTGCGAGGAATGCTACGAGGCCGTGGTTGCAAGCAAGCCCATGCCGCGCGGCAAGATTGTTAGGTGCGACCTGCTGATAACCCGAGGCCGCATGGCCGGGAAGAAGATACGCGCCACCATTCTGCGGCAACCCGACGGCAACAGTGCCGAGAGCCTCGCGGTGGGCGACGGCATAAAAGCCGCATCGCTGTTTGAGCAGCCACAGGCAACGGCCAACGCACGGCACAACTTCAACTACACACGCTGGATGAAGGTGCAAGGCTATGCCGCACAGACATTCATTAACCGCCACAAGTGGCAGCGCACCGTGACAAGCCTCGACGACATACCGCGCACAAGCCGCATAATGCTGCGCGCACGCATGGTGCAGCAGCGGCTCGCCGCAACATTCAAGCAAAGCAGTCTCACCGAAAACGCCCTCGCTCTGGTGTCGGCCATGACGCTCGGCGACAAGTCGGGGCTTTCTGCCGAAACCAAAGAGGCTTATTCCATATCGGGCGCATCGCACATCCTCGCCCTGTCAGGACTTCACATTGGCATAATCTATGCCGTGCTGTCACTCCTGTCGGCTCGCAGCAAACGCCAATGGGCAAGCCAGACAGTCACAGTAGCCACAATCTGGCTCTACGCCATAATGGTGGGCATGTCGCCAAGCGTGGTGCGCTCGGCCACGATGTTCACCCTCTATGCCATAGCTTCGCTGCTGCACCGCCCGCGCCTGTCGCTCAACGTGCTCGCGTTTGCCGCCTTTGCCATTCTGGCGGCAAATCCGCAAAGCCTCTGGGACGTGGGCTTCGAAATGTCGTTTCTCGCCGTTCTCGGCATCGCCACGCTCTATGCGCCAATATACCATGCACCTGCCGCACGGCATCTCACACGGTGGCGCGTTGCGAGATGGCTCTGGGGCATGACCGCCGTGTCGCTGTCGGCGCAATTGTTCACCGCCCCGGTTGTGGCGTTCTATTTCGGACGGTTTTCGTGCTACTTCCTCATTGCCAACCTAATTGCCGTCCCCTTGGCAACAATACTTATATATTCGTCGCTGGCACTGCTTGCCGCCACGCCGGTGCCTGTGCTGCAAGAAGCCGTAGCCAACATAGTGCAACTTGCAGTGACCGCACTCGACACCTCCATGCAATTGATTGCCGGGTTGCCGGGGGCAAGCATCGAAGGCATAAACATCAATCCCTTGCAGCTGGCAATGATTTATGTTTTCATTGTCTGCATGTGCCTGTTAGGCCGCTATGCAATGCTGTTGGCCATCTCGGCACACGGGAAAAGAGCGGACGAATATCCGCAACGGCCCACTTTCTGACCGTCCACAACACACCAGCAAACAACAACGGAGTGCCCGAAAGCACTCGCCTACATAATTAAAACATCAAAAGAAACAAACTGAAAAAATGAACTCCTACACACACGCATCAAATGGCTGCCCCTCTACCCTGCCCTACCGCATCATAGCTCTCGACCTCGACGGAACTCTCACCAACCACGACAAAGTAGTGACCGACGCCACACGCAAGGCTCTTGCCAAAGCGCAGGACGACGGAGCCGTGGTGGTGCTCGCATCGGGAAGACCCACATACGGCATTATGCCCATAGCCGACTGCCTCGAACTCGAACGGCGCGGCGGATTCATACTCTCCTACAACGGCGGCAAAATAGTGGACTGCAAGACCATGGAGACACTCTACTCGCAATGTCTGCCCGACACTGTGCTACCCGAAATACACAACTATGCACAAGAAAAAGGTTATGCCTTGCTCGGCTATTCGGGAAACGAAATAATCACCGAAAGCCCCGACGACAAATATGTGGGCGAAGAGTCGCGCATAAACAAAATGCCGATAAGACCCGTAAGCAACCTTCTGGAAAACATTGAGAAGCACCCCACCAAACTGCTTATGACGGGCGACCCGACAGAAATGGTGAAAGCCGAGGAAGAACTGGCGGATATACTCGGCACAAGAATGGACGTGTTCCGCTCTGCCCCGTTCTTCATCGAGCTTGTGCCAAAGGGCATCGACAAAGCCCGTTCGCTGCAACGGTTACTCAACCACATAAACTACACGCCTTCAGACATGATTGCATTCGGCGACGGCTACAACGACATTTCCATGCTGCGCCTTGCAGGAATGGGAGTGGCAATGGCCAATGCCGCACCAGAAGTGCGTGCCGAAGCCAATTATGTAACCCTATCAAACGATGAAGACGGCGTAGCGGCAGCACTCGCCCATTTTTCGGTTACAGCAGAATAACAGCACACGGCAGACAACACGGCAAGGATTGCGGCATGCAAAAGCATGCCTCATCACTGCCAATGTCTGCAAAACAGAACAATTACAACCTGGAAACTACACCACACCATTACGGCAAATAACTTATCGAGATGCAGAAAATGCAGGAAAAAACGCGTTTTTGGAACTGCTTTTGTAAAATAAACCTGCATTTTTTTTTGTAGTTTAAAATATTATGCCTACCTTTGCACCCGCAAATACAACAAGACGGTGCCATAGCTCAGTTGGTAGAGCAAAGGACTGAAAATCCTTGTGTCCCCGGT
>CAVDCP010000025.1:0-36064 GCA_963607545.1 bacterium
TGCGGCAATAGCTCAGTTGGTAGAGCGCAACCTTGCCAAGGTTGAGGTCGCGGGTCCGAGTCCCGTTTGCCGCTCGTTGTTTTTTTCTATTTTTGAAAAGAAACTTATTTAAATCCATGAATTTATATCTGAGATATTTTGACAAGGAGACGTTGGTTGCCAACGTTGATGAAGCTTTGGCTTTTTTGCGCTCAATACCCGAGATAGGGATGAACGATAATCTTGAAGCAGACATTCGTGACTATGTCGATAGTGAGGTGTATTATCCAAAACGGTATAAGATACGTCCGCGAGTGTATTTCATAATTATAAAGACGACTGCTGCGACGATGCTTGATTTCAAACAGAAAAAGGCTCTTCATGCAATGCCGTCAAACAATGCAATCGTAGAAAAGAAAGATGCATCGGCATTGGCTGTCAATCGGTTGAACGAGGAAACACCAGGATGGTATGAAGGCGTTCTTGATTTCAAACGTGTTGTGCTTGTTCCGGCAACAGGAAAGCATGAGTACAGAGACACTCATTTCGTGGCTCGTTGTAAGGCAATGTCGGGGCAGGATTGCTATAACAGGATAGTTGAGCATCTGCGTGCAAGGGTAGACAGCAGATCGCAGTTCCCTTCGGCAAAGGGAAAGAATTTCCATTATAAATATCTTGGTATGTGGAAATAGTCCATTGGTATGACTGGGCTTTTTTCTTCTTATGTGTAAATATCTTTATTTATGAATAAGGTGATGCTTATTGGAAATGTGGGCAAAGACCCTGATGTCAGATATTACGATGCTGATCAGGCCGTAGCGCAGTTTCCGCTTGCAACGACAGAACGTGGTTACACGTTGCAGAACGGCACAAAAGTGCCCGACCATACTGACTGGCATAATATAGTAATGTGGCGTGGACTTGCGAAATTGGCAGAACGATATGTTCATAAAGGCGACAAAGTATATATAGAAGGAAGGATACGTTACAGAAATTTTGATGCCCCAAATGGACAGAGACGTTACGTTACTGAAATTTATGCGGAGAATATGGAATTGCTTACACCACGAACGGCAACGGCAAGTGATGAAAAACAAGTTAAGGCCGATTCTCCACAAGCAAAAACTGTTGCAGATGGTGACGACGAAAGCCATTTGCCATTTTAATAGAATTTGATTTTCGACACATTCATGCTATCTTTTTCAGACATTACACTGGTGTCGCCAACTCCCGGAGTTTGGTTTGCTGGCATTTTGGCCATTCTGCTATTGGGCGTTTCTGCTTTTGCAAGTGGTTCCGAAATAGCATTCTTTAGTCTGTCACCTTCTGATATAAATGAGGTCAATGCAGAGAAAACCGCAAAAGACAGCGGTATTAGAAAACTCCGTGAAAACAGTGAACGTACGCTTGCAACAATATTGATAACCAATAATTTGGTTAATGTAACAATAGTCATATTGAGCAATTATGTGTTTGGGGAAATATTGAAATTCGGCGAGAATGCATATTGGTTGCAGTTTCTTTGCATAACGGTTTTGCTCACATTCATGTTGCTGCTTTTTGGCGAGATTATGCCAAAAGTTTACAGTAGGGAAGACCCATTGGCCTTTTGTAGGAAAAGTGTTGGTGGAATATTGTTTCTGCAAAAACTGTTTTGGCCGTTGGAAACGATACTGTTGCGCAGTGGCGTGCTTGCCGAGAAAGTAGTGCAGAAAGAAACGCATGTTCTTAGTGTTGATGATTTGGAACATGCCCTCGAACTTACCGATAAAGAAGACATTAAGGACGAGCAGAATATGCTGAAAGGCATCATTCGTTTTGGTGATGAAACAGCCAAAGAGGTGATGACAAGCCGCCAAGACATTGTAGGGCTTGAAATAACGGCTAATTATTCTGACGTTTTGAAATGTGTCGTTGACAACAATTACAGTCGTATTCCAATATATCAGGAAAATGCCGACAATATAAGAGGTATATTATATATAAAAGATTTGTTGCCGCATCTTTCCAAACCAACATCTTTCCGTTGGCAAAGTTTGATACGCCCTCCCTATTTTGTTCCAGAGACGAAGAAGATAGATGACCTCATGCGCGAGTTTCAGGAGAACAAAGTCCATATTGCCATCGTTGTAGATGAGTTTGGCGGGACAAGTGGTCTTGTGACATTGGAGGATATTCTTGAAGAGATAGTAGGCGAGATAAACGACGAATATGACGATGACGGAAAAGTGTATGTGAAGTTGAGTTATGACACATATGTTTTTGAAGGGAAGACATTATTAAGTGACTTTTGCAAAATATTGAACATCGACGATGACGAGTTCTCCGAAGTGGAGGGAGATGCCGACACTGTTGCAGGGTTGTTGTTGGAGATAAAAGGCGATTTCTTAAGCATACATGAAAAGGTGGATTACAAGAATTATACCTTTGAAATTCTCGGTTTGGAAGAAAGACGCATTAGTAAGGTCAAGGTTGTCGTGCATGAAAAGACAGAAAATGCCGACTGACATAAGTGCTTGCATATAAAAGTAATGCTGATAAGTGTAGATGAAATATCCGAACGCACATTTTTAGGGTTGTGGAAATTTGATGACAGCGATTTCGTAGAGTCAAATTGCCCCATGCCGCTTCGTTCTCAAATAAAACATCTAAGCGACTCACGCAGACACGAGCTTGAGGCTGTCTATGGTTTGGTGAATTGCATTTCAGGGGAGAAAAATATTGTCATAGGCCATAATGACGACGGGAAACCGTTGCTTGACGATTGGTATATAAGCATCAGCCACACTCGTGGTTATGCAGCTGTAATAATGTCGCATTCTAAGGAAGTCGCGGTTGACATTGAATATATAAGCGACCGTGTTAACCGTATTGCAGGAAAATTTATCCGCGAAGACGAAATTTTCTGTGATACAACTGCACGCCTGTTGGCCTGGTGTGTCAAAGAAACTGTCTACAAGTATTTTTCCGAACAGCATCTCGGTTTGTTGGAGATGCGTATACTTCCATTTGAAGTTAAACGTGCTGGTTCTCTGTCGTGTGAGAACCAGCGTACGAATGAAATTCTTTCTGTCAATTATCGTGTGACAGACGAGTATATACTTACTTATACTTGAATACGATGTAGATGTTCAAACGTCAGATAAGAGATTATGGATAAGATGACGAAAGAACAGCGCAGCCGTTGTATGGCTTCCATACATAGCAAGGACACCAAGCCCGAGATTTTGGTGCGGCATTATCTGTTTGTCCACGGCTACAGATACAGAACAAATCATCATCGTTTACCGGGGCATCCGGATATAGTTATGCGTAAATACCGCACGGTAATCTTTGTAAATGGTTGCTTCTGGCATGGGCATGAAGGTTGCAGATATTTCGTAATGCCAATGAGCCGGACAGAATTTTGGAAAGCAAAGATAGAGCGTAATCAGGCACGCGACAAAGAGGAGCAATTAAAGTTGGCAAGCATGGGCTGGCATTGCATCACGATTTGGGAATGTCAGTTGAAACCCAAGGTAAGGGAGCAGACATTGCAGTCATTGGAGTACACGCTGAACCGCATTTTCATCGAAGACCGTAAAGTAAAGCGATATAAGTTGCCGGAAGAGGAAGCGATGATGGCAGCAGAACCGTGAAAAGAAAAAAGCAGGAAGAAAAACCGTGTGGTTTACTTCCTGCTTTTTTCGATTTATAAAGTTACTTTCTTATTCAAGACGCAAGCTTTTCTTTATTGCGGCAATCTTGGTGTTAGCCTCTTCGTCGCATTTGGTGTAGCAACCGGTGCATTTCATCGTGCCTTTCACCTCAATGTAGAACTTTATTTTCGGCTCTGTTCCCGAGGGACGCACGCTCACCTTTGTACCGTCAGTGCAGAACCACTGCAGCACGTTGCTGGTTGTAGGCATATCAAGTTTTGTCACAGTTCCGTCTTCTACGGTCTGCTCCAAGGTCTGATAGTCTTTCCATACGGATACCTTGCTTCCGCCCAAGTCCTTTGGCGGATTCTGGCGGAAATCTTGCATCATGCGCTTGATTTCATCAGCACCGCTCTTTCCGGGTTTTACGACATTTACTGTGAATTCTTTTGAGAAGCCGAATTCGAGATAAATGTCCATCAACAAGTCATAGAGAGTCTTGCCTTGGTCTTTTGCATAAGCGCAAATCTCAGCAAGCAAAGAGCATGCTGACACTGCGTCCTTGTCGCGGACGAAATCCTCGGCAAGGAAACCATAGCTCTCTTCACCGCCGCCGATGTATTGCTGCTTGCCTTCCGAAAGCAGAATCTCGCGTGCAATCCACTTGAAGCCGGTGTAGCAGTCTCTCATTTCGATGTTTTCCTTTTCGGCAATCTTGCGGATAACCTCTGTCGTAACAATTGTCTTGACGATGAAATCGCCCGGTTGCATCTTGCCGGTCTGCTTGCGGTTTTTGATGATGTAGTAAAGGAAGAGCAAGCAAGTCTGGTTTCCGTTAATCAATATCCATTCGCCCTTGTCGTTTTTGCAGGCCATACCCACACGGTCGGCATCTGGGTCACTTGCCATAACGATGTCGGCATCAAGTTCTTTAGCGTCGCGAAGAGCCAAGGTGAGGGCTTCTCCGTTTTCAGGGTTGGGGCTTTTCACTGTCGGGAAATCACCGCTTTTCACCATCTGTTCCTTCACGCAATGCACGTTTTCAAAGCCCCATACTTTCAGGCTTCTCGGAATGAGCATCATGCCTGTGCCGTGAAGAGGTGTGTAGACAATCTTCAGGTCTTTCTGGCGTACAATCACTTCAGGGTCGATAGAAATGGTGTGCACCTTTTCCAAATAGAGTTTGTCGATGTCTTCGCCGATGATTTCAATGAGCTGCTTGTTGCCTTCAAACTTCACATCCTCTACTTTCACCTTGTTCACCTCGTCGATGATGCCGGTGTCGTGTGGTGCAAGCACCTGTGCGCCGTCTTCCCAATAGGCTTTGTATCCGTTGTATTCACGCGGATTGTGCGATGCTGTGATGTTCACGCCAGCCTGACATCCCAGTTCTCTGATTGCGAAGGAACATTCAGGTGTTGGGCGCATATCGTCAAACAGATATGCCTTTATCCCGTTTGCCGAGAATATGTCGGCCACGGTCTCGGCAAAAAGACGGCTGTTGTTGCGGCAGTCGTGGCACACAACGACTGATATTGAGGCGCGGTCAGAGAAATTCTTTCTCAAGTAGTTGGCAAACCCCTGTGTTGCCATGCCTACGGTGTATATGTTCATGCGGTTGCTGCCGGCTCCCATGATGCCGCGGAGTCCGCCAGTTCCGAATTCCAAGTCTTTGTAGAAACACTCAATGAGGTCTGTCTTGTCGTCGTTGTCAAGCATGGCCTGTACGTTCTTTCTTGTTTCCTCGTCGAAAGACGGCGACAGCCACTCATTGGCTTTAGCCACACATTGGGCTATGAGTTCGTTTTTGTTTTCCATAATTTCCTATTATGTTTAAGTTAATGTTGTGACAAAATACTATCCACAAAGATAGAAATAAATAGTGAAACCGCGCAGCAATATTTCGTTTTTTTTCGGTCTTCACGGATGAAACCAAGCCTGTAAAGGGTGGAAAAACTGTGATAAAAGCCTGAATGATGCTCTTTGCATGATTTTCTTTCTCGCGGATGTTGGTTATGTCAGAAAAAAATATTACCTTTTCTGAAAAAAGAAACGGATTGAAATATGGACAACAATGCTTCAAGCAAGAAACATCATTATCGTGAGCTCCTCTCTATTGGTATTCCCGTCATCATCGGTCAGCTTGGCACAATCGTGCTTGGCTTCGCCGATACGCTGATGATAGGTCATCATGGCACTCAGGAGTTGGCGGCGGCAGGACTGGTAAACAACATCTTTACACTTGTCCTCGTCTCTTATATGGGGTTTTCCTACGGCCTTACCCCGGTCATCGGTCGCCTTTACGGAATGGGCCATACAGACGAAATCGGCAGGAAAGTCAGCAATTCCCTGTTTGCCAACATGGTTGTAGGAATGCTTTTCACGATAGCGTTGGTTGTGCTCTATTTCAATCTTGGTCGAATCGGGCAACCTGACGAACTGTTGAGTCTCATCCGTCCTTATTTTATCGTCAACCTCATCTCGGTGATATTCGTCGGTGTGTTCAACACAATGAAGCAATTTCTCGACGGTCTCTCCCACACTAAGGTGGCAATGTGGGTAATGATAGGCGGCAACATCATAAATATCCTTGGCAACTGGATGCTTATCTATGGCGTAGGCTTCTTTCCTGAACTTGGATTGCTTGGTGCCGGTATTTCCACAATGGGCAGTCGCATCTTTATGGCACTTGTTATGTTGGGTGTCGTTTTCTTCGGCAAGAAATTCCGGCAATACCGTCGAGACATCTCCCGTTCTTCCCTCAATATGCCCGATTTCAAGGAGATGAACCGGCTTGGATGGCCAGTGGCATTGCAGTTGGCAATGGAGTCGGCGGCATTCACTTTGAGTTGCGTAATGGTAGGCTGGCTCGGTACTGTTCCTTTGGCTGCCCACCAGATTATGATAACCATCTCCCAGCTGTTCTATCTTGTCTTGTCGGGCATGGCTTCGGCAATGTCTATCCGTGTGAGTCATTTCGTGGGGCAAAGAGATTTCAAGGCTGTGAGGCAGAATGCCTACGACGGCTTCCGCCTTAACCTTATGTTTTCGCTTGTCATGGGATTGCCGATTTTGCTTTTCCGTCATCAAATGGGTGCACTTTTCACCGACAATGCCGAGGTGCATGAGATTGTGGCTTTGCTGGTTATAATGATGATGGCATATCAGTTTGGCGACGGTCTGCAATACACCTTTGCCAATGCCCTGCGAGGCATAGCTTGTGTAAAACCCATGGTGACTTATGCCTTCATTGCCTACTTTGTCGTTTCGCTTCCAATAGGCTACACTCTCGGCTTTCCCTGCGGCATGGGAATCCTTGGCATTTGGATTGCCTTCCCGTTTGGACTGACAACCGCAGGAGTGCTTTTCTGGCGCAGATTTGAAAAAGAGGTGAGGAAAATGGAGGCAGCACAATAGCCGTTGAAACGCCCCGGTAAATGTATAGTCCGATGCAACGAGGAGTGAATGCAGACATATTTGTGTCGGGAAAACATGTGTTGTGCAATGTCTTGCAGCAAAAAACTATTGCGTGTTGATAAGTTTTTGGATTATTTTTTTGTAACTTTGCCCTAAAATGCAAAAAGCGAGTTATGTATAAGGAAAGCCCGTTGACAAGTTATAGGATAGAACTCCGTGACAAGATATTGAAAGCGTCTATGCACGAGTTCTTGCAAAAGGGTGTGAAAGCCGTGAAGATGGACGACATAGCCAATGCGCTTGGCATCTCTAAACGTACACTTTATGAGGTGTATTCAAACAAGGAAGAGCTGTTGCTTGAAGGCCTCAGAAAGCATGAAGAGGCTTATGATGTGCATATGTCGGCTTACAGTGCCGATTCGTCGCACAATGTGATAGACATCGTGATTGAGTTTCTCAGAATACAGGTGCGCAATTTCTCAGATGTAACTCCTGCGTTTTTTTCCGATTTGCATAAATATAAAAAGGTGGTTGACCTGCTAGAGGAGAAACGTGAATGCCGCAACCGATACACCGGCGATTTCTTCAGGCGCGGAGTGCAAGAAGGTTATTTCAGAAACGACGTTGATTATGAAATGATGCTGCGCCTTGGAAGCGTATCAATGGATTATGTGATGCGAGAGCAATTGTACAAAAATTCCAATCTGAAGCACATTTTCCGCAATATAATATTCCTCTTTCTGCGTGGCGTTTGCACTACCGAAGGTATAAAGCGTCTCGACGAGTTCATCGACAACGAGTTGCTTGTGCCATAGTATTGTCGTCGGTTGTATCCTTCCCGTTCAGGTATTTCTCGAAAATCCTTACTGCCATCATAACTTTCAAGGCACAGGGCTTTGAACAGAATTGTTGTGGAATGGGGGAGTCGGTGGATTTGCCGTGGGCTTTGTCAAAACCTTTCAGGCCGAGAATCTCGCCGCATACGGCAGAGCCGAACTGCTCTTTGAAATCTTCGGTAAGCTGCCTTGTGACATTCATGCAGCGTGCGGTGGCCTCGCGTTCTGCCGGATTGCCGCCGGTTTCTTCAAGTCCTGCCAGAACGGCCATTGCCAAAACCGTTCCGCAAGTCATTCTCTGTCGGCCTATTCCGCCTCCGAATGCGGCTGAGATGCGCGCCATTTGTGCCGTTGTAAGTCCGTATCGGTCGGCGAATACAATTGCTGCTGCTTGTCCGCAATTATACCCTTCCATGAAAAGTTGTGCGGCACGTTCTGCCCGGATGGCATTTTTATTTTCCATTTTTCTTTTCGTTATTGCAATTCTCCCAACAACCGCCAAACTGATGTTTCTATTTGGCCGATTGTTGCCTAATCACCCTGCACGGGTTTCCTGCTGCCACGCAGTCGGCAGGGATGCTCTTCGTCACGACACTCCCAGCACCGACAATGCTCCTTGCACCTATCGTCACACCTTTCAAGATAATTGAATGGGCACCCACCCATGCGTCATCCTCTATCACTATCGGGGCAGATTTTGTCCCCTCGCTTGTTGCGCGGCGCGACATGTAATCCAACGGATGTGCGTCGGTATCTGTAATCAATACACACGCTCCAATCTTCACATGGTTGCCAATGGTCACACTGTCGTGAACCCAAAGTCGCGTACTGCTCATACCCACATCATTTCCTATCGTCAGTCTTGCTCCGGCTTCCACATACACCGAGCCTTGCGCATTGCCTGCAATCGGATTGACTCCCTCACCAGAGGAGAAGTAGAAATTCTTTCCTATGGAAATTTTACCCCCCCCCAATAGCCAAAACACCTTGCCGGGAATCTGACAATTCTCGCCAAACAATGCACCATGTGCCCTCAATATAAATCGGTTGATTTTGGGGTACAACTTGATGCGCAAGGTTGTGCGGATATTCAAAAACTTTATGAGTGTCGAAATCATTCGCTCAATGTGTTTTCATTTGATTTTGTCAAAGCCTTCGCCAAACACTCCTTGGCAGAACGACTGCGACACAAGTGCGTCGGGGTCGATGGCTTTTATCAGGTTGAACACATCCTGCGACTCATACTTTCGTGTGAGCACCACAAGCATGTCAACCTCATTCTTCGAATACCAACCTTTGCCTTTCACATAGGTCACGCCACGGTTCACCTGCTGGTTTATTGCATCTGCAATCTCCGTGTATTTCTTCGAGATGATGAGAAACTGCACTGTCTGGCGTGTTCCGTTTATTACATAGTCGCAAGTGAAGCTGGCTACAAGAGTGAATGCCACACCGTAGACAATGGTTTCGGTGCTGTGGAAAAGGAAGTAAGACGAGGCGATGATTGTACAGTCAACCAGCTGTATGGCACGTCCGAAACTCATGCGGAAATATTTTGTCAGAAGCACCGTTATGATGTCTGTTCCGCCGGTCGAACCGTTGTGCGAGAATACCAGACCAAGGCCGGCTCCGCCCAATGCGCCGCCTATCAGCACATGCATGAATGTGTCTTTGCCTGCCGTTATCACCGGGTGTGCGGCAAAGAAAGGCTGCATCAGACCAACAAACAACGACATAATGCCCACACCAATGATGGTGCGCACCACAAATTGGCGTGTCAATGCTTTGAAGGCAATGGCGAGCATCGTCACGTTTAACACAAAAATCGAAATACCCGTGTTTATTCCTACCGCATAGTAGATAAGGGCCGACAGTCCTGACACACCGCCCATCACGACCCGTTCGGGCAAGATGAAAGCCGTGTAGCCAAATGAATACGATAAAATGCCGAGAGTGATGAACACAAAGTCTTTAACATTGCCTGTCATGGCAGATAAAGCTTTACTTGTAGCGTTTCCCATTGTTTGTTTTGTTGTTTTTCAGGCGGCTAAGATAGTAAATATTTTTTAACAAGGCAAATATTGCGTGTGAAACTTTATGCGGTGAATTGTCAACACCGTTTCTATACACGCAATATTCGCCTGGATATCATTCGTTGGTGTGCAAAAGGAATGTTTTGAACGTGCCGAAATCATTCGGCATCTGTATGCTTTGCTTCGTGCCTTTCATAAATGCCGAAAGCCTTTCGGGTGTCTCTATTTCATGCTTTATGGCATCCTCCACGGTCTGCTTGAACTTCGCGGGGTGGGCTGTCTCGCAGAAAATTCCCGTTTCCCCGGCCTCAAGCAAGTCGCGCAATGCCTGATAGCCGCAGGCTCCGTGCGGGTCGAGAATGTAGTTGTCGTGTTCGTAACAGTAGGCCATTGCCTGTTTTATCTGTCCGTCATCGTAGGTGGCTCCGGCCATGTCTTCTGCTATCTTTTGCCACGAACCGTTATACAGTTCATATATACGCGCGAAATTGCTCGGGTCGCCCACGTCCATGGCATTGGCTATTGTCTGTTTGCTTGGCATGGGGCTGTATTTTCCCGATTGCAGATAGTTGTAGAACACATCGTTGGCGTTGTTTGCAGCGACAAACCTCTTTATGGGCAGTCCCATTCTTTGTGCATATATTGCAGACGTTATGTTGCCGAAATTGCCGCTTGGCACGCACACCACCAGATTGTCGGCCTTGCCTTCTTTCTTCATCTGCGCATAAGCGTTGAAGTAATAGAACGACTGGGGCAGCAAGCGTGCTACATTTATTGAGTTGGCCGATGTCAGCAGCATGCGGCTTGTCAGTTCGTCGTCGGTAAATGCCGTTTTCACCAGACGCTGGCAGTCGTCAAACACGCCGTCCACTTCCAGTGCCGTGATGTTGCGTCCGAGTGTAGTAAACTGGCTTTCCTGTATCTTGCTCACTTTGCCCTTTGGATAGAGCACATACACATGTATGCCGTCAACTCCCAGAAAGCCGTTGGCCACGGCAGACCCCGTGTCACCGCTTGTGGCCACGAGCACGTTCACGAGCTGTCCGTTTTTTTTCTTTGTGAAATATTGGAGCATGCGTGCCATGAAACGTGCCCCCACATCTTTGAAGGCAAGTGTAGGCCCGTGGAAGAGTTCAAGGCTGTAAATGTTGTCCTCTACTTTCACTGCGGGGCACTCAAATGCCAGAGTGTCTTCAACAATGTTTCTCAGTGAGTCGGAGTCTATGTCGTCTCCGAAAAACGCCTCGGCCACGCGGAAAGACATTTCCTTGAACGACATATTGTCTATTTCCTCGAAAAACGAAAGGGGCAGTTTCTTTATGCCCTCCGGCATATAAAGCCCTCCGTCGGGTGCCAGTCCTCTCACTATCGCCTCGTGCAGCGATGTTGTGGGGGCTTCATGTCTTGTGCTGTAATATTTCATGCGCTTCCTTCTTTCTGTTTTTATTTTATTTCCATAAAAGTATCCATAAACTGTTGTAGCCGCAGCATACCGTAAGAGCCGTTCACACAACTCACTTCGTCGTAGGTGTCTACAGCATCGGGAGTTATGCCGCGATGCCATATTGCAAACGGCACGGGCTCGCTCACATGTGTTCTCAGCTCAACCGGGGTGGGGTGGTCGGGCAACACCGCAATGCACACTGGCTCCTGCCATTTGCTTGTTTCCTCATATATAGGCCCTACAATTCTTTTGTCAAGGTTTTCTATTGTGCGCAGCTTCAGTTCCAGATCGCCGTCATGTCCCGCTTCGTCGCTTGCCTCAATGTGCAGAAAAACGAAATCGTCGGTGCGCAGTGCCTTTATTGCCGCTTCGGCTTTGCCCTCATAGTTGGTGTTGGCAAGGCCGGTTGCACCCTCGACAATAATGTTTTCCAGACCCGCATAATGGCCTATTCCCCTTATCAGGTCGACGGCAGAGATTACGTCGCCACGTTTTATCTCGGGGTGCATCTCGCCAAGCTGCTGCATCGACGGACGGTAGCCGCCGCTCCACGGCCATATGCTGTTGGCGGCATCGCTGCCGTCGGCTGTCCTCTTCTTGTTGAAGGGGTGGTCGGCAAGCAATGTCTGCGACTGCAATATCAGTCTGTTCAGCACATCGGCTGTTTCCTGCCCGGTCATTCGTGAGCCGTCATGTCTGTCGGCCCATCCCTCCTCAGGGCGCACTACAAGGTCTTGCCATGCTTCGTTGGGGTGGTCGTGGGGTGGAGCACACACAATGTGTTTGTTGCCTCCCCTTATAACGAGCAGGTGGCGGTATTGAATTCCGGTTATAAACCTGATGTCGTCGTTGCCCAGGTTCTTGTTCAGGAAATCTATGAGTGTGCCGCTTTCTTCGGTGGTGAGGTGTCCGCCATGGTGGTTTTTTATCTTGCCGTCGGCAAGGGTGATGATGTTGCACCTCATGGCCATGTCGTCAGGGCGCATTTCATAGCCTATCGAGGCGGCTTCGAGCGGTCCGCGTCCCTCATATACCTCGTTCAGGTCGTAGCCCAATATTGCAGTGTTGGCCACTTCGCTGCCCGGCAGGAAACCGTCGGGAATGGTGACAAGACGACCGCAACGGCCTTCTCTTGCCAGCATGTTCATGTAAGGAGTGTGGGCGTGTTGGAGCAAGGTCTTGCCTCCAAGCCGCTTTATGGCATGGTCGGCCATGCCGTCGCCTAAAATAATAATGTGTTTCATAATTAGGCTCTTTTGATGAATGAAAATGTGTCGTGTGGCGATGCCGCACTTTTGTCTGCGGCATCGCATTTGTGCCAACACTAAATGTTGGCAATCGACATGATGTTGGCAAACACTCCTGCTGCCGTGACGCTTGCTCCAGCACCATAGCCTTGAATGAGCATAGGATATTCCTTGTAGCGTTCGGTTGTGAGCGATACGATGTTGTTGCTGCCCTCAAGGTTGTAGAACGGATGGTTGCGGTCGATGGCCTTCAAGGCCACATAGGTCTTGCCATGGTCGAATGTGGCCACGAAACGCCAGCGTTTGCCTTCTGCTTCAAGTTTCTTGCGGCGTTCCTCAAAATCGCTGTCCAGTTCGGGCAAGCGTTTCCAGAAATCTTCGAGCGTGCCGTTGAAATACTGGTCGGGAATGAAAAGGTGCTTTTCCACATCCTCCTGCTCAACCTTATAGCCGGCTTCGCGTGCAAGAATCACGAGTTTGCGTATCACGTCGGTGCCGCTCAGGTCAATGCGCGGGTCGGGCTCGCTGTAGCCCTGTTCCTTTGCCCGGCGCACCGTTTCAGACAACGGCACCGTCTCAGATATCTCGTTGAATATGAAGTTCAGTGTGCCGCTAAGCACAGCTTCTATCTTCAGAATGTTGTCTCCCGAATTGCGCAAGTCGTTTATTGTGCCGATGATTGGCAGTCCGGCCCCGACATTCGTCTCGAAACGGAATTTCACGCCTCGTGCCAATGCCGTTTCCTTCAGTTTCACATAACTGTCGTAGTCTGACGATGCAGCTATCTTGTTTGCTGCAATCACCGAGATGTTGTGCTCCAGAAACGACTGGTAGAGTGCCGACACTTCCTTGCTTGCCGTGCAGTCAACAAAGACGCTGTTGAATATGTTCATCCCTATCACCTCGTTGCGCAGCCGCACGTTGTCGCTCGGTTCGGCAAGTTCAAGCTGCTCCTTGTATTTTGTGAGGTCGATGCCCTCACGGCTGAATATTGCCTTTTTCGAGCTTGCTATGCCCACGACATTTAGCTTGAGGCGCATCGTGCGTTTCAGTTCTTCATATTGGTCGCTTATCTGTTCGAGCAATTTCCCGCCTACGGTGCCTACACCGCACACGAACAGGTTCAACACCTTGTATTCTGACAGGAAGAACGAGTCGTGTATGACATTGAGGGCTTTGCGCAGAAATTGGCTGTCCACCACAAACGAGATGTTCGTCTCCGACGCTCCCTGCGCACAGGCAATGACGCTGATGCCGCTGCGGCCCAACGTGCCGAACAGGCGGCCTGCTATTCCGGGCGTGTGCTTCATGTTCTCGCCCACAACAGCAATAGTGGCCAGGCCGCTTTCGGCATGCATGGGAAACATTGCTCCCGTTTCTATTTCCTTTGCAAATTCGGCATTGAGCACATTAACAGCCGACAGCGCATCCTCGTCGCGCACGCCAATCGACGTGGAGTTTTCCGAAGAAGCCTGCGAAACCATGAACACGCTAATGCCGTTGTCGGCCAATGCCGTGAATATGCGTCGGTTTACGCCTATCACGCCCACCATCGACAGTCCGGTGACGGTTATGAGTGTGGTGCCGTTGATGCTTGATATGCCCTTAATGGGCTTGCTGTCGTTGGCAATCTTGTCTTTTATTATAGTGCCTTCGCCGCTGGGATTGAAGGTGTTTTTCACCTTTATGGGTATGTTCTTCACGCACACCGGGTATATGGTGGGCGGATAAATCACCTTTGCGCCAAAGTTGCACAGCTCCATGGCCTCGATGTAGCTAAGCTCGTTAATGGTGTAGGCGGTTTTTATAACCCGTGGGTCGGCGGTCATAAAGCCGTCCACGTCAGTCCAAATCTCGAGAATCTCGGCATCGAGTGCTGCCGCTATTATGGCTGCCGTGTAGTCGCTGCCGCCGCGCCCGAGGTTGGTTATCTCGCCTGTTTTCTTGTCTTGGCTTATGAAGCCCGGAACGAGCGATATGCGCGGCAGGTCGGAAAAGGCCTTTCTCACCAAGCGGTTGGTAAGCTCGCTGTCAAGCACGTTCTTGTTGTTCTTGCGCGTGGTTTTAATGAAATCGCGCGCATCAAACCATTTCGCGCCGCGTATCAGCGTGGCAACGATGTTCGAGCTGAGCCGTTCGCCATAGCTCACTATGGCATCCTGGGTCTTCTTGCTCAGGTCGTGTATGAGGAATACACCGAAATATATGCTGCGCAGTTGCTCAAACATGGCATCTACCTTGTTGAAGAGTGTTTCGCGGTTTCTGTTGTCGGTGATAATGGTGTCAATCATTTTGTGGTGACGGTCAACCATTGCCTGGAACTCGTCTTTCCAAGTCTCGTCGCCACGGAGTGCAAGCTGCGATGTGGCGAGCAGTTTGTCGGTTATGCCACCCAAGGCACTTACAACAACAACAATGGGTTGCTTCTTTGCCTCACTCTCCACAATGTTTCTCAAACTGAGAATGCTGTTCACGGAACCTACCGATGTTCCGCCGAATTTCAATACTTTCATTTTTCTTGTCGTTTGTTTTGTGCCACCAAACAAAGGTGGCGATGGGTGATAGTGCACATGGGGACTTTTGCCGGCGGCGTGTGCCGTTACTTTCTGTACCACTATACGAGGGTGGGGCGCGGAAACGGGGCTTGCCTTGGCCTTCCGGCGTGTCTCATTGCAGCTACTACTTTGTCAAAATCGTTGCAAAAATACAAATTATTACAGCATCGGCCAACGAAATGTGGCATTAATTGATTAATTTTGCCATTAAAAATACTGTAACAACAGCATTGTTGCAGCAAAAAGACGGTAGCCACATTATTATGATAAAAGAAATACAGACAAGGGTGTTGCCTGTGCAGGCCGCTTCCGAACAGAATATAAAGGAGTTTGTTGCGCGCGACAAAGGCATCGACATCCGCACGATAAACGCCGTGCGTGTGCTGCGTAAGAGCATCGACGCACGCCAGCGCACAATTTTCGTAAACCTTACTCTTCGCGTGTATATAAACGAGATGCCCGCCGACGACGAATACCGCCGCGTGGAATACCGCGACGTGTCGGCGTGTCCGCAGGTTGTTGTCGTGGGCGAAGGCCCTGGCGGACTGTTCGCTTCGCTCAAACTCATAGAGTTGGGTTGCCGCCCCGTCGTTATAGAGCGCGGCAAGGACGTGCGCGAACGCAAACGCGACCTCTCGCTTATAGGAAAGACACAGAAGGTGGATGCCGACAGCAATTATTGTTTCGGCGAAGGCGGGGCAGGGGCTTACTCCGACGGCAAGCTCTACACCCGTTCAAAGAAGCGTGGCGACACAGAGAAAATATTGAACGTGTTTTGCCAGCACGGTGCCTCCACCTCGATATTGGCCGACGCACATCCGCACATCGGCACCGACAAGCTGCCGCGTGTAATCGAGAACATGCGCAACACTATCATAGAATGTGGCGGCGAGGTGCATTTCCAGACCTGCATGACGGGTCTGCTTGTTGAGGGCGACACCGTGACAGGCGTTGAAGCCGTTGACCTGACAACCGGCGGCGAGCTCACATTCCACGGGCCGGTGATATTGGCGACAGGACATTCGGCACGCGATGTATACAATTACCTGAACGACTCGGGCATTGAAATCGAGGCAAAAGGCATTGCTGTGGGCGTGCGTCTGGAACATCCGACAAGTCTTATCGACCAAATACAGTATCACAACAAAAACGGGCGCGGCGATTATCTTCCGGCAGCTGAATACAGTTTCGTGACACAGGTTGACGGGCGTGGCGTGTATTCTTTCTGCATGTGTCCGGGCGGTTTCGTCATTCCCGCAGCGACAGGGCCGCAGCAGATTGTCGTCAACGGCATGAGTCCGAGCAACCGCGGCACGCAATGGTCGAACAGCGGAATGGTGGTAGAGATGCGTCCCGAAGATGTCGAGGGCGACGACAACCTGCGCATGATGCACTTTCAGCAGGAGCTTGAGAGCAACTGCTGGCAACAGGGCAACATGAAGCAAACCGCACCGGCACAGCGAATGGCCGATTTCGTGAACAACCGTCTCTCGTTCGACCTGCCGAAAAGCAGCTATGCCCCCGGGCTCATTTCGTCGCCGTTGCATTTCTGGCTTCCCGCCCATGTGGGCAAACGGCTTCAGGGCGGTTTCCGCAAGTTCGGGCAGATGAGCCACGGTTTCCTCACCAACGAAGCGGTGGTGATTGCAACCGAGACGAGAACATCGTCGCCTGTGCGTATCGTGCGCGACAGAGCTACCTTGCAGCACGTCCGTCTTCGCGGGCTTTTCCCTTGTGGCGAGGGAGCAGGCTATGCGGGCGGCATAGTGTCGGCAGGTGTCGACGGCGAACGCTGCGCCGAAATGTGCTCGGAATATATGAAATCACTGTGAAGGGCATGTGTGCCTTCATGTCGCATTTGGGCTTTCTGTAAATAAAAGCAAAGAATAAATGATAGAAAAGCGTTTGGATATTATGAGATTGTTTTTCGTTTGTCTGGCCTTTATATGCCTTGCGGCCAATGCCCAAACGGTTGTGGTGGACGGTGAAACGGGCGCCCCCGTTTCTTATGCGTCGGTGTTTGACAAGTCCACAACCAAGTATCTCGGCAACACCGACGGCTCAGGCCGCATTCCCGAAAGTGCAGAAGAAGTGCAGACAATCAGTATTCAGCACCTTAACTATGAGCCGTTGACAATGGAAAAGAGCATGATAGCCGACGGCAAGATAAGGCTTGTGCCGCTGGTGCACACCGTCAAGGAAGTGACGGTGGACAAAGGCAAGCACGAATATGTGCGCATGAAAGTGTATGTGAGGCAGCTTATATGGATGACCGATACGCTTGCCAAGGTCACGAAAGCCATTTGCCATTTCTATTTCAAGGCATCAAAGGCAAGCGGCACTCCCAAGGTGAAGATTCTTTCGGGCAAAGCTGTCTACGACAAGAACATACTCATGGACAAAAACTCAAAAATGGTAAGGGGCGTGTTTAACATCAATCCTGAACTTGTATTGAAAATTACAGGACCGAGAGATTTGAAAAAAATGCCCGAAGAAGGTGTCAAGCGGCTTGACTTGAACAATATAGGTGGAAACTGGGGCATAAACTATGCCCGTTTCGACTGGAAAAACCAGCGGTGCAGCATAGTCGAAGACAGCGTGTTCTTTCTTAAGCCGTTTACAATCCCATTCACGGGACTGGCTTTTAGCAGGTTCTTCCGCACCGAGACATACGACATACACTATGGCGCACCCAAACTTTCAAATCTTGCCAATGTGCTTTTCGGCGTGCGTATAACCCACAAGAAATCAAACACCAGCGTTGACATATACAACGAAGCCTTTGTTCTCGACGTGGATTATGCCTCGAAAGAAGATTTTGAAAAGGAGAAGGATGCCGCGCTGGTAGAATTTGTAGAACCGTCGGGTTTCCAGCCGCTCAACGAGAACGTGCTTGAAGCAATGAAAAACATGCGCGCTCTGACAAAAGAAGAGAAAATGGAGATAGCCTACGGACAGCAGAAACCGAAGAAATGACCTCCGTGTGGCGCAGCAATTACAAGGCTTGCCGAATATCTTTGAAAAAACTTCGTATATTTGCATAAGTGATTGCTGTCACTATCATACTATTCATAAAAAGGGAAAAGTTATGGCAAGGAAATTATATCCTATAGGGATACAGACTTTCGAGCGAATACGCAAGGAGGATCGGCTTTACATAGACAAGACTGAGTATGTTTACCGCATGACACATACCGACAGTACCTATATTTTTCTGGGCCGCCCGCGCCGTTTCGGGAAATCCTTGCTCGTAACTACTCTCCAAAGTTACTTTGAGGGCAAGAAGGATTTGTTCAAAGGACTTGCCATTGAGAAACTGGAGAAAGAATGGACTGAATATCCAGTGTTGCACTTCGACATGAGCGGAGGGAAACATATGGATAAAGAACTGTTGGAGATATACTTGGGGTATATCCTTGCCGACGAAGAAAAAAAATGGGGAATTGCCCAACCGAGAATCGGGATAAACAATCGTTTAATGGACCTCATCAGCACCGTTTACGAGAAAAGCGGCAAGCAAGTGGTGATGCTTATCGATGAGTATGATGCCCCATTGCTCGACGTGGCTCACGAGGATGAACAACTTGATGCTTTGCGCAACATCATGCGTAATTTCTACAGTCCGTTGAAATACTGCGAGGCCAAGCTTCGTTTTGTGTTCCTGACAGGTATAACAAAGTTCTCCCAACTTAGCATCTTCAGCGAACTGAACAACATTACCAATATCTCTATGGATAATGCCTATGCTGGAATTTGCGGAATCACAGAGGAGGAATTGCTTTCCCAAATGTCCTCTGACATAGAAGAACTGGCCGAATCGCAAAAAATGACCATAGAAGATACTATCGGGGCACTAAAGGAAAATTATGACGGATACCATTTTTCGGCCATCTCACCCGATGTGTTCAATCCACATAGTCTGCTTAATTGCTTTGCCAAGCAGGAGTTCGGCGCTTATTGGTTTGCTTCTGGCACGCCCACCTATCTCATCGCCATGATGAGAAACTTTGAAACGCTTCCTGCGGAAATTGGTCGTGTGGAGGCTGACGAGAGCGAGTTTGATGCACCTACGGAAGGCATGACCACCATAATGCCATTGCTCTATCAGAGTGGCTACATCACCATAAAGGACTACAACCGCGACTACAACTATTACACCCTCGATGTGCCAAACAAGGAGGTAAAGGTAGGGCTGACGAAGGCACTCATCCCTTCGTATGTCACCCGAAACACTCTTGCCACCACGACAACGGCTCGTCGTATCGCTCAAGCTCTTGACAGGCAGGACATGAATGAAGCCTTGCATCTTCTGCAAGATTTCTTGGGCACTGTTCCTTATTGCAATGTCACGGATTATGAGGGGCATTACCAGCAGATGCTCTTCATCATCTTCACGCTTCTCACTGCCTATCTGGTGGATGTGGAGGTTCATACCCCTGACGGCAGAGTGGATATTGTGTTGCTAACGAAGACCGACCTTTATATCGTCGAACTGAAGCTAAACAAGAGCGCACAAGCGGCAATGCAGCAAATAAACCTCAAGAACTATCGACAGCGTTTCGCCCTTTCGGGCAAACCAATTACCAAGGTCGGAATCAACTTCGATTCTACCAAAGGCAATATCGAAGACTGGGTGATTGAAGGGGAAGGATAAACCGGGAGGAGAATGACTGCATGGGAATGTGTAGCAAGTCTTTTGCTGTTATGGTCTTGATTGCTTTGGAAGACAAGGCTATCTGCGGATAATCACTCATGCGCCGTGGACAACGTGTTTTTACATTTTCTCGTAGCCATGTCGCAGCACTTGTTTGTTTAGGGGTAGCACTGCACCGTGACTTGCGGCAGCCGCAGCACGGGCGTGTGTCTAATGCCCGACGTGTGCAGTGCGGCTGCTGCACACCCGTGCAGCGGCTGTCACGCAATTGCGCCGACGGCATGCTCTGATAGCCTTAAAAATGGATAATTTATTTTGTGTTGTGTCCTTTTTGCATTAACTTTGCAATATGAACGGATTTCTCAGACTATATCTAATTGCCGTATTGGCATTTTTAGGATACGACCAACTATATTCCCAAACCATTTACACTCAATGCGAAGACACTTGCTCGCACATACACGGCATCGATTTGAGCCACTATCAGGGCGAGGTGTTTTGGGAAACCGTCGGCGAAAACACCAAGATGGCTTATGTGTATTTGAAAGCCACCGAGGGGGGCGACCGCATTGACGACAAGTATGAACAGAACATAGAGCTTGCACACAAATATGGGCTGAAGGTAGGGTCGTATCATTTCTTCCGTCCCAAAACCGACCTTACACGGCAACTCGAGAATTTCAAGACCCAGTGTCTGCCGAGGCAGCAGGACTTGATACCGATGATAGACATCGAAACAAAAGGCGGTCTGTCTACCGAGGAGTTCTGCGACTCGCTGCTCAAGTTCTTGGAAATGGTTGAGGTCGCTTACCACCAGAAACCTCTTCTGTACACTGGCACGAATTTCTACAACCGGTATCTCTCGGGAAAACTTGACGGTTACAAGCTCATGATAGCACAATACTCAAGCCGCGAGCCAGAACTTGAGGACGGGCGCGACTTTATGATATGGCAGTACACCGGCAAGGGACACATCGACGGCATCAACGGATATGTGGACAAGAGCCGCTTCATGGGGCGGCACGGTTTGCGCGAGATAAGATTTAAACATCATTGACAATATGGCTATAATAAGATGCCCGGAGTGTGGTCGTCAGATAAGTGACAAAGCTCCATTTTGTCCTTCGTGTGGCGTGGCAGTTGCAGGAAGGGTAGTAACGTGCCACAAGTGTGGCAATGTGTATTTTTCAAATCAGGCAGAGTGCCCGACGTGCCATGAGCCCAATGCCGCCAGCAATGCAGAACCGTCTGCCGCTGGCCGCAACGAAGCCCCAGTGGCGGCAGCACGCAACGCTGCGGTTGTCGGACATGCTGTGGAAACGGTAACCGGCACGCCTGACGGCAATGGCAGCCAAGCAGGCTCCGCACAGGACGGCGGCGCGACTGAAGCTCCGAAGGCATCGGCCAAGCGCAACAACAAGACAATATTGCTCGTCACGCTTGTCGTGGTGATAGTCATCTCGGCAATATGCTGGTGGATGAACCGCATGTCGTCGCAATCGAAGGAGAATGCAGCCTATGAATATGCAATGACAAGCAACGACCCGCAGGTGTTGCAGAGCTATCTTGACAAGTATGGCGATGCTCCCGAGGAGCACCGCGACTCGATAGAGGCGCATCTCGGCATGCTCAAGCAAATAGACCAGGACTGGACCAATGCACTTGTGAGCGGGTCGAAATCGGCCTTGGAACAGTATCTGTCAGCACATCCCAATTCTCCGTTCAAGGCGATTGCGATGCACAAAATCGACTCCATAGACTGGTGTTCGGCAAATGCTGCCAACACGGTGGAGGCTCTGGAGAACTATCTTGAGGTGCACCCCGATGGCAGTTATGCCGATGAGGCCAACAGCATGATAAAGGAGTTGAACGCAAAGACAGTGCAGCCGGAGGAGAAGCTCATGGTGAGCAGCGTGTTCACAACATTCTTCCAGAGTCTCAACGACAGGAATGCCGATGCGCTCACAAGCACTGTGAGTCCGCTGATGACATCGTTTCTGGGCAAGAGCGATGCAACGCGTGGCGATGTGATAACATTCATGAACAAGATTTACAAGAACGATGTGGCTTCGATGTCGTGGCAGTCGGCAGGAAATTATGCCATAACCAAGAAGGAGATAGGCGACGTGGACTATGAATATACCGTGTCGTTCTCGGCCACGCAGGATGTTGCCCACACCGACGGATCCACATCGGTGTCGAAATATCGCATTGCGGCAAAGGTGAATCCTGACGGCCGCATCACCGAATTCAACATGACAAAGATTCTGGAATAAGAAGTCGGTTGTTGTACAATTGAAACACTACATGTAAGCGGGAGTGGCAAAGCCATTGTCCCGCTTCTGCATTTATTGTGGTTTGGCGAGTGAAAATCGTTGTCTGTCGGGCGATTTTTTGTATGTATTGTGTGTAGCTTCGGTTTTATTTGATTACTTTTGTGGCAATAGAAACGTGCTTCCCGACCAATAAGGGGCATTTGCCTTGAAATACATTCAAACTCAACAATTCATCGTCATGTTTATGAAAAAAACGCTATGCAGCTTTTGTTCACTGTACATCTTGTCGGCATTGGTGTCGGCGTGTCTTCTCGTTGCCTGTGAAAAGCCATTGGTTGAAGCCGATGGAGAAAACGGCGGTACTGGCGGTGACGACGGAAAGTGTGTGTTGAGCATAAATGCCTCACAGCTTGAGAATTTCATGTTTGAAGAAGCCGGGGGCGGAAACCGAAGCATAAAACCTTTGGGCGATGTGTGCGAGAGAGTAAGTTTCGTGATATTCAACGGCGATGAAAAGGTGAAGGCCGTAAACCAGAAGTCGTCGGACAAGGATTTCGGCAAAGCGTCTGTCAGTTTGGACAAGGGCACATATACCCTCGTGGTGATTGCCCACAACGGTACGGGAAATCCCACGTTTACTTCGCCTGAAGAAATAAAGTTTCCCGACAACAAAGTAACAGAGACATTCTACTATTGTGGAGATGTTGACATTGACGGAACGCAGGACTGTGACATAACCCTGAAGCATGCGGTTGCAATGTTCAGACTCACCATGAACGATGCCACGCCACAAGGCGTGAAGCGCATGAAATTCTACTACACGGGCGGCAGCAGCACATTTGATGCCGTCACGGGATATGGGTGTGTCAACTCAAAACAGACCGAATACCGTGACGTTACGGCAGCTGCCTATGAAGGAAGCAGCAGCTATGAGGTGTACACATTTCCGCATTCCGACGGGAGAAATCTGAAAATGGACGTGTCGGCATTGTCATCTGACGGCACTACGGTGATGTACAGCAAAACCTTTGAGGATGTGCCCGTTGTGGTGAATCAGATAACCGAATATACGGGTTCTTTCTATGGAGAGAATCCCGACGGTGGGCGCGGCTTCAATGTCACTGTCGATGACAGCTGGACTCAACAGAGTTTTGTGTATTGAAGCCGCCTTCGCGCCGGTGTTACAATTGCATGCAGAAGGTGGAACAGCCGCTGAATGCGTCGGCCACACATGCCTCGTCGGGTGCGTTCTTGAATAGACCGAACAACGCGCTTCCGCTTCCGCTCATCTGTGCATAGTCGGCTCCGAGCCTATAAAGCGACGCTTTCATTTCCGACAGTATGGGGTGCGTGCTGAAAACACTCTGTTCGAAATCGTTGGAAAGGTGATCGCGCCAATATTTTATGGGCATTCCAACAATGTCACGGCAACATTCGACCGGTGCTTTTGCACATATAGACGAATATGCCTCCTTGGTTGAAACCATGATGTCGGGCTTCACTACGAGCAGATGATAACCTTGGAGGTTGTTTTCCGAGATTTTTACGGGTGACAGAACCTCGCCTTTTGATGTGGCAAATGCCGGTTCGGAAGAAACGAAAAATGCGCAGTCGGCACCCAAAAGTGAGGCGTAGTGCTCCATTTCTGCATTTCCGATATTCAGGCGGAACCTGCTGTCGAGAAGCCGTATCATATATGCCGCGTCGCTTGAACCGCCTCCGAGCCCGGCCTGTGAGGGGATGTGCTTGTAGAGGTGGGTGTGTATGCGCGGAATGTTGAAATCTTTTGCCAACAGACGGTAGGCTTTCACTACAAGATTGTCCTGCTCGTTGCCGTCGATGCTGTTGCCCGTGATTTTCAGGTCGCATGGGTGTTCCGACGGGAAACGGTCGTCCATGAGCTTTATCTCCAGCGCGTCATGCAGTGGGATAGGGTAGAAAACCGTTTCTATATTGTGGTAGCCATCGGCACGTTTGCTCACCACGTTAAGGCCAAGGTTTATTTTCGCACAGGGAAAGTTTATCATGTTAGTTTGGATTAGGCGTGGGTTTCTGAAAAAGGGCAGAACGCCGGCTTTGGTGTTGTGCACCTGAAAGCGTCGTTCTGCCCTGTTGTTTCAGTAGGGAAATTATTTGCTTTTCTTTATTTTGTCTACATAAGCATCAATCACAGCCACAGCAGTGATGTTCACGATGTCGCGCACTGAGCACTCGAAATCGGTGAAGTGTATGGGCTTGTTGAGTCCCATCTGTATCGGGCCGATAATCTCGGCATCGGGGTCGAGAGCCTGAAGCAGTTTGTAGCTGCCGTTGGCACTGCTCATGTTGGGGAACACCAAGGTGTTGACATCAAGTCCTTTCAAGCGCGTGAACGGATATTTGTCGTCGCGCAATTCCTTGTTGAGTGCGAAATTCACCTGCATTTCGCCATCGATTGCAAGGTCGGGCATGTCTTTCTGTATTTCCTCAACGGCGTTGTGCACCTTTACCGGACTTCCGATTTCGTCGGTTCCGAAATTGGAGTAGCTTATCATTGCAATGTGCGGCTCGTCGTTGAAGAACCTTACGGTGCTTGCCGAGAGTTTGGCAATGTCTACAAGCACATTCTCGTCGGGATGCCTGTTTATCAAAGTGTCGGCAATGTAGAACACGCCTTTCTGCGTGTTGAGGATGTGCATTGTCGCAAATGTCTTGTATTCGGGACGTATGCCGATAACCTCTTTGGCCACCTTTATGGTGTTAGAATATTTTGTGTAGAGACCGGTGATGAATGCATCGGCTTCGCCTGTCTCAACCATCATCATGCCGAAGTAGTTGCGTTCATACATCTTGTCGTAGGCTTCTTCGAAAGTGTAGCCTTGGCGGGCGCGCTTCTTGGCAAGATGCTTGGCGTAGGTGGCGCGGCGACCCTGCTCCTGATCGGCTCTCATGTCGATGATGTCGATGCCCTCAAGATTCAGTTTGAGACGTTGTGCCAGACGCTTCAGACGGTCGGGGTTACCGAGGAGTATGGGGTTGCAGATGCCTTCTGTCTTTGCCTGCACGGCAGCTTTCATCATTGTGGGGTGTCCGCCTTCGGCATATACCACGCGCTGCGGGTGACGTCTTGCCGTGTCATGCAGTTTGCGTGTGAGCTTTGTCTCTTGTCCGAGCAATTCCATAAGGCTCTTCTTGTAGGCATCCCAGTCGGTTATGGTGCGGCGTGCCACACCGCTTTCTATTGCGGCTTTGGCCACTGCTGCACTCACCTCGGTGATGAGACGCGGGTCGACAGGCTTCGGAATGAAATATTTGGGGCCGAACGTGAGGTCGTTTACATGGTAGACATCGTTGACAACATCGGGCACCGGCTGTTTGGCGAGGTCGGCAATGGCCTGAACGGCGGCGAGCTTCATTTCCTCGTTGATTGCCTTGGCGTGCACGTCGAGTGCTCCACGGAAGATGTAGGGGAATCCGATGACGTTGTTTATCTGGTTGGGATAGTCGCTTCTTCCGGTAGACATAAGCACGTCGGGACGGCTTGCCATGGCATCTTCATAGCTTATTTCAGGCACGGGGTTGGCAAGGGCAAACACGATTGGCGTTTCGGCCATGGAGCGAATCATGTCCTGTGTGAGCACATTTCCCTTAGAAAGTCCCACAAACACGTCGGCACCGTTTACTGCCTCGGCCAATGTGTGGACATCGCGGCGGTCGGTGGCGAACAGTTTCTTCTGCGGAGTGAGATTCTCGCGATCGCTTGTTATGACGCCTTTCGAGTCGAGCATGACAATGTTCTCGGTTTTTGCGCCCAATGCCACATAGAGTTTCGTGCAGCTGATAGCGGCTGCTCCGGCACCGTTGACCACGATTTTCACTTTGGAAATGTCTTTGCCTGCCACCTCAAGGGCGTTTTTCAGTCCGGCTGCCGATATGATGGCCGTTCCGTGCTGGTCGTCGTGCATGACAGGAATGTCAAGAGTGCGTTTCAGACGCTCTTCGATATAGAAACATTCCGGGGCTTTTATGTCTTCAAGGTTGATGCCGCCGAATGTGGGGGCAATCTTCTCCACGGCCTCGCAGAATTTCTCGGGGTCTTTCTCGGCCACTTCAATGTCGAAGACATCGATGCCGCCGTAAATCTTGAAAAGCAAGCCCTTGCCTTCCATTACGGGCTTTCCGCTCATGGCTCCTATGTCGCCGAGGCCGAGAACTGCTGTTCCGTTGGAAATTACTGCTACAAGATTGCCTTTGTCGGTGTATTTGTAAACGTCGTCGGGGTTGGCCTGAATTTCAAGACACGGATAGGCGACACCGGGCGAATAGGCCAAACTGAGGTCGGTTTGGGTATGGTACGGTTTTGTGGGTTTTACTTCAATCTTTCCTGGACGCCCGTGATGATGATATTCAAGGGCATTCTCTTTTGTGATTTTTACCATAATATTATCTGCTGTATAATATGTTGTACTGTTATTGTTTCTATAGGCAAAGTTACTGAAAATAGTGGATATATCTTTAAATGAAATCGAAACTTTTAGGGCTTGTTTCCCTTTTTTGCTTCGTTTTCACACCCAATGGAACTCTTTCGCGCTACAGTTTCACTTTTTTCTTCACCGCCTTGCTCTCATTGCTCATGCGGTCGAGGGCTGTAACGATGTATGTATAGCGCGTAGAGCCGTCAACATAAGGCAACTTGAACATTGTGTCGGAAGTGATGGCTACTATGTGTGAAGGGTCTTCTGTGTCGGTTTGCTCGCCGGCGGCAAATCTGTAGACGACATATTTTGTTGCCACGTCGTTCCATTTTTTTCCTTTGGGTGCTGTCCAGAACAGTATATACCCGTCGGGAGTCCACACTGGTTTCACCTTACGCGGCTTGCCCGGTGTCTTGTCGTCGATGAACGGCATGCGCGGTTGCAGTGCAGGATATTTCCAATACACCTTGCGCAGCATTGTGCCGTATTTGCCCAAATCGTCGGCAACGGCTTTGGCATACCACAGCACGGTGCCGTTGACACCTGGCAACTGGCTGTGCAAACCGAATTTTGCGGCCTGCTGGTTGGTGTTCGGATTGTCGGTGTCGGCATATTTGACAGTGCGCTCAACGTCTTCGCCTATATACAACGGACGTGCCGACGCATTCTGTGCCCACCATTTTATCAAAGTCTTGTAGTCGGCGGTCTTGTGTCCTATCTGCCAGTAAATCTGCGGCACGCAATAGTCCACCCAACCGTTGTTCACCCACAGGAGCACATCGGCATAAAGGTCGTCGTAATTCTGTGTGCCGGCGGTGTTGCTTCCGTTTGTGACACCGGCACGGCGGTTGCGGTAGATGCCAAACGGCGACACGCCGAACTTCACCCATGGCTTTGTTTTATGGATGCTTTCGCCCACCTGCTTAATGAACACGTTCACGTTGTCGCGCCGCCAGTCGGATATGTCGGCTATTCCGTTGTTGTATTGCGCGAACACCTTTTCGTCGGGTATTGTGCATCCGGCCACAGGATAGGGGTAGAAATAGTCGTCCATGTGTATGCCGTCGATGTCGTAACGCGACACTATGTCGTTGACCACACGGCAAATGTATTCGCGGTTTTCGGGCTTGCCGGGATTTAGGATGAACAGTCCGTCGTAAGGAAACACCAGTTCGGGATGCTTTATTGCCACATGGTTGGCGGCAAGGTTTTGTGTGCCCTTGGTCTTGGCGCGATAAGGGTTGAGCCAGGCGTGCAGCTCCATGCCGCGTTTGTGGCATTGCGCAATCATCCATTCAAGCGGATCCCAGTAGGGCGACGGAGCCTTGCCTTGAACCCCGGTGAGAAATCGGCTCCAAGGCTCGATGTCGCTTTTGTAAAGGGCGTCGCACTCGGCACGCACCTGAAAAAATATGGCATTCACGCCATCACGCGCCAATTCGTCGAGCTGACTTGCCAGAGTCTGCTGCATTGTAGCGGTGGACATTCCTTGAAACTGCCCGTTGACGCACTGAATCCATGCACCTCTGAACTCGCGTTTTTGCGGCACATAATGTGTTGCTGCGCTGGCTGCGCAGTGGAAAAAGAACATGCCAGTAAGTAGCTGTAAAAAAATCTTGAACGATGTAAGTTTCATTGTACTGTTGAATAACAAAGTGTTAAATGTTCTACAAATGTATATATAATTTTCCTGTCAGCATAATTTAAAGGCGGGAAATTTGGACCGTGGTGACAAATTGAATGCAAACGGGTGATGTGTTTTCCCGCGAGAGCGGTTAAAGCCAGTGCTGCGTTAAGGTTGTGAAGAACGGGAAAAACATGAAGAAAATTGTGGCTGTATATGAGAAGGAGTGGGGATGCGGTCATCGAAGACTGACTTGTTCATTGCGTGGCACATTGGAGTGAGTGTGGCTATCCTGCATTTTCGGTTTTAAAATATTTTCAAAAGTCATCAATAACACGGAATTATTATGTAATTTTGTAAAAGGCAGTCATAATGGAAGGCCAAAGAGATATCAAATGGAATCTCCCTAATCATCAGTTCACATGAAAAAGTTTTTCAGACCATTAAAGCAACCGCTACGGAAAGACCCTCTTTTATTATGCATGATGATAATGGTAGTTTTTTTGATGATAGGAATTACGCTTGTTCTCAATTCTGTACCCATCATCATTCTGCTTTCTTTGTTGGTGTTTTTCGCCAGCATACTTGCTTATTGCTCTATTGAAAATTATATCATTAACCGTCAAAGCAAAAAAAAAAAGAATCGAGAGGCTGATATCATCAAGTGAAACTGGGCCGAATACGGAGGCTATCGGAAAATTGTAAAAGATAAACGAAAAAAATACAGATACACCAATGGAACCTATATCCCATTTTCATACACTTGAAGAACTCATCCGTGCGCTTGACCGCGAGCGGAAGTTGCTGAGTGGACTGTTTCAGGACCGCAAGCGGCTGTCGTTCCGCTATGACGTGGCGCGGGAGCTGGCTTCGAGGAAGGACGAGAGCCTGGAGTTTCTGCGACGCTTCGGGGTGATAAGGAGGGGCGGCGACTTCGTGGAGCTGGAGGACGCCTACCTGAAGTTCTTCGAGGACGTGCTGGAGGTGAACGAGGAAATCAACGTGGCAAGCGTAAAGGAGAGTATCGGAAGCCTCAACGCCGCCATCGACTACTACCAGAGCGAGAACAGCCCGTCACGAAAGTACGGATACCTCAAAGACGTGAAGCGCATACTGCGCAACATCGCCCTCACCACCTTGCGCAATGTGATAGACCTGAAGCGCAACATCGACAATACGTACAAGAACGAGCCTACCTTCGCCATCAAGAAAAAGAAGCTGGTACACCTGGACGAGAAGCGCAAGGACATCGCTGCACTCATCAACGAGTGCGAGAGGGTGATAGACGAGAAGCAGGCTACGTTCTTCACGGTGGCGATGGACGTGCAACTGCGTGAGACGGTGACGGACGTGAAGCTGCAGTTGAGGGAGGTGTACCACAACCTGCTGGAGCTGGACCGACAGATTATCAACTACCTCAACCTCATAGAGTACCAGAACCGCCTCTTCGAGAAGGTGCAGAAGCTCAAGTACCTGCGCGACCAGATGCTGCTGGAGACCAACACTGACGTAAAGGCGAAGCTCTCAGCGAGAAACCCCGTGTGGATGGAGCCGCGCCCAAGGTACACGCTGAAGGTGTCGCTCGAGATGCTCCGCACCTCCGATGTGGGACTCAAGATTCTGCAAGACGTTGCCAATGGAAAAGGCAACGACCGGCTGCGCAAGGGCAATCTCGCCGAACCGCTGACGGAGGAGGAGCTACAGGAACAACAACAGGTGCTACAGCAGGTGGACGTCAGCGAAGTGAAGGCGGCCTTCATGGCGTCGGGCGACAACCTCTTCCACTTCGTGATGAACTTCTCGGGCTACCGCAAGGAGATGACCGACGAGGAGAAGCTGGTGCTCTTCTGCCAGATAACGGCGCAGTATCTCGACGAGCTGACTATCAGCGACGAGTACCGCAGCCACCAGGACATAGAATATCCACTGATTTACCCCAAGACTGCCTAACACACTTATGCGCTATACAAAAGAAATCTTCGACATACTGAGCAAGGGTGGGTTCATCTCGCAGAACTCCATCTCAGAGCAGCGGTCGCACCTCTACGATGCCATAGAGGACGACTACCAGCAGTACCGCGAGTACTACGAGGGCATCGGTTTCCTCCTTGAGGGCGGAAACGGTTATTACTATTTCTCACGTACGGAGAACAAGGTGGAACTCGCCGACAAGGTGCAGCGACTCGCCACATGGATAGACCGCCTCGACTTCCTCAAGACGTTCAACACAGCCTTCGGCTCGGGATTCACCTTCCGCAAGTCGAACATACTGGAAAAATTCTCCAGCGACATCGAACTGAAGGAGAAAGCAGCACACCTCTACACCGACGTAAAGACCAACGAGGAGAAGATGGACAAGCTCATCGCCGACCTCGACCGCCAGGGATTCGTGGAACTGGAGAACGAGCTGGACGGCACCTACAAGGTGACCGCCGCCTTCCACTACATCGAGGAACTCATGGATTGTCTCACCATCATAGAAACGGAACAGGAATGAGAGCATTACGAAAGATTGTGTTTGTGAACAGTGCGCACATACGCTATGCCGAGGTGCGGCTGGACGGCAATGTGCATTTCATCGGCACGCAGGGCGTGGGCAAGAGTACGCTGCTCAGGGCCATCCTCTTCTTCTACAATGCCGACAAGCTGCGCCTCGGCATCCCGAAGGAGATGAAGAGCTTCGACGAGTTCTACCTGCCACACGCCAACTCGTACATCGTCTACGAGGTGGAGCACGAGCACGGCCCCTTCTGCATCCTTACCTTCCGCAGCAGTGGCAGGGCGTGCTACCGTTTCATCGATGCCGAATACAAGAAGGAATGGCTGGTGGACGACAAGGGCGAGGTGACGGCAGAGAGCAAGGTGATACGCGAGCGGCTGGGCGGTGCCTACATGAGCAAGATAATAGACCGCTACGAGCAGTACCGCGACATACTCTACGGCAACAGGCAGGCCGTTGGCAAGGAGTTTGCCCGCTTCCAACTGATGGAGACCAACCGCTACCAAAACATTCCGCGAAGCATACAGAACGTCTTCCTCAACTCCCGACTGGACGCCAACTTCATCAAGGACATCATCATCCGCTCGATGAGCGAGGAGGAGGCGAATATCGACCTCGGCTATTTCCGCCGTCAGGTGTCCGACTTCGAACAGGAATACAAGGACATTTCCGGCTGGTACAAGCTCAACCAGAAGGGTGAGTCCACTGTGCGCAAACAGGCCGATACCGTGGTGAAGGCTTACCACGAACTGCTCTACATGAAACAGCAGATCAGGGAACTGTGCGGCGAACTGAAACATGCCGTACGCACTTGCTGCGAGCGGTTGCCGCTGATAGAGAAGAAAACAGGCGAGCTGCTCGAGGAACAGAACCGCCAGAAGCGACTGCTCGACGAACTGCAACTGAAGTTCGATGCGGAAAAGTCGGCACTCAACCAGGATCAGGGCGTGGTGAACGACCGCCTCAAGCGACTGAAGGAACGCCGGGAGTACTATGCCGCACAACAGATAGAACAGGTGTTGAGGCGGTTTGACAAGGAGCCGGTGATGAGAGCAAAGCTAGAGGGCGACAAGGCCCGGCTGGCCGAACTCACCTCGCGCTTCAACGATGTCACTGCCAAATACAACGCACTGCGGCAGAGCGTGAGGAACCAGCTGGAGACCTACCGACAATCGCAGAACAACCGCATATACCTCTTTGGCCAGGAGAAACAACAGGCGGAGGAACGCATGCTTGCCGAATATACCAAGCGGCGCGAAGAGGTGGAAGCATCGTTTGCCGAGAAGACTGCCCTTGCCACCCATGCCGTGGAGCAGTTGAAGGACGAGCAGACGGCGGTGGAAAAGGAGTTGCTGAAACTGAAATACTGCCATCCCTATCAGGAGGAACAGGAGAGTCTGAAGAAGAGTCTGGACGCCTTGGCGCTGCGCGAGAAGGAACTCGACGGACTGGTAGCCGCCTCTGCGGCAAATATCAACCGTCTGCAAGCCGAATACGACAGGCAGGAAGCGGAGGTACTCTCCGAAAGCAAGAAGCAGCAGGATGCCAAGCTGCAGGAGAAGGAAAAGACCTCTGGACAACTGGCAGAGGTGGATGCCCTGCTTGCCCACACGAAGGGTTCGCTCTACGAATGGCTGGAGGAAAACAAGCGCGACTGGGAGCAGAACATCGGAAAGGTGATTAACGAGGAGAAGGTGCTGTACCAGATGGGGTTGCACCCACAGAAGACGGATGGCACGTCGCTCTTCGGCGTGAAGCTCGACCTTGTCGACCTGCCGGTTTCCGTACGCAAGCCTGCACAGCTGAAAGAGGAGAAAGCCCAATTGGAGTCTGAACTCCAGACGCTTAAGAAGGACTACGCCGCCCTTGTGGAGCAGCAGGAACGGCAAGTGAACGAGCTTAAACGTCCGTTTGCAAGCAAGATGAAAGAGCTGCGCGAGCAGAAATCCGCCTATGAGATAGAACTGCGTATGATGCCGCAAAAGCGGAAGGGCATCCTTGTAGATCTGGACGGCTATGCCGCCAAAGCGAGACAGGAGGTGGAGGCAAGGAAAGAGGAACTGACCGCCCGTCAACAGGATGTAGCCCACCGCTTCACCCTCGCCGAGGAAGCTCGCGCAAAGGTGAATGCAGACAGGCAAAAGCAGTTGGCCGCCGAGCACAAGCGATACCAAAAGGCCAAGGACGAGACTGTCAGGCTGCACGAAGAGCAGGTGGCGGCGGTGCGTGCCGAAATGAAGCTGCAGGAGCAGAAGACCGAGGCAGAACTGGCGCAACTCGGCAAACAGGAACTGGACGAGCTGCACGGTCGTGGGGCCGACACCCGGATGGTGGAGGACTGCAAGGTGGCGATACAAGCTGCCGAGGCAGAACTGAAATTCGTCGATGACCACCGCCGGCTGGTTTACGAGTACCAGCACGACAAGGAGGAACTGTTCGACAAGGAGGAACTGCTCAAGGGGCAGAAGAAAGTCCTTGCGGAGAAGCTCCAGCAGCTGAACGAGAAGTATGCCCAACGACAACAGAAATACCAAGAGCAGCTCAGCGCACTCGGCAAGGAACTCGCCGAGCGCAGACAGGAGAAGGAGCGCATCGACGGAGAACTGCAGAAGGCAGACAGTTTTACGCACGATGAGCGCATCTGTCCGCCTTTCTTTACCGAGACGGCGGAGGCACAGACGCTCCGCACGCCCGGACAGGCCGTGGACGAGCTGACCAGCATCATTGTCTCGCGACAGTCGCGTCACAACCAGTTCAAGGGCAGCGTCAACGTGTTCAAGGCCAACTTCTCCGCCAAGAACACCTTCAATTTCCGCATGGAGCTGACCCTCGACGAGGACTTCCTCGACTTTGCCAGCAATCTCGACGACTTCCTCGTCAACAACAAGATAGAGGAATACCGCCGACGCACCAGCGAGCGGTATGTGGAAATCCTGGCCCGTGTCTCCAAGGAGATAGGCGAGCTGACCCGCCATGAGTCGGACGTGGACAAGATAATCCACGACATCAACAGCGACTTCCGCGAGCGCAACTTCGCCGGTGTCATCAAGCTCATCGCCCTGCAGCATGTGCCCTCGGCCGACAAGATGGTGCAGCTGATGAAACGTATCAAGGAGTTCAACGACGACAACCAGTTTGCCATGGGTGGGCTGAATCTCTTCTCCGCCGCCAACCGCGACGAGGTGAACCGGAAGGCCGTGGACTACCTGCTCGACTTCATGCAGTCGCTCCTCGACAATCCGCAGCGTCAGTACCTCACCCTCTCCGACCTCTTCCAGTTGCAGTTCCGCATCGTGGAGAACGACAACGACACGGGTTGGGCGGACAAGCTGTCCCACGTAGGCAGCGAGGGAACGGACACCCTGGTAAAGGCAATGATAAACATCATGCTCATCAACGTCTTCAAGACAAAGGTGAGCCGCCGCTTCGGCGACTTCCGCATCCACTGCATGATGGACGAGATAGGCAAGCTGCATCCGCAGAACGTGAAGGGCATCCTCGACTTCGCCAACGCTCGCAACATCCTGCTCATCAACTCCTCCCCCACCACCTACAACGTCTCCGACTACCGCTACACCTACCTGCTGAGCAAGGACGGTAAGTCGCAGACCGTAGTGCATCCGCTGGTGGCGAAGCAGGGAGAGTGAGGCGTTTTTGAACCCCTGGTGTCAACAAAACCCAGAGTCGTACAAAGGCATGCCGAAGGCATGGTTGGGAAAGGATAGCTATGGCAGTGCGATAGCTATCCTTTCGCATCGCGATAGCTATGGTTTCGCAAAGCCGGCAACCGTTGCTTGGCTATAAAGGAAATAAAATTGTGCGTTCGTAGCCAAATAAAGATGATTTCGCTTACCCACATCAGAAACTATAGTTATCTTTGCTATCAACAAAAAAGTACCTATATATGGCAAAGAAGAAACCGCAATATCAGGAGTTGTCGTTGTTCGACAACCCGGCCTTTTGGGAACCACCAACCACCGAGGTTTCCGAACCGACCAAACAGGTGGAAGGAAATGCAGAAGATGCAGCGGAACACCTGAAGGACAAGACGGAACTTGCGGACGGGACGTTGCGCGACCGTGGCAAGAAACAACGCCTGAGAGTTACCTTTGGCAACGGCGATGTGGTTTGTGAAATCAGCGCCACGGCCACCATGATTCAAGTAATCAGGAAATTGGGCATCGGGCGAGTGGCTTCGGTGGGTATGGAGGTGTGCCATGTGCCGCTGGTTTCAAGGGAAATAGTGCCCCGTTATGCCCGTTGGACCAAGGAGGTCGGCGACGGTTGGTATCTTATGGCGCAGAGCGATACCCGCCAAAAGTATATGCAGTTGAAAGCCATTGTCGCCCAACTGGAAGAGGATGTCCAAGTGGAGATGGGAGATTTCGACCAGTTTGTCTCCACCAAGAACGAGGGCGAACGAAAGGACCGCAAGAGTAAGTTGAAACTGAGTGTCACCTTCGCCGATGGCTTTGCGGTATGCAGCATTGACCATCAGCTGGTGTATGCGGAAACTGTCAGACGCATCGGCATCGACAAGGTGAAGAAAACCCATCTGCAAATAAGCGGAAAACCCATCATAGCACCGGAGAGAAAATACAACAACCAAGTACAGCTTTTCTCTGGCAGTTGGCTCACTGTGCCGCCCCAGATAAAGGACAAATACAAGATTCTGCGCATTCTTTCTTCCATGACCCACACGCCTTATGAGGTGAAAATCCTAGAGTGAACAGCGCATCAATGGGATACCAAGTGAAAATAACCCTTTCGCTCATCAACAAGCTGCTCCGCCTGCGTTCGGGCGAGTCGCTTCCGGCCAGCACCCTGAGGGGCGACTGGGTGGAGGAACTGCTGCGCGACGGTGTGCTGGTGAGCCGCTCGCAGGGTAGCAGACGCACGCTCATGGCCGCTGTCCCCGATAAACTGGAGCAGGCATTGGGAGGTATAGACGAGCGTTTGGGCAGACTGGAACGGATGCGACGGGTGATGCTCGAAGCTGCCGCAGCTCCGGGCTCCGGGCAATCAACTGGGAGGGTTCATGCCTCCCGTTCCGAACAAGCTGCCGAGACGGGCAACTCCAAACTTGTTGCCGTGCGCTCTTGTACGGGCTTCCCCGTCAATGCCTACGACCCGATACCCTGTCTGTTGAACGGACGGGAGATGGATGTCTGTCCGAACGAGGGGAGTTTCTTGTTTATTGCCGACTGGCAGCGGTTCTCCATCCCTGAGGATGTAGTGGTGGTAGGCATTGAGAACATGGAGAACTTTCGTCTTGTCCGTCGACAAAAGGATTTGTTCGCGTCCTTGCTGCCCAACAAACGGCTACTGTTCGTCTCACGCTACCCCCAGTCTACCGACCTGCGCTCCTGGTTGCAGACCATCCCCAACCGCTATGTCCACTTCGGCG
>CAVDCP010000026.1:0-35734 GCA_963607545.1 bacterium
TAACACTTGAAAAACGTCATGGCGGCGGCGCAACACATGCGGTGCACGCACACAGGGCAAATGAAACACGCACGCACCGCACCTGACGCACGCATGTGCAGCAGACGCGGTGACATGGAAACCTCCCATTGTGTGGCCGTCAGCGGAGGCGGCGTTTCACCACCGCCGGGTTGCCTGCGGCGAGCGAGTCGGCAGGAATGTCGCGAATCACGACGCTGCCAGCCGCAATGATGCAGCGCGGCCCTATTGTCACTCCCGGGCACACCGTGACACCTCCGCCGAGCCAGCAGTCGTCGCCGATGGTGACGTTGTAGGTGGTTTCTACGGGGTTGCGCCGCTCCATGTAGTCGATGGGATGCTGCGGCGAGTAGATTTGGCAGCGCGGCCCAATCTTGCAGCGGCTGCCTATGGTGATGCGTCCGGCATCGAGCATGACGGCATCATAGTTTACGAAGGTGTTTTCGCCTATGGTTATGCCGTGCCCGTGGTCGCAGTGGAACGGCGGGTTAATGGCCGAGGATGCCGGCAGTCCCGGCACGAGTTCGGTTATCACCTCGCGGTAGTCGGGCGAAGCGAGTGTCATTGTCTGCAGCTTGGCGCACAAGGCGTTGGCGCGCTGCGTGCTGCGCAGCACCTCTTCGTCGTCAAACGAATAGAGTTCGCCGCTACGCATCTTTTCAAATTCTGTTTTGCACATGTTCTTACATTATTATATATATCAATTCAATGCTATTAATGTATTTTTCTACCAACTTGGTAGAATTTCACGGTTGCCTTCTGCCTGAACTATCCCAATTTTTCGGATAAAGGTAAGCATAAAATCAGAAAGCCCATTCCTTTTGCAGAGATTTATTACACAAGCAAGGCTTTTTAATGCCCTGTCCCACGGGACTTGCTTTGGGGTTTTATCGGACATCACATTTTTGCTTGCACATTTCAGAACGCCCGGCATTTATGAAAGACAAACCAACATTACGGAAGGAAGAACCCTTATTACGGATTTTACGCGGGCCGTTTCTTGCATTCGGACAAAAAACGTAATTTTGCAAGCGGAAAAAGGATGAACGTATACCACTCATGAGTAACGAAAAAGGAAAAGACGCGTTGTTGCAGATGATACGGCTCGGGCGGCCAATGTCTATTGGCCAGCAGGCCCGTCTCACTCTCCAGCTTAGCGTCCCCGCCATTCTTGCCCAGCTCACCACTACCGTCATGCAGTATATAGACGCTTCGATGGTGGGCAGTATGGGAGCCAATGCATCGGCGGCCATTGGCCTGATAGAGTCCACGATGTGGCTTTTGGGCAGCATCTGCTCGGCTTCGGCGGCAGGATTTTATGTTCAGGTGTCCCATTCCCTGGGGGCCAACGGGGCGCGTGAGGCGCGCAGTGTGCTGCGTCAGGGCATCACGTCGGTATTAATGGTGAGCATTGTGCTCGCCATGGTGTCGCTCTCGCTGAGCCCTTGGTTGCCCGGTTGGCTGGGCGGTAATGCCGACATTTGCGGCATGGCCTCATCATATTTTGCTATATGTGCCTTGGGAGTGCCCGTGTTCCAGTTCAGCATGTTCGGTTCGGGCATGCTCCGCAGCAGCGGCAACATGGTTGTGCCGAGTGTTATGAGCGTGGTGATGATGACGCTCGATGTGGTGTTCAACTTCTTTCTGATATTTCCCTCGCGTGTAGTCCACGTCTTCGGAATACCGATACATGTCCCCGGTGCGGGGCTCTCTGTGACCGGTGCCGCCATCGGGACGGTGGCTGCCGAACTGGTGGCCATGTCGCTGACGATGTATATCCTGTGCAACAGGTCGAAGGAATTGCGCATTGCCGGCGAGTGCGGCAGTTTTCTTCCCACTGCCGCATGCATACGCCGGGCACTTAACATTGCTGTCCCTATGGGATTGCAGCAGGTAATAATGTGCAGTGCCTATGTGGTTATGACGCTCATCATTGCCCCTCTGGGCACTGTGGCCATTGCCGCCCACTCGCTGGGCATTGTCGTAGAAAGCCTGTGTTACATGCCCGGGTATGGCATTGCCGACGCGGCGACGACGCTTGTGGGCCAGAGCAAGGGAGCGGGACGGCAAGACCTGATGAAGCGTTTTGCCTATATATCCGTAATGTTGGGCATGGGTGTGATGGCGGTCATGGGTGTCGTGATGTATGTTGGCGCTCCGGCGGCCCTGTCGCTGATGACTCCCGTCGAAGCCATACGCCAGTCGGGAGTCACGGTGCTGCGTATCGAGGCTTATGCCGAACCTATGTTTGCCGCCGCCATAGTGTGCTACGGCGTTTTCGTAGGTGCGGCCAACACCTTGGTGCCGAGCATAATGAACCTGATTTCGATGTGGGGCGTGCGCATCACGCTTGCTGCATTGCTCGCTCCGACAATGGGACTGAAGGGCGTATGGCTGGCCATGTGTGCCGAACTGTGCTTCCGTGGCGCGATATTCCTGTGCCGTCTGCGATGGGGACACTGGACAGACGACAGCAAAAGCATGCTCAAGAGAATCCCTCTGCGGACAAACAACAAAGGTAATGATGAAGAATAAATGAATGATATGGAAACGATAAAGAATCAAATCTTCGGTGGCGAACGTCCACTCTTCGACACACACAACACCCTACTCGACCATGTGCGCATCACTTTCGGCGAGTCGGGAGTGAAGGCGTGCAGCAACATCGTTTGCCGCAATTGCTACTTTGAAGGCAAATATCCGTTGTGGCACGTTGACGGTTCGCTCATCGAGAACTGTTATTTTGCGCCCGGATCGCGATCGGCAATCTGGTATTCCAACGACATGACCATGAGGGACTGTGTGATTAACGGCCCGAAATTCTTTCGCGAGATGCACAACCTCACGCTCGAAAACGTCACCATCAACGATGCCGACGAAACATTCTGGGGCATCGACGGCTTGACCCTGCGCAATGTGGTGCTCCACGATGGCACCTATCCGTTCATGCACTGCAGCGACATCCGCATTGACGGACTGGAGAGCGACGCCAAGTATGTGTTCCAGTATTGCCGTAATGTGGAGATACACAACGCCAAAATCGACACCAAGGACTCGTTTTGGGAGGTGGAGAATGTCACCGTTTACGATTCAGAACTCAATGGCGAGTATCTCGGATGGCATTCCCGCGGTCTGCGTTTGGTAAACTGCCACATCTCGGGCGAGCAACCGCTCTGCTATGCCGAGAATCTTGTGCTCGAAAACTGCACCTTTGATGCAGAGTGCGACCGTGCCTTTGAGGAGTCTACCGTGCAGGCAGACATTCGCGGCTATGTCAAGAGTGTGAAGAATCCGAGGTCGGGACGCATCGTGGCCGACGGCTTCGGGGCTGTCATCATCGACAAACATGTAAAGGCTCCGGCCGATTGTCAGATAGTGACGCGTAAATGAAAAAACAGGAATCAGCGTTATGAGTAATCTATTTGACACGCTCACCCAGCGCCGCGGCACATGTTCCTACAAGTGGGACTCGGCTCCGCAGGATGACATATTGCCCATGTGGGTGGCCGACATGGACTTCGAGACGGCCCCGGTCATCGTCCGTGCCTTGCAGGAACGCGTGGCACACGGCATCTTCGGATATACGCGCGTGCCGGACAGTTACTATGAGGCGGTGGCCGGCTGGTTTGGCCATCGCCACGGGTGGAATATGGAAAAGGAATGGATTATCTATACCTCGGGAGTTGTTCCGGCATTGTCGGCGGTCGTCAAAGCCCTGACCGTGCCCGGCGACAAAGTAATTGTGCAGGGGCCGGTATACAACTGTTTCTTCTCTTCAATACGCAACAACGGGTGCGAGGTGGTTTCCAACAGTCTTGCCTACCACGACCGCACCTATACGATGGACTTCGACGACTTGGAGCGCAAGGCTTCCGACCCCCGTGCCCGTCTGCTTCTGCTCTGCAATCCGCACAACCCTGCCGGACGAGTGTGGACGCGCGACGAACTGTTGCGGATGGCTGACATCTGCCGCCGTCATCATGTGCGGGTCGTGTCAGACGAGATTCACTGCGAAATCATCAGTCCCGGGCATCGCTATACGCCTTTCGGTTCGCTGCCGGGCGTAATGGACGAAGGCTGCATCGTGTGCTGCTCGCCGAGCAAAGCCTTCAATACGGCAGGTCTGCAGATAGCCAACATCGTCTGTGCCGATGCCGACATACGGAAGAAGATAGACCGGGCCATAAACGACAATGAGGTGTGCGATGTAAATCCCTTTGGTGTAGTGGCTCTTCAGGCCGCCTATTCCCAAGAGGGAGAAGAGTGGCTCACTGCGCTCAACCGCTACATCTTCGGCAACTATCAGGTGCTGGATGCCTTCTTTGCCGGGCATCTGCCACAGTTTCCCGTTGTCCGCCTTGAGGGCACTTATCTTGTGTGGGTAGACTGCTCATGTCTGGATATGCCTTCCGAAGAGATAGAACGCGAACTGGTAGACAATGAGCGCGTGTGGATTAATGCCGGCGACATGTACGGGGAGGAGGGAACGCCGTTCATCCGTATAAACATAGCCTGTCCCCGTGCCCGTATGGAAGAGGGCCTAAGGCGCATTGCCCACGGTCTGCTACGCCTGCAGAGCCGACTGCGGTGATGTTTTCCACAATCAGCCACCGGCACGCCACTTGTGGGCATAGTGGCAGTTGCCGCCCACCTATATATAATAGGTTCCGGCATCAATGCGGCGTTTTGCAGGATTGGGCGAACCTCATGTTGCCATTGGGGTCTGTGCCATTCTGCCCACAATCCACACGGCAAGGGCAAGTTGCAGGATGAATATCACGGGCACCCCATACTTGAATTTCCGATGCATCGTCTTGTGGTGCCACGCTTTCATGCCGCACCACGCGCCTACGCTTCCGCCGATTACAGCGAGCAGAAGCAGCGTTGCTTCTGATATGCGCCACTTGGCATGCCTCGCCTTGTACTTGTCGATGCCGTAGACGATGAACGCCACAACGTTGACGGCGATGAGGTAAAGGAGTATTGCTTTGGTCATCGTAAAAACAAGTTCAGTGCCTGAGGCATTCGTTTCTATGCTTCAATCTGTCTTTTACAATATCTTCCATGTTGTCTTTTGCCCAATCTATAAGGTTATTGACCAACGGAAGAAACGACCGGCTGCGCTCTGTCAAGGCATATTCCACCCGAGGCGGAACTTCCGCATAAACCTTGCGGCTGACGAAGCCATCCTCCTCCAGCGTGCGGAGCGTCTGTGTGAGAGACTTTTGCGATATGTCGGGGATTGCCCGTTGCAGTTGCTTGAAACGCAAAGTCTCCTTGTGCTGCAGGGTGTACAGCACAAGGAGTGACCATTTGTCGCCTACACGCGCCAAAACGTTGCGTATGGGACAGTCGGGAAACAGAGCGTCTAAGATTTCCTTCTGTTCAGATGTTTTGTTCATTTATCCAATGGAATGATGTTCGCATCTTCCATAAAGCTGATAATAGGCTTGGCTTCATACTGGATGCACATCATTACCATCTCTTCGTTGCCGGTGTTGCGCAGGGCTCTTACACCAGCAGGAGAGACTCTGACAATGCTGCCTTCCCCGACCACGTTTTTCTCGCCGTCCACTTCAAACTCGCCATGTCCGGAGATAATGGCGTAGATTTCCTCGTGGGTCTTGTGGGAATGAAGGAAAGGCGCATCCTCGCCAGCGGCCAAACGCTGCAGTGAAGCTTCCGCACCAGTAAGACCAAGTTCTTCGCCCAAGAATATTTTACCCTCTACACTTGCCCATCCATTCAGGCTCTTGATTGCATAATTTGCCATACTTGTATTGTTTTAAATGTGAACATTGATGCTTGTTTTGCAGTGCAAAGTTAGCAACATATTGACACATAAGCAAGTAGGCACGGTTTGCTCACTTGGTTACCCGAAGGTTAGCAATGCTCATATCAGATGCTTACGATTTTTGTTTTAACGTTTTTTGTTTGTTCCATGTTCTGCTTGCGTGGTTATATAAATCACCGCCGCAGACTAATCACTTATCATAGGCAGACGTTTTGCATTTCCTGCAAGGCATGCTTTTCTGCAAAGTATTTCCAGAGCGGTGCGGCCATTAAACTTTGCCAGACCTCTCCCCTACGGAGCATGCCGAGCACCTCGTCGCTATTGAAAACCCTTACTTTGATGTCCTCGCCTTTGTCCAGATGCTGCTTGTCCATAAGTTCCACGCCCGTTGCAAGGAAGCAATGCGTGAGGTTGGTATGTGTGCTGGGATTGGCAGAAACCGTCATCCATGGAGTCCAGTCGCCACCGCCGAATCCAGTCTCTTCCAACAACTCCCGCTTGGCAGCCGCCATGAGTTCTTCACCTTTCTCCACCACTCCGGCACAAAGCTCGTTGACAGTCTTGCGGATGCCGTGGCGATACTGGCGCACAAAGACAAACTGCCCCTCTTTGGTTATGGCAATGGTGTTCACCCATTCGGGATATTCCAGTATGTAATACTCGTCGATAACGGCACCCGTAGGCAGTTGCACCTTGTCAACCCTGGCTGTGAGCCATGGTTTCTTGAACAGATACTTGCTGTCCAAGACTTTCCATGTCATGTCTATATCATCTTTTTTCATAGTCTTTCCGAATATATACTATATTTCCCGGGGAATAATCGGCGTTGATGTATCCTGACAGAATTGGCAACGTGTGTGCAAGCACCCCGGTTTGTTTTTTCCATACCGCATTAGATACAAAGGATGAGTGTAGGTGTTCTCGTGAAACTTGTCTTTCAAATATGCCATTCCCAAGTTCTTGGCCGCATTGAAAAACTTTTCTGCAACTTTCCCGTAATCCTTATGCCACGCCAAACCGGCAAAGCCCAGATACACGGGAACTTTCAAATGCTCTATATCATAATCCGCGACATCTGCAAGCCCCAACTTTTGGGCTTTGTCCAAGGCCTTGCCCAAATCGGCTTCACGAAGATAGAATAGGTTGAATATCTGTATGATACCCTCAAGTTTTTGCCCTTTTGCTGCATAATATTCAGCGAACAAAGTCTCTATGCAGTTCATTGTCTGGTCGGGGTTAAACTCATACCATTCTGCTTTTATTTCGCCGTCGTCAAAAGCCTTGAGTTGCTCCAGGGTTTCCGGCGTTGTTATCGCAGAGCGGTCAAGACTTTTGAAGTTTGCCGCACCCGGATTCTTCATCACTACCGAACCCTTTATCTCCCACGAATTTCCGAACTGCAGGAGAGTTCTCCACCTTACTCCATCGGTTTCTGTTGTCAACGTTGTATAATGCGTAAAAACCTTCATAGTGCTTCAATCGCAATAAATCATAGTTTGCCATTGCAATAGTCCATCTCTTCAAGCCCGCACCAGCCTACGTCCTTTATTTCCTTCAGAAACAGCCGGGCGCACATCTCGGCATCGTCTCCGGCCCGGTGGTGCTTGCCTTCGGCGATGTCGAACTGGGCGCAGAGGTATTCAAGGGTGTTGCAACCGAAGTCGTAGTTGTGGCGGGCGGCACGGAGCGAGCAGTAGTAGTCCACCTCGGGCTTGTCGAGTCCGTAAAGTTCCAGCGACTTGCGTATGCACGAGATGTCGAAGGCAGCATTGTGTGCCACCAGCGCCGGCGTTTCGTCAAGATAGTCCATTATCTCTGCCCACACCTCGGGAAACTCGGGCGCACGGGCGGTGTCATTGGGTTGGATGCCGTGCACCTGTATGTTCCAATATGAATAAGCATTGTCTTCGGGGCGCACGAGCCACGATTTGGTTTCCACGACCTTCCCGTCCTTCACCACGCAGATGCCGGCCTCGCAGATGGAAGCGCGTTTGGCAGTGGCGGTTTCAAAGTCTATTGCTATAAAGTTCAGTCCCTTCATGTGCCATTCGTTGTTCTATACAACCTTTAATTATCAGCCTTGAAACATTGCCGGAAAGCAAGTCGGGCAATTCAAGGATATACAAAGGTCAGCAAAATACTTGAGATAACTAAGCTATTCTCTGAAAATCTTTTCAAACCGTTTCTGAAACATTCCGCCCCAGTTGGGGCATATACAGGGCCGGAAAGAGTGTCTTGAGCCAGCAAGGCAGCCGGATGCGAATTGCGGGATGAGTTAAATAATACTATGCCGGCCTATTTTTCTTCCTCATTTTATCCGCCCTGTCATTTAATTTTATTAATTTGTCGACACGAAAGAGAATTGCAATAAAATTTCACAAAGAAAACACTATATTTATGCCCATAATACGAATAGAACAACTTGACTTTCCCGGTGTGGAAATGTTTGCCCGGCTTACCGAGGCGGAGCTCCGTTCACGCAAGAATCCTTCACAGGCGGTGTTCATCGCCGAGAGCCCGAAGGTGATAAGAGTGGCCCTCAATGCCGGATACGAGCCGATTGCACTGTTGTGCGAGGAACGCCACATAGAGGGCGATGCGCAGGACATCGTTTCGCGCATTCCGCCTGAAGTGCCCGTATATACCGGCGACCGGGAGCTCTTGGCATCGCTCACCGGATACACGCTGACGCGTGGCGTGCTTTGTGCCATGCGTCGGCCATTGCCCCGCAAGGTGGAGGACATTTGCAGCGGAGCGCACCGCATAGTGGTGATAGACAACGTGGTGGACACCACCAACATCGGGGCCATATTCCGTTCGGCTGCTGCACTCGGCATTGATGCCGTGCTGCTCACCCCCAACTCCTGCGACCCTTACAACCGGCGTTCGGTGCGTGTCTCCATGGGGTCGGTGTTTCTGGTGCCGTGGACATGGGCGGACGAGCCTCAACGTCAGCTATCTGCCCTTGGCTTCAAGACGGTGGCCATGGCCTTGACCGACAAGTCGGTGCAGATAGACGATGCGCGGTTGATGGCCGAGGAGAAGTTAGCGTTGCTTATGGGAACCGAGGGCGACGGCTTGCCGCATGAGGTCATTGCCTCGGCCGACTATGTAGCGCGCATACCCATGTCCCACCAGGTAGATTCGCTCAATGTGGCTGCCGCATCGGCTGTAGCATTCTGGCAGTTGCGCTGGAGAAAGTAGGCAAGCAGCTGCATTTTGCCGTAATTTGTTTAATTCTGTCCGTAATACGTCTACAATGACTTTAGTGGAATAGCTGTAATTTTGCACCGTGGACTAACACATAAATACACAGGTGCTTTATGAATATAACTGTTATCACGGGCAGTGTCCACCGCCACGGAACGTCGGCTTTGCTTGCCGACAAGTTTATTGAGGGCGCAACAGATGCCGGGCATGAGGTGTTCCGCTTCGACGGCATAGACGAGCCAAACCGTCCCGCCACATTGCTCCAACTGCAATCGGTGGAGCGCACGTGCGATACAGTTAGAATGAGATACTAAGTGTAAATAATGTTCAAAGAAAACACGTGGCAAACTTGCCCAAGTTGTTTTCTTGAGCATTACAGACAATCAAATAACTTGCAAAGAACTTACATTATGAAAAGAATCCTGTCAATCATTGCAGTATCAGCCGCTGCCGCCTGCACACTTATGGCTTGCGGCAAGAAAGCTTCCACCGAGACCGCAGTTCCAAACCAAGCCGCAACCAGCAAGGTGCTTGTGGCTTATTTCTCTGCCTCGGGCACCACGAAGGCAGCCGCAGAGAAGGTGGCCAATGCCATCGGGGCGGAAATATTCGAGATAAAGCCCACCGAGGCTTACTCTGCCGCCGACCTCGACTGGACAGACAATACTTCACGGTGTTGCCGTGAGAACGACAACCCGAAATCGCGCCCTGCCTTTGAGAAAAGCAAGGAGTCGCTCGACGGCTACGACCTCATCTTCCTCGGTTTCCCTAACTGGTGGAACGGTGCGCCACGCATCATCAACACCTTCATGGACACCTACCAGCTGAAAGGCAAGCGCGTCGTGATGTTCATGACCTCAGGCGGCAGCGGCATCGAGAACACAGAGAGAGTATTCAAGAAGGCTTACCCCGACGTGAAATGGGAAACGGGGAAACTGCTCAACGACATGTCGGAGAAAGAAATCGGCGACTGGGCAAAGAAATATCTGAAATAAAAAGGAAAGCGTCTTGGGCTTTGTTGTTTTCATTGATAGCGCGAATGCGTTATTAGTGCCCGGCCCTCTTCTGAATGTTGTCGTGTATGTACTGGGTGTAGAACAGTAAGTCCCAGTGGTGCAGACAGTCTAGGCTGACGTTGACACTCTGGAACACGGGGTTGTTGTTCCACTCGCGATATTCGTCGGCCTTGTCGGTCTCCACAATGAGGAGGCGGGTGGCCGGGTCGAGGTGCAGGGTGTGTTGGCTACCATCATAGGTAAAGGTGGCGGGTGTGGAGTCGGTCTTCCAGTTCACGGGGTTGATACTGGCAGAGGCATTGCCGGCCACGAACGGCCAGATGCCGTCGGTGTTGAGTGCGGAGTTGAACGAGACGGTGACACCCGGTGTGGTTTCGTCGGATGCCGGGATTATGCGCGGGCATTTCTCGTCGTCTGCGGATATGCGGTAGCCCATGGCGTAGGCTGCCACCAACTGTTTGTACTGCCCGTCGGTCATGTGCCTCAGCAGGTCGAGCACAAGCATGCCTCCCTGCGAGAAGCCCACGAGGGCGAACTTCCGGCCTTGGTTCTTGTGAGCCAAGTAGTAGTCGAACGCCTCGCACGCCTCTTTAGCCACCTGTTGGTATTCCGCGTTGAACTTGTCGGTTGGCAAGTTAATGGCATTGAACGTGAACTGGTGGTAGTAGGGAGCTACATAGTTGAAGTCGTGCTGCCCGATTTTTTCCTCTATATATGCAAGCTCTGCGTCGATGGCTTGCTTGTCGGCGGCAGTCAGCAGCGAGCGGTAAGACACCGAACCGTCGCTGTTCTTGGCCGACACCACTTCGGTGGATACAAAATACAGAAGGTCGATTTTGTCGGGGCTGACACCGTCCTTGCTCTGATACCATGCACTGTCCGCTGTCCAGTAGGCTGCGCTATCAGGTGTGGTAGTCTGTGAGTCGCATGCCGAGAACAGTTGGACTGCTGCCAGCAGAAACAGAAAAACGAGTTTTGATAAATTTCTCATCTTAATTCCAAATCGGTCATTCATAAAAAATCTTTTCAAGAAAGAAAAACATATTGATGCAAAGGTAGCACTTTTCTGTTTAAAAAGGTTTTGTCAGTGTGCTTTAATTTCCGAACGCCAATGCCGTGGAATAAGGCAAAATGAAGTCAGACATGGATATTTTTGACGCATATAATGACTGTTACACCTTTTCCGAACGACTTTAAAAGTTTACTTTTTTATACTGTCAAACCAAGCCAACTATCTGTTAATCAATACATATTGTATTAATATAGGTTTACTTTTGGTCTTTACCCTATTTTTAGGGTCATAAAAAAGTGGATTAACTTTGCACCAAACATAAATCAATTGAATACCTAAACCATTACGACATGAAACGACTTATTACTATGTGTACATCTATTGCATGTGCAGCGGTTCTCTCTGCACAAAACACGCCACAACTGCGTGCGGACAATATCGACGAGGTATTGCACGCAATGACACTTAAAGAAAAAGCGACATTGGTTGTAGGAACTGGTTCAGCCGGTCTTACCACCGGTAACCTGGGGTCGTATGCCCAACTCGTGCCCGGTGCTTCAGGCACCACCGCAGCCATTCCACGTCTCGGAATTCCCTCAGTAGTATTGTCTGACGGCCCTGCCGGTATGCGCATCAACCCTACCCGTCCTTACGACTCACACACTTATTATTGCACCCACTTCCCTATCGGAACTTGCTTGGCAAGCAGTTGGGACATTAACTTGGTGACAAGCGTAGGTACAGCCATCGGCAACGAGGTGCGCGAATATGGTGCTGACGTATTGCTCGCGCCAGGTGTTTGCATCCACCGCAACCCTTTGTGCGGAAGAAACTTCGAGTATTACTCTGAAGACCCCGTATTGGCAGGCAACATCGCAGCCGCTTACATCAACGGAGTGCAGAGCCAAGGCGTGGGCACATCTATCAAGCACTTCGCTGTCAACAGTCAGGAAACTTGCCGTTTGGGCACTGATTCGCGTGTAAGCCAGCGTGCAGCACGCGAGCTTTATCTCAAGCAATTCGAGATTGCGTTAAAGAAGTCCAACCCTTGGACAGTGATGTCATCATACAATCGGATTAACGGCACTATGGCATCGGAAAGCAAAGAACTCCTCACCACGATTCTTAGAGAAGAGTGGGGCTATAAAGGTCTGGTGGTGACCGACTGGTTTGGCGGAATCGACCCCGTATGGAGAAACGGAAAGGCTGACCGTGCTGCCAACATGATTGCAGGCAACGACCTGATTGAACCGGGTGTAGAAGGTGACGCAACCGCCATCGAGGAAGCCGTAAAGAATGGAAAGCTCAAGGAAAGCGCGCTCGACATCAACGTGCGCCGCGTGCTGGAACTTGTTGTCAAGAGCCCGCGCTTCAAGGGATACAAGTACAGCAACAACCCCGATTTGAAGGCTCACGCACAGGTTACGCGCTCATCTGCTGCCGAGGGCACCGTTCTTCTGAAGAACAACGAGGCTCTGCCATTGGCCAGCAACGTCAAGAACGTGGCTCTCTATGGCGTGGCAAGCTACGACCCGATTGCCGGCGGCACCGGTTCTGGCAACGTGAACCGTGCCTATACCGTGTCGTTGGTTGAAGGATTGCGCAACAACAACTACACCGTAGACGAGACCATCCTCGATGCATACACCTCTTACATCAAGACGGCAAAGGAAGAAATAGCCAAGACCCCGCGTGAATGGTGGCAGACCTTCGACCTCCCCAAGGAAACTGTTCCTACCGACGGCGACCTCGCAGCAGCCGTCAAGAGCAACGATGTGGCTGTAATCACGCTCCAGCGTCTGTCGGGTGAAGGATCTGACCGCACCGCAAAAGATTTCAACCTCACCTCAGAGGAACTCCAGTTGGTAAAGAAAGTGACCGCAGCCTTCCACAAAGCAGGCAAGAAAGCCGTCGTTGTGCTCAACGTAGGTGGCGTTATCGAGACCGCTTCATGGAAGCAAATACCCGATGCAATCCTTCTTCCCTGGCAGTGCGGACAGGAGATAGGCAACTCTGTGGCCGACCTTTTGTCTGGCCGTCTCACTCCTTCAGGCAAGTTGCCAATGAGCTGGCCTATCGGCTTTGACGAGATTCCTTCTTCCAAGAATTTCCCGACAGACGGTGTAGAAGTAGACTTTATGGATCGCGCCTTGGGCAAATACCAGACTGTCGAGAACGTGGGTTACAGCAATTACGATGAAGGCATCTATGTGGGCTACCGTTTCTTCGACTCTTTCAACAAAGAGGTGTCCTACCCGTTCGGCTACGGTCTGTCTTACACCACATTCGGATACAGTGACGTGAAAGTCGCAGACAATGGCGAGAACGTCAACGTCAATGTGACCGTCACCAACACCGGGCATCGTGCCGGCAAAGAGGTGGTGCAGCTCTACGTCACCGCTCCCAAGGGCGCAGTGGAGAAACCGGCACAGGAACTCAAGGCTTTTGCAAAGACCAAGACCCTCAACCCGGGACAGAGCGAGACTCTCACTCTCGTTGTAGCCAAAGCCGACCTTGCTTCATTCAGCGAGAAAGCCAGTGCTTGGGTGGCTGACGCAGGTGTATACACATTCAAGGTGGCAGCTTCGAGCCGCGACATCAAGGGCCAAGGCACGCTCAAGCTCAAGGCTTCAAAGGTGAAAGTGCACAACGTTTTGGCACCGAAGACAAAGCTGAACATTCTCAGCAAGAAATAAACCAAGCAATATCCCAGTTGGTCTCTTGCCCCGGAGACCAACTTCTAACTTTGCCCTCAACGTGGTAAGCATCTGCAACCAGAGCGGTGCTACGGATTCAATCAGCGCGGCTGACCTTGTAACCGACGCATGCAAGTATAAGAACCACCTCATGTCAGAATCTTACATCCGCCCGTTCGAGGTGCCACTCTCTACAACCCTTCAACTTATAAAATAGCCTTACCAACGATAAACGTATGAAAACAAATCAGATTTTCATTCTTTCTGCTGCGACGATGCTCGTATTAGGCTCATGGACAGCCGCTCCCAAATGGAAGCAGACCAAGAAAGGACAATACAATCTCGTGGAACAGCCCAATGGCCCAACGCTTGGCTACTCTCCCAAGTCGGGCGTGAAACTCATCGAGAAGGACGGATGCGTGTTCAAAGACCTTAACCGCAACGGCAAACTCGACAAATATGAGGACTGGCGACTGTCCTTCGACGAACGTGCCCGCGATCTCGCATCACAACTTAGCGATGACGAGATAGCCGGACTGATGCTCTACTCGGCCCACCAACAGGTGCCGGCTCTTAGCACGGGCTATGGCGCATCAACCTACAAGGGCAAGCCTTTCGCAAAGAGCGGATGCAAAGCATCTGACCTGAGCGACCTGCAGAAGAAATTCCTCAAGGAGGACAATGTACGCGCCGTGCTTGTAACCAAGGTGAAGAGCTCTGAGGTGGCTGCCGAATGGAGCAACAACATGCAGGCATATGTGGAGGGCTTGGGACACGGCATACCTACCAACAACTCCACCGACCCACGCCATGAAACAACCGCCAACGCCGAATACAACTACGGTGCGGGCGGCGACATTTCCCGCTGGCCTACCTCTTTGGGACTGGCAGCGACTTTCTCGCCCGAGATTGTAAGAGAGTTTGGCGAGATTGCAGCCAAGGAATACCGTGCACTGGGCATCACCACTGCCCTCTCGCCGCAAATCGACCTTGCCTCAGAACCGCGCTGGACACGGTTCACCGGCACCTTCGGCGGTGACGCAAACCTCACCACCGACCTTGGCAAAGCCTACATCGACGGATTCCAGACATCAAAGGGCGACAAGGAGATTGCCAACGGTTGGGGATATGAAAGCGTTATTGCAATGGCCAAGCACTGGCCTGGTGGCGGCCCTGAAGAAGGCGGACGCGACGCCCATTTCTGCTACGGCAAGTATGCCGCATATCCTGGCGGCAACTTCAACCAGCACTTGCAGTCGTTCCTTGAAGGTGCTTTCAAACTTGACGGGCCTACCTCAAAGGTGGGGGCTATCATGCCCTACTACACCATTGCTACCGGCATCGACCCGTCGGGCAAGAACGTCGGCAACAACTACAGCCATTACATCGTGACCGATTTGCTCCGCAACAAGTACGGATATGACGGCGTGGTATGCACCGACTGGGCCGTGACACGCGACAACAATGCCGTGAAAGATTTCGGCGGCATGTGCTGGGGCGTAGAGACACTGTCGGTAGCACAGCGCCACTACGAAATTCTGAAAGCCGGTGTTGACCAATTTGGCGGCAACAACGACAAAGGCCCCGTGCTCGAAGCATTTGCCATGGGCCGCAAGGAGTTTGGCAACGACGCATGGAACAAGCGCATCCGCGAGTCGGCCCGACGCTTGCTGATGCCGATGTTTGAAACCGGCCTCTTTGAGAATCCTTATCTCGACGTGGCCGCGACTAAAGCCATCGTGGGCAACAAGGACTTCATGCAGAAAGGATATGAGGCTCAGGTGAAGAGCATCGTGATGCTGAAGAACCGTCAGAACACGCTTCCGCTCAAGGACAGCCGCCTGAAGGTGTACATCCCCAAACGTCACTATCCTTCTGTGACCGATTTCTTCGGCAACAAAACAAAGGAGTATTGGGATTTCCCCGTCGACCTGAACATAGCAAGCAAGTACTACCAGCTGGTGGACAATGCCGCCGAGGCCGACTTTGCGATCTGCTTCATTGAAGGCCCGATGAGCGGCACTGGATACGACGTGGACGATGCCGCAAAGGGCGGCAACGGTTATGTGCCTATCAGTTTGCAGTATAACGACTACACCGCAACCCTCGCACGCGAGGTGAGCATGGGCGGCGGCGACCCCAAAGAGAACTTCACCAACCGTACATATAAAGGCAAAACCGTGAAGACTGCCAACCGCGACGACCTGCAAATGGTGCTCGACACCAAGAAGGCCATGGGCAACAAGCCCGTGGTGGTGGCACTGTCGGCTACCCGCCCCGTAGTGGTGGCCGAGTTTGAGAAGTCGGCCGATGCCATTCTCGTAAGTTTCGGCACAAGCAACCAGCCGTTCCTCGACCTCATCAGCGGCAAGAACGAACCTTCGGCTCTGCTTCCCTGCCAAATGCCGCGCGACATGAAAACCGTGGAAGAGCAGCAGGAAGACGTGCCCCGCGACATGGTTCCCTACTTCGATTCGGAAGGCAACCGCTACGACTTCGGCTTCGGTCTGAACTGGAACGGCGTGATTCGCGACTCACGCGTACAGAAATACAAATAACGCTTCAATCTCAATAGGCAAACAAATGTCCGGAGTCAGAGACTCTCCGCTCCGGACATTAGACAAGCAAGCAAGTGACAGATTCCAAGGTTGAAGCACGCTACAACACCATCGGCCCCTTATTGAACAAGAAATAATGGTTTAAGGCGGATTCTGTAAACAAGTCTGCACTACAAGCAATTGCGGCGCTCCTATCACTGGAGAGCCGCAATTCTATTATAAATGACATTTACTGTGCGTCATCGGAATACATATGTTCCACACGCAGTTCAAACTCTTTCTCGGGCACACAAGCCTGACGGCGCATACGCAGACGGTAATTGTATATGGTCTGCGGCGAATAATGCAAGAACTCGGCTATGCTCACACTGTCGGTAACGCCCAACACTACGAGGGCATATATGCGGAAAGAACTTGGAAGTTCGGTGGTTTCAGCATCGATACGATACTCGGGCTTGAGCAACGCATTCATCTTCTGGACATAATCGGAATACATCCCGAGAAACGCATGGTCAAAATGCTGGTAAAACTCTTTGGTCTGTTCGTCCAACTCCGAAGATGAACTGAGCGAGCGAAGTGCCTGCCGCACATTGCCCGACTTTATTTGGGCGCTCAACGTATTGCGCACCTTGTTCTCATAACTCATGTAGCTGGACACAAGACGATAGACATTGACAAAGTTTGTGTTGTACGATTTCAAGCTGTCGCGCAGTTGATGATTGGCCACACGAAGTTCCCGGCTGAGCTGCTCCTTGCTTTCGATGAGACGTTCCTGATTTTCCTGTGCTTTCTCCAAGCGTGAGAGCGATTGTTTCAGAGCGGTTCTGCGACGGATAGAGTAGCGCAACGAGAAGAACGCCAAGACCAAAGCCACGGCCAACAGGCCGGCTATGACCGAGGTGAGAGCCATGCGATGCTGCAAGGATGTGTAAAAGCGCGTGTTGATTTGATTGAGCAGACACACGACATCATTAGCACGCGTGAGGTCGCGATAGGTGGTAACATTCTCTGCGCAGACCTGCGAATAGCGGTAAAGACGTTCCATATCGCACTTAGTGGCAAGGACTTGCACGAGCGACACGAGCGACTGCACCTCGGTATTGGCAAGTTTCACGTCGTTGATAGCCGACTGAACCAGATAATATTCATACTCCGTGTCATTGCCCTGCTCTTGATATAGAAGTGCAAGGACATAAACCATATTTGCTGCAACAAACGAGGGGTGAGGTGCTTCGGAGAGCATCTGCTTTACCCGTGCGGTGTCGCCTTCATGGAACAAGGTTCCTCGATAGAAATGATACCGCCAGTCGTCTTTATCAATATAGGGTGAATAATCAGCCCATGTCTTCTTGGCACTGTCAAGCAAGGAGTCGAGCGGCGTGGACAAACGCTTGACACGAAGCGACTGTTCAATCAAGCAACTGGCATATTGCGACTGCAATTCTTTAGGCACATCAGCCACATCACCTATCTGGTGGCTCAGCTTGTCTGCCAAGATATAGACACCCTTACGGGTCAAAGCCGTAAGAAGGTAAATCTTGGCCTGTATGACGGCATTATGATCGTTGAGTTGCTGAGCTGTCTCAACGGCTTTCTGGGCATAGAACACAGCCGAGTCGCCATTGAAATGCAGATACTCCGTAAATAGTTGTTCATACTTGATGAGCCTTAAAGCAGGCTCGTTCAGTTCGGACAGTTCACGTTTTTGTGCCTTAAGAGCCGTGATTTTCTGATTGAAAATCTCCTGACGATGCGTGAGCACATCGTCCAGCTGCTGCAAAGCGAGTTCCACGTCTTTACTGTCATGCGCCGTTGCCGTGGTGGACAACAAGAAGAAAGACAACATGAAGGCGACCCGGAAGATATGTTTGAGCATTTCTATCGCATTTTTATTGATTTTTGCAAAGATACGAAAAACTAATCGAACTGCGAAAGGCATTGATTGCCGTTGAAAAGAAATACCCAAGCACTTGTGAAAAGTGGCAACGTGTTTTGGCTCACCCGATATTGGGCCGGTGGCAGTAGCCGACCAAACATCGGGCGAACCTTTATTGAATGCGAAGCCTCAACCCCTCATTTCGCGGTAGATGCCATCGACAATGGAGTCGGCAAGGCTTATGTTCGGCACCATGATTGAACCACAGTCGAGAGCCTGCGCCACCGTGAGGAATATCTCTGCGGCGGGCACTATGACATCGGCGCGGTCGTCCTTGAGCGAGAACTGCGCCATTCGTTCCTCAATCGAAAGCGGCGCGAGGCGGCTGTGCAGGTCGGCAAGCTGCTCCACGCCAAGCACCTTTTCGGTGCCCTTGACATGCGCGAGCTTGAAGAGCCTGTTGATGTTTCCGCCCGACCCGATGATGCGCGTGCCGGGAAACTCGCGTGCATACTGTCCGAGCACGCTGCACATGGCGGCTTTGTCGCTGGCCTTCACCGCGCCGCTGAGCATGCGCAGTGTGCCTATGTTGAACGAGTGGCTCTCGGCGAGCACCCCGTCGTGCAGCAGCGATATTTCGGTGGAGCCGCCTCCCACATCTACATAAGCGTAGTTGCCCACCCCGCTGTCGGTGTTCTCCACGAGGTTGTTGCACAGGAGCTGCGCCTCCTCGGCACCGGGTATTATCTCAAGGGCTATGCCCGTTTCCTTCTCTATGCGGTGCATCACCTTTTTGCCGTTCTCGGCATCGCGCATGGCCGACGTGGCACAGGCCCTGAACCTATCGACATTGTAGAGCAGCATGAACTGCTTGAAGCCCTTCATCATGCGCATCATCATGCGCGCACGCTCCTTCGACACCTTGCCGAGGGTGAACACATCCTTGCCGAGGCGCAGCGGCACGCGCACGAACATGAGTTTGCGAATGCGGCCGAACTCCGGCGCGCTGTCGTCGAAACGCTTTATGAGAAGGCGCGCTCCGTTTGAACCTATGTCTATGGCTGCTATGGTTACTGGTTGCATAAGTTTTTTCTTTTTTCTTTTCAACGTTTAAAAACCGCAGTGCGGTCACAGTTGGTAGGCATCGTGCAGCTGTTGCTGCGAGCGGAACGGGGCCTTGCCTTCGGGCACTTCCTGAATGGCGTTGGTGCCCATGCCATCGGCAATGCGTCCGTTTGTGGTGTCGCACAACCCGAAATCGACGGTGCGCATGAGGTCGCGCTTCATGTCGTCGTCATACACCGGGGCCATTACCTCGATGCGGCTTACCAGGTTGCGCGGCATCCAGTCGGCAGAGCCGATGAAATAACGCGGCTTGCCCGAGTTGCAGAATATGAGGATGCGCGAGTGTTCAAGATAGCGGTCGATGATGCCCACCACGCGCAGGTTGCCGCCGAGTTCGGGCAATGTGGTGACAAGCGAACAGTTGCCGCGCACGAGCGCATCGACACGCACCCCGGCCTTGGCCGCCGCATAAATCTTGTTCACCATGTCGGTGTCGGTTATGTGGTTTATCTTTATCTTCACCCAGGCCTCCTTTCCGGCCTTGGCATTCTTTATCTCGTTGTCGAACAGGCGCAGCACCTTTGTCTTCATGGCGTTGGGCGACACCATGAGTTCGTTGAAACGCAGCTGCGAGAAGGGGCGGTCGATGAAGTCGAACACTTTTGCCACCTCGCCCACTACCCTCGGGCGGGCGGTCATCATGAGATAGTCGGTGTAGACCTTGGCGTTGCCCTCGTGGAAGTTGCCCGTGCCAACGCACGCGATGTCGCCCTTGGTAGACTTTATGTAGAGCAGTTTAGAGTGGATTTTAAGTCCTTCCACGCCGAATATCACATTCACGCCCTCTTCCTGCATGCGTTTGCTCCACTTTATGTTGCTTTCCTCGTCGAATCGTGCGAGCAGTTCCACGACAGCGGTCACCTTCTTGCCGTTGCGCGCCGCGCAGATGAGGGCCTTTACCACTTTCGAGTCTTTGGCGAGCCGGTAGAGCGTGGTTTTTATCTCCTTGACGCTTGGCCGCAGTGCCGCCTCGCGCAAGACGCGTATGTAGGAGTCGAACGAATGGTAGGGCACATGTATGAAAAGGTCTTTGCGCCTTATCTGGTCGAGTATAGACTCCTCGCCCATGAACTCGGGCTTCATCACCGGTTTCCACTTGGGATATTTCAGTTCGGCGTGGCCGCAGTCGGGAAACGACATCAGGTCGCGGTGGTTCTGGTAGCGTCCGCCGGCAAGCGAGGTGTCGAGTTCGCGCACGTTGAGCCTTTCAAACACCTTCTTCTGCATCTCGCGCGGCATGTCCTTGTCGTAAATCACGCGTATGGGCGACCCGTTCTTGCGCGAACTTACGCCCATGGCAATGCGCTCCATGGCCCCGTAGTCGGCCTCGTTGTCAACCTCCATTTCGGCATCCTTGGTGAACTTGAACGAGAATGCCTCATAGGTGCTGCGCTTGGTGCCTATGAAGATGAGCGGCAGGCAGAAGCGTATCACGTCGTCGAGATACATTATGTTCTCGAAACCGTCGCCCGACGGTATCTTTATGAAGCGTCCGTAAACCCTGTCGGGCACTTTGATGACGGCATATTTCACCTTCTTGTCGTCAACGTGCGACTTTCTCACGACGAGATATATGCGGTTGTCTTCAAGTGTGTTGAGGTCGTCGATGGCCGAGAGCCATATCGGATTGGTCGAACCGTTGAGCTTGTCGTAGTAGAAATCGCGCAGAAACTGCTGCTGCTCGGCGTTGAGCTGCGTTTCGTCGAGCATCCTTATGCCGTGCTGCTCGAGCTGCTCAAACACGCGGTCGATGGCCCGTGTGTATTCGGCAGAGTATTCCTCGTTGAGCGTGTTTATCGTCTTCAGCGTGCGGCGTATGGCCTTACGGTTGCGCTGCTCGATGCTGTCGTTGTCGGCCAGACGGTTGAGCGAGGCCACGCGCACGCGGAAAAACTCGTCGAGGTTGTTGGAGTAGATGCCCAGAAACGACAGTTTCTCCAGCAAAGGCACGCCTTCTTTTTCGGCTTCCTGCAATATGCGGTGGTTGAAATACATCCAGCTCACGTCGCGTTCCACATAGGTGAGCGGAGCTTTTTCCTTGTTTTTTGTCATTGGTGTGAGGTTGTTTGTGCCGTGGCGCGGCAATGACGGAGGTGTGCCGCCATGCCACGTTGCAAAAGCAAAGGGGCACACCGCTGCCATGTCAAGCTGCGGCGTGCCCCCGTGCATTGGTTATTTTTTTGTTTTGTCTTTCTTGGTCTTGCCGTCAGATGTCTCTGCTTTGGCCTTTTTCGCAGCGGTCTTTTCATCGGCTGCGGTCACGGCTGTTTCTTTCGGAGCGGTGTCTTTCTTGCCCGTGCCCTTGTCGGCGGCCGGCATTTCAAACACGAGAGTGTCTGACTCGCTCTCGATGTGCAACTGCTTGCGGAACTTGGAGGCAGTGCCTTCAGGCACAGTTATTGAGAGCAAAGCATAGTCGTCGGAGAATGCCGTGCGGCTGAGATGCTTCACCGTGTTGAGGAATGTCACCTTCTTGAGGTTTTCGCAGCCGCCGAAGGCGTAGGCATCGATAGTCGTCACCGACGAGGGGATTACTATCTCCTCAAGTGCGTCGCAGTCGGAGAAAGCGTCGCGGCCTATGCGGTCGAGCCCCTCGGGCAACTGCACCTTCTTGAGTTTGGATCGGCGGCAGAAAGCCATGCTGCCTATTGTCCGCACCGTCTTGGGCACTATAATCATGGCCGCATCGGTGAGACATGCCACCAGACGTGTGCGGTCGGCATCGTAAAGCACCTTGGAGTCGATTACGAACGAAGCAGAGCTGTTGTGCACAACCTCGCTGTCGAGACCCACGAACGGATTCTTGCCCAACTCGCCGACCGACTGCGGAATGTTTACTTTTTCGAGTGAAATGCAGCGCGCGAAAGCCTCATCGCCTATTTTGACAATGCCTTCGGGCAATTCCACCGAACGCAGGAACGAGCATCCCCAGAAGGCATTAGGGTCTATCTCCTGCGTACCTTCTTTCACGGTGTAGTCACCTTCAAGCGTCTTGGCCGACATAAGCAGACGTTTCCCGCCTTTTGAGTAGTAAACGCCGCGCCCGTCGTCCTTGGCACCGTCGATTTTCTTCAATGCCAGATTGAGCACTTGACTTTCAAACTTGTCATTCTTTTCCAGATGCTTCTTGATTACACCCAGAATGACTTTCTTGCTTTCTTTCATAATCCTTTACAATCTATTTCGCCGACAAAATTACCCCATATGGCCGAGAAACGTGCGTCATGCCGATTACGTTTGTGTTACATTTGCGTTACACATTGCGCAGCATACGGAGTGAAATGCCAAGTGTAATGATTTTGTAACACATGTGTAGCTTCTTGTTAACGGTTTCTTATCATCCGTAAAACATGAAACAGCGAACTTTGCAGCCAGATTTTTTACACATCGAGAGACATGAAACTGCACAGAAAAACCGTCGTTGCACTGGCTCTGCTATGCACGACCCTCAACGTTGCGGCGCAAGAGAACGAGGAGAAAGCGTCGCCCGTGAACATACACGGAACAATACGCAGCAAGTATGAATACCAGACTGAGGAGAACGAAGGACGCTTTGAGGTGCGCAACGCACGAATAAGCGTTGACGGCAACCTCACAAGCGTGATATCATACAAGGCCGAGATTGACCTCTGCGACGAGGGCAAGATAAAGATGCTCGATGCCTACACGCGGCTGAAACCCGTGGGCGGACTTCAGTTCACCATAGGCCAGTTCCGCGTGCCGTTCACCATCGACGCACACCGATCGCCACACCAACAGTATTTCGCCAACCGATCGTTCATTGCCAAGCAAGTGGGCAACGTGCGCGACGTGGGCGCGGCCTTGGGCTACACGATAAACGCCGGATTCCCCATAATCGTCGAGGCCGGACTGTTCAACGGGTCGGGACTCACCGACCAGAAGAACTTCTGGGCCAACAGCATAAACTTCTCGGCCAAGGCACAGATGTTCTTCCCGCACGGGTTCAACCTCACGCTGAGCACACAGAAGATAAAGCCGAGCGTGGGCATAATGATGTATGATGCCGGTGCCTACTGGCATTCGTCGGGATGGCATGTCGAAGCCGAGTATCTTTACAAGCATTACGACCACAACGCTTTCCGCGCCGTGCATGCATTCGACTCGTTTGTGAGCTACGACATAAAGGCCGGCAAGGGACTGGTGAAATATGTAACGCCGCTCTTGCGCTACGACTACATGAGCGACCACAGCAACGGCACGCCCGACGACAACGGCAAACTGACGGTTGACGACCATCAGCGTTCGCGCCTCACGGGCGGTGTCACGCTCAGTCTGAAGAAGCCTTTCGTGAGCGACATACGCCTCAACTACGAGAAATATTTCTACCGCAACAGCGGCACGGCCCTCGCTTCGGAAAAAGACAAGATTGTGGTGGAGTTTATGACTCGCTTCTGAAAAAGGCTGCCGCTGCCTTGATGCCGCTGCATCAGGCAACGGCAGTCTTGGCGCGCTTTATGCGGTAGCCTATGGCGGCAACGGCGACACTCATCAGCGGCGATATGATATTGAAGAAACAAAAAGGCAGATAGGTTGTCGTTGCCACCCCAAGCACCGTGCTCTGCGTCATGCCGCAGGTGTTCCACGGCACGAGCACCGACGTGACCGTGACCGCATCCTCGGTGGTGCGGCTAAGCAAACGCCGCTCATAGCCTTGGCGGTCGAACACGTCGCGGAACATGTTGCCGGTGAGCAGAATGCACAGATATTGGTCGGCTATGGCCACGTTGAGCATCACGCCCGTAGCTGCCGTTGCGCCCACAAGCGACGTGCGCCCTTTCACCATGTGGATGAAAAGGCGCGTGATGCCGCCCACCATGCCGCTTGCCGACATGGTGCCGCCAAAACACATTGCACATATTATAAGCCAAATGGTGTCGGTCATGCCGGCCATGCCGCGCGTGGCCACAAGGTCGGTAAGCATGGGGTTGGCCGTGGAAAGACTGGTTTCGCCATACACCGTCTTCATGGCGGCCTTGAAAAGCGAAGGGTCTATCTCGGCAAGAGCCTCACCCTGAAACACCAAGCCCATGCACACGGCGGCAAGTGTGGAAAGGAACAGCGTTATCACGGGCGGTGTCTTGCGGGCTATAAGCACGCCGGTGGCCACTGGCACAAGCAGCAGCCAGGGCGTGATGCAGAACCGCGCACCAAGAGCCTGACGGAAAGCCTCGGCATCGGAGGAAGTGCCTGCATCGGCGGCAAGACCTGCAACGGAAAATATAATGAGGGTCAATGCCATTGAGGGCACGGTGGTTATGGTCATGTAGCGTATGTGGGTGAACAGCGGCACGCCCAAGCTTCCCGACGCGAGTGTCGTGGTTTCGGAAAGCGGCGAAATCTTGTCGCCGAAATATGCGCCCGAAATTATCGCGCCTGCTACCCATCCGTCGGCAAAGCCATGGGCACGCCCTATACCCATCAACGCTATGCCTATGGTGGCAATGGTTGTCCACGACGACCCCGTCATGAGGCTCACGAAAGCGCAGATGAAACAGGCCGACGCAAGAAACAGTCCCGGACTTATCACGCCCATACCATAATATATAAGCGTGGGCACCACCCCGCTCACCATCCAGGCACCTCCAAGTGCGCCTATGAGCAGCAGAATGACAAGCGCGCTCGACACGCTTGCCACATTTTTTGTTATGGCTTTCTCGAAACTCGCCCACGGAACGTTGAGTTTCGCCATTCCTATAAGCACACAAAATGCCGAAACCACAAGCAGCGTAACCTGCGAAGCTCCTTCAAGGGCATCACTGCCGAAAAGACGTATGGTGCATGTAAGCATTGCCATAAGCAACACTATCGGCATGAGCGAGAGCACTGCCGAGGGACGCTTCCTTAATTCTTGCGCCTGTGATGTTTTGTTGTGGTTGTCGTTGTTCATCCTGATAACGTATATATATGCAATCCTTGAAATGTCATGCAAAGGTACTAATTATGCATTAAACCACGAAATTATTCACCTTTCAAGAATTACAGAGCATTAAAAATATACATAATCGCGTATTCAATATGTATAAATATTTAAATCAACATGCTCTTCATGTAGGACAACTATCCTGCATCCACACCTACCGGAGCATTACAACCGAAGCCCACCATACTGACAGATACACAAAAAATTTACGGCACCACTCTCAACGAGCAATGCCGTAAAGCCTATGTTTAACTAAAAATCCTTTTCTAAACTAATGAAGAACCTCGCGGATCCTCATCGTTACCTGTTAAACAATCGTTCAATTTACCTTAAACCTAATAACTAAAAACCTAAATCTATTACTACTAACCTAAACAATCTATTAACCTTTTGACGAGTGCAAAGGTACAGCAGTTTCGCTGTTTGCGCAAACAATATGACGAAAAAATGCGAGTTTTTAATGTATTTTTGATTTAAATCAACGATATGTGTGCGAACACAACATATTTTTAGAAATCGAAACACTCTGCAACCCGACAATCTGCAACATACGACAAGGTGCCGTGCCGCAGACGACGGCACCACACAATGCAAGCTTACAACAAACACCGGACAAAAAGACGGCGCAAGAGAATATTTTAGGGCGATTTGTTTCGGCAAACGTATTTTTTCTGTAAGTTTGCAGTTGCAACAAGAAACTGACAAATGAGAGTACTCATCGTAAACAAAAGCGAGAAAACGGGCGGTGCGGCAGTAGCCGCCAACCGGCTCATGGAAGCCCTCAACAACAACGGCGTGAAAGCCAAGATGCTCGTGGCCGAGAAACAGTCGCAGCAGATAACGGTGGCCGGCATGGACAAACCCATGGCTGCACGGTGGCATTTCGTTTGGGAACGGTGGCGCATATTCTGCCACCTCTATTTTTCGCGCGAGCACCTCTTCGACATCGATACGGCTTCATCGGGGTTTGACATAACACGCACTCCCGAGTTCCGCGAAGCCGACGTGATACACCTCAACTGGATAAACCAAGGCATGCTGTCACTGCGCACCATAAGGAAAATACTGCGCAGCGGAAAGCCCGTGGTGTGGACAATGCACGACCTGTGGCCCGCTGCCGCGATATGCCACTATGCACGCACATGCAACGCATTCAAGACAGGCTGCCACAACTGCCCCCTGCTCCCGGGCGGAGGCACGGCCCACGACCTTTCCACAAAAATATGGGCACAGAAGAAAAGCCTGTATGCCAACAGCAACATACATTTCGTGACATGCAGCCGTTGGCTCGAGACTCAAGCCAAGCACAGCGCACTGCTCACGGGACAACGCGTGACAAGCATACCCAACGCCATTGACACCCATGTGTTCTGCCCCACAGACAAGGCGAAGGCACGCCTGGCCGCCAATCTGCCGGCCGACCGCCACATAATACTTTTCGTGTCGCAGAAAGTAACCGACGGGCGAAAAGGCATGGGCTACTTCATCGAAGCCCTTCACCGGCTGACCGAACAACGTCCTGCCACGCGCAACGACACTGTGGTGGCCTTGCTCGGCGGCAACTCGGCCGAAGTGGCCGGACAACTGCCGCTGCCGGCATATCCGCTGGGCTACATTGCCGACGACAGGCGCATTGCCGACATCTACAACTCTGCCGACATCTATGTGCTGCCCTCACTCGAAGACAACCTGCCCAACACCATAATGGAAGCCTTGGCGTGCGGCGTGCCGTGCGTGGGATTCCGTGTGGGCGGCATTCCTGAAATGATCGACCACCGGCGCAACGGCTACACGGCCAACTTCAAAGATGCCGCCGACCTTGCCGAAGGCATGCGCTGGACTCTGTACGAAGCACCGCGCAGCGAACTGCAGGCCGCTGCCACGCACAAAGTGGCGCAACACTACTCGCAGCAGTCGGTGGCAACGCGCTATATAGAGGTGTACAACGAACTCATAGCGCTGAAACGCTACATAAGATGAACGCACGCCTTGACACAAGGCGGCAATAACGACAAAGCAAAACAACAAATACAATTCAAGCAAATGCTGAAATTCACAATCATCACCTGCACATTCAATGCTCAGGAAGTGTTGCAACGCACGCTCGACAGCGTGGCCGGACAGACATGGGAACTTGTGGAGCACCTCATCATCGACGGAGCTTCGCGCGATGCCACCAAAGCCATTGCCGAACGCTACCAGAAAGCCGAGACAGCGGGCGACAGCGGCCATGAAGTGGTAGTGGTGTCGGAACCCGACAAAGGGCTATACGACGCCATGAACAAGGGCATTGCCCGGGCCACCGGCGACTACATAGTGTTTCTGAACGCCGGCGACGTGCTGCACTCGCCGACAACGCTTGCCGACATTTTCGCCTTCGTGAACGAACGCAGCGACGGACTGCTGCCGGCGGTGCTCTACGGCGACACCGACATAGTGGACGAAGAGGGCAAATTCTTGTGCCACCGCCGCCTCGCGCCGCCAGACGACCTTGACTGGCGGTCGTTCAGGCACGGCATGCTTGTGTGCCATCAGGCTTTCTATGTGCGCACCGACATTGCCCGCGAAGAGCCCTACGACTTGCGCTACCGCTTCTCGGCCGACGTTGACTGGTGCATACGCGTGATGAAGCATGCCGAGAAACTGCGCCTCACGCTGCTGCGCATACCCGAAGTGGTGGCCGACTATCTGGACGGCGGAATGACCAACCGCAACCACCGCGCCTCGCTCATGGAACGCTTCCATGTAATGCGGCGGCATTACGGACTTGTGCGCACTCTTGCCATGCACGCATGGTTTGCTGTGAGGGCATTGCTGAAATGACATCCACAAAAAAAGAAAGGCCGGAGAACGCGCATGCACTTGCGTGTTCTCCGGCCTTTTGTATTGTCGGCAATGCTCCGGGGCTTACTTGGAGTTGTCCTCGGGAGCCTTGTCGATAAGATCCATAAACTGGTCGAGCTTCGGGGTGATGATGATTTGGGTGCGGCGGTTGCGCTGTTTGCCCACCTCGGTGGTGTTGTTGGTAACAGGATTGTACTCGCCGCGGCCACCGGCGGTGAGGCGTTTCGGGTCTACCCCATACTGGTTCTGCAGAGCCTGCACTACGCTCGATGCGCGCAAGCAGGAGAGATCCCAGTTGTTGCGTATGTTCTTCATCGAAGCTGCGCTTGCATTCACCGGCACATTGTCGGTGTTGCCCTCGATGAGCACCTCGTAGTCCTTGTAGTCGGTGATTATCTTGGCAATCTTGCTCAGCGTCTCGGCGGCGCGGTCGTTGATTTCATAGCTTCCGCTCTTGTAAAGCATGTTGTCGGCAAGCGATATATACACTACGCCCTTGAGCACCTGCACGTCAACTTCCTTCATTTCCTCCTTGCTCAACGAGCGCGTGAGGTTGTTGGTGAGAACCATGTTGAGCGAGTCCGACTTCGACTTCACCTCCACCAAGTGGCGTATGTACTGGTTCGACTCGTTAATCTGGTCAACGAGTTTCGAGATGTTGATGTTGTTGGAGTTGGCGTTGGTAAGGCTCTTGTCGAGCGAGTTCTGCAGCGAGGCATAGTCTTTCTTCATGCTGCTGAGCTGGTCTTCAAGCGATGTCACGCGTGCCTGTGCAGCTGCAAGCTGTTCCTTGGCACTCTGGTAGTTGCCGGTCAGTTCCTTGTTTTCGAGACGGCAGTTCTCCAAATCTTTCTTGCTTGCGCAGCTTGCAAGCGTGAGCAATCCGGCAGTCATGGCGATTGCCAATAAGTTCAGGTTCTTCATATCTTTTTGTTTTTTGTTGTTTTCCAATCAATACTTTATAGTGTGTTATTGTGCAAAGTTATTGATAAGACCCGCAAAACAACAAATTGTGCAATGCGTTTAATTTATTTTAACCTGCAAAAGCCGCGCTTAACGTTGGTTCATATTGTTTTGCACGACACGGCACGGACTCTTCAGTGCCTGCACGACAGTCTTTGCAACAGCGATACAGCCAGGCCAATTCCCATACACTGGCGTCTGCGAAACTTTCCCGGCCTCATAATCTCGTGGCCAACAGCGATACTTACATTTGCGGAAACAATGTTTTTTGCGGCTTCACACATGGCTTTTGCGGTCAAACGTTGGTGCATTCCAACATTTTATAGTAACTTTACACAACCAAAAAACCAATCAACAGAAAGCAAAATGACAAATCTGAAGCAATTGGCCATTGCCGCCGTCCTTGCACTTGCGAGCGCCAGCGGCACGGCAAAAAGCGGTGTTGACTATGTTGACCCGTTTGTCGGGACTACTAATTTCAGCATCTGCAACCCCGGGGCAATACGTCCCCACGGCCTCATGTCGGTTGTTCCGTTCAATGTCATGGGGTCTGACCTCAACGAACAGGACAAGGACAAGCGGTGGTGGTCGGCCGTTTACGAGTACAACAACAAATATTTCACGGGATTCGCCCATGTCACGCTGAGCGGAGTGGGATGTCCCGAGATGGGCACGCTGCTCGTCATGCCCACCACTGGCGACGTCAACCCGGACTACCGTTCCTACGGTTCGGAGTACACCAACGAGCAGGCACGCCCGGGCTACTACAGCAACGTGCTCACAAAGTATGGCATAAAAAGCGAAGTGACGGCCACGACTCGCAGTTCTATCGAACGCTACACGTTTCCGAAAGGCAAGGGAAACCTGCTCTTCAACCTCGGCAACGGGCTCACCAACGAGGTAGGCGCGTCGCTGCGCCGGGTAAGCGACACCGAGTTTGAGGGCACACGCCTGCTCGGCACGTTCTGCTACAACCCGCAGGCAGTGTTCCCGATGTATTTCGTGGTGCGCGTGAACAAGAAGCCCGAGACCTTCGGGATGTGGAAAAAACAGCCCGACTACCACAACGCACAGGCGCAATGGGACAGCTATCAGGGCAAATACAAGCTCTATCCCGGATATGGACGCGACATGGCGGGCAACGAAATTGGCTGCTACCTCACCTACGACTGCCAAGAAGGCGAACAGATTGAAGTGCAGGTGGGAGTGAGCTTCGTGTCGATAGCCAACGCACGCGAAAACCTCAATGCCGAACAATCAGGCTTCGACTTCGCGAAAACAGTTGAAGAAGCGCACGCCGAATGGGAATCGACACTCAACCGCGTGAGCGTGGAGGGCGGCACCGAGGCGCAGCGCACCGTTTTCTACACCGCACTCTACCACTCGCAGATACACCCCACAGTGCTTCAGGACGTGAACGGAGAATATCCTTTGATGGAAAGCAACCTCAACGGGAAAACCACAGGCAACCGCTACACCGTGTTCTCGCTTTGGGACACCTACCGAAACCTGTCGCAGCTCGAGACATTGCTCTATCCCGACCGTCAGGTTGACATGATAAACTCGATGATCGACATGTACCGGGAATGGGGATGGATGCCGAAATGGGAACTTTTCGGGCGTGAGACATGGACAATGGAGGGCGACCCGGCCATTCCCTACATTGCCGATGCCTACATGCGCGGCTTGCGCGGCTTCGACATAGCAACTGCCTACAAAGCATTCCGCAGCTCGGCCACGCTGCCGGGCAAGGACAACAAGATGCGACCCGACATCGACCCCTATATCGAGAAAGGCTATATTCCGCTCGGATATTACGCTGCCGACATGTCGGGCGACAACTCGGTTTCGCACGCTCTTGAATATTATCTGGCCGACAACGCTCTCTCTATCCTCGCCGACGCACTGGGCCACAAGCAGGACGCCAAGCTCTTCCGCCAGCGCAGCCTCGGCTACCGCCACTACTATTCAAAGGAAAGCGGGACTCTGCGCCCCATACAGAAAGACGGCAAGTTCCTCTCGCCGTTCAATCCCGAAGCAGGAGCCAACTTCGAGAACTGTCCGGGATTTCACGAGGGCAGCGCATGGAACTACACTTTCTATGCGCCCCACGACGTGACCGGCCTCGCCAAGCTCATGGGCGGACAGAAGAATTTTGTAAACAAACTGCAGATGGTGTTCGACAAAGGGCTTTACGATCCTGCCAACGAACCCGATATAGCCTACCCTTACCTCTTTTCATATTTCAAGGGCGACGAGTGGCGCACACAGAAAACCGTACGCGAATTGCTCGACAAGTATTACACGGCGCGTCCCGACGGCATCCCAGGCAATGAAGACACCGGCACAATGTCGGCATGGGCAGTATTCTCGATGATTGGCCTCTACCCCGACAACCCCGGATCGCCGTATTACACACTCACCACACCGGTGTTCGACAAGGTGACTCTGCACCTTGACCCGAAATACTATCCGCAGGGCGACATAACCATCACCACCGACCGCACCTCGCCATCACAAATCTACATAAAGCGAGTAAGCATCGGCGGCAAGACCGTTGACGGTTTCCGCATCTCGCACAAGCAGCTCGTTGACGGAAAACGGCTCGATTTCAATCTCAAATAGAAGATTAAAGGCTACGAAAAAAGCTGTTGCAGGCAAGCCAGTCTGCAACAGTTCTGACAAAAGACGCTACTCGGACAGGAGAAAGACGGAAGTTTTTCTCCTGTTTTTTTTACAGCATGCCATTCCAATGCACACGCAGTTCTGCACAACTAACGCGCACCAATTCTGCATAACTACCCCACATCAGTTCTGCATACCTAAAAAAAAGACGCACCGGCAATAGCACCGATGCGTCTTTTTTTATACTTTACAGGAATTGCTCCTGCCACTAATTTCATTTCTCGGCTGCTGCCGCGCCGTCGTAAGACCACTTGTAGAACGACGCACCGTGCACGAAACCTGCTCCAAAAGCAGTGAAAATCACGTTGTCGCCCTTCTTCATGTTCTTCTCGTTGTCCCAAAGGGCAAGAGGTATTGTGGCTGCACTTGTGTTGCCATAGTGCTGGATGTTTACCACAACCTTCTCCAACGGAATCCCGACACGTTTCGTAACCGCCTCGATAATGCGCAAGTTGGCCTCGTGCGGTATCACCCATTTCACGTCGTCGGCAGTGAGGTTGTTCATCTTCATCACCTCGGCCACATCGTCACTCATGTTTGTGACTGCATAGCGGAACACCGTGCGGCCCTCTTGATAGAGGTAGTGCAGACGGTGGTCTACGGTGAAATGCGATGCGGGGCACACTGAGCCGCCGGCCTTCATGTGCAGGAACGGAAGTCCCTGTCCGTCGGTGCGCAGATAAGAGTTCTGCACTCCCACGTTCTCCTCTTCCGTAGCTTCCACAAGCACAGCACCGGCTCCGTCGCCGAAGAGCACGCAAGTGGCGCGGTCCTGATAGTCAACGAGCGACGACATCTTGTCGGCACCTATAACGATTATCTTCTTGTAGCGACCGCTCTGTATCATCGATGCAGCCACATCAAGCGAATACAGGAATCCGCAGCAAGCGGCCTCGAAATCAAATGCGAAAGCGTTTTTAAGCCCGAGCTTGCCCAAAACGATGGAAGCCGTTGAGGGGAACTTGTAGTCGGGGGTCGTCGTCGTGACGATAAGCGCGTCGATAGTGTCAGGGTCTACGCCGGTTTTCTGGATGAGCTGCTTGGCAGCCTTGCGGGCCATGTAGCTTGTCCCGAGACCTTCCTCGGTGAGGATGTGCCGTTCCTTTATGCCGACGCGGGTCATAATCCACTCGTCGCTGGTGTCAACCATGCGCGACAGTTCCTCGTTGTTGAGGATATAGTCGGGCACATATCCACCCACGCCGGTGATTACTGCGTTTACCTTTCCCATCTAATTATTCAGCAACTTCCTTCACGATAGCAACCTTGCCGCGATAGTAACCGCAGGTAGAGCATACAGTGTGATACACATAATATGCGCCGCAGTTGGGGCATACTGCCAATGTGGGGGCTACTGCCTTATCATGAGTTCTTCTTTTAAGTGTACGAGTCTTCGACTGTCTTCTTTTAGGATGTGCCATTTTTCTTTAATCTTTAATTATTGTTTTTAATTTTTCCAATTCACTCCAACGAGGGTCGGGCTCTGCCGCGCTGCCGTCACCGCCGCGCATGGCCGAGTGTTCGGCAAGGGCGGAAAGCATTGTCTCGTTGCAACGTCCGGGGGCATGTACATGCCTTATGGGAACACTGAGCGCGACGAACTCGTAAACGAACCACGACAGGTCGATGATGCCTTCGCTCTCGGCAACGGTTATAAGGTCGTCGTCCTCGGAGTATTCATCGCCGAATTTCACCACAAGGCGGTTGTCGGCCTCGACGGGCTGTTCCATATCGTCCAGACAAACATCGCACGGCACCACAACGATGCCTTCCGTGCGGATGCCGAATTCAAAGTAGTTCTCCGTGCGGCGTACATTCACCGACACGCCAATATTGCCACGCTTTATCTCCCCCTCGTCAAGCGATTCGAAGAAAGCGTCGCCAAGATTGAAATCAAGAGTCGTGACACCTTCGGCCAACTCTTTCAAATCCACTTTTAGCAGCTCTGAACTACACATTTGGGTTGCAAAGTTACGAATATTTTCCGACATTGCGTAATATATGTGCCATGTTTTTGATTTTCACGACGATTATATTGCCATTTATAAAAGAGTTGGAAGCGTGAAGCCCGTCTCTTCCATCGGTACAAACCCGACATTTACAAGATACAAAAGATGTATTTTTCACTTTATTGCGATAAGTCAGGGCACAGCCTTTGGCTCATGCCTGTCATTCCCTTAATTCTATACGGAACGTAGTGCCCACGCCAAGTTCGCTGCTCTTCACGAAGATGCGTCCACGGTGATACTCCTCCACTATGCGCTTGGCAAGCGAAAGTCCGAGTCCCCAGCCGCGTTTCTTCGTGGTGAACCCCGGACGGAACACGTTGCGCAGGTCTTTCTTGCGTATGCCCTTACCCGTATCCGACACCTCAACCACTACCCGTCCGGCATCACCGCGCATCACACACAACGTGATTGTGCCTTCTCCGCCCATTGCATCGACGGCATTCTTGCACAGGTTTTCAATCACCCACTCAAAGAGCGACGCGTTTATGCGCACCACGATGTCGCTGTCGGGGAAATCGCGCACCATCTGCACCTTGCGCGAAGTGCGCCGCTCCATGTAGCCCACAACATGTTCCATCACCTCATTAAGGCTCGCCGGAACCGGCTCGGGCAACGAACCAATCTTCGAGAAGCGGTCGGCTATAAGCTGCAGACGCTTCACGTCCTTGTCCATTTCGGGAATGAGCGCGTCGTCGGGATAAGTTTCTTTCAGTATCTCCACCCATGCCATCAGGCTCGATATGGGAGTGCCCAGCTGGTGTGCCGTTTCTTTCGACAGACCCACCCACACTTTGTTCTGCTCGGCCTTTTTCGACGTGAGCAGGGCAAATATGGCTATCACCACGAATATCATCACCACGCCGAGCTGCACAAAGGGATAAGACGAGAGGCGGCGCAACATTACAGAGTCGTCATAGCACACATCTATATAGTCGGTGTGTGATGTCTCGTCGAGAGATATGCGCACCTTGTGGTTGCGGTTGAGCCAACTGCGGCCAAGTTCCGACACATAGGCCACACTGTCGGCATAGGTTTTGCAATTGTCTATCGTTATGTTGCGGAACGCCTGTACTTCACCGTTTGAGTCAAGCACAACGACGGGAATGGTATTGTTGCTGTTCACAACCTTAAGCACAAGATTGATGTCGGTATTCTCGTCGGCACGGTTGAGCGTGCGCATAGCCTCCGCCCAGACCTCCATTTTGTTGCGTTCCTCAGTGGCAAGGTCGTTGATGAGAATGTGCGAGACAATAAGCGATGCCACCGCTATCAATATAGCGGCAAGCACAAGGAATATCTTCACACGCCTTATTTGGTCAGTCCACTGCATGATTATATAACGCCAATTTGGGGGTGATTATTGTCTGCAAGACATTTTTACGCAAAAGAAATGGCGGAAAACATGCAAATCAAATGTTTTATGCAGCCCAACATGCCACACATGTGCCACATGACCCTGTGCGGCATGGCACAAAAAAAAAGGTCTCCACAAACCCTGAGGCTGTGGAGACCACTCTTGAAAGAAGGCAGCTTCCTACTCTCCCGCATTGCATTGCAGTACCATCGGCGCAAGCGGGCTTAACTTCTCTGTTCGGAATGGGAAGAGGTGGGACACCGCCGCAATAACCGCCTGAATATCTTCGTACACATCCTCCTAAACAAGGACGCGCCGTGTAACTAGACAGATTGAAAAGCAAAACCGTACAAGAAAACAACGGCTGAAAACACAGCTACCAAGGGAAAGTTTCGGGCAATTAGTAGCGCTCGGCTTTGACGTCGCCGTCTTTACACCTGCGCCCTATCAACGTCATCGTCTTTGACGACCCTAAAAGGAGTTCTAATCTCGCGGATGGCTTCGCACTTAGATGCTTTCAGCGCTTATCCTAACCAGACTCGGATACCCGGCGGTGCACCTGGCGGCACAACCGGCTTACCGGAGGTCTGTCCATCACGGTCCTCTCGTACTAGTGACGGCACCACTCAAAAC
>CAVDCP010000027.1:0-28097 GCA_963607545.1 bacterium
GAGCAATTCAAAATTAGACTGTCTTACTTTTGATGCCATCTCTTATTCAATTAAAATTCTTGTTGTCCACACACAAATCAGCAAAGATAAGCATTAAAACGCGAAAATCTTTATACAAAAAGAACATATTTAAATCTACCCAGTGGCAAATTGTTGTTGGCAACACAAAAACTACGGGTAGGGGTGTTCAAAATTGGTAAAAGCGCGAGACCAGTATCAGCCCTGACAAGGGCGTAACGTTCGTAGCCCAGGGTGAAGTTGGGCCGCAGTGACATCTGTAACCCTGGGTTTCATGATTTGAAATGGCGGTCGGCCTGTAAGGTCAGCACTACACCAGCATGAGAAGTAATTGCGGTGCTGACCTTACAGGCCAGACCTTGCGTTTGCCGTTTATACCCAGAGTTACACCGTTTGCTTCAGCAAACGTCTCACCCTGGGCTACGCCCGTTACGCCCCTCCGGGGCTAAAATCCCCTCTTGGATATCTTATATCCAATTATAAATGCCCAAAGCAATGCAAACACAGCAGCAGAAACGAGAGTGTGTTCAAGTGAGAAACTGTTACCGAACAGGTAATCAAGCGACATGCTAGCTATGAAATATGCGAGGAAAACAGCAAAAGAGGCCAACAAAATCCGCAATACCGCATGACGTGTCTTTCTTTTCATAACTTATATTTCTAAATAAAGAACATCAGAAAATCAAACATTTATCAAATTGCGTGATTTTGACATTCTATGTTCCCCAGAATACCTAAAGATAGCGTCAGCAACGTAATAGCCCAGATTTACGGGGACAGCATTGCCTATCATTTGTTCTATTTTTGTTTTCGTTCCCTCAAAATTGAAATCTTCGGGGAAAGTCTGAATCATGCTACGCTCCATAGAGGTCAACGGGCGTATTCCTTCGAGCGACTTCACCGGGTCGCCAGGATGCAGAGTGTAACCTTTTGGCATCGGTCTGTTCACGCCACGGATTGTCGCGCTTGGCTCGGAAGTGCTGAAAATCCCCCTTCGCGCATAACTGCGTGGATGACGGTAATAATATTTTATCTTCAATTTGTCGCCAAAATATTCTGCAACACTCATTTCATGGTCGGACAATTTCTCCAAGAGAGTGGTTTTCATAAAATCATCCTCAGCTCCAAGTTTACCAACCATTACAAATCGCTTCCTTTTCTGTGGAACCCCACACAATGCAGCATTAAGCACGGTGTATGTGAGGCCATAGCCGGCCGCCTTGAATATTTCAAGTGCATCCTGAAGCTTCTGTGTCTTCAATATACGTTCCACATTCTCCATGACAAACCACCTTGGCCTTATCTCGGAAACAATTCGTGCATAACAAACGGTAAGGTCTCCACGCCCGTTGTCTTCGTTGCGTTTGCCCGCAGACGAAAAATCTTGACACGGAGGGCCGCCAATAATCATGTCCGGCCCATATGGACGAATTGCCTTTACGGACTCGGCTACATTCATCAAATCAGCATGTATTGCAGGATGGGAAAAGTTGTTCCTATAAACTGCCAATGCGTCAATCCAATTGTCGAAAGCTGCAACGACATCCATTCCTGCCTTCTCGAATCCGAGACTTAACCCGCCACAACCACAAAACAAATCTACTACTTTCATTTACACAAACAATTCAGGGTGACTAACGAGATAGGCATCAAATCTTCTTTCCGGGCGTAAAAGTTTTTGACCATCGCCCAGAATGATGTTCTTGATTTCAAATTTGCCAATGCGTGGCTTCTCTAATTCGGAACATTTCAAGAACGGATTTGTCAATTTGCCACTAATGGCGAATGCCTTGTCTGTCTTATATTTGTATGAAAGACTGTTGACAATGTCTGTATAGTTGAATTTTCCAAACTGCGTGAAATCCCACAACATTTTGTACAACCATATAATGGTTCGCTGGTTTCGGGAAATGTCATCATCGGAAGAAGTCTCACGAAGGGCCATTTGAATGACAGACAAGTTCGACCAGACGAAAACGTCCAGACAATTTTCTTCAAGATCTGTAAGTTTTCTGTCTGTTTTCCATATTGGCTGCATAATCAAAGGAACCTGCTTGTTGGTCAAATCACTTGAAACCGCCATGATAGCCTCTTTGATTTCGTTATAATGAGGTGCCACTTGCCTTATCTCACTCCAATCTTTGATTTCCTGTCCAATGGTATTAAGAATATCATGTAATTTATTCTTACCCTTTGGAGAATCATAGCAAGCGCAAATGCTACAGGCGACAAACAGAATCGTAGGCGAACGGACAACAATTTCGCTCCCATAGTCTGCATCAGGCAAATCCTTGGTTGTATTGTCTGGAAGTGTTGTAAGTTTTACTTCCAAGCCACTTACTGGACTCAGGGTTGTTCTATTTATCATCACCAAATCAATCTTTTCCTTCTTGCTTGCCGTATAATATTGCTCGTAAGGATAGTAGCCAGCCTCATAGTCATAGTAGGCTTCATCGCATAGCGGGTCTATACCCAATAACTTTTTAGACGATATGTATTTGTGAACAATGTCATTGTTTTTGTTTGTACAAATAAATACAGGGTCTATCCCCTTGCTTCCCATATAAGCGACAAGAGAAGCAGGAAAAGAACTGTTGAACTGGTTCTTTCCCCAAGATTCTTCATATCGATAGTCTCTGCTTGAATATTTCTGTCCAAATAATCCCGGATCAACGCCTTCTATGAATTGTACAGTTTGCTTCGTCTTTTTTGCCATAGATTTTTTATTTATTTGGCCTATTATTGAATCTGCATTCTTCACGCTTTGTTTTTCTAAAACAGTGCATTGGCAATGCGCATCGTTCCGCCTTTACTCCCAGCCCGTTATTCATACAGATAGAACATGCGCTCCATCATCTGCCATTTCTCGTCGGACGTGGCATCGGCATCGCAACCTTGGAACTGTGCGACATAACGCTCCCACTCTGCCTGACGCGGCAACGTGGCAAGCCTCTTCATGGCCTCGTCCCAGTTGAAATTGAGCGGCGCATCGACTATCATTACAAGCCGACGACCGAGAATGTACAACTCCATTTCAAGAATGCCCACCGACTGTATTCCGCGCTTTATCTCATCCCAGAAATGCGCCTTGTCATGGGCCTCACGGTATTTCACTATCAGTTCGTCGTCGTCATTCAAGTCCATTGTCTGCACATAACGCTTCGTGGGCTGGCCGAAACGCTTTGTCGTATATCCTTTCTCTGCCATTGGTTTATGCATTTAAAAGTTTGTTTATACGGCAAAAATAAGCATTATCGGCGTAAACGGCAAATCTTGCAACGACGAAAACAACCGATGCGCTAGATTTCCTACCTATTCATCATGTTTGGCACACGGTTTTCGACATAACAACTCCAAACTCGGCAAAACAAAAAATCCGGGTTGCCTCACACGGCAACCCGGACCAAAAGATTGTTATATAGTCCGCGGTATCGTCTCCGCCGGAACTTGAGATGTTTACAGATTAGCCAATTCCACGACCTTGTCGACAGCAGCCGACAGACCATCAACGTTCTTTCCGCCGGCAGTGGCGAAATGAGGTTGTCCGCCACCGCCGCCCTGTATGAGCTTGGCAGCCTCACGCACGAGCTGTCCGGCATTGAGACTGTGCTCCGACACAAGGTCGTCGCTAAGCATGACGCTCAAAAGCGGCTTGCCGTTGGCAACCGAACCGATTGCCGCAAGAAGTCCTTCGGGCACTGCCTGACGCAATTTGAACACGAGGTCTTTGGCGGCAGAAGCCTCCAACGGAAGCACGGCAGTCACTACTTTCACGCCGCCCACAGTGCGGGCACGCGAAAGGAGCTCGTCCTTGGCACGCTCCACGGCTTGGGCCTGGAACTGCTCAATGGATTTCTTCATGGAGTCGTGCTCCTCTATATATTTGCCTATGACGGTCTGCAAGTCCTTTGCATTGTTGAACAGCTGACGTATGGTCTTCAGTGCATCCTCAATGTTGTACATCAGTTCCTCGCACTCGGTGCCGGTCTTTGCCTCTATACGGCGTATTCCGGCTGCCACGCTGCTCTCGCTGACAATCTTGAACATGCCTATGCGTCCAGTAGACTTGGCATGTATACCGCCGCAGAACTCGCAGCTCGGGCCGAACCGCACCACGCGCACCTTGTCGCCATACTTTTCACCGAAGAGAGCTATGGCTCCAAGTTTCTTCGCTTCCTCAAAAGGAGTGTCGCGATGTTCGTCGAGCGGGAAATCCTGACGTATCAGTCCGTTTACAAGACGCTCCACCTTGCGCAAGTCTTCTTCGCCGACTTTCTGGAAATGCGAGAAGTCGAAACGCAGCGTTGTGGGCGACACGAAAGAACCTTTCTGCTCAACATGGTCGCCGAGAACCTGCTTGAGAGCATAGTCGAGGAGGTGGGTAGCAGTGTGGTTGGCTGCAGAGGCATTGCGCTTGTCAACATCCACACACGCCATGAAATCGGCTTCGGGATTCTTGGGCAACTCGTTGACGATGTGTACCGACTGGTTGTTCTCGCGCTTGGTGTCGATGATAGTCACCGTTTCGTTCTCGCTTACGAGCACGCCTTGGTCGCCTACCTGACCGCCCATCTCACCATAGAAAGGCGTATTGTCGAGCACCAGCTCATAGAAAGTGTTCTTCTTTTGCGTCACCTTGCGGTAGCGCAGTATGTGGCATTCATACTCGGTGTAGTCGTAGCCCACAAACTGCTGCTCACCCTCACGCAGGTTAACCCAGTCGCTGTTCTCCACGGCGGCGGCATTGCGTGCACGTTCCTTTTGTTTCTGCATTTCCTCGCCAAACTGTTTTTCGTCTACCGTGAATCCGTTCTCACGGCAAATGAGTTCGGTAAGGTCAAGCGGGAATCCGTAAGTGTCGAAAAGGCGGAATGCCTGAACACCGTCAAGCTCGGTTTTTCCCTGCTTTTTCATCTCGTCCATAGCCTCGCTGAGCATGTCGATGCCCTTCTCAAGGGTGCGCAGGAACGAATCTTCCTCTTCTTTTATAACGTGCAGAATGAGGTCGCGCTGTGCATTGAGCTCGGGATAAGCCTCGCCCATCTCGCTCACGAGCACGGGAATGAGCTTGTAGAGGAAAGCCTGCTTCTGTCCGAGGAAGGTGTAGGCATAACGGACGGCACGGCGCAGGATGCGGCGTATCACATATCCGGCTTTGGCATTGCTCGGGAGTTGTCCGTCGGCAATGGAGAAAGCCACGGCGCGTATGTGGTCGGCGCAGACACGCATGGCTACGTCAGTGGCCTCATCGGTGCCGTATTCAAGCCCCGTAATGGCTTCTTCTTCCTTTATTATAGGCTGGAAAATGTCGGTGTCGTAGTTGGAGTGCTTGTCCTGCATGGCACGCACAAGACGCTCGAAGCCCATGCCAGTGTCGATGACATGCATAGGCAGCGATTCGAGCGAGCCGTCGGCCTTTCGGTTGAACTGCATGAACACGATGTTCCAGATTTCTATCACCTGCGGGTCGTCCTTGTTGACAAGTTCGCGTCCCGGTGTCTTTGCCTTTTCTTCCGGCGTGCGCGAATCGAGGTGTATCTCGGAGCACGGGCCGCACGGACCAGTATCGCCCATTTCCCAGAAGTTGTCGTGCTTATTGCCATTGATTATATGGTCGGCCGGAACATGCTTTGCCCAATATCCGGCAGCCTCATCGTCGCGGCCGAGCCCTTCTTCTTCAGAGCCTTCAAACACCGTCACATACAGGTCGGCAGGGTTAAGATGCAGCACGTCGACGAGGTATTCCCACGCGTAGTCAATCGCCCCTTCCTTAAAATAGTCGCCGAAGCTCCAGTTGCCCAGCATCTCAAACATAGTGTGGTGATATGTGTCATGGCCCACTTCCTCAAGGTCGTTGTGCTTGCCGCTCACGCGCAAGCACTTCTGCGAGTCGGTGCGCCGACGCGGCTCGGGGTCGCGCGTGCCGAGGATGATGTCCTTCCACTGGTTCATGCCGGCATTGGTGAACATCAACGTCGGGTCGTCCTTTATCACCATCGGGGCTGAGGGTACGACTGTATGTCCTTTCGACTCGAAAAATTTCTTGTATGAGTCGCGGATTTCATTAGCTGTCATCATTTTATATTTATATATTGTTTCTTAAATTCCTTACAAAACTTTTGCAAAGGTACTTTGTTTTGCTTATTTTTGCAAATAAATTAATCATTGTTTAATAATAATAGCGGTAGTATGCCACTGAAAGCTGACATAAACGTAAAATTGTATTACTCCATAAAAGAAGTGGCGCAAATGTTCGACGTGCGCGAGAGCACACTGCGTTACTGGGAGACTGAATTTCCGCGTCTGAAGCCGAAGACCGTAGGCCAAAACGTGAGGCAATACACCGACAAGGACATTGAACAGATACGCGCCATACACAACCTTGTAAAGGTGCGCGGCTTCAAGATTGCCGCCGCCCGCAAGATGCTTAGCCACAACCGCACGGGAGTGGACAAAAGTTCGGAAATTCTGGAAACTCTGATTTCGGTGCGCGACGAACTGAAAAAGATAAAGAGCCAGATTGACAGTCTTGTGTGACGCTGCCGCATGTCGCACAATCATTTTGCTAACCTAAACCAACAAACACATATGAAAAGATTTCTTCTTATGTCTGCCGCCACTGTACTTGTTCTCGCAGCCACGGCACAAACGGCAAAGAACATGACCGACCTAAAACCCGATGCCAAGTCGGCCGCAGTGAAAATAAAACTTGACGGGAAACTCACCACAAGAGGAAATTCCGATTTCAGACAACTGCGCGACCTGTGCTGGCAACTGCGCGAGGCCGACCTCGGCGACGCACAATGCGACACCGTGCCCGACAACGCATTCCATTCACGCCACAATCTACAGCACATAATCCTTCCGAAATCGGCCAAGAGAGTAGGTTCACAAGCCTTTTTTGCATGCGACAACCTTAAAGAAATCACATTGCCCGCCACTGTAAAGGAAGTGGGTGCAGCAGCCTTTTCAGGCTGCAAGAAAATGGAAACGGTCACGATTGAAGGCAGTCCGAACATAGGTGAATATGCATTTGCCCGCCTTGCAGGACTGAAAACGGTGCGCGTAAACTCAAAGACACCGCCTCAAGCTGCCGCATCGGCTTTCTATGGCCTCGACCGCAATACGGTCAAGCTCATCGTGCCCAAAGGTTCGGAGAAAGCCTACCGCAAGGCCGCAGGTTGGAAAACGTTCTTTGCAGAACCTCTACCCGGCAACGAGCTTTGCGACCCGGCATCCTGCCTCACGCCCGCACCTGCCTCACTCCACATAGACAACAACAAAAAAACGCTTCAGGTTACCGCACAATGGGAGATAGTCTGCGACAATGCTTGCGGCAGCGACATTCGCCGCCACGCCCAACGCATTCTCGACGAACGGTTGGGCAACGACAGTGACGTGCGCCATGCCAACGGCAAACGACGCTCTGCCACCCTTTCTCTCGCCATCGACCCGTCGGTTGACGACGAGGAAGGCTACACACTTGCCGTCACCGACAATGGAGTGGACATCAAGGGAAAGACAACGAAGGGCGTATTCTACGGACTGATGACCCTCGACCAACTGCTGCGCGGAAGCGGCACATACTGCCATGTGGCCACCCTGCCCCAACTTTCAATAACCGACAAGCCCCGCACACATGTAAGGGAACTGATGGTTGACCCGGCACGCACCTTCATTCCCTATGAAGAACTGAAAGCCTTCATCCCCGAAATGGCACGCTACAAACTGAACGCGCTCCACCTGCACCTTGTCGACGACCAGGCTTGGCGCATAGAAATAAAGAAATATCCGCAACTTACCGCAAAAGCGTCGGAACGCTGGGGACAGGACGACCTGCTCATGCCCATAAAAGGCTACTACACACAAGACCAAATGCGCGACTTGGTGAGCTATGCAGCAACATACAACATCGACATCGTGCCCGAAATAGAAATGCCGGGACACGAAGTGGCTGCCATCAGCGTGTTTCCCGAACTCACCTGCCAACAACGCCAAGTGCCCATACGCACCACATGCGGTGTGAGCAACCAGCTGCTCTGCCCCGGCAACGACTTCACCTATGAGTTCCTCGGAAATGTATTCAAGGAGATAACCGACATCTTCCCCTCAAAATACATACACCTCGGAGGCGACGAGGCCGGCAATCCGCCACTCGACTGCTGGACAGACTGCCCCAAATGCCAAGCACTGAAACAAAAGCTCGGCATTGAAACAACCGACCGATCGGAGAACTGGAAACTGCAAGGCTATCTCTTCGACCGCATGATCGAACTCCTGCGCGATGTATACCACAAGACTCCCATGTTCTGGTATGAGTCCGACTTCAAGAAGATACAACCGGGATGCGTTACCTTCGCATGGCGCAGCGGACAGACAAAGGAGGCTCTCGATGCAGCGGTGCGCAACAACGCACGCATAATGCTGTGCCCAGGCGAGCACTGCTATTTCGACTATCCCATGGCCAAAGGCGACATGCCGGAGGTGAATTGGGGCATGCCAGCGACCACATTGAAAGACACCTACGACCTTGACCCGGCATGGGGAATGGGAGAAGACTTTGAGCGCGACAACCTTTTCGGCGTAGCCGGCACGCTGTGGAGCGAATGCATAACCACGCCCGAACGCATATACTACCAGGCTTATCCGCGTGCAATAGCCCTCGCCGAAGCAGGATGGAGCAAGCAGTCGGTGCGCTCATGGGATAGTTTCAGAAAACGTCTGCGCCCCACTCTCAACGACATGATGCGGCGCGGCGTGACGTTCTCGATGTGTTTGGATGCCCAATAGGCATTTCTGCGCGCTCCGAGACCACATGTCCAGCAACCTACATTTTACACATTATAATCAGTTATTACTCAAAAACAGAATCATTATGAAATTGAATTGGTTGAAATCTATTGTCTCATTCCTTGTGGTGCTACTCACCATGCCTTTGGGACATGCGCTGATGATTGTCATGGACAAGACAATGACACCCGAAGCGGTGCATTACTCGGCTTTCTTCATGGGACTGGCAGGACTTTTGATAGTTGTTGCCGGTGTCATAGTGAGGGGTGACACCAAGCAGACCCTATGCGGACTGCTTGGCGGTCTGCTCTTCTGGACCGGATGGGTGGAGTTTCTCTTCCAGTACTACACTACGCGTTGGGGCACGCAACCCGAAATGGAGAACGGCGTAGTGGTTACACGTCCCGAATATCTTGTCCTGCCCGCCACTTTCGGGATGTGGATGATGGTGATGGTGCTCTATGTCTTCTCCACAAAAAACGGCTGCAATTTCATAAACTGGTGGCAGCGTGTGCTTTTCCGCTCGCGCAAGAACGAGATTGCCGTACGCCCGATGACAAGGCACACGAGCATCGTGACATTCATGGAACTGAACATGATTCTTTGGGCGAGCTATCTGCTTCTCATGTTCTGCTATGACAAGAATTTCCTCGGCGACCGCCACCCCGTGACGAGCATCGTTGCCGCCGCTTGTCTGGTGGGCAGCATTTTCATATTCAAGAAGCAACTCAAGCTCTCGTCATGGGGTGCAAACATCCGCATGGCCATTGCAACGGTCGTGGTGTTCTGGACACCTGTCGAAGTGCTAGGCCGTCTGGATTTCTTCAATGAAATATGGGTTGAGCCGGAGAAATACTCGTTCCAGATGATCTGCATTCTCGTGGCATTCATTGTTTTGCTGGCAAGTGTTATGATAGCCGCGAGAAAGAGCCGGAAACAACCAAGCTGACTTTTCCTGCATGTACTTACGCAAAGCGGGGGCGACGCAACCATGCGTCACCCCCGCTTTGTGTTGTATTGCGGAGCTATGCCCGTGTGTCAGAAAATCTGAAGCACCTCCTTGATGTCGTCTATCTTCTTCAGACTTTCCATTATTACCTTCACCTCATCGCGGTCGTGCACCTTTATTTCTATTGTTCCGTCGAAGATGCCCTCGTCGCTCGATATTGTCATACGGTGTATGTTGACGTCGAGCTTGTCTGAAATCACCTCGGCTACATCATGGAGCATGCGTTTGCGGTCGATGCCCCTTATCTCTATTGTCGCGTCGAAGAACATCTGCTTGTGCATGTTCCACTTTGCGTCGAGTATGCGGTTGCCGAAACTTGTCTTCAAGCGTGCTGCCACCTTGCAGTCGCGACGGTGTATTTCGATGCGCTTCTTGTTGTCTATATACCCGAGAACATCGTCGCCCGGTATCGGGTGGCAACATGCAGGGAACACGAATGTAGATATGTTTTCCTCGCTGAGATATACAGGTTTTTTCTTGTTGAACCCTTCGCCCACCGTGAAGAACTTGGGAGCGGCCTTGGTTTTCTTGCCTTCGTGGCTGAGAAACGGCACATACTTGCGCCACCCTGCGGCCGATTCTTTCTTCTTTTCGTGCAATTCGGCGAGGTCGTTGTCGCCGAGAATCACCGAGCGTTTGCCTATTGCAAGAAAAAGGTCGTCGTGTTTCTGCGCGTCATGCAGGGCACACAGTTTGTTGAGCACAGTCGTGGTCATCTCATATCCGTTGCCGCGCAGCCATTCGCCGAGCATTTCCTCGCCCTTTTTCTGCGTTTCGCGGTTGTCGCGGCGGAGCACAGCCTGTATCTTTCCCTTGGCCTTCGCGGTTGACACGAAATTTATCCACGAAGCCTGCACATGCTGTGATTTCGACGTGAGTATTTCCACTTGGTCGCCGCTTTGCAGACGGTGGCTGAGCGGAACAAGCTTGTGGTTCACCTTGGCACCGATGCAATGCGTGCCTAGGAAAGTGTGTATCTGGAAAGCAAAGTCAAGCGCGGTGCACCCTGCCGGAAGGGTCTTTATCTCGCCTTTCGGCGTGAACACGAATATTTCGCTGGCAAAAAGGTTGAGCTTTATGGTGTCAAGGAAATCCATTGCATCGGGTTGCGGGTCGTCGAGGATTTCCTTTATCGTGCTCAACCAGTTGTTCAGTTCACTGTCGTCGTCGATTATCTCGTTGTCGCCCTCCTTGTATTTCCAGTGCGCCGCAAATCCCTGCTCGGCCACTTCGTCCATTCTGTCACTGCGTATCTGCACTTCTATCCATCGGCCCTGTTTCGACATCAGGGTGACATGGAGTGCCTGATAGCCGTTGGCCTTCGGATGGTTAACCCAGTCGCGCAGTCTGTCGGGATGCGACTTGTATATCTGGCTTATAGCCACATATATCTTGAAGCACTCGTTTATTTCCTCGTCGCGTTCCTTGGGGGTATATACTATACGCACGGCAAGAATGTCGTAAATCTCGTCGAAAGTGACATGCTTGTTCTGCATCTTGCTCCAGATGGAGTAAGGGCTCTTCACACGGGCCTTCAGCTGGTAGTCAATGCCCATCTTGTCGAGGGCTTCCTTTATGGGCGCGGTGAAGAGATTGAAAAGGGTGTCGAGCTTTTCCTGTGTAGAGGCGAGTTTTTTCTCGATTGAGGCATACTCCTCAGGATGTTCGTAGCGGAAGCTCAAATCCTCGAGTTCGGTCTTTATCTTGTTAAGACCGAGCCGGTTGGCAAGCGGTGCGTAGATATACAACGTTTCTCCGGCAATCTTGTATTGCTTGTTAGCAGGCTGACTTGCGAGCGTGCGCATATTGTGCAGACGGTCACATATTTTGATGAGTATGACACGGATGTCGTCGCTCATCGTGAGAAGCAATTTCTTGAAATTCTCCGCCTGTGCCGAAGCCTGTTCTCCGAATATGCCTCCCGATATTTTGGTAAGGCCATCGACAATCATCGCTATTTTGCTGCCGAAGATGTTTTCTATGTCCTCAACAGTATAGTCGGTGTCTTCAACGACATCGTGCAGCAGTGCGGCACAGATGCTTGTCGACCCTAGTCCCATTTCCTCGCATGCAATCTGCGCCACGGCAATGGGATGCATGATATACGGTTCGCCCGAAAGCCTACGCACGCCCTTGTGTGCCTGCCGCGCGAAATTGAAGGCTTTGCTTATTATGTCGATTTTCTTGCGGTGCCGCGATGCGGTGTAAGTGTCGAGCAAATGACCGAATGCGCCGTCGATAAGACGGTCGTCGGCAGCCTCACGCTGCTGGTCTTTCATGTCCTGGTCGTCCATATTCGGTAATTTATATGGTTGGTGGATAGTGTGCTACTTTACTCTGATTTTCTTTCCGGCCCTTATGTTGTTGCCGCTTATCTTGTTGAGCTTGCGCAGTTTTTTCACCGTTGTGTTGTTGCGTGCGGCTATTTCCGACAGAGTGTCGCCCTGGCGTATTGTCACATTGCGCTGACGTTCACGGCGACCGCGCTTGTTGCGGCTCTTTGAGCGTTTCGATGCGGATTTGCCGTAGCTTGCACGCGAACCGCGCGACGAGTAGGCAGGAGCATCATCGTTCACTTCCACTTCGGTGCGCTTGCCGAGCAATTCGCCGGCATTGTAGGCATACACCGAGTCTTCACGGTCGATGAACATGTTGACGAGCATAGCAGGCAAACGCAGTGCCGAAGGCTTAGAACTTCCGTTCACGATGTTACGGCGGTATTGCGGATTGAGCTGTTTCAGTTGTTCGATACTTACGTTGAGCACCTTTGCCACCTGTTCGAGATGCACGTCGCGGTTCACCACCACGGTGTCGGTTTTTGAAGGCAGGTCGGCCTGCATCGGGCAGATGTTGTGCTCACAGTAATAATTCATTATATAGTTGGCCGCGATGAACGCCGGCACATATCCGCGTGTCTCGCGCGGCAGATAGGGATAGATTTTCCAGTAGTCGGTTTCGCCCTTCGAGCGGTGTATGGCCTTGTTTATTGTCTCCGGGCCGCAGTTGTATGACGCGATTACGAGATTCCAGTCGCCGAAGATTTTATACAGGTCGCTAAGGTAATGCGCAGCTGCATAGGATGCTTTCACCGGGTCGCGGCGTTCGTCAACGAGCGAGTTCACCTCAAGACCGTAGCGTTTGCCCGTTGCGAGCATGAACTGCCACAGTCCTGTGGCCCCCACCCTCGACACGGCATTGGGGTTGAGTGCCGACTCTATCACGGGCAGGTATTTCAGTTCCAGAGGCAGCCCGTAGGCTTCAAGAGCCTCCTCGAAAGTGGGCATATAGAAATTCTGCGCCCCGAGCATCAGACTCACAGAGCGGCGCAGACGACCACTGTAACGGTCGATGAATTTCTGCACCACATCGTTGTAAGGCATTTCTATCACCGTGGGGATGCGGCTGAGCCGTTCCTTGTAGACTTCCTTGCCATACACGGGGTTGACATCAGGCATATTGCAGTCGTTGCTCGGTTTAAGATATGTCTTTGCATTGTAGACACTAAGCAGGCTGTCATACTCGCTGGTCATTGCTTCGGGCAGGTCGATGACCTCTTCTTCGCCCTTGGCATTGGTCACAGTGATTTCCGTATCGTTGTTGTCGGTCTGGGCAAAAGTCTGCCCTCCGATGCCGAAAATCATTGCGGCAATCAAAAAGAATTTTCCTTTCATCAATTTATTATGTTCTTTTCCTTTCGGGTTGTCAGGGCATTGCCCGCTCCCGCGTTTTTACATTCATTTTTAATGGGGCGTGGCCGAAGCCATTCAGAAATTCAGACTACAGCTCACTCCGAGCGCGTTGCCCTTCACCGGGTTCCGGTCAATCCGGTTGTTTATCACGGCAGGCTCCACCCTCAGACTCAAGTCGTTGCTTATGTCAAACTCCGAAAGCGACGCATCCACATAGGCATCGACCACAGAAAGGGCATATACTGCCACGAGACAGAAGAAGCTCATGTCGCGCCAACGGCGGAACTTGTCCTTGCGCTTCTTGAAAAGCGTCTGGTAGCGCGACAGATTTGAATCGTCGATTTTCGCTCCAAGATGCAGAAACTGGTTATAGCTCTGCGTGTTCGGGTCGTCGTCCATGATGTCCTTGTAGGCTTGGGAGTAGTCGCGCAGCATCTGGTTGTTCCAGCGCATTGCATAGGCGCACCCCACAAAACCTCCATACACGATGGGCAGTTTCCAAAATTTTCTGTTGTATATCTGTCCTGCTCCCGGCAGCACTATGGCCAGCCACATGGCTTTTTTTGCATTAGGCCGCCATGTGCTCCAGTCGCGTTTCATGCGCCGCGCCACCGAGTCGGACATCAAAACGAGCCGTGCGCTGTCGGCAGTGTCAATCATCTGCCCGGCCTTCAGCACGCTGTCGTTGCCGGCGCACCATTCATCGGTTATGCCATCGGGGCAAGCTGTGCGTGCCGACGCTGCCGCAGCCGCCATGAGCAGGGCCACGACAAGCACGAGTCGCGATAGTTTATGCAAGACTTCTGTCACTTCTGTTTACTGTTTCATTTTGTCGAAGAGGCTCATGATGTGCTCCAAGTCCTCCTCGTTGGCAAACGGGATGGTGATTTTTCCCTTGCCTTTCGACGAACATGTCATCTGCACCTTTGTCTGAAGAAAATCAGAGAGGCGGTTGCGCAGCACTGTATACTCCTCGGGCAGCTTTGTCTTGGCCACGATTTTCTTCTGCCCGCTGGCCACGTCTTCGCCATTCTTGAGCATCTGTGCCATTTCCTCTACCTTTCTCACAGAGTAGCCGTTTTTCTGCACTTCGTTGAACAGTTTTATCTGCAACGACGGACTGTCAATGGCCAGCAGCGCACGGGCATGCCCCATGTCGATTTCCTTTTTCTGCAATGCCATCTGCACTTGTGCCGGAAGGCGCAGCAGACGCAGATAGTTGGTTATGGCCGTGCGGCTCTTGCCCACGCGTTCCGACACCTTTTCCTGTGTCATGCCCTCGCCCTCAAGCAGATGCTCGTAGGCCAAGGCAATTTCTATGGCGTTGAGGTCTTCGCGCTGTATGTTCTCGACGAGTGCCATTTCCATGACATTCTCGTCGTTTATAGTGCGTATATATGCGGGGATTGCAGAAAGCCCGGCCATTTGCGATGCTCTCCACCGCCGTTCTCCTGCAATTATCTGAAACCGGTCTTCGGCCACCTGACGCAGCGTTATGGGCTGTATGATGCCAATCTCGCGTATGCTGTTGGCCAGTTCCCGCAATGCGTCAGGGTCGAAATCGCGCCGTGGCTGGTTGGGATTTGCCTCTATTTGCGCCAGCGACACTTCATTTATGGTCGATGTCCCCTGCGTGCGCACGCCGTTTGTGTCGATGAGTGCGTCGAGGCCCTTTCCGCCCTCGATGTCATCGAGACCGCGCCCGAGGACGCTTCTGTTGTATTTCTTGTGTACGGCCATTGTGTTATGCTGTCGTTATGTTGTCGTTAAAAAGGCTGCTTATTGTTCGCCTGCGCCCGCCGGTGCAACATCAGTGCGGTTGCGGTTTATTATTTCCTTAGCCAGCGCGAGGTGGTTCTTGCTTCCAACCGAGTCGGCATCGTAGAGAATCACCGGCAGACCGTGGCTCGGGCTCTCGCTGAGCTTCACGTTGCGTTGTATGACGGTCTTGAACACAAGTTCCTGGAAATGTCTCTTCACCTCGTCGTAAATCTGGTTGGCAAGACGCAACCGACTGTCGTACATGGTAAGCAGGAATCCCTCTATTTCGAGTTTCGGGTTGAGTTTGCTCTTTATTATCTTGATGGTATTGAGCAGCTTGGTTATGCCCTCCAGCGCGAAATACTCGCACTGCACGGGTATAATCACCGAGTCGGCGGCGGTGAGAGCATTGACCGTAATCAGTCCGAGCGACGGACTGCAGTCTATCAGGATATAGTCATAGTCGTCACGCACGGCATCGAGCATGTTCTTTATCACGCGCTCGCGGTTTTTCAGATTGAGCATTTCAATCTCCGCGCCCACCAAGTCGATGTGGCTCGGTATTATGTCAAGCCCGTTTATGTCGGTAGTGTATATTGCATCGCGCACGTCGGCATGGTCGATGATGCACTCATAGAGAGAACAATCCACATCCTTTATGTCAACGCCGAGCCCGCTCGACGCGTTGGCTTGCGGATCGGCATCCACCACGAGCACGTTTTTCTCGAAGGTGGCGAGCGATGCTGCCAGATTAATCGTGGTGGTTGTCTTGCCGACACCGCCTTTTTGGTTGGCCAATGCTATGATTTTTCCCATTTTCTAAAACTCCTGCATAACCGGGGCACTGACACGTCATGCCGGCCGCGCCGCGCCAATGGCCTGCGGGCTGCCAAACAACGGGGTCTGTTCCCGGCAAAATCATTTGGCAAAGTTACATATTTTATGTGAGAAACGGCTATATTAAACCTTTTTTCGTACTTTTGCAAGTGAAATAAAAGAGAAAAGCATGAATACCAAAAAGCCTTTAATACTTGTCTCCAACGACGACGGCTACCATGCCAAGGGCATCAACAGCCTCATCGGAATGCTTGCCGACATGGCCGACATTATAGTCTGTGCGCCCGAGTCTGCACGTTCGGGATTCTCGTGCGCATTTTCGGCCACCATACCGTTGCGCCTCAAACTGCGCCGCCAGAGCGAGGGCGTGCAGGTGTGGTCGTGCAACGGCACGCCTGTTGACTGTGTGAAGCTTGCCCTCGACCAACTCTTCAACGACCGCAAGCCCGACATGGTGATTGGCGGCATCAACCACGGCGACAACGCGAGCGTGAACACGCATTACAGCGGAACGATGGGCGTGACACTCGAGGGGTGCATGAAATACATACCGTCGGTGGCTTTCTCGCTGTGCGACCAAGACGACAACGCCGATTTCGAACCGCTGCGCCAGCTCGTGAGGAGCATCACCCGCAAGGTGCTCGACAACGGTCTGCCCAAAGGCGTGTGCCTCAACGTGAATTTCCCTAAGGCCAAATCGTTTGCAGGCGTCAAGGTGTGCCGCATGGCCAGAGGCACCTGGGGCAACGAGTGCGTAAAGATGCACCACCCGCGCGGCTACGACTATTTCTGGATGATAGGACACTACACCAACGACGAGCCCGATGCCGACGACACCGACAACTGGGCCTTGCGTCACGGATATGTGGCAATAACCCCCACGCACGTCGATGTCACCGCCTATGAAATGATTGACACTATCAACGGCTGGCAGCTCTGAGCATGAAATACTACCTTATAGCGGGCGAGGCAAGCGGCGACTTGCACGCCTCGCATCTCATGCACCGCTTAAAGGAGCACGACCCACGGGCCGAGTTCCGTTTCTTCGGCGGCGACAAAATGGCTGCCGAGGGCGGCACAATGGTGCGCCACTACCGCGAACTTGCCTACATGGGATTTGTTCCCGTGCTGCTTCACCTGCCCACCATATTCCGCAACATGGCAATGTGCAAAGCCGACATTGCCCAATGGAATCCCGACGCGGTGATACTCATCGACTATCCAGGCTTCAACCTCGGCATAGCCAAATATGTGCACCGTAATCTGCCGTGCCGCGTTTACTACTACATTTCGCCCAAGATATGGGCATGGAAGGAATGGCGCATAAAGGCCATAAAACGCGACATCGACGAGATGTTCTCCATTCTGCCCTTCGAAGTGCCTTTCTACGAAGGCAAACACCACTACCCAATACATTATGTGGGCAACCCCACTGCCGACGAGGTGCGCTCGTTCAAGGCCACCTACGACGAGACCGGAAGCATGTTCAGACAACGGCACGGGCTCGACAACCGCCCCATAATAGCCTTGCTTGCCGGAAGCCGCCAACAGGAAATAAAGGACAACCTGCCGGCCATGGTCGAGGCCGCAAGCCGTTACCCCGATTACCAGCCCGTGCTCGCAGGTGCTCCCGGCATCAGCTGCGACCAATACATGCGCCACATTGAAGGCACTGGCGTGAAACTCATCGACAACGACACCTACGCCCTGCTCTCGCACGCCGAGGCAGCAGTGGTGACAAGCGGCACGGCAACTCTCGAAACGGCTCTCTTCAATGTGCCGCAGGTGGTGTGCTACGAAACGCCGCTGCCGCGTTTCATAGCTTTCTGCCGCCGCCATGTGCTCAACGTGAAATACATCTCGCTCGTCAACCTCATAGCCGACAGCGAGGTAGTGCCCGAACTCGTGGCCGACACATTCTCGTCGGCAAACATCGCATCGTGGCTGTCACGCATCCTTCCGGGCGGAACAGAGCGGCAACGCATGCTCGACGGCTATGCCACGGTGCACGAAGCCCTCGGCAACGACGTGACTCCCGACAACGCGGCACGCATAATGACACGGTTGCTGCTGGCCGACAAGGCCCGATAAAGATTCTTCTGGTTAACGCTCCGGAGGCTTCCTAACGGTTCCATCTCGTGACAAAATCTTTCACAAGGCGTGCATATTCGGCCTTGTGGTCACGGTAGGCCACGGCATGCGCGCTGCCACGGGCAACCCAAAGCTGCTTCGGGGCGGGTTTGGCGCGGTAGAGCGGAAACACCATGGCGGTTGGCACGAAGTCATCATTGCCGCCATGTATGAACAGCATCGGCTTGCGGCACTTGGCCACCTGCTTGAGCGGCGAAGCCTCGCCAAACGACCATCCGTATTTCAAGCGGCACAATACGCTCGTGGTATAGAGCAGCGGAAACTCCGGCAACGAGAACCGTCCGCGCAGCTCATGGGCAAATTCGTCCCACGCGCTCGTGTAACCGCAATCCTCAACGAAGCATTTCACAAAGTCGGGTGTAGGCTCGCCAGACACGCACATGGTCGTGGCAGCCCCCATCGATATGCCGTGCACCACCATGCGCGAGGGTTTTCCGGGCACGGCAAACATACGTTCGGCCATGCCTATCCATTCCAACACGTCGAGACGGTCGTTCCATCCCATCTGAATGTCGTCGCCGTCGCTTTGGCCGTGCCCGTGAAGGTCGGGCAATATAATATTGTAGTCCATGTCCTGTGCATATATCCGGGCTATGTGCAGCATGTCAACAGCATCGCGCGAGTATCCGTGCACAACCACCGCCGTACGTCCGTCGGCACGCGGCGAGCGCACGAAAATGGCGTGCTGCCGTGCACCCGAGGACAGGACGGCGAATGTGTCGCGCAGCGCACCTGCACTGCGCAGACTGTCAATCCATGGCCGCAGTTCCGGGTAGCGGATTGTTTCGGCGGCGAGGTCAGGCCGACGTGTACGGTGTGCACTCGACAGTGCATAGTCAATCATATAGAAGCTGCCGCCCACCGTAGCCACAACGAATACAACGGCCATTGCCGCAACAATGCGTAAAACGTTTCTTTTCATCTCTTTTCTTTTAAGGACTATCCTTTGTTTTTATCTCTTTTTGATGGTGAAATTAAACAAAACTCATCGGATAGCCAAATGTCTGAGACTTATTTTTGCGGCTACTGAAAATTATTTGCTTACAGCAGGACTTTTTATAACTATTGGTGTCCGGTAAAAACATCGCAATTGGCGAGTCCCGTAGGGACGACAGATTATAGCGTAGGAGCTTGCCCCTACGTTTTTCATTTAGTTCTCTATCCTTAGCCCCCGTAAGTGGTTATGGATAGAGAACTGCACAATGAACAAGAGTAAGCCACAAATACCAAAACCTTTGAAAAGATTAAGATATTCAACAACTTGCAACGTTACAAGAAAGTCTTACCGGATGCCAATAGTTTACTTTATGACTTTCTTTCCGTCCTTGATGTAGAGTCCTGCGGGCAATACATCGAAATCATGTCCGAGACAAACTCCGTCAAGGCTGTAGACTCCTTGCTTGTGTGCCGCAACCTCGGTTTTCACTTCATTGATGCCCACTGTCTGTTCGGTTGTTATCACCACCTTGTCGGTAACTGTTTCTCCGTCTATTGCAACGGCATGCAGGGTTTCGTCAAACGCTGCGCCGCTGGGCTGTGCGATAAAGCAGCCGTCGAGCGTGAGCGAAAGGATGTCGCAGATTGAACCATAATAGTTGCCCTCTGCCGTTACGGTGGCATTGCGTATGGTGAGTGCTTCAGATGCCCCGTTATTTCCTGCTATGCCCCATTTTCCTTTTGCATTCACTGTGCAATCGTTAATCTCAAGCGATTTTTCAAAATAAATGCTGCAGAAGCCACTGGTAATATTGAACGTTCCGCCGCCTTTGATTGTTGTCGGGTTGTATTTCAAATCAAGTGCGGCGTTGTTCATTGTTGTAAGGCTGTTTTCGCCGGTGACATTTATTGTAAGGCCGTCTATTGTCGCGTTTTCAATGCCGTATGCATCAGTAATTATTGTTGCGTCTTCAAGATAGAGAGTCTTTGTTTCGGGTTCATATTTCACGATTCCGCTCACGCCCGGAATCACGCTTAGGTCGTTGCAGGTTTCGCTCGTAACCTCTACATCATTAATCATGAGGCCATAGCTTACGGGCGATTCATCATTGTCCGCCAATGCTGCCGCATGAGCGTTGGCTGCTTTCGGGAAAACAAACCCCAAAAGAATGGCGAACATTAGCGTAACAATGCAGTTTGCCTGCATTGCCGTTTTGTGTTGTTGTAGATTTTTCATCATGGTCATTTTTTATTAGTTATTGAATGATGCAAATCTACAGAGAAACCAAGTATTTCCCTGGACAGCTTGGGCGGTGGTTGTTACATTATGCGCTTTTTGTAACTTATTGTAAACATTACGGTGTTATGTTTTTTTAGAAACAACAGAATCGCCTGTTGATTCTTTTGCCATTTTCAAAACCGCCAGCCTCAGGTTGGCCTTTGCCACCTCGGGGCGCAAGGCTTCACAACGGGGTTGCGACGGCGGTGTGGCCTCGCCTACGGCAGAGAACCCGGCTTCGGCAAGCCGTTCGCCGTCGGTCACGCGCCCGGCCACCAGCCACACGGCGGCATTGCCGTTGGCGCGTGTGCATGCCATGACGCGCTCGGGCAGTTTGCCCATGAGCGTCTGACGGTCGGCACTGCCCTCGCCCGTAACCACAATGTCGGCATCGGCGGCAAGGTGTCCGAAATGCAGGAGGTCGAACAGAAGGTCGGCACCGGGTTTCTGTTTTGCGCCGAAATACTGCATGAAGGCATAGCCCAAGCCGCCTGCAGCACCCGCCCCGGGCTGCCGTGAGCAGTCGCGCCCGAAATGTCTGGCCGAGAACCGTGCGAAGCGCACTGCACGCTCTTCAAGTTGCCGCACCGCATCGGGGCTTGCCCCTTTCTGCGGAGCGAACACCGCTGCCGCGCCGTCAGCCCCGGTGAGCGGATTGCGCACGTCGCAGGCAAGCGTGAAGCGGCATCCGCGCATCGGCCCGTCAATCACCCGGTCGATGTTGCCGCCTTCGCCGAGCAAGTCTACGAGGGCGCGCAGCATGCCCGCCCCACAGTCGCTTGTGGCAGTTCCGCCAAGTCCTATTATGAAGTCGCGGCATCCGCCGCGCACGGCATGTGCCACTATCTCGCCCACCCCGTAGGTTGTGGCGCGCACGGGGTCGCGCTCCTCTGCCGCAATATGCGTCAAGCCGCAGGCTTCGGCCACCTCCACAATGACGCATCCGTCGGGCGCAATGCCGTAGACGGCCTCGCGGCGGCGCATGAGGGCATCGTGCACGGTGACGGGCACAAGCCGTCCGCCGAGTGCGGAGGTGAATGCCCGCGCCATGCCTTCGCCTCCGTCCGACACCGGCACGGCAACAATCTGTGCGTCGGGCAAGACCTCGGCAAAAGCTCCGGCCACGGCTTCCTCGGCTTCAGCCGAAATCATGCAGTTTTTGAACGAGTCGATGGCAAGCAATATCTTCATGTTGTTGTGTTTTTTCTCGCACCGCGAAAAGCGGCAGTATGTCACCGGCCGTTGCGGCACAAGCCTTGGCCTGATGCCCTTCGGCCGATGCGGCCATGCCGGCGGGTCAGTCAAGCACGCTCTTTCTTGCCAGCAGACAAGCTCCTATCACACCGCCGCGCTCATGCAGTTTCGACAGGCACAGCCGCGTGTCCTTGTTCACTATGCTGAGCGAATACTTGCGCACCGAGGCCGCAACAGACTGCAGCAGGAAATCGCCGGTGCGGGCCAGCATGCCGCCTATTACCACCAGTTCGGGATTGAAGATGTTTATGAGATTGGCCACGCTCTCGCCGAGACACGATCCCACATGTTCTACGACATCAATACAAAGCGGATCTTCGTCGTTTGTGGCATCGATGATATTCTCAAGCGAAAAGATGTCGCCCGTGCGCTGGGTGAGGAACGAGGATTCACCGTTCTCGATACGCTCGCGCACCATACGCTGCAACGCGCTGCCCGAAGCCTCGGTTTCGAGGCATCCCTTCTTGCCGCAATGGCAAAGTATGTCGTTGTCGAGCATGTGCGTGTGCCCGAACTCTCCGGCAAAGCCCGACTTTCCTTTATAAAGTTCGCCACCCAAGATTATTCCCAGTCCGAGTCCCCAGCTCACATTCACGAAGAGCACGTTCTTCTCTCCGTAAACCGCGCCTTTCATATACTCGCCGTAGGCAAAAGCCCGCGTGTCGTTCTCGATGTCAACCTGGCAGCCCACACGCTCGGAAAGAATCTTGGTGAGGGGCTGCTCGGAGAAGTTGTAGAGCGTGTACGAATAGCCGCTCTCCGAATTCACGCGGCCCGAGATGCAGAACGTGGTGTTGACTATGCGCGACCTGTCCACATCCGATTTGTCGATGAAGCCCGACACGAGCGCGCACAGTTCGTCTACCGACTCCATGGTGTTGTCTATGCGGCACGGCACATTGTCGTCGAGTTCCACAAGGTCGCCACGGAAATTCATAAGTCCCATGTTCACGAAACCCATCTTTATCTCCACGCCCACGAAATAGCCCGACTCGGGGTTCAGACCGTACAGGTTGGGGCGGCGGCCTTCGCCTGTTTCCTGCTTTCCGTACTCCTCTACATAGCCGAGGTCGAGGAGTTCGCCAACGGCCTTGCTCACAGTGGGCACGCTGAGCGACGTGTCCTTGGCCAATTCATTGATTGTGGAGTTTCCGTTGGCCACAAAATATTTAAGAATGTCTTTCTTGAACGCGGCATTCTTGCCGTCGCCACCGATGTTGAAAATATTAGGCATAATGGGACAGTATAATAGTTTTATTAGGTGTAAGGGCACTGCCGGCATGCTTGCATGACGGCAGACTCAAGACAAAGGTAGTGTTTTTTCGGCAAAAGAGGCATAAATAGGGCTTAACATTTTGCCTACATGCCTTATTTTGCCTGCGTTTCACGGTCTAAGCGCGACACTTGCAGGTGCCGCGCGTGCAAATGCCACGGCATTGCGACTCACTGCGCACGATGCCGGGCTTGGTTTCGCCTTTTTTACAAACTGTTTCCTGCATTCCGGCAACAAAAATCATCTGCAATGAAAATACTTTGAAATTTATTCTTAGCATTTTGGCGATTTCTAAAACATTTTATAATTTTGCCATTATTAAGACAAAACAATTTAATAACTTAGACAATATGGAAAAAATCAAAGGACTTATCGATGCTCCTTTCACCCCATTCCACGCCAACGGAGAGGTGAATCTCGAGCCTATTGAACGCTATGCCAACATGCTTGTGAAGAACGGACTCAAGGGCGTATTCATCAACGGTTCGTCGGGCGAAGGCTACATGCTCACCGAGGAAGAGCGCATGGCCTTGGCCGAGCGTTGGGTGAGCGTGGCCCCCGAAGGCTTCAAGGTTATCGTGCATGTGGGCAGCTGCTGCGTGAAGTCGAGCCGCCAGCTGGCCGAACACGCACAGAAGATAGGCGCATGGGCAATAGGTGCAATGGCCCCTCCATTCCCCAAGGTGGGACGCGTAGAGGAACTCGTGAAATATTGTGAGGAGATTGCCGCCGGAGCTCCCGAACTTCCTTTCTATTTCTACCACATACCGGCATTCAACGGTGCCTACCTGCCAATGGTCGATTTCCTGAAAGCCGTCGACGGGCGCATACCCAATTTCGCGGGCATCAAATACACTTTCGAGAGCCTGTATGAGTACAACCAGTGCCGTCTCTACGCCGGAGGCAAGTTCGACATGCTCCACGGCCAGGACGAAACAATTCTGCCCTGCCTCGCAATGGGCGGCGCACAGGGCGGCATAGGCGGCACCACCAACTACAACGGACGTTGCCTCACGGGCATACTCGAGGCTTGGAAAGACGGCGACATAGAGAAGGCACGCGAACTGCAGAACTATGCACAGGACGTGATAAACGTCATCTGCCACTACCGTGGCAACATCGTGGGCGGCAAGCGCATCATGAAGCTCATCGGGCTTGACCTCGGTCCCAACCGCACGCCGTTCCGCAATGTCACCGACGAGGAAGAGGTTGCACTGCGCAAAGAACTTGAAGAAATCGACTTCTTCAACAAGTGCAACGTGTTCTGAACATCACCCCACATCATCAAAACATCAACCTCAACATGGACAACAACAAATATCTCTCCTACTGGGCCGAATGTTACCGCGAAGACCTCGTGGAAAACATCATGCCCTTCTGGATGCAGCACGGCGTTGACCGCGAGCACGGAGGCGTGTACACCTGTGTCGACCGCGACGGCACGCTCATGGACACCACCAAGTCGGTATGGTTCCAGGGCCGTTTCGCCTACATCTGCGCCTATGCCTACAATAATATTGAGCAGCGCGCCGAATGGCTTGATGCCGCAAAGAGCACCATCGACTTCATCGAAGCCCACTGCTTCGACACCGACAGGCACATGTTCTTCGAAGTAAAGGCCGACGGCACGCCCCTGCGCAAGCGCCGCTATGTGTTCAGTGAGAGTTTCGCCGCCATTGCCATGGCCGAATACAGCAAGGCCACGGGCGACAAGAGCTATGCCGACAAGGCCATGCAGATATTCCGCGACATGCGCCGCATGCTCACTACTCCCGGATTGCTCGAGCCCAAGTATCTGCCCACAATGGAGGCACAGGGCCACAGCATCACCATGATTCTCATCAACGTGGCCAACGTGCTGCGCCAAGTGTGCGACGACCCCGAACTTGAGGAGCAGACCGACCTGTCGATAAAGGCTCTGGCACAGTATTTCATACACCCCGAATACAAGGCTCTGCTTGAAACCGTAGGCCCCAAGGGCGAATTCATCGACACCATCAACGGACGCACAATCAACCCCGGCCACTGCATTGAAACGTCATGGTTCCTGCTTGACGTGGCCGAGCGCAAGGGCGACAAAGAGCTGCAGAAGCTCGCCCTGCAGATACTCGACTGGTCGTGGGACTGGGGATGGGACAAGGATTTCGGCGGAATAATCAACTTCCGCGACTGCAAAGGTTTCCCGCAGCAGGACTACTCGCAGGACATGAAGTTCTGGTGGCCGCAGTGCGAGACAATCATCGCCTGCCTGTATGCCTACAAGCTCACCGGCGACGAGAAGTATCTCGAGCGTCACCGCACCATAAGCGAGTGGACCTACGCCCACTTCCCCGACCATGAGTACGGCGAGTGGTACGGCTATCTGCACCGCGACGGAAGCGTGGCACAGCCCGCCAAGGGCAACATCTTCAAAGGCCCGTTCCATGTGCCCCGCATGATGATACGCTCACACCTGCTCTGCAACGAAATCCTCGCCGCACGCTAAGCGCGGCACACCAACACTGGCGAAACGTCTTGCCGTCGGCATCGAAGGCCGGGCAAGGCGTTTCACCTGAATACATTGGCCAAACTGCGTCAACCTACACACCTTTCACATTATTTCTTTACCACAAAACCAACGTCTAAACAACATTGATATGAAAAATTCCAAGATTTATCCTTGGGTGGTGGTCGGACTGCTGGGCGGTGTCGCCCTGCTCAACTATATGGACCGCCAGATGCTCAGCACCATGAAAGATGCCATGCAGATGGACATCGAGGAGCTACAGTCGGCCACCAATTTCGGCCGCCTCATGGCCGTATTCCTCTGGATATACGGACTGATGAGCCCCGTGTCGGGCATCATCGCCGACCGTCTCAGCCGCAAGTGGCTCATCGTAGGCAGTCTGCTGGTATGGTCGTCGGTGACTTATCTCATGGGCCTTGCCACCACTTTCGACCAAGTGTTCTGGCTGCGCTCGCTCATGGGCATCAGTGAGGCACTCTACCTGCCGGCCGGACTGGCTCTCATAGCCGACTACCACACCGGCGGTTCGCGTTCGCTCGCCGTAGGCATACACATGACAGGACTCTACATCGGACAGGCCATCGGAGGCTTCGGCGCAACACTTGCCGCCGCCTATTCGTGGCACACCACCTTCCATTGGTTCGGCATCATCGGCATTGCCTATGCAGTTGTGCTCGCGGTGTTCCTGAAAGACAAGAAGCGCGACGAGGCTCCCGTCGCTGAAAAAACCGAGAAGAAGCCTTCAATGGGTGTCGTGGCAAGCATGCGCTCGCTGCTCACCAACGTGGCTTTCTGGGTCATACTGCTCTACTTCGCAGTGCCGAGCCTTCCGGGGTGGGCCACAAAGAACTGGTTGCCCACCCTCTTCGCCGAGAATCTCGGCTTGCCTATGTCGCAAGCCGGCCCCATGGCCACAATCACCATTGCAGCTTCATCGTTCATCGGCGTGTTGCTGGGAGGCACTCTGAGCGACCGTTGGGTGAAGCGCAACCTGCGTGGCCGTGTCTACACCGGCGCAATAGGTCTCGGCCTTACCATTCCCTCGCTCCTGCTCCTCGGCTTCGGCCACAACGTGGTTGGCATAGTATGCGCCGGTCTGCTCTTCGGCATCGGCTTCGGAATGTTCGACGCCAACAACATGCCCATACTCTGCCAGTTTGTCGGTTCGCGCCAGCGCGCCACTGCCTACGGCATAATGAACATGGTGGGAGTGTTTGCCGGAGCCGCCATCACCCATGTGCTCGGTAAATGGAGCGACGACGGCAATCTCGGATTCGGTTTCGCCGTACTCGCAGTTGTGGTTGCCGGGGCTCTCATCGTGCAACTCTGCTCACTGCGTCCCAAGACCGACAACATGGAATAGTCTACAAAAAACAATACAACAACAGAAATATCACCATGATTGTTTCAAACCTACAACATTCCGAGCGCATCGAACCGCTCCATCCTCTGTTCAAGAAGGCGTTCGACTACATCAAGTCGCACGATTTGCTCAACACTCCATGCGGACGCATAGAGATTGAAGGCGACGACCTCTTCATCAACAACGTCAACCCCGAATGCGTGGCAGCCGACAGCCAAGTGCTTGAAATGCACCGCGACTACATCGACATACACGTTCTGCTGGAAGGCGAGGAAACCATCGGCTGGAAGCCCGTGGATGACTGCACCGACGAGAAGCAGGCCTACGATGCGGCTGCCGACTGCGCCCTCTATGCCGACCGCGCCCAAGTTTACGCCACGCTCCGTCCCGGCCAGTTCATGATTGTGTGGCCCGAAGATCCGCACGCACCAGTCATCGGCAACGGCAAAGTGCGCAAACTCATAGTGAAAGTAAAGGTTGCTGCGACATCCTCGGATAAATAGAACAAGCAGAGGCTGAACATTTTTTGAAGCGCATACATTCTCAAAATTCAATTATGGGTGCAAGATAAAGCTCAAAAAAGCATAAACATTCTGCCCGAAGTCCTTTAAAGTAGGATTTCGGGCTTTTCTTTAAAAAAAGTAAACTCTTCTCTACCCTAACATTCTTGGCTCAGAAAACGTTTCCTTATCCCATTGAATTATCGTGACGAATATATTTTATCCGTGTCAAATATGATTCAGATGCAGTATTATGTGACAATAACTGAATTTCCTTTTACAGGTTAATTATCTTCGATAAATACGTTTGCACATGTGAGAGTCGCTTTCTTACGTTATTGTAATGAGCAATTAAACGAGACATCGGTACAGAATATGAATAAGCCACATATCCAATAATATTGACTCATGTGAGAACGTTGGTCTCAAATCGTTAGCCCAACAAGACGATTCATGTAGTGACAACTGACTAAAGCGCAAGGGCTTGCCCCTATGTCTTGGCTCGTCTTGCCAACAATATTGCAACTGAAGAGGAAGAAATATACGCAAAAGTTTGATGTATCCGTTGAGATACCGTTTGCAGCATGGCACAAAAAAAAGGTCTCCACAAACCCTGAGGCTGTGGAGACCACTCTTGAAAGAAGGCAGCTTCCTACTCTCCCGCATTGCATTGCAGTACCATCGGCGCAAGCGGGCTTAACTTCTCTGTTCGGAATGGGAAGAGGTGGGAC
>CAVDCP010000028.1:0-27541 GCA_963607545.1 bacterium
TGCCGCAAACGTTATGGGGCGAATATGTGGCATGTTTGAGTGTGGGCGAATATATAATGTTCGCGTACATATAATATAAATACTGCGTCCTATGTGCAGCCTTTGCATGAACTGCTGGTTGAAAGAACTACTTTTTGCGATGATTGTATGAAAAATCGCTGAAATATTTTGGTGGATAGGAAAAATAGCATTACCTTTGCAGCGCAATTAACGAGAATGGTACCTTGGCCGATCGGTTAGGTAACGGTCTGCAAAACCGTGTAGAGCAGTTCGACTCTGCTAGGTACCTCTAGAAGAAGGCATTTCAAACTGTTTTGAAATGCCTTCTTTCGTATGTATAGCTTTTATGTCGTGGCCCCGATGGTGAGAATGCTTATGGTTACATTCCCGGCATTGGCTATTTCACGGGCGCATGCCGACAACGATGCACCCGTTGTGATTACGTCATCGACAAGCAGTATGTGTTTGCCGCCAATGGATTCGGGACATGTCAGTTTGAATGCGTCTTTTACATTCTCCTGCCGTTCCGCAGGGTTCTTGCGGGTCTGTGTGTCGGTGTCTTTCACGCGGCGCACGGCATCCTTGCAGATGTTTATGCCCGTGACTTTAGCAATGCCTTTGGCCAACTCCATGCTTTGGTTGTAGCCGCGTTGCCTTTCGCGCCGTTTGGAGAGAGGCAGTGGTATTATGGCATCTATGCCGTCGAAGAAATTGTCGGCGGCAAATTCTCTGGCTATGATGACACCGAGTGCCTCGCCAATATCGGGGCGGTTGTGGTATTTTAGCTTGTATATGAGTCTGCCGGCGGGTGCGTGCGATTGGTAGAACATGAATGCCGCACATTGTGCCACATTGTTCTTGCCCCAAAACAGGCGTGCCACGTTGTTGTCGAGCGGCGTGTGTTGTTGCCCGGTGCGTGGAAGTTTGAGGTTGCACGCACTGCATATAATATCCTCGTCGGCAGCAAGTCTGCATCCGCATATTTCGCAGCTGCGTGGCACGAAGAAATCGGCGAGCCAACTTAAGAAACCGTTTCTCTCTTGCATACAGTAAATGTTCTATGGCGTTTATTGCCCATGGCGTGCCATGCATCTTGTGTGTTGTGTGTAGAATGGCATGCCGTGGCAAGGCAAAGGTAGCAAATAGGTGTGACAAACGGCACTGTGGCAGCGATGTTTTTTGCGTGTTTGGCATGCCAACAGTGTTTGCGGCAGTTTTGATATGGTCTGATGTCGTGTATATATGGCAATAACTGTTGCCCGAAGGCAATATTCCCGGCATTATGGCGTTATATGGTATATGAAAAAGTTTTTGCCATACATGATGCTGGCCGCAATGTCGGTCGTGTGCCTGTGTGCCTGTAGCGACGATGAAAACTTCAGTACGTCGCAATCGGACAGGCTCACTTTTTCGCTCGACTCCATAGCATTGGACACGGTATTCTCGTCAACCCCATCGTCAACACGGTCGATGTGGATATACAATAAGTCGAAAGCCAACCTGCGCTGTACCACTGTGCGCCTCGAAAACGGCAACCAGTCGGGATTCCGCGTGAATGTTGACGGCGTTTTCCTGAGTCCCACGTTGGGTTATCAAACCAATGACATTGAAGTAAGAAAAGGCGACAGCGTTCGTGTATTCGTTGAAATCACGCCGCCGAGGAACACCGGCGACCAGCCGAAGCTCGTGTCTGACAACATAGTGTTTGCCTTGGAGAGCGGCGTGCAGCAGAAAGTAAACCTCAATGCCTATTCGTGGAACGCGGCCGTAATAAACAATATGACGGTTGACAAAGACACTGTGCTCTCGGGTGACAAGCCTATTGTGGTTTACGGCAAGATAAAAGTGCAGGAGAATGCCACGTTGGCAATAGCCCCCGGCACTACGTTGTATTTCCACAGCGGTGCCGGAATCGATGTCGAGGGTCGTCTTCTGTGCAGCGGAACTCCGTCGGCCAACGTAACGTTGCGTGGCGACAGGCTTGACAAAATGTTCGACTATCTGCCGTATGATTATGTGAGCGGGCAATGGAAGGGCATCCATCTTTTGGAAAAATCGTATGACAATGTCATAGAGTATACCGACATCCACAGCACCTTCGACGGTCTGATTGCCGACTCGTCTGACGTGTCGCGCACGAAACTCACGTTGTCCAATTCCACGATACACAACTGTCAGGGAGATGCCCTGCACTCGGTAAACTCCAAGATAGACGTGAGCAACTGCCAGCTCACCAATGCACTTGGCCATTGTCTCGAAATTGAGGGTGGCGTGGCTTCGGTGAACAACTGTACATTGGCACAGTTCTATCCATACGATTCAAAACGCGGAAGCGCGCTTTCATTCTCGGGTGCACCGCATGCCCTTGCATCTTTCGACTGCCGCAACACGCTGATTACCGGCTATGCCGACGACGAGATGATGGGCACGAAACCTGCCGAGGGCGTAACCGACGCGTTTGAGTACAGTTTCAGCAACTGCATAATACGCACGCCGAAGGTGGAAGGCGAGGACAGTGTGCATTTTGTCAATGTGGAATATGAGGATGTGGCCGACACGGCCAGAACCGGGGAAAAGAATTTTGTCAAGGTGGATGCCGATATGCTGCGTTATGATTTCCGCCTGAGCAGCGTGTCGCCAGCCATCGACAAGGCCGACCCGGCTACCGCAACCACTGCCGACCGCAATGGCGCGGCACGCGACGGGAAACCCGATGTAGGGGCATTTGAATTTGTAAAGGAAGAAGAAAAAACTGAATGAAAAATGAAACGACTGCAGATTAATATCGATGTTGAGGTGTTTGCGCTTGATGAACTTCCGGCTGACGAGCGTGAACTTGTGGAGCAGGCCATTGCTGCCACGGCCAATGCCTATGCTCCTTACAGCAATTTCTTTGTGGGTGCGGCAGCGCGCCTTGACAACAACCGTATTGTAACGGGTGCAAACCAGGAGAATGCCGCGTTTCCCTCCGGACTGTGTGCCGAACGCACGGCTTTGTTTGCAGCACAGGCCCAATACCCCGAAAACGCGGTTACGGCCCTTGCCATTGCCGCCCGCAATGCCAACGGACTGCTCGTTGCACCAATATCGCCGTGCGGAGCGTGCCGACAGGTGATACTCGGCGTTGAAGACCGCTACGGCAGCAACATCAGAATATTGCTCTACGGCAAGTCGGGCGTTTACAGGTTGGGCAGCGCACGCGACCTGCTTCCGTTCTCGTTTGTCGATGCATGCATGACGGGCGATGCCGATTGAGAATTGTTTCCGGGGCTTGCACCAAACACGCCACATTTCGCACTTTTCACGGTATTTGCTTTCTTGGTTTTGCAAAAAATCGTACTTTTGCAGATAGAATACACCATTACAAACGACAGAGATGAGCAAAAGCGACAGCATCGTAATCATACCTACATACAACGAAAAGGAAAACATCGAGAAGATAATACGCGCGGTGTTTGCGCTCGACAAGTGTTTCCACATACTTGTCATCGACGATGGCAGTCCCGACGGCACTGCCGCAATAGTGAAAGGGCTTGCCGCCGCCGAATTCGGCGACCGCCTGTTTATCGTCGAACGCTCGGGAAAACTCGGTCTTGGCACTGCCTACATCGCCGGTTTCAAGTGGGCGTTGGCCCGCGACTACGAGTATGTGTTTGAGATGGATGCCGATTTCAGCCACAATCCCAACGATTTGCCGCGTCTTTATGCCGCATGCCACGACGATGGCTACGACCTTGCCATCGGTTCGCGTTATGTGAGTGGGGTGAACGTGGTGAACTGGCCCATGGGCCGTGTGCTCATGAGCTATTTCGCATCGAAATATGTACGCTTTGTAACGGGCTTCAATGTGCACGACACCACCGCCGGCTTCAAGTGCTACCGCCGTCGTGTGCTCGAGGCGATACCTCTTGACGAGGTGCGTTTCAAGGGCTACGGCTTCCAGATAGAAATGAAGTTTACGACCTACAAGATGGGATTCAAGATAAAGGAAGTGCCTGTGGTGTTTGTAAACCGGCGCGAAGGCGTGAGCAAAATGAGCGGCGGCATATTCAGCGAGGCTTTTTTCGGCGTTATGAGACTGCGTTGGGATGGATGGTTCCGCAAATATCCCAAGCACGCCTGACACCTGTTGTGCGGTGTCGGTGCTACGAAAATTTCTGACATGAAGATTGACGAATTAAGACAACGATATTCAGCCCTGCCACAGTGCGGGGCTTTTTTGGCGACACTTGCCGACCCTGGAGTTCGCGGCGTGTTTCTCGACGGACTTGTGGCATCGGCTGCGCCGCTCTTCTTTTCGGCTTTGTCGCACCGCAGCGCGGCCACATTTGTGTTTCTGCTCGACGATGCCGACGACGCGGGATATTTCTACCACGACCTTACGCAGGTGCTTGGCACTGCCGACGTGCTCTTCTTCCCGTCTTCTTTCCGCCGTGCCGTGAAATACGGCCAGCGCGATGCGGCCAACGGAATATTGCGCACCGAAGTGCTGAGCCGTCTGTCGCGCCGTGCCGAAGAGCAGTCAAAGAAAGCCCTCTATGTAGTGACGAGTGCCGATGCAGTGAGCGAACTCGTCGTGTCGAAGAAGCGGCTTGACGAACGCACGTTGTCGTTGTCGGCTGGACAGACTGTCGATTTCGTTGAAATTGCACGCACATTGCGTTCGTTTGGCTTCACCGAGGTTGACTATGTGTATGAACCCGGACAGTTTGCCGTGCGCGGAAGCATTCTTGATGTCTATTCATACAGTTCAGAACTGCCGTTCCGCATCGATTTCTTCGGCAACGACATCGACACTATACGCACGTTCGGGGTGGATGACCAGTTGTCGAAAGACCGCTGCGAACATGTGGATATTGTGCCTGAGGTGACTGTAATGACCGACGAAAAGATGCCGTTCACCAAATTCTTGCCGCCCGATGCGGTGCTCATTGCACGCGACATGGGATATGTGCGCGATATGGTGGGCCGGATATATGCCGATGGTTTCTCGTCGCAGGCCATGGCCGAAAAACTTGAGGGGCTTACCGAGGTGGAGCGCGAACAGACTCTGCACGACTTGCGCAAGGACAATCAACTTGTTGCCCCCACACAGTTTTCCGACGGAGTGGCGGCATTTCGGCTGGTTGAGTTCGGACACAAGCCCTCGGCCACGCCACAGGCCACGATACATTTCCATACAACTCCGCAGCCTTTGTTCCACAAGAATTTTGAGCTTTTGGCCAAATCGCTCGAAGACTATCTGCTGAAAGGTTACGCCCTTTACATACTTGCCGACAGCGAGAAGCAGACACGAAGGCTTCGCGACATCTTCGACAGCGACGAATTGCGCGCCTCACGCGGACATAATGTCGGCAGCGAGACAATGACAGTTGCCGGAAACCTGCCGTTTGAGGCTGTAGACCATACTCTGCACGAAGGTTTTGCCGACAACGACATGCGTGTGTGCTTCTTCACCGACCACCAGATTTTCGACCGTTTCCATAAATACAGTCTGCGCAGCGACGTGGCGCGAACCGGGAAGATGGCTCTTACGATGAAGGAACTGCAGGAAATGGAGCCGGGCGACTACATCGTGCATGTGGATTTCGGAATAGGCAAGTTCGGCGGACTGGTGAGGGTGCCGTCGGGAAAATCCTATCAGGAGGTGATAAGGATAATCTATCAGCACAACGATATCGTTGACGTGTCGATACATTCATTGTATAAGATTTCAAAATACAGGCGTTCTGACACGGGCGAGCCGCCACGGCTCAGCGCGCTCGGAACGGGAGCATGGGAGCGGTTGAAGGAGCGCACGAAGAAGAAGATAAAGGACATTGCGCGCGACCTTATAAAACTTTATTCCAAGCGCAAGCACGAAAAAGGGTTCGCCTACAGTGCCGACTCGTACATGCAGCACGAACTTGAAGCAAGTTTTCTTTATGAAGACACTCCCGACCAGCTCAAAGCCACGCAGGATGTGAAGGCCGACATGGAGCGCGCACGCCCTATGGACAGGCTCGTGTGCGGTGATGTAGGCTTCGGAAAAACCGAGGTGGCCATACGGGCAGCGTTCAAGGCTGCCAGTGACTCAAAGCAGGTGGCGGTGCTTGTGCCTACAACGGTGCTGGCATTTCAGCATTACAAGACTTTCTGCGAGCGTTTGAAGGGAATGCCCGTGGCCGTTGACTATCTCTCTCGGGCACGGACTGCAAAGCAGACACGGCAAGTGCTCGACAACCTGAAGGCTGGAAAAACCGACATCATCATCGGTACGCACAAGCTTATAGGCAAGGCTGTGGAATGGCACGACCTTGGATTGCTGATTATCGACGAGGAACAGAAGTTCGGAGTGGCTACAAAAGAGAAACTGCGCAAACTGAAAACAAACGTAGACACGCTCACTATGTCGGCCACACCCATACCGCGCACTCTACAGTTCTCGCTTATGGGGGCACGCGACATGAGCATAATACGCACGCCGCCGCCTAACCGCTATCCCATACACACCGAGTTGTCGGTGTATGGACACGAGGTTATTGCCGATGCGATAAACTTCGAGATGAGCCGCAACGGGCAGGTGTATTTCGTGAACGACCGCATTTCAAATCTTCCCGAGATTGCGGCTCTCATAAAGAAATATGTCCCCGACGCACGCGTGGCTATAGGTCACGGGCAGATGAACCCCGACGAGCTGGAGAAAATCCTTGTGGGTTTTATGAATTACGACTACGATGTGCTGCTCTCGACAACCATTGTCGAGAACGGGATAGACATTTCAAACGCAAATACTATAATAATCAATGACGCGCACCGTTTCGGACTCTCCGACCTGCACCAGATGCGCGGACGCGTGGGACGCTCCAACCGCAAGGCGTTCTGTTATCTGCTTGCACCGCCGAAATCGGTGCTCACATCCGAAGCACGCCGCCGTCTTGAGGCTTTGGAAACTTTCTCCGAGTTGGGAAGCGGTTTCAATCTCGCCATGCAAGACCTTGACATTCGTGGGGCGGGCAATCTTTTGGGGGCCGAACAAAGCGGGTTTATGGAAGACTTGGGGTATGAAACCTACCAGAAGATATTGAACCAGGCCGTCACCGAACTTAAAAACGACGAGTTTGCCGACATGTATGCACGGGAAATGGCCGAAGGCGTGGTGATAAGCGGCAGCGAGTTTGTAGAAGACTGTGCCGTTGAGAGCGATTTGGAGATGTACTTCCCCGACCTCTATGTGCCCGGAAGCAGTGAGCGCATGTTGCTTTACCGCGAGCTTGACAATATCGAAGACGACCGCGAACTCGATGCCTACCGACAGCGGCTTATCGACCGTTTCGGGCCAATTCCGCACGAAGGTGAGGAACTTCTGCAGGTGGTGGCGTTGCGGCGCGTGGGAAAACGTCTCGGTTGCGAGAAGATAATCTTGAAACAGAACCGCATGCAGATGCAGTTTGTAAGCAATCCTGACAGCGCCTACTACAAGAGCTCGGCTTTCGACAAGGTGCTTGCCTATATTGCCGCAAATCCGCGCAAATGCACGCTGAAAGAAATAAAAGGCAAGCGGGCCATGGTGATTTCCGGCATCACGACAGTGGGAGAGGCCGTCGGCACGCTTAGAAACATCGACAAACACGGCGCGGCATGACAACAGACAGAGCATGCTGCCGCCACAACCTACATCAAATCCAACATGACAACATTATTATTAATGCGCCACGGTGAAACCGTTGACAATGTAAACCAGATTCTGCAAGGGCAGAAACCGGGCCAGCTCACCGCCCGTGGCGAGGCACAGGCCGAAGAGGTGGCCGTGAAAATGGAAAGCGAGAAGATTGACGTTTTTGTTTCGAGCGACCTTAAACGCTCTGTCGATACATGCCGTATCATCGCCCGCCGCCATCATGCCGAGGTGCTTACGACACCGCTTTTGCGTGAGCGCGACTGGGGAAGCTTCACCGGAAGGTTTATCCCCGACCTTAAAGATGCGGTCTGGCCCGACGATATAGAGCCGCTTGAGGCCATGAAGCAGCGTGCTGCCGCTTTTTTGGAATATGTCTACGAAAATTTCAGTGGAAAGGTAGTGTTTGCCGTGGGGCACGGAATAATAAACAAAGCCGTGCAGAGTGTATATACGGGCAAGCCCATGAACGAGGTTTGGAAAATGGCCAACGCCGAAGTGCGGAAGCTCATTCTGTGAGCCGGAAAGGGCTGAAACGCCCCAAGACAAGTACAAGGCAATGCCTGAAACAACAACGAAGGCAATGACAGTCGTTACGCTTTGTTTGCCGTGACGTGTGCTGCCATTGCCTTCTTCTTGATTTTCAACAACTCATCTTACAATTACTACAATATAACATTGTTGATTGGTTAATTACATCTTTCGAGTTGTCTTTCTGCTATTTTATAGTCTTGTGTTTGTGGAACTTCCCAGTTCCGCAGGTTGCAGCTTCCCAGTTGCTCCCTTTCTGCATATTCAGTAGTATCGAATGTTTCTATCTGCGTCCGCCGAATGTGCCGCCTCCTGAGTGCGAGCTGCTCTTCGATGTGCCAAACGAGCTGCTTCCTCCACGGTTGCCGCTGAAGGAGTTGCCTCCACGGTTGCTGCCGAATGACGAGGAACTGTTGCGTTGCACCGACGGGAGCGACTCTTGGCGTATCGACGGTGTTGTCCGGCTTGTGCCCGATTGTCCGCTGCGTCCGCTTCCGAATGTCTCGCGTTGTGTGGTGCGGTTTTGCGTCGATGGGGTGAATGTAGAGCGCGGCACTGTTGTCGTCTGTCCGCTGCGGCGTGTGCCGAAAGTGCTGTTTGCGTTGCCGTCACGCTGCTGGTTCACCGTGGTGCGTGTACTGCTCTGGCGGTTTCCGAATGCAGAATTCTGGCGGTTGTTCTGTTGTGCGTTGCCGTTGCTGCCGCCTTGACGCTGCCGGTTGCCGAAGCTGCTGTTGTATGAAGCCTGCTGGCGGTTGCCGAATGTCAAGCGGTTGCCGTTGCCGAAGTCGCCCCTGTTGAATCCGTCGCGCATTCCGAAGTGCTTTTTCCCGGGTTGTGGGCCGAAGTTGCGGCCGTTATACCATGAGCGTCCGCCGTTCATTCTCCATGAGTGTCCGCCTCTGTATTCTACAAACACCCGTGGACGGCCGAAATAAAAGTAGTCGCGCTGCGGGTAGCGGGCGTATATGCCGAAGTGCCAGAAGCCTGCGTCCCAGTAGAGCGGACGGTAGAAGTAGGCTGCATCGCAGTAGGCGCGGAACTGCCAGTCAAGCAGTATGTACTGCAAGTCGAGGTTGCGTTGCCGCCAGTATGCGCCGTAAAGGTCGTCGTAGGTGTTCACCCCCATGAGATAGTCGAGGTTCACCTCGTAGGCAGCCTCATACTGGGCATCTGTGAGGTTAAGCTCATAAGCCATTTTGTCGGTGAGAAACAGTGCCTGTTGGCGTGCCTGCTCATAACTCATTGCTTTTGCCGATACTGCCATGGCGAGCAATATTACTATTACTGATATAAGCTTTTTCATAACCGTATCTTTTTAAACTGTTCTACAATTTGTTCTTTCTTTACGCTTGCAAAGTTAGCCATGGAAAACAGTTTTGCAAAGGGATTTTCCCTAATGTGTCGGGGGAAAATCCCTATTGTGTGCTTCTGCGCCTTGCATCGTTGCCTTGGTTGCAAGGCAAACTCTTGTGTAATGTTGTTGCAAAATGTTGATTGTCAATGTGTTTTCTGCTATTCTGTGAGAAACGGGCGGTTGTTGCGGTTGGTTATAGTGTGCGAAAATGTCTGTCCGAAACGGTTTATCAGCACCACTTTCAGTGTGTGGTAGCGCGGTGAAGACGGTTTCGCGCGGAACAGATGCTGCGTGGGGCACATCTGGCTTTTCTGCGGTTTGGTTTGAATGAAGTCGTGGTCGTGGTCGGTGAACTGCAGCATGCGTCCCTTGTATTTCCCGTCTTCATACCACACCACGCGGCAGTGCTGGTCCCAGTCCCACACGTTTGCCACTACATATTGCCGTTGTGTGGCAAACGTTCCTGGCTTGTACACCTTCATTGCATAGTCTTGTTTCTGGTCGGTGCCCTTGTAGTGCCAGTGCAGGTCGCGCCCATACACGTTTACCACCATATATCCGTTTGGCGCGCCGTCGCGGTTGAGTCCGCTTGTCCACCATGCCCCACAGGCGGCGCCTATGTTGTGCTGGTAGAGCCGTGGGGTCACTTCGGCGTTTTCAAAGAAATGCGTATGGCCGCAAAACACATGGGTGTCGTGTCCCGACAACACCTCGGCAAGCTTGTCGGCATTGTTTATGTTGTCTGCCTTCTCCATGTTGTTCCACGCCGGGGCGTGCATGTTGAGAATCACCACTACGTCTTTCGGCACAAAGCTGAGGTCGCGTTTCAGCCACTCCATGTCGGCATCTGTTATTTCTTCTTCATATTTTCGGCGGCCCTCATAGTTTATGTTCTTCATTGTCACGATGTGGGTCTTGCCTATGTTGAACGAGTAGTTGACAGGCCCGAAATACATGCCGTATGCTTTTTCGGCATATTCCTGCGCCCCCGAGGGCGCGTTGTGCAGGTCGGTGTAAGCCTTGTCGAAGTCGTGGTTGCCTATGCACTGGAACACCGTCATGCGTTTGTTGCGCAGCGATGCGGCATATTTCGGGTACATGCCCATGTTGTCAAACACGAGGTCGCCGAGTGTCATTCCCACCACTTCGCCGGTTTTGCGCAGTGTGGCGGCGGTGCGCATTATGTCGGCCACCGTTTCGTTGCGCCACCGTTTCAGGTCGTGTTCGTTGAGTATCTGGGGGTCGGATATGGCTATGTAGTGAAACATGTCGCTCTCTTTCGCGCGCCGTTGCAGCCTGAAGATGTTCCTGTCGCGGTTGGCCACGGCTTCGGCTATCGGTTTGTAGAATCCCGTGGCGAGTCCGTCATGCTGCGGCAGGTGATATTCGCGCGGTGTGCTTATGCTCACAAACTTGCTCGTGAGGGTGTCGGTGAGCAGAGTCCATGCCCCGTTGCGGTCGGTTTGGGTGAAACTCACGCCGTTGTTCACCACTACTCCGGCTATCCCGTTGCCTTCGGTGTCGGTAACCAAGCCTTTCAGCAGAAACGCGCTGTCGGCGGTTTTGCCGCTGAGCAGACTTACAAAGACGAATATTGCGAAGATTGCTTTTGCTTGCATAATGCTCCAGCTTTTTACTTTCGCAAAGATACATGACGCTTTTTTCATTCCAGTTTCACTCATAATAATAATGTGGTAACGTTTCGTTTGTTTTGTGCAATGCGGTGCAAAAATACAAAAATAGGCCATGCCTTGAAGCATTTGTTGCCGGGAATGTGAAAGAAAGTGCAGAAAAAAATGCCTTGCGGTGTAGTAAAACCGTGGTTCTGCGCGTTTATATATCAGAAGAGTTTCAACGCAGAAAAACAAAAAGGCAATGGAAATTACGAAACAACAGTTTGAAGAGCTCGTGGAAGAAAACAAAGACACTATATATACGGTGTGTTACATGTTTTCGGACAATGAGGATGAGGTGGCCGACTTGTTTCAGGAAACACTCATCAACCTTTGGAAAGGCTGCCCGAAGATAGAGTGGCAGAACGTGAAAGGATGGGTCTACCGTGTGTGTCTCAACACCTGCATTTCACAGGATCGCAAGAGACGGCGGCACCGGCATGTGCGGTTGACAATGGACGTGTCGCCCTTCGACGACACCGACGGGCGCATGCGGCAAATAGGACTTCTGCACGAGCGCATAGGCAAGTTGCAGCCTTTCGACCGCGCAATAGTGCTGCTCTGGCTCGAGAACATGACCTATGAAGAGATTGGCCTGATAGTAGGCATCTCGGCAAAGAACGTGTCGGTGAGGCTGGTGCGCATAAAAGAGATGCTGAAAAGAATGTAGAACGATTTTAAACAACTTAATATTATGAACATGAACGACAATGCTATCAGTCTGGAACTTATGCGACAGGAACTGTCCGACTTCAAGTCGGTATTGAAAAAGCAGAAGATATTCAACGAGAAAATCATGCGCCGCTCAATGCAGAAAGACTATACCAAGGAGCGCAAGAACATTCTCGTGGTGGCCACCCTTGCCCTTCTTGCCCTGCCGGCCTACGCCTTCTTGACATTCGTGCTGCAGGTCATCCCCGTGTGGTTCTTTGTGCTCACCATTTTCTATCTTGCGTTGTGCGCCGCTTTCACGGTGTTTGCGATAAGGCGTTATGTTTCCAACGACATAATGACCGACAATGTAGTCAGCGTGGCCGAGAACCTGCACAACTACAAACGCATCAACAACCGTTGGCTCGTGTTCTTCGGCATTCCCTCCATAGTGGTCTGGCTCTCGCTGTTCTTCTATCTCATTGGGCAGAATGCCGGCGACTTGGCGCGCGGAATGATTTTCGGCGGCATCGTGGGAATTGTTTGCGGCAGTGTCTGCGGCACCGTGTATTATGTGCAGTCGATGCGGCGCGTCGACCGGCTGCTGGCTAATATCGAAGAAATAAAAAACACTGCCAATGCGTGATTGGCAATGGCTGAGACACAAAAAGTCCCCCGGCAGTCAGTGGTTGCTGCCGGGGGACAAACGTTTATCAGTGTTTCTGTTCGTTGCTCAGGGTGCGGGCTTAGTCCCACAAGTCCCACGAGTTGTCGTTACGGTTGCCGCCGGCTTCGAAACCGTCTTCCCCGTTCTTGTCAATGCCGTGCTGCGTGTCGCCATCGATGTTCTGTATGCTTGAAGCAATCATCAGTGCCTCCATGCCGGCAACCACAGTCTGTGCGCAGGGCTGTATATAAGTCTTTTTCATAATCTGCTTTTGTCGAGTTTTCGGTTGTTGTTTTTTTATTTCACTACCACTTTCTTGCCGTTCACCACATACACGCCGTGTGCGAGTCCGTTGAGCGATGCGGCATTGCGGCGCACGAGCTGTCCGTTCAGGTTATACACGTTGCCGGTGGCAGTCTTTGTCTCGGCGTCTATTGCGCCTATGCCGTTGGTGTTGCCGCTCACTTTCTCCACCACGCCGTTTATTTCAACTTCAATACCGTCCGAGGTCTTGCCATCCACGGTCTGCAGCCATCCACGGAATCCCTTCGATGCGGTTTTGACAGTGCGGTAATACCACAGTCCGGCGGTGCCGCCCTTGTTGTTGCCGTTGAGCACATAAGAGTTTTCGGGAATCAGGTCTTCGTCGCCGAGTTTCACATAAGTTCCCACAAACTGCACCATGGCTCCGCTCTGGTAGGTCTCGTTGCCCTTGTCGCCTTCAACTGCTGCCGCGATGTCTTTGCCGGGGCAGAATGTCACCTGCGGTATGGTGTAGTATTTGCTTATTGTGCTCTCTGTGCCGGGAATGGTCTTTTCGGTTCCGTCCTTGTAGCCTTCTGTTGACGACGGCTTTACAAGATATAGCTTGTCGGCCTCGATAGCTGTCTTTGTCTCGTCGTCGCGGCTCACGCCGATAGCCTCGAATATGAGTGTTCCGGGACGCTCTGCATCATTTGCCCCCTTGAACTCCGAGATGCGCACGCCTGTTCCGAATGCTTTCTTCACTTGGCCCACGGTGAGGTCGACGGGCAGCACGAGCGTGTTCCACTTGTTTTCGTTCATGGTGCGGTCGAGATAGAGGTTGCGCTGACCGTCGTAGTTTTCGTGTGCAGTTCCCGATGCGTCGGTGTAGCTGCGCTGCGCGTTTATGTAGTCAACCGAGGTCTGTTTTTCGTCGAGCACAAGTTCGGCCTGTGCGTCGCCGTAGTAGTCCACGCGGAAATCGTCGAAGCAAGCCCAGCCGTCAGTGCCGCCGCTTACCATCCGTACGCCGAAGCAGATGTTGTCTATATAAGTTTCGCCATCTTTTGTCACTTCGCCTGCATATATCCACACCTCGTGGTTGTAGTCGGTGTTTTCGGTGGTGTTGATTGTCTGCGATGCTTCAACGTATGTTGAGGGGCGGTTGGCTATGTAGGTCAGTGCATCATCGTCATAATAGTGGTTCTTTTTAGCCTCGTCGGTTCCGAGAACACCTGAGCTTGTAAAGGCAACCAACTTTGCCGCACCGTCTGTCGTGGAGAAGCCGTTGCAGCTGATTTTATACCAACCCTTGCGCAGTGGTTCCAAAAACTGATAAACATGAGCATTGCTGCCGTGGATGTTTGCTGTCCACTCCGCACCATATTCCATCTGTCGCTTTGTGGTGTTCACCGCGCCGGTGAAAGCGTCGAAATCGTCGTTGTCGGCATATCCGTTGCCCACATAGAATGTGTAGCCGTCGGTGTAGCTCGATTCTTCGGTGCTGGTGTATGAGTATGTGCCAACGTGCCCTTTGTTACTGTCTTCAATGATGTATTTCGGTGAAATCACCTCCATGCTGTCGCCGTCGATAAAGTTGGTAATGGTGGTTGTATAAGAATTATTGCCGCTTTTGCATGTATAAGTGTGCACATATTTCTTCACCGGGCTGTCTGTCGAGGCGTATGCACATATCGGCAGACGCTGCGTGTCGTCTTTGTTTGTGAGTGCAAAACTGTTTGTATAGTTTGCTGTATGGTCAGTTGTCCAGTTGCTCACGTCGCCCGACTGGCGGTAGAACCCTGGGTCTTTTGTCAGGAATGTTGCGGGCACTGCCGACGAACCTGCAAGGTCGGCCTTTGTGAAATACTCTTCGCGCTCCGATTCGGGCACGAGCATCCAGTAGCCCGTCCCGTCGGCGGGGGCGATGGAGTCGGTGCCTATCGCGCCGTTGTTGTTCACCAGATATGCCTTTGCCCCGAGTGTGTCGGTGTTTTCGCTGGGAACTACATAGATTGTGTATGTGTTGTCCTGACCGTCAACGGCGGTAAAATAGAGTTTGTCGTCGCTTTTACCGTTGTTCCAGTCAACGTAGAAATTTCCTGCGTCGTCGGGCTGAGTGTTCTTGCCGTTGGCAAGTGTGAGATATTTCGTACCCTCAGTCTTGGTCTGCAATTGGTAGTTGCCGGTGTTTGCTTTAAGGGTGAATGTTTCGCCCACCGTTCCGATGACGGCCTGGGTGCCCCATCGTCCGCCTTGGCCCACGAATTTGTTGGCACCTACGTTGAGGAGGAACACTTCTTTGCCCGACGCATCGTCAAGACTTGCGCCGGTCCACGTTTGTGCATTGGCGGTGTTGCTGCCAAAAGCGGCGGCAACGGCAACTGCGGCAAGGAAAAGACGGCTTTGTGTGGCGGCGCGTCCGACGCATTTCAGAAGCGCGTTTGTTGTGGAGGTGACGTTACAAGCCACCTCCTCCCGTGAAGAAACGAGAGTTCTAATCATAAAAGCTTTGTGTTATAGATAAATTTATTTCCAAATAATACGGCTGCAAAGTTAGCTATTTTTATCCTAACAGCGCACGTCTGACGCTTGTTTTTGTGCAAAATGGCACAATTTGTGTGTTTAGATGTCGTATTATGTAAGTTTTGCGGCTTGCAGTCGGGTAGGGAGAAAAACTTTATAGGCTATTTTGGCAATCGCCGATAAAGTCTTACTTTTGCCGACGCTAAAACGCTTTATTATGATAATCATAGCAACAGTATTGGTTTATTTCGCCGTTCTCATGGCTTTCAGCCGCTTCACGGCACGTCACGGCGACAACGACACATTCTTCCGTGCCAACCGGCGTTCGCCGTGGTATATGGTGGCTTTCGGCATGGTGGGGGCTTCAATTTCGGGCGTTACGTTTGTCAGCGTGCCCGGTATGGTGCAGCGCACCGACATGACCTATGTGCAAACGTGCATAGGTTTCATCTTCGGCTACTTTGCAATAGCCTTCATCCTGCTGCCGGTGTATTACCGGCTCAACCTCACCACGATATACTCCTATCTCAGACTGCGGCTCGGGCGGCGTTCCTACAAGACGGGGGCACTGTTTTTCCTTATTTCCAAAATGACGGGCGCAGCCGTGAGGTTTTATGTGGTGTGCATAATATTGCAGCGTTTCGTGCTCGACGGCGTGGGTGTTCCGTTCCCTGTCACTGTTGTTGCAATGGTGACGCTGATATGGCTTTACACGCGGCGCGGCGGAATAAAGACCCTCGTGTGGACCGACTCCTTTCAGACGGCATGCATGTTTGCGGCCCTTGTGCTCATTATATATAATGTGACGGGACAGCTTGGCATGTCGGCGGGCGAGGCCGTGCGCGCCATTGCAGCCGACTCGCACAGCCGCATGTTTGTGTTCGACGATTTCTTCACCACGCAGAATTTCTGGAAACAGGTGCTGAGCGGGGCGTTCATAGCCATTGTGATGACCGGGCTCGACCAGGACATGATGCAGAAAAACCTCACTTGCAAGACTCTGCGCGAGGCTCAGAAAGACATGTGTGCCTATGGCTTCGCCTTTGTTCCGGCCAACGTGTTGTTCATGTCGCTCGGCGTGCTGCTCTTGATGCTTGCCCGCAAGCAGGGCATCGCGCTGCCCTCGTCGGGCGACGAACTGCTGCCCATGTTTGCAGCCAGCGGCCAGCTGGGCACGGCGGTTGTGGTGCTGTTCACCATAGGCATAGTGGCGGCGTCGTTTTCGAGTGCCGACTCGGCCCTCACCGCCCTCACCACGAGTTTCTGCGTTGACATCTGTGCACGTCAGGGCGACGAGCAATTGCGCAAACGCACGCATGTGGGCATGGCCGTGGTGTTTGTCGGGTTTATCATCTTGTTTAAAATGGTAAACAGCACGAGCGTTATCGATGCCATATATGTAATGTGTTCTTACACCTATGGCCCCTTGCTCGGGCTTTTTGCCTACGGCCTTTTCACCCGGCGCGGCGTGTGCGACCGATGGGTGCCCTGCATAGCCGTGGCGGCACCGCTCGTTTGCTTTGCCGTTGACACTGCCGCGCAGAAACTCGCGGGCTACAGGTTCGGCTACGAACTGCTCATGCTCAACGGTCTGTTCACGTTTGCCGGGTTGTGGCTTTCGTCGCTGTCTGGCGGCAGCACGAAGCCCGAGGGCTGCGGCGAGGCCGAAGCGGCGTTGAAGTAGCGTTGCGCGAGGCGCGGCAAACGGCAGAGTGCGTCACTGCTTTTTGCCGCGCTTCTGCGTGTTGGGCAGAAAACCTGCGATGATGCCGAGCAACGGCAGAAATGCGCTCGCCTTGAAAATGTATTCAATGCTGGTGCGGTCGGCCAGCCAACCGAAGAATGCCGACCCCAGACCGCCAAGCCCGAACATCAGACCAAAGAATATTCCGGCAATGAATCCCACTTTGTCGGGCATCAGGTCGGTGGCATACACGACAATCGACGAGAATGCCGACGCGATGATGAGCCCGGAAAAGAATGCGCACACCACCGTGATCGTGAGGTTGGCATAGGGCATAATCAGGGCGAAGGGGGCTGCGCCGAGAATGGAGAACCAGATGACATATTTGCGCCCGAACTTGTCGCCAAGCATTCCGCCGCCCACGGTTCCAATGGCAAATGCGGCAAGAAAAATGAACAGGCAATACTGCGACGCGGCAACCGAAAGGCCGAACTTGTGCATGAGGAAGAATGTGAAATAGCTCGTTATGCACGAAGTGTAGAAATATTTCGAAAACACGAGCAGCACCAGTATCAGGAGTGCCATGTGCTTTGAGCGCCGGCTTATGCCGTCGTTTGCAGCCGCTGCCTGTCTGGGATGTTTCACGGCATAGGCTATGCGGGCCTTGTACCATGCGCCGAGCCTCACCATTATTATCGCTGCCAGCATGGCCGCAATGGCAAACCATGCTATGGCCCGTTGGCCGTAGGTGGCCACCACGAGCGCGGCCAGTATGGGGCCAAGAGCCGAACCGCCGTTGCCGCCTACCTGAAAAATGCTTTGCGCAAGGCTCTTTCTTCCGCCCGAGGCCAACTGTGCCACGCGCGATGCCGTGGGGTGGAACACCGACGATCCGAAGCCCACCACGCTGACGGCAATGAGAATGAACGTGTAGTCTTCGGCAAAAGCCAGCAACAACAGCCCGGCCAGCGTGAAGCACATGCCCACCGAGAGCGAGTAGGGCTGCGGATGCCGGTCGGCATACAGCCCGGTGAACGGTTGCAGGATTGAGCTTGTGAGCTGGAATACAAGCGTGATGATGCCTATCTGCTCAAACGAAAAGTCGAATTTGGCTTTCAGAACGGGATATATCGAGGGAATGATCGATTGAATCATGTCGTTGAGAAAGTGTGATATGCTGCATATTATGAGCATCGAAAAAACGGTCGCTCCCTGTATTGCCCCCATTTCGCCGGGCTTGCTGTTTGTCAGTTTCATTGTAATTTGTCTTTCTGTGTGTCTTTTTGCCGCATTACGGTCTGTGCGGTTGCCTTGCGGCGGCATCGTGTTCGAGGCCGAGCAGAAACCTCTTTGCTTCCAGACCTCCGGCATAGCCGGTGAGTGAACGGTCGCCCCCCACCACCCTGTGGCACGGGATGATGATGCTTATGCCGTTTGCCCCGATGGCCTGCGCCACGGCCCTCACTCCTTTTGCGTTGCCCGCGCGCCGGGCAACATCGGCATAAGTGCATGTCTGGCCGTAAGGCGTTTCGTGCAAAACCGCCCACACGTGTTTCTGGAAATCGGTGCCAGCTGGTGCCAGCTTAATGTCGAAGCGGCGGCGCATGCCGCTGAAATATTCGTCAAGTTGTTTCCTTGCTTCGCACAGCACGGGCGATGAGGCTTCATTAAGTGCGAGGCCCGTGTGCCGCATCAGCCTCCGCATGTTGCATCCGGCACGCTTGCTTATGGTCCAGTCGCACAGGCACAGACTGTCGCCTATTGCCGCCATCAGCATGTCGCCGCATGGCGACTGGTAGTGTTGTGTGCATATTTCGCTTGTTTCCGGCATCGCTTTTGTCTTAGTACGCCCGTAGGGCAGTTCGTCTGCGTCTTGCTTCTCGTTTGGGCATCTGCAAAATTCGGCGTGCTGCATGTGCTGCACGAGCGTGCGGCGCATGCAGCATGTGCGTGTGGCATACGCTGCACGGCAAGCGCAAGGCCAGATGCAGCGGCAAAAGTACGAATAAAAAACGACAAACCGGTGTTGCGGCTTGTCGAAACGCACATTGGGCCGTCGGCGACGGCGAAAGCAAAATGGCTCTATTGGGTAGGGCGTTTCAAAATTCTAATCGTTTTTACCGGACACCAATAATTGTTTTTGCGCTTATAGATACCCCCAAGCCAACCTTAGCTCCGGAGGGTAGGGCGTTCAAAATAGGCAAAAACGTGTGACCAATGTCAGCCCCTCTGGGGCTGATAGTGTCCTCGCACTATTGCCAGTTTTTTAACACCCAGCGTTCCAGATGGTTTCACGTTTTATCGATTTTCAACTCCCTTTCTCTCATGGCTGACAATAGTCTCGCGTTTTTTCTTGTTTTGCCCCTTTGGCTATCGTTGCTGTGTGAAAAACATTTTGGTGTTATTTGCGGTTTGTTTTGTTTGTCGTCACTTTAAAATAATATTTTCTTTCTTTTTGTAAGTTTTTAAGGTTGTATTGTTGTAAAACCGAAGCAAAAGTGTTATTTTTGCAAAAATGTTATACAGGATAATCACTCGGCGTGCCTGTTTGGCTGCAATTGCCCGGCGGAAAAGCCGTAGGCCATGGGCCGAAGACACGCGGCGTGCATAAAGACACTGACAGGAAATATGAACAAAGACTACCTTATTTACAAGCTGTCCGACGAGGTTAAGTCGTCGTGCAAGATTGACAACGAACTGTTTCGTGAATATGGCGTGAAGCGCGGACTGCGCAACGACGACGGAAGCGGCGTGCTCGTGGGGCTTACCAACATAGGCAACGTGGTGGGATATGAGCGTGCCGACGACGGACACCTTGAACCCACCGAGGGCAAACTCTTCTACCGTGGCTATGAGCTTGCCGACCTCGTGACGCCAATTATAGGCGAACGGCGTTTCGGATTCGAGGAGATTGCCTATCTGCTGCTTTCGGGGCGGCTGCCCGACAGTGAAGACCTCGCGTCGTTCAAGGAACTGCTCAACGACAACATGGCACTCGACCACAAGACCATTGTGCACATAATCGACCTTGAAGGATCGGACATTATGAACATACTGGCGCGCAGCGTGCTTGAGATGTACACATTCGATGCCAACCCCGACGACCTCTCGCGCGACAACCTCATGCGGCAGGCGGTGGAGCTTATAGCCCGGTTTCCCACGGTCATAGCCTATGCCTACAACATCTATAGGCACAGTGTGCAGGGAAGGTCGCTGCACATACGGCATCCGCGCGAGAACATGTCGATTGCCGAGAACTTTCTCTACATGCTCAAGCAGGACGATTTCACCAGTCTCGACGCGCGCATGCTCGACCTCCTGCTCATCATACAGGCCGAACACGGCGGCGGAAACAACTCCACGTTTACGGTGCGCGTAACGTCGTCGAGCCGCACCGACACCTATTCGAGCATAGCCGCCGGAATAGGTTCGCTGAAAGGCCCGCTCCACGGAGGGGCCAACATAAAGGTGATAAACATGTTCCACCATTTGAAGGAACACATACACGACTGGACATCGGTTGACGAAATTGACACATATCTTAACCGCATACTCAACCGCGAGGCTTACGACGGCACCGGACTGGTGTATGGCATAGGCCACGCCGTCTACACCTTGAGCGACCCGCGGGCCACGCAGCTCAAGCGGCTTGCCGGAGAACTGGCGCGCGAAAAGGGGCGTGAGCGCGAGTATGACTTTCTGCGGCTGCTCGAAAAGGAGGGCATAAAGTGCGTGTCGGCACACCGGCGCACCAAGAAACCTATCTGCGCCAACGTCGATTTCTACTCGGGATTCATCTATGAAATGATAGGACTGCCGCAGGAAATCTACACCCCTATCTTTGCAATGGCGCGCATCGTGGGGTGGATGGCCCACCGCATTGAGGAACTGAACATGGAGGGACGGCGCATAATACGCCCGGCCTACAAGAATGTGCAGGACGCGCGTACGTATGTTCCGCTTGTTGAAAGATAAGTTGCTTTTTGAACTTTGATAACGGCGAAAGTGAAAAATCCGTGTCGGCAAAGCCCCGGCACGGATTTTTTCGGTTCTTGTATGTGTGCGGGCTTCGTGTGGCCCGTGCAGTCGGTTGCCGCGTCAGCGCAGCATCTTCGCCTTGCCGAAAAGGTAGGCAAGGCGTGTCTTGTCGAGAACGAAGGCCATTGCGAGGCTGCCGCCTATGCCCATCACTACGGTGACTGCGGAGTGGATGAGGCCGGTGGAGTCGAATGCGAACAGGGGCAGCATGAATTTTGCGGCCATTGTGAATATGGGGTGGAAGATGTAAATAGGCAAGGTGTTGCGGCCTATATACTCGGCTGTGCGCCTGACGGCATGTCCCGACATGTCGTGAAGGCGTGTGCACAGACTGAAGAAGCAGAACACTGCGCCGAAAACCCACAGTGTGCTCCAGTCGTGCATGCTGTGGCTGGCGAGGAAAAACGCGAACGGCACGGCGGCAAGAAGGCTTCCGCGGCTCACGCGCGAGAAGTCGCCCATGCCCCATCTTATCGCAACGCCCGTGAAATAGTAGGCCGCATTGTTGAGGCTGAGAAACGGGGTGAACTGCGATGTGCACAACAGGAGCGTGGCAAAGGCAAACAGACGGGTGGCCACGCTGCATCTGGCGAGGCTTCGGAAGGCGGCGTAGTAGAGCACGCCGCACACCGTCATGGCATGCAGAAACCAGTAAGGGCCAATGGGGCGTATGAAAATGGTGTGGCACACGGTGGGCAGGTCGAAGCGTTCGATGCCGTCTCTCACCGGCAGGTAGAGCGACAGGATCATGTAGCCCGTGACCATTATGACATATGGAAGCACTATGCGCCACAGATACAGGGCGTAGTGGGCCACGGGTTTGCAGGTGTTCACGAGGTAGCCTGTGATGACAAGGAATGCAGGCATGATGAATGCGAGTATCGCGCCCTTGGTGGCCGGATATAGACTGCCGAAGTGCACGATGTGTATGAGTATCACAAGGGCGATGAGGACGGCGCGCATGAAATCGATTTGCGCGTAGTGTTTCGTGGCGTTGAGGTGTGTGTGCATGTGTGTTGTGGTTGTTGTGGCTGGAGGCGGTGACACCGCTTCGGCGCGCGTTATTGCAAAATGCTTGTCCCGTGGGCCTTTCTCTTTATCATGAAGAAGCCGAGGCGGTGGGTAATGCCTTTCTTGCCGAGCGAGCGCAGAGTGTAGATTCCATCGGGCAGCGACTCGATGTTGAGCCATGCAGTGGAGTAGGGCATGGTGGCAACGATAGTTCCCTGCAGGCTTTCTACTATGGCGAAGCCGGCATCTGCGGTTCGGGCCGCGTGCGGCATGTGCACGGTCTTTCCGTCGCACGGCAGAAGGCCGTCGGCATGAAAGGCGGTGCCTGGATGCCCGCTGTCGCCGCTCCACTCTTGCAGCGGACGGCTCTCGTTGCCGTAGCGGTTGGTGGCGGTTATGGCATAGTGGCGTGTCGGGTCGGCGGGCACGGCGAGGCGGCGGCTCTGCAGGCGCATGGCTATGAGGTTGGCTGCGTCGTCGGTGTTTACGGGATAGTCGTGCGAGGAGTAGACATTGAACATCGTCATTGTCGAGTCGTTGTCGGCGTGCTGCCATTCAAGCACCGTTGCGCCGTTGCCCAGGTCTTTGCGGCGCAGTGCCGAAGGCATGGCGGGCTTGCTGCTGTCCTGCCATGTCATGGGCGGAACGAGCGCGGGATACTGGCAGAACTGCTCGCGTGCAAAACTGTATATGCCCTTTGTGTCGTCGGTGAAGAACTTGCTGCGGAAATAGGCGTGCCCCATGCCGTAGGCGCGGAGCGTTTCAAGTTCGCGTGTGATGTCGTCAAGCGGCCAGTTCTTTTCTTTTGGCGACATGAAATATATGCCCAGTCCGGGGACTATCATGCGTCCGCAGCTCTGTTCCTTCCAGTCTAGGGCGAACGGGTAGAACTGGTTTCCGCGGAAATACATCATGGGGAAAAGGGCGTCCATGAGCCCCTCGCGCAGCCATCCCTGCGCATCTTGGCACACTGTGGTGTAGGCGTTCCAACCGTGGCTCCACTGGCGCGGCAGGTCGTCGGCCTTCCCTATGGGCGAACAACTCATCTTCACCCACGGCTTGAGCCGTTTTACGCGTGATGAAATGGCGCGCACTATGCGTGTGATGTTGTCGCGCCCCTGCTGCCGCGACACTTTCAGTGTCCACGTCTCGGGGTAGCGTATGTAGTCGAGGTGTATGCCGTCGATGTCGTAGTTGGCCGTGATTTCGGCACAGATGTCGGCGAGGTATGAAGCCGTCTGGTTGTCCTCGGGACTCATGTAGCCGTCGGCTCCGATTTTCTTTATCGCGCGTGGCATCTTTTCTCTGAGCCGCCGGCATCCCAAGGCATTCCATTTGCCCACGGGAATGGTCACTACCCAGGCGTGAAGCTCCATCCCGCGCCTGTGGCACTCGTCGATGGCGAAGCGCAGGGCATCGTAGCCGGGCGATGTTCCGGGCTTGCCCGACAGGCATCCGTCCCACGGTTCGTAGGCCGAGGGGTAAATCACCGTGCCGCGGATGCGTGTCTGCAAAAGCACGGTGTTGATGTTAGCGCGCTGCAGCTTGTCGAGAATGGCGCGCAACTCGTCCTTCTGCCGCTCAACCGAACGCGCCGACTGCGCGTAGGAGTGAGGCCAGTCTATTCCGCCGATGGTGGTGAGCCACACGGCACGCACCTCGTGCTTGGGTTGCGCCAATGTGGCGAGCGTTGTGGCGAGGGCCAATATAAGAAGGTGTAAAAGCCTCATTTTGTGTCTTGTTTTTTGCATGAATGACACAAAGGTAGGCATATTTTTCGGTTTGTCAAATATATTGTGTACTTTTGCAAAGCAGATGTCCGTCTGACAAACGGCATGCAAAGCAACAGTAATGCACTTAAAAACATTGACTATGATAAGAAAAATAGCCGCATTGGCAGTGGGGCTGCTCACCGCCGTTACAGCAAGCGCACAGTTTGAACAGGGCAAGGCATATATCGGAGGATCGCTCACCGGACTTAACCTCAGCTATTCGGGCAAGGAAGAACTCAAGCTCGGCGTGCAGGCACAGGCCGGATATATGGTGGCCGACGACGTGATGCTGCTCGCCGGAGTGGCCTACAAACACACCGGAAACGATTTCGAGGCCGACAACTTCTCGGTAGGTGTGGGCGGACGCTACTATATAGAGCAGAACGGTATATATCTTGGCGTGAACTGCAAGCTGCTGCATGCCAACCACGACTACAACGACGTGATGCCAGGAGTTGAGGTGGGCTACTCGTTCTTCCTCAACGGTTCGGTGACGGTAGAACCTGCCGTCTACTACGACCAGTCGTTCAAAAACCACAGCGACTACTCGGCCATAGGACTGAAACTCGGCGTGGGCGTGTATCTGTTCAAGAACTGATGGAGGGCACTTATCCTTCACGGCTGCTTGAAAAGGCCGTTTCCGAATTTTCCAAATTCCCGGGCATCGGGCGCAAGACAGCCCTGAGGCTCGTGCTGCATACGCTGCGTCAGCCGCTGGAAGATGTCGAGTCATTCACGGGCGCACTCTCGGAGTTGCGCCGTGATGTGAAATACTGCAGTGTGTGCCACAACATCAGCGATACCGACGTGTGTCCCATCTGTTCCGACGGGCGGCGCGATGCCTCGACAATATGCGTTGTTGAGAACATACGCGACGTGATGGCGGTGGAGAACACGCAGCAGTATCGCGGTCTGTATCATGTGCTCGGCGGTATAATATCGCCCATGGACGGCGTGGGGCCCAACGACATAGCGGTTGACTCGCTTGTGGCACGCGTGGCCGAAGGGGGCGTGAAGGAGGTAATCCTTGCCCTGAGTTCCACGATGGAAGGCGACACGACCAACTTCTACATATCGCGCAAGCTTGCCGGATACGACGTGGCGCTGAGCGTCATAGCGCGTGGCATATCGGTGGGCGACGAACTGGAGTATACCGACGAGGTTACGCTCGGGCGCGCGATACTCAACCGTACGAAAATGACCAGTCAACAATGAACAACACACAACATCGCCTTATGGCGGTATTCTGCACCTTTGCCGGGTTCTCGGCGGTTGTCGCCGTGCTCTGCGAGAGCGGACTCTTGCCCGAGGGCGTGCTTAAAACTGCCGACGGGAGCGTGGAGTTTGCTGCAGTGGTGACAATGGAACTGCTGTCGATATGCGTGATTCCCGTGGCTTTGCGGCTCTTCAAATGGAAGGCAGTGGCACGCCGCGTGGCCACGCCCGAGGGGTTGCTGCGCATGGGCATGGCACGTCTGCTCATGCTCTGCGTGCCGATGCTCGCCAATACGGTGCTTTATTATCTGTATGTCAACGTGGCCTTCGGCTACCTTGCCATCATCCTTTTTCTGTGCATGGCATTTGTCCTGCCCACAAAAGAGCGTTGTGCCGCCGAAATGGCGGACGGCGCCGACGAAAACAAACAACAGTAAGCTTTGAAACTATCAATAGTCATTGTCAACTATAACGTCAAGTACTATCTTGAGCAGTGCCTTCTTTCGGTGAGAAAGGCCACCGCCGGATTGGACTGCGAGGTGTTTGTCGTGGACAACCACTCGCACGACGGGTCGGTGGAATACCTTTCCGGGCGTTTCCCCGAGGTGTGCTTCATCAGCAGCAACCACAACCTGGGCTTTTCAAGGGCCAACAATGTGGCCATAAGGCAAAGCTCGGGCGATTATGTATTGCTGCTCAACCCCGACACGATAGTGGCCGAGAACACCATACGCGAAGTGCTCGCCTTTGCCGACGCACACCCCAAGGCTGGAGGCATCGGCGTGTGCATGCTGCGCACCGACGGGGTGATGGCACTGGAGTCGCGCCGTGGTCTGCCCACACCCATGACCTCGTTCTACAAGATGAGCGGTTTGTGCGCGCGCTATCCGCAAAGCCGCCGCTTCGGGCGCTATTACCTTAGCTATCTGCCCACCGACACCCCGGTGCGCATCGAGGTGGTGAGCGGCGCGTTCTTCATGCTGCGGCGTGAGGCAATAGATGCGGTGGGCATGCTCGACGAGGATTACTTCATGTATGGCGAAGACATCGACCTGTCGTACAGGCTGCTCAAAGGAGGCTTCGAAAACTGGTTCGTGCCTGCGCCTATACTACACTACAAGGGCGAGAGCACGCACCGCTCGTCGTTCCGCTATGTGCATGTGTTCTACGATGCCATGCTCATCTTCTTCCGCAAACACTACGGCAACCTTAGTCTGCTCGTGTCGCTGCCCGTGAAGTGTGCCATATATGCCAAGGCAACAGTGGCACTTGTGCGCATGCAGGCACGCAGGGTGCGCAAGGGAATGGGCTTCTTTCGCGGGCGCAAGTGCGTGTCGCCGCTGTATGTATTTGTTGGTTCGCGCAAGACGGTGGCCCGCTGCCGCCAGCTTGCACGCCGCAAAGGGCTCGACGCACGCTTCGTTGAGGGCGACATGGCACGCTTGCCCGAGGGACACCGCAACCTCGATTTGCCGCAGACAGTGCCCGTCTACATCGTATACGACACCGACGCATATTCCTATGCCGACATTTTCAACATTTTCTCTGCCGCTCCTGCCGACAATCTGCGCATCGGCACATACACGCCGAAGACAGGAACGGTTGTTACCGAAGACGAGATTCTTGTATGAGTGACACTCATCCCAAACTTCACATAAGGGCAATGGAGCCCGAAGACCTCGACTTTCTCTATGAAATGGAGAACGACCGCGACTGCTGGGGGGTAGGCAACACAAGCGTGCCTTACTCGCGCTATGTGCTGCATGAATACATTGCAAGCGCAACCAACGACATATATGCCGACCGGCAGGTGAGACTCGTGGTTGACAACGACGAGAAAACCGTCGTGGGAGTGGTTGATTTGGTGAATTTCAACCCGCAACACCGCCGCGCCGAGGTGAGCATTGCCGTGAGAAGGGGATTCCGCCGCAAGGGATATGCGGTTTCGGTGATGCACCTTATAATGGAGTATGCGGTGAAAATACTGCATCTCCGACAGATCTATGCCATTGTTGCCGACAACAACGAAGCCTCGCTCGCATTGTTCAGAAGCCTTGGTTTTGCCGATGGAAACCGCTTGAAAGACTGGCTCTACAACGGGGTTGAATACACGGATGCAATATTAATGCAAAGATTTTTGTAAAAAAGAGCTCCGAAAATTTTAAGGAATGAAATAATATTTGTACTTTTGCACTCGCTAAGAAAAAACGAGGCGTTCGCAACTGGTGCGTTAGTTCAGTCGGTTAGAATGCCTGCCTGTCACGCAGGAGGTCACGAGTTCGAATCTCGTACGCACCGCATCGCTCGTATTCTTCAAGGCAACACCATTGGGATGGTGCGTTAGTTCAGTCGGTTAGAATGCCTGCCTGTCACGCAGGAGGTCACGAGTTCGAATCTCGTACGCACCGCATCGCTCGTATTCTTCAAGGCAACACCATTGGGATGGTGCGTTAGTTCAGTCGGTTAGAATGCCTGCCTGTCACGCAGGAGGTCACGAGTTCGAATCTCGTACGCAC
>CAVDCP010000029.1:0-27533 GCA_963607545.1 bacterium
AGGATAAACTTACCGTTGTCAGAGAATACTTTGGCTTTAACATCTTTTGCCATGATTTTTTTTAAACGCCCTACCCTCAGGGGCTTTGGCAAAAAGATGCGTGCAGGCTTATGCGTTGCGGCGCGCGTCAGAACACGAGCGCCATGTTCACGCCCGCGCCTTCGGTGCTATAGTAAGGCATGCCCACGAATGCCGCGTTGCCCTTGCTGCGGCGCGGCGACTCGCGGAAGATCTTGGGGTAGAGCCAGTAGGCGAATTTTGTCGAGAGCATGCCCACGGCTGCTCCGGCAAGCACGTCGTTGGCCCAGTGGCGGTCGTTGTGTATGCGCATGAAGCCCACCGCCGTGGCCACCACATAGCCGCCGTAGCCTATGAGCGGATGCGTGTGGCGGTATTCCTGCCACAGATACTCGGCTCCCATGAACGCCGTGGCCGTGTGGCCCGACGGAAACGAGTTGCGGGCGCCGCTGTCGGGACGCTTCTCCTTGAAGGCGCGCTTCGACACGTTGACGGCTATGCCCATCGTGGCATACGACATGGCGAGCAGCAGCGTGCGGTCCTTGAGGCCGTGGGTGCTCTTCACGCCGCACAGAGGCAGGGCATAGGCCACCACCGTGGGGGCATACTGTATGTAGTCGTCAACGCTCGTGTGCTGCTTGCCGTGGGCCGACAGCGTGTGCTGAAGGCTGCGCCGCGCCTTCGTGCCCCACGAGCTTTTCACGCACACCGCGCCGAGCACGGCGGCGGCTCCGGGCACAATCCATTCTGCGGGACGTATGCGGTGGGTGAGGTCGGGCACTTCCACGCCGGCATCGGCGCACGCGCCGTCAAGGCTGCAGCATCCTTCGGCAGCGGAGGCCACGGCGGTGTCGGGCAGGAGCACGGCGGCGCACACGGGCGCAGACTGCCGGGCAATGCCGCCCGGTGCGGTTTCGGTGCCGCCGGCAAAGGCCAGCGACGGCAGCGACAGTGCCGCCACGGCAAGGGCGGCTTTTCTGATGATGGCGTATTTCATATTCTTCGCGTTTTTTCTTTTTCGCTTCCTATATGGGTGCAAAGGTATGAAAAAGTGTCTTATTCCACATTACAATATGCCCGAAAATGGCAAAAAGGGCGCAGAAACCGCGCTGCATCCACCCGGCACTGCCGCCCGCCACGGCAGAAAACATGCGGCGGTTAGCATTTTTTAGAACGCACGCGGCGGCGCGTCATGCAATTTATGTGTACTTTTGCACCGTTCACCCACCCCGCACAAAAGCATCATGCACACACGCGCCCTGCTCACCTTGACGCTCGCCGCAGGCCTCGCCGCCGCGCGGGCACAGAGTGTCGCCACACTCGGCACAGCTCCCGACGACGGCAACGCCACGCCCGACGCGCCCACATTCGCCCCCATGGTGAAGGTGGGCAAGGCTCTCGTGGGCAACGACAGCATACAGTATGTGGAGCTTAACCCGCTCTACATCTACCCCGAACCGGCCTTCGCCGACGCCAAGCAGCGCGCCGCCTACAACCGCCTCGTGGCCAACGTGAAGAAGGTGCTGCCCATTGCCAAGGAGGTGAACCGCATAATCATAGAGACCTACGACTACCTGCAGACGCTGCCCGACAAGCGCGCACGCGACCAGCACCTTAAATATGTGGAGAAAAGCATACGCAAGGAATACACGCCGCGCATGAAAAAGCTCACCTACCAGCAGGGCAAACTGCTCATAAAGCTCGTCTACCGCGAGTGCGACTCCTCTACCTACCAGCTCGTGCAGGCGTTTCTCGGCCCCATACGCGCGGGCTTCTACCAGGCCTTCGCCGCCCTCTTCGGCGCAAGCCTCACCAAGAAATACGACCCCAACGGTGCCGACCGCTTCACCGAACGCATAGTGCGGCAGGTGGAGGCAGGGCAACTGTAAACGGGCAACGGCCCGGGCTTTTCACCGGCCAAGCCATTGCCGCTGACCAAAACTTTTTTGGGCATAAACACTTAGGGCTGCATTCCCACGTTTGGGATTCAGCCCTTTTTTAGCTACCTTTGCAGCCGTTTCAGACAACTTGAAAAACAGAATAAGACAAAAACAAAATGCAGTTGAAAAAGAGAATTGAGTATTTGGATGCGATGAGGGGACTGACCATGATTCTTGTGGTTTACAGCCATATCCATGTTTTCGCCCTTCATCTTTCCACTGGCGGGGGGGGTAAAAGTTACAACGACCTGTTTATATTGATAAGGATGCCGCTGTTCTTCTTCGTCAGCGGCTTTCTGCTCGACAAGCCGGGGATAGTTTGGAAATTTCAAGATGTTGTTCCCTTCATCAAGAAAAAGGCGAAAATACAGTTGATTCCCACGTTTGTCTTCATGCTGCTCTTTTGCTATCTGTTTGACGGCAGCGTGGCAGGATGTTTAATGGACAGCTACAAGTTTGGATATTGGTTCACCATTACGCTGTTCCAGTTTTTCATAGCATATTCGCTTTGCAAGATGATGCCCGTGAGTTACCAATACAAGGCGTTGTTTGTGATGTCTTTCCTGTTTTTGGGAGCGGGACTGCTTCCCGTTTGGGGCGCGTGGCAACTTGACAAACTGTGGTATTTCGTGTTCTTCAGTTTCGGTGCTTATGTGAAGAGCCATTTCAGTTCTTTCCTGAAATTTCTTGAGAGCAAATATTTCCCGGTATTGATGGTGGCGTTTTTCGGCGTTGCCTTCTTTTACATTAAAAGTCCTTTCATCAACAACTTGCCTCGTCATGCGCTGCTGAAGGTTCCGTTGGGCATTGCTGGCATCTGCATAGTGTTCAATTTTTTCAGGAAGCACGAGGCTTCTTTCCGTCAGACAACCGCCGTGGGCAGGGCACTGCAATACATAGGAAAAAGAACGCTGGACGTGTATTTGCTGCATTATTTCTTCATTCCCCGACAGTTGGAGATGGTGGGCGATTTCTTCAGGGCCAATTCCAATCTCTCTTTGGAGTTCGTCTGCTCATTCCTTTTGTCGGTCATAGTGGTGGGATTGTGCCTGGTTGTGAGCAACGTGATACGCACAAGCGACTTCTTGGCCCACTGGCTCTTTGGAGTGAAAAGAAACGTTGGTGTCCGATAAGACCAGGACAAAGGAAAAACTTCATCGGACAACAATATAATTGTATATATATGCAGAAATATTCTTTTTCTATATATTTATTCATTATTTTGGTTGTATTTGTATAATTATACCACACAAAAGTATTATTTTTGCACCCGAAAGGCTGCCGCACGGGCACGCCACGCAGGATAATAACACTTGAAAATGGCTTACACACACATTACTGCCGCCCAGGCTGCGGCTATGATAAACAACGGCGACACGGTGGCATTCAGCGGATTCACGCCGAGCGGCGTGCCCAAGGCGGTGACTCGCGAACTCTCGAAGCGCGCCGTGGCCGAACACGAGAGCGGCAGGGAGTTTGCCGTGGGCATAATAACGGGCGCGTCGTCGTGCCAGAGTCTGGAGGGCGACTTCGCCAACGCGCACGCCATAAAGTTCCGCGCACCGTTCTCGACCAACGCCGACTTCCGCCGCCACGCCAACATGGGCGAGATAGACTATGAGGACATGCACCTTGGGCACATGGCCGAGAGGCTGCGCCGCGGGTTCTACGGCCCCGTTGACTGGGCCGTGATAGAGGTGTCGGCCATTGAGGAGACGGGCGGCAAACTGCGCTTCTACCTCACCTCGGCCGACGGCATCGTGCCCACCGTGGCGCGCCTGGCACGCCGGGTGATACTCGAGCTCAACACCTTCCACGACCCCCGGGTGCGGCTTCTGCACGACGAGTATGAGTGTGCCGAGTGGCCGCACCGTCAGCCCATTCCGCTCACAAGCGTGTGCGGACGCATAGGGGTGCCGTGGATAGAGGTGGAAAAGAGCCGCGTGGCAGGCGTGGTGGAATGCTGCATAGCCGAGGAAGCGCGATCGTTCAAGCCGCTCACGCCCGAAACCGAGGCCATAGGGCAGAACGTGGTGGATTTTCTGCTGGCCGACATGCGGCGGGGCCACATCCCGCCCACGATGTTCCCCATACAGAGCGGCGTGGGCGCAACGGGCAACGCCGTGATGGAGGCGATAGGAAAGTGCGGCGCACTGCCCAAGCTCGAGGTGTTCTCGGAGGTTGTGCAGGACGCCATAATCGACATGATGCTCGAAGGAAAGATTTCGCAGGCTTCGGTGGCGGCAATGACCGTGAGCAACGAATGCCTGAAAAAGGTGTACGACAACATCGGCTTCTTTGCCGACAGACTCACGCTGCGCCCCAGCGAACTGAGCAATTCGGCCGAGCTCATACACCGTTTCGGGGTGATTGCCATGAACACGGCACTGGAGTGCGACATCTACGGCAACGAGAACTCGTCGCATGTGTGCGGCTCGCGACTGATGAACGGCATAGGCGGATCGTGCGACTACGAGCGCAACGGTTCGATAAGCATCTTCTACACGCCGTCAACGGCCAAGGGCGGAGCCATAAGCGCGATAGTGCCGCAGTGCTGCCACATCGACTCCACCGAGCACGACGTGGACATAATAATAACCGAGCAGGGAATAGCCGACCTGCGCGGAAAGGGCCCGGCAAGGCGCGCCGAGGAAATAATCGAGCACTGCGCCCACCCCGACTACCGCCCCTTGCTGCGCGAATACCAGCGCATAGCGGCGGCAGGCCACGAACCGTGCTCGCTGAGGGCGGCCTTCGCCTTCCACGACACGCTGCAGAAGAAGGGCGACATGCGGCTCACCGACTTCGGCGAGTACATCGCCTGACATCGGTGTCACGGTAAAAGCGCAAGACATTACCTTTACACCGCATTAAGGAAGAAAACCAAGTCCCGTAGGGACGGCATATTATAGCGCAGGGGTTTGCCTCTACGTTCACAGAGGCATCTATAACGTTGCCCCTGAAGGGGGCGCATAATTCAATCTTTTATCCACACGCTCCACGCCGCGCCGCCGGTTGTGCCCTCGGCGGGCGAGGGGCGCAACGGCACGAGCGACGGGGCGTTTTCGGCCATTACCCTGCCGAAGGCGCGCAACTGGCGGCAATCTTCTGCGCCGCGATCCGGCTGCTGCACCATCACCACTATGCGGTCGGCAGGACATCTGCCAACAACCGCCGAGAGCCTCAACGCTATGCGCTCGGCTGCATCGGGACTTATGCGCCCGAAGAAAAACGGGAAACTGAACACACGGAGCGTGGGCGACGGCATGCCTACATCGGCAAGCAGACTGCCTTCTGCGGCATCAGGCCCGGCGAAGACACATTCTACTCCACCGAACGCCTGGCTCTGCATAAACTCGCCACCCAATGCGAGCATGGCTTCGGAAGCGTCGATGCCTATGTAACGTGCCGTGTGCATGCCCCCGAACATACCGAAAAACGCAAGGCCGCAGGTGGCGGGTCCGCACCCGAAATCGACAAACGCCACACGGCGGCCACACTCTCCAAGATTTTTTTCAATCGTCGGCCTCAACGCCGACAGCATGTCCACGGCACTGCGGTAGCGCACGGGCATGAGATAGCAGCAGTAGAGCAGTGCCTGCTGACGCGGCGTGACAGAGCGCACCGTGCCGTCGGCACAGCAGATGCGCTGATTCACGGTGAAGCTGCCGCGCCCGTAGCCAATAAGTTGCATGTTCACCTCGCGCCCGTTGCCCATCAGCACCGACGGCCAGCGCGTGGCGGCATCGGCCTTCACGGCATCGGCCACGATTGTGGCGTAGGCTGCGGCAAGCTTTTCGTTGCAGCCGAATGCCTCGGTGCAGCAGTCTGCTTCGTTTTCGCCTTCAACCTGCATTATCTGCGTTACGCCACATGCGCCGGCGGCAGGAACGGCCTTGAAGAAGCATTCAGCACGGCGGCAATACTCCATGAGTTTGTAGAAAGTGATGTCGTGGGCAAGCAGACTGTCGCAGCCCACCATGACAAGGCACTTGCGGGCGCGTGTCATGGCCACGTTGAGCTTGCGGTCGATTACCGATCCGTCGGCTTCGTCGAAATACTCGTTGGCCGTGAGAAAGTCGAGCTGGTAGTAGCGTTTGGCCGTGAAGCCGTAGATTATAAGGTCGCGCTGGCTGCCCTGATAGCGTTCAACGGTGTCGATGGTGATGCCGTCGAGCCCTTCTATGCCCTCGCTCCGGCACATGCTGCCTATGGCGCTCCGCACGGTTGAAATCTGGTTGCGGTAAGGCACTATCACGCCTATCGAGGCATCAGCGTCGAAACTGTCGCCCGCCATTTTGCGCCACTGCACCGCCGTGGCCGCTATCACCCGCGCTTCGGCGGTGTTCACCTTGTCGGGTTCGGCAGGGTCGGGCGAGGGGCTGCACGCCACGAAGGCCACGCGGCACGCCAGGAGCATGTCCTCCACCACGTTGCGGCCCAGCCGGGGCGCGGCAGCCGGTTCGCGCTGGTGGCCGAGCGGCACGGGACGCAGCGTGTTCTGGTAGAACGCGCAGTTGGGAAACATGGCTATGGCCGGGTGCATGCGTCCCTGGCGCGTGAGCGTGTGGCAGTGGCGCGCGTCGGCCTTGCCGTAGTGGCGGAGGAGCCGTTCGAAGAGCGACAGGCGGCAGTCGGTGAGCGAGATGGCGTTGAGCAGCGGGTCGTTGACTGCCGACTCCGAGGGCTGCTGCTGCACCACTGCCGGAAGCTGCTTCTCGTCGCCTATGAGCACAAACTTGCCTATGGCGCTGGCGTTGCCGTGGCGGGCGCACATGAGGCCCACGATGTAAGGTTCGAGTATCTGCGAAGCCTCATCGACAATGGCTATGTCGAAACGCTTCATGCCGAAAAGCTCGGGCTTGCCGTTGAAGGCGGTGGTGGTGCCGCAGAACACGCGCGTGGTGTCCACGAGCCGTTTCACCCCCTCAACGCTCGGCGAGGGCATGGCCGCGATGCGGCTGTCGAGCAGGTAGCGGCGGTATTCGGGGCTGCATCCGCTCTCGCTGCCCATTCTTATGAAGTCGATGCCGTGCTCCACGAGCTTGGAGCATATCTCGTCGACGGCGCGGTTGGTGTAGGCCATGAGCAGTGCCGAGGTGCCGGGCGTGGCGAGATGTTCTGTCAGCACGTTCACCATGCCGTAGGATGTCTTGCCCGTTCCGGGCGGGCCCACGATGAGGTAGAAGTCCTGCGCCTGCTTGGTGTGCAGCGCAAGACTGTCGAACTCCTCGGAACCGTAGTGACGGGAGAGCGCGATCGTGGCATCGGTGCGCGGCGGCCGGCGGCACAGGATGAGGTCGCGGCGGTCGGCATCGGCGGCGAGGAACGACTGCATGGCACGGTAGAGCGACGAGTAGGACGACTCCATGAAGTCGTGCTCCACGGCCCATGCCAGCTTGCGGCGCGAGGCACTGAAGTCGCGGGCAATGTAGCCGAACACGCGGCTGCTCTGCGCGTTGCGCAGTTTCACGTCGATGTGGTGCAGGGTGATGCCGGTTATCGTGCCACGGAACACGAGGCATGCCGTGGCGTCGGGCTGTCCGCCGGTGTCGTAGGGATAGAGGGCCACGATGTCGCCCACGCGGAAATTAGACGTGTCGCTGTCTGACGGTGAGCCGAAACGCAGCCTGATCGTCTCCACCCTGCCCTGCCCGGCGGGCATTTCCATGGTGAGGTGCTCGTAGATGTTGCCTGCCTGGCGCTTGTCGGTGAGCGTGCTGTTCCACATCGAGGCGAAGCCCGAGTCTTCCTTGGTGCGGTTGCCCACCTTAGAGAGCACATGTTCGTTGGCTATGAAGCGCATGAAGCGGTAGTAGTAGGCTTTCTCGAGCGGCGCGGCAGAGTGCACGGCGGCGAGCAGCGAGTCGATTTCGGGAGCGTGGAAGCGCGTGAACAGCGTGTCTGTCACGCCGGGGAAGATGCCCTTCGCGCTCATCTTCTCAATCATCTGCATACCGCTCTGGGCGCAGAGCATCTCGCTCCACGCTATGAGGTTGCGCGTCTTTATCGCCTCGAAGAGCAGCTGCGGGGCCGATCCAAGCTCTATCAGTCCGCCGTCATACCTTGAATAGAGCAGCCACGAGGCAAGGCGGCCATAGTCAACGCGCCCGTAGGCATAGTGGAATATGGCGCGGTAGAGCAGCAACTGCACATAGTGCTTCTGCTGTTGCCTCACGTCGCCGTCGCGGCTGGGCCATGCCGCCTTGCCGCTCTTCTGCTCAATCACGGTGTCGAGGTTGAGGTGGATGAGGTCCATGCGCCCCTGCATGCCGAGGGTTTCGCAGAAATACGACGGTTCGAGGATAAGCTGCCCCGACGCTATGGGGCTGCCGTCTTTCTGGTGTATGCGGCTGTTGTTCATCAAATCCCATATGCGCGCCTTCTGCCGCCGTGCCTCGCCGTGGAATCCGGCAAGGTCGTGCGTGCCGTCGAGGCTGGCAAACTGGAGTGCGTTGGCGGTGAAGAACTCGCGCAGACTGTCGGCATAGCTCATGTCACGGCCCGACGATGCCTCGTCGAGCATCTGCCCGGCGAAGTTTCCGAGCAGCATGGGCGCGGTGGTGCGCACGGGCTTGATGCGGTTTATGAGGTTGAGCTTGTAGGAGTGGCCGTACTCCTCGAAGCACGCGGCCACCGACGTGACGTTGACAAGATAGTCGGGCTCGAAGATTATGAGTTCGGGATATATCGTGCCGCCCTCCTCGCGCGGCTTGACGAGGTTGAGCTGCGTGCCCTTGCTTATAATCCTTGCAATGTAGTCCCACGGCTGCGAGAGGTTGAACTCGTGGGCGGTGGTGTAGTCAACGACGGCGGCCTCGCCGTCGTCGCCCCTCGTGACATGGAGGTATTTGCCGTCCCAGCTGTCTACCGAGCACCTCAGGCAGGCGAGAGTCTCGCCCTCGCGGCCCTTCATGCGGCGGCGCAACGTGCGGGCCACCGTCTTGGGGAATCGGGCGGCAAGGGCCGATGGCACGCGGCTGCCCTCGTTGATGTAGGCTATGAACTTGCACACGGCCATGAAGTCGGCGGCGTAGGCGGCTTCGAGCGTGTCGGCAGGGGTGTCGCCAATGTTCCGCAGGCGGTTGCGTACGCCGTTGATGGCTATGGCAAGACTGCTGTCGGGGCAATTCTCGCGCAGGTTGTACTCGCGTATGAGGTATTGTATCTTGGCGAAAAGTCCGGTGAACTTCAAGTCGATGCCCTTCAGCTTGCGGTTGACGGCATTGTTGAGCACGCGGCCTAAAGCCTCGTAGCGCGCGTGCATCGGCATACTGTCGGGTATGGATTCAAGGTCGGCGAAGCTGTCGGCCACGGCATCGCGGCCTATGTCAACGCCCTGCCCCTGCGCAGCCGCACCGCCGCGCAGGGCATCGGGCAGACCTGCCAAGACGGCACCGACACCGCCGTGGCCGCCCACTGCGGCCGACAGATATTCGCCGAGTGTGCCGACGGTGGCCATGCCAAACCACGCCCCGGCCTCTATCGGCCCTGGCACGCCGACATGCCCCGTGCCTTGCGTGACGACACATGCCGATACCTCGACGATTCTTCCGCAGACACCGGCCATCCACTCCCGGGCACGCGCCGTGCAAAGGCGTGCCTGGCGGTAGGGGTCGGCGGCTCCCGAACCGCCCTCCACGGCCTTTCCGTCGGCATCGGTCCACAGCCCGTCAGCCGAAAGGCGGATGCCTCCCGTGCAATCCTTGAACAGAAACAGGGCCACGCCGCCCCCGTGGGCCACGGCGGCATTGATTATCGTGCCGCCGATGTTGAGGTTGCCCATGACGATCAGCAGCCCGCCCGTGCCGCCGTCGATCCGTGCGGCGGCGGAGCAGAGGCTTTCAAACATCTCGTTCTCGTAGCGGTGGGCAAACTGCCCGTATCTGTATATCTTCGTTTCCATGAGTGTGTGTGATGGAGGGTGGAACGGCCTTGGCGGTGGGCGGCACGTTGCCGCGCTGCTGCCGGATGTCCAAAAATAATGCTTTTATACAGAAAAAACGCGTAGGCGGCGCGTTTTCTTTCACCACGGAAGGCTTTTTTATCCAAACGACGGCAGGAAAAAAGACTTTATGCCAAACATATTCACCGACCGGGATAATCCGTGCAGGGGCGGCAATGGCATGTGTCCTGAATTTGAAACTTGAGCGTTTCTGTTCTTTTTCTTCCAAAAATGGTTAACTTTGCACCAAACTTAAATGTGCTACCAACGCTACTTACTCTATGTTTACAAAACACTTATGCTCTTCACGCGGATATTCACGCTGCCTGTCGGGGGTGCTGAAATGCATTTTCTGCATTCTGTCGGCATTGCCGCTCGGCATGCACGCCCAGTCGCCAATGGCCGGAACGCTCAACCGCATGCGCATACTCACGATGCGAGACGAGTTCCGTGCCCATCCGGCCAACTACTGCCGGGAGGTGAAACAAAACGTGAAACCCTATATCGAGGCCGTAAACAGGGTGTTGGCAGACACCGCCCGGTATAACCGTAAGCGCGACCAACTTATTCTTGCCTTGCAGCAGAAAATAGACCGCACGCATGATGTAAGGCAGAAATATGCCACAGGCAAGCAACTCTATACGCAATATCTCGACCTGAACTTCGAGACAGCCTACACCATGGCACGCCAGTGCGAGCAGTGGGCACGCCAGATGGGCAGCCAAAACGAGATAGTCGAGGCGCAGGTGCTGCAGGCACAGGCTTTTGCAAGCAGCGGTTTCTTCCGTGAGGGTGCCGAAACCCTCAACCGCCTTCATGCTGAAGAATGCTCAAAGGAGGTGCAGATAGAATATGTCACGGCGATGTTCAACCTCGAGTTTGAAAACGGATTCTATATGCCTTACCGTTGTCTGCCGCACAACATCTACCTTGATCGCATGCAGCAGTGCTATGCCAGGATGCGGCAACTGGTGTCGGCAGACTCTTATATCCTCGACGACATGCGGGTGAAGATGAGCTTTCATCAGACCAAATACAAGGATGCGGTGGCCCAAAGCAAGATTCTACTTGCCAAACTCACGCCCAAGTCGCCTTACTATGCATATGCTTTGGGCAACATGGGATACAACTATATGGGCATGGGCGAATATGTCGAGGCTGCACAGTGCATCAGCCAGTCGGCCGAATTATACATAAAGGCGGGATCGCTCACCTATCCCGCCATGCGCAAGATGGCCGAACTGGCCTTTATCGTGGGCGACGTGCCCAACTCCTACCACATGATAAACGTGGCGATGCGCAACGCGGAAATGAACCATTCGCGCTACCGCTATGCCGAGATAGCCTCCAGTTATCCCAAGATAGACAAGGACATGTATGCCTATACCCAGCGGCAGACCGCCCGACTGGCCATATCTCTTGCGGTGATACTGGTGGTGACGGCACTGTTGGCAGTAATCCTGGTGGTGACGATAAGGCAGCACCGTATGCTACACAGGCAGAAGTCGCTCATAGAAAAGCAAATGGCCAAGCTGTCGGAAAAGAGCCGGCAGATAGAGACAATCAACCGCGAGCTGCTCGAGGCAGGCCATATAAAAGAGGTGGTGCTGGGACAACTCATCGTGGGCAGCGCCAACCACCAGGCGGCCATTATGAAACTGCGCAAGGAGGTGCTGCGCCGCCTCACCATAAAAGACTATGACGGGCTGCGCACGGTGTTCGACATGCAGCGCGGCGAAGCCTTCGACACGTTCTACCAACTTGACAAAATCCTGCTTATGCTGTTCCCGAAATTTGCCGAAACGTTCAACAGGCTGCTGCGCCCGGAGTGCCGTCTGACACTAAAACACGGCGAGCGGCTCAGCACCGAGATGCGCATCTTTGCCCTGATAAGGCTGGGCATCACCAAGAACGACGACCTGGCGCAGTCGCTCAACTACTCGGTAAACACCATCAAGAGCTACAAGACGCGTGTGATAGCCGCTTCGCTCTATGAAAAGGAAGAATTCTACCGCCGGTTGAACGAGGATGTAGTGACTTTGAATCAGTAACAAAGTATATTCAGAAGAATAGCGTGGAAATGTAAACCATTGGTTTTTAATCGTATAACAAACAGGTAAAGTCTATATACCGTATATTTTTTGTGGAAACGTTGCAGTCTGCGTAATTTTGCCGACGTAAGCTGAAAAGCAGCAAATCAATTTTCCTAAAACCAAAACCTATACGATTATGAGAAAACGACTTTATCTCATTTCCACTCTATTGTTGGCGTTTGCCGGTGCCCATGCAAAGGCAAACATTCCCGAAAACAGCCTTGCCGAGGATACCACCAAGACATCGGGCAGCGACCACGGCGTGATGCTCAATGCCAAGGATGCCACCGAGCCGCGCCAGGTGGAGATTGGCCTGCCCATGAGCTATACCGCAGTGTCGGTGGACGGTCTGCCCGCCGTGTATTACTACTGGCCCAACACCACCAGCAACCACTGGCGCGGAGAACAGCTCCTTGCCAAACAAGGACTGCAGAACATCTCCACCACGGCCATTCGCTTTGGCGAAATAGGCTACGGCGTAGACTCGTATATGGAGCGCGGAGGCGAGCACTTCAAGGGAAAGCTCAAATACCAGACCAACACCTACGGCGCCCAGAACTTCGACCTCAACGTTTCGGGCAAGCTGGCCCGCAAGACCTACTACACCTTGAGTGCTTACCAGAACTTCGACCCCGGAAGTTTCGATCTCAAATTCACCAACTACATCGACCGCGCACAGTTCTACACCGCCGGCATCACACATCTTTTCAATCAGGACAAGGGCCGTTTCAGCGTGTTCTACAAGTATAACGCCACCCACCCGCTCACCACTTCGGCCAACTATGCGCCGTTCACCTACGACGGCAACGGCAAGGTGAGCGAAGTGAAGGGATTCCGCATGGGACGTGACAGCTATCTGCCGGTGGACGGAATGATGCAGTACCGCGACGTGAAAACGGGCGAACTGGTTACAAACAACCTCTACGACATAGTGAAGGCCAAGACCCATGAAGGCACGGCTCTCTTCGACTACGACTTCAGCTCCTCGCTGTCGCTGGCTCTCAAGGCCAAGGTGTCTACATCGAAAGGACACGGCGCCGACCAGCTCACCATGGGTTTCTATGAAGACGCCGACGCTACATATGCCGATACGGGCGAGAAATATCACGGAAACATACAGCGGCGTCTGGCGCAGATAAACGCCTTCACCGTGACCGACGCCATGTTCATAGCCGAAATGACAAAGAAGACCGATGCACACAAATGGGTGTTCGGCCTGAACGAGCTCTACTCTTACATAGACTATGCACGCAGCACCACACAATACTACCACGAGGTGGCACCGAATCCGCGCAAACTGATATACAACGGTCTGGAATATGCCAACCTCAACGGTTCTACCGAGTATGACCACGGCACGGAGAACAAACTTGCCGCTTATGTGAGCGACACATGGAAGGTTTCACAGAGTTTCCGCATGAACTATGGCTTGCGCCTTGAGATGTTCAGCCTCGGCGTGGACTATATCCCCGACTCGCGCTTCACCGACTTCTGCCTCGGAGCAAAATACAATGATGCTGACGGCAACGCACACACCGTTGCCACCGCACACCACAACAAGACCGGCCTGAACTATGCCGTTTCGGTGGCTCCCACCTACAACATCACGCACAATTTCGGCCTCACGGGCGAGATAAACTTCCTGCAGCAGTATCGCCACCTCGAAGCCTACTCGGGCACCTCGCTGCCTTATTACGACCACCGTCCGTTTATCCTGGGCCGTGTAGGCGTGTTCTACAACTGCGATTTCGTGAACGTCGTGTCGGCATTCACCTACGCCCGACGCACCAACGACTACAGCCGACTCACCGTGATGAGCGACAATCCCAACGAAGACCCCGTAATGGTGGGCGCATCGAGCGGCATACAGACAATGGGATGGACCACCGACGCCATGTTCACACCGTTCAAGGGCTTCAAGTTACACGCCATGTTCACCTACCAGAACCCGAAATACACCGGCTACAAGTTTACGGCGTTCAACAAGGAATATGATTTCAGCAGCATGACCGTCACCAAGCAGTCGAAGGTTATCGTGGAGCTTGACCCAAGCTACACCTACGACCGCTTCAACGTCTGGGCTTCGTTCCGCTATTACAGCAAGCAGTATGCCAACGTGGGCAACTCGGTCTACTTCCAGGGACGCTGGGAAACCTTCGCCGGAGCAAGCTATAAGGCCAACAAGTATCTCACGTTCAATGTCAACGTGGTGAATTTCCTCAACCAGACGGGAGCACAAGGCACCATACCCGGATCTGAACTCATCACCGACGGTTCGCGCTATGCAGGCTCGCTCATGGCCGGAAACTACATCCGCCCGTTCACCGTGGAGATTGGCGCGAAAATCAATTTCTAAGCCTTTATCCACTCCCAAGGCCATGCAAATGGCTGACAGACAAAAACAAATATATTACTAACAATCTTCAAGCAAAATCATGAAAAAATGTCTTTTCACCCTGTTGGTGCTCTTTGCAGCATTGAGTGCCAACGCACAACAAAACATCTCGTTCCGCGAGGGCAAGTTGGTTTCACCCCAGGTCAACGCCGACCACTCGGTGACATTCCGCGTGAAAGCTCCCAAGGCCAAGGCCGTCAAGGTGGTGGCCGACTGGGAACAGAACGGCGGCATGGGCACGATGTCGAAGGGCAAGGACGGTGTATGGACCTACACCACACCGCAGCTCGCCTCGGAGATGTATACCTACCGCTTCGATGTGGACGGCGTGGTAAGCGTTGACCCCGTCAACCCGTTCACACGCCGCGACGTGGGCAACGTGTTCAGCATATTCTATGTAGGCGACGGCTGCGCCGACGAATACCAGGTGCACAAGGTGGCACACGGACAGGTGCGCACGGTGTGGTATCACTCCAACACCGTCGGCGAAGACCGGCGCATGAACGTGTATCTGCCCGCTTCTTACGGCAAGACCGACGAGAAGTATCCCGTGTTCTATCTGCTCCACGGCAGCGGCGGCGACGAGAACGCATGGCTCGAACTGGGCAACATCGCACGCATCATGGACAACCTGATTGCAGAAGGAAAATGCAAGCCCATGATAGTGGTGATGCCCAACGGCAACTTCGGCAAGGCCGCTGCCGCAGGCGAGACTTACGAGAACCTCGACTACAAGCCGGTGATGACCAACTTCCTTGCACACTACAAGGACGGCATGTACGAGACAGCCTTCACCGAGATAGTAAACTATGTTGACGCTACATACAACACCATAGCCGACAAGGAACACCGCGCCATTGCCGGACTTTCCATGGGCGGACTGCACACGCTGATGATTTCGGCCAACTATCCCGACATGTTCAACTATGTAGGACTCTACTCGGCAGGAGTCGATTTCACACAAATCAAAATGGAAGAGATACCCGCTTATGCCAATCTCGACGCAAAACTGGCCGCCCAGGCAAAGAAAGGCGTGAAGCTTTACTGGATTGCCTGCGGCAACGCCGACCGCCTGATGTCGCACAACAAGCTCTTGATGGAACGCATGGACAAGGCCGGACTCAAATACACTTTCCACGAAAGCAGCCGTGGACACCTGTGGAGCAACTGGCGCCAGTACTCCCTGCAGTTCATACCGCAACTCTTCAAATAATCAATAGGCAGTAACTTTTTCAGCAATTCAGGTGACGGTGGTTTTTATGCACATGCTTAAAATCACCGTCACTATTGTTTTGTCATATCGGTGTCCGGCAAAAAAAGGCAAAGCCCCAAAGCGGTTGTGTGCGCTTTGGGGCTTTGCCGCCTTCACTCTCCGAAGGCGGCTGCTTCGGCTGCCGCTATTATTTCCTCGCGGCTCTGCTGTCTGGCCGTTATGTCGCTAAGGTCGAACTCGTCGTCGGGCGCGGCGGCTTCGGGTGCCTTTGGCTGCCTGTCGGCTTTGTCGGCAGGGCGGTACATGGGCGCGTGGCGGTCGCGCTTGCGCTTCTCGCGCAGCACTGCCACGGCGGCATCGGCCTTGGCCTCCACCTCGGGGCTGGCCACTATGAAATCGGCCGACGGCTCGGTGTCGGGCACTGTCTGCACCGGCTCCTCCTCCATCTTGGTGCGGTTGGTCTTGGCGGCAAACACCTCGTCGATGAACTGCGGCTCCTTGCGCAGGCGTTCGAGCGTGAGCTTCGAGGCGAGCTGCTGGCTTTCCTTCTTGCTGTAGCCCGATCCGGAGCATCCCTCCACGCCCTCGAGCTCCACGGTGTACTTGAACACGGGGCTGCCCGTCTTGTCCTTTTCCTGCTTTACAATCTTGAAGTCGATGCGCACGCGGTTTTTCTGGCTCCACTCAATGAGCTTGCTCTTGAAGTTCACCTCCTTGTAGGCCACCTTGTCGATGTTTATCATCTGCTCAAGTATGCGCTTGCGCATGAACCGCATGCAAGCCTCGTAGCCCCGGTCGAGATAGATTGCCCCCACGAGAGCCTCGAAGGCGTTGCCTCCCACATAGCTGTTGTGCGACGACGAGTGGCCGCTCGACAGTATGAGGCGGTTGATGCCCATTTCCTGGGCGAGGCGGTTGAGCGTGTCGCGCTGCACGAGCTTGGAGCGCGTGTTGGTGAGAAATCCTTCGCGCTTGCCCGGGAAATGGCGGTAAACGATGTCGCCCACGGTAGCGTCGAGAATGGCGTCGCCGAGGAATTCAAGGCGCTCGTTGTTGACGGGCTTGCCCTTGGCGTTGCGGCGGAACATGCTCTTGTGCATGAGCGCCAGCTTGTAGTAGCTTATGTCGTGGGGATAGAAGCCAATTATTTGGTATAAAGACAAATAAAGCTCCTTTTCCTTGCGGAAAGGGAGCCTTATTCTGTCTACGATGTTACTCAGCATATTTCTTGAATATTACGCAGGCGTTGTGTCCGCCGAAGCCGAACGTGTTGCTCAGCGCGGCGCGCACCTCGCGCTTCTCGGCCTTGTTGAAGGTGTAGTTGAGGGCGTAGTCGATGTTCTCGTCGCGGTCGTTGTCGTCGTGGTTGATCGTAGGCGGCACGATGTCGTTCTTCACGGCGAGCACCGAAGCCATAGCCTCCACAGCGCCGGCTGCTCCGAGCAGGTGGCCTGTCATCGACTTTGTAGAGCTGATGTTGAGCTTGTAGGCTGCCTCGCCGAACACTTGCTTTATGGCCTTTGCCTCCGAGATGTCGCCCACGGGTGTAGACGTGCCGTGCACGTTGATGTAGTCGATGTCGGAAGGCTGCATGCCAGCGTCCTCAAGGGCGTTCTTCATCACGAGGCATGCGCCCAGACCTTCGGGGTGCGAAGCGGTGATGTGGTAGGCATCGGCACTCATGCCGGCTCCCACCATTTCGGCGTATATCTTGGCTCCGCGTGCCTTGGCGTGCTCGAGTTCCTCAAGCACGAGGCATCCCGAGCCCTCGCCCATGATGAATCCGTCGCGGCTTGCGCTGAACGGGCGCGATGCGTGTTCGGGGTCGTCGTTGCGCGTGGAGAGGGCGTGCATTGCGTTGAAGCCGCCCACTCCGCTCTCGGTAATGGCAGCTTCGGCTCCGCCGCTCACGATGGCGTCGGCCTTGCCCAGGCGTATGAGGTTGAACGCATCGGCAAGGGCGTTGGTCGACGACGCGCACGCGGATGTCGTGGCGAAGTTGGGACCGTGGAAACCGTAGTGTATTGAAATCTGGCCGGCTGCGATGTCGGCAATCATCTTGGGAATGAAGAAGGGGTTGAACTTGGGTCCGTTCTCCTTGTGTGTGGCATAGTAGCCCACCTCTTCCTCGAATGTCTTTATTCCGCCGATGCCCACTCCGAAGATGACACCGATGCGGTTCTTGTCAACACTCTCCAAATCCATGCCGCTGTCGTTCACAGCCTGTATGGCGGCAACCATGGCGAGCTGGGCATAGCGGTCCATCTTGCGCAATTCCTTGCGGTCGATGTATTCCGCGGGCTTGAAATCCTTCACCTCGCAGGCAAACTGTGTCTTGAAATTTGAAGCGTCGAACAAAGTAATAGGAGCGGCTCCGCTCACACCTTCAACAAGGTTTTTCCAAGTTTCTTCGGGGTTGTTTCCCACTGGCGTAACTGCGCCGAGTCCTGTTACTACTACTCTTTTTAACTCCATCTGGAAAAATTAAAGTTTATGGCTTATGGTTTATGGTTTATGGCACAAAGGGAAGTTTCTCCAAACTTGCCTGCCATTACAATGCGCACCATAAACTATAAACCATGAACCCAATTTATTATTGGTTGTTCTCAATGTAGGCGATAGCGTCACCAACGGTGGCTATCTTCTCTGCCTGATCGTCAGGGATAGAGATGTTGAACTCCTTCTCAAACTCCATGATGAGCTCAACAGTGTCAAGAGAGTCTGCGCCAAGGTCGTTTGTGAAGCTTGCTTCGGGCTTTACGTCTGCCTCGTCTACACCAAGTTTGTCAACAATGATGTCTTTTACTTTTGATTCGATATCTGACATAATTTTAAATGTTTAAAATGTTTATAAAATATATTCTATTGAAAAAACCGGCTACAAAGGAACACATTTTTATTTAACCGCGCAAATATTTCACCCAAAAATGCGCATATTGTTGCACACTTACCCACCTGTTGTGCATAAAAAAACCGCTTTTCTGCACAAAATCGCTCTCCCACACCATTTTCCGCCGCCTGCACACGGCACCGCCGCACGGCCTTCCTCTGCCGCCGCAACCCGGCGGAAAACGCCCCGCACGGCGGTTTTTCGGCGCACAGGAAGCAAAAAACGGCGGTTTTCCTTGGCCGTTCGCGCTATTTCGCCTATTTTTGTAAAACCAAAGGCAAACCCTAATTTTAAAACCGACAAAACAAATCAGCATATGTCTTTCGCACAACTCTGCAACAACACATTCAACCAGGCCATACGCGACTACCACATGAAGGACGATGTGGACACACCGATCAACAACCCTTACGAACGCGACGAGATTGAAAACCGGCTCTACCTGAAGTGCTGGATAGACACCGTGCAGTGGCATTTCGAGGACATCATACGCGACCCGCACATCGACCCCGTGGAGGCCCTGTCGCTCAAGCGGCGCATCGACCGCTCCAACCAGGACCGCACCGACCTCGTGGAGCAGATCGACTCGTATTTCAGGCAGAAATACTCCGACGTGAGCGTAAGCCCCGAGGCGCGCCTCAACACCGAGAGCCCGGCATGGGCCGTTGACCGCCTGAGCATTCTCGCGCTGAAAATCTACCACATGCGCGAACAGGCCGAACGCGACGACGCCACCGAAGAGCACCGCCAGAAGTGCGCCCAGAAGCTCGCGGTGCTCGAAGAGCAGCAGCGCGACCTCTCGGAAGCCATCGACCAGCTTCTCGACGACATCGCCGCCGGACGCAAATACATGAAGGTATACCGGCAGATGAAGATGTACAACGACCCCTCCACCAACCCCGTGCTCTACCGCAAATGACCGCCCCCGGCGGCAACCCTACAAGCAGATGAAAACCGAACACCTCCTCATAATACGCTTCTCGGCACTCGGCGACGTGGCAATGACCGTGCCCGTGGTGGCCTCGCTGGCGCGGCAATACCCGCACCTGCGCATCACCGTGCTCAGCCGTCCGTTTGCGCGCCCGCTGTTCGACGGCCTCGCGCCCAACGTGGGCTTCATGGAGGCCGACCTGAAAGGCGAATACCACGGCATGAGGGGGCTCAACGCGCTCTACCGGAGGCTCACCGCCAAGAAGTTCACAGCCGTTGCAGACATGCACAGCATATTGCGCTCGGGCTATCTGCGCATGCGGTTCAACATCGACCGCTACCGCGTTGAACACCTCGACAAGCACCGCCACGAACGCCGACTCCTCGTGGCTCTCGGGGCAGCAAAGGCTCCGCAGCTGCCGACGGCATTCGAGGGCTACGCCGACGTGCTCGCACGGCTGGGCTATCCGGTGAAGATCGACTTCGAGTCGATATTCCCCGCAGGCGGAGGCAACATGCGGACACTGCCGCGCGAGGTTGGCGAAAAGAAGCCTTTCCAGCAGTGGATAGGCATAGCGCCGTTTGCCGCGCACCCGGGCAAGGTGTATCCGGCACGGCTCATGGAGCAGGTAATAGCCACGATAACGCGCCTGCACCCCTCGTGCCGCATCTTCCTCTTCGGCGGAGGCGAGGCCGAACACCGCGTGCTCGACGCGTGGGCCGATGCCTACGACAACGTGACCAACGCCTCGCGGCTGCTCGGACAGCTGCAGGGCGAACTTATACTGATGAGCCACCTCGACGTGATGGTGAGCATGGACAGCGCCAACATGCACCTCGCCGCAATCTGCGGCACACGCGTGGTGAGCGTGTGGGGAGCCACACACCCCAACGCCGGGTTCATGGGATGGCGGCAAAGCGCGGCACTTGCCGTGCAGACCGACATGCCGTGCCGCCCGTGCAGCATCTACGGCAACAAACCGTGCCGCCGGGGCGACTACGCATGCCTCGCGGCAATAACCCCGCAGCAGATAGCCGACAAGGTGGAAGAGGTGCTCGAATGCAAGTGACGGGGCGCACACGCGGGTTTTGCAACGGTGCAACATTTTTTCATCGTCACCCGGCAAAACCCTGATTCCTTATTCATTCCCGACAGAAAAAGCACGCGGAAAACACATTTTTCGGGTTTTCCGTGTCAATAATCTTTGCACATAATCGTATATAGTGTAAAGTGGCGGCTTGCCGCCGCTACGCGACAGCGTTACGCACAATAAAAAACAAAAAACATATTTCCTATGAAGAAAGCATTTTTCCTTTTAGCCGCACTCATTTCCGTGGCGGCAGTGTCCATGGCAGCCGACATCAAAGAGGGCGTCACAACCGCAATAAACGGGGTTGAGAACATAAAATGCCTGAGCAACGTCACGCTGCACATAAGCAAAGGTCCGCGCGCCACGGTGCGCGTGGTGGAGAACGCCAAGCAACACAGCACGGTGTCGTTTGCCGGAAACACGCTCAACGTTGCCGTGCCCGACGACGGCCACGGCAACCGCGGCATCAGCAGGAGCAACGTAAAGACCGAACTGTTTGTCACCCTGCCGCAGATGATTGACGTGTCGAACTCGGGCATCCTGGAGCTTGACGCCAAGGACATGACCGCCTCTGCCGACGTGAAGATAAAGAACCACGGCCAGGCAAAAATAGACCTCGGCACGTTCACCTCGCGTTCGGGCGCGCTGTCGTTCACAAACAACGGGGCCGCGACATTCTCGGGGTCGCTCATCGACGTGGCCGAATTCAACATCACAAACAACGGGGTGGCCAAGACAGGCAAGAACATGACCGTACGCGCCAAGCGCGCCTACATGTCCAACCCCGGCGTGTTCACCGTGTCGGGCGTGGACATAAGTGCCGACGAGTGCAAGCTGTCGTGCTCGGGCGTGGCCAGCGGAAGCGGGCTCGCCATAAACTGCGGCCAGACAACGCTAAGCGTGTCGGGGTCTTACTCGGCCGAAACCACCGTGAAAGGGCGCAAGCTTGACGTGTCGGTTTCGGGAGTGATGAACGGGAAGATGAGTTTCGACGGCGGCGACATGTCTGTCCGCTGCAGCGGACAGACCAACTCGGCACTGAAAGTGAAATGCGACGACCTGTCGCTCTCGGCCACGGGAGACATTACATCCGCCGTCACCGGCAAGGCGCACTCAGTAACTCTTTCGGGCAACGTGAAGGAAGATTGCATCAAGGGGCTCAGTGCCGAAAACGTGGAAAACCGCAGCCGCAACAACAAAAACATCATACGCTACGGCACAAACAACAGCGAGGTGTGGTGACGGATTTGACGCGTGGCGAAGCATTTCTGACGCGTGCATTATTTATTGTCCCCGTAGGGACAACATATAAAAGCGTAGGGGCTCGCCCCTACGCTTTTATATGTTTTTTAATACATTGCCCCCATAGGGGGCGCATGATTATTGCAAGAGTCAGCGTCCGGCCTTCAGTCCTCGCCGCATGCACACAATGCCGAGCACCACAAAGGGGATGCTCAGTATCTGTCCCATGTCGAGCGGAAGCGAAGCCTCGAAAGCCTCCTGCACCTCCTTGGTGTATTCTATGAAGAAGCGGAAGGTGAAGATGCACGTCAGGCACATGCCGAAATAGAAGCCGGTGCCCACGCGCTTGGGCCATCGGCGGTAAACGGCCCACCCCACGAAGAAGAGGGCGGCATAGAAGAGTGCCTCGTAGAGCTGCCCGGGGTGGCGCGGTGTCATGTCTACGCGCTCAAACACGAAAGCCCAGGGCACGTCGGTGGCCTTGCCTATGATTTCGGAGTTCATGAGGTTGCCCAGACGTATGAAGCACGCCGTCACGGGCGTGGCTATGGCAATGTTGTCGAGCACATGCCAGATGTTCATGTGCGTGCGGCGCACATAGAGCCACAGTGCCGCCATGAGCCCGAGGGTGCCTCCGTGCGACGCGAGCCCGCGGTAGCCGGTGAACACCCACCCGCCGTCGGGCAGGAACTCCACCGGCAGGAATATCTCTACGAAATGCCGCCACGACGTGAGGAACACGTCGGGCTGGTAGAAGAGGCAGTGGCCGAGGCGCGCCCCGGCGAGTATGCCCACAAAACAGTAGATGAAGAGCGGGTCGAACAGTTCGTCGGCCACCTTCTGCTCGCGGTAGAGCCTGTGCACGATGACGTAGGCGAGCGCGAGTCCCACGAGCCAGCACAGCGAATACCAGTGCACCGACAGCGGACCGAGGCGGAAAGCGTCGGTTCCGGGATTCCACATTATATAAAGAAGATTGTTCACCATAACCTTGCGTTTTGCTGTTTCATTGCCGTGTGTGCTTCACCGTGTGCCTCACACGTTGAAGCGGAAGTGCATGATGTCGCCGTCCTGCACAACATATTCCTTGCCTTCGATGGCGAGCTTTCCGGCCTCGCGCACGGCGGCTTCAGAGCCGTACTGCATGTAGTCGTCATACTTTATCACCTCGGCGCGTATGAATCCTTTCTCGAAGTCGGTGTGTATCACTCCGGCACACTGCGGGGCTTTCCATCCCTTGTGGTAGGTCCATGCCTTCACCTCCATTTCGCCGGCGGTGATGAATGTCTCGAGGTTGAGCAGCGAGTAGGCTTTCTTTATGAGTCGGTTCACGCCGCTCTCCTCCAGTCCCAGCTCGTCGAGGAACATCTGCTTGTCCTCGTAGGTTTCGAGCGAGGCGATGTCTTCCTCGGTCTTGGCGGCTATCACGAGCATCTCCGCTCCCTCGCTCTCGGCAATCTCGGCAATCTTGGCCGAATAGGCGTTGCCTTCCTTGGCCGAGTTCTCGTCGACGTTGCACACATAGAGCACCGGCTTGGCGGTGAGCAGGAACAGGTCGTGGGCCACGCGCTGCTCCTCTTTTGTCTCAAACTGCACGGTGCGGGCATTGAGTCCCTTGTCGAGCGCGGCCTTGTAGGCTTCGAGCACCGTCACGGCCACCTTGGCGTCCTTGTTTCCTGCCGAGGCCATTTTCTGCTGCTTCGACAGCTGCGACTCAATGGTCTCGAGGTCTTTCAGCTGCAGCTCGGTGTCAATCACCTCCTTGTCGTCAACGGGATTCACCACTGCCCCGCCCTCGCGCACGATGTTGTCGTCGTCGAAGCAGCGCAGCACATGTATTATGGCGTCGGTTTCGCGAATGTTGCCCAGGAACTTGTTGCCCAGTCCCTCGCCTTTCGACGCTCCCTTCACCAGTCCGGCAATGTCCACAATCTCGCACGTTGCGGGCACGATGCGTCCCGGATGCACTATCTCGGCGAGGCGTGTGAGCCTTTCGTCGGGCACGGTTATCACGCCCACGTTGGGCTCTATCGTACAGAACGGGAAATTGGCTGCCTGCGCCTTGGCGTTGGAGAGGCAGTTGAAAAGGGTGGACTTGCCCACGTTGGGCAGACCCACGATACCGCATTTTAATGACATTTTCTTGCTTGTTGTTTATATCGGCGCGGCCCGCAGGGGCAGTGCCGGGGTTGTTGTTATGTTCTTATTCAAGCGCAAAGTTACGACTTATATTAAAAGTAGAAGAGCAAAAAGGCAGAAAAAGTGGCCGCCTGCTGCGCATGGCCGCCAAAATAAGGCGGCGACGGTGAATGCACCAAGACCTTTAACCTCAATGTTTGCTCTTATAGAATTCCAAAGACGTTATCCTTTGTCACCATATCGGGGTATTGATATACGGTACCTCCGAGTGCATCAGCATACACTCTGATGTCTCTCACGCACATCGTTTCAAAGAGCAGGCCGAAGGTTTCCCAATCATCCAACCATACCTCCAAACACATTCACGAAAAAAGGAGCGGGCCGTGGGGCTCGCTCCTTTCGGTATTACATTATAATTGTTTGTTGTATTCTTTACTTCGCCGTGGGCGTGAAGCGCAGGGTGTAGGTGAAACTGCCGCTGGTGGGGCAAAGGTAGTCGTCCAAGCATTGGTCGCCACCGCAGGAGTTGTTGCCAAGACCGCGCTGCCAGTAGTCGAAGTGGGCGAAGATACTGTCGCTCTTCGTGAGGTCATACCAGTGTATGCCGTCGCTCCACATGGTGTCTCCCGTTCCGCAGTATTTCTGCTCGTCGTAGTGGGAGAGTGAGAAGGCTACCTTACCCGAGGTCTTGATGTTCAACGCCACGTTTGAAGAGTTGTTGGTGAGCGTCAACTCGCGCAAATCCTGGTGGTCGCCGTTGGTCTGCGGGTGAATGAGTTCCTCGAGCATGTCGTCGACGGTGGTCGTATAGCGTCCGAGGTAAGAGCCAGTCTTGCGGTCAACATAGTTCGACCACGGGCCGCGTGCATAGTATTCCACGTTTTCAAATCCGCTTGCAAACTGCATGCCTATACCTAGACGGCGTGTCTGTCCGCTCGGAGTGAGCGTCACCACCATATCTACGGTTGCATCGGGATAGATGGTGTAGGCAATGGTGTAACTGCAGTTGGTGCCGCTGCCGGTTGCCGTCAGTACGGCGTTGTTGCCGCTCTTCGATAGACTGCCACTTCTCGGTGAAGCCTTTGAGAATGCAATACTGATGTTGCGGTCGTTGTCGATGTCGCGCCAACTGTTGAAGGCGGGACCTTCGCTGATGAGCGACTGGCCGTTGAATGTCCAGTTCGTGAGGTTGCCGCTGCTGAAGGTCATGCTGAATGTCTTGCCCTCGGGTGTTGTTCCGCTCACGGTATTGCCGCTTACGCTAAGCGAACCGCCGCTTACAGAGTGGTTTTCGAGCGACGGGCGTGTATTGAGTTCAAACTGCTCCTCGGCTACGGTATAGCCTGCCTCTGCCCAACATGTGCTCTCCTTGAGGCGGAGCGACACGTTGACAAAATACTCGTGGTCGTCGTCGGTGGTTATCGTCGGCAATGTCGTTGTGCCGCTTGCTCCGGCAGCGATGCTCGGCAAACTGAGTGTACCCTCCTCGGTGAGGCAACCGTCGCAGAGCACTTGATAGACGAGCGTGTATGCACTGAGATCGGCAAAACTGTTCTTGTTGTTGATGGTTATCGTGTTGCCGCTCTTTGTGAACGTCACGTTGGAGTATACCTTCTTCACTTCGGTAAGTTTGCCCGTCCATGCACGGTCGGGAGTGATGATACCGTTGTCGAGGAAGTTGCCTTGGAAACCGTAGTTCACGCCACTGGTGGAGTTGTAGTCATAGCCAGCCACCCACTGGTTGAAGCCGTTTTTCATCTTGATGCCGTTCACAAGGTCTGACGGTTTGTAGATGGCCTGGTCAACCCAGTCCCAGATACAACCGCCGATGATGGCGGTGCTGCCCTCTATTGCATTCCAATATTCCTGCAGGTTGCCTACGGCCTGTCCCATGGCGTGGGCATACTCGCAGATGAAATAAGGTTTGCTGCTAAAGCCGTTGGTCATGCGATTTTGGACAGACGATACCGTGGGATACATGTCGGAACCGAGGTCGGAGTAACTCATGTTGGCTTCATAGTGCACGAGGCGCGAGTCGAGGTTCTTGCAAATTTGGTATGTACCTGCAAAATTAGAGCCTGATCCACACTCGTTGCCCAGCGACCAGAAGATGACCGACGGGTGGTTGCGGTCGCGCAACACCATGCGTGTGGTGCGGTCGTTCATGGCCGTCTGCCAAGAACTGTTCGACGATATGGCAGTGCCTACATAGTGGCATTCCACGTCGGCCTCGTCCATACAGTAGAGTCCGTAGGCATCCATCATGGCATACATCTTGGGCTGACGCGGATAGTGCGAGGTGCGCAGCGTGTTCACGTTGGCGCGCTTCATCATCGTGATGTCCTTGAGCATGGTCTCAACGTCTATGGCGCGGCCATATTCGGGATGCGTGTCCTGGGTATTGACCCCCTTGAAGAACACGCGCTTGCCGTTGATCAGTATCTGTTTGCCGCTCTTGGTGATATTGCGGAAACCGTATTTGGTGGAGAAAGCCATCTCCTCGGTGCCGTCTGCATCGGCCTGACTTACTTCTACGGTATAGAGGTAGGGGTCTTCGGCGCTCCAGGCATGCAGACCGCTAAGGCCGCTGATGCTGGTCTTGATAGCCGTGCTCTCAGTGAGGCTGCTTGTGCCGGTGTAGCTGACAGAAGCGGTAGAACCCACTTGGTTGCCGTCGGCATCAAGCAGTTTCACGCTGAATGTCTTTGTAGCGGAAACTCCCGTCTGGTTGTTTACAACAAACTTGACATTAAGCGTGCCGCTGGTTGCGGCGGTGTTGAGGTCGGATGCCCATATGGAGTGGTCGCTGGCAAACACTTTCGGTGTTGCCACGAGATACACGTCGCGGTGGATGCCCGACAGATGCCACATGTCCTGTCCTTCAAGATAGGATCCGTCGCACCAGCGGTAAACCCTTACCGAGAGTTGGTTTTCGCCAACCGTTGCCAGTCCGGTAAGGTCGAATTCGGCATCGGTGTTCGAACTTTGCGAGTAGCCCACAAACGTGCCGTTCACCCATACTGCTGCGGCACTGTAAACACCGTCGAAGTGGATGAAGATGCGCTTGTCGCTCCAGTCTTCGGGCACGGTGAACGTGCGGCGGTAGAAACCCGTGGCGTTGTGGTCGGTAACACCATATTGTGACATGCCTACATTTGCATTAGGTGCTTGGCTTTGGAACGGATAGCCCACATTGGTATAGACGGGGTTGCCATAGCCGGCCATTTCCCATGAGAGGGGCACACGAATGGTTGACCATGAGGTGTCGTCGTAGTTCTTGGCATAGAACTCGCTGCTACCAGGTCCGCTTGTTGTGCCTGCAACATACTTGAATTTCCACTCCGAATCGCTGTTCAGCAAGATGTAGTTGTCGCTTTGCGGAGTCACCCAAGGAGTGGCATAGTATTCCTTGTCTGCCTGCATAGCGGCAGTAGAAGGATAGGGAATGAAGGTGGCGTGGGCGTCTTCCTTGTATTTGCCCACCACGCTTTGGTCTTTAATCCAGCTGACGCTGAACGTGCCGTGGTCGTAGGTGCTGTCTCCACCCGATGAACCGCCGCCCGACTCACCTCCACCCGACGAACTGCTCGTAGCGATGAAACCGAAGGCGGTGGCGGAACTCTGCGATGTGGTGCGG
>CAVDCP010000030.1:0-27104 GCA_963607545.1 bacterium
GCAAAGTTGTAATAACTAAACGAAAAAACGTAGGGGCGAGCCCCTACGCTATAATATGTCATCCCTACGGGACTCGCCGATTGCGATGTTTTTACCGGACACCAATAGTTGAAACAAAAAGAGGCAAACACCATTTGCAGGTGTCTGCCTCTTCGCCGGTTTTATGTAAATGATTGTTTTTCAGAAAAATGTAACGGTGTACACATAAACCACTGCTGCGGGGAGCGCGAGCAGCGACGAGTCGAAACGGTCGAGCATGCCGCCGTGTCCGGGAAGTATGTTTCCGCTGTCCTTTATGCCCAGTGTGCGCTTGAAAAGCGACTCCACAAGGTCGCCCCATGTGCCGAACACCACCACCGTGAGGCCGAGTCCCAGCCACTGCACGATGCTGAAGCCCGTGTTGGCATAGGCGAGTGTTCCCGTTTGTTCGCACCATCCCACGAGTGCAGCCACGGCAAGCACGAGCAAGCCTCCGCCGATGCTTCCCTCCCAGCTCTTGCCTGGGCTTATGCGCGGGAACAGTTTGTTGCGTCCGAAGAGCGACCCGCTGCAATATGCCCCCGTGTCGTTTGTCCAGAGGAATACGAACACGCTCAGCGGCAGCACGGGCGTGAATGCTATGCCGTCGGCAGAGCCTCTGAATGCAAGCACGTTTACCATGGCAAGCGGCAAGGCTATGTAGAGCTGCGGCAGCATGGTGTAGGCCCAGTTGTTCACGGGGTTGGATGCTTTGGTGTACAGTTCGCTGATGAGCAGATAGACTATGGTGAGCAGATAGGGTATGAACACCGCTGGTGGAGTGATGCCGCTGCAATATCCGGCAACGGCAAGAAACAGGTAAGTCCCGGCTGCCGTCGTGATGAAACGGTTCACGCCCACGCCGTCGATGTCGTCCACAAGTCCGGTGTATTCCCACACTGTCAGTGCGGTGACGAGCGCGAACAATATTATCATTGTCTCGGGACGCAGAAAACACGTCACTATTATGGCAACGAATATCACGCCGGTTATGGCGCGTGTTATGAGGTTTTTCACTTTGTCGCTCATGGTCATGCCTTTTGTTCGGTTGTTTCCCCGGCATTGCGGTTGCCGTCGGTTGCGGCATCGTCGGCTGCACTGCTGTTGTTGCAGTCTGCGTTGTCGGCTGCCTCGGCCAATGCCTTTTCGTGCTCTGCCTGTGCCGCCTTCACGGCCTCGGGCATATCCTCGAGTTTCGGGGTGTTGTCTTCTATAATCTCTGCCGAGCGGCTCACCCACGGGCGTTTGCCGAAAATGTTCTCCACGTCTTCGGCGAATATCACTTCGCGGTTTATCAGCATTTCGGCCAGTTGGTTGTGTCCTTTGGCGTGTTCGGTGAGTATGGCCTTGGCCCGGTCGTACTGCTCGTTAATCATGCGGAGCACCTCGTCGTCGACAATCTTGGCCGTCGTCTCCGAGTAAGGCCGCTGAAACTGGTTCTCCTGATTGTTGTAGTAGCAGATGTTGGGCAGGCGGTCGCTCATTCCGGCATAGGCCACCATTCCGAACGCGCTCTTCGTGGCGCGCTCAAGGTCGTTCATCGCGCCCGTGGAGATGTGTCCCGTGAACAGTTCCTCGGCGGCGCGTCCGCCTAGCAGCGCGCACATCTCGTCGAGCATCTGCTCCTTTGTGGTTATCTGCCGTTCTTCGGGCAGATACCATGCGGCACCGAGTGCCCTTCCGCGCGGCACGATGCTCACCTTCACGAGCGGGTTGGCGTGCTCGCAGAACCACGATATGGTGGCGTGTCCGGCTTCGTGCAGCGCTATGGCGCGTTTCTCCTCGGCGGTCATCACCTTGGTCTTTTTCTCCAGACCGCCTATTATTCTGTCCACCGCGTCGAGAAAATCCTGCTTGCCCACGGTCTTGCTGTTGTGCCGTGCGGCTATCAGTGCCGCCTCGTTGCACACGTTGGCTATGTCGGCTCCCGAGAATCCCGGTGTCTGGCGCGACAGAAAATCGATGTCAACCGTGTCGTCGGTCTTCACCGGTTTCAGGTGCACCTGGAATATTTCTTTCCTTTCGGGCAGGTCGGGCAGGTCGACGTTTATCTGGCGGTCGAACCTTCCGGCGCGCAGCAGAGCCTTGTCGAGCATGTCGACGCGGTTGGTGGCGGCAAGGATTATCACGCCGCTGTTGGTGCCGAAGCCGTCCATTTCGGTGAGCAGGGCGTTGAGCGTGTTCTCGCGCTCGTCGTTGCCGCCCATCGAGGGGTTCTTGCTGCGTGCTCGGCCCACGGCGTCAATCTCGTCGATGAAGATGATGCACGGTGCCTTTTCCTTTGCCTGGCGGAACAGGTCGCGCACGCGGCTTGCCCCGACGCCCACGAACATCTCCACGAAATCGGATCCGCTCATCGAGAAGAACGGCACTCCGGCTTCGCCGGCCACGGCCTTGGCCAGCAACGTCTTGCCCGTTCCCGGAGGGCCTACGAGCAGTGCGCCCTTGGGTATCTTGCCTCCGAGGTCGGTGTATTTCTGCGGTTCTTTCAGGAAGTCGACGATTTCCTGCACTTCCTGCTTTGCTCCGGCCTGTCCGGCCACGTCCTTGAACGTTATGCCGAGGTCGTTGCCTTTTTCATACATGCGTGCCTTGCTCTTGCCCACGTTGAACACTCCGCCGCTTCCGGCACCGCCGCCGAACTTGCGCATGAGCAGCAGCCACAGACCGAAGAACACCACCACCGGCCCGAAGGTGTAGAGCAGCGACACGAGGGCGTTGTTGCTGTCGTTCTCGTAGCTGAAATCGTTGATTTTATGCTGGCTGCGTGCAGTGGCGAGATACTTGTCCACTTCAGACAGCGAACCGTAGGTGACTTTGACGAAAGGGTTTTGTCCCACCTGCTTGGTGTCGCGTCCGAACACGTCGCGTATGTACTTGGGCTTTACATACAACTTTATGTAGCCCTTGTCTTTGTTCACCACCACGGCCTGTGCGTAGCCCTTGTCCACATACTGCTGGAACTTGGTGTAGGTGGCCTCCTGCGTTGCTGCCGGGCCTCCCATTATGCTGTTGCCGCCGTCGGTGAAGAACAATACTGCAAGGAGTATTATTATCACCGTGTAAATCCAATTCATGTTGAACCGCGGCATCTTCGGCTGGTTGTTGTCGCCGAGCGGCTGGTTGTTGTCGTTCATGTCTTGTAGTGAGTTGATTTTTTTTGAATGAAGCCTCGGGCTTCGCTTTCGTGGCTTTGTGCGCAGCCACGGTTTTAAATGCTTGGGTCGTTGCCGACAGCGTTGTGCGGCCTTTGCCTTGTGTCAGTCGATGTTGGGCAGACGCGTTATCTTGGCATCCTCCCAAAGTTCGTCAAGGTTGTAGTATTCGCGGGCCTGCGGCACGAAGATGTGCACGAGCACGTCGCCGAAGTCGATGGCCACCCAGTGGCTCAGGCCGAGTCCTGCCACGCGTATGGGCTTCTCGCCGATGTCGGCGCGCACTGTCTCGCCCACCGATTCGGCTATTGCCTCTACCTGCGACGGGGAGTTGCCTTGGCAAATGATGAAATAGTTGGCTATTGCGCCGTCGATGCCCTGCATGTCGGCTATGGTTATGTCTTGTCCTTTCTTCTCTTGAATGCCCTTGGTGATTGCATTCACCAATTTGTTTGCTGTTTCCATTCAGTTACTGATGCTTTTTTCTGTTGTTTATACCTTATTAAATACATCACAAAGGTACGGCGAAATATCTGAAAAACGCCCGTAACTGAGGCTTTATTTAATTTTTTTAGAAAAAACTTTGAAAAAAACTTTGCGGTTCGGAAAAAATGCGTAACTTTGCACTCGCAATTCAGCAATGCTTGTTTTGCTTCATTGGGATATGGTGTAATGGTAACACTACAGATTCTGGTCCTGTCATTCTTGGTTCGAGTCCGAGTATCCCAACATTAGAGCGTTTCTCCAAGAGAGAGACGCTCTTTTCGTTTATACATGTTTCTCCGTTTCCTGTCCGGTTGTTGTCGGGGCGCAGAGTGGGCTTTGTGCGGTTTGTGGTGCAAGGTCGGGGCTTTGCGGTTGGGCAGACAACAAATCGTTACAAGTTTTCTTTCTGTTACAAAAATTAATATCGGTTAACGTCTGAAAATCGCGTATTTTCAATCGGCAGAGCCGTCGGTGCGTTTGGTGTTGCTCTCGTGTGTGCAGCGGCAATAAGCTTGATATTCACAGCGTTGATTCATATTGGTGTTGAAGTGGGCAATGATTGCTGCGGCAACAAAGGCTTCTTTGTGCGCAAAACCGCCTTCTCCGTGTCGCAGACAAGGCTTTGTTGCGGTTGCGGCAGGGCTTTGTCGCGTTGCAAACAAGGTGTTGTCGGGCTGCAAACAAGGCTTTGTCGGGGCGTTTGGGCCGCCTTTTGCCTTGCCAGGCGAGCCGCCTGTCTCCAGAATGAGGCTTCTTCGGCGTGCCGGGCATTCTGTAACGTGGGTTGCGGGCGTGCTTTTTGGGGTGTCGTGAAATGTAAACTAATGTGAAAACAAGCCCGTGTTGGAAAATAATGCGTATATTTGCAAATCAAACTGCGCGCTTCCTGGAAACGGTTCAGCACCTGTTTTGCATGCATCGTAACCAGTGTGTGCGGCAGTGCAGAAGGCAACTAAACTGATTGTACCGTTGTGTTTCGGCGACTGTTGTTGCCGTCGGCGTGCCGCACCGGGCATTGCTGCATGTGTCGGCATTGCATGGCGGCTTCTTTGGAAATGCCGTTGCGGGCAGTTGGAAACTACAAACTAACGACATGAAACAGAAGATATCACTCGCCGTGGGGCTTGCCGTGTTGGCTGTCGTGGCGTTCGCTCTCGTCAGAAGCACCGGCAAAACAGTGCAGCACCCGCGCATTGAGGGCACCGACGGCGTGCTCGCTGCCGCCGCGCCCACCGTTGACCTGAAGAAATACAACGTGGACTTTTACATGGAAAACTCCGCAAGCATGGACGGATATGTGAACGGACGCACCGAATTCAAGGATGTGCTGGGCCGGATGATAGTGTCTGCCGCCAACTTCTGCGGGCGCACAAGCTTCAGTTTCATCAACGACAGGGCATACAAGACCGACGGAAAAGCAATCGACTTCATACAGAAACTCACTCCTGAAAGGATGAAAGTGGGCAACACTGCGGCCACCGACATCAACAAGATATTCGGCTGCATACTGAAAAGCACCAGGCAAAACACCATCTCGGTGCTCTTTTCCGACTGCATATATTCGGTTGCCAACGTCACCGACGAGCTGGACAATGCCAAGAACGCCACCACGGCGGCGTTTCTGCAGACGATAGCTTCGCGCCCGCAGTTTGCAACGGTAATCATGCAACTCAAGTCGCAGTTCGACGGAACCTACTACGACCGCAACGACGCCCCCATGCCGTGCCGCTCGGCACGCCCTTACTATGTGGTGCTTATGGGCGACCGTGATGCCCTGAAAAAGCTCTGCGCCGGAATGCGCACCGATGCCCTTCCGGGTATGGCCAACTGCTTCTGCCTCTCCACCGACAGCTGGACGGTTGACGCCGCCAACGCCTGCACCATAACTTCCGACTACACCAACGCGCGGCGCATAAAGCGAAACCGCAACTCGCTCGACGTGGAAATGATGCAGACCGACCGCGATGCCTCGACAATGCGCTTTGCCGTGGGGGTTGACGTGGCGCAGCTGTTCACCGACGAGGCTTATGCCACCGACGCGGCCAACTACGAGGTGGAGCCGTCCGACTACAAGATTGTGCAGGTGGTGAAGGCTTCGCAGGTGTCGCTGGGCGATTTCGCCGCAACACCGCAATGCCCCGTGGCCATACAGCTGCAGGCTCCCGTCGACCGCCGTTCGGCACGCATCACCGTGAGCCTGCGCAACAACATCCCCTCATGGGTGGCCAAAGCCAACGTGGACGACGATGCCGGCACGGTGCCGCCGCCCACGAAAAGCTTCGCCATAGGCAAGCTCGTCGAGGGCATATACAACGCCTACGACATAGCGGGCAAGCGCATATTCAAACTTGACGTGAACATAAAAAAATACAAACGATGACCTATGGGTGACATAGCAGCCAATTTCTTCGAGTTGTGGGGAGCAGCCTATCTGGGGCAGTTCTCGCAGTATATGTACAAGGCCGAACTCTACGAAGGCCCGTTTCTGTGGCTTGTGGCACTGCCGCTTGCCGCACTTTTCGTGTATTACCGGTTGTGGGACAACGTGCGATTCGCCAAGACATGGGTGTGGGCCGTGCTTGTGGCGGGCCTTTCGGCAGCCGTCGCGCTCATAGGCTACAACACCGCCTACAACGGACTGTACGACTATATGAGCGACGCGCATGTGCCGGGCAACCTCATCGACGATGCCGACTACATGTATTTCGCGGCGATATGCTTCGCGTGGACGGCTGCCTACTCGGTGGCGCTGTCGCTCGTGATGAAGAGCATCAGCGTGAAGTGTCGCTACGTTCCATTCTAACAGTGCAAAGACTATGAGCAAACTCTATCTATTCGGAATTGGCGGCACGGGCGCACGGGTGTTCAGGGCACTCACAATGCTGCTTGCCTCGGGCGTAGACATGGGCGTGGACACCGTCGTCCCGGTGATAATCGACCCCGACGAGAGCAACGGCGACCTCACGCGCACCGTGGAAGCCATGAAAAGGTATAAGGCCATACGCGAATGCCTCACCTTCGGCCATGACGTGAAATCACGTTTCTTCAAGACCAGAATCGACGACCAGGGCACCGACTTCGAACTGCGCGTGGCCGACGTGGGCAACAAGACATTCGGCAAATACATGGGCTTCGACAGTCTGTCGCGCGAGAACAAGGCCATGATAAGTCTGCTCTTCAGCCAGAAAAACCTCAATGCACAGATGCAGGAGGGTTTCAAGGGCAACCCTAACATGGGCAGTGTGGTGCTCAACGATTTCTGCACGCCGGGCAACAACGCGCTTGCCGACCTCATGCAGACATTCACCGAGGGCGACCGCATATTCATCGTCAGCTCCATTTTCGGCGGAACAGGAGCCGCAGGATTCCCGCTTCTGCTCAAGACATTGCGCCAGGCGCAGCAGTTCGGCAGCTTCTCCAACCCTGCCGTAATATCTGCCGCACCCATAGGCGCGCTCTCCGTGCTGCCCTATTTCGGGCTGAAGGCCGACGAGGAGAGCGAGATAAACATGGCCACATTCGTTTCCAAGGCCAAGTCGGCACTCGCTTACTACCGCAACAACCTCGACACCGACGCGCTCTACTACATCGCCGACGACATGACAAGTGCCTACGAAAACCGCGAAGGATCGTCGGGACAGCGCAACGATGCCCATTTCATTGAACTGGCAGCGGCTCTCGCCGTGGTTGATTTCGCACGCGACAGGTCGGTAACGCGCGGATCGGGGATATACAAGGAATTTGCCGCCGAGAAAGTGGCCGCCGAACTCGACATGAGCATGCTCTCCCCGGCCACACGATCGGTGCTTGTCAGGCCGATTGTCGATTTCTATGTGTTCGCGCAGTTCTGCTGCCACCACCTGCCCGGCACGTTCGGCGCGGCGTGGGCAAAGGCTCGCGGGTTCTCCGCCGACATGCTCCTGCGCGACTTCTACCGCAACCTCGGCTCGTTCCTCGGCTCGTTCCTCGACGGATGGCTGCGCGAAATGGCCGGCAACAGCCGCTCGTTCAGGGCATTCAACACCGAAGGTTTCGACAGCATCTTCCACTCGGTGGTTGGCTACGAACCGAAGCCCGTGGGGCTGCTGGGCCGTCTGGTGGGCAACAAGGACGGTTTCACGCTCATCGACGACGAGGTGGCCAAGGCTTCGGCAACAATGGAGAAAAGAATCTCCGACTACGACTATTTCATGAACGTGCACTGGATGGCGATAGACAAAGCAGTCGCCCGACGGCTTAACCTACAATAATTATGGCACATGTATTCCGCCTTCATTCCGGGGGCTCGCAGAACCTCGATGGATGGGACAACTCAAAGCAATACGGGCAAAACGAGATAAACAACATCATCGACCCCTCGGGGGCCGCCGCCGCGCTGCCCATAACGTCGGTGCCAACACCGTTTGCCAGTCTTGAACTGGCCAGAAACGCCTTCGACCTGTGCGGAAGCGTGGGCCGCGACGGGCTGGGCAACGTGTCGGGCGACACCATACACCACAAGATAGTGTCGTTCGCGCTCGACGTGCTCGAGATATTCTTCAACTTCAAGAAATTCTCTGCCGACTACGAAATAATCCCGTGGGATGTGCAGAAGGAGATAGCTCAGCTGCTCGCAAGCCCCGACGGGCAGCACCGCAAGCTCGGGCAGACACTGCAGCTCTATGTCAGTCAGGATGCCGAAGCGTTCAACTTCGTGCCGGGCACGGTGTTCTATCTGCTCAACTACCGCCGTGGGCCGGCTCCGCTCAACATCGTGGGGGCAACGTCAACCACATCGCTCGCCGTGGCATCGGCCAACGACATGCCGTATGTGGACACTCCGCTGAGCGGAAACCACAGGGCTTTCGACTCCGACAAACGCTCGTTCCGCAGTTTGGTGGAGCGCGACGGACAGTTCATAAAATATGTGTGGACTCTCGCCATGCAGCCGCAGTTCTGCAACCTCTATCCCGAGGTGTACAAATATGTGCAGGAATGTTTCAGAAACATCACCGATGCGCAACTGAAGGAAGAACTGTGCACGGTGCAGGCAACCGACATCGAAGCCTACGATGAGCTCACCGCCGGTGCGGCGCGCGTGTGCTTGCCGGGCAATGTGGCGTTGCGCCTTTGCGAAATACCCGACCCCGGCAAACTGAGCGACTTCGCAATACTCTCCGACTACGGCGTGCGCGACGGTCTGCCGCTCGTGCTTCCGTTCCAGACTGGCTACAACGAACCGGGTATGCGCTATGTCTCCGGGCCGTGGAATCCCTCGCTCAAGGCTCCGTGCTACGACAGCCATCCGCTCGACAGGCGGCGGCTTCCGGGCGACAGCACCGTTTATCCATATCTCACGGTTGACGATGTGTTCCAGCCCTACATTATAAAGACAACGTTTCCCGTGGAGGAAAGTTCCTATTTCTCGGGCAACTACCGTTCCGACGGCGGCTTCAGCTATCTGCTGCCGTTGAAGAAGACAATATTCAAATACCTGCGCCTGAGCACCATCTGCGGTACCACGAAAGGCGCGCATGTGCAGAACATCTTCGAGATGAACGACATTGCTGGCGGCGGCGTTGAGGCCGTCGTGCGCATTCCGGTGCGCGGCGGACGATACATCACGATGCGCCGCCGCTACTACGACACCGACGACGAACCGAAGGTGCAGGAAAACCGTGGCGTGATAGTGCAGTGCACGTTCGACATGTATCTCTTCCCCTCGTTCCATTTCAAGGGCGGCGACGGGGCAACGGCATCGCCCCAGCGCATATATCTGGCCGACGGCGACTGGAAAGAGCTTACAAAACACTACGACTACACGGTTGAGGCGTTTTCGGAAAGCGACGCTTTCGGGCAGAACCGCATAAAGTCGGTGATACAACGGGCCGACAAAAACCGCAACGCCTCTATATCGTCGAAGATATTCGCGGCACGCGACGAGTTCGACCTGATAAAGATAAGCAACGGATTTGCCGAGGGAATGCTCGTGCCCAAATACTCCACAGTGAGCGAGGGAACCGACGTCTACAGTTTCGCCATTGATTTCGGAACGACAAACACGCATGTGGAATACCGGCTGAACGGCAGCAACAACGTGATGCCGCTCACACTCACGGGCGGCGAAAGGGCCGTGATTGCCATGCATCCCATTGACGCGCACTACGAACGGATGTTCTTCGAGAAGACACTCAACGCCTTCATCGAAGCCCCTTACCAGGAGTTTGTGCCGGTGGAGATAGGCGGCGGGAGCATGGCCGCGTTCCCCCTGCGCACCAACATCTGTTTCCAGCGTGTGGCCGGCGATGCCGACGGGGTGCAGAACAAACTTACTCTTGGCGACTATGCCATAGGATTCAACTACGAGAAGACCAACACCTACGGCTACAACCGCACCGTGACCAACCTGAAATGGCTCGGCGACGGCACACGGAAGTATGTGTCGGGATTCTTCGAGGAGCTGCTCATGATAATAAGGGCCAAGGTGCTGCTCGGAGGAGGCGCGTTGAAGAACACCGCCATAACATGGTTCTATCCCGTGAGCATGGAGAATTACCGTCGCTCGCAGCTTAAAAGGGAGTGGGAGAGGCTTTGCGCCGAACTCATTTCGCCGGAGTGCGCCGTGCGGAGCGTCACCGAGTCGCTCGCACCTTTCTATTATTACAAGAACGTGGAGGGCGTGAATGCCGCCTGCCGACCGGTAGTGCTGATGGACATTGGCGGCGGAACGACCGACTTCGCGGTGTATGAACACAACAGTCCGGCACTTGTCTCGTCGGTGCGTTTCGCGGGAAACAGCGTCTACGGCGATTTCCCGGGCTTCGGGGCAAGCATGAACGGCTTCGTGAACCGCTACCGCGAGATGTTCGCCAAAAGCATAAAGAATACGGGGAAGAGTTCGCTCGTCTCGGCCTACAACAACGTTGTGGAGAGCGGAGTGTCGGCCGATTTCGTGTCGTTCCTGTATTCTCTCGAACGCAACACCGAACTGAAGAAGAGCGACATGTCGATTTCCTTCACCGAGACACTGCGTGCCGACTATCCTATGAAGACCGCCCTGCTGCTCTTCTATGTGGCCGAAATCTACTATCTTGCCCATCTGCTGAAAGACAAGGGCATAGCCACGCCCGAATATCTCACGGTGAGCGGAACGGGATCGAAACTGCTCGACATAATAGGCGGAGTGTCGGAAATGGAGAAACTCGCGCGCATTGTGTTCAACGATGTCATCGGCGACGACGGAAACGTGAGCGTAAGGCAGGTGGCCAACCCCAAGGAAATAACCTGCAAGGGCGGACTTCTGATGAAAGACGGCGACAACGTGGCCGACAGCGACGGCCTGCGCTATTGGTTTGCTGCCTCTGAAAGCATCGGCGCGAAAGGCTGCAGCATAAAGCTGAAGGACATAAACGCAACGGCGGAAAGGGAGGTTGTGGACTTCTACAGGCGTTTTGTGGACTATTTCTTCGGCCTGAACAAAAAGTTCCCGTTTGACAAAAACTTCGGAATAAACACGCAGAACATGTTTGCCGAATACCGCAACCTGCTGCTCGAACATGCCGATGAAGACTTTGCGGCAATGCTTGAGACACGCCGCGACGAGAGCAACGACCCCGATGTGGAGCTTGAAGACTCGATGTTCTTCTTCCCGCTCGCCGGCGGAATAGACCGTCTGCTTTATTTCATATCAACCCAAAAGTAAACGCTTATGCGAAAATTCTTGATAATATTGGTAGCACTCGTGTCTCTCGGCTCGCTTGCCCGTGTCAGTGCGGCGGCCTTGCCCGGCGGAAATCAGCCCGACTCGGCAACGAGGCAGGGTGCAGTTGCCACGGCAACCGCAACGTATTCGGACTATGGAACCGATGGTGCCGAGCATGAAACAGCACTTGCCGACTCTGTGAAAACCCTTCGCCGGCAGGTGGACAACCTTGCATGGACGGTGCAGACTCTGCGCGACGACAGCGTGACCAAAAAGCAGATGTGGGGCTATATGCTGGCCCTTGCCGCAGTGTTTTTCGTGGTTTTGCTGACGGTATATGCGAAACTGTCTGCTGCAGTGTCGCGCAAATCGTCGGGCAGTGCCGCTGCAGGCAGCCAGGGCACATTGAACAGCACCGAGCTGCAGACCTTGAAGAAACGCGTGGCCGATGCCGAACAACGGATAGGAAAGGTTGAGGCCGCGCATGAAACGCTGGCCGCTGCTGCTTCGGCGCGTCCTTCGGTGCAGTCGGTTTTGCCCGGCAAAGCCGCAGTGAAAGCTCCGGCGGCAACCGCTGATGGCCCCGCCACGTTCTACGCCAAGGCTTTGTCGGTCGGCGGTACGCTTGACGGCGCGAAGCAGAAGGACATCCGCCGCGAAGAGGCGGTGTTTGAATTGCGCTGCGCCGATGCCGTGCATGCCAAGTTTGCGGTGTGTGCCAACGATCGCATGATGCGTTGGGCGATAGAAAACCGGCAGACGGTGCTCGAACCGGCATGCGACATAATGTCCGACGACGGAGTGTCGCGCGTGGAGACAATAACCGAAGGCGAGGCCCAACTCGTGAACGGCAGTTGGGCAGTGACACGCCGCGCGCAGATAATAATAAGGTAGATATGGAGGCATTGGAGATAATAATAATCCTCGCAATAGTGTGCGCCCAGGTGTATGTGTTTGTGGTGACACACCGGCAGATACGCCAGTTGAGCCATTTTCTTGAAACGGAACGCAGCCTGAAACTGTGCAAGACAAAAGTGCCGTTGTCTGAACTCGCAGCCGACGGCACCGCCCGTGTGCCCCACACGCACGATGCCGATGCCACAATCGACGTGAGCCTGATATATGTGCACCGCGAGAACGTGAGCGAGCTCCTGCGCAACGTGGTGCGCACCATAAACCACTATCTGCGCAAGAACAAAGGTTCGGCAGCCGATTTCCACCTTATAAAGGACATAGTGGAGCGGCACTGCGACGCGGTTGACGAGGAGATAAACCACAAGTTGCCCGTGCCTATATATCTCGGGCTTATGGGAACGGTTGTCGGGATAATCATAGGTCTGTGGTCGCTCGATTTCCGTTTCGACCCGCAGACGCACTCTCTCGACGGCGAACTGTTTGTGTTGTCGGTGAGCGGGCTCATCTCGGGCGTGAAGTCGGCCATGATATGCAGCCTTGTGGGGCTTGCCATGACCACCGTTCTGTCGTCGTGGTTCTACCGTGGAGCAAAGGCCCGCCTTGAAAGCCAGAAAAACATGTTCTACGATTTCATACAGACACATCTGCTGCCGCAGCTTTCGCGCGATGCCGCCTCCACCATTCTGGCCCTGCAGGCCAACCTCGAGCGTTTCAACGCAAGCTTTGAAACCAACGTGAACAGTTTTGGCGACATCATGCAGGAGATACACGATGCCTTCGACAGTCAGATAAAACTGCAGCAGGAACTGAAGAACACCGACATTGCCAAAGTGGCCAACCTCAACTCAAACGTGCTCGTGCAGCTGCACAAGAGCATGGGCGAGTTTGAACGGTTCACGCAATATCTCGGGCAGATGAACACCTTCGTGCACCAGACGGCACTGCTCACCGACTCGATAAACGACCAGCTGCGGCGCACCGATGCCGTGGAAACAGTGGTGAAGTCGATAGAGAGCAATGTGAAGAAAAACGAACTCGTGACGGCAAAACTGCGCGAATTCCTCGAAAGGGTGGACGAGAACAAGGCCGTGCTCACCGCCGCCGGAGAAATAGACAGCACCATGGCACAGGCCATCGACGAGCTGCGCGCCCACACGCGGCAGCAGATTGAAAGCATAAGGAGCTACACCGTGGAGGCCACCGCCGACCTGAAAGAACTGGTGAATGCCGAGCGCGGACATCTGGGCAACCTCGACAAACTGTCGAATCTCGACAACCTCGACCGCCTTATTGTGGCCATCAACGACATGCGCCTCGACAACAAGGCGGCCATGGGAGTGCTGCAGAGCCGCATAGAAACGATGAGCAACATAATGGTGAAGAACCTCAGGCAGGAGCACCATGCCACGGCGGTGGTGCCGCGATGGCTGCGCCGGGTGTGCGTGGCACTGTTCATCGTCACCTGTCTCGCGGTGATTGCCGGTGCGGCAAAGTTCATCTTCTCGGCGCAGCATCCGCGACAGGGCGTGCAGACGGTGCAGATTTCCGACGTGTTTGCTGCTGAAGGCGGTGCCGACGGATTGTTTTGAACACCTGCTTAAGAAAAATTGTCTGACCGATGGCTATGAAAAAGAAAAAGGAAGGTTTCTTCTGGGTGAGCTACTCCGACCTTATGACGAGTCTTTTCTTCGTCATGCTCGTGCTGTTTGTGCTCTCTTCGGCCGGGCTTTACATGAGCGAACAGGCCACAAGGGAGCAGCTCAAGAAGATAGACGAGATACAGACGGCGGTGAACAGACTGCCGAAGAAATACTTCAAGGAGGATTCCGTGAACAAGAGGTGGACGCTGCGCGAGGAGTACACGCCGCATTTCCCAAACAAGGAATCGTCAATACCCATGGCCGACCGCTACCGCTTGCTTGAGGTGGGCAATGCGCTCAAGGGGGTGGTTGACTCGCTCAATCTGCTCAAGAAGAGCCGGATGTATGCCGGACTCGACATAAAATACATGGTGGTGATTGAAGGAATGTCGTCGAATCTCGTCTACAAGGACAACGACGAACTCAGCTACAAGCGTGCCCTTGCCGTGTATTACCTGTGGAAGCGGCACGACATAAATTTCGAGAACTCCGACTGTGAGGTGCAGATATCGGGCAGCGGCACGCGTGGCATACGTCCCTACAACACCGCTTTCTACAAGGCCCAGCGCGAACACAAGGCCGACGCGTCAAGATTCTACGACCTCGATGCCGAGCGTAAGAACCAGTGCATCATCATACAGATAATCCCGAAGATAAGCAACATAGAAAAATGAAACCCAACGGCAAGTGTGGTTGACATCGTGCCGGTCATGCTTATGTCGGGACATCAGCCACTTGCATGTCAAGGTAAGGCTTCGGAAGGTTGCTGCAACCGCGCCATCGTGTTTTGCCGACAGTCTGTCGGCGGCGTGTTGCAGCTGCTGCACGCATGTGCCGCGTATGGTGCACGCGCGTATCGCGGTTGCTGCACGCGGCCTGTCGGCAGTTGCCGCCACACGGGAAGGCATTTAACAAAAGAGAAAAAATATGGAAATTGCAATATACATAATAGAATTCGTCGCCGTGATAGGCATTTGCGTGCTTGTGGCCTCGCGTGTTGAACGAGGCCGCAAACGCGCCGCAGTGAATAGACAATCGCCGGATGCCGCAGTCGGGGAGAATGTTTCAGACACCGTTGACGGCGGATTGGACGAAGGAAACAAGTATTCGGGAATGGACACACGCCGTCTGTGCGAGGCAATACTGGCCGACATGAACTGTGCCGTGGAGCAGGACGAGGACATAGAAGGGCGTGTGGCCTTTGTATATCAGGGCGAAACATTCCATATGGATTTCTCGCCCAACTGTCTGGTAGTTACTGTTTGGGATTTCGCCTGGGGCGCAGTAAGCCTTGACAACCTCGACGAAGTGTCGGGACTGAGGAAGATTGTCAACGAGGTGAACATAAGGCAGGGGGCAACAGCGTTCTACACTATCGACAAGGAATACAACCGAATGCTGGTGCATTCAAAGCGCGATTTCATGATTGTGCCCGAGATTCCTGGCGTTGCAGCATACATGCGGGCCATGCTCGCTGGTTTCTTCAATTTACAGCGGGCCTTGCGCTTGGAGTTTGACGAGCTTCGCAAGGCCAATGCCGAGAAACGCCAGTAGGGCGTTTCCCGTAGGTAAAAGGGCGCAGACGGCGGTCTTGCCTGCGAGTCTGTGCCCCGTGCGTTGCCGCACAATACAATGTGTTTTTCTTTGTTTTAATGTATGTGCCTCTGTCAGCAGCCGTGTTTCAGCTGCCAGTGGGTCACTGCGCATGCCGTTGCAAAATAAACTGCGGCCTGCGCCCATAGTGCGTGCACCTCGGGCATTATGTCGGTGAACGTCGCGCCGAGCGTGTTGAGCTTGACAAAACCCTGTATTCCGAACGTGGAGGGGAACAGCCAGGAGAACACGCGCCAGAATTCCGGGATGTTGCTCTGCGGCCATGACACTCCCGAGAGAAACAGGAACGGCACTGACGTGAACACCACAAGCAGCATGACATTCTCGCGTTGGCGCACGAAGAACGAGAACGTGTAGGCGAAGAATATGCACGCCAGCAGGTAGGGCACCATGAGCAGGGCGAGGCTTTGCGCATGCACGAGCTGCACAAGGTGGAACATGCGCGGCACTGCAAGCAGCACATAGGTGGCAATGAGCGCGAAGAACCCGAAGAGTGCAATGGTGCGCCCGAGCATTATGCGCCCCATTCCGAAGTGACGGCCCGACATTGAGGCAAGGCTTCCGAGCTTGTGCCGCTCCATGGATGTGCCCATCGACATGCCGACACTGAGCAGAAGCACCTGCTGGATGATAAGGATGAGAACTCCGGGGAGAATGAAGTTGCCGTAGCCCCCGGTGTTGTTGAACATCGGCACCTCGTCGAAATCGAGCGGTTTTGTGCTCACCTCGTCTTCGCGCGAGGTGTAGTTGCCCGACAATTTTATCTGTATCTTTGAGTTTATGCTGCCCTGTACGGCAGTGGCTGTCTGGTAGATGGCCTTGTAGGTGAGCATGATGCCCATGTTGCAGTATATGCTTACATGAGTCTGCTCAAGGCGTCCGAGGCGCGTGCCGAAGTCGCTCGGGAAATACACTATGCCGTAAACTTTCTGGCGGCCTACAAGCTGGCGTGCCTCTTCAAGGCTGTTGCAGTGGTATGTCACCTTGACGTCGGGCGAGGCATCGTATGCTCTGATAAACTGGCGGCTCTCCGCGCTGTGCGACATGTCAACCACCGCCACCGGGACTTCCCTCACCACCTCGTTGTTGTATATCCAGGAGTAGAGCAGGGGATAGAGCAATGGCAGCAGGACAACGAAGATGAGCACTCCCTCGTCCTTGAAAATCACGCGCAACTCGTGCAGAGCCACTTTGGCCGCATCGGTTGCCATGTTGTGTATTATGTTGCAGATTTTGTTCATTCCAACGTCAGTCAAGGTAAACGTATTTGCTCATCACGGTGCGCACATGCGGCAGTATCACTACAGGCACAAGCGCAAACGCAGCAAGCGCGGCCATGCTCGTGGCCACGTCGGTGAGCGGAAATCCGTTGAAAATGCTTATTTGGTAGATGGTGAAGAAGTGGCGCAGAGGGAAAAGGAACGACGCCACCTGGAGTTCTGGGTCCATTGCCATGGCCGGGAACGCCGAACCCACGAGCGAGAAGCTGAGCACGCCCCACAGCGAGCACATGCTCATCGACATGCGCAGCGACGGGAACAGTCCGAAGAACAGCAGGGCAAGGCCCTGTGAGGCCACCGTGCCGAGCAGTCCGAGCACCGCAATGGGGATGATGCCGCCCGGATAGGGGAAATCCAGCACTCCGAAGATGTAGAAGAAATAGCCGTAGATGATGGCGAGGAATGTCAGTGTCTGGGGCAGCAGCTTGCCCAACACTGCAATGTAGATGTTGCCTCCTGCCGTAGCGAGCAGGTCGCGCGACGTGTTCATCTTCAGTTCGGTGCCCATGGAGTAGGCCGTTATGAGGAATATGAACAGCATTATGCATCCCGGTACAAGCATTGTGCTGAGGTAGATGTTGTAGTTCACCCACGGGTTGCTTATGGGGTGCAGGTTGATGGCTATGGGTTGGAGAAACGTCTGTATCTGTTTCTGCGTGTAGCCTTTTGCTGTCATCACCGACGATCCTACTCCTGCCGAGCCGAGCGTGGCAACCGTCTTCAGGTCGCGGAACACGAGCGAGCCGGCGGTGAGCGACGCATAGCTGTAATAGAATGAAATCTTCGGCTGGCGCGAAGCCAAAAGCTGTGATGTCGTCTTGGCCGGGAAATACAGAAAACCGTATATCTTGCCGCGCTGCATGGCCTGCCGTGCCTCCTCGAAATTGGAGTAGTGGGCAATGATTTTAGTTGACTGGAATGCGTCGAGCGTGCGTGCCAGCTTGCGCGTCGTGGCCGAGTTGTCAAGGTCTACTATGCCTATAGGCATTTCCTGGGGCTGCCCCTCGTCCATGAGCGAGGTGAAGAATACGGTCACGACGATTGGGAAAACCACCATACAGAATAGGTATATGCGGTTTTCGCGCAGCCGTCCGCATTCGCGCAATGCCACGGCGGCGATTCTTTTTATTGCTTGTTTCAACGCCACTGCCTGTTATTCTTGTTTCAACACCAGCGACATTCCCGGACGAAGCCCGTCAATTTTGTCGATGGCGCGTGCTTTCACCTCGAATGTCTTGAGGTCGTACTGTCCGTTGGATTTCGTGGCTTTCCACACGGCATACGTTCCCTGGTCTTTCATGTAGTACACCTTCATGCGTATCTCCTTGTTGAACGCCGGCACGAAAGCCTTGATGGTGCTGCCCACGCGCATTCCGTTGAGCTGGTCTTCGCGCACGTTGAATGTGCCCCACATGTCGGTCATCACCGACACCGACATTATGGGCGATCCGGTGCCCACGAGTTCGCCCACCTTGGGGTATATGTCGCTCACCTCACCGGCCATTTGTGCCGTCTGCACGGTTTCGTGTATGTATGACGAAACTTCTTGCACGGCACCCTTTGCACGGTCCACCTGTGCGGCTGCGGCTTTCTTTTCCTCGGCACGCGCGCCGTTCACGGCCATGTCGTATTGGCTCTGTGCGGCTTTTACTTGGGCTTCTATGGCCTTGTAGTTGGCGAAAGCCTCGTCGCGTTTCTGTGCCGACATCACTCCCTCGTCGTAGAGTTTCTGCACACGGTTGTAAGACTTTTGTGCTATTTCAAGACCGGCTTTGGCCTGTTGCAGTACGGCAAATGCCGCCCTTACCTGCTCTTTGCGTGCCCCGTTGTTGGCCATTTCGTCCATGGCACTGGCTGCATTCTCTGCCGAACGGGCCTGGGCCATCTTGGCTTTCACCTCCGGTGCATCGAGAATGGCGAGCGTGTCGCCAACGTTCACAAAGTCGCCTTCCTTTACCCTAATCTCCAATATGCGTCCCGGCACCTTGCTCGATACACGGTATTCCGAAACTTCCACTTGTCCTTCTATTATCTCCGGCTCCTGTTTGAGTGCCAGCGAACCTATAGCCACTATTGCCGCCACTATTGCCATCGACACTGCGACTGTGACAAGGATGTTCTTATGTTGTGTTTTTTCAGACATGATGTGTGTTGTGTTTTGTTCTGTGAGTGTTTTATTGTAGTGTTCCGAGTGCCTTCTTCAGGTTGGTCTGGCTCAGGCAGACATCGATTTCGGCGTCGATTTTCTGCGACTGTGCCTGCAGCCATGCGGTTTGTGCCGCCATTACCTCGGTGGTCTGCATCACGCCCTCCTTGAAACCGAGGTTTGCGCAGCGCAGGTTTTCTTCGGCATTCTCCACGTTTTTCTTTGCCATGGCGAGCCGTTTGCTGGCTTCTTTCACCTTGAACGTGCTTTGGCTCACCTGAAGTTCTATCTTCTCTTTCACGTCGTCGCGTTCGAGCGAGGCTATGGTCGTGGCTATCTTGCTTGCCTTCACTTTGTAGGCACTTTCCATCCAGTTCCAGATGGGCACCCTTACCATTACGCCTATGTTCCATACGCCCGAAAGATTGCGCTCAAACCCGTTGTAGACATTGGGGTTTGTGGCTGTGTAGCCGCCTATGAGAGCCACTTGCGGCAGGTAGGATGCGCGCATGAGCTTCGTGCTTTGCTTGGCTATGTCAACGGCATCCTGAAGCATTTTCACCTCCGGGCGGTTCTCCAAGGCCGTGGCTTTGTCGCCGTACACGGCAGAAGCGGCAACCGGCAGGTTGTCGGCGTTCTCGTCGGCAAGCGTTATCTCGCTTTCGGCAGGGAGGCCGCAGAGCTGGCAAAGGAGCATGCGCGACAGCGAAAGACCGTTTTCGGCCTGTGTGAGCGTCATTTCGGCCTCGTTCACCTTCACGTCCACCTTCAGTTTGTCGGCGCGTGTGGCCACGCCTTGCGTCACCATTTTATCAATGTCGTCGTTGAGTTTTTTCACGACATTGAGAAAACTTTCTGCAAGGTCGCGCTTGTGTTTGAGCGACACCACAGTCCAGTAAGTCTGGTCGATGTCGTAGAGTGTGTTCTGTGTGGTGGCCTGTATGGAGCTTGCTGCCATGCGCTCGTTGATGCGTGCGATGTTGTTTGCCGCCGTGATTGCGCCGCCCATATACACGGGCTGGCGCACGATTACCGACACGGCATACATGTTTCGCGTGTCGGTGCGGAACGCATCGACTATTTTCTGCCCCACCTGATTGGTTGCGCTGGCAAGAGTATTGCCCAAGCCTCCCATTATCTTGCCCATGCTTGCGGCCTGGTCTTGCGTAATGATACCGTTCTGCACGAGTTCGGTTATCATGGGCGTTACGTTGTTGCTTATGGCCGTTGCCGTGCCGCTGCCCATGTTCGACAGCGTGGTTTTCTGCTGATTGCTGAGCAGAGAAATCTCGCGGCTCGTGAGCAAGTAGCCTCCTGTCGCGTCAATGCGTGGCAGATATTTTGTCTTTGCCGCCTTGGTGGTGTAGTGTGCCATGTCCTGTTTCAGCCGTGCCGCACTGAGTGTCTTGTTGTTGCGCAGCGCGAGTGCGCGGCAACTGTCAAGAGTCAGTGTCTGTTGGGCATTGCCTTGCATGGCGAGGCAGGCCATGATGATTGCGAGTGTGTGTCTCATTTATTATTTAAATGTAAAACTTCTTGATCCTATCATGTTCCCGTCGGCGAAGATGCTCACCTGATATGTGCCTTCGAGCAGCGACTGCGACACGTTCCAGAACATGCTTACGGGCATTTCCTCGCCGCTATACTCCACGGTTTTGCTCATTGTGCTTGCCAATGAACGGTTTCCGTAGTTGAAATTTCCGCCTCCGGGGAGTGCCGTCCCGGCCGGAGTCGTTATGCGCACATAGAATGTCTTGGTGCCGTTGGAGGCAGTGACGTTTTTGGCCACGGTGAAGTTCACCTGGATGTTCTTGCATTTGCTGGTCTTGTCGGTGTCTTTTCCGCGCTTGTTCTTCAGTTTCATGCTGATGCCGGTAGCGTCGAGTTGTGCGGCTATCGCCACTTTCTGCGAGAGCGACGCGCGCTCCGAGTTGAGCCCCTCAATCTGCCGTGTGGCCTCGTCATACTGTCCTTTTATGCGTGTGTTCTCTGCCGTCAGGTTCTGGTTGAGGCGGTTGAGCGAGTCAATCTCTATCACATAGCTGCGCAGCACGGCACGCACCGTTGCGAGTTCCTTTTTCAGTCGGGCTATCTCGCGTGCGTCGTTGCTCTTGGTGTCGCGCAGTTCTTTAAGCAGACGCTCTGTCTTTTCCTGCTCAGCGGTGAGCTGGGCCACGATGGAGTCGTTGCTTATCTGGGTTTTCATTTCACTGTATTGGTTGGCAAACTGCTGATACTCGTTCTCCATTTCCTTCTTGTCGAGTTCGGCAAGTGCCTGCATTTCCTGGTTCTCCTTCTTCTGCTTGTCGAGCGTCACGCCCAAGAAGGCCACGCTTCCTACAAGTGCAAGCCCTACAATGGCAGCGGCTGCGATTGCAATCTTTTTCTTGGTTGAATACATATTAATATGTGTGTTGCGTCCTTAAAGTTGTTTATAAACGTTTGCAAAATTAGTTTATTTGTCTTAACGTGCAAAAAATGACAGGCGCGAAAGTTTTAATATTATAAAAAACAAGTGCTTTTTAGGAAAAAAAGAACAATTTGCCGCATCGTGTTAAATGCTGTTTACGGCATGTGCGGCGGTATTGCTGCGGTTTGCGGCAAATTTCCGAAGCGGTGGCAAATGTCGCCGTGCCGACACAAAAAGTGCAACGCTGTTATAATAATCGGGCCTTGGGTGCGTTATAGAATATGTAAACGCACGGAAACTGCAACTGCGACATTCCATAATGTGGTATGGAAACGCTGCCGTCTGCGCGAAATCAAGAAAACGACAATTGGACATAATTGCAACAAGACACATCACAAGGTTTCTCTACACGGCTTTGCTTGTCGTGGCGAATTTGCCGTTTGCCGTGGCGCAGACATCCGCCTATACCGACGGGGCGTCGGCAACCGGCCTGACGCACAGCGTGAGATATGATGCCGAGGTGCAGTTCTCATGTTCCGACAACCGCACGCCGCTTTGGCTGAATGCCAACAAATACGGCCTCAGTTCGCTCAGTGGCGTGAACGGATATGCGCGGTTGGCCGTAAGCCGACAGCTCAGTGCCGACTCCACGCGGCATTTCGGCATGGGCTACGGCATCGACGTTGTGGCTCCGTTGCACTACACAAGCAATTTCTTCGTGCAGCAGGCTTATGTCGAGGGACGATGGCTTCACGGCGTGCTGACCGTGGGCAGCAGACAATATCCCATGCAGCTGAAGAACAACGCGTTGAGCAGCGGGTCGCAGACTCTCGGCATCAATGCACGGCCTGTGCCGCAAGTGCGCGTTGCATTGCCCGACTATGTGCCGCTGCCGTTCACCCGTGGGTGGCTGGCGGTAAAGGGACACATAGCCTACGGCAAGATGACCGACGGTGCATGGCAGCGTGATTTCACTTCAAGACAGTCAAAATACACCGAAGGTCTGCTGTTCCACAGCAAGGCCGGCTACCTGCGTTTCGGCAACGAAAACACTTTCTCACCGCTCTCCGTGGAACTCGGTCTGGAAATGGCATCGCTTTTCGGCGGCACAGCCTACCGCATGCAGAACGGTCGACTCACCGCCGTAAAGGGAGAAACCGGACTGAAAGCTTTCTGGCACGCCTTCATTCCCGGTGGGGCCGATGCCGGAGAAACTGTCTACCAGAACATTTCCGGCGACATGGTGGGGTCGTGGCTGGCACGCGTCAACTATGAAACCGACACTTGGAAAATGGCTCTCTATGCCGACAAGTTCTTTGAAGACCAGTCGGGAATGTTCTATCTTGACAAAGACGGCTACGGAACTGGCGAAAAATGGAACAAACAGACGAAACACAGGTTTGTGTTATACGACTTCAAGGACATCATGCTCGGCGCGGAATTCAACCTGAAATACGGCAGATGGCTGCGTGATGTGGTTGTAGAATATCTTTACACCAAATACCAAAGCGGACCGGTTTACCACGACCACACGCAGAACCTGCCCGACCATATAGGCGGCGACGACAATTTCTACAACCATTACATCTATCCCGGATGGCAACATTGGGGGCAAGTTCTGGGCAATCCGCTCTACCGGTCGCCCGTCTACAACGTCGACGGCAGCATCGAGGTGAAGGACTCGCGCTTTGTGGCTTGGCATATCGGAGCATCGGGACAGCCCACCGACAGGCTTGGCTACCGGGTGCTCGCAACCTGGCAGAAAGGGTGGGGCACCTACCAACGGCCCTACACTAAGCCGCACCACAACGTGAGCTTCCTCGTGGAAACCACCTTGCGGATGCGTGCCGGGTGGGCGGCGCGTGGAGCTTTCGCAATGGATTTCGGACATATTCTCGGGCACAACGCCGGATTTCAGCTTACGGTGTCAAAGTCGGGGTGGATAAGCAGATAGATCCTCGCGTGCGCGCGTGATATATAATAAGGTGTGGCCTTGGTGCCGCCAACGTTCATTTCAAAGCACAATCACATGAAATCGTCAAATAAAAGCAAAACCGCTGCATGCGCCATTGTTTCGGCAACGGCCGCGCTCTTTCTGTGTTCATGCGAGCTTGAAACGTCAGACAACGGCAATCTCGACGGCTTCTGGCATCTTGAGCGCATCGACACACTGTCAACCGGCGGTTCTTGCGACACTTCGTCCGACTTGCTTTTCTGGTCGGTGCAGATGCGGTTGCTCAATGTTTCCGACAAAAACAATGTGCACACCAACCTCAACATGCGTTTCGAACACGCCAACGGAACCCTGCGCGTCTACGATGCATGCCGCGACGACCGCATGGATGGCGACCCCGCACTTGACGATGCCGCCCTTCTGCGGCCTTACGGTATAAACTCTCTCGACGAAACCTTTGCCGTGGAGCAGCTCACAGGCAGCCGCATGCAGCTTAAAGGCACGGCACTGAGGCTCACTTTCAGAAAATTCTGACCGCACGCCGATGTTGCCGTGCGGTTGTCACGGCAGACATAAATGCAACGGCGGCAAGCCCGCGCACAGTAGTGTGCGCCGCTTGCCGCCGTTGTATTTGCTTTTTGTTTTAAGAAATCCGGCAATTCTCTCTTTACTTGCCGTGCTCGGTCAGGAACCGTTCGGCCTCAAGAGCGGCCTTGCAACCCGAGCCCGCAGCCACGATGGCCTGACGGTATACGGGGTCGGCGCAGTCGCCAGCGGCGAACACTCCGGCCACGTTTGTGCGCGGAGTTCCGTCGGCGGTCTTTATATATCCCGTCTCGTCGAGCTCTAACCACTCCTTGAACACGTCGGTGTTGGGCTTGTGGCCTATGGCGAGGAAGAACCCGTCTATGGGCAGGTCGTAGCGCTGCTCGTCGGCCTCGCCCTTGCGTTTCACCACATGTGCGCCCTCCACGCCGTTCTCGCCGTAAAGGCCGAGCGTGTTGTGCTCGTAAAGAATCTCTATCTTCTCGTTGTCCTCAACGCGCTTTTTCATCACGTCGGAGGCACGCAGGAAGGGTTTGCGCACAATCATGTACACTTTCGTGCACAGACCGGCGAGATATATCGCTTCCTCGCAGGCGGTGTCGCCGCCGCCAACCACGGCCACGGTCTTCTTGCGGTAGAAGAAACCGTCGCATGTGGCACACGCGCTCACGCCCTGGCCGTTGTATTTCTTCTCGTCGGCAAGGCCCAGATATTTCGCGCTTGCACCGGTTGCAATGATTACGGTGTCGGCCTCAATCTCATGCCCGCTGTCGGTGGTGAGCACATAGGGGGCAGCCGAAAAGTCGGCCTTTACTATCGAACCGTCGCGTATGTCGGCCCCGAACCGTGCGGCTTGCTCGCGCAAGTCCATCATCATCTGGTTGCCGTCAACGCCCTGCGGATAGCCGGGGAAATTCTCAACGACGGTTGTCTGCGTGAGCTGGCCGCCCGTTTGTATGCCGCAGTATTCCACCGGGTTCAGGTTGGCGCGCCCTGCGTATATCGCCGACGTGTAGCCTGCCGGGCCGCTGCCAATGATGAGACAGCGTGTGTGTTCTCTGTTTTCCATAGTTTTAAAGTATTTCTTCTATTTGGTTTGCTATGTTCTCGATGCTTTCGGTGGGCTCGAAACGTGCCACCACCTGACCGCGCTTGTTCACGAGAAATTTCGTGAAGTTCCACTTTATGTCGGCACTCTCCTTGTAGTCGGGCGTTTCTTTCGACAGAATCTCGTCAAGTACATGGGTCAGAGGGTGCGCGGCATCGAAACCGGCGAAGCCTTTCTGCTCCTTGAGAAACTTGTAGAGCGGGTCGGCATCGTCGCCGTTCACCTTTATCTTCTTGAATCGCGGAAACTCCGTGCCGTATGTCAGTTTGCAGAACTGGTGTATCGACTCGTCGGTGCCTGGTGCCTGCTGGCCGAACTGGTTGCACGGAAAGTCGAGCACTTCAAATCCCTTGGCGTGATATTTCTCATACAATTTCTCCAGTTCCTCATACTGCGGGGTGAAACCGCACTTCGTGGCCGTGTTGACAATGAGCAGAACCTCGTTGGCATACTCTTTCAGAGACACTTCTTTTCCTTTTCTGTCCTTGACAGAGAATTCGTAAACAGTTCTCATTTTCTTCTTCTTTCTTTTTCTGTATGTTCTTTTTATTGTTTTCCGAAAACGTTTTGCCGCCTTTGCAGCCGTTTCCGGCGGCGGCTAATATTGTGCAAAGTTAGTCATTTAAAGTGGTATATTAATAATGTATAAAGAAAATTTAAGCAAATAGGCACACCCCGTTTCCCGCGTTCGGCATCCGCTGCACATGCGCGCTCCGTATGCCATACGCGCGTGTTTCGTCTGTCGCACGGCGTAAAGACGGTGCCTTCGGTAGGGAAACCCCTATTCACAAATATGGATTTTACACTTGCACGGTCAGCTTTTTTGCTATAATTTTGCGCATGTAAAGTTCTCGCGGCACAGTCTGAACGGGTTCCCCCGTCCCGGCACCCGCAACGAAAAACGTAAAACGACTAAAAACATACGACTATGAAACGCATTTACTACACTCTTTCAATGCTGCTTTTTATGGCGGCTCCCGCTTTGCTGACAAGTTGCGACGACGAACCTCCATACGACCCTTATTCATATTACAGCGACTACTACGGCGACTGGTATGACAACTACGACTGGTACAACGACAAGTTCAACTACGGCACCGATCAGCTCACGGCCATGGCGCAGTGTCTGCGCGGACACTGGGGAGGCACAATCACCAATGTCTACACCGACGACAACGGACAGCGGCAGGCGGTGAACATGAATGTCCAGTTCGAGTTCGACCAGTATGACTCCAGTTCGCTCAACGGGCGCGGACAGGAAATCGACTATGTGGGCGACCAAAGCCAGGAACTGCGCTTCTCGTGGTATATCGACCCGCGCACGGGCAACATCAACATCAAATACGACAATAGCGGCTACACATTCGTGCTCGATGCAAAGAACAACACGCAGGACTCGGGCTTCAGTCTTGACAAAAATGCTTTCAGCGGTGTGATGGAAGGCGTGAACAACGACGAAATGCTCTATTTCGACTGCACGCGCTACACGCTTTCCGCTCCCAACACGTCGGCATGGCAGGCTCCGGCAATGACCTCGCCAAGCGTGGCCAAGCGCACACTCGACGCGCCAATGAAGTTCCGCCGCAGATAAAATATGGCTTTTCTGCGAAAAAACGAAGATTTTACACGCACAGTCTTGCATTGCAATGACGGTATATACATTTAAGGTCTCGCTGCACAAATGGCATAAAGTAGTGCAGCGAGACCTTTTTCTTGGGTAAAAACACGCGATTTTACCCGTTTTATGTAAACAGATGTTAAAATCATAGGGCTTTGTCAACTTTTTCTCGGAATTGTTTTGGTGGTAACCGGAAAAGTCATAACTTTGCATCCGCTTTCGAGAAACAACGAAACAAACGGGAGTAACAAAAGAAAGAGTTCTTTGAAAAGATTACATAGACAGAGAGTAGTACAAGAAGCGAAGTGTTGACTGTTTTACGGTTGGCACTTTGGGTAAAATAAACGAACCGTTAATATTAACTCGTTTACTTTGAACTTGTAATAAGGATTGCTTCGTTCTGAACAGATACAAACGGGTTGTCTTCCCGGTGCCGCTCCATGCGGTGTTGGTGAGGCGACTGCAAAAATATTTTACAATGTAGAGTTTGATCCTGGCTCAGGATGAACGCTAGCTACAGGCTTAACACATGC
>CAVDCP010000031.1:0-25502 GCA_963607545.1 bacterium
CGAAATAGAATGCGCCCACTGCCATGCGCATACGTTTTAAATCGTGTTTCGTTTCAGTTGTCATTATCTGTTTTTAACTTCTTTTTAACTTTCTGTCCCATTCGGGGTGTTGCTTGCTTGTTTGCTGATTTGCAAGGCGGACTATCTCTTTTGCGTTTGTTGAGATGGTGTTTGCAAAACATTGCAGAACCTTGCAATTAATTGTTGCTTTATGTTCAAATGTATGTTGTCTTGCTTATTTGTGCAAGTAAATTTAGGTTGTTTAACATGTAAAGTTTGCATAATTTGCTTGTGACTTTGCAGATTTTGCGTACTTTTGCAATATCATAAAAAACAAAATGCAATGAACAAGGCAGAACGACAACAGCTCATACTCAACCGACTGGCCATAGACCACCATGTATATATAGGTAAGCTGTGCGAGGAACTTGGCACGAGCTACGACTCTGTGCGGCGTGACATTACCGAGCTTGACGAGGCAGGAAAACTGAAGCGTGTGCATGGCGGTGCCGTCTCGCGCATGGGCATCCCGGCAGAATATACCCGACGCAGCGACCTGGAAAGTACGGCAAAGCGGTTAATGGCGGCAAAGGCGGCGCGGCTGATTGCAGACGGGGACACACTGCTTGTAGACGGTGGAACATCGAACATGGAACTGATGCGGCAACTTCCCGACAGCCTACGCCTCACGGTATATACCAACTCGCTGCCGTTGGCCTATGAGTTTTGCGACCGCAAAAACCTTACTATTCACCTGCTTGGCGGTGAAGTCCTTGCTTCATCGCGCGTTACTATCGGCGTGCCTGTTGTCGAGGCGTTGCAAGTAATCCGGCCCGACTGGTTGTCACTTGGTGTTTGTGCCATCGACCCGGTGGTGGGCATCAGCAACATAAACTATGATGAGAATCTTGTGAAGCGAGCCATGATAGCCCGTGCCCGCAAGACACTCGTCATGGCCGATGACACCAAACTGAAAACAGCAGAGCCCTACGTTGCGGCCTCGCTTGCAGACATTGACTATCTGATTGTTGCGGATAACACCGTGGAGAAATTAAGAAGAGACTGGAAAGGTATAGGTTGCCAGATTATTTGATGAAAAATTAGGAAGAACAAAAAACTGTTGCCTTTGTGGGAAAAATGACAACGGCAAAATGGGGCGAAAAACTACACATTGCCAGTCCGCAACTTGCGCCAGACGAAATTGCACAGCCTGAAAGCTGGTTCGCACATGGCTTCGCCGGGATAGAAGCGTGCCATGCGCGCATCGCGCACAATGCGCTGAATGTTGTGCCCCCAGAAACCGTGCCCGAATCCATAGCGTGTGTCGTGCTGTCCGAAATTGCCGCCGCTCAAAATTTCGTCAATCAACAACCGTCCGCGGCGCTCGTCGGCAGACACAATCATGTGCCGGGTTTCGAGACAAAGCACTTGCTGAAGCACCCACATGACCGCCCCCGCAAACTCATATATTCCCAAACTGTGCAGCGTTTTGCGGATTCCGGCAAAATCGGCATCAGGCCGAAGGCTAACAACCACATAATAATAATCCACTATCTGCCGCAATCCTATGCCTTCAAAAAAGAAATGGTGGTAAAGGTGAAGCAATTGGTAGACAGCATTGAACGTTGCCGTGGGCATGGAAATGTTGCCAGCATCGCCAGGCAAGGCAACAACGTTGGCACACTGAGTCTGGGCATTGTCTCGCACCCAACGTTGCAGCCGCCGGTTGCGCCACGGATTGCTTACCAAAGCCGGTGTTGAGTGAATTTCGACATCGACATTTCCGAGTGTCAAGATAATATGGTTAAGGGTTTCCTTGCCCACCTTGCCGCCGTTTGAAGCAAGCCTTGCGGCAAGCAAGCGTATCTCGTCGCGTGTGGCATCAACCCACACGTCAATGTCGCCGGGCGTGCGCATGCTGGGCTCAGGATATAAAAGGGCATTGCCTTGCCCTTTAAGTATGCAGCAACGATGCCCCAAAGCCTTGACATCACGGCAAACCGAAACCGACGCTGCGTCCATCTTGAGATTGCGCTTGCGTATCGACTCGCTCTCGCCAAGCCATTTCACGAGCAAGGGAAACGGTGGAGCAACGGTTTTTGGCAACTGTCTGACCCCACGGAACAACACTCCCACAAGAGTCTGTTTCCTTGCGAAATCATAGAACGACATCCAGTCGAAGCCGGAGAGATCATTGCCATCGGTGAGTTTTTTACCGTCGTCGATGCCCAATGCAAAGCGCAAAAAGCTGAAATAAGTTTCGTAGCCGTAGTTTTTCATGTTTTTTGTTTTCTCTATTTCCGCATTCTCGTTTTAGCGGATACCAAAGAAAAGCGGTGCACTCCGTTTTGGTTTGCCGTGAAATGGAGTGCACCGCATTTTATCATGTCAGTCGCGACGGAATATGTCACGGGTGTACACTTTGTCTTTCACGTCGTCGAGACAGGTATCGTAGCGGTTGGCTATAATGGCATGGCTTTGGCGTTTGAAAGAGTCGAGGTCGTTGACAACAAGCGAACCGAAGAATGTGGTACCGTCGGCAAGTGTAGGCTCATACACCACCACTTTCGCGCCTTTTGCCTTTATGCGCTTCATTATGCCCTGAATGGCCGACTGGCGGAAATTGTCGGAATTTGATTTCATCGTGAGCCGGTAAACCCCTATCACGCATGTGTGCTCGCTCGCTGCGTCGAAGCTGGCATTCTCGGCATAGTAGCCGGCCTTGCGCAACACGGCATCGGCAATGTAGTCCTTGCGTGTGCGGTTGCTCTCCACGATTGCTTCTATGAGGTTTTCGGGCACGTCGGCATAGTTTGCGAGCAACTGTTTGGTGTCTTTCGGCAGACAGTAGCCGCCATAGCCGAACGACGGGTTGTTGTAGTGGGTGCCGATGCGCGGGTCGAGGCCAACGCCTTCGATTATGGCACGGGTGTCAAGCCCTTTCATCTCGGCATAAGTGTCGAGTTCGTTGAAATAGCTTACGCGCAAGGCAAGATAGGTGTTGGCAAAAAGTTTCACGGCTTCGGCCTCCTTCATGCCCATGAACAGGGTGTCAACGTCTTTCTTTATTGCTCCTTCCTGCAAAAGTTCTGCAAATGTTCTTGCGGCTTTCTCCATTTCGTCCACGTCTGTCACACGGTTTATTGCCTCGTTGGCAGCCTTGAACTCGGGATGACACACCAACTTGGGGCATCCCACAATGATGCGGCTCGGGTAGAGATTGTCATACAGGGCCTTGCTCTCGCGCAGGAATTCGGGCGAGAAGAGCAGGTTGAACTGCTTCACTCCCCTGTCGGCATACTTCACATAAAGGCTCCGCGTATAGCCTACGGGAATTGTGCTTTTTATTACCATTACTGCCGACGGGTTGACTTCGAGCACGAGGTCGATTACCTCCTCAACATGCGACGTGTCGAAATAGTTTTTCACGGGGTCGTAGTTGGTAGGCGCGGCAATCACCACGAAATCGGCATCGCTGTAGGCTGCCCTGCCGTCGAGAGTGGCGGTAAGGTTGAGTTCTTTCTCCGCAAGATATTTCTCGATGTATTCATCCTGTATCGGTGAAATCCTTTTGTTGAGTTTCTCCACCTTTTCGGGCACTACGTCAACAGCAGTCACATGATGGTGCTGTGACAGGAGCGTTGCGATGCTCAGTCCCACATAGCCTGTTCCGGCTACGGCTATCTTTATGTCTTCAAAATCCCTCATATTGTTGTGCCAGTTATTTGTTTCAATACTATAATAATATGATGTGTGGCTTTCGGCAATGCTTCCGGCTTCCCTGCTTCATAATATTTATGCATCAGATAGAGCACCAACTTTCAGCAAAGCCCAGACCTATATTGTGCAAAGTTAATGAAAATGCGTTGAAGCAACAAAACTTTACATCTTATTTGCACTTGATACTTGACTCTGCCGACTCTATGCGTTTACTGCATGCAGACATAAAAAAAGTTTTTTATTCGTTCAATTCATTTTTTTTTTCTACTTTTGCACGAGTAAAACAATCATGGTCCCGTAGCTTAGCTGAATAGAGCGTCAGATTCCGGTTCTGAAGGTCTTGGGTTTGAATCCCAACGGGATCACTTTTAATGGCATTGGAAGCATTTCTTCCCTTTAATAATTTTCTTGTTCTCCAATGCGTTACATGTTCCAATGCTTTTGTGTTTCCTCTTAGGCATTTTGTTTCGCTTGTCATGTTGGTGAAACTTCATGTTTTTGTAAACGGGGCTTAATGCCTTTGTGATATGGCCAGTTTACCTTTGCGTCGTGAAATGTAAAAGGATGGTTATGAAACAAAATCGTGTGACAGTCGTGGCACTGTTGACAGTTGCCTTGCCGACAGCCGTTGCCGCACAGGTGAAAGAAGATACCGCAAAGACATCACAGCCATTTGCCGACCAGCAACTGAGCGGTGTTACTGTTACTGCCGTGAGACGTACCGATACCGAGGTGGCAACCTTGCAGGAAGCCAAGCGCAGTGCCAACGTGGTGAACAATGTTTCGGCGCAGGAAATCAAACGCACGCAAGACACCAATGCGGGCGAAGTGATACGCAGAATACCGGGAGTGAGCCTCATCGACGACAAGTTTGTCATGGTGCGCGGCTTGCAGCAGCGTTATAATAATGTATGGATTAACGGTGGGGCAGTGCCCAGTTCGGAGGCCGATAGCCGCGCTTTCTCGTTTGACATGATTCCCAGTGGTCAGATTGACAATCTCACGATTGTGAAGACACCTACGGCGGAGTACCCAGCCGACTATACCGGCGGTTTTATCCATATCAATACCAAGGAAATACCAATTTCCAATTCTTTTCATTTCTCCGTAGGGGCAGGATGGAACAGTCAGTCGGCTTTCCAAGACTTTTATAGCCAGAAATCATCGGCTACCGATTTTCTCGGTTTCGACACTCAGCTACGCTCACTCCGGGGCGGTATGGACAAAACCTTTTCAACGCTTGGTCTGAACAGTGGCGGCAACTCCATGATAGACTTGTTGGGCAACGGGTTTAGCAATGACTGGAGCGTGCGGAGCAGTAAACCGCTCGGCGACTTGAAAATCAATGCCGACTATGCTCGCAGCTGGAGACTGCATGGCAGCAAGCTCGGGTTGCTCGCTGCGGTCAACTACACTAATGAGTATCGCACCTATCTGGACATGGTGAACAATTTCTACGGTGCATACGATACCGACAACAACCGCGTAAACCCTCTGCGCCTATCTACCGATAACCAATACAACCGAAACAATCGGTTGGGAGCTATGCTCAACGTGACGTGGCTCAGTGCGGACGGTAATACCAAGTTCCAGTGGAAAAACATCTTCAACCAGTTGGGCAACAGCCGCTACACAACGCGTGAGGGCATCAGTGCACAGTCGGAACAGGAACGCTCGGCAGAGTACTACTACCGTAGCCGCACCACATACACCACTCAACTTGCCGGGAAACATACCTTTGGGACAGACATCCTCGACTGGAGTGCCGGCTACGCTTATGCCAACCGCCGGTTGCCCGACCGTCGCCGATACATACTCTATAATGAAGACCCTCAGCAGAGCGACCAGTATGTATGGCTCTACCAAAACGACATATCGCGTGAATGGACTTCGCTAGACGAGCATATCCTTTCTCTTCAGGCCAACGACAGCCACCGCTTCCAACTGGGGCAATGGTGTCCATCGGTAAAGGTAGGCGTGTATGGCGAATACCGCACACGCAGTTACACCACCCGCAATCTGTTCTATTGGTATAATACGGACGACAACCAGTTGCCTGAAGGATTCCGTAACATGGACATGACCACGCTGCTCAGCGATGCAACCAATTTCGGGGCCAACAAGCTCTACCTGCTTGAGGATGTAAACAAGATAAACGATTACAGTGGAAACAATCTCCTTGGCTCGGCTTATGCGTTGTTTACCCTGCCGTTGGGTAAGGTGGATGTGCATGCCGGTGTGCGCTATGAGTACAACCAGATGGAACTTATTTCCAATACCAAAGCATCGGTAGTAAGCCATGAGAGCCATTACTATCGCCAAGGCGACCTCTTCCCCTCGGCCAATCTCACATGGCATCTCAACGACCTCCACCAGATGCGCCTCTGCTACGGACGCAGTGTCAACCGACCTGAGTTCCGTGAACTCTCGCCGTCGGTCTACTACGATTTCGATTTGGCATCGGATGTGCAGGGAAACTACAATCTGAAGAACTGCTATGTAGACAACCTCGACCTGCGCTATGAGTGGTATCCCAGCCGTGGAGAGGTTATCTCGCTGGCCGTATTCTACAAACATTTCGACTCGCCCATTGAATGGGTCTACACCATGTCGGGCGGAACAGACGTTGTATATTCTTACAAGAATGCGCGTTCGGCCGACAACTACGGATTGGAACTTGATATACGCAAAAGTCTCGACTTTATCGGTTTGAAAGACTTTTCGTGGAGTTTCAACGGTTCGCTTATTCGCAGTAGGGTTCACTTTGAACCAGGCAGCAACGAGTACGACCGCCCAATGCAGGGCCAGTCGCCCTACCTTGTCAACACCGGCCTGTTTTACAACAACCCACGCCACCACCTTTCCGTCAACCTGCTCTACAACCGGATAGGCAAACGCATCGTCGGCGTGGGACGTACAGAAGGTGGGGGCGACGCTTCGCACACCATCCGCGTGCCCGACAGTTACGAGATGCCGCGCGATGCCTTTGACTTGACGGCGGCCAAGCGTTGGGGTCGTTGGGAAGCTAAGCTGGCAATCCGCGATTTGCTCAACCAGAATATCCTCTTCAAGCAGTTCCAGACGGTAGACGGCAAAGAGATACAGCAAGTGACTCGTAAATATAAGCCGGGACGTAACATCAATCTCTCGGTAACAGTAACTTTATAAATCAATAAATGATGAAAACAGACAAGATGTTTGTGGGATGCATGAGCATCCTCGCCCTGTCGATGACATTCGTGTCATGCAGCAACGACAATGGCAATGACAACGATCAGCCCTCTACGGCTTACACATGGTCAACCGATGGAGGCGTTAATGCATGCGACCACCTGCTTTTTACCGACGACGGCAAAGAGGCTCCTAAAGGAACAGTTATCGGCAACGGCGAGCAACACTTCGTGTTCAAAGGTACACAGACGTTGGAGCGCGGCACCTATACGCTGAAGGGATGGGTTTATGTGGCCGATGGGTCTACGCTTACAATTCCTGCTGGCACAGTCATCAAGGGTGACAAAGGGTCTAAGGCAGCTCTCGTAGTGGAGCCCGGCGGCAAACTCATTGCCAGCGGAACGGCTACGCAGCCTATTGTTTTCACGTCTGCCCAGCCGGCAGGCAGCCGCCGTCCCGGCGATTGGGGCGGACTGATAATATGTGGAAAAGCCCCCAACAACAATGGTGTGTTGGCCCAGCAGATAGAGGGAGGTCCACGCACCAAGCACGGCGGTACCGATGCCAACGACAACAGCGGTACGCTGCAGTATGTGCGTGTGGAGTTCGCTGGCTTCCCGTTCAAGAAAGATCAGGAAATCAATGGCATTACCTTAGGTTCGGTAGGTGCCGGAACTACAATCGACCATGTGCAGGTGTCTTACTCCAATGACGACAGTTTCGAGTGGTTCGGCGGAACAGTGAATTGTAAGTATCTCATTGCTTACCGTGGATGGGATGACGATTTCGATACCGACAACGGTTTCTCGGGTCAGGTGCAGTATGCGCTCTCTGTACGCGATTCGCAAATAGCCGATGCCTCTCAGAGCAACGGTTTTGAGAGTGACAACAACGCCAGCGGTTCTACAGCCGAGCCTTATACCACGGCTACTTTCTCGAATGTAACCTTCCTTGGCCCCAAGACCTTCGACAGTTCGTTTGCCAACAACACCAACTACATCAAGGGCAACGGTGTAAATCCCAACAACGGTTCGTCAATGGGGCTCTTCCAGGCTGCTATGCACATTCGCCGCAACTCTCGTCTTAACGTGAAGAACACCCTTGCCATAGGATGGCCTATCGGCATCATCCTCGACAACGAGAAGGGCAACACGCAGGGAGCAGCTACCAACGGGCAGATGTCGCTCACGGGCATAACCTTCGTGGGTATGGATATAGTGGGTTCCGACTTCAATAAAGTCTACAAGGACGAGCTCTACATATATGATACAAAGACTACCGATGCAACGAAGAAGTCATTCTCAAGCACCTTCTTCCAACTGGCGGCCAACCAGAACAAAGTCGTAGATAATTGGCTGGCGCGTACATGGAACGGTATAGCATCGGTTCTGGCTATAAGCAATGAGTATCCCGGCATCGGCGCTTTCCCCGACGGAAAGGACTGGACTGCAGGATGGGCCAACTTCGACCCGCAAAACACACAATATTAACCGTGTGTGTATTGTCTACATGCAAGCGTGAATATTGGATAGATAGAACGAAATTAGAATACATAAACCAATAGAGGGTGTGCCTGTTTTGGCACACCCTCTATTGGTTTAATTGGTTGCGGCTGGCTTGTCAGCTCACTTTTTCAAGTTTCTTCATAACTGAGAATATGAACAGGAACGAGAGCAGACACAATGCCACGAGCACGCCCCATACACCTGCGAGCGGAATGTGCTTCCACAACAGTCCGGGAATCATTACGAGGAAATTGCCTATGGCCGTTGCGCCGAACCAGCATCCCATCATAACTCCCTTGTATTTCGGAGGAGCAACTTTAGAAACGAAGCTGATGCCCATTGGCGACAGCAGAAGCTCGGCAAAGGTAAGAACGAGATATGTGCTCACGAGCCAGTTGGGCGACACTCTTCCGCCGCCGTCGTAGGTAAGACCCAGCGACGAGCAGACCATTATGACATAACCCAGTCCGGCCACAAGCATTCCAAGTCCGATTTTTCTCGGTGCCGAAGGTTCTTTGCCTTTTTTGGCAAGCCATGCGAAAACTGCCATTGAAACAGGCGTAAGTCCTACCACGAAGCAGGGGTTGAACTGCTGGAAGAGAGGAGCGGCAAGGGCTACTTCGGTGTCTACCGACTCAGAATATTTGTATGCAAGGAATGCAATGCACAGGAGTATCACAACGCTTGAAACAGTCTTACCTTTTGCTGTCTTTGCGCCGGAAAGTGCAAATGCTGCATAAACAATGAAGATGACGGCCACAAGGTTGGTAACGTCAAACAGCATGCCGGTGATTCCGGTGGCCTGTGTGTCGGTGAAGTCGCGGGCAAAGAGCGTGAGCGTGGCTCCATTCTGGTGGAATGCCATCCAGAAGAATATCACAACCACAAACACGAGGAACAGAGCCACGAGGCGGTCTTTGGTTTCGGCTGGCGATATGGTTTCCACATTCGATGCCGTCTGGGCTGCTTCTTTGCCGGTGTTGTTCTCGCATACGCTTGCGAAAGTGCTCTTGAAGCCGTAGTAGATAAGTATAGATACGATGAGCGACACGCATGCCACGCCGAATGCAAAGTGGTAAGAGTCAGCCTCGCTTACTCCGAGGGCACTCTGGGCATAGTCCATTATCTTTACTGCGGCGGTGGGGGCGAACAACGCGCCGATGTTTATGGCCATGTAGAATATTGAGAAGGCCGAATCGCGCTTGCCTTGCATGCTCGGACTGTCGTAGAGGTTGCCCACCATTACTTGCAGGTTGCCTTTGAAAAGACTTGTCCCGACGCTGATGAGCACGAGAGCCGCACCCATCAGGGCAATGGCCGGAGTGCCGCTTCCGGCCGGAACGGCGAGGCACAGGTAGCCAATGAACATTACGAAGATGCCGAGCGTGACACACCTGTTGAATCCGATTCTGTCGGCAATCGCTCCTCCGATTATCGGGAGGAAATAGACGAGCATCAGAAAACTTGAATAAACTGTTGTTGCCAAACCTTCGCTCCAATGGAAATTGGCTTGGAGGAAGAGCAGGAATACGGCAAGCATGGTGTAGTAGCCAAAGCGCTCGCCAGTGTTGGCAAGTGCCAACGCGTAAAGACCTTTCGGTTGTCCTTCAAACATATTGTTTCTGTTTTATGATTAAAAAAATTATGTTTCTTCTTGGGTTGTTGTTGTAGTGAGGCCGCTTTCACAGCAAGGCACGCCTGTTTCGCCGTTTGGTGAATATGGCTTTATGTGTTACAAAATTATAAACAAAACTTTAAATTGCCAAACAAAAAACGCCTTTTTGTCACTGTTTGGCATTGTCGAGCTGCGACTGTAGCCTTACTATTTCGTCGCGGTATTGGGCGGCCTGCAGGAAATCGAGCGACTTTGCAGCCTCTTTCATCAGTTCGGTAGTGGCGGCAATGCTATTCTCAAGCTGCTTGCGGGTCATCTTCTTCACGATGGGTTCGGCTGCAAAGGCCATGGGTTCGGGCTCGATGTATGGCTTGTATTTCATTTCCTTGCGTTGCGTGTCGGCCTTCATGTCACGTTTCGGCTGGCTGTTTGCCAAGTCGCCGTTTATGGCTTTCCTTATCTGCTGCGGTGTTATGCCGTGGCTTTCGTTGTAGCTGAGCTGTATGTTCCTGCGTCTTGCGGTCTCGTCTATGGTGCGTTGCATGCTTTCGGTTATCGTGTCGGCATACATTATCACCTTTCCGTTCACGTTGCGGGCCGCGCGTCCGGCCGTTTGCGTCAGCGACCTGTGGTTTCTCAGGAATCCTTCCTTGTCGGCATCGAGTATGGCCACGAGCGAAACTTCGGGCAGGTCAAGTCCTTCGCGCAACAGGTTGACGCCTACAAGGACATCGTAGACACCCTCGCGCAGGTCGTTCATTATCTTTACGCGGTCTAATGTGGCCACATCGCTGTGTATGTAGCAGGCCCTTATGCCATGGTCGGCGAGATATTCGGTGAGTTCTTCGGCCATTCTCTTCGTGAGTGTCGTTACGAGAGTGCGTTCGTTTTGCTCATTGCGTCTCTGTATTTCCTCCTCCAAGTCGTCTATCTGGTTTTGGCTCGGGCGCACCTCTATTACAGGGTCGAGAAGTCCGGTGGGGCGTATTATCTGCTCTACAACAACGCCGTCGGCCTCTCTCAGTTCGAAGTCGGCAGGTGTCGCCGACACATACACCACCTGATGAATCATATCCATAAACTCGTCGAAACGCAAAGGGCGGTTGTCGAATGCAGCCGGAAGCCGGAACCCATACTCCACAAGGTTTTGCTTGCGTGCCCTGTCGCCGCCATACATCGCGCCTATTTGCGGTACACTCACATGGCTCTCGTCGATAAACATCAGAAAGTCTTTCGTGAAGAAGTCGAGAAGGCAGTATGGCCTGTCGCCGGCATTGCGCCCGTCGAAATAGCGTGAATAGTTTTCTATGCCGCTGCAATGCCCGAGTTCCTTTATCATTTCCATGTCATATTCCACCCGCTCCTTAATTCTCTGGGCACGTATGTGGTCGCCGGCTTCCTCGAAGAATGCTATTTGTTTTGTGAGGTCGTCTTGTATCAGGCGTATGGCGCTGTCGGTCTGGTCTTTCGAGGTAACGAAAATGTTGGCCGGATAAATCTGGTAATCGTCGAAACTCGCTATGCGGTGAAAGTCCATGTTGTCGAGTTCCTCAATGGAGTCAATCTCGTCGTCCCACCAGCTCACCCTCAATATGTTGTCGCTGTAGGCCATGTATATGTCAACGGTGTCGCCTTTCACCCTGAAATTGCCGCGTTTCAGTTCGATGTCGTTGCGCACATAGAGCGAAGCGACAAGTTTGCGCAGAAACTCGTTGCGGTCTATGGTCTGTCCTTTCCTTATCCTCACTATGCTGTCAGCCATTGCCGTAGGCCCCCCCATGCCGTATATGCACGACACCGACGACACCACGACAACATCTTTGCGTCCCGACAGAAGCGCACTCACTGCCGACAGCCTCAGCTTGTCAATCTCCTCGTTTATGGCAAGGTCTTTTTCTATGTAGGTGTCAGAGGCTGGAAGATAGGCTTCGGGCTGGTAGTAGTCGTAGTAGGAGACGTAATATTCCACGGCATTGTCAGGGAAAAAGCTTTTCATCTCGCTGTAAAGCTGGGCGGCGAGCGTCTTGTTGTGGCTCAGTATGAGGGTGGGGCGGTTGATTCTTGAAATGACGTTGGCCATGGTGAACGTCTTTCCCGACCCAGTTACGCCCAGCAGCACCTGCGAACGGTCGCCACGATGTATGCCCTCAACAAGTTCGTCAATGGCCTGTGGCTGGTCGCCCGTGGGCGAATATTTTGATGTCAGTTTGAATTCCATATATCAGGTAGACAATTAGCAAGTCGCAAAAATAATAAAAAAGCAAGGATATATACAAAAGAAACCTATTTTTTTCAAAAAAAACAAACGTGGGCTTTGAGAATAAATGAATTATATGTATTTTTGCACCTCAAAAGCGTGAATTATGAAGATACACATATATGCTGCGTTGTTGGCATCGTTCTTGTTTACGGGTTGTGCCAATGAGTTCAACCGTGTCTACAAGACAAGCGATTTCGCATATAAATATGAATACGCAAAGGAGTGCTTTGCAAAGGGCAAATACACGCGCGCCTCAACTTTGTTGCAGGATCTCGTGACGATGAAGAAAGGCACCGACGACGGTCAGGAGAGCCTCTACATGCTTGCAATGGCCGAATATTGCGACAAAGATTATGAGGGGGCTGCGGCTACATTCAAGAAATATTATTCAAGTTATCCGAAAGGAAACTATGCTGAGTCTGCCGAGTTCTATGTCGGCGAAAGCCTCTACCAGTCTACTCCCGAACCGCGTCTTGACCAATCGCAGACTGTGAGCGCGATTTCGGCATTCCAAGATTACCTTGATTTGTTCCCCGACGCGAAAAACAAGTCGGTTGCCCAGCAGCGCATGTTTGAGTTGCAGGACAAGCTTGTGCAGAAAGAGCTCCACTCGGCCCAGCTGTATTATGATTTGGGACAGTATTTCGGCAACTGCACATACGGCGGAAACAACTATGAAGCATGTATAATAACGGCGCAGAATGCGCTTAAAGATTATCCTTATTCGGCTTTGCGCGAGAAATTCTCTCTGCTTGTGATGAAAAGCAAGTATGAATTGGCCCAGCAGAGTGTTGAGGAGAAAAAGCTCGAACGCTATCAGGATGCCGAGGACGAGTGCTATGGCTTCATCAACGAATATCCCGACTCCAAGGACAAGGCAACAGCCGAGAAATATATAGACAAGTGTAAGGAAATTACAAAAGATTAAATATAAAAACTATTTATGGATTACAAAAAGTCAAAGTCTCCGGTCAATACTGTCACAAGAAACATCATGGACTTGTGCGATGAAACCGGTAACATCTATGAGAGTGTTGCTATCATTTCAAAGCGCTCAAACCAGATTGCTGTTGAGATAAAGCAAGACCTCAATAAAAAATTGGCTGAATTCGCTTCATATAACGATTCGCTTGAGGAGGTTTTCGAGAACCGCGAGCAGATAGAAATATCGCGTTACTACGAGAAATTGCCGAAACCCACCTTGCTGGCCACACAGGAATTTGTTGAAGGAAGCGTGTATTACCGTGATCCCTCGCAGGAAAATGAGGCAAACAACCAAGAGGAAGCATAATGTTGCAGCGTAAACAATCTGTATTCCTGTTCGCGGCTTTTGTCTTGTCGGTTGTCTGTCTGTGTTTGCCGATAGGCGAACTTGAACCGGCTGGAATGGGCATCGGGCCTAAGGTGTATAACCTTTTTGTTTCTGGCAATGGCTATCACGATTTCTCTGCGTGTCCGCTTTTCGTGCTGATGTCGCTCAGTGGAGTGTTGAGCATAGTCACGGTGTTCCTGTATAGAAACCGCATGTTGCAGAGCAAAATGTGTGTGTGCAACATATTCTTGCTTCTTGCATGGTATGTAGGCTATGTGGTGCTCATAAAGAAAGTGGCATCGCCCGACGCAGCATTCCATGTGTCGTTTGCCCTTTGTCTGCCAATGGTGTGCATATTGCTTAACATTATGGCACGGAAAGGCATCTTGAACGACGAGAAACTTGTGAGGGCTGCCGACAGAATCAGGTGACAATATTGTAGTGTCGGCATCAGCATATAGCATGTCGGCATATATTTAATAACTGAATGGAGACTTGTCCGTAATGTGGAACAGGTCTCCATTTTTGTATCTTACAAGTGTAAAAAAGAGAAAATGCAAGATAACGGTAAGGAGATGTTCCCCATTGTAGATGCAGAAGGGAATGTAATAGGGTCGATGACAAGAAGCCGTGCGCATGGCGGAAGCATGTTGTTGCACCCCGTGGTGCATCTGCATGTGTTTGACAACAGTGGCCGTCTGTATTTGCAGAAGCGTCCGTCGTGGAAAGACATACAGCCCGACAGGTGGGACACAGCCTGTGGCGGGCATGTGGATTATGGCGAGAGCGTGCCTGTGGCATTGCGCCGTGAGGTTAAGGAAGAACTGGGCATAGAGGGCTTCGTTGCCGAACCGCTTGCGAAATATGTTTTTGAGAGTGCACGCGAACGCGAACTGGTGAATGTGTTTGCCACTGTCTATGACGGCGATGTATGCCCGTCGGCAGCAGAACTTGACGGCGGACGCTATTGGACGATAGACGAGATTATGGAGAATATGGGCAATGATGTTTTCACTCCAAACTTTGAACAGGAGTTTGCCAAGGTGGTAATGCCGTATGTGAAGGCACGGAAGGCATAGCCAGCAGTCAACGGTTTACAAAGAAAGACCGGGACAACACAAATGCAGTATGTGTTGCCCCGGTCTTTTGGGATATGTATCTGTCGTGAAGAATTTGTCAGAACATCTTCTCGGGATAGATGCCGTCGTCGGCAAGTTTCTTGAACTTGGCCACTACCTCGGGACGGTCTTCGGGATAGGTTACGCCAAACCATTTTGACGTGGTGTCGAGCACCTCGCATGTGGCCGTGCCGTCGTGTATGAGTTTGTCAACCATAAGCGGAATGAAGAACTCGCTCTTGGGGTTTGACATGTTTTTCGGGTCGGCGAGGAACGTCTTGAAATAATCGTTGCTGTGTTTGAAATAGTCGGGTGTGAAGCCCCAGAAATTCATTGAGACAGGTGTCGTGTCGGGTATTGCAACCCATTCGACGTTGTCGTCGAGATATTTCACCACACCGTCGATGCGCTGTATTTTGGTGCGCTCCACTACCGAAGTGAGGTGGTGGTTGGCATCGTTCTCGCAGATGCCACGGCTCACGGTGCCGCTTTCAGAAAGGGTGTTGCCCACGCGGAAACCCACCATGGCATATTTTCCTGTAGAGCCTTCGGGCAGCTCAGAGAGCCATTTGCCCATTACGCGGAATGCGTCACGGTCGTAGAAATCGTCGCAGTTGAGCACGGCAAACGGTTCGTTTATCACGCTTTCGCCCATCATGAGTGCATGGTTGGTGCCCCATGGCTTGGTGCGTCCTTCCGGGCAGGTGAAGCCTTCGGGCAGGGCATCGAGGCTTTGGAACACCAGTTCGCACGGAATGTGGCCCTCATATTTTGAGAGGACAATGCGGCGGAAATCTTCCTCAAAGTCTTTTCTGATTACAAACACGAGTTTGCCGAAGCCTGCATTTATGGCATCGTAGATAGAGTAGTCCATTATTGTCTCGCCATGGGGACCGAGTTCGTCAAGTTGTTTAAGACCGCCGTAGCGGCTTCCCATTCCTGCTGCAAGGAGAAAGAGTGTCGGTTTCATAATATTTTCTTGTTAAATTCGTTAAAACTTTTCCGTTTGGTGAACGCCGTGTGCCGTAGTGTCGCGGTTATATTTCATATAGGCATGCGGCAACGGGTTTCATTTACAAAAGTAACAATTTTGGGCGAAACAGAAAAGAATGCGACATTAATTTTTAACCGTGCCTACGATGCCGCATTAAATGCGCAACGGCACATGATGCCGGCCTTGTAGGCAGTGGCATCGTGTGCCGTTGTGCGTTGCACTGTAATGTGTGTGGCTGGGGCTTTCCAGGGCCGTGTCAGAACGGATAGCCTATGGCAAAGTGCAGACTTTGGCTGTCTCCGAAACTCGGCATGTTGTAGAATCCCGTTCGGTATGGCACATGCAGTCCCACTCCCCAGTCCAGGCGCAGCACGAAAAACTCTAAGTCGTAGCGTATGCCGACACCCGTTCCGAGTGCCATCTCTTTCAGCGCGTTCTTGAATTTGAATTTCGCTCCTGTTCTGTATCCGTCGTCACGCATGGCCCAAATGTTGCCGGCGTCAACAAACACGGCACCGTAGAGGTTGCCGAACAGGCGCGGCCTGAATTCAAGGTTGGCCTGAAACATGATGTCGCCGGTTTGGTCCATGTAGGAAAGGTTCGACTTGTCGGTGTGGTAAGAACCCGGTCCGATGCTGCGCACATTGAAGGCGCGTAGGCTGTTGGCTCCTCCCACATAGAACTGTTCGCTGTATGGTGAACTCGTGGCGTTGCCATACGACCAGATTACGCCTGCATTTACATGCCCAACAAGGGTGCTGTGTTCCGTAGTGCGCCATGTCTTGCGCAGGTCGGTCTCTATTTTCAGAAACTGTGCATATGGATTCTTGAACATGGTCTTGCCTTTCTCGCCCCATTTCTTTCCTGCTGCCAGATACCCCAACGAAAGTATGTTCGATGCTTCGCTTACGGTCGTTTGCCAGTATATGGGGTTTCGGTAGTTGGTGGGCGATGAGTAGGTGTAGGTGTAGCGCATTTTAGGCACAAACTGGTCGGCCATTGAAATGAGCAGATACGGGCTTTGTTGCAGCACTTCCTTGAACTTCTCAGTCTGGTCTTGCATGTATTCATATTGCAGGATGAGTGGACTGAATTGGTGCACCGATGTGGCTGTTGGTTGCATGGTGTAGGTAAGTTCTCCCGAAACGATGTGGCGTTTGAAGAATCCCGAGCGTTTGATGATGTCCGACGAGAACTTGACAACTGTCGACGGGGTTTCATACCAACGCTTGCGCCGCCACATGGGCAGAAGAAGCCGGGGCAGTTCGAGTGTCGCGTCGGCACCGTATTCGTATGAATTGAATTTCGAACTTGTTCCGTCGGCCCGGTGCCCAGTCTGCCATTCATACGACCCTTTGAGGTTGACACTTAGCTTTTCGCCTCCACGGAATGCGTTGCGTTTGGCAAAACCTATTGTTATGCCGGGGCCGAGCCGCCCCGTTGTCTTCCCTACAAGGTTTGTTTCCACATAGAAATCATACGGTTTGTCGAAGATGCAGTTGAGTGTCATGTCGAGAGTGTCGCACAGTGCCGATGTGTCCCGTGGGGTGAACGATATGTCAACACGGCTGAAAAGTCCCATGCCGGTGAGCTTGTTCACCGACTGTTGGTGCAGGTCATAGCTGTACAGTTGTCCGGGGCGCAGTTTGAGGTCGCGCATTATGACGCGTGTGCGCATTGGCGACCGTTTGCCGGAGTAGTGCACCGTGAAGCGTCGGCGGCGTATTGAGTCGGTCAACTGCTGCATATAGTTACGGCGTAGCTGCAAATCGATGTGCCCGATGCGCCATTTGCGGCCCACCTGTGCAGGCAGACTGTCGGCATATTGCAGATGTACGAGTGCGCGTCCGGGCACGGTTGTCGTGTCGGCAAGGAACGAGGCGTAGCCCGGTTGGTAGTAGAAATATCCGTTGTTGCGCAGCAGTGTGCTCAGACGTGTGCGCTCGGCGTCGAGTTGCGAAACGTCAAACGGGTCGCCGTTGTGTATCAGAGCCTGAGCTTGCGTTGAGTCGATGAGCTGCTGTGCGTCGTCAGGGAAATTGCGGTAACGCAGAGAGTCGATTGTAGACAGATGCCCGAGGTTTACGGTGTAGCCTATCTTTGCCTTGCGTGGGTTTGACTGCTCTATCACCTTATAGCTCACGTCGGCCCCGAAATAGCCCCGTGCCACGAGAAGCTCGCGTGCCACCTGTGCACGCAGCGACGGGTTTACCCAGCTCATCAGCACCGGCGCCTTGCCGAAATTCTTCGCTATCCATTGCCCTATATGGCTTTCCGACTTTGTGAATGCGTTCCATATCCAAAGGCGGTAGGGTGGGGTGCGGTAGTATGAACTGCCGAACAGTGCGCCGTTGGGCGCAGTGGCGAGCGCGGCTTCCACTTCCTCCTGCGTGGAATAGAAGTGGGCGTTGCGTTCGTAGTTGTTGTATTCTATTTTTTTCAGTCCGACGTAAAGTTGGTCGTCTTCTGGGATGTTGCGCGTTGACGAGCAAGACGCTGTTGCCGCAACTACTGCAAGCATTGCCAGAATGCGCACAATGTTTTTTGCCGGATTATTTGTCTTTTGCTTCATCTTTCTTCTTTTCGGTTGTGGTGTCGTTCTGTTCTGCCGGTATTGTGGCACTTTCGCTCTTGAAGCGGAATATGTCGCGGAAATGCTGCAGCTTGCGCCGCCACATGAAACCACCTCCAAACTTGCTCACGTTGCCTTCGAGCCAGTCGTAGCTGTCGCGTTCGTAGAACAGTTTCAGATATTTGTTGGAGGTAGCACTCATGCGGTATTCAAATGTCACATTGTCGAAGAATGTGTTGTTCTGGTTCTCCACCTCTGCTCCCGACGACACCTTTCCGCCGACGACGATGCGCAGACGGTTGTTCCAAAACCGTTTCGAGAACTTGAACGAGTAGTCGGTGTGCACCGACCCTGAACCGAGCGTGGTGTTGTCCATGCCGAAGCTCAGGTCAAGTGTGCGCAGGGCGTTGCCCGATATGGCATTGATTTGCGAGTTGAGGAATGCGCTCAGCGCGCTGTTCATCGAGAATGAGTTCACGTTGCCGTCAGAGATGTACATGCCGGTGGTGAGCATTGTCACGGCAATCTTGCCGCGTTTTTCTGCCGACATGGTTTGCAGCTCGTTGTGTATGGTCTGGTCGTCGGGCGCATCAATCACGAATTGCAGTCCCATGTTGCTCAGCGTCTTTGATATTACGACACCGCACTCGAAAGCCACGCTGCGTCCTGAGCCGCCGTCGGTAGATACCGTTGCCTTGGTCTGTTCGGTTGCCGTAATGTTGAGGCGTGGGTTCATGGGGTCGCCGAAGAATTCGATGTAGCTTCCGTCCTGTATTACAAAAGTCTTGAGCGGAATGACGGGGAGCGAATATTTCATCTCGCCGTTGTTGAGGGTATAGCGTCCTGACAGTTGCAGGTTGTCTGTCGTGTTGTACTGCATGCGCAGGTCTCCGCCGCCTATAAGGTCTACATAGTTCGATTTGTCGGTGTTCAGGGCGCAAAGAATGTGCGCTCCCTGGTCGATGCTCATTGTGAGGTCAACATCGAGCCCGGTGAGCGGCGGTCGGGTTACGGTCACGGCATCGGGATCGCGGAAGTTCACGAATTTCACGAGGTCGTTCATCTGGTTGTCGGTGGTGAGCGGTGAGTCGCGCAGAATGTATGTCAGGTCGGTGGAGCCGAGCACGTCGAGTTTTCCGCGCATGCTGAGGCTCTCAAGCGGACCTTTCACCACTCCGAGGAAATTGACGTAAGCTTTTCCGTATGCTTCCGACCGTGAGTTCTCTTTCGAGTCGATGAGCAGATAATCGGTAGCACGCACTTTCATGTCGAGTCGCATCCTCTCCATGTCGGAGAAGTCGAAATAGCCGTACAGGTTGAGCGGACTGCCGTTGTGGGCATACATCTCAAAGTTCTCAAACAGCAGGTGGCTTCCCGTGACCGTTACCGGGTCGTCGCACAGCAGCAGCTCAACGCCATAGGGCACACTTGCGATATAGGCCGAATCGAAGCATATCTCGCCGTTGACATTGGGGCGCGACAGCGTGCCGTCGACGGTAAGGTGTCCGTTGGCAGAGCCCTTGAAACTGATGAGCTGGTCGGGCACGAAGCCGTTGAGCAGCAGCAGCGGTGTGTTGTCGAGGGTGAGCTTGGCAGAAAGGTTTCCCTCGCCTTCAGAGTCGTAGAAACCGTTGAGGGCGCACACTTCGTAGTCGTTGCACGAGAGTGTGCCGTCTACATAGTGTTGCTTGCCGCCGTCCTTGGGCATATATACAAACTCGGTGCCGATGTTTCCTATTGGACACTTTTCATAAATCATGTTGTCGACATTGACCGACGACGATACCGACAACTCGCCGTCGGGCATGTTGATGAGGTGGAAATCGCCGTTCATGATGCCCGAAACGTCGGGCGTGTAGGGTATTACCGACAGAACCTTTGCCAAATCGAATTTCGTTAGCCCGATGGTTACGTCTTGCAGTGCTTCGGTGCTGTCGTTGGTATACACCTGTATGCCCATGCCGTCGTCGGCGCGGAGCTTCATGTCGGCCGAGATGCGGCTGTCGTCGGCAAGGAACACATAGTTGCCTTTGTTCACGCTGAATTTCTTGTAGCCCAGCACGGGGTCAACGCCGCCGAGGTTTATGCGTATGCCGTTTTGCTCCATTGCGGCTCTTATGCCCAGTGCCACGCCGAGCCTTTCGTCGGCATCATACACCTGCGTGCCCAGATAAAGGGCTTGCTCGAATATTGCGCCACGGAACTTGGCGTTGAACACATATTGCGGATTGCCTGGACTGTTGCGCACTTTGCCTTCGAAATGGGTCGTTGTCGAGTCGGAACTGAAGGCAAGGCGTATGGTGTCGAGCTGTATTCCCGATGTCACGAGCGAGTCGAGGGCCACAGATCCGTTCAGTCCGGCTATGGGCGATGTGTTCATGTCAATGTGCATGCTCTTCACCTCGTAGCCGTAATGCTTGAGAGCGCGACAGAACACGTTTTCTTTTCCTGAGTTGACATACAGCGACATGAGCGGTAGGTGGTGTCTTATGCGCAACTGGTCGATGTATCTTTCCGATGCCTGTTTCTGTATTTCGGCCATCACGTCGTCGGCATGCCGCAATAGTTTGTCGTAGTAGTCGTTGGCGTTGAGCCGCAGTGCAAAGTCGCCGCACGTTATTGCGGCGTGGGTGGTGTCGGGGCGCGTGAATACGTCGAGCACTATGTTTTCGGGGTGGTAGCTTCTTGCGCTGTCGCTTATGGTGATGTCGTTCACCAAGCCTTTTATGTCGTGCGATTGTTTCAGGTCGCTTTCAACCGACACGTTGGCCTTCACCGATGCGGTGAGAGGGTTCTTCGTGAGTTTGAGAGAATAGAAATCGGCCTTTGCTATGTCGCAGTTTATGGTTGCGTTCAGCTTCTTCCTGCTCAACAGTGTGCTTACGCCGATAGTGCCCGTCAGCAGTTTGTTGTGGCTGTCGAGTATAGCATGCCCCACGCCGTTGCCTACGTTTGCGGTGAGTTTCATGCCCGACATGTCGTAGCCGGCGTATGCCATGCTTGTGGCCTCGGCTTTGGCATCGAGTTTCATTGTCGGCGACAGGATGTCAAAGCCAGTTCCGCTGGCTTCAATCCTGCCCGAGAACGGACGCAGACCGCTGCCCGGCAGGAATGCTGCAAGCGGCAACTTCGACGCATTGAGCATGGCCGAGTAGGATAGGTGCGTGGCGTTGAAATGCGCGTTGCCGGTAATGTTTCCGCCACCTGCGCTTGCGAGGAAATTGGCCGCATAGCTTGTGCCGTCGGCATTTATCTTGCCTTTGAGGTGCATGCCTTGCGGCAACCTGACAGAGTTGGCCGAATTGCCCATCAGAGCAGTGGCAAAGTCCATGTTGTAGGTGTCGGCTTGCACGGCGATGTCGGCTTGCAGGCGTTTCATGTCGGTAAGGTTCCGGGCCTTGCCGTTTGCCCGCAGGGTGAATGCCGTGGGCAGTTTTATGAGCAGAGAGCCGATGTCGAGGCATTTCATGTTGCCTTTGGCCACACCGTTTATGGTGAGTGGCCGGTTGGGCCAACGCCTTGTGAATGCACGGGGCATGTTGCCGAGAAAACGCATTATGTCCTGTTTGCCCAACGATGCGTTAAGCACGACATTCATCTTTCCCGGCGATTTTTCGTCGAAAGCGTTGAAATCAAGAGAGATGCTGGCATTCAGTTTCGATTCCGGAGTGCCTACAATCAAGTCGGGCATTTGTATGTGTGTGCTGTCGAGCTGCACTTTTCCCGACAATGTGCTTATGTTTATGCCGCTCTTTTCTTTTAGTTTGCTCGGTTTTATTACCAGCGACAAACCGCTTGGCGAATAGTCAAGTGAGTCAACTCCAAGACTTATGTCCGAGAGCGAAATGTGGTTGTAGTCAAGCCCCTTGGTTCTTTGTTTGAATGTGTTGTCATAACGCACGCTTCCCAGTTTCCACGACAGATGGCGCAGCGTGTATTTGTTATTGAACAGGTCGAAATGTCCGTCGTGGGCATCTACCCGTCCCAATCCGGCATACACTCGCAATGTGTCGCCGGGCATGTGTATGGTGACACCCGACCGTGCCACCTGAAGTCTGCCGACGCTTATGTTCCAATAGGTTGGGGTCTTGGTCGTGTCTTCGGGCACGGTGTCGTTCAGTGCCACGTCCACGTCGGCTTTGTCAATCATGGCCTTGTCGAGGCACAGGTTTTCGTGTTTCAGGTCGATGCCGTGGCTTTCAAGCGTGAGCCGTTTCAGATAGCCTTTTATGCAGGCCGACTTAATGAGGTTTGATGTGTTCACCTTCACCCCGTTGAAGTCGAGCTTGTCTATTTCCACATTGCTGTTGAACAGAGGCAGCAGTTTCACGTCGACGACGAGCTTGCGTGCGTTGACAATAGTGTCGCGCACCTGTGGAAGCGAGTCGTTCTGCCGTGTCACGCACAGCCCGTCAACGCCCAGGTCAAGCGGAAACGAGAGCCGTATGCGGTCAATCCTTATGTCCATTCCCGTTGCCGACGAGGCGTAGGCAGTGGCTTTTTTAATGGCCCAGTTCTGGATTGGCGGTATGTAAAGCGATACTGTCAGTAAGAAAATGAGCAAAAGAGGGGCGCATACGACAACGGCAGACCACCTGATGATTTTTTCCTTCGACATTAGAGCGTTTTCTTGTTATGGGGTTTCTTTAAATTGTTTCCTGTGTCCCGGCCTGTGTCTGTGGCGGTTATGGGGTCAGTTGCCGACGGTTGCGGCAATGTCGTGCCACAGTTTGTCGTCTGGCAAAGGTGCGGTTGCGGTGATAGGTTCTTTTGAAACCGGGTGTGTGAATTCCACTTTCCGTGACAACAACGATATGCTTCCGTCGGGATTGCTGCGGCGTGCGCCGTATTTCAGGTCGCCTTTTATGGGGCATCCCATTGCCGCGAGCTGGCATCTTATCTGGTGGTGTCGGCCTGTGAGCAGGTTTATTTCCAAAAGCATGTAGTTGTCCGATTGCCCTGCAATGCGGTAGTTGAGCACGGCTTTCTTTGAGTTGGGCACCTCGCGGTCGTAGGCGTAGCTCTTGTTTTGCTTCTCGTTGCGCACGAGCCAGTTGGTGAGCGTCCCGCTTGCCGGTATGTCGCGTTTCGGTGTGATTGCCCAATAGGTCTTGTGCACGTTGCCGTCGCGGAACATGGCATTCAGTCTTGACAGGGCTTTTGAAGTCTTTGCGAAGACCACCAGTCCCCACACCGGGCGGTCGAGTCGGTGAGTGATGCCGAGAAACACGTTGCCCGGTTTGCAGTATTTCTGTTTGATGTATTCCTTCACGGCATCGGCGAGTGTCTTGTCGCCCGTCTTGTCGCCCTGAACAATCTCTCCGCTGTCTTTGCTTACTATTATGATGTGGTTGTCTTCGTAAACTGCTTTCATCTGTCAAGGTGAGTTCTGAAAATAGGCTTTGTCATATTGTGGGATGACAAAGCGCGACCCATGATATTTATTGTTTGTTTGCAGTGGAAATATTTATGTTCCACCTCAAAATGAGTGAAAAGGAAAGTGCATGACCTCCTCCGCCCTTGTGTTGTCAGGGGCGGAAAGAAATCATGCACTGACTATTTTCCCGATAAAGGCAGCATGCATTACATGTTCATGCCACCGTCTACTTGGATTACCTGACCGCTGACATAGCTTGAAAGGTCGGATGCCAGATAAAGGGCTGTGTTGGCTATATCCTCGGTTGTTCCGCCGCGACGGAGAGGTATCTTGCTTATCCATTGCTTGCGTATGTCGTCGGTGAGAGCCTGTGTCATGGCTGTGTCGATAAAGCCGGGGGCAATGGCGTTGGCGCGTATTCCCTTGGGCCCCATCTCCTGTCCGATGCTCTTGGCCAAGGCTATAAGGCCGGCCTTTGATGCGGCGTAGTTGGCCTGTCCGGCATTTCCGTGTACACCCACAACCGATGCCATGTTGATGATTGAACCCTTGCGCTGGCGCATCATCACCGGTATGCACGCGTGTATGAAGTTGAACGCGCTCTTCAGGTTGACGGCAATTACTGCGTCCCACTGCTGCTCGGTCATGCGGAGCATCAGTCCGTCTTTTGTTATGCCGGCGTTGTTCACGAGAATATCTACCGATCCGAACTCTTCTTTCACTTGCTTGACGACTTCTTCTGTCTGTGCGAAATCGGCTGCATTGCTGGCATATCCTTTGGCCTTCACGCCTTTTGCGGCGATTTCGGCTTCGGTAGCCTTGCCGTTCTCGTCGATGACAAGGTCGGTGAATGCGATGTTTGCACCTTCTTCGGCAAATTTAAGCGCGATAGCTTTTCCTATTCCGCGTGCTGCACCGGTAACAAGCGCAGTCTTGCCTTCCAATAATTTTGTCATACTTATGTATTTATAATGTTTGTGATTTGTTTCCTTTCGCTTGCCGCCGCCACGTCGCTGCCTGATGCAATCCTATAATTTTTGCCCTTGTCAGTGCGCTTTCTGCGGTTTATTTCATGTTCGACTTTCCCAACGCGCCATACACCACTTTGGCCACAAGCGGCTTGCTTGCCTCTTCGGTCATTCCGTGGCCGAGGCGACCGTAGATGAAAGGCACTTCAAGGCCCTTTATGCAATAGTGGGTTATGTCGGCCACGAGGTCAACGTCTTCTATGTCAAACTCTCCGTCGGCTTTTCCCTCGGCATACACTTTGCGGAAAAGCTCGATCTCGTCCTCGTCGAAATTCTTGCGCACCTTTTCCACCATCCAGATGTTTCTGAAAAACTCGGCACGCAGGTTGCCGTTGCGCACCACCGTTTCGCGTATCATGCTCAAGTGGGTGTAGATGAGTTCTATTATCTTGTCCTGGGGGCGCGTCTTCATGGCGGCAACCTCGTCGAGCTTGTCCGACAGACGCTCCAGTTCCGATTCTATAACGGCAGAATATACGTCTTCCTTGCGGTTGAAATAAGTGTATAGTGTGCGGCGCCCTTTGCCCGACGCCACGGCGATGTCGTTCATTGTCGTGTTTGCGATGCCATTTTTTGCAAACAGTTGGCGTGCCACGTCAACAAGCTTTTGCCGGGTTTTGGATATTGACATACTATTGTTTTTTTATTCTTCTGTTTCGTTTTGCACATCCATTGGTGTTGTGCAAAAGTACTGCAATAATTCCAATTACACAAAGATTTTGCGCTTTTTCATTGTTCCGCACCTTTGCAGCAGCCCCTTTCTGCTTCTCGTTGGTGTGAATATATAATAAGGTGTAAATGGTTTTTGTTTTTTTTTTGCACGGTTGGTG
>CAVDCP010000032.1:0-24080 GCA_963607545.1 bacterium
AAAACAATGAAAAAGATTACGATAGCCATTGATGGGCATTCGTCTTGTGGTAAGAGTACAATGGCAAAAAAACTTGCACGCGAGATAGGATATATATATGTAGACACGGGTGCTATGTATCGTGCCGTAACATTGTATGCGTTGCGCAATAATGTCTTCGACAAAGAGGCAAATGTTGACATGGGAAAATTGGAGAAATTGTTGCCGGAAATATGTATATCTTTTAAGCGCGATGAAATAACGGGAACGGTAGACACATACCTTAACGGCGAATGTGTGGAAAATGAAATACGCACACTCGAAGTGTCTTCCCGTGTGAGCAAAATAGCTGCCATCCCTTCAGTAAGGGCAAAGCTGGTTGAACAACAGCAATGTATGGGTAAGAGCAAAGGAATTGTCATGGATGGGCGTGACATCGGCACCGTTGTATTTCCTGATGCAGAGCTTAAGATTTTTGTAACTGCCAGTGCCGAAATACGTGCACAACGGCGTTTTGACGAATTGAAGGCAAAAGGGATGGAGTGTGATTACGATGATATCCTTAAGAATGTTGAGGAGCGCGACTATATAGATTCTCATCGTGCCACCTCGCCATTGCGCAAAGCCGACGATGCCATTCTTCTTGACAACAGCAGCCTAAGCATCGACGAACAACAACAATGGTTGTTAAACCAATATAAAATAAAAGCTTGTGCAGAATAGAAAAGCCGATTCTGCACAAGTTTTTTCTGTATTATTGTATAGCCAGGACGTATGTTTAGACTGAAAGACTTGGATATAGTGGAAAGCAAGGAGGCTCTTGCCTCCTTGCCTGAAGGCAAGTTGCTAATCAATACCATTAACGCACATTCGTATAACACTGCACGCAGAGACCCGTTCTTTGCCGAAGCACTCACCAACGGCGATGTACTCATACCCGATGGCGTGAGCATTGTGAAGGCTTGTGGCTGCATCAAAGCCAAGAGCCGACCTTCGGAACGCATAGCCGGTTGGGACTTGTTTGAGTATGAGATGCAGCGTCTTGAGCACAAAGGCGGAACCGTGATGTTTATGGGAAGTTCTGAGAATGTGCTTGCGCTGATTGTAGAGAAGGCATCAACGGCGTTTCCGCATCTGAATGTGGTTACTTATTCGCCGCCTTACAAGCCTGAGTTTTCCGACGAGGACAATCGTAAGATTATTGAGGCTATCAACGTTGCCAATCCCGATTTGCTTTGGATAGGCATGACTGCCCCAAAGCAGGAGAAATGGACTTATGCACATTGGAATGAGTTGGATATACATTGTCATGTAGGTACTGTCGGAGCCGTCTTCGATTTCTTTGCAGGAACCGTGGTGCGTGCACCGTTGTGGTGGCAACGCAACGGCCTGGAATGGCTTTATCGGTTGCTGAAAGAACCCAGGCGCATGTGGCGGAGATATATTATCGGCAATGCACTTTTCTTGTGGAATATGGTTGTGCATGAGTAAGAATGATATCCGATGTCATTAGTTTTACAGGATTTCTCAAACAATACAAAACAACATCAGAATTTTATTGCATACCAATCGGTAAAAATAAAGAGTGGGGCTTTTGCGTTAATGCTTGCAAAGCCCCACTTTTGTTTTTGCGCTATTCTATTGTGTACAGGTATATTGCAATTGCCGTAGTAAGAATAGCTATTATCGTAAGCAATGTGAACAACAGTTTGCTTAATGCTTTTCTGCGTTTTGTCGCGCGGAAATTCTGCTGCTTGAAAATCTCGGCAGCATCTTGGTGATGATGTGCCGAGTGTCGGTGATGTTTAGTCATAGTCTTGTGTCTAATGTGTGTTTTTTCCAGTTGCGGTAGCCGGTAGCTCCGTTTCCATGCAGATTAGAATTTCACGTCAAATTCAAAATCGAGCATGTTGTAGTTCTGCTTTTGCAAGCTACGGTCGTTCACATAAGCATATTCTGCGCACAGTTTTATGTGCTTGCCGATTTCATAGTCGGCACCAATCTCATAGAACGTTTTGGCTGTGTCCCATTTTGCACTCGGGCGGTAAAGGTCGTAGCGTGCTTTCACATGCACCTTGTTCTTGATTACAGGCGCGATGACAAGGGCGTAAACTCCGTCTGCCTCGTTTCCTGCATCAGTGTTTATCGTGCAGTCCTTGCTGTTGGTCTCGTTTTGGTAGGTGCTCTTAAAGCCCCAGCCGTTGCTGTGTATGTATTCGCTGCGGAATGTCCAGTCGTTTGCTGCATATTCTGCACTGAATGCATATCTGTTTACATCGAGCGAACGTATTCCGCTTTTTGTGGTTTCCGTGCCGTCAGATGCCGTTTCTTTCCAAGTGCCTTTCCTTGCATACGAACCAGTCCATCCGAATGCTCCGATACGCAGCCCCTTTATCGGTGCAATCCACGCTCCGCCGATGATGTCCTTGCGCTGGTCAACGTCTTTTGTGTTTATGCCTTGTCCGTTGAATACGCCCACCTGATAGTGCAGCAAGTTGCCTCCTTGTGCATTTTTCAGGAAATCGCCCTGTATCTGTACACCTATGTCACGTCCGTTGCTGGCATGTCCGCCGTTGCGGTCGGAAAATCCCGCGAGTTTTGTTACGCCTTGCGAATAGCTCATGAAGCCCTGTGTCATGGGGTGCATGGGATTTTCAAATGTGAACGGACGCTTAAACTGTCCGGCCTTCACCTTGAATGCCGCATACTTTTGCCATTCGGCAAATGCGTCAACCATTCTTGGTGAGTTGCCGAGTGTCGATGTGTTTCCGTTCACCTGAAGTTGCACTTTCCAGTAGAAATCCTGCAGCAGACGTCCTTCAAGTGCCAAACGTGTCATTCGCATGTTGAACGTATTGCTCTTGGCATTGTCCTGGCTGCTGTATTGGTATTGGGTCATCACATATCCGCTGAACTTGATGTCGCTCATCACCGAGATTTTTTTCTCATCTTTTTGTGCATTTGCCGTTGCAAGGGTACAGGCAAGCAATGCCGTTGCTATAATCTTCTTTTCCATATAGGTAGATGTTGATTTATGTTTTTATGTGTAGTTTGTTTTCTTGTCCGTAACGGTAGTGGTCAGGCTTGTCTTGCTTCGAGCAGCACCACGTTCTCAACGTGTGGCGTGTGGGGGAACATATCGACGGGTTGCACTTCCTTCACTGCATAGGCTGTGTCAAGAAGTGCGAGGTCGCGTGCCTGAGTGGCAGGGTTGCAGCTCACATAAACTATGCGTTTGGGGTGGGTGCGCAGTATTGTGGCCACCACGTCGGGGTGCATTCCTGCTCTTGGCGGGTCGGTGATTATAACGTCAGGCCGTCCGTGCTGACTGATGAATGTGTCGTTGAGTATGTCTTTCATGTCTCCGGCATAGAACAGCGTGTTGTCGATGCCGTTGATTTTCGAGTTCACCTTGGCGTCCTCTATGGCTTCAGGCACATATTCTATGCCAATTACCTTGCGCGCTTTCTTGGCCACGAAATTGGCTATTGTTCCTGTTCCAGTGTACAGGTCGTAAACCAGTTCGTTGCCGCTTAACTGTGCGAAGTCGCGCGCAACGGAATAAAGATGAAAAGCCTGTTCAGTGTTGGTCTGGTAGAAACTCTTTGGACCGACCTTGAAGCGCAGGTTCTCCATTTCCTCGTAAATGTGGTCGTTGCCTTTGTACACCGACAGGTCGAGGTCGCCGAAAGTGTCGTTGCACTTTTGGTTGTCTACATACAACAACGACGTGATTTCGGGGAACTTGTCGGCAACATGCTGCAACAGTGCCATGGCTCGTTGCTCGTCGCCATCTTCGTCGTAGTGGAACTGTATGAGCACCATCCACTCGCCGGTGTTCGAGTTGCGTATCATTATGTCGCGCAGCAAACCGTGCTGTGCGCGCAAGTCGAAGAATGTCATGCCCGTTTCATAGGCATAGTCGCGTATGGCATTGCGTATACGGTTGTGCAGGTCGTCCATGAGCCAGCATTTCTCTATTGGGAGAATCTTGTCGAATGCGCCGGTGATGTGGAATCCGATGCCGTTCATGTTGTCATACTTGAAACCCGATGCCACTTGCTCGCGTGTGAGCCACCTTTTGTTGCAGCAGCCGAACTCAAGCTTGTTGCGGTATTCTTTTGTCTTTACCGACCCCAGTATCTCACGGAATTCAGGAAGCTCTATCTTGCCTATGCGCGTGAGTTGGTCGAACACCTGTTTTTGCTTGGCCTTCAGTTGCTCGCTGTATGGAAGGTTCTGCCATTTGCATCCTCCGCACACTCCAAAGTGTTCGCACATGGGTTCAGTACGCACATCGCTGTATTTTATGAAGCGTATGGCTTCGGCCTCACAATAATGGTGCTTTTTGCGTCGCACCTGTAAGTCTACAACATCGCCGGGGACAACAAACGGCACAAACACCACCATGTCGTCGATGCGTGCAATGCATTTTCCTTCTGCCGCAATGTCGGTTATCGTTATGTTCTCAAGTATCGGCAACGCCTTTTTCTTTCTCGTCATAATGTCGTGTCTACTTTCTTTTTCGCTTGCGCAATGCAAATCTGCGTCTCGGCAAATGCTCTCAAGCATGTCCGAGACGCGCTAACGGCGTGCAAAAATAGTCAAATAATTTGACTTTTACGGTCTTGAATGGCTATTTTCTCGCCATTTCTGTTCTTTCGGCGTGTCTTGTGCGCCTTTTTGTAGCCGTATTGGTGTGGGGTAGGGGCAGCCGACAGTGGTCAGATGCGGTCGAGAACGGTGACAATCAACCCGTTCATCTTGCTCTTGTAGTCGGTGTCGGTCTTTTTGGCTATGCGGTTGGCTATGACCATGCACACTGTTGTGGCTTTGTGTCCCATGAGCTTCGACAGTCCGGCAAGCGCAGAGCTCTCCATTTCAAAATTAGTCACCTGCAGACCTTTGTATTCAAACGATTCTATTTTCTCGTTTTGGTGAGGATCGGCCAACGGTATGCGCAGCTCGCGTCCCTGTGGTCCGAAAAATCCGCCGCATGCCACAGTTATGCCTCTTATCATGTCGTCGCCGGCAATACGGTCGGTGAGTTCTTTGTCGGCCTCCACCACATAAGGTGCAGGCGCGCACAGGTTGCCGGTCCATCCAAGATGGTTGATGAGTGCACGCTCCATCTGCAAGTCGCACACCGAGTTGCGCCCGGCATAGAAATTGAGGAGTCCGTCGAAGCCAATTGATCGTGCCGAGCAGATGAAAGAACCCGTAAGCGTGTAGGGTTGCAGTCCTCCACAGCTTCCTATTCTTACAATTTCGAGTTGGCGCAGGTTGTCTTTTTCCTGTCTGGTTTCAAAGTCGATGTTGGCAAGAGCGTCTATTTCGTTCATCACGATGTCGATGTTGTCGCAGCCTATGCCGGTTGAGATTACCGTGATGCGCTTGTCCTTGTATTTGCCGGTTATTGAGTGGAACTCGCGGTTTTGTATGTCAAACTCGATGTTTTCCAGATACGGGGACACGAGCGACACTCGTCCCGGGTCGCCTACAAGGATTATCTTGTCGGCAAGATTTTCAGGTTTCAGGTGCAGGTGGAATATGCTGCCGTCACCGTTGACGATGAGTTCCGATTCGGCAAAACGTTTTTTTGTCATAATGTCAGGTTTTAGGTATTTGTATGTTCGTGTTGTCTGCTCGTGGCACACATGTGTCATTTGCCAAGCAGACTGCTTTCTTTGGTTCTTAGTGTGGCAAGTGCTTTTTTCATTTTTAGCACGCTCTGTTCGAGCAGGGCTTCCTGTTGCGCAATCGCCTTTCCTGCTTGAACGCGGGCATTTGCTGCCGAGGCGTGATATTTTTTTCTTGCTGCCTCAATGTCGTCGGCAAGTTTTTCCGTACTTTCTTGCATGCGCACGATTTGCTGATACAGGTTTCGTGTTTCGGCAGAGGCAAACTGGCTTATGTCATGGTAGGTGGTTTCGTCGTTCACCACAAAAGCCATGCGGCGGCTTTCTGCGTTTTTGCCCAGCCGTTCCTTCACGCGCTCTATGTGCTGCATCATCTGTTGCCTTATTTCGGGTGTCGGCCATGTCTCCCTTATGCGTGTGATTGCGGCGTAGTTGTGAAGTCTGCTTTCCGGCATCTCGTCGGCATCGTAGTTGGTTCTGGTTGCCGGCGGCACAAAAGTGTAGACGCACGCCTTGCCGTCGGTTTGCCTTCTTGTCGTGGCAAACCATGCGAGACTGTCGGCATCGGCTTCCACGAAAATGAAATCGTCGGCCTGTGAATTGAACGGCAATCCGATGTTCTCGGCATTCAGAAACTTGCCCTCGTCGGCATCGTATTTCGAAAGATATATGTCGCGCTTGCCCAGTCCGTCGTCAGAGATTCCGGAGAAATACAGTGTAACGCCGTCGGATGACATAAACGGATAGCTTATGTCCTTGAACTTGCTGTTCAATTCGTCTATTTCGTGCGGCTCTCCCCATTTTCCGCCGATTCTGTCGCGTGTGAACAGGCGCGAGATGCTGTCAGTTCCCAGCTCTGTATAGAAGCATTTGTTTTGGAAACCGTTGACATAAACATACGCCCCGTCGTTGCCCGTCGTGTTGAAGAAATCGTCGTATTTTATGTATTTCCCATAGGTGGCTGGCAGATATATGGCATTGAGCACACTGTCCTTGTCAATCACCATACTGTCGACAAAGAATATCCGCTGCGTGTTTTCAAGCATGTCGTTGTATATGGCCTTTGTCTTGGCCGACATTACATTGGCTGTGTTGGCCGGGCGTTTTTTTGCTGTGGCCTTTGCCTTTGTCTGCGCCGACATTGTGGCTGAAACGGCCAAGGCCAATGCAACTGTAATGGTGTGCTTCTTTCTCATTTCCAAATCTTTCGTTTTATTGTTTTGGGGCATCGCCATTGCGTGCAATGGCTTGTGCAATAATTGCAAAGTTAGCTATTTTGTCGGAAAACACAAGCGGTTTGTGTGAAAAATAAAAAGCGGCTGCTTGCGGCTGCGCCTTGGTTTTGCGCCAAATGTCCTTGTCGGTTTTCGTGAAAACAAATGCTGTCGGTTTTCGTGCAGCGGTCGGCGTATGTGTGTGCGGCGGCTGGTGCATGTGTGTGTTGCATGTGCAGCACACAAGTGGTGCAGACGGTGTGCGGCGATTTTCGACAATGAAATTCCGGCAATGATGCACGTTTAACGTTCTAAATAAAACTGTTGTTGTCCGACAGAAACATTGCAACTGGAATAGTTCCGTATGGACGACAGGTTATAGAGTAGGCATCCCCTAATGGTATGGTGTTCAAAATAAGGAAAAGCGCGAGACCATTATCAGCCCCGGAGGTGGCGTAACGTTCATAGCCCAGGGTGAAGATGGAACGTAGTGACATCTGTAAACCAGGGTTTCACGGTCTAGAGATGGCGGATCGCCTGTAAGGTCAGCACAACGCCAATAGGTGGTTGTGGCCAGCAGTGCTGACTTTACAGGCCAGACCTTGCGTTTGTCGTTTATACCCAGGGTTACACCGTTTGCTGGCGCAAATGGCTCACCCTGGGCTACGAACGTTGCGCTCTTCCAAAGCTATAATGATTTTCTGTCATTCTAATAGAATAACATGTGCCTGAGAATTATCCATGTCAGGCATCGTTCTTCCAACAGGTGCCCCGATATAAGTCGGATCTGTGATGACATAACGTTTTCCATTCAAAGAAATATAATCTCCAAAAACATTTTCTGTAAAACATACAGCACTCGCCAGATGCCCAGGATAAAATACTAATATTGTCTCTAACCCTAACAAGTCTCGTGTCAAACGAGAAAACAATATAGACCTGTCTTCACAGTCACAATATGGATAATATAAGGTTTCTTCTGCAAAGAAAGCCCTGTCGTGTCCCCAAACTTTATCGTCATATTCGTAAACAAAGGCCGTTTGAACCCAATTTAACAAAACATTTGCTGCTTCTAATTGGTTTAATCCATTAATTTTATTCTTTAGTTGAGGATATAACTTTTCTTTCACATGTTCATCCAATGGAGTGTTGGCATACATTGCCCATCTTGTCATAAAGTTACCATTAACTTCTGATGTGGGGTATGTATTATAGAAATCTATCATGTTTTTGTTTACTTGAACCTTCACTTGAACATCCGGATACCGTTTAGATGTCAAAGTCCTTAAATCGCTTGCCACATATTCAAATTTTTGATTTTGCGAAATATATAAAGATAAGGGCTTTTCTTGCGGAAATGAAGCGTCACATATTTCAAGTTGTTTCTTGTTGCACTCAAATGGATAATAGTTAATGCCTCCTAATTCAAAATAAGGAACATCATAAATTCCATGTTCACTCGCATATAATAAATAGATATATTGCCCATTCCGTCCAATTCTCATTTTATAGCCACTTTGACTATAAATATAAGAAGTCAACATAGTGGCTTCATTTGTCTCTCCATATATGGCTTTTGAAAATGAAGACAAAAAATTAATGTACGCCCAATCGCACAAATTTCTGCTAACCCTTATTGCAAGACAGTCTCTTATTGTGTTATTGAGTACGCCTTCTGCCGACAATTGCGTCCATATATTAGATAACTGTTCGTTGTTACAATCATGTAGAGAGAAGTTTAGTTTTTTGCTAAGGCGAACCTGGCATTTTGTTCCACAATAAATAAATTCAACCGTCCTCTCTTGTGGTTGAGACTCCTCTTTGATAGGTGCGATAGGCGTAGGTTGTGGACTGGGGGTAGGTGGCGCAACAACTTCCTTGATTGGTATGGGATTGCTCTCTATTGGTTTGTTATTATCGTCTTCAGGGATTGTGACAGGTGGCACTATCTCATCCTTGGGGCGGGGAATGGCTGGTAGAGCATTATATTTCTCCCATGCTCGTTTTAAAAACTCAGCATATCGTTCATTTGATTCTTTTCGAAAATTATTGTACTTTTGCTGTGCTTGTTGCTTAAATTTTTCATAAGCTTTACGTGGGTCGTTATTTTGTGGATAACAGGTTGTTGCACAACAACTCAACAATATACCGAACAATATTTTTATATCTTGTGTAATCATATTGTTAAGCAATAATAGGTAATTAAAATCGTTGTCAAGACTGCAATTAGGAACAATTTAACGAATAATATATAGGAAACACCATCACTGATGGAATTCCATTCTTTTTCAGTCTCTTCCTTTGCGAGTTTCCCATTATCTAATAAGATATGTAACTTACGGCTTATTCTTTCTAAGTACAAATAATAAATCATTTCTATCGCCAAATAAAATATTGCCAACATTATGACTACGTAGAGTAGAATTTTATTGTTATTTTGAGAGACAGCAAAGATAGAAGCCCATGCAGATGCAAAAATTGCATATACTATTTTTCTGCCAATTTCACTAAACTTATTTGAATAAGTACTTATATACGACTCAAGTGTTTGCAAAACGTCTTGAGTCGTATTATCTTTATTAGTTAAATCTTTATTACACATATTATTTCAACTTTAAATCATTCCAAATTAAAGACATTTTGTCTGACACATTAACAGTAGGAGTTTGTATCTTCCCATTTTCAACAACTGAATTTTGGCGTACCTGTTTATTGATATATGTTTCCAAATCTCCTAATTAGGCATTCCCCTTTGTTTCCTGTAGTCTTTTTAGTAAGAAATAAGTAAACATTCCATGTTTCTTTTTTTTTATATGGGTATGCAGTTTCATCTCCTTGTGCTGCAGAAAGAACCACCATATTTCCTTTGGGTTGTACAGGTTTTGACTTTATAGCTACTCCTTTGGAGTCCTTTGTTATCATTTTCCCCTCTCGTGTTGTCCCACTAAAGCAGGCATCAAGAAAAACTATGGTCTTATTTGTGTGCAATTCTCCAAGTTGCTTATATAGTAAATCAAGACTGTATCCACTTTGGATATCATTTGCGAGACCATCTGAGGGGAGCAGGTAAGCATTTCTACTTGCCTCATCTGGTACTCCATGACCTGAATAATAGAAAATAACATTAGGTTGTTTTCCTTGTACTTTTACTATATTGCTAATCCAATTAATACTATATCGTATTTTATTTAAAGTTGCATCTTCTATGTATTTGATGTTTTCCAAAGGGATACCGAGCGTATTTGTGCAATAATCATGAAATGATTTACCGTCATTATTTGCAAATTGTACTTTTGAGATGTTGCTTTCATCATAGTATATTCAAATGGTACAATAGTCCTCCCGTAAGCATTGAGAACTCCATATAAGCCTGTATTTCTATCGATGACGGGTACAAATGTTTCGTTTTCAATAATAACAGGCCATAATTGGTGATTATACTTACAGGGGACTATTTGTTTTCCTTCATGATTTATCCAACCCCACAAACCATTTTCTTTTACTGGAAAGATATTATATCCATCGTCTTGTATATAACGATAATCTTGATTCCTATCATATAAAATGTTAGAACATTTCTTCCCATCTATATTATAGAAAATAGTACCACCTTTTTCTTCTATAGGAAAAGGGCCGACATTATCCCAATTAATTTTGTGAGCATGAATAGGCAACGTATTAATTATATATATTAATAGTAATATATTCTTCATTTTAGTGTTATTGATTTCCAATTAGTACTTAATTTATTTGAGATATTTATTGTTGGAGTTTGTGATTTGCCAACTTCTTGTACTGAATGTTGGCGTACTTGTTGGTTTACATAAGTACCGAGTTCTCCTAATGATACATGTCCCTTTGTTTCTTGTAATTTCTTCAGCAAGAAATACGTGAACATACCATGTTTTTTCTTTTTATATGGATGAGCAGTTTCGTCCCCTTGGGCTGCGGAAAAGACAATGGTATTTCCCATTGGTTGTGTCGGCTTTGTTTTTACAAGAACTCCTCTAGTATCAGCTAACATGTTTTTCCCTTCTCTGGACGTTCCACTAAAACATGCATCTAGAAATACTGTTGTTTGTTTGGTGTTAATTTCACCAAGTTGTTTATATATATCATCAATGCTTATGGCAGTTCTATAATCTTTAAAACTGCCATCTATTGGCAAGAGATAGGCATTTCCTGTTTTTTCATTTGGACTGCCATGCCCTGAGTAATAAATAATAATATTGGCTTCGCCATCAAAAGCTTTTGCATTATCACAAACCCAGTTGATTCCAGTATGTATTTGGTTAAATGTGGCATTTTCTAAAAACTTGATGTTCTTTAGTGGAATGCCTAATGTTCGTACGCAGTATTCTTTTATGGATTTACCATCATTGGTTGAGTAACTTACATTCGGAATATTTTCATCAATATATTTCTCATTTGAGATTATTACGACAAATGTTTTATCATTTTTTATATCATTAAAAGGAATGTTCTTATCTATGTCTGAGGGTTCTTTTGAAGCCTTGTAATTGTCAAGTAACCATTCTCTGTCACCTTCTAATCCGAAAGGCGTAATTTCTTTTCCTGTTCTGTCAATATATCCATATTTTCCATTCTTTATTACAAAAGCAACATCATCTCCTTTGTCGAAGGGTTCAGCGTCATCAAAATTAAAAGGTATGATAACCTTATTGGAATGATTGATGTATCCCCATCTACCATTTCTCTTAACTGGTATAAGTTCTGTTTTCCCATTATAATACCCACTAATTTCGTCATATTTAAATGGAATAATGATATTGTTTCGTGAATCTATAATTCCATATTGTCCCTCTGTGTTTTCGCATCTTAAATACCCATTTGCTTCAACATTCCATAATCCCTTATATATAAAAGGTATCAAAATATTTCCCTTTTTATCTAGCATTCCTTTTTGATATCCTGTAATGATGTAGTTATCTCCAACATAAGTTGGCATGATATCTGTGCTGTGAATAAATTTCCCCTCTTTCGATATTAACATATATTTTTTTTCCTTACTATAGACTTTGGCTATTCCATGCTCGAAGTCATCGCGTATTTCATCATATATGCAAGGGATAACTAGCTTTCCCGATTTTACATCAATGAAACCATATAAGCCGTTTCTCTTTACTTTAAGCATTCCATCAGAACAGCTTCCAACATCTTCATAATCTCCGATAAGAACTTTATTTCCATATTTATCGTATATATACCATTGATTGCTCGTCATATTTTTTAAAGCGATATATCCTTCGTTGAAACCATAGGCTGTAGAACTATGCGACAATGGTATGACTATTTTTCCATTACAACCAATAAAACCACTTTTATTACCGATTCGTACTTCAAGTAAAAAGAACTTATTCCTACTATTAATATCGGATGAATGGCAATCTTCTAACCAACAACGATCATATGTAAAAGGAATCGTAACTTGGGAAGTATAAATATTTATAGCACCATATTTCCCATCATTTCTTTTGAATATTAAAGATTCGTTTCCAAAGAGTTGGGTAGAAATTTCCTTGTATGAGAATGGTATGACAATCTTGCCTTTTATATTGAGGATTCCATATGCCTCTTTGTTTTCTACGACAAATAATATTTTATCATTAGTGGGGAAAATATATCGATTGTTTTTATCCAGTCTGTGTACTGGGGTGATGCTTTTGTATTGGCAAGGAATGATTTCTATTCCTTTAGCATTTAGAACACCATACATGTCATTTCGGCAGACGATAATCCAGTCTTCGCCTCCATTACCGAAAAAGCAATCGTAAATGCTTTCCGTTAGACGTTCACCCCAAACATTCACATAATAAAACTTTTCATTTTCTTCTAAATGGTAAATTTTCTTATCATAGTTTATGGCGTAGCCTATACCAATTGCTCGAACGAATAGAAATATTAATAAGATGACTCTATGTATCTTCATAATAGTTTAAAATTAAAATATTAGTACATTTTATAATACGAACCTAAACATGGAACCTTTTTCTTGAAGTGCCGTGTTTAATAATTCTATTATATTTTGATTAAATGTGGATATGTCTTTTTCAAGTTTGTCCTTATTCTTGTCATTCAATGAAATCTCGCCATTAATTAACGCTTGGTAGTATGGTTCTAAAGAAAGGCAAAGTTGCGTGTTTATGTTTTCGTTGAAGGTCGCAACGATGGTTTCCACCAGTACATTGTACAACTCATAAGCCTTGTCAGATATGGGATGCTCTTGTAATAATTCAAGAACTTTTTGATCCATGAGCAAAACTCGCATTCGCTGTTCTACGGAACCAGTCCATTCTCGCCCCATATTCTTTATCATTCGTTTCTTTTTGTCTTCTATATGTAAAACAGAGTATAATCTCTCTATTCGACTTGAGTATTCTAAGAAATAGACACTCGCCATACATATAGCGCATATAACGGCAACTTCACAATCATTTGTCTTTTGATTAATAAAAGATGCAAGTTGCGAATATGCTAATGCGTCTGCTGCATATTCCTCTAAAATGGCATTATCTTGTGCTATGCGTTGTTTTTCTATGTCATACATGTTTTGCATTGACACATTTATGTTTTCTATGTGATAATCTAGCACCCTTTGCTTACAAAAAGAAATGATTTCTTCTTTGAATTCTTGATTATTATGTAAATACATGTGAGACAGTTCATGGTTGAGAACGAAATTTACCAAATGAACAATCCATTTTGGATTCCTATTAATCAGGTCTTCTACTTGGGATTTATGCTGTTCATATTCATTTTTAAGGGAATCCAGTACAGAAATTGCTTTGTAAAGATGGCTTTCCAATGACGCATAAAATAATCTGTACTGTTGAAATAAACGTGGTGTTCCAAAAACATATAGAACAGCGTATATTGATAGTTTTTTATCTATAGTCAAAATTTCTTCATTAGGTGATATATAAGGAAGTGTAAACAATCTCTGTGAATCATCTAATGATATTGATGTTTCAAATTCTTTGTTGTATTTATCTTTTGCATACTCGTATATGTCAATATAAGAATTGTTTTTTGCTTTATATCGCAATATCGTTTGATACAATATTTCTAAGTTCTTTTTGGAAATATTAAAGTATGCCTCACCCAAGACGTGAATTGAAATTTTTATACTATCCCATATTTCTTCATAGTGATTGTATAGTATATTGGCGATTATGCCTGCCAAAATTTCTTCTGGAAGATTAGAAACTAACTCAACACAAGATTCCATTAAGGCACCTTTCTTGTAGACAATGGAATTTGGGGCTGGATAATCTTTAAAGAAAGCTCTGTATTCCTTTTCTGTTAAGCCCGAAATAGAAATACTCCATTTATCTTTATTGTTAGAATCTTTAGTGTTGTTCATTTTGCTTGTTCTTAATTGTAGAAAACAAAAGTGTTAGCTGGATAAAACGAGATTTTTCCTTATCACTTCCTTATGTTAATAGTTATTTTTTTATAGGTCATGTCTTTATCTTTTGTCCGATTTCTTGCTAGCCACTTCTGAAAGTCTTCATTGGAAAGTTCTCTTGGCAAAGTTTCTTCTCTTTTTCCATCAGTAGCTTTTACGAATGTATTTGGTGAGAAAACAACGTATATTTGATTGAGTTCTTGGCTATGTGAGCATGTCATGGTATATTCATCCACATACGCTTTCAGATCTTGTGGAGATAGTTTTTCGGAAAAGAAGACGTATCTTTCATTTGCATTGACCTTTACATTGCCTTGTTCTTGATTCTGATAGGGTAGAAGGCAAAATGCAGCTCCATCGTTGTCAACTAAATACACGGTGACATAACCACTGATGGGAGATGTAAATGACAAGAACAGGTCGTCTCCGCTTTTGAAAGTGTCATCTTCGTATTTATCTTCTGTACCATTGCGAAGAACTAATGCCTTGAAGTTGATGTCTGCCGAGACAATTTCGCGTATTTTCCCCTTGATATGTACTTTTATAATCATTTGCCCGTTATCAAAGGAAGGCTTAAAGTCTGGTTCTCCAATAGTTTCTATCCATTCTCCTTTTATTTCACTACCGCCAACAGAGACGAAGTCTATGTCTGACTTTCCGTTACTATTCTTAACGGTAGTTGCGTTGTTTTGGGAAACAACAGTACCAAACTCATCTGCAATCAATTGAACTTTGACTCGTTCCAAGGCTATTTGTTTGGCTTTTTCCAAGTCAATGTTTTCAGGTACATAGTAGGTATATTCTCCACTTACTGTTTTTATCTTTTGTGAAAAACAGCAAATGGAGAATATACAACCTGTCAATATACAGAGAATCCTTTTTACCATCCTAAGATTTCGTCAAGTTTTTTCTGAATATCTTCGCTCTTACTTTTTAACTCATCTTGTACGGCTCGCTTTGCTGCTGCTTTTGCCATAGCTCCATTATATGCAATGCGGACAAGGACTTCCTTGTTCTTATTGGTCTTTACACGATAACATTCCATAACAGTAATGGTGCGACCTATGCTTTGCGAGATAAGATTCTTTGCCCCCATGATACTTTGTGTCAAAGATGATGCATCCTCGTTTGCAAGTTGTTGGTTTGCTACAGAATTTTCTATAAGTGCAGTGACTTCCGTCTGTATCTGACCTGCAAGGTTCTGCTTCGCCAATTCCAAAGCCTGCATTTTGGCGGCATCATAGTTCTCGCCAATACTCATCGCTTCTCCCATAAGATACTTAGGGTACATGTCATTATCATACTCCATCTGCATCATGTAAGACTTGTCCAATTGTTTCTCTAAAGGCAAAGCACCAGGTGCCGTTATCCAGCCTTCTTTTGTTAGTTTCTTGGCATCTTTTCTTGCAGCTTTAGATGCCTTTTCGTTCAACTCACTCTTGGACGCTTTACGCATCTCTTGTCGTTCTTTACGAACATCTTTTGTAGTCTGCGCTGTCATGTTTGCACAAAGGCAAAGAATGGCAAACGTACATACGAACAATTTTCTCATTGTAGGAATTCTTTTAATTTATAATTGATTTTGTAATGTTTCTAAAAATCCATTTGGTATATAGGCTGTTGCCACCAAACATAGCCCCGATATTTCCACAACGACACGTTGTTGTCCTGCAATGCGAGCAACTTTACCTGTAACACCTTCAAACTCTCCATCTATTACCTTAACTATGTCACCACTTTTATAATGACATTGTTCCGATGACACGACTCGTACATGTTCGCTATCTGTGCTTGTAGCTTTTATAAAGTTTGTCATTGCTGTAAATGGAATGATGAGAGGAGGATGTTTGCCATTTTCCTCCAATAATTTTGTCTTATCAAGATAGAATTTTAATATTGATGTTTCATCACCCTTTTTCTTGATAATGGATTTTACAGCTTCTCTTGTAGCATATACAAAAAAGAGATTGGGAAGAAGAGGCTGTAATATTCGCTTCTTCTTCCCAATCTCTTTCTTTAATACATAATGCATTGGCATATATGACTGCACCCCAGAGGTTGATATGATGCCACATGCTTTTTCTGTTCTATTGTAGGTCACTCTCAGTACGAACCAATGATGATTTGGCTTTTGTACATATTCCGAGGACACCCCTGGATGTGAGCGTTGAGCTTCGGGGAGGACATTGGAGGTAAGTCCAACGTGAGGAGATCTGCTTCGACCTCGTTGGGTATGCGCATTAAGCAATGCGTTCATATCGTTTCTTATGTCTTGCGTTAAATCCACAATTTTTGGCATAAAAAAGCGTGGAATCGTCCTGTTGTCCATTCCACACACTGAGGCTCTTGCATTGCCTATCTAAGTCGAACAGACAACGTCAGAGCCCACGCCGATATGAAAATCACCCCATAAAGAGACCTATATAAAACAATGGATTGCATCCAAAAGGGAACAATCTATGCTTACAAGGTCTCCACGGGATTGATATAATCACACCCGGGACATCTACCGTTGACCATATTCGAGACTTAGATACTGAGGGTTGCAAGATTTCAGTGTGTCTCAAACACAGCGTCGATAAACGCCTTCTATGTCTTGACTATCTTCCCACCCATTGCCCGCTTATTACCGAGAAAGTTGTTTGGACTTCTCAGCTTTCAGCTCGGCGTTAGCTGTCTGTTTGTCAGCATTGAGCGAACCCAAAATAGATACACAGACTTGAGAGTCGCTACAAATTTAATAAAAATTCATCAGAATGAGCAAGAAATGTTAGGATGTTATGACAATACTGTCCGATTTTAACATTTGAGAGGCTGTTATTGTCGTATATGGAAGTATAAAAGTTGCAGAGTCGCAATTTTGGATAGTTTTGTAACAATAGTTACTACAGAAATGATAAAAGGAGCAAGAACATTTGTCACCTTGCTCCCCAAAACTTGCTATCTAAAGATTTTCGATGTGTTCTATGTAATGGCTATTAGTTCGCCAAGGCGAACCTATTAAAATCATATATAATAAGGTGTATTTATCTTCTATTGATTCGTTCCACCAATTCGTCAGGTGTAAGTATCTCCATTTTTGAGAATCCGAACCACTTTTTACCCAAGTCCTTGATAGATGCTCCAATGTGATATACATCATCATCTATGCAAAGGAAGCGGTCATGTGACAAACGGAATGTTTCAACATCAATCGGTGCATATTGAGCATTATGACGTTCGATGTCAAGTTGGAATTGACGGCTTATCTGCTGAGTGTAGATTACAGCAGAAACTCTGGATTCCTAAATGGTTTGATTTCTTGAATGTAAGAAATTGCACAATTCATTTTTTATCTTTAACTTTGCAAGAATGATGTTAAGGACATGGCGCGTTATGCCGCTTGGCAATGCAACCGTCGCCGTTGCAGTGGTTTTGGCCATGCTTGCAGCATGTGCTGGGCGTGGCGCAACAGAGACTCTGTGCGGCATCGGTTTTGAAAGAGTGGAAGCCGACACTACCGTAGCACTTGCAGAAAACGACGGTGCACCCACTTGCAACGTTTCGGCAAGCATAGCTTATGCCGTAGGCAGACATGCGCAGACAATAAACGGCGTTTTGGTGAATGCCGGTGTGTTTCCTCCTGAATTTGCGGTAGGGACTGATGCACGGAACGCCTCGCAGCTTGCAAGAACCATAGTTGATAATTGCGCCAAGAATTACATGCGCGATTATGCGCCGCTCTATCGGGGCGATGCCGACCACGGAAAAATTTACACCAAGCAGATTTCGGTCAAGGCGCGTGCCTACTCCTACCGCGAAGGCATAATTGTCTATGCCGTAACCACATCGGAACGTGGTGGCGACGGAATGGCGGAGAAGCATACATCGACAATAAACATAAATGCCAATACTGGTAAAGTGCTGACCCACGACGACCTCTTTCTGCCAGGGAGCGACCGCTTCATCGAAAGACTTATAGCCAGAAGACTCCGTAGAAAGTATGGAGCAAAGGACGATAATGGGTTGAAAGCAAAAGGAATATTGGCAGGAGAAGACATATACATATCCGATAATTTTGTGATAGGCAAGCACGACATAACATACATATATGCCGCCGACGAGATAGCCCCACACGACTTTGGCGAAATCAGGGTGAGCATAAGTTATGGTGAGTTTGGAAAATTGTCGAAGATAAACAGACAATGAAGAAAATATGGAGAAGATAAAGAAATATTTCCGCAGCATCAGCGAGGAGCAGGAAAGGCAATTCGCGCAGTTGAAACCGCTCTATGAGGAGTGGAACAACAAAATAAATGTGATTTCACGCAAGGACATGGACAATTTCTACGAGCATCATGTGCTCCACTCTTTGGCCATAGCCAGCGAAATAAAGTTCAAGGAAGGAAGCAAGATTCTCGACCTCGGCACAGGCGGCGGCTTTCCCGGCATACCGTTGGCAATAATGTTCCCGGAAGTCACGTTTAAGTTGATTGACCGCACGGGGAAGAAGATACGCGTCGTGAACGAGGTGGCCAATGCCATAGGACTGAAAAATGTTACGGCCGAACAATTGGCCGGCGAGGAAGAAAAAGATGTCTACGATTTCGTGGTGAGCCGTGCAGTGATGCCGTTGCCCGACTTGATGCGTATCGTGAGGAAAAACATTTCGCGTAAAAACCATCGCAACTCATTGCCGAACGGCCTGATTTGCCTTAAAGGCGGAAATGTGGACGAAGAGGTGAAACCGTTCAAGAATATCGTGTCGGTGGTTGAGATACATGACACATTCACAGAAGAGTGGTTTAAGGAAAAACATTTAATTTACGTTCCCGTATGATGAACATTGAACATTTCACTTGCAACATGCTTCAGGAAAACTGCTATGTTGTGAGCGACGAGACGAAGCAATGCGTTATAATAGACTGTGGCGCATACTATGAGGCGGAGCAGACCGCAATCGTTGATTACATAAAGTCAAGCGGAATGACCCCGGTGCACCTTCTTGCAACGCACGGCCATTTCGATCATAACTTCGGAAACAACGCCATTTCGGAAGCTTTCGGACTTTCTCCCGAAATCTCGCGCCACGACAAACTTCTGCTTGAATGTTGCAGTGATCAGGCCGAAGCTTTTGGCGTAAGCCTCAGTGAGCCTGTCATACCGGCAGGCCGACTGCTTGAAAACGGCGACAAGATAACTTTCGGCAACCATGTGCTGCAAGTGATTGAAACCCCCGGACATTCACAAGGTTCGGTGGTGTTCTACTGCGAGGAGGAAAAGACGGCCTTCACCGGCGACACCCTTTTTCGCGGTTCAATAGGGCGCACCGATTTCGTGGGCGGCAGCATGCTCCAGATAATACAGAGTCTGCGAATGCTCGCGCAGCTTCCCGACGACACGGTGGTGATGCCCGGACACGGCAACCAAACCACAATAGGCTACGAGCTTGCGCACAATCCTTACATGGACAGGTGATATGCTGAGATCTACAACGGCAGCAAAGACAATTCTCGGTATCGACCCGGGAACCAACGTCATGGGCTATGGGGCAATCAAAGTCATTGGCAACAGAGCCGAGATGCTGACAATGGGGGTCATCGACATGCGTAAAGACCATGACCCTTATGCCCGTCTCGGCAAGATTTTTACCCGAATAAGCAGCTTGATAAAAGAACTGGAACCCGACGAAATGGCGATAGAAGCCCCGTTCTTTGGAAAGAATGTGCAGTCGATGCTTAAACTGGGGCGTTCGCAGGGCGTGGCAATAGCTGCGGCTGTGCAGAGTGGGGTGGAGGTGCACGAGTATGCGCCGCTGAAAATAAAAATGGCGATAACCGGGCAAGGTCAGGCTTCTAAGGAGCAAGTGGCCGATATGCTTAAAAGACTGCTGAAACTCCGAGAAGACGAGATGCCGCATTTCATGGATGCCACCGACGCTCTCGGTGTGGCCTATTGCCATTTCATGCAGGCAGGAAACCCCGTCAACGACACGCACTATAATGGGTGGAAAGATTTTGTGAACAAGAATCAGGACAGGCTATGCAAAAGATAATAAGCATGACGCAGGGCGTTGCCCGCCGCGAGGACTGGCGGTTGCGGCAACCTGCCGACTTTGAATTGTGCGACGGTGAGCACATTGCCATTGTAGGTGACAATGGCAGCGGGAAGACCTTGCTTGTAGACATGATACGCGGAAGCCACCCTTTAATGGGCAACGGGCTCGTGTATGATTTCTCGCCGTCGTGTTCCATGCGTGCTTCCGACAACATTGTATATATCTGTTTCAAAGATTCCTATGGAACGCGTTGCGACTCGCTTTATTATCTGCAGCAGCGTTGGAACTCGATGGAGATAGACGAAGACGCACTGACGGTGGGGCAGAAGCTGCGCAAGGCGCGTCAGCTGGCCGAAACTGGCAACCCGCAGTATGGAACATTTGTTGACAATGTGTGCAAGATGTTTCACCTTGACGCACTGTCAGACAAATATGTGGTTACGTTGTCGAGCGGCGAACTGCGCAAACTCACCATAGCGTGTGCCATAATGGGCAAACCGAGAGTGCTGGTGCTCGACAATCCCTTTGTGGGACTCGATGCAACAGCCCGCGAAACATTGCGGCAAACGCTTGAAACCTTGGTGGCAATGTGCAGCATGCAGATAGTGCTTGTCGTGGGCAGCAGCCGTGACATTCCCGGTTTCATAACCCATGTGGTGGAGGTGAGCGGATTGACTGTCGGTCAGAAAACTACGCGCGAGGATTATCTTGGCAGACACGGTTCTCCCGTTACAGACTCGTTTGGCGAAGAAAAGCGTGCGGCAATAGTTGGACTTCCGTATAAGGATGATACACAGGCTGCCGACATTATAGCAAAGATGAATGGCGTGAGCATAAAATATGGCGACCGCACTGTCTTGCACGATGTGAACTGGACTGTAAAAAACGGTGAGTGCTGGGCCTTGAAAGGCCCGAACGGTTCCGGAAAGTCCACGCTTCTCAGTCTGGTTTGTGCCGATAACCCACAGGCATATGCGTGCGACATTACGCTTTTCGACTGCAAGCGCGGAAATGGCGAGAGCATATGGGACATTAAAAAACATATAGGCTATGTTTCGCCGGAGTTGCACAGGGCAATGAAAAACGATGCGGAGGTTGTGAACGTGGTTGCAAGCGGTTTGTACAACCTCACCGGTTGCCGCCGCAACTGCACAGAGGCCGATTGTGAGAAAGCCCAGTTTTGGATAGATGTGTTCGGCATCGGGCATCTTGCAAGGCGCAGATACATGTCACTGTCGAGTGGCGAGCAGCGTCTGGCACTGCTTGCGAGGGCTTTTGTGAAAGACCCGGAACTGCTCATTCTTGACGAACCGTTTCACGGGCTCGATGACACCAACCGCAAGATTGTGGGCAATGTGATAAGCACTTTCTGCTCACGTCGAGGAAAGACGCTCATCATGGTGTCGCACTATGACACCGATTTCCCGGAATGTGTGACGCACGAATACCGGCTTGAGCGCAGAAAATGAAGAAAAGAAATAACAAGAAAAAAATAGCAGACAACATGAAGAAATTATTGTTTACATTTGTAATGGCCGTCTTGTGTGCGGCAAACGGATATGCACAGGAAATCTACAACGAGGTTAAAGCCTTGGAAAAACATGAGGAAAGCATAGTCAACGATACCACAAAGAACATCGAAGTGAGAAAGGTGGCATGCTTCAAGTATGACGCACTGTACTATCTCATCGACAAGGCCGGCAACGACGGCACGTTCACCGAGTATGAACTTGGAATGCAGGCCAATGCCATGATTGATTTCGTCAACCTCTACGTCAAGCGCATTGGAAACGAAAAGAAGCAACGCGACAAGAACCTTATAATGGCAAAGTTCAAGGCTGCCACTATCAACAACGCATTGTTCAACGATGTGGATAAGGAGGTTGTCTATGCTTATGTTGACAACGACAAATACATAACACAGTTCTCGCTCGACACCGATTGGGTGAAAGCCTTTGAAGAGGTGAGGAAATGAACATGGGCGGCGTAGCCGTGCATGTTCATTTCTTTAGAACCACCTTCAAAATATGTTGTAACAACTAAACGAAAAGCGTAGGGGCAAGCCCCCTACGTTATAATCTGTCGTCCCTACGGGACTCACCAATTGCAATGTTTTTACCGGACACCATTAGATTAATTTAGGAATTCAAGGTAGGAAGCAATCATTTACTGATGAGCTTCGTTACCTTTCCGTTGCTCATGCGTATGATATTGATTCCTCGAACGGGTTCGGAGATCTTCTCACCCATAACCGAATAGCGTGCGACCTCATGCGCATCGGTATCGGCAATGGCATTCTCACGGATGCCAACAGTGCCATCAAGATTGACAAAGAGATAGGTTGAAGGGTCTGAATCGGCAGTGGCAGCCTCATAGAGATAATGTGATGTGACGCTGACTGCGTGATTGTTGCCACGGAGCGCAGTAAAACGGTAGCTCTCCTCGCCTGCTTCTACATCTGCTGTAGCGTTGAATGTCAGCACGCGTGCGCCAGCCTTGATATCTTGCGTGACCTTGAAATAGTCGATTGCGAATGGTGCGCCAGCATTGGTCAGCAACACTAACTTCTGATTTTTCCAGTTGGATTGTAGCTTGATGGTCTTGTCCAGATAGCCGTGCTCGCCATCGCCCTGGTCGTCAAAGGGCAGTGTGTAGGTATCATCGGCGGTATAGATGAGCAGGTCATCGCCATAATATCCATATGCTTTGACGCTGACAGTCATCTCTCCATTGTTGGATGTATTGAGTTCAGGTGTCTGCAGATAACCTAAATAGTAGTTGTAGTTGCATCCCAACATGCCGTTGAGTGCGCCATTGTTTGTTCCCTCCCATCCGGCATTGTCTGCATAGTCGTCGAGCGTAGTGTCGGTGTAGTTGCCAAAGGTGTATAGTTCGTCTATGTCTGTGGCATCAGTGACATCCACCTTATCAAAGGTTTCTTCCAGCAACACATGGTCAGGCTCGTCCTTTGCTGCGGTATAGACGAGAAAATCGTTTACCGTGTAACTGGTAGCCTTGGGCGCGGCTTGCCATTCTACGGTGTAAGCGTCACTCTGTATGTCATGTGCAGTGAGCTTACCTGGAGCACTCACGCCAAAGGCATGATAGGTTGTGGACTTGGAAAACTGACGGATGTAATGGGAACGCACACGATAATAGTATTCGGCTGTGGGCTCTAAATCGGTGAAAGTGTATGTGCAGTCTTCCGTGTCATCGTAGTAGGTATCGTCACCGCCAAATTGTGAGGACTGGTCACAGAGCACAGCTTCCAAGTAACCTGCACGTCCGGTGGTCATTTCAAAGTTGTCCAAAATCAGTTGGCACCCCTCTTCAAGTTCAGGACGTAGACGGAAACCATAATAGTTGTTTGCAAAAGCATACTGCAACGACTGATCTATATCCACCGTGCGGCCTTCAAGAAATCCTCCTGCGGTAAAAGCACCTACGGTAAGCCAACCGTCTTCGGCAAGCACATCAATGTAAACGTAGCCATAACTATATTGGTCGAGATTGTCCGGGCCAATCATCTTCATAAAGAACTTGGCAGCCTTATACTTGGAATAGTTGTAGGGCGTGGCAAGACTGTCGCCCGAATTGAGCAACAACGCAGCCGTATTCTCTTCTCCCCCATTAGGCGTGAGCGTATAGTGGTTGACTGTCCAACTGTCATCCAAGCCGTTACCGTCAAAGTCGGCATCTATTTGGGCATCACCATCCGTGGTGTACACCTTTTTATATAGGTCTATGCAATAGTCGTAAGCCTTGCGCACTGGTTGCCAACG
>CAVDCP010000033.1:0-21539 GCA_963607545.1 bacterium
ACCCGCGACCTCAACCTTGGCAAGGTTGCGCTCTACCAACTGAGCTATTGCCGCAAACAAATTTGAATTCAATATAGTGAAGAGGAGGAGACTCGAACTCCCACGACACAATTGTCACTACCCCCTCAAAGTAGCGCGTCTACCAATTCCGCCACCTCTCCATTATATATAGATATTCTGAATAAATTGTGCCCAGAACAGGACTCGAACCTGCACGTCGTGAAACACACGCACCTGAAACGTGCGCGTCTACCAATTCCGCCACCTGGGCAGTTGGAAACCTCGTTCCAATTGGATTTATTCAGAGTCTTTGAGCGGCAAACGGGACTCGGACCCGCGACCTCAACCTTGGCAAGGTTGCGCTCTACCAACTGAGCTATTGCCGCATTTTCCTAACCATTAGGAGCTTCCCTCTTGAATGCGGTTGCAAAGGTAGCGTTTTTTTTTGAACCTCCAAAATATTCCCCTCTTTTTTCTTCAAAAAAGTTGATTTTTCTTTAATCCATACGCGAAAAATAGTCCTCAGGACAGAATTTACGTAATATTTCAAGCGAATTATCCGCTTCGTGCACCATTGCTATCGCCGGATGTGATATACCGTTAAACGTGCAAGTCTTCACAGTTGTATAATGAATCATATCCTCAAAGATAACATTTTCACCTATTTCAAGTTCGTGGTCGAACTTCCATGAAGACATAAAGTCGCCAGAAAGACAACTGTTCCCTCCAAGCCTATATACCAATCTGTCATACGGACAATCCCCCTCAACTGTTTCTGCATTTCTCACCGTCGGCATATAAGGCATTTCCAAACAGTCTGGCATGTGGCATGTGAAGCTCACGTTGAGAATTGCCGTACGAATACCTTTGTTTTCCACGATGTCAACCACCTGCGACACTAGCGGCCCCGTCTGCCAAGCAAAAGCACTGCCGGGCTCCATTATAACACGAAGCCACGGATAACGCTTATGGAAACCATTCAATGTGTCAATCAACAATTGCACATCATAATCCTTCCGTGTCATGAGATGTCCGCCTCCGAAATTAATCCATTCAATTTGCGAGAACCATTTTGAGAACTTCTGTTCTATATGCGCCAATGTTCTAGCAAAGACATCCGCCCCACTCTCGCAATGACAATGACAGTGGAAACCGTCGATGTCGGAAGGAAGTTGCAGAGGCAACACGTCGGCAGTAACGCCAAAACGAGTTCCTGCCGCACACGGATTATACAAATCGGTTTCTATTTCCGAATATTCTGGATTAACCCTGACTCCCAAACTTATCTCCGCGTTTTCTTCTTTCACCTCTTGGTGAAACCTGTCATACTGCGAGAAAGAATTAAAGGTGAGATGACTGGAACATGCAGCAATTTCCCTTATCTCGCCTTCTATATATGCCGGAGAGTAAGTATGCGCCTTGCGTCCGAATTTTTCGTTGGCCAATCGGGCTTCCGACAACGAACTTGCCGTTGTTGAATTTATGTACTCACGGAATATAGGGAATGTCTTCCACAAAGCAAAGGCTTTAAAAGCCAAGATTATCTCAACGTCGGCACGGTTTGCTACCGACTTTATAAGCTGCAAGTTATTCCGCAAACGCGCTTCTTCAAGCACATAAACCGGGAAATTCACTTCATTGTAGTTTTCTGTATTTACACGCATAGATTGATTATAATGGTGCTGCTTTACTTGACACCGATTATGGTCTTTAATGAAAAACGCATGTCAACGCAACAGATGTCAATGCGTCTGATAATAATACCAATATGTATTGCCGAAAGTTTCGCGCAACATGCACTCTCTCACATTCTTGTTTTTAATAGTATCGTTCATTTTCTGGTAATCCTGAAAATCGGCATTCATCACATTGTTGCTGTACAACAGCTTTGGAGCAGAACGCAAGTGGTTGTACAATACAAGAGCTTCGCGGTAGTGTTTTGGCAAAGAATCATTTATTGTATAATATGTCTCCACATTTCTGGCAAAATCATCAAGCCGTTTGTCGAGCAAATAAGCACACAACAGATAGTCCTCGCCTGCCCTACTAAGCATATTATACCGTTGCAGAAGTTGCAGATAACGCATGGCAGACATTTTCTGCACAAATCTTCCGCCAAGATAATCATACATTTTGTTTTCAGGCAGAACGACAAACGAGACATTCTTGCCGTTTGGCAACAACACCGAAGCCCCACCCGTCAACGGAAATTCAAACAGGCGGTCGCCCAGTTGGTTGTCTTTCGACAAGGTGTATGCTGCAAGCATTGTCAGGCACGAGTCTGGTTTGCCAAGCGATTTCAAAGTGGATATTGCTTCTTCACAATCATTCCGCGCCAGACTATATTCTATATGTACGCGCGCATGAGTTATCTTGTTGCCGTTTCCGGCAATGCCGACAAAACTTGCCAATGCCGACATGATGAGCACATTAACCCAAAGCCTTCGACGTACATTCCCCATGCAATCGGACAGATATGCCGAAAGGTCAGTCTTATAACACAACCAAACTGTACCCCAAAAGACCAGCAGGGCTATAGGCATGCCCACAACCCAACCGCCAAAAGAAAACCAACCGTTACCGTCTGGGGATGCAGCCGTCAGTGTCGCCAACAATACCGCCGAGGGGAAAAACGTGAGTGCAAACGCTATTCCAGATTTACGGCAAAGCTTATCCACCCCGATTTGCACCAACAGCAGCACAACGGCAATGAGCACAGTTCCTACTGAACGGTCATAATGCGTCTGTCCATGCGAGAAAGTCTGCTGCATTGCTGCCAGCAAGTCCGCCTGAAAATGATACAAGTAAACAAGCGAAAATGTCACAAACAGCGACACGCACACTATCTTCAAGAAAACGTCCGGCGTGCCGGCACCACGTCTAGCCATTGTCAGTTTTTCTTTAATACCACCGCCGACCGTGCCGGAACATACAGTTTCAGCCATTCCTTATGCTCACCAACATAAGCAGGGTCGTAATTTGTCAGATGCGTAATGCTGTCGTCCGCCAACCCGTTACCGCCGAATGCTTCGGCATCGGTATTTAGCACGACATCGTAAGACCCGGTAGGAACGAGGAATCCATAATCTGTAAACGAACGCGCAGGACTGAAATTGAACACAAACACCAAATCGCCACGCATATATGCCAGAATCTGTTCGCCATCGTTGTGCCATATTTCCTGCACAGGCATATTCTGAATGTCCTTCACGCTCTTAAGCACATCAAGCATTGCTTTGTCGAAATCGCCGAGGAAATGGTAATCCAAGTCAGGATTGTCCACAAGATTCCATTGGCGGCGTGCATATTTGTGACTCCAGCCATTGCCCTCACGCGGGAAATCAATCCATTCAGGATGCCCAAACTCATTACCCATAAAATTGAGATAACCGCCATTTATGGTTGATGCCGTAACAAGACGAATCATCTTGTGCAGTGCTATGCCGCGGTTTGCCCTGTCGTTCTCGTCACCACATTTGAAATGCCAGTACATGTCGGAATCGACAAGCCGGAAAATTATAGTCTTGTCGCCCACCAATGCTTGGTCGTGGCTCTCACAATAGCTTATCGTCCGTTCGTCAGAACGGCGGTTTGTAACTTCCCACAATATTGAACTGGGTTTCCAGTTCTCGTCGGGCAACTCTTTTATTGTCTTTATCCAGAAATCAGGGACATTCATTGCCATACGGAAGTCGAACCCATAACCGCCGTCATCGAATTTTGCGGCAAGTCCCGGCATTCCACTCACTTCCTCGGCTATCGTGACCGCATTCTTCTTAACCTCATGTATGAGTATGTTGGCCAACGTGAGATAACAGATTGCATTGTCATCCTCATGCCCGTTAAAATAGTCGCCATAATTGCAGAACGCCTCACCCAGTCCGTGGCTGTAATAGAGCATCGACGTAACACCGTCAAAGCGGAAACCGTCGAAATGGAATTCTTCAAGCCAGTATTTGCAGTTAGACAGAAGGAAATGCAACACCTCGTCTTTGCCATAGTCAAAGCAAAGGCTGTCCCATGCGGGGTGTTCGCGACGGTCGCCTGCATAGAAATACTGGTTGGGGTCGCCTGCAAGATTGCCGAGTCCTTCCACCTCGTTTTTCACTGCATGGCTGTGCACGATGTCCATTATCACCGCTATACCGTTCTGGTGTGCGGCATCGATGAGTCGTTTGAGCTGTTCGGGAGTACCGAACCTGCTCGATGCAGCAAAGAAACTGCTCACATGATAGCCGAACGATCCGTAGTATGGATGTTCCTGAATAGCCATTATCTGGATGCAGTTGTAGCCATCGGCCTTTATTCGCGGCAACACATTCTCACGGAATTCATCATAAGTGCCTACTTTCTCAGCATCCTGTGCCATACCAATATGACACTCATATATCAATAGCGGCGAGCGGTTTGGCTTGAAGTTGTTGCGTTTCCACACATAAGGTTCTGGATTCCATACCTGTGCCGAGAAAATCTTCGTCTCCTCATCCTGCACCACCCGGCGTGTCCACGCCGGAATGCGTTCGCCATGTCCGCCGTTCCAATACACATGCATCTTGTACAGGTCGCCATGACGCACAGCCTTTTCGCTGAGTTTCAGTTCCCAGTTTCCAGCTTCGTCAATGCGTTTGGCTTTATAGCGTTCGGTTTCTGTCCAATTGTTGAAATCGCCCACAAGAAACAGTTCGGTGGCATTGGGAGCCCACTCACGGAACACCCAACCGCGCGACAGCTTGTGAAGCCCGTAATAGTTGTGTCCGTTGGCAAAGTCGGAAAGTTTCTTCTTGCCATTTGCCGTGAGCGAAGCAAGTTTCCACAACACATGGTCGTGACGTCCGCATATCGCGTCCTCATAAGGTTCAAGATAGGCATCATTGCGTACGATACCGATATGTTTTACTTTTTTTGCTTTTGTTGCCATAGTTGATTATTTTTGCCGTACAACCGATGTGTACGGGGAGTGTTATTGTATATTTGTGGCCGACGGCGAGGTCGTTTAATCCTCAAAGCGTTTGCCGCGCTCATAGTGTCCGCGCTTTACTATCTGGCCGTTACGGTCTTTCTCTATGAAATTCCCGTCACGCCGTCCGTCCACATAAGAACCTTCAAAGCGACGCCCGTCTTTACCTTCTTCAATAGCGGTCCCGTTTCGTTTGCCATTCTTGTAAGTACCCTTGAAACGGCTACCGTCAGCATAATGTATCACGACCACTCCATCCACCATTCCGGCACGGAATTCGCCTTCAAACACGTCGCCGTTTTTCTTCACAAGCTTTCCGTGTCCTTCCTGCAGGTCGTCTTTCCATTGTCCCACATACATGTCACCGTTTTTCCATGTGAACGTGCCGAGTCCGTCCTTCACGCCTTCCTTGAAATGCCCCGTATACTTATCGCCGTTACGATATTTGAAAATACCCTCGCCGGTGCGTTCACCCTGCAAGTAGTCACCTTCATACACGTCACCATTTTGGAATTTGTATATGCCTTTACCGTTCTGTATGTCGTTCATCCAATCGCCCACATACACATCGCCGTCGGCATAACGGTTCGTGCCACGGCCCGAACGCTGGTTGTCAAGCCACATCCCGTCGTAGGTTGTGCCGTCGCCCCAGTCGAAAAAACCTTTGCCGCTTTTCTTGTCGTCCTTCCAGTTTCCGTCATAATAGGCACCGCTTGCAAATGTGTATTTGCCCTTACCTTGCCGTTTGTCCTGCTGCCAATAGCCGTCATATTTGTCGCCATTGTAGTAGTACATCACGCCATGGCCTTGCTGATAGTCACGAAACCAAAGGCCAACATATTTGTTGTTGTTCATGAAATAATAGGTTCCGTTGCCATGCTGCTGGTCCTGAAACCATTCACCTTCATACTTTTCTCCGTCAGAGAATGTATATATGCCTTGTCCCTGTCGTCGTCCCTTTACATATTCACCTTCATAGGTGTCGCCGTTTTTGAATATTGTCAAACCTTTACCATACGGCTTGCCCGACTGCATCTGCCCTTTATACTGGCCGCCATCGTGCGTGACACAAGAGCCCAGAACAATTTTCTGCGCACTTGCTACAATTGGCAAAGCTACAAGGAATAACGATAATATTATATGCTTCTTCACTATAATTCCTCAATGTAAATTGATATTGCCAAAATTATTAATTTTAAGCGACACGACAAAATGTATTTAGTTTTTTTATAACAAAAGCCATGTCATTCCCATACAAAAAACAAAACTGCTTTCAGTTCACCGTAATATGGAAACACCCTTGATGCACCTCATATTTCACAAGGCATCTGTTTTGCAGACGCATGTCGTTCAGCACTTCGCTCAGCACCCATTTCAACGTGTCGTTGCTCACCTTGCGTCTTGGCTTGCCGTCAGGGTCTTCAACCGTTTTGTATCGATTGTAACACACATCGAATGTTGTTCCATACAAATGGCAACTGTTTTGGGTGGCATTGCCGTTGTGTCCGCGCAATTGATCGATGTCGGCTTTGCTGCGCAATACCGAGGTGACGATTATTTTATGGAGAGGAATACGCTTCACTTGCAAACTGTCGAAGAAGCTGCGACCGATGTCCTGAAGAAGAACCGATGCTTTAGGCACAAGATACGGAATGCTGCTTTTCAGTTTGTCCACATGAAAGAAAGGGTTGCAGCCCACATACACGAGCTCCGACTTGCGCAGTTCGGCATCGCTACGGTCGGCAACGGGCTTCACGCCGTTGCGTTGGGCCGCAACAAGCTGCACGTCGTTTTGGTCGGGAAAAGCCTTTCCGAAATTACTCACGCTATATATGCGGCTCTTGACAAGGCTACCGTCAGGCATAAAGAAACGCGAACGTTTGCGCTCACCTTCGGCATTGTAGCCGATATCCCTAAACGTGCCTGTATCGCTTGTCTGCACGGCACTGTCACCGACGGCATTCTGCCCTTCCGACGGCATTGCGTCTGTACGATTGCCTTCGGCTATCGTTGGAAACGCGCAACGCAAGCATGCCAATGCTATCACGGTCACGCCAAACCCCTGTAAATATCTGTTTTTTGTTATTTTCATAATATTTTAATCGGCAAAGACGGCTCCGTCTGCACACAGGAATACCGCTGCCAATGATTGTATATTGCAAAGTTACACAAGATTAAATACAAATGCAACTTACGACACGCGTCGGGAATGTTAATTGTATTTAAAAGCGCAAAGCGCAGCAATGGTGGCAAACCCTATGGAAGGTCTCCATACATATAGCCCCGCTTGGAAAGAAATGCCTTTTTCCAAGCGGGGCCATGTATGATTGTTATTCTACGGTGCTGTGTCAGAATACCGTCATTCACCCAATATTTGCCGTGCACGGGCAAGGGCTATGTCGATATGGCTGCAAATGTTTTCCTGTCCCACCAAATCATAGAAGCGTGCTTTCTCCAGCGCTTTATGCACTTTCTGGTTGACACCCGAAAGAACAATCTGAATGCCTTCCTTGCGGCTCATAGCACAAAGGTTGGTGAGATTGTGGATGCCCGTTGAGTCAACAAACGGAACTTTACGCATCCTTATTATACGCACTTTCGGTCTGTCGCCGAAAGATGCCATTATTTCCTCAAAGCGGTTTCCGGCACCGAAGAAATACGGTCCGTTAATTTCATACACCTCGACACCTGCCGGTATTACAAGATGTTCAATGTTTCCAACACTCAAATCCGACTCCTCATTTATCTCGTCCATTACCACCTTGACATCTGTCGTTTCCGACATTCGTTTCATAAAGAGCAGACACGCTATAACAAGACCTACTTCGATTGCTACCGTGAGGTCGAATATTATCGTGAGGAAGAAAGTTATCAATAATACGCAGACATCGCTCTTCGGATTTTTCATCAGTGCTGCAAACGAACGCCACCCACACATGCCATAAGCCACCACTACCAAAACGCCTGCAAGACAGGCCATAGGAATGTATTTTGCCAACGGCATAAGAAAAAGGAATATCAAGAGCAACACGAAAGCATGTATGATGCCTGCCACCGGGGTCTTGCCGCCATTGTTTATGTTGGTCATCGTACGGGCTATAGCTCCTGTGGCAGGAATACCACCGAACAAAGGCGACACCAGATTGGCAACGCCTTGCGCAACAAGTTCCGTATTTGAGTCGTGCCTGTCTCCAATTACACCATCGGCAACAGTTGCCGACAACAGCGACTCTATAGCTCCCAACACGGCAATGGTGAGAGCCGGGGCCACAAGACCTTTTACCGTAAGCCATGTCATTGCCGGAACATGGGCTTCAGGAATCGAACCGTTCACCGAGAAACGGTCGCCAATTGTTTCTATGGTCTGCACTCCCATAAAGTTTTTCAGCAACAGAGCCGCTACTGTCATCACGACTATGGCCACAAGCGACCCAGGTATTTTTTTGCTGAAACGTGGAGTGACGGCAATAATCACCACACTGAGAACACCAACCACCGAACTCCACAAATCGGCAGTATGGAAATCGGCTATATAAGCCATCCATTTCTCAAGAAAATCAGACGGCACTACATCCATTGTGAGTCCGAAAAGGTCTTTCACCTGTGTCGTGAAAATAGTCACCGCTATACCGCTCGTGAAACCCACGACTATAGGATAAGGTATATATTTTATAATCGTGCCAAGCCGCAACACGCCGAACAACACGAGAAACACACCTGCCATGAAGGTGGCCACAGCCAAACCGCCGATGCCATACTGTTGTATTATGCCATATACAATTACGATGAACGCCCCGGTAGGACCGCCTATCTGCACTTTGCTTCCGCCAAACAAAGAAATGAGAAAACCGGCCACAATAGCCGTAATGATGCCTTTTTCGGGGGTTACGCCTGACGCTATTCCAAACGCAATGGCAAGAGGAAGTGCCACGATGCCAACAATCACACCTGCCATAATATCAGACACAAGCGTTTTGGTGTTGTAAGTTCGCAACGCAGAGAACAATTTTGGGGTGAATACCGCTGTTTTCATTTAGAAATAATAATGCTTGAAATGTTATCCTTTTGTTATATAATGTTTAAACTAAATCCTTCAACAATGAAAAAACATTCTGTGCAACGTGAGTAAAAACATGTATCACACACGCCCGCACCCACACACAGTAATGAGAAAGTGCAAAATTACAACTTTTTGGCAAAACAGGCAAGAAGATACATATTCATTTTCGTGGAAACTCTACATTGCCACTGTCATTTGGCACAAGGCCGATCCAGTATTATTCAATTCTACTCATTGAATGAGAGTTTCTGCAACTCGGCTTTGAGTTTGCCAGCAAGCGAACGCTTTATTGACAACTTGAACTCGCATGTATTGTCATACTTTTGACTTAATATCCGTGCATTGTTATTGCGTATTACCCTCATCACACCGTCCATCATTATATAAGGGAAGTCGTGTTCTACTGTTTCCTCACAAAACAATGTCAGTATTTCGCATTTGTCCAAGGCATCGGCAGCAGCCGTGCGGTAGGCCACAATCAAACCGCCTGTGCCAAGGTTTACGCCGCCATAATATCTCACAACGATCACAAGCACATCGGTGAGTTCCAGTCGGTTTATCTGTCCCAATATTGGTTTGCCTGCCGTGCTGCCCGGCTCACCATCGTCGTTAGCCCTGAACACATTGCGCTCAGGCCCAAGCATATAGGCATAGCACACATGCCGTGCGTCATAATATTTCCTACGGTACTTTTCTACCGTTTCCTTCACTTCTTCCTCTGAGGTTACATGAATAGCAAAAGCGAGAAACTTGCTACGTTTCTCGCTATAAAATCCCTCAGAGATTATGTCGGTTATCGTTTTATACTCGTCGGTTTGTTCCATTTCAAGACAATTTGTGAATAATAAGGCCCGAGCGCAGCTTCGGTTCAAACCATGTAGCCTTGGGCGGCATTATCTTGCCGCTGTCTGCAATGCTCATTATCTGCTGCATCGACACGGGATACAAGGCAAGAGCCATGCGCATTTCTCCGCTGTCAACCCTGCGCGACAACTCTTCAAGCCCGCGCAATCCTCCAACAAAATCGATTCGCTTGTCGCTGCGGAAATCTTTTATTCCCAACAATTCATCGAATATCAAGCGGCTTGAGATGTCAACGTCAAGTACTCCTATCGGGTCGTTGTCATCATATGTGCCTTCTTTTGCAGTCAATGCATACCACTTGCCGTCAACATAGAGTGCGAACTCATGCAGATGAGCAGGACGGTAAGGATCTTCGCCTTTCAGCTCAACCACGAAGTTCTTGTCCAAAGCGGCCAAAAACTCTTCAGTTGTCATGCCGTTCAGGTCTTTCACCACACGGTTATAGTCGAGCACAGTGAGTTGTGATGCAGGGAAGCACACTGCCATGAAATAATTATATTCCTCATTACCAATGTGGGCTGGATTCTGCTTTGCTTTCTCGGCACCCACCAATGCAGCCGCCGCACTGCGGTGATGACCGTCTGCTATATACAGAGCTGGCATCTTGGCAAACTCGCCTGTAATAGTTGCCTTGTCGGCCTCGTCGGGCACAATCCACAATTGGTGGCGGAATCCGTCAACGGGTGCGATGAAATCATATTCCGGTTCACCTGCTACATAGCGGGCAATTAGGCTGTTCAGAGTTTCATTGTCGGGATAGGCGAAGAACACTGGTTCAATGTTGGCGTTGCACACCCTCACATGCTTCATTCTGTCTTCTTCCTTGTCGCGCCTTGTCAGCTCATGCTTCTTTATTACTCCGCTAAGATAGTCGCCCACGAATGCTCCGACAACGAGTCCATATTGTGTCTTGCCATTCATGGTCTGGGCATATATGTAATAGTTCTCGTTATCATCCTGACGCAGCCAACCGTTCGCCATGAACTTGTTGAAATTCTCTGCCGCGCGCTCATAAACCCTCGGGTCTGACTCACTCGTGCCAACCTCGAAATCAATCTCGGGTTTAATTATATGGTAAAGGCTCATCTCATTGTCTGCGGCCTCGGCCCTTGCCTCTTCGCTGTCGAGCACGTCATAAGGCCTTGATTCCACACGTTCCACCAAATCTTTCGGCGGACGTATGCCTTTGAAAGGTTTTATTGTTGCCATAATCTTGTTCTTGTTAATACTGTCATGGCATTCTGTAGCGGCTTCTCAGCCATATTGCCTGATACGGGCCATGAGCCGCTACAGAACAGCCTGACGGTTGATTAAGTTTTCGAAAGTATCAGTTAACTCTGAACTTTGTAACGCCTTCCTCGAAGAATGCCATGATTTGGCGCGCAGCCGCTATTCCGGCATTTATGTTTGCTTCAGCGGTCTGTGCTCCCATTTTCTTGGGAGTGCTGAAATAACGGCCTTCAAATGCGGCGAACTCGGCATCGGCATCAGGCTTGATGTCGGTAACGAAACGCAGGTCGGCACGTTCTGCCATAAGCTCAAGCAGTTCCGGCTCGTTGATTATCTCCTTGCGGGCCGTGTTTATGAGAATTGCATTTTTCCGCATTTTGCCCACAAGAGCGCGGTTTATGCTCTGCTTTGTTTCAGGTGTTGCCGGAATGTGCAACGACACTACGTCGCATTTTTCAAACAACTCCTCCTGACAGTCAACCGCATGCACACCCGAAGCCTCAATGCTTTCCTTGGGGCAATAGGCATCATAGGCATACACCTCCATGCCGAACCCCGCTGCTATGCGTGCCACATTGCGACCCACATTGCCAAAGGCGAGTATGCCGAGTTTCTTTCCTTTAAGTTCCGAGCCTGACTTTCCGTTGTAGAAATTGCGCACGGTGTACACCAACAGTCCGAACACGAGTTCGGCCACAGCGTTTGAGTTCTGACCAGGGGTATTCTCCACCACTATGCCTTTTTCCTTTGCGTAGGCAGTGTCTACATTGTCGTAGCCAGCTCCGGCACGCACTACGATTTTCAGTTTCGGTGCTGCATCGATAAGCTTGGGCGTAACCTTGTCCGACCTTACAATGAGCGCATCGGCATCACTCACGGCCTCAAACAATTGCTCATCGGTATATTTTTCAAGTATTTCAAGTTTGGTGTCTTCTCCGTTAACGGCATTCTTAATTCCTTCAACGGCCTCGGCAGCAAACGGTTTTTCTGTTGCAACCAGTATTTTCATTGTTCTTGTTTTTAAGGGTGTTACATGTCAATGCGTGTTCTCAAACTCCTTCATGCAGGCCACAAGAGCTTCAACGCCTTCAACAGTCTGTGCATTGTAGCAGCTTGCGCGGAATCCGCCCACCGAGCGGTGTCCCTTTATGCCAACCATGCCTTTCGACACGGCGAAATCGAGGAACGGTTTTTCCAGTTCCTTATATTCTTCGTTCATCACGAAGCAGATGTTCATGAGCGAGCGGCTATCGGCCTCAACCGTACCACGGAACAGTTTGTTACGGTCGATTTCGTCATAGAGAATTTCGGCACGCTCCTTGGCACGGCGGTCCATCTCCTCCACTCCACCGTTTGCCTTTATCCAACGCAGCGTCTCAAGTGCGCAATATATGGGCACTACCGGCGGAGTGTTGAACATCGATCCTTTCTCAACATGCGTACGATAGTCGAGCATGGTGGGAATCGGGCGTGTGACACGTCCAAGAGCATCGTCTTTCACAATCACAAGTGTCACGCCGGCCATGGCAAGGTTTTTCTGTGCTCCTGCATAGATGCAGTCGTATTTTGCAACGTCAACGGGACGGCTGAATATATCGGACGACATGTCACCAATAAGACGCACTGGAACGTCGGGGTCTTTGCGTATTTCTGTTCCGAAAATGGTGTTGTTGGTTGTTATGTGCAGGTAGTCAAGGTCGGCAGGACAGTCGAAACCTTTCGGATAGAAAGAATAGTTGGCATCGGCAGAAGAAGCCACTTCAACTGTCTCGCCAAAGAGCTTAGCTTCTTTCATGGCCTTTTTTGCCCATGTGCCGGTATTCACATATCCAGCCTTCTTAACGAGGAAATTGCAGGGAATCATGCAGAATTCAAGCGATGCGCCACCTCCGAGAAAGAGCACTGAATAGCCCTCGGGCACACCAAGCAGCTCTTTAATAAGAGCCATTGCCTCGTCAACCACCGGTTGGAAATCTTTTGCACGATGACTTATCTCAGCCAAAGACAACCCCGAACCATTGAAATCGAGTATTTGTTTCGCGGTATTTTCAATAACTTCACGCGGGAGAATAGAAGGTCCCGCATTAAAATTGTACTTTTTCATCAGCTGGTTTTTATTAAGTTAATAATTTGTTACTTTCGGGCACTAAGATACAATTATAATTTTGAACTACCAAATAAAAAGCAATTTAATTGTGCAGTAACGTCATTTAGCGTCTGTACGACCCAAAAACGGCCGAAAAATATACCGTAAACTTACAAAAAGTCAAATATCTCCGAAACAAGCCCGTACATAAATGCGCAAAAAAAATGATTGTCACCTGTAACTTTCACCAACAAAAGCGACAACCGCTTTTCATTTCTTCTTACGCGCTTTCACACGCAGTTTAGGTATTTTAATTTTGTCGCCTACACGCACAGTGTTGCAGCCGTTTACGGCCTCGACATAACATTCCATGCCCTCGCCAAGATATGCCTTGCTTATCGACGGCAATGTCTGTCCGGCTTTCACCGTTACCGTTTCGGCAATACCTTCTATCACATACGCCCCTGTGCGTATGCGGTAGTCGGAAGTATAGTCAGCTTGCGGTTTTTCTTCCACAACGCTTGACTCCGTTGTCGGTTTCTCCTTGACCACGGTATCGTTTTTTGCCACGACCTTCACTGCTGCTACCGTATCAGTCGGCACAGTCTTCACCACCGGAACAATGGAACGAACAGTATTCTTCCTTTGCAAGGCATCGCTTTCAAGTGCTTCCATGCGTACCTTCTGCTGTTGAATCTGCCTATACATTATATATAGGCCCGCTCCACAACATCCTACAATGAGAAACAGCAACGACATGCCTACATAAGCCCAGCGGCTCGTATGCCGCCTATGACAGTTGCGGCTGCAATGCCCGCAGTCGTCATGCGACTCGCTCACCGCATCAGGACTTGTGCCGTCCAGTACAGAAGTCTCTGTCACGGCATTGTTGTCCGGCTCAGTAACAGAAGTTTCCGTTTGGTCTACATGTTCTGTATTCTGCGGTTTCTCAATTTCGTTGTCGTTTTTCTCGTCGGCAGCATCGGCAAATGTTTCACAGGCTACCGCCGCAGACTCCTCGCCGTGTACGTCTTCTGCAACGGCACACTCTTCCATGCCAGCAGGGTCACCGTCGCCAGTGGGCACAACATCCTCGTTGTCAATCGAAGAGAAATCCACCCCGTCATTAAGTTCCACTGTTTCGAACGGGGCAAACGGGCGGTTTACCCTATCCCTCATCTGGGCATCGGGAGTGAACGAAATCTTGTTGCGCCCTTCAATGCGTATACGCTCACCCGTATTCACATCCACGCTCTCACGCGAGTTCACCGCCGTCACTTTGAACGTGCCAAGCCCCTTTATCTTTACCGACTTATTTTCCTCGTCAAGTTCATCGGCCACAACGGCAAATATCTGCGCAACAAATTGCTCAGCCTCGCCTTTCGACAAACCATACCGTTCAACAAGAACTGTTGACAAATCGCCCGACTTAACCATTGGCATCCTCCCCTCCGTTCATTTTCTTCTTCACCGAGGCCGAAGGCTTGAAGGCAAGCACTATTTTTGGTGGCACAAGCATTTTCCTACCTGTCGAGGGGTTCACCACGATGCGTTCTTGGCGTTTTTTCAACTCAAAAACGCCAAAATCGGGCACTTGCACCGACTCGCCTTCGTCAAACTGCAAAGCCATGGCCTCAACAACGCTTTTCACCAAGCGTTGAGTGTTGTCCTGCGAGTAGCCGCAGCGTTGCGCCAGTTCGTTTATAAACTCCTTGTTGTTCACTTTATAACTTATATGTGTATGTCTTGCATGATGCACGTCCAATGTCAGTGCTTCACCTCGCCATAGAGGTCAAACTCGTCGCTGCCTGTTATATGAACGTCGTAGAACGAGCCGACCCTCAAACGTCTGTCGGCCTTGACCAATACCTCAGGGTCAACCTCCGGCGAACAGTATTCCGAACGACCTATGTAGTAGTCGCCTTCCTTGCGGTCGATTATCACGCGCATGGTGCTGCCCACCTTTTGGGCTTCCACTTCGGCACTTATGTCCTGCTGAACAGCCATAAGACAGTCAAGACGGCGTTGCTTCTCATCGTCCGAAACATCGTCCTTGTAGTTTCCCGCGCTGTATGTGCCGTCTTCTTCCGAATAGGCAAACGCGCCCATGCGCTCAAACTTGGCCCATTTCACAAACTCCACGAGCTGGTTGAAATCGTCTTCGGTCTCGCCCGGAAAGCCCACCATAAGCGTAGTGCGCAGGTGTATGCCCGGCACAGCCTCGCGTATCTTTGCTATCAATTCCATGGTTTCGGCCTTCGACACATGCCTGTGCATACGCGAAAGCATGTTGTCGGAAATGTGCTGCAAGGCAATGTCGAGATATTTGCACACATTTGGTTTCTCGCGCATCACGTCAAGCAAATCGAGCGGAAACTGGTTGGGATAGGCATAATGCAGCCTCACCCATTTCACGCCCTTTATGTCGGCAATGTCGCTTATAAGGTCGGCGATGTGGCGTTTCCCGTCGATGTCTACGCCATAATATGTAAGTTCCTGTGCAATTATCTGAAACTCCTTCACACCGCAGGCCACAAGTTCGCGCACCTCGTCGAGTATTTCCTCCTTTGGGCGGCTCACATGTTTTCCTGTTATAATAGGTATGGCGCAATAGGCACAATGGCGGTCGCAGCCTTCGCTTATCTTCACATAAGCATAATGGCGCGGTGTGGTGAGATGGCGGCGGCCATCGCATATTGCCACGTCGGCTTTTCCGAGGTCGGTGAGCAACTGGCGATAGTTGAATTTGCCGTAGAACTTGTCAACCTGCGGTATTTCTTTTTCGAGTTCGTCCTTGTAACGCTGCGAAAGGCAGCCCATGACAAACAGTTTGTTGAGCCGCCCTTCTTCCTTGGCCTGCACCAGTTCGAGAATCATGTCTATGCTCTCCTGTTTGGCCGTTTCAATAAACCCACAGGTATTCACCACCGCAATTTCGCCCTCCAGACGTTTCGCGTCGTGGGTGCAGCGGTAGCCGGCCAATTCAAATTGATGCATGAGGCTCTCGCTGTCCACAAGGTTTTTCGAGCACCCCATGGTGATGATGTCTATCTGACCTTTCTTCATCGGGTTATTTCTTAAACAGTGAATCCACGAACTGACGCTTGTCGAAAAGCTGCAAAGCCTCCATCGACTCGCCCAAGCCTATATATTTCACGGGCACCTTGAGCTGGTCGCTTATTCCTATGACCACTCCACCCTTTGCCGTGCCGTCGAGTTTTGTTATTGCAAGCGAGGTCACCTGCGTTACGGCAGAAAACTGCTTGGCCTGTTCAAAGGCATTTTGCCCGGTGCTTCCGTCAAGCACGAGCATTACCTCGTCGGGCGCTCCGGGCAATATTTTCTTCATCACTTCCTTTATTTTCTTCAGCTCATTCATCAGTCCCACCTTGTTGTGCAGTCGTCCGGCGGTGTCGATAAGCACCACGTCGGCATCGTTGGCCTTGGCCGAGGCAAGGGTGTCATAGGCCACCGACGCAGGGTCGGCACCCATTTGCTGCTTCACCACGGGCACGCCTACGCGCTCACCCCAAATGGATATCTGCTCCACGGCGGCGGCACGGAACGTATCGGCGGCACCGAGCCACACTTTCAGCCCGGCTTTCTTGAACTGGTAGGCAAGCTTTCCTATTGTCGTGGTCTTGCCCACGCCGTTAACCCCGACGACAAGTACCACATAAGGCTTGTGGTCGGTGGGCAAAGTCCAGTCGGTGTTGTCGGCAGTGTTGTTCTCGGTGAGCAACGACGCTATCTCGTCGCGCATTATCCCGTTGAGTTCCGACGTTGACACATACTTGTCACGGGCCACACGCTCCTCTATGCGCTTGATAATCTTGAGCGTAGTTTCCACGCCTATGTCCGACGTTATGAGGGCTTCCTCAAGGTTGTCGAGCACCTCATCGTCTACCGTTGACTTGCCTGTTATGGCACGAGCGATTTTGTCAAAGACACTGTGTTTCGTCTTTTCAAGACCATTGTCAAGTATCTCTTTCTTGTTCTTGTTGAAAAAACCAAAAATACCCATATATAACTATTTGTCTGCAAATATACTGAATTATTCCCAAACGGCAAAGCAAAACATTTGGCACATTGTGACGGGCATCGCAAAACGACAGTTTATTGTTATATTATAAATATGTAGTAGGCGTAAATCTCTCCCTATGTTCAGCTACCTGTCGCATTTGCGCAACTATTCTGAAAAAATGTAAGTTCTATCCGCATTTATCGTAAAACCCTTATTGACAACCCGCTGTAACTTTGCAGCAGAAAAATCAAAAAGGATAGAACTATGAAGAAATCACTACTTTTGGCATTGCTCTTGACCATTGTCTTGGGCATGCAAGCACAGAATGGAAACAGGATACTCGTAACCTATTTCTCATGGAGCGGCAGCACGAAGAATCTTGCCGAGGAAATACAACGGCAGACCAATGCCGACATTTACCGCATAGAGCCGCTTGTACCTTATACGGATGAATACCAAACTCTTGCATACGACATCGCTTACAACGAAAAGCAGGAGAACGCGCGTCCTGCCCTGAAAGACACGCTCTCTACGCTCAACGACTACGACATTATCTTCGTGGGTTGCCCTGTATGGTGGTATGACGCTCCGATGATTATCCACTCGTTCTTTGAATGCAAGGACTACAATTTTGCAGGAAAGACCATTGTTCCTTTCTGTACATACGCCACAGCATCCTATGAGACGCTCAATGACATTATCAATGCGACTCCCAATTCTGAGCATCTTACTGGTCTTGGCACCCGTGGTTCGCAGAGCAGCTACAATCAAGTGGTGAAGAGTTGGCTCGACCGAATAGGTATAAGCGACATCGTTGCGGGCATAAACGGAGTAACCGTCAACAAGGCAAATGATTCTAAGACATACTCTCTTAGTGGAACGGCGGTTGCGGATATAGACAAGGCTGAGCGTGGCGTTTATATTGTAGGCGGCAAGAAAGTTATGAAACGCTAAATCAAACAAATATATAAGAGGTATGACAAGAAAAACAATCGTGCTGTGCGCCACACTCCTCGTGTTTTTCGCAGCCACAGCTTTTGCATTGTGCAAATCTTCAAAAGGTGAAAATATGAAACAGACCAACACGCAACAGACAGAGAAAATTCTGTTCATCAACGGCAGTCCCAACCGCGACGGAAACACAGCAGCCCTTGCCAAGGCTCTGCTTGAGGGCAAGGAATACGAAACGCTCGCCCTTACCGACTATCGCATCAACTTCTACGGGCAGACGCTTGAAGGAGACCAGTTTGACGAGATTTACAAGAAGATGAAGGAAGCTGATGTCGTGGTGATGGGTTCGCCAGTTTATTGGCACAATATCTGTGCCTCCATGCGCACTTTTCTGGAGCGTTTCTACGGGCCTATAGAGCCCGGCACGTTCAAGGGCAAGAAACTCTTCTTTCTCTATCAGGGAGCCGCCCCGACAAAGATGATGTTTGACGATGGCGAGTACACCATGAGCCGTTTTGCCGAAATGTACGGTTTCTCTTACGAGGGCATGGCGACCAGCAAGAGCCAGACGAAGGCTCTGCGCAGTAAATTGTAGAAATAGAATGAGGCAATCATAACTTTTTGGATAGCCACATATATTTGAAACAAAACAATCAAGACGGGTTGCATTGAAAAGCATTGGCTGACAATGCAACCTTTAATTTTCAAAGGAGGTACAGCGTATGAAAACGACAACAATTCTATTGGCTTTGGCTTTTGGCATCACGGCTTGCTCGGCAAGTACAGGCGAAGAATTGCCTACGCAAGACGACAACTCCGCAAACGACAGCGGCGACGTGCGCTACGATGTGGTTTATCTCATTCACGGACATTATGGCGCAGCCTCCACCACATTTGAGGCAGAGGACGGACTACAGCGCAAGGTGCTCGACCACATGACTTTCCACGAGAAAGACGGTTCCCGACATGAGTTTCTCCCTACGCCCGAATATGTGTACAACGCCCTGCCGTTCTTCTTTCCACCGCAAGATGCCACAGGCATAAAGGCGGTAGAAGTCTCAAAGAAGAGCGTTTCTAACAAATCCTATGGTATTGATGGAAGACTGTTTGCCAGTCAAGGCATCGTGATAGACAATGGAAAGAAAATCTTAGCAAGACATTATGAATAAGGAAGAAAAGATGAGCCGCCGCACGGCACTCAAGACGATGGGCACTGCGGCATTGGGAGTGGTGCTCAGCACATCGGGCATCTCCTCCTTAGCATCCTGCACAAACAAGAAGAAGCGGCTGATATTCTATTTCACCGGCACCGGCAACTGTCTCTATGTGGCACGTCAACTTGCCGATGACAATACCAAGCTGCTGAGCATACCGCAACTGATGAAACAAAAGGATTTCAACTTTGAGGCTGACGAAATCGGACTTGTGTACCCCATCTACGGCCACATACCGCCCTACATGGTGCGCCAGTTCCTGAAGAAGGCAAGGCTGAAGGCTGGCTACACGTTTGCCGTCCTCACATTCGGCGCACGCAAGTGCAATGCCGTGGAGATACTCGACAGCATCACCCGCAAAGCCGGTTACCGGTTCAACTATATCAGTACACTAATCATGGTGGACAACTGGTTGCCCAACTTCGACATGAACGAACAGATGAAGATGGACAAGCATATCCCCGAAAACCTTGCGGCGATCCGGGACGACATCAGCAACCACAAGCATTGGATGCAGCCTGTAACCCAGGAAGAGCGCGATATGCACGCCGGGTTCATGGCTTACACGGGACTTGACCCGGAGGTGGGCTTCTTGAAGAAAAGTGAGAAGTATTTCGCCATTACCGACCGCTGCATCGGCTGCGGAATATGTACCGATGTATGTCCGCGCGGCAACTATTCGCTGACGTCCAATGGCGTGAAGACCAACGGCGACTGCGAGTTCTGTTTCGCCTGCATACAGAACTGTCCGCAGAAGGCGATAAAATTCGCCAAGGTGGAAGACGACCCCTTGTTAGTAAACGGCGAAAAGAACCCGGAGGCACGCTACCGTAACGAGCACATATCGGTGATGGACATCAAGAGGGCCAATAGCAAGAAAATGTCCCTATAAGTATTTTACCAATTAAAATTAAACGATTATGAAGAAAATTTTATTTGCCCTTATGACGGCTCTCGCAGCCTTCAGCTTCACCGCTTGCTCAAGCGACAATGATAACAACAACGACAACAAGGAAACGGTTGCCAATCCCGAAACTCCGTCAGACAGCAGCAAGATTCTTGTGGCATACTTCTCATGGGGAGGCAACACACGCACTGTCGCCACACGCATAGCACAACTCACGGGCGGCACGCTCTACGAGATTCAGCCAGCCACACCCTACACCACCAATTACAACGAGTTAGCCTACACCATAGCACGCAACGAACTTGACACCGACGCACGCCCGGCTCTAAAGGAGACTAATGCCGACTTCTCCCAATATGACTATGTGTTCCTCGGTTGCCCGGTATGGTGGCAGACAGCCCCGATGATTATGTCCACGTTCTGCGAGAATTATAGCTTTAAGGGCAAGACGGTCATTCCGTTCTGCACATATGTCTCGACAGGGCGTGACGCCACACTTCAGAAACTCAACAATCTGACCTCAACCGCCAACCATCTTACGGGTTTCGGCACGAGTGGTAGCAGTACAAGCGGCGTGGAGTCGTGGCTGAGAACGATAAACATGATCAAGTAAGCGCAGAACCATTCACATCAGGAAACTATGAAATTCAGAACATTAGGAATGAGCGGAATGCGCGTGTCTGCCGTGGGCTTAGGCTGTATGGGCATGAGCCACGCCTACGGCCGCCCTGCCGACAAGGACGAGATGATAGAACTGCTTGCCGAGGCGGTGGACATGGGCTACACGTTCTTCGACACCGCCGAACTGTACGGCACGCCCGACCGCCCGAACTACAACGAAGAGGTGGTGGGCGAGGCTTTGCAGAAGTATCGTGATAAGGTCGTCATCGCTACCAAGTGCGGCATTCGCTTCGCCCGCCCCGACCTTGCCAGCAACCACGACATCATCACCGACGGCCGACCCGAGTCGATACGCCGTTCGGTGGAGGGTTCGCTGCGCCGACTTCGCACTGACCACATCGACCTCTACTATCAGCACCGCATCGACAAGGAGGTGGAGCCGGAAGTGGTGGCGGACACCATGTCCTGCCTCATCAAGGAAGGCAAGATTCTGCATTGGGGAATATCCGAGACCACGGAGGAGTATCTGCGCCGTGCCCATAAGGTGTGCCCCGTCACTGCCATTCAAAACCGCTATTCGATGATGGCACGCTGGCACGAGAGCCTCTTTCCCGTATGCGAGGAG
>CAVDCP010000034.1:0-19976 GCA_963607545.1 bacterium
CGATGTACCTGCCGTAGAAAGCCCCCATGCCGTCGTCGCCCATGCCGATGGCGTGTAGCAGGAGATAGTCCACATAGTCGGTCTGCAGATATTTCAGCGAGTTCTCGAACATCTCCTTGGATGCCTCCGCCGTCCACGTGGCAGGGTCGAAGTTGGAAAGCTTGGTAGCGATGTAGTAGTCCTTGCGGTTGTGGCGGTGGAGGGCGGTGCCCGTGGCGGCCTCCGACTTGCCCTGACAGTAGGCTGGCGATGTGTCGAAATAGTTGACCCCATGCTCCAGGGCATAGTCTATCTGCTTGTTTATCATCTCTTGGTCTAGCTCGGCATCGGGATTCTCGCGTCCCGTTCCGCCGCCCTTGACGGGCAGCCGCATCATGCCATAGCCGAGGATGCTCACCTTATCTTTTGTGTTGGGATTGACGCGGTAGGTCATCTTTCCTATGGGAGGCTCCTGATAGTTGCCCTTGACGGTCAGCTCGCCGCCCTTGCCCTTGCAGGCAGAGAGGAGAGCGGAGCTTGCCACGGCTCCGACACCGAGGGTCTTGAGGAAGTCCCGTCTGTTGAGTTCTTGCTTCATAATAGCTTATGTTTACTGTGATGATTTATAGAACTATCATTAGATATACTTATGCACTTCGTGCCCCTCCACATGGATGGCACTGAACGGCTTTGCCGGACAGAGATGCTCGCACGCTCCGCAACCGATGCAGCGGCTCAGGTTGACGGCGGGGAACTTGGGCGAGTTCTCGTCTTTCGCATCCACGGGAATCATCATGATGGCCCCGGAAGGACAGTGGCGGGCACAGTTGCCGCACTCCACTCCGTCGGTGAAGACGATGCAGTTTTTCTTCGACCACACGGCGTGGCCTATCTGTATGCTCGACTTGTCCTCGCGCCGGATAGGCTTGATAGCCCCGGCAGGACACACGTCGCTGCAACGGTGGCATTCGGGGCGGCAGAATCCGCGCTCGTACGACATCGTGGGCTGCATCAGCGTCGCCAGATTGGTGGAGGGGCGCAGCACGTCGTTGGGGCATTCCGCCACACAGAGCTGGCAAGCCGTGCAGTGGCGCGCCATGTTCTGTGCCGAGAGCGATCCGGGAGGCGTAATCGGGGTGCTTCGCTTGAAGGGTTCCTTGCGGGTGACAGCGGCAAGTCCGCCGTCCACCTTCTTCTTCTCCTGCGCCAAGGCTGCCGATGCCGTAACGGTGGCAGCGGCGAGGAGAAAATTTCTGCGGGAGGAATCTATCTTGTTATTGGATTGTTTGGCACTATTGTTGGATTGAGAGGATTGAGCATCCTCTGTATTTTTTAATGCCTTTCCGAAGTGCAAGGCATTCTTGTGGCAGTTGTCGAGGCAGTCGCCGCAGACCACGCATCGGGAATAGTCTATCTTGTGGTTCTTCACGTCAATACATGCCGCCTTACATCCCTTGGCGCAGAGTCCGCAGCCCACGCACTTCTGCTCGTCGATGCGTACCTTAATCCACGAGAAACGGGCGAAGAAACTCAGCACGGTGCCCACGGGACAGATAGTGTTGCAATAGGTTCGGCCGTTGCGCCACGCCAACACCACCAATGCAATAAAGGTGGCAGCGGCGATGAGGAAGGTGGGCATACTGCGAATCCATACCTCCCGACTGTAGAAAGTGTAGCTCGTCATGTGTTCGGAGAGATAAGCAAGGGCGTTGTTTCCCAACAAGTAGACGGGCTGGAAGAGGTTCTGTGCGATGCGTCCGTAGCTGCTATAAGGTGCCAACAGTGCCATTGCCGACCCGATGCCTGCCACGCACGCCGCGATGAAGACAACAAGCATGGCGTATCGCAGCCATTGCTTGGCGGGGGAATAGGAGAAGCGCAGTCGTTTGCGCCGCTTGTTTCTCCTGCCGCTGATCCACGACACCACGTCCTGCATCACGCCCAGCGGACAGATAACGGAGCAGTAGATGCGACCGAGCACGAGGGTAATCGCAATCCAGACGGCGACCACCACGAGATTGAGTGCCAGCAGTGCCGGCAGAAACTGAATGGAGGCCATCCATGAGAGCCATCCGTGCAGCGTCCCCGTGAAATCGAGGAAAAGCAGCGTGATGAGGCCGAAGAAGATGATGGCCAGAGTGAGTCTGATTCTTCTAAGCATCTTTTTTAGTTATTGTATAATTCCATAATGTTAGTCTTCGGTTTCAAAATTACATCTTTTCTAGGAATAAGGCTTATACATTTTACGGGAAAAAGTAACGGAAATACGGATTATCTCAGAAACTATTCTTTCATATTGACAACCTCACAGAAGCTAAGTGTATGACTAACAATGACTAGAAAGTGCCATGATTCAACGTGATGGGAGAAGTGAAGGTAATGTTGCAGGAAACAAAGCGCGTTAAAACTAAAACAGGAGAAAAACACCGATTCTCGGTGCTTTCCTCCTGTTTTTAGTGTGTTGTGGTTCCGATGCGTCAGATAGAACGCAGGAATTTCACCACCGCATCACGGTCGGCTTTCTTGAGGTTGTAGAACTTCAAGGCCGAGTCGTAGGCGTGCGAATTCTTTGAGTAGGCATGCCACATGATAGCCTCAATCTCGTTGCGGGCACGGCAGTCGTGCAGACGGTCTTCTGCGCCGGTATTGATATAGCTAAGACCACGTCCCCAAAGTGGGGTGGTGCGGCACCATGAATTGTGGATGTCGTTTTTCATGTAGAGCTTGTGCTGCATCATGTCGGTGTAGGGATAAATCGTCTGGTTGGCATAGCGCGGCAGCTTCTTGCCTTTGAGGGCGGTGGGCAGCCAGTAGTTGTCGGTGCCTGTTACCCATTTGGCACGGTGGCAGTTGGCGCATCCAATCTCGTTGAACACCTTCTTGCCTTGCTGCACCTCGGAATCGTTGAGGTTGCGGGCGCGTGGAATGGCAAGTCCACGGTGCCAAACCATGAACTGGTAGAACTTTTCGGTAGACATTTCCGGCTGGAAATTGTGCCACTCGTTGTCAAACTGGTTGGTGTTTGGCGAGAGCAGGTTCTTCACCTTGTCGCTTATGCCAGCGTCGCTGTCTGCCCAAAACGGCGATGTAGGGTCTTTCTTGATTTTTTCAATCACCTCTTTGTCCTCAGACATAGCATCGGCCCATGCCGTGGTTGTGTAGAGTTTCGGACGGTCGGGGCGTGTCACGTTGGTGATGTTCCATATTGCGTTTGCACCGGGGCCGTCTTGCAGTGTGGCGCGTGTGAGTGCATAGGTGAAGCGTTTCACCATATTGCGGCCATCCTGCCCGTCGACAAACGAGCCTGTTGTAGCTGTGGCGGTGTACCATGCGCCGTCGGCAAAGTCATCGGTCGAGGCGTTCCAGAAATTCGGGTTGACATATTCTGTAACATCGGCTACCTTTGCTATATTCTTGTAGTAGTTGGCTGTAGAGGCGTATTGCTTCTTGATGTCGTCCTCGGTAATGGCATCGAGCAGACCGGTGCCTATCACTCCGATCGTAGACTCAAGACGGAATGCAACGGCCTTGTTGCCGGTTTCGTATGGAGTGGGCTTTGTGCGGAACGCGCTCTGTGGGATGGTCACGTCGGGATAGATGAGGTCGTAGCTCTCACCGTCGGGGAATTTCAAGGGCAGACCGCTCTCCATTGCCGTAACATGATTCCATTTTATGGTTATCTGGCTTTCGTCGATAGGAGCCTTGAACGGTTCTGTTGCCTGTGTCTGTGGCATAGCAGTTACCTCGCTCACATACGGGCCGTCATTGCTGTTGGCACCGTCGGTGGGGTGATACACCACGAGCAGATAGCCGTTGCCGTTGCCGTAGACAGTCTGGTAAGACTCTTTGCGCTGGCCGTGTCCGTAGCCGGGGTGGCAGTCGAGGCATGAACGGCGCACCGATGCCGGACCGAGACCTGCAAAGGGTTGTGTATTTATTGTGTACTGGCGTTCGAAGAACAGTTCGCCAGCCTTGAAGTCAGACAACATGTTTTGCTGCTCCACGGCAGGAGCCTCGTCTTCATAGCACGATGAGTTTACGTTCTGTGTCGTTCCGAGTTCGCCGCCGGGATTCCATTCGTCGGCAGAGAAATTGCCAACGGCCTTGCCTATATATTCGGCATCGCTTTCGCCGGGAGTGAAACCGGAATCATCTTTCGTGTCATCGGAGCACGCTGTGAAAGCGAGAGCCGACAACATCGCAAACGAAAAAAGATAAAAATGTTTGTTGTTCATAATGTGTGCAGTATAATTGTTCGGTTTTATTGTGTGTTGCAGATAATTATACATTAAAACTATATAACGTAGCCTCTTCTTCGTGTTGAAGAGGAGGCTACGCGTTTTCAGTTACTTGCCATTACTGGCAAGCTTGGCTTATTACTGAGCTTTCTGTTTGTAGAACCACTGGCCCACCTCGTTGAGGCAGTCGTCACAAGCCTTGATTTTGTCAATGGCGTTCTTTACGGCATTCGAGCCGGGGTTGGCCACGAAGTAGCCCTGTGCTGCTGTAGCATCGTCAAGCGACTTGAGAGCTTCTGTCAACGCAGAGTTCATCTTGTTGTAGAGGTCGGCGTTGTTTGTCTGCAAGAATTTCATGATAGAGTTCTCAACCGGAGTTGTGGCATCGATGTCGCGTGTTCCGTAGAGCGTGTTCTTGATAGAGTAGATGTTGTCCTTGTAGTCAACGAACGAACGGTGGCTGTAAGGCGACTCAATGTAGTCGAGAGATTCTCCCTCTTCCTCGCTTTGATGGTTGGCAACGCGCCATGCCTGGCCGAGCTTCTGCTCCTGCACCTCATTGCAGATGTTGGAGCATCCGCCAACGAGAATCTGGTTGAGAGTTCCAGGCCATGAGTAGTAGCCGGTGCTACTTGTAGGAGTGAGCAGCCACTCGCCCCAGCACATCTTGCCCTTGGCCATACCGTGGTTCTGAGAAAGATATGTGAACACATAGTCGTTCTCTTCAAGCACTTTCTTGGTGTCGGTGCTTGCGGCAGAACCCATCCATGTATATTCGAGCAAAGCGGTCATGTTTTTCACATCGCCGGCAACGGCATTGAGGAAAGCGAGTTCGTCGAGACCCTTCACCGATGTCATGCCTTCGTATGTGTCGTTGGCCTTGAGAGCCTCAACGGTGCGGTTCTTGCCGTCGCGGAAGAGCACGAACTCCATTCCGTGGAAGCCGAGCACCGACTGGAAGTCGTTGTTGCGCTTGCTTACATACTGCTCGGGCTTGTCGCCTTTCAAACCGGCGATGAGCTCAGAGTTGGTAAGCGCGCTTACAAGTTCATCGTGGTCAAGAGGCCAAGAGTCGATGTGCGGGTCGATATTGTTGCTTCCTTCCTCGGCAGAACCGTAGAGGAACGACTCACTGCGCTCCCATTCGCGGCGGGCATCCTTGAAACGCTCGCAGGCATCGTCAATCATAGTCTGTGTCATGGTGCCGGCCTCTGCTGCTTTATAGAGAGTTGTTGTTGCGGCGTAGAGGGCGCGTGCATTTGCTGCGAGTGCCTGATATGTGGGGTAAACTACATCCTGCGTATAGACTTTTGTGATTTTCTGCATTTCGAGGTCGCTGCTGTTCACTTTTACGTCGGCAGCTCCGAACTGGTCAAGGTCGGTGAATTCGTCACCTCCGTTGTCATCACTACATGCTGTGAAACCGAAAGTCATTGCGCCAAGAATGAAAGCCATGGCGAATTTCTGAATCTTTTTCATTTCGTTAATTCTTAATTTTTTATAATTGATAATGGTGTTGTTCTTGAATGGTGGTCGGCCTCTTGCCTTTGTCGGCTTAGAGGAACGTGCCTTGGTAGGCCACGCCGATGTTGAGTGCAGGCTCGTCGTTGTAGCGCGAGTCAAGCTTGCGGTAGTTGTATTCGGCCTTTACGCACACCTGAGGAATGGGGTAGTAGTTCAAGCCTCCGGCATAAATTCGCTTTCTTGTCCATGTGCCAGTTGCGCAGTCGATGTATGAATCGTAATATTCGAAATGTCCGAATATGTAAAGCTTCTGCTTGTCGGCACGCAGCTTGGCAATCTGCGAGAATATGTCGTAGCCCACCTCAATGCTTGTGGCGAGGGCGTGTGAACCGAAATTCTGGTTGGTTTCATAAGGCTTCACATACTGCACGCCGGGCTTTGTGAGCTTGCTTATGTCGGCGGCATCGCTCACATATCCGTAGTCTACATTGCCGCGTGCAACCCAGTTGTAGCGGTTGAAGGTGAAGTCGAACGAACCGAGATATATGTTGCCTTTCCACTTCTTGGCCACCTTGTTGCCGTTCTCCATGTCGTGCGGCACGGCGTTGTGCATCGACTGGCCATAGTAGCCGCTGATGCCGAGACGAAGGCCGGGCACGGTGTAGTTGTCTATGCGTGCGGCGAAGCCGTATTTGTTGGCCACCTCAAATTCAAACGGTTTTGTGGTGCCGTTGCCAATCCACTTGTCGCGGCTGAACTGGTAGGCATCGAGACCGGCTATCATCTGTGCCTCGTAGCGGAAATCGCCGAGGTGTCCCCAAAGCGACACACCTGTCTGATGCCATGTGCAGGGAAGAATGGTGTTCTCGCCCTCAGGACGGTATACGGTGAAGAAATTGAGAGGTTCGTGATAGGCGTTGGTGAGGCCGAAAGGCACTACTATATGACCGGCGCGCACGTTGAGGAAACGTCCGAACGATTTCTGAATCCAGAATTGTTCGAGTTCCACGTCGCCGCCCCTTTCCTGTTCCTGTTCCATCTCGATGGCTTCCTCGGCCTCATATTCGATAGCCGAACCGGCACCTCCGTGCTCAAACTCAATCTCTGTGCCCAGAGTCCATCCCTTGCCGAAGTCGTAGCCAAGGTAAATCACTGCATGGGGAATATCGAAGCGACCGTGGCTCGGGTCGTTCTTGTGGGCGGCAGCACTGCTGTAACGGTTGCCGCTGTCACTGTAAAAATTTCTGCTGTATGCAACCTCACCGTATCCTCCTACGCTGAGTCTGTTGCCTTTGACGTGTTGCATAACACTGTCGGCTGCTACTGTTTGTGCCTGAATTGCAACGGGACAGCCTATGGTTGCTGCCGCGCATGCAATTGAAACAATAGTTGATTTCTTCATTGTTATTGTTTTTTTTGATTTTTTACGGATGCAAAGTTATTGTGAATGGCAAAATAAGGCAATACCTAAAAATGAGTAAATGCCCGCAGGGTTTTGGAATGAGGCTTTTGCGGGAGTTTTGCAGCGTTCCTGCCTAAAATACCTATATGTAGTGATTGTGCATATCGTGTTTTTTTTGTTATTTTGCAATCATAATATAATAAGGTATATAAGGTAATGAAGAATCAGAAGATGTATGAGCCCGACGACAAGATGATTTCTCTTATCAGGGATAACTATAACCTTTTGCAGAGCCTTGGCAGTTTCGGGATTAGTCTGGGGTTCGGCGACAAGACTGTGAGTCAGGTCTGCGACGAACAGAATGTCGATACCTACACGTTTCTTGCTGTCGTGAATTTCACAATCAACGGGTTCCGCGATTTCGACGATGCCGGAAAACTGTCGGTGCCCACCTTGTTGCAGTATCTTAAGGCAAGCCATGCCTATTTCCTCGATTTTCAGCTTCCGTTCATCCGCAAGGAACTTGTGCAGGCACTCGATGAAAAAGACAATCTCGCACGCTTGATATTGAAACTCTACGACGAATATGCCCGATCGATAACGGCCCACATGCGTTATGAGGAAAAGACGGTATTCCCCTATGTCGAGACTTTGCTCACCAGCAAGAAACCTCTCGGCGGTTTCACTATCGACATGTATTCCAAACACCACGGGCAGGAGAGCCTGAAATTGCGCGAGCTCAAGAGCATCATCATAAAATATCTTCCAAGCGACGGCCTACACAACAACCAGCTCTCGGCCACTCTCTACGACATATATAATAATGAAGAGTGGCTTGCACTGCATGCCGAGGTGGAGGAGCGCATTTTCATGCCCGCCATAAAGCGTCTTGAGGAGAAATCGAGGCAAAGCGATGTGACTGCGAAGATTTCCGACATGATTTCCAAAAATCAAGATGGCGTGGACAACTTGGGCGAACGCGAAAAGGAGGTTATCGTTAGTCTGGTGCAGGGCATGACCAACAAGGAAATTGCCGACCATTTGTGCATATCGGTAAATACGGTAATCACGCATAGGCGTAACATTGCGCGTAAGTTGCAGATACACAGCCCGGCAGGGCTCACCATTTATGCAATAGTTAACAATTTGGTGGATATTTCTTCGGTCAAGCTCTAAACCGAAGCTCCTTAAAGTAATGCCGGGAAAGCTATTTTTTGCTCTCCCGGCATATATGTTTTGATTTTTTTGTAGTATCTTTGCACACGGCTTTTGAAAGATAAAAACAGGAAACTTTCTTGATTGTGCTGAACGAAAAGTTTTCCAAAACGGACAACTTTTTTGAAAAACTCATGGTGAAAGTTTTCCCAAAAAAGAAATAATCAGAACATGAAAGATTTTACGATTATCAAGCGCGACGGTTCCAAAGACCGCTTTTCTTTGGATAAGATTATGAATGCCGTGATAAAGGCATTCCAGTCGGTAAACGTGGATATCGATCTCACCGAGATATCCAAGATTCTCACCCATTTGAAAATATCGGAAGGCATCACTGTCGAGGATATACAGAACCAAATGGAGGTGGCATTAATGGAAGAAGGACACTACGATGTGGCCAAGTCGTTCATGCTCTACCGCCAGCGTCACACCGAAGACCGTGAGACATTGGACAAGTTGAAATTCCTTACCGACTATTGTCAGGCCGCCAATGCAGCCACGGGATCGAAGTATGATGCCAATGCCAACGTTGAGCACAAGAACATCGCGACCTTGATAGGCGAGCTTCCGAAATCGAATTTCATCCGTCTTAACCGCCGTCTGCTCACCGACCGTATAAAGAAAATGTATGGCAAGCAGCTTGCCGACGAATACATAGACAAACTCAACAACCACTTTATATACAAGAACGACGAGACGAGTCTTGCCAACTACTGCGCATCTATAACCATGTATCCGTGGCTCATCGGCGGAACTACATCGATAGGCGGCAACTCCACCGCCCCCACCAACCTCAAGTCGTTCTGCGGAGGATTTGTGAACATGGTGTTTATGGTGTCGAGCATGCTCAGTGGCGCATGCGCAACACCGGAGTTTCTCATGTATCTCAACTATTTCATCGGACTTGAATACGGCAAGGAATACTGGAAAGAGGCCGACAAGGTTGTTGACCTTTCAAAGAAACAGCGCACCATCGACAAGATGATAACTGACTGTTTCGAGCAGATTGTCTACTCAATCAACCAGCCCACCGGCGCACGCAACTATCAGGCCGTGTTCTGGAACATTGCCTATTACGACAAACCTTATTTCGACAGCATGTTCGGCGAGTTCAAGTTCCCCGACGGTTCATCGCCCGACTGGGACGGACTGTCGTGGTTGCAGAAACGCTTTATGAAATGGTTCAACAAGGAACGCACCAAGACAGTGCTCACGTTCCCGGTTGAAACAATGTCGCTCCTGTCTAAAGACGGCGATGTGATTGACAAGGAGTGGGGCGACTTCACTGCCGAAATGTATTCGGAAGGCCACTCGTTCTTTACCTATATGAGCGACAATGCCGACTCGCTCAGCTCTTGCTGCCGTCTGCGCAACGAGATTCAGGACAACGGCTTCAGCTACACGCTCGGTGCAGGAGGCGTGTCAACTGGCTCGAAGAGCGTGCTGACAATCAACCTCAACCGCTGCATACAGTATGCCGTCAACAACAAGATTGACTACCGCGATTTCCTTACCGAGGTGATTGACCTCTGCCATAAAGTGCAGTTGGCCTACAACGAAAACCTGAAGAACCTGCAAGACCATGGCATGTTGCCGCTGTTTGATGCCGGCTACATAAACATGGGCCGCCAGTATCTCACGATAGGAGTGAACGGTCTTGTCGAGGCTGCCGAGTTCATGGGGCTCAAGATAAGCGACAATCCCGACTATCTGCAGTTTGTGCAGACCGTGCTTGGTCTTGTTGAGAAATGCAACAAGCAATACCGCACAAAGGATGTGATGTTCAACTGTGAGATGATTCCTGCCGAGAACGTGGGCGTGAAGCACGCAAAATGGGACCGTGAGGACGGTTATTTCGTGCCGCGCGACTGCTACAACAGCTATTTCTATGCGGTTGAGGACGACAGTCTTAACATAATGGACAAGTTCAAGATGCACGGAGCACCTTACATTGAGCACCTCACCGGCGGCTCGGCATTGCACATGAATCTTGAAGAACACCTCTCAAAGGCACAATACCGCCAGTTGCTGCGCGTTGCGGCAAAGGAAGGGTGCAACTATTTCACGTTCAACATTCCCAACACCATCTGCAACGAATGCGGCCACATAGACAAACGCTACCTCAAGAAATGCCCACACTGCGGCAGCGAGAACGTTGACTACATGACGCGCATAATAGGATACCTCAAGCGTGTAAGCAATTTCTCGAAGGCTCGTCAGGAGGAAGCAGGCCGCCGTTATTATGCAGAAAAAGACAAATATGTAGAGTAATAGGCCCATGTTGAAGTATCTTAACACGGGAATAGTGTTTCAGGAAATACCCGACGAGGTAACACTGTCGATAAACATCACGCGGTGTCCTTGTCGGTGTCCCGGCTGCCACAGCCAGTACCTGTGGGAAGATATAGGCAAGCCGCTCACTACAACGGCACTCGACGACCTCGTGTCCCACTACGAAGGCGAAATCACCTGCGTGTGTTTCATGGGCGGCGACGCCGAACCTTCGTATGTCGCGACACTGGCACGACACCTTCGCCGCGAACACAAAGAGCTGAAAGTGGCATGGTACAGTGGCCGCCAGCAGTTTCCCGGAACATTGCGCAAGGCCGATTTCGACTATGTGAAACTTGGCCCGTATATAGAGAAATTGGGTTGCCTGAAAGACCGCACCACAAACCAGCGGCTTTACAAGCGTGCCGTAAACGATGATTTCACCGATATAACAACGATGTTTTGGAAGAAATGACCCGCACTCACGCAGCAATGCCCAATATTGCTATTGTCGACCCCAACACGCTTGCCGTGTTGGGGTTGAAGCATATTTTGCAGTCGGTGATGCCCATGGTGCGCATCGACACGTTCGGTTCTTTTGCCGAACTTGCTGCCAATCATCCCGAACAATATGTACATTATTTTGTTGACGTACGCATTGTGATTGGCAATCTACAGTTTTTCCTAGACAACAGGTACAAGACCATTGTCCTTACCGGCACGGCGACAAGCCGCAATCTCGACAAGTTTCATTTCATTTGCACCGACCAGCCCGAGAAACATCTGGTGCGCTCGCTGCTCGCCCTCGAACAGTATGCGCATGCCCGTGGGCGCAACCTTCCGCATGGCGTGACCGAAGCCCACGAAAACGGGGCAAAACTCTCCACTCGTGAAATTGAAGTTCTCTCGCTAATCGTCAAGGGGATGATAAACAAAGAGATAGCCGATGCACTCAACATAAGTCTGCCTACTGTCGTTACTCACCGCAAAAACGTGATGACGAAGCTCAATGCCCGCAGCGTGTCTGCGCTTACGGTGTATGCCGTCATGCATGGATATGTCGATATAAGCGATATCTGACACTCGCCGCTCACTGCATTCCCCGTTTCTTCTGTCGGGTTTTGCGTGGCACGGCAAATGTAAAAAACTTATGAATACAACCGATAACAATACCGACTCGATATTCCGCCGCCCGGTGTGGGTGGCTCTGTTCGCACTTACTGCCGCCGTGGCATGGGGTTGGGCTTATCCACTCATAAAGCTCGGCATGGCCGAATTTTCTGTCTCCCCCGACATGACGGCAAGCAAAATGTTGTTTGCCGGAATACGTTTCTGCCTGTCGGGCCTTTTCATTCTTGCAATGGCTAGGACGGCCCGTCGCGATTTCCATGTGGCGCGCAAAGCCGATTGGCTTTACATTCTGGTGTTCTCTCTTTTCAACACCACTTTGCATTATGCCTTTTTCTATTTTGGACTGTCGCACAGCGAAGGTTCGCGCGCTGCACTGCTCAACTCCATGAGCGTGTTTCTCGTAGTGATTTTTGCCTGCTTGTTCTTCAAAACCGACAGCATGACAGTGCGCAAGGCTGTGGGGTGCGTGCTGGGCGGCATAGGCATAGTGTCGTTGAATATTGGCGGAGACGTGGGCGGAGAGTTCACTTTTCTCGGCGATGGCATGATAATGCTCAATGCTCTTTGCGGTGCCATTGCCTCGCTCATGACCCGCGGCCTTGGCCGTAGGGTCGATGTCTTTGTGGGCACGGGCTACGCACTTGCTGTGGGCGGAGCACTGCTCGTTGTTCCCGGCATTGCAATGGGGGGCAGTCTGCCGCGTGTCACCGCATGGGGCATCCTCATACTGGCGTTGCTCATTGCCATTTCCACCGTGGGTTTCTCGCTCTACAACAAACTTCTAAGCTGCAACCCCGTCGGCAAGGTGGCCATTTACAACTCTCTCATACCCGTTGTCGGCGTGCTCACGTCGTGCGTGTGCCTCGGCGAGACATTCCATTTCAGATATATTCTGGCCGGAGTGTTTGCCACTTCGGGCATATATGTCATAAACAAAGGCAAACGTTAGCGGTGCTGTCGCCGACAATCAGCACAATCCATAAAAACTGTTTATTATGAAACACTTGCATGCAAAGCTCCTTGAGGCTATGATTGCCTACGACCGGGGCGACGTGAGGCGCATACAGCACTTCGTTAAGGTGCACGATTTTGTAGCCGCCATAGCTTCGCTCGAAAACCTCGACAGCGACACCACGTTCATACTGGAGGCCGCTGCCATACTGCACGACATCGGCATACACCGCAGCGAGGCCGTTTATGGCGACTGCGGCGGCAAGCACCAGGAAGAACTCGGCCCTGCCGAGGCCGAGGCGTTGCTTGGGCAAGTGGGCGGATTCACTCCGGAACAGGTGCAGAGAATATGCTTTCTCATAGCCCATCACCACACCTACCGTGGCATCGACGCTCCCGACTGGCAGATTCTTATTGAAGCCGACTATCTTGTAAACTCGTTTGAGGACAACCTTAGCACCGAGGCAGTGCAGCGTTTCGCACAGAACGTGTTCAAGACCCAGAGCGGCAAGCGTCTGCTTGCGGCGATGTGGGGCATTGAAGTCTGACATTGTTTGCAAGGAAATACACCGGCGAGTTTCGTGCGCCGCCCTTCTTCAGCCATCCCCGCCCGGCGAAGAGGGCGAGCCACTTGCGTGCCGCCGATCCGCGCAGTTTGTATTCCACTTCCATGTCACGGCGTGTTATGCATCGGTTGGCGTTGAGGTAATCCCTAACGAGGCGTTCAAGTTCTTCCTCGCCGTATGTTGCCGATTTCGACGTGAACGTTGCCTTTTCAAACTTTGCGTCCTGTTTCACCGCCGTGAGCAGCGAAGCGTCGGGCTTGAACCTTATTGTCCTTACCGCGATGTCGCTGCCGCGCACCTTCGTGTCGCCGTCTTCCTTTTTGCGCCTTGCCTTTACTGCAAGCGAGAAATAGCCCACGTCGGGAATGTGGAAACGGTTTCCGCGTGGAAGTTCTTCTTCCATATACCGCCTTATTGTTGCCATTGCAGCCCGCACGTCGCCAACGGTGAGCGAGCAGCTGCTTTGTATCTTCTCGGCAAGTTCGCGGTCGCCCATGGGTTTGTGGTCGAATATCCGCACATAGTCACGGCTGATGCCTTTTCCTTCTGCATTGCAGATGGAATGAATTTCATACTTGATGCTCATTTCTTTGTGTTTTTCATGTTACGGCGGCAAAGGTAAGGCATGGCGCAAGCAAATGCAAGTTTTCTGCGCATTAAGTTTCGCGCTTTTTTGTTGCGGGCTTTCGTTCTATGCCCTTTTGTCGTTTTGGGCATAGGGCAGGGGCTTTGTTTGCGTCGTGCGACATTTGTGGTGCGGGCGTGTTGTAGATGTTGTTTGCATGTGTTGCTCTTGCCGCACGTCGGCAATTGGCATATATCAGCCCGGATAGGTAGGGTGTTGGGGTAGGGGGGGATAATTGTATTAAGTAGGTGTTCAGAATTGTTTGATATGGATATGTGCCTTGTTTTTGGCTGTATGTTTGAGTAGAAGATGCATTTACTTATAGTTAAATAAAAATTCCAAAAATATTTCTTTTTGACTATAATATTAACGGAAAAGTGATTTTGTGTTTTTTTTAGTACCTTTGCCGTGTCATACCGGTTCTTTCGTAATTGGAATCGCAACACAAAGACGTGCAAGAGCGGCATGGCACAGTTTCCGACGGCACAGCTACTGGGCGGAAACCTGATTGAGTGGAATTATTTTTAAAAGGTTGCGAAAACTAAACAATTTTCAATGTCAAAGGTAAAAAAACTGATTGTTTTGTTCGCGGCGGCAATAGCTACGATGCCTGTGGCGGCGCAGACGCAGACACGCGGAATGCGCATCCCCGGTGTTCAAGGCAAACCCCACGTGATGCAGAAGATGCTGCCCTCGCAGCATGTAGCCAAGGCAAGGGCGTTCGACAAGAAGTACCCAGCCCTGTGCAAGATGCTCTACAAGACTAACAGGACAACGGATGCCAGTCGGCTGAAGCGGGTGGGCGTGACATGCGGCAAGAGCGCGTCGGTGAAGAAAACTCCGATGCTTCAGGCTGCCGATGGGCGAGAGCTTTATGGCAACGTGGTGTATTCTGGCTACTGGGACGAGATGCGCCCCGGTCTCTACTCCTTCAAGGCAGAGGAGAACGTAGACCCCTCGTCGCTGTGGATTAACGAGGACTGCGCCGCCAACGGCGGTGGTGCGCTTGTTGACGGGGTGTTCCACAGTGTTAACTGGTCGTCAAGCGACGAATATCTGTTTATCACCTACTGCAAGTTCAACGCCGAGACCGGTGAGGAAATAGACTCGAGGGAACTCGATGACGTGTCGCTCATCGCCCAGGAACTCGCCGTGGCATACAACGGGAATGTCTATGGAGAGTTCTATAACTCCGACGCTTCGGCTTACGAGCTGGGGGTGATAGATTATTCCACCATGACGCGTTCCACCATCGGCACGCTCAACAACAACTATGTGGCGTTGGGCATAACGAAGGACAACACGCTCTACGGCGTTGCCTCCGACGGCAATCTCTACAAGATTGACTCCAAGACTGCCTCCGAGACACTCGTGGGGGCTACGGGATTGTCGCTCCTCAACTCTCAGGGCACCGTTTATCAGCAGAGTGGAGAAATCGACCAGAAGACGGGCATCTTCTATTGGGCAGCCATCGACGGCGACGGCTCCTCCTCCCTCTACACGGTAGACCTCACAACGGGAACGGCCACCAAGGCGGGCGACTTCGTGGGCAACGAGCAGGTGTTTGCCCTCACCATCCCAGCCCCTGAGGCTGAAGACGGCGCGCCGGCAGTGATAAATCCGCTCGACGTATTTCCACGCAATGGCTCGCTTACTGTGGACGTGTCTTTCACCGCGCCTACGAAGACATTCTCCGGCGGAGATCTCTCCGACGGAGAACTGACATACACCATAGAAGTTGACGGCGAGACTCTCCTCAACGGCACCGCCTACCCGGGTCAGCTTATCGAGAGAGATGTGGATGTTGCAAGCAGCGGTATGCACAATTTCGTGGTGACGACAACCAACGGTGTGGGTCGCTCGCCGCAGGCAAAGGCACAGGTGTATGTGGGATATGACGAGACTTATCCCGTGGAGGACGTGAAGGCCACCGCCAACACCGCCACCGGAAAGGTGACCGTCACATGGTCTGCCCCGACAGGCAGCTACAACGACGGCTATGTGGGCGACCTTACATACGACGTGACTCGCTATCCCGACGAGGTGAAGGTGGCTGAAGGCATCAGCGAAACAACGTTCACCGAAACGGTGTCTCCTGCCCAGCTCACCGCCTACACCTACGGTGTGACAGCTGTCAACGGCGACACACGCAGCGGTGAGAACACAAGTGGCAAGGTGGTGCTCGGGCCTGCTCTCACGCCGCCATACGACAATGATTTCCCTGATGAGTTGTCGCTCGACCTGATGACCGTTGTCGACAACAACGGCGATGGCTGCACATGGGGCTACCACCCCGACCAGCACTGCGCCTACAATGTGTACAGCAGTGAGAACAGTGCCGACGATTGGCTCCTCACACCGCCTATCAAGATGGAGGCTGGCAAGGAGTATGCCGTGACATTCACTGCTTCAAACACCATTGAGGAATATATGGAGCGCATAGAGGTGAAATACGGCGTGGGCGACGACCCGACAACCTTCAGCGGAACACTCCTCGCTCCCACGGAACTGACGTCGAAGAAGGAGTTCACATCGTATATCACGCCCGACAAAGACCAGGATATGAGAATCGCTTTCCACGCCCTCAGCGACGCGGACATGTTCAACCTCCTGCTCTTCGGGGTTCATGTGAGCGAGGGTTGTGTGGCTACGGCACCCGACTCGGTGACGAGCATTACTGTGACTCCCGACCGCACCGGCATAACGCGCGCTGACGTGCATTTCTGTCTGCCCAACTCCACCATTGGCGGCAGTGCCCTCAACGGCATAACAAAGGTTGAGGTGATGCGCGACGGCGTGGTGACGATAAGCGAGACTAACGCCAGCGTTGCTCTCACCCCGGGACAATGGATAACCTTGACCGACTACCCCGAGAAAGACTCTACCTATACTTATAAAGTAGTTGTTTACGGTTGCGACGGCGAGAAGGGAAGATTGTCTGCCGGCAAGACTGCTTTCGTGGGCACCGACATCCCGCAGACTATCGACAAGAGCAGCATCACGGTGAAGGACAACAAGACTGCCATTTCGCTGGCTTGGGATGCCGTGACCGTGGGCAAGAACGGCGGTTATGTGAACCCGCAGGCGATAACCTACAATGTTTACGACGCTCTCTCTTATGATGCCTTCTTCGGCTATGAATACGGCAATCTTCTGGGCAGTGTGACGGGGGACAACCACCTCGACATCGCCATGAATACTGACGAGGGCGACCAGCAGATGCTCACCGCCTTCATTCAGCCCACGAACGAAAAGGGCGAGGGCTACTATAGCGAGGCACAGACTGTCGTTACCGGAGCACCCTATTCCATCCCGTTCAAGGAAACGTTCAGCAACGGTATGACCGACGACGAAAAGCTGTGGTTCTTTAATATGAGCGGGTCGTCGTCATGGTATCTCAACGGCGAAGCGGATTCGCCCGACGGCGGAGCAACCGGCTTGGTGGTGTTCAACGGATGCGGCGACGAGTCGTATTTCGCTTCCGGAAAAATAAACCCCGCAGGAGCTGCCAACCTGAAGCTGTTCTTCAATATCCGCGGCGAATACACGCAGGACGCTTCCATGACCGTGCAGGTGCAGAAGAGCGACGGCACCGTGGAAGACATCAAGAAATATGAGTATAACGACCCTGAGAATATATCTGAGTGGACATCCGAGTGTGTTTCTCTCGCCAAGTACGCCAACGAGCGTTACATCCTCGTGAGATTCCTCGGCAACGGCAGCGGTCTTATTCCTATCGACAACGTGGTGGTGCGCAACCTCTACGCCGAAGACCTCAGCGTGGCGATGGCTGCCCCGGAGAGCGTGAAGAAAGGCAACACCGCCGAGATAGAGCTGACAGTGACCAACCTCGGTGAGAACGCAGCCAACGGCTATTCCGTGAAACTCTACGGCGGCGATGAACTCGCTGCCGAGAAGACGGTGAATTCTACACTTGCTCCGCTTGCATCGGAGACAGTTTCGCTTAACTACACTCCGTCGATATTCAAGGACGGTTCTTCCGCACAGCTCACCGCTGAGGTGGTCTACGACAAGGATCTCGACATGAGCAACAACAAGACCACCGCTGTTGTGGAACTCATAACGTCTACGAAACCGGCTCCGGCTTCTGCTGTCAAGGCGAAGGGTTCTGAGGGCTGCACCGTTTCATGGACTGCTCCGGCGATTGCCGAGGGACAGGTGACCGACAGCTTTGAGGACTATGACACATGGGCTATCAACAGCTTTGGCGACTGGACCGGCATCGACGGCGACAAGGGGTATACCGGCGAGATGTTCAGCAGCGACGACAACACCGGCCATCAGGGCGAGCCGTTCGCGTTTGAAATTTTCGAGCCTCAGGAGGTTAGCGAGAGTCTGCTCGAGAACAACCCGGAGATGACTCCTTATAACGGCAACAAATACGCAGCCGCCTTCTATAGTGTGCTCGACGATAGTTTCGTTGATGCAGACAACTGGCTTATCAGCCCGTCGCTCTCGGGCAAGAAACAGACCGTCAAGTTCTTCGCCCTCAATCAGGCGGATAGCGAAAACAATTATCCCGAGACACTGGAGTTGCTCTATTCCACTACAGGTACGAGCCGTGAGGACTTCACTCTCGTGAAGACCGTTACAGTGGAGAGCAATGCTTGGGAGGAGATTTCGTTTGATGTGCCCGATGGTGCTACGCATTTTGCCATCCGCCACACCACTGCTGAGGGTGGATATATGCTTGGTATCGACGATGTGACCTACGAGGCTGGCAACGGCGTGCTCACGGGTTACAACGTTTACCGCGACGGCAAACTCATCAGTACCGTAAGTGCTTCTACGCTTCAGTATGCTGACAATGGTGCTACCGGCGACAGCGAGTATGCCGTGACGGCTGTCTACACCGACGGCGAGTCTGCACCCACAGTGGCTCTTGTTGCTGTTGGCATCGACGATATTGTGACTGCTGGCGACAATAAGACGTTCAATGTTTACACCGTGGACGGCAAGATTGTAGCCAAGGGTGTTACCTCTACGGCTTCTCTCCCCGTCGGCATCTATGTGGTGAATGGACAGAAGGTGACGGTGAAGTAAACGCTGCGACGAACTTATAAAACGCCGAACAGGCGTAATGCAATAGAAGAGAGTCTGCACTGTAATGGTGCAGGCTCTTTCTTTGTACGCTCTGTATGAGCATTATCCAACTGCCTTTCCCTAATTTCTGTATTCCGACGGGTTCACGCCAAGATTGTGCAATACGTAACGGCTGAAATAAGCTGGAGAAGAGAAGCTGAATATGTCGGAAATCTGAACGAACGACAACGTCTTGTCGCGTAGCAGTCGGGAGATGTCAAGTGCGGTGTAGCGGTTTATCCAGAAGTTGGCAGCATAGCCGCTCACCGCCTTCGATACTTCCGAGAGATACTTGGATGTGACACACAGTTTGTCGGCATACCACGTCACCTCACGATGACTACGATACTCACCGCTTTCGAGCAACGAGAGAAATCGGTTCATCAGCGTGGCGTACTGGGTGGACACATCACTTTCCTCATACAGCGTGGCATGGAAATCAAAGAAGTCGATAATCATCGCCTGCACCTTGTTTACCATCAAGTCGTTGTAGAACTTGTGCCCGGTCTGCAGCATGCGGATTTGCAGGTCGTCGAAGTTGCGCTTGCATTGCTCAAACTGCGAGGGAGTGAGGTGCATAATGGGATTAAGGAACAGGGCGAGCTGTCCCTTCATGCCATAGTTGCTTTGTGGAGTGGAAAGTTCTATCAGTTTGGACGATACGTATACGATGATGACACGGAAATCCTTCTTTGGCGTAATCTTCTCCACCAGTTTTCCCTTGCGCACAATCATCAGGTCGCCCTGTTTCATCTCTAACTCCGTCCCATTGAACACAATACGGCAGGAACCGCCAAGGCAAAGGGCGTGTCCCAGATACTCTTTATATGCGTTCGTTCCGATGTCGTCAAGACGGTCTGTTATGATGATGTTCCGTTGCTGTTCCATGCCAAATTTACTTTTTGCTGATACACTGTTGTTTAGACGCTCAGCAAAGCAGAAAGTTTATTGCAGTTGCCGTGCTTTTTAGTCTTTTATGCTCTCCAGTACTTCTCTCAAAGAGTCGGACGCATTTTTGCCGAGATTGTTCT
>CAVDCP010000035.1:0-18814 GCA_963607545.1 bacterium
CGCTTCCATCCAGTGCCCTACGGGGCGACTGGGTGGAGGAACTGCTGCGCGACGGTGTGTTGGTGAGCCGCTCGCAGGGTAGCAAACGGATTCTTTTGGCCGCTGACCCCAATAGTTTGGAACTTGCTTTGGGAGGTATAGACGAGCGATTGGGAGGATTGGAACGAATACGAAGGGTGCTGCTTGAGTCTACCGTGACCTCTCGTTCCGAGCAAGCAGCCGAGACAGGCAACTCCAAACTCGTTGCCGTCCGCTCTTGTCCGGGTTTCCCCGTCAATGCCTACGAACCGATACAATGTCGGTTGAATGGACATGAGATAGAGGTCTGCCCGAGCGAAGGGAGTTTCTTGTTCATAGCTGACTGGCAGCGGTTCTCCATTCCCGAGGATGTAGTGGTGGTTGGCATCGAGAACATGGAGAACTTTCGCCTCATTCGTAGGCAAAGGGACTTGTTCGCGTCCTTGATGCCAAACGAACTTCTGCTCTTCGTGTCGCGCTACCCACAGTCTACCGACCTGCGCTCATGGTTGCAGACTACCCCCAACCGCTACGTCCACTTCGGCGATTTCGACTTGGCCGGCATCAACATCTTCCTCACCGAGTTCCGCCAGCACTTGGGCGAAAGAGCCTCCTTCCTAATCCCGACAGACATAGAGCAACGCCTACAGAACGGAACTGTCGAAAGGTATCGTGAGCAATATCCTCGATTTCGCAACCTCATGTCTGACATCCCGTCTGTGCAAATGCTGATAGACATTATCCATCGATATCATCGTGGCTACGACCAAGAGGGGTATATCAAAGGGAATGAATTGATATAAAAACGACATCTAACTACTTTTGTTTACTGTTGTCAGAAACTAATCAGCCCTTTGATATCGGCTTAGAGGATAGGAAATTAAGAAAAAACAACAATAAGAGGGCGTGTCAAGGTTCATCTCTTTTAAAATGAATCTTTGACACGCCCTCTTCTTGTATAATCAGTGACAGATGACGCTTCAGTCCTTAATCGGTGTCACCTCAAACGGATGCTTCACAGCGGCATGGGCGGCCTTTTGTGCTATGCGTTTTTGCAAAGGCGTGATGCCTTGCGGCGTGAATGAGTTGCCGATGACATTCTTTTTAGTTATCGCCTCAAACCAAGTGCAGGCAGCGGTGTAGCGTCCATAGACGAGGTTCAGGTGATAGCCGTCGCGGTTCAGGTGGTCGCCAAGCGACGAGGTGCGTGCGTTTTGTATGGCAGTGCCAGCCGGAACAAGTTTGTCGGGCCGTAAATCGGCAATCGCTTGCCGGGTGCTTGCCACTATTGCTTCATACATCTGCTGCTGACTGTTGCCGTAGCGGCGGAAACCGTCGTGTTTGGAGTCGGAGGCATAAGCCCATGTCTGGTGGAAAACTATGCGCGGTTTGCCTTTTGCATGGGCACGGATATGGTTCACAAGTTGCTCCATGTAAGGCTGGTAAGTGGAATAGTCGCCCGAGAAATGGCTTGCCTGCTGAATGCTTATGTAGTCCCACTGCTCATCGGCCAGTGCGCTGTCAAGGCGGCAATGTGCAGCTTCGGTCTGCGTGCCGTCGGCTTTTGTCTTGCGGTAGCGGTAGTCGGGAGCACCCGTCTGCGAGCATTCCACATGCCGTTGCAGTGAGCATCCCGGAATGTAGAGATTGCCCACCACCATTGTCACGCCTGCTGCTGAGGCTATCTCATGCAGGTTTTGTTCTATTGCATCCTCTGAAAAACTGTTGCCCACGGCCAGAATGCGCACAGTGTGCCTTGCGTTGGCCATGCCAAACGCCATGACGGCGAGCACGAGCATAAAAAACTTTTTCTTCATATTCTTTTGTTTTCCGTTGTCCTCCACGCCGCCATTGGTGAGCGGCATGGAGGCCTTTGTTATTTCAGCGTGAATTTAAGCGTCTGCACGTTGCGGCTGTCCGGCCCCACCATTACCTCAAAATCACCCGGTTCGGCACGGTATTCAAGTTGTTGGTTGTAGAATTTCAGGTCGTCAATACTCAGCGTGAAACCCACCGTTCGTGTTTCGCCCTTGCGCAGTGCCACACGCTTGAATCCTTTCAGTTCTTTCACCGGGCGCGACACGCTTCCCACAAGGTCGCGCACATACATCTGCACCACCTCGTCGGCATCGTATTCGCCGGTGTTTGTCACATCCACCGTGATGGTGAGTGTGTCGCCTTGCTGCATTACTGGGGCAGAGAGCGAAGGCTTCCCGTAAGCGAAAGTGGTGTAGGAGAGACCGAAGCCAAACGGGAAGAGCGGTTCGTTGTCGATGTCGAGATAGTTGCTGCGGAACTTGGTAAACCACTTGCCGTTTTCGAGTGGGCGGCCCGTGTTCAGATGATTGTAGAACAACGGGATTTGGCCTACGCTCTTTGGCATTGTGGCGGTGAGCTTTCCGCTCGGTGATTTGTCGCCGAAGAGCACATCGCAGATTGCATCTGCCGCCTCGCATCCGCCAAACCACACGTTGAGTATGGCCGGGAAATTCTCTTTTTCCCAAGTCATCACAGTCGGCCGGCCCGAGAAATACACTAGTACAATGGGCTTGCCCGTGGCTTTCAAAGCCTCAAGCATGTCACGCTGTGCATCGGGCATGCAGAGCGACGAACGGCTGCTGCACTCGCCGCTCATTTCCGATGCCTCTCCCACGGCTGCCACCACGACATCGGCCTGACGTGCCGTTGCCACGGCCTCGTCTATCATTTGCTGTGCAGGGCGCGCATCGCGTATTTCGCGTCCGAACATTGTCGCATCGGCTTCGCGTTGTGCATCGAGCACAACGTTTGAACCTTTGGCATACAATATTTCGGCCTTTGCTCCCACAGCGTCGCGCATTGCTGTCACCAGCGGTTTATTGTCGGCCAGTCGCGCTGCCACGCTCCAAGTGCCCGACATGTTGTTTGCTGCATTGGCAAGCGGACCGACGATGGCTATGCGACCCTTGCGCTTGAGCGGGAGAAGGTTGCCCTCGTTTTTCAGCAACACGAATGTCTCGGCGGCTATGCGTCTTGCTTCGGCGCGATGTGCTGGGGTGAACACCTCTTTGCTTGAACGCTTGAGGTCGCAGTAGCGGTAGGGGGCGTCAAAAAGTCCGAGCCGCCATTTTGCTTCCAGAATGCGGCGGCATGCCGTATCGATGTTTTCCATGCTCACGCTGCCGTCAGCCAGAGATTGCGGCAAGGTGCCGATGAATCCGTCAGACACCATGTCCATGTCGGTTCCGGCATTCAGCGCGAGTGCCGACACCTGCTTCAGGTCGCCAAGACCGTGTGCCGTGAGCTCGGCAATGGCAGTGAAATCGGTCACCACCATACCGCCGAATCCCCACATCTTGCGCAACACGTCGGTGAGCAGCCAGCGGTTGGCAGTAGCAGGTATGCCTTCCACCACGTTGAACGAGGTCATCACGCTTTGCGCCCCGGCTTCTACTGCGGCCTTGTATGGGGGCATGTAGCGGTTGAACATGCGCCAACGGCTCATGTCAACGGTGTTGTAGTCGCGTCCGGCTTCGGCTCCGCCGTATAGTGCGAAATGCTTTACGCATGCCATTATGGTGTTTGGCTGCGAGAGGTCAGTGCCTTGATAGCCCTTCACCATGGCACGCGCTATCTGCGCGCCCAGATACGGGTCTTCGCCGTTGCCCTCGGCCATGCGCCCCCAGCGTGGGTCAACGCAGATGTCGAGCATGGGCGAGAATGTCCAGTTCAGTCCGTCGGCAGAAGCCTCTTGCGCCGCAATCTCTGCCGAGTGCCTTATAGCTTCCATGTCCCATGAGCACGACAGGGCAAACGGAATGGGGAACACCGTTTCATAACCGTGTACAATATCCATGCCAAAAAGCAGCGGAATGTGCAGTCGGCTCTGTTCCACTGCCACACGCTGCACGTCGCGTATGTTCTTCACTCCTTTCAGATTGAACAGTCCGCCCACTTCTCCGCGCTTTATCTTTTTGGCCACATCGCTGCTTTTGGCCTCTCCGGTAACTATGTCTCCAGTGACGGGCAGGTTGAGCTGCCCCAGTTTCTCCTGCAAGGTCATCTTCGACATAAGGTTGTCGATAAATGTGTTCATGCGGGTTTCGTCGGCATTGGGCTGCGCCAAGGCTGTGGCGCAGCCGATTATGAGTGCCGATATTGCCGCAATGGTTTTATGCTTCTTCATGTTTATGAATGGTTTTTATTGCTGTAGTTTTTTGTTCATTCGCTTTGGTTGCGCTTGTGAAATCCCAGTTTCTTCAGTCCTTGCTGCACTTCGGGGCAGCTCATGAACAGCCGCCACAACAGTGCCGAGCGGCTGTTTTCTATCATCGGGGCAATGGTGAGCTGGTCGATTGCGAGATAGCGCGGCACCGTCCATCCCGTAGCGGGTGCAAAAGCATCGTAGAATCCGTATTTTCCCCATATCTTGCTGCCCATGTTCCAGAAATGGTGCAGTGCTGCCATCGACTCGGCGGGAGTGTAGGGCATCGACGAAAGGGCTGCCGTCGGGGTGATTACACCCAAATCGTTGTTTGGTGCGTGGGCTGAATAGCCGTCGGTGGAGTAGCTCGCGGTGAGTCCCCAGCAGTCGGCAGAATATCCGGCAAAGCCCTTCGGGTTGCGGCGGCAGTATTCGTAGTTGCTAAGAGCGTGGTTGCGTGTCACGTTCCAGTAGTCGGCATAGCGGTCAACGAGGTCGCGAGGGTCGAGGCAGATGTATGAGTAGTGTGCCCAGAACAGCGGACCGCCGGTTTGTTCTGCATAGTTGTGCTTCAGTTCGAGAGCATATCCGAAAGGACTGGCCGAACTTTTTATCGCTCCTGAGCGTGCCCATCCATTGTGGTAGCAAGAGGCCGGAATGCCGTGGGTGGGCGACGATGCTCCGAGAATGTAGGCAATGAGGCACTCGTTGTAGCCCTCAAGCGGAAAATTTATCTGCCAGTCGTAGTTGGGCGACCAATGCCAGTAGAGCACATCGCTGCCATTGCGGCGATACCAGTCAAACTCCATGCCGCGCCACAGCGAGTCGATGTCGGCTGCGAGTTTGCGCTCTTCGCCGTTGCCGTTGGCGAAATACTGCCGTGCGCAAAGCAGACTCGCCATGAGAAACGAGCTTTCCACCAAGTCGCCGCCGTCGTCTTTCTGCCCGAATGGCTTGGTCTTTCCCGTGCGACCGTCTATCCAGTGCGGCCAAACGCCATGGTAACGGTCGGCATGCGCGAGGAAATCGACTATGCGTTGCAGTCTCTTTACGCCATCGGCACGGCCGATGAAACCCCGGTCGATGCCCGCTATCAGTCCGGCAATGCCGAAACCGCTGCCGCCGGTTGTCACTATGTGTTCGTCGTTTTCGGGGTAGATGGCATCGAGATGTATGCGTTCAGGCGCGAGCCCGGAGTTCGGCTCTGCGCCGTCCCACATGTAGTTCATGTGCACGCGCTCTATATAGTCGAGCATGGCACTGTCGGTTTTGAATGCCTTGGGGCGCGATGTGCCTTGCATAGCCGTGCTTTTGGCTTTGCCGGTGCAGGTCGGCATGTCGCCGCATGAAGCTGCAGCGGGAATCATAATGGCTTGTAAGAATAAAAGTAGAACAGTTGTTTTCACTTGTAGTCAATGTTTATGATTATCGGATAATGGTCAGACAGCCACACCTTTTCGGGCTTGTCCTGTATCACGCGGTAGCGTGTTGCCTTTATGTCGCGGCTAACAAACACATGGTCGAGCAGCACACACTCGTCGGAGGGTGCTCTGCCGTAGTCGTGCCAAGAATATGGCGGGCCATAGACTATGGGCGAAATGTCGCGCGCATTGGCCATGCCGTTTTCCCGCAGAACGGTAAACGGGGCTTCGCCGTCGGAACAATTGTAGTCGGCAGTGATTATGACAGGCATGCCGTGGGCATATTTCTGCACGCGGCTAAGCACGAGCCTTATCCCCTCACGGCGTGCCACGCTGCCTTCGTTGTCGAGGTGGGTGTTGAAGAAGGCTATCTGCTTTCCGCTCCTGCGGTCGCGCAACACCGCCCAGGTGCACACGCGGTTGTAGAATGCATCCCAACCTTTTTTGCCGAATGTTTCGGGTGTTTCGCTTAGCGAGAAATCGCCGTGTGTCACAAGAGAGAACCGTGCCTTGTTGAAGAATATGGGGCTGTGCTCGCCCTTGTGTTTACCGTCGTCGCGCCCTACGCCCAAGGCTTCATATTCGCCGAGGCTTGCCTTGAGGTCGTCAAGCTGGTTGGGACACACCTCCTGCATTCCCAACAGGTCGGGACTGTAGTAGCGCAGCATGTCGCACACCGCCTGCTTGCGGTTGACCCATGCATTGTTGCCGTCGCTTGCGGCATCAAGGCGAATGTTGAATGTCATTACGCTTGTCTGCGCTTCTGACGAAGCTGCGGCCAGAAACAGCGCGAAGGTGAGAGCAAGGCATCTTGTTTTTCTGTAAACATCATGCCTCGTTAAAAATCGTTTTAACATGGATTTTGATTGACGGGAGGGCGCACCGTGGCGATTGCGCCCTCCCTGATTTTGCTGTAATCTGCTAATTGTGTGTTCCGTCACTCGCCCTTCGGCTCTTTTGCAAGGTCGGGTATGGTCGAGGTCTGGTTGAAGGGCAACGGGAAGAGAGACTGCTCCACGCTCCAACCTTCAAGTTCTGTGGCGGCTTTGCCGGTGCGCACAAGGTCGTTGTAACGCTCGCCCCACTCACAGCACAGCTCCATACGGCGTTCGTCTATCACCTGGTCGAAGGTGACATTGGTGAGTTCGGGCATGTTTGCGCGGCGGCGCACTTCGTTGAACGGAGCGTCGCCGTTCTTTCCCAGTTTCACCTTTGCCTCGGCATTCATAAGCAGCACGTCGGCATAGCGCAGAACACGGATGTTGTTGTTGGCTCCGTATTTAGTGCGTCCGGGTGTGAGCTGGTTTGACGGCGTGTACACCTTGCCGTTCCAGCAGTCGGTTTTTGAGGGGTTGTCCTGCGGCTTTATGTAGTCGCCGTCGGGAGTCGTCTCTCCGGCCATGAGGAACGAAGTGGTGGCGCGCACCGTTTCTCCCCGGTTGTAGGCCCAGTCGCGGAACGATTTCAGAATGCCTATGGCACCCCATCCCGATATGTTGCTGCCCGAGTTGCTGGGGCCTTGGAGCACAAACCACTGGTCGGCGTCAATCATGTCGCCCGACCCGTTGCCGAAATCGGTGCACTGGCACTCGAATATTGATTCGTCGCAGAGCTTTCCGGGAATTTTCCACAACTGGTAATAGTCGGGATAAAGCGAGAAATTGCCGTTTTTGATGATGTCGTCGGTGAGTTCCTCCACCTTTGTGTAGTTGTTCTGGTTGAGGTAAATCTTGGCGGCAAGAGTCTCGGCAGAGAATGCCGTGACGGCTCCGATGTGCTCGCTTTGGTTGGGGCGTATGCGCGGCATGTTGTCCATGCCATACTGCAGGTCGTCCAAAGCATATCTGTAAACGGCGTCAACAGTGGAGCGCGAGAGGTCGGTTTGGTTGTTGTCGCGCAGTATGGTGACAGCACCGAAGGCCTGGACAAGCCGGAAATAGGCGTAGGCGCGCATAAACTTCACCTCGCCGATATACGCTCTGTTGGTGCTTTTCTCGGCATCGGTCTTGGCGTTTTCGCCGTAGCTCTCAAGAGCCTCAATGGCAGAGTTGGCATTTTTGATGATGTTGTAATATTGTTTCCAAATCTCGTCGATGCCCCAATAAGAGTCGTTGTATTTGTATTCCATTAGTTTGTAGCAGTCGCTTCCGTCCCATGATCCGCAGAACACATCCTGGTCGCGGCTCACTGTCATTTCCCATATTATCCAGTGCATGCCGCTTTTGCGGATTCTGGCATACATTCCCGATACGGGCTGATACATGTTGTCGAGGTTGGCATAGTCCACCTGAGTGTCGGGAATCTTGCCTTCCGGGGTCTTGTCAAGATAGTCGCTGCACGACGATGCCGCTCCCATGAGAATTGCGGCAGCCGCAAATATGATTGATTTCCTGATGAATTTCATAACCTGATGAATTGTTATTGGTGTTTGTCGTTAGAAATTTATTTTCACGTTGAACGTGTAGGTCGAGGTGAGAGGATACACTTCGGTGTCCCATCCTTCGCTGTCGCTCAACTCGGGCGTGAACGTGTTGGCCTTGAATGTGGTGAACGGACGGTCGGCAGTGACGCTGAGGCGCACGCCGGGCAGGGTGTAGGTGCCGAACTTCACGTTGCGGAATGTGTAGCCGAGTGTGATGTTCTGAATGCGGAAATAGTCTGCACTCTCCACAAAGTAGTCGCTGTATTTCTGGTCGCTCACGTTCCAGGTGCGCAGCAGTGCGGCTGCCGAAGGTGCCGAATTGGTGCTTCCGGGGCCAGTCCATCGGTTGTCATACTGGTCTTTGTCGAAGTTGTAGTTCTGCGAGGCATAGCGCAGTGCGCGCTTGCGGTTGAACATCTGCGCTCCGGTCTGGCCGTAGGTGGTGAGTTCGAAGTCGAGGTTCTTCCATGTGAAACCGAGGTTCACGCCGTAGGTGAAGTTGGGAATGTAGGAACCGAGCGTCGTGCGGTCGTTGCCGTCGAGCACTCCGTTGCCGTCGAGGTCGGCATATTTAAGGTCGCCGGGCTGGCAGCCGTTGGCCTTTCCAATCGGGTCGGCATCCACTTCTTCCTGAGTCTGATACACGCCTATCATCTTGAAACCGTAGAAAGAGTTCATCTCCTTGCCCACGATGTTCACGGTTTTGCCGCCTTTTATGATGCTGTGGCCGCTGAGTTCCTTTACGCGGTTGCGCAGGGTGGAGAGGTTTACGCCTGCATGATAGGAAAAGTTCTTGTTGAGACGGTCGTTCCATGTGAGGCTGATGTCGAAGCCTTCGTTCAGGATTTTGCCGTAGTTGCCTGCCAGAGTTTCTGTGCTGAACGGCAGAAGCGGCGAAATGACGGCATTGTTGGTCATGCGGTGGAAGTAGTCCACGTCGATGTTCAGTCGGTTGTCGAGCGTGATGAGGTTGAAGCCTGCATTCCATTCTTCCACCACTTCCCATTTAAGCCAACTGAAGTAGTTGGTGTTTTCATAGCCGGGAATTGTGGTATTGCCGAACACTCCTGAATAGTTGTTGCCGCTGCTCACCGAGTTGAAACCGTCTGAAGCTGCCACGTGGTCGTTGCCGAGCCGTCCCCAGCTTGCGCGCAGCTTGAGCATGTTGGCCCATTTCTGGTTTTTCATGAATTTCTCCTGCGATATTACCCACGCGGCACCCACCGACGGGAAGTAGCCCCACTTCTCCTGGTATTTCGACGAACCGTCGGCACGCATCGTGAACACGAGCAGGTAGCGGTCGTCGAAGTTGTAGTTGAGACGCGTGAAGTAGGACAGTCCACGGTAGCAGTAGCCGTCGTCGGTGACGGTGGCACCTGCCGCATTGCCGTTCTTGATGTACCAGTATTCCTTTTCGCCGTCGGGCACGTTGCTCGTGGTGCCGTTAAGATAGCGCCACTGCTCCTGCCGCATCGACATGCCCACCATGGCCCCCACCTTGTGACGGCCAAACTGGTCGTTGTAGGTGAGCGTGTTGTCCCAAATGTTGTTGTAGTATTTGTTTTCGCTCTTGCTCAGTTTGGTGGTGGCCGACTGCTGCCAGCTGCTCACATAATAGGCCGGAGTGAACTCGCGGCCCTGCGTTGACAGGAAACTGTAGGAGTAGTTGGTGCGCAGGTTGAGCTTGTTGGGTATGAAATTAATCTGTGCGTAGAAATTGGTAAGTGCCTGATAGCTCTCGTTCTTTGAGTCGAAATATTTGGCAAAGGCGATAGGGTTGTAGAAATTTGACGAGTAGCTCAATGCATCGGGCGAACCGTATTGGTCGGGGAATGCCTTCTCGTTGTTTTCGTCGTAGAGTGCCACGATAGGCGGGCAGTTGAACGCTTTCTGCCATGCAGCGTTGTTTGGCACCTGCTGGTCGGACTTGCTGAACACGCCGTTGAAGCCCACTTTAAGCCAGTTGGTGGCATCGTAGTCAACAGCGGCGCGGAAGTTGAGCCGCTTGTAGTTGTTGTCCACATCCATGATGCCGTCTTGATAGAGGTAGCTTGCCCCCAATGAGTAGGTTGCCTTGTTTGAACCGCCGTTTATGCTGACGCTGTGGTTGGTGATGGGAGCCGTGCGCAGCAGCAGGTCATACCAGTCGTTGTCGGTGGCGTATGTCCAGTTGTGGAAATCGGAGTCGGCATAGCTGCCCCCGTAGTTGTCGATGCTCTTCTTGAAATGCGTTACATAAGAGTCGTAGTCGCCCTCAAGCATCATTGTGGCATACTCTTGGGCGTTGCACAGTTTCAGCACGTTGGAGGCTTTCTGGAAACCCACATATCCGTCGTAGGTGATTTGCGCTTTCTGGTTTTTTGCACCTTTCTTGGTGGTGATGAGCACCACGCCGTTGGCGGCGCGCACGCCGTAGATGGCTGCTGCCGACGCATCTTTAAGTATTGTGAAGTCTTGTATGTCGTCGTTGTTGAGGAATGTGATGTCGTCATAGAACATCCCGTCAACCACATAGAGCGGCGATGAGTTCTTGAACGAACCTGCTCCGCGTATGCGCACTGTCGGCGCGCTGCCCGGAGAACCGCTGTTTATGACATTTACACCAGCCACTTTGCCCTGAAGAGCCGACATGGGCGATGCCGAAGGGGTTGACTGTATGTCGGAACCTTTCACTACGGCGATGGGCGAGGTGAGGTCTTTCGACTTGGCGGAGCCGTAGCCGATTACCACCACGCCGTCGAGGTTCTGGTAGTCGTCTTTGAGCACTATATGTGTGGCGGAGGTTGCCGGCATGGTGGCGGTCTGCATTCCGAGGTAAGACACGCTCACCGTTGCTTTGCGCGGCACGTCGTGCAAGGTGAAATTGCCATTGACATCGGTCATGGCAGCATTGTTCGTACCTAATACTTTTACCGATGCGCCTACAACCGGTTGCCCGGAACTGTCGAGCACAGTGCCATTCACGTTGTCGGTTTGGGCAAATGCCACTTGTGCGGCGAAAGCAGAGCATAAGATTAGAAGCTCTTTCTTTTTCATGTTACGTTTGTTTTATGTTTTTAGCTATTGGTTATGGCCGTGAAATGAGCCATTAGGTTTTCTGGCTGCAAAGTAACTGCGTTTTCATTTTTTTTGCAAACCAAGAGCCACTTTTTAACTACTACGCCCACTAAATACGCTACTATATCACTACGACATACATGCGTATATATTTGAACTACAATACTTTGTAAATACAGAAATTTGGGTTGTACATGGCAGGAAATACGCCTTGTGTGAAAACAATATTTAGCGCATTTGCAAACAAGCCTTGTTTGGCGTTGAAAGAAGCCTTGTTTGCATGCAAAGGAAGGCTTGCTTGTGACGCAAACAAGGCTTCCTTGCAAAACAGCAAAAGATGGCTTGACTGTGACTTTATTTTAGGTGAGGATAATTAGAACCCTCCGTTGCATTTTTTCTGTTGCTTGAAATGCCGTTTTTGCCGTACACCTATGATTTTGAATTATTGGTGTCCGGTAAAAAATCAAGAGCAAGCCCCATAGGGACGACATATTATAGCGTAGGGTTTTCCCCCGTGTTTATTGATTTTAATAATTTAGCCTCTGAAAGGTAGGGCGTTCAAAATATAAATAGATTTAGCGAATAAAAACACCCCGCAAATCAACCTTAGCCCCGGTGGGGCGCAACGTTCGTAGCCCAGGTTGAGCTGTTTGCGTCAGCAAACGGCATAACCCTGGGTATAAACGACAAACGCAAGGTCTGGTCTGTAAGGTCAGCACCGCTGCTAACATCCCATATTGGCGTTGTGCTGACCTTACAGGCCAGCCGCCTTCTCAGGACTGTGAAACCCAGGGTTACAGATGTCACTACGTTCCATCTTCACCCTGAGCTACGGTCGTTACGCCCTTGTCAGGGCTGATAATGGTCTTGCGCTTTTGCTAATTTGGGACTATTGGTGTCAGGCAAACCCAAAGCCAGTATTATGAAATGAAGCCGGAAAAATCAGAACTCAAGCAGAAAATCGTTGAGCGACTTGTCGGAAGGCAGACCGAGTTTCTTGCGCAGACGGTAGCGCGCACCTTCAACGCCGCGCACCGAGAGGTGGGTGAATTCGGCAATGTCCTTGGTGTTGAGGTTTAGGCGCAGCAGGGCGCATATCTTCATGTCGTTCTGGGTGAGGTCGGGGAAGTGCATGTGAAGGTTGCGGAAGAAATTCTTGTGTATGAGGTCGAAATTGTTGTGGTAGGTGCTCCAGAACATTTCGGTGTCGTTGTCTTTCAGTTGTTGCAGAATCTTGCTGGCATTCTTCGACGACAGCGTGCCGTTGCGCATGCCTTCGAGCAGCTGCTCGCGCACGCTCTCCATGGAGTTTTTCATCGCCACCATGTCGAGAGCCATACTTGCAACGTCTTTTCCCTTCATTTGCAGCTCGTTTTTGAGCAACTGTTGCTGTTGTTCGGCTATTATGCGCTCCTGTTCCAGCGTCTTCATTTTCTGCTGCATGAGTTCACGCTCCGCCTTTTTCTTGTTGCGCATCACTGCCTTTGCCGTGCGCCACCGTGTGTAGAAAAACACGAGTGTCAATAGTGTGGCTATATAGATGAGCCATGCCCAAATGGTGGAGTAGAAAGGGGTGGGGTAGGCAAAGGCGTAAGCGGCGACACCAAGCCGCTTGCCCGCTATGTCGCATATGTCAACATGTAGTTTGTAGTTGCCGTAAGAAAGGTTTGAATAAGTCACGGTGGGTTCGGTGGAAGCCACCGTGGTGCTGTCGCCGCTGTGCCGCAGAGTGTAGACGAAAGTGAGGCGGTCGTTGTTGTAGTTAGGGAACGACACGTTAACCGTGATGTTTCCGTCAACCCGGTCGGCCCGGTCGGTGCGCAGGTGTCTTGTTTCGTTGTTGCGGTTGCGTGTCGTGGCCGAGGCTATAGACGGCTTATAGGCTGCGGGCGAGGGCATGGGGCGTGCAGAATCGTAGCGCCCGAGGGCATCGTTCAGGAAGAAATATGTGTGCCGCCCATCTACATACATGGCACGGCCGTAGGTGTTTGTCTCCTGCCTGAAAATGGAGTTGGGAATGAGAAACTGTGCGTTGCACTGCTGACGCGTGCTCCGCATGAGCCAGTAGCCGTCGGCATTGAGCAACCAGAATGTGTTTTTGTCAACCACGGCAGCGGTCACGGCACTGTTGTTACCCTGTTTTCCGCAGCCGCTGTAAGGCACAATGCGGTGGGCAATGTCGTCGTAGGTGTAGAGAGCACCGCCGTAAGCGAACACCACGCGGCTGTCTGCCGTCATCACATGAAACGCCTGTTCGCTGCCGTTGCCGAGCGATGCGTAGTAACGCACGCTTGTAAACTGGCTCAGGTCGCGCGAAAGTTCAAGCTGATACATGCCCTTGCTCATGTGCGTAGCCCATATCACTCCGCGCGAGTCTATTTCAAACTCGCGCACCGGGGCGCAGAATCCCTTTATGTCACCGGCGCATTTCCAATGCCCGTCCACTTCGCGATAAATGCGGAACGTGGTGTAGGTGGCCTCGATGAGTGCGCGTTGTCCAAACAGGTTGTATTCCCTGAGTGCCGTGCTGCCCATCGACGACATACCGGCATCGTGTGCTTCGGTGCCTTTCACGTTTTTCATTCCCAAGTTGTTGCCTGCCAGCACTTGTCCGCCGAAGCGTTCCACATACCAGTTCTGGCCCTCGCAGCCCGTCACTTGGGTAACGCTTGCCTTGAGAGGGTCGTATTGCCACACGGCTTGGTTGGTGGCAAGATAGATGAGGTCGCCCTGCATGGCCATGCCATACACCATGCCTATGCCGTCGAGACGCGCCACCTCGATGGGGAGTGATGCGTGGATTACCGACAGACCGTTGTCGAGTGCCGTCCATACATTGCCCGAGCGGTCGGCAAAGAGTCCGAGCACGGTGTTGTTGCCAAGTCCGTTGTGCTTGTCGTAATGCCACAGACACCGCCCTGAACGTGTGTCAATGGCGAGCACGCCGCCTTTTATGGTGCCGGCCACAAGAGTGTGGGGCGACAGCATTATTGTGCGGTTGATGATGGAATGGCGCAACAGAGGGTCGGCAGTGGTGACGAGCTGCCGGGCATTGGAACCGTCCCACACATAAAGCCCGTGGGTTGCCGTGGCCACGAGCAGCTTGCCTTGCCCAAGCGGATGAAGCCCCATTACGTTGTCGTTTCCGAATTGCTCGCGTCGGGCAATGGGCACAAGGCCGTTTTGCGACAGGCGGCACAGCGCGCCGTTGATTACCTGTGCATAGATAGTTCCGCCGATGCTGAAAAACCACAGTGGTTTCTTGTCCTCATTATAAAATGCGCGCACGCGTGTGCCATCGTAGCAGAAATAGGCAGAGAACGACTGAAACCATATCCGTCCGTGCCCGTCTTTCACAATGTTCCATATCTCGTCGTCGTGGGTGCGGTAGTTGCGGGGCCACAGTGAGTGGTAGCGCAATATGCCGAATGCGTCGCGCTTGAAATAACCGAAATCGGTGTAGCCCCCGGCATACACTCTGTCGCCGTCGGCAAACACCGATCGCACAATGCCGCGGCTTGGCAGCATGGCACTCTGCCATGAATAGCCGTTGTAAGCCAGTACCCCGTCGTTGTTTCCGAAATACATCGTGCCGGCAGCATCTTGCGAGCACGACCAGTTTTGCAGACCGTTGTTGTAGTCAAGCGAGGAGTAGTGCAGAATGATTGGCATGAATGTCTGTGCCGTGGCTTTTTGCATTCCGGCAACGGCGAGGCAAATCAGTATAATTATTCTAAGGTATATCGGCATGGGTTAGATCAGGTTAAGATAGTGTTGCAAAAATGATAAAATGCAAATTCTGCAAGCAGATGCAAAGTTAGTGAATGTTTTCGTAAAAATACTCAGTTGGTGCGCTGAATGGCTGCGAAATGTTGCAGTTTTTCGTGATATCTTGCTAATTTTGTATGCCGTTAAAGCCATATCAGTACCGTATAGAGGTTTGAGTATGACAATTTCGTTTTATTATTGTGATTTTATGAACATCTTGCGATTTACCCCCCCCGTAGACTTACAGTTCTTCACTGGACTAGTCTTTTTGTATTCTCTTTCTCCTTGCTGACATTTCTTTCGCCCGACTCGTTCTTGACGCACTTGTGTGCGTACCGTTGCGATTCCGCCTGGTTTTTCACTTGCGGCAAAGCGTGGATGGAGGGCATGACACCATACGTTGACTTTGCCGACTCCAAAGGACCGCTGCTTTGGCTTATCTACGGCATAGGTTATCTGCTTTTTCCCACCTCTTATATGGGCGTGTTTTGGCTAAGCGTGTTGGCCTACACCGTGACCTTCGATGCCGTGTGGCGCACGGCCCGGTTGTTTGTAGGCAGACGCGAGGCATTGATGGTGCTGGTCTTGATGTCGGCTTTGATGTTCTATCGTGGTGTCCACGAAGAGGTGCGGGCCGAGGATTTTTGCATGCCGTGGATTTGCATCGGCATCTATTGCACCTGCCGGAGCCTGTTGTCTACACAAGACACGTCTGTTAGGAAATACGCCTTTTGGTTGGGCGTGGGTATGGCGTGGTGCTTATTGATCAAGTGGAATCTGTTTGTGTTGATGGGTGGCATGGCTCTCGTCGTATTGGGCGTTTCGTTCGGGCGCAAACGTGTTGACGGTCTGCTCTTTGGCTTGCTCGGCATAGCCGCACTGACGCTGCCTTTTATGGTTTATTTCCTGTGGAAAGGCAATTTTATGGCAATGGTGCAGGAGTATTTCGTCAATACGTTTCTTATCACGGGGCGTGGCGATGATGCCGGGGAAGAGCGTACCATAATATACAACATATTGACCGACCGTTGGGCAGCATACCAAGCTATAATGCTCGCCGGTGTCATTATTGGTGTTGTCTTCTTCTGTCGTCGTTTCCGAATTTCACATTGGCTACAGTTGGCCTACATCCCTTTCTTTTTGAGCTTCGCATTGCAGCCGACATGGTTTTACTACTTTGCGGCTGTCATGCCATTCTATATGTTTTTCTTGATATTTCTCGTTGGTTGTTGCTCACGTTTTATTCACACACTCCCCAAAACTGTGTTTGTCATAGTTGTGCTTGCCATTTGTTTGGGTGGCACTGCATACAACACCCGTTGGTGGAATTTTGTCTTTTTCCCGTCAGCAGACCAAGAACGTTGGGATGAAATCCAAACTGTGGTGCAACGGAAACAACGCCCGAGGATACTCTTCATGGTTGGCGATTATGGCTTTGGTATTCTTGTTCGTGCCTTGCCTGCATGCAAATACTGGGCACTTCAGACTAATTCCAGTGAGAACATGAAAGAAGAAAGGTATAATGCCATACGGGTACAGAAGCCTGATTTTGTATTGGTTTACAATAAATTAGATGAAAAGAAAAAGGCAAAATTCGCCAAGTTCTTCGACGTGCTCCGTGAGAGCGGTTACCGCCAGTGCTATGTTACGGTCGTGAGGAATGGCAAGGCCGTAAAGAAGGCGGTGCCCGTGTATGCGAAAGAGTAGGGGAGAGCTTCTGCTTTCATTGCTATCAGTCAGCAAATGCGTATGCCAAATTTTTCATGTGGAAGAATCGTTGCATGACAAAATGTCATGTTGTCGGGCGCGGCATGCTGCGAAAATGTTGCTTGGCACAACGTTTGTTATAATGTTGGCGTATGTATGTAGGGCTTGGTAATGCGGCGTTGCTCATGTGCACGCACTGTTCAATGCTTGATTGGCATTATATACATTATTAATAATGAAATAAAAAACAAAAAAGAATAAAGACATGGGAAAGATTATTGGAATCGACTTGGGAACAACAAACTCTTGCGTTGCTGTGTTTGAAGGCAACGAACCGGTGGTTATCGCCAACAGCGAAGGCAAGCGCACGACACCTTCGGTGGTGGGTTTTGTAAAGGATGGCGAACGTAAAGTGGGCGATCCTGCAAAACGTCAGGCTATCACCAACCCCAAGAATACGGTGTATTCAATAAAGCGTTTCATGGGTGAAACCTATGAGCAGTGTGCAAAGGAAGTGACACGTGTTCCGTTTACGGTTGCCAACGAAGGCGGCTATCCGCGCGTAGACATCGAAGGTCGCAAGTACACTCCGCAGGAGATTTCGGCCATGGTGCTTCAGAAAATGAAGAAGACTGCCGAGGACTATCTTGGTCAGGAAGTGACCGATGCAGTAATTACTGTTCCTGCATATTTCTCTGACTCTCAGCGTCAGGCAACAAAAGAGGCCGGACAGATTGCTGGCTTGAACGTTCGCCGTATCGTGAACGAACCTACAGCCGCAGCTCTCGCCTATGGTGTTGACAAAGCCAACAAGGACATGAAGATTGCCGTGTTCGACCTCGGTGGCGGTACGTTCGATATCTCTATCTTGGAGTTCGGCGGCGGCGTGTTCGAGGTTCTTTCCACCAATGGTGACACACACCTCGGTGGTGATGACTTCGACCAGGTAATCATCGATTGGCTCATCAATGGCTTCAAGTCTGACGAAGGTATCGACCTCAGCAAAGACCCGATGGCCATGCAGCGTCTGAAAGAAGCTGCTGAAAAGGCAAAGATTGAACTTTCGAGCACCACATCAACCGAAATCAACCTGCCTTACATCTCGGCTGAGGGTGGTGTGCCCAAGCACTTGGTAAAGACGTTGACACGCTCACAGTTTGAGCAGTTGGCACACAACCTCATTCAGGCTTGCCTCGTGCCTTGCCAAAATGCAATGCGCGATGCCAAGTTGAGCACATCTGATATCGACGAGGTTATTCTCGTTGGTGGCTCAAGCCGTATACCGGCAGTGCAGACTCTCGTGAAAAACTATTTCGGCAAGGAACCTTCAAAGGGTGTGAACCCCGACGAGGTGGTAGCCGTAGGTGCTTCAATTCAGGGTGCTATCCTCAACAAGGAAAGCGGTGTGGGCGACATCGTGCTGCTCGACGTTACTCCGCTGACACTCGGTATCGAAACTATGGGCGGCGTGATGACCAAACTGATTGATGCCAACACCACTATTCCGGCGAAAAAGAGTGAAACATTCTCGACGGCTGTTGACAACCAAACTGCTGTAACAATCCATGTTCTGCAGGGCGAACGTCCTATGGCCGCACAGAACAAGTCTATCGGCCAGTTCAACCTCGAAGGCATCGCCCCCGCACGCCGCGGTGTTCCCCAGATTGAGGTGACTTTTGACATCGATGCCAATGGTATCCTCAACGTCAGTGCCAAGGACAAGGCTACCGGCAAGGAGCAGGCCATCCGCATCGAGGCTTCTTCAGGCTTGAGCAAGGAAGAAATCGACCGCATGAAGGCCGAGGCCGAGCAGAACGCTGCCTCCGACAAGGCCGAGCGCGAGAAGATAGACAAGCTCAACCAGGCCGACTCGATGATCTTCACCACCGAGAATTTCCTCAAGGACAACGGCGACAAGATTCCTGCTGACCAGAAACCCGGCATCGAGCAGGCTCTCCAGCAGCTCAAGGATGCTCACAAGGCAGCCGACGTAGCCGCCATAGACACCGCAATCAACAACCTCAACCAGGTGATGCAGGCCGCCAGCGCGCAGATGTACCAGGGCGGCGCCCAGCCCGGTGCCGACGCCCAAGGCTTCAACGGGGGCGGACAGCAGACCGGAGGCCAGCAGAAATCGGACGACACCATTCAGGACGCCGATTTCGAGGAGGTTAAATAAGTATAGATAACTACCGAAAGGTATAGATAGACAAATCCGCATAGCTCAATGAGTTATGC
>CAVDCP010000036.1:0-18268 GCA_963607545.1 bacterium
GTCCCACCTCTTCCCATTCCGAACAGAGAAGTTAAGCCCGCTTGCGCCGATGGTACTGCAATGCAATGCGGGAGAGTAGGAAGCTGCCTTCTTTCAAGAGTGGTCTCCACAGCCTCAGGGTTTGTGGAGACCTTTTTTTGTGCCCTACGGCAAATGCTATCTTTGCGGGTACAACAAACGTTGCCCCCGTAAGCATAATTTTATTCCGATTAATCGCTCATGACTCTATTCTGAACTCGCTTGGCATAATCCCTTCCTGACGTTTGAAGAATTTTGCGAAATATGACGGGTCTTCAAATCCCAGTGAATACCCGATTTCCTTGATGTTGAGCGAGGTGTGCTGCAACAGTCGCTTGGCTTCGAGCACAATACGGTCGTTGATAATTTGGAGAGGCGAGCTATGGGCACTTTGGCTAACATACTTGGTTAGAGTGCGAGCCGAGATATTGAGCATGTCTGCATACTCCTGTACGGTATGCACGTTGTGGAAGTTTTGCTCCAGCAGTTGGCGGAACCTGACGAAGGTGCGGTTGGCGATGTTCGACACATATAGTTTTGCCTCTTCCTTTCGCTCACCGCTCCGCTGAACCCTCACAAGGAAAAGGCGCAACAAGTATTGCATATAGTCTTTGTGGGCGAAAGCTCCAGTGAGTGTATATTCCCTGTTCATCTCGTTTACAAGAAACATCAAACGTTCAGCTTCCTCATTGCCCACTTTATAGTAAGGCGAAGAATCATAGGCATTGAACACATTGTACTTCAGAAAAATGCTCTCGCTTGATTCTTCATCCGCCAAAAAACTGGCATTGAAGAGGATGATTACACCCTCATAATTTCCTGTTCCATCGAAAGCATGAATCTGACCCGGTGCCACAAAGAATATCGTGTTGTCGGTGACAGGATAATCGGTAAAGTCTATGCGATGATTTCCCTTCCCGTGCCTGAACCATATAATCTGATAGAACTCATGAATATGCGATGGCATAGAGCCGCATCCGTTTTCATGGAAGAACTTTGGCATGAAATGCAACTCCAGTTCCAGTCCCGAATGAGCGTTCTCTTGTACAGAATAGGATTGAACATCCTTTTTCTTCATGTTGTTCTTTTCCATTGTATGCCGTTTTTATAGATACCCCAAATGGTAAATTATGTATTTGCATTGGTAAAATTACTACAGCTTTTCCAAATAACAGAACGACGTGCGCAAATTTACCATTCTCTCTCTTGAATAATCCAGCGTTCTTAGGTAGTCAAGTCTTAATTTTGCAACTGTGAAATTCAAACCACATAAACTATAAAAGATAAAGAAAATGGAAAAAGTAAATGCCTATCTTCAGATTACGATGAAGATAAAAGAGAGTGACCGTCAAAGTGCAGCAAAGGTGTATTTCGATTATCGCGAGCCGTTCCTCAACACCATTGATGGAGCATTGACAAAGACGTTGCTGGTGCGTGACGAGGATGTGCAGGTGCTTCATGGCTTCGACAGCACGGAACATGCTGCCGCTTATCTGGAGTCGGAAATGTTCAAGAACGATGTAGTCACGGGCTTGTCGCCTTATTTCCAGGCAGACCCCGAAGTTCGCATCTTTAATGTTGTAGGGTAAGGCTAAATATATCTATCTGCATTTGTGGTAAAATGCAATAGATGGGTTTTCTTGCACAGGATTGTTGGAATGTATTTTTTTCTATTGGTGTCCGGTAAAATTTTCTTATAACATTGTAAGTCGTTGAATATCTTTATATTTACAAGGTTTTTTGTATTTGGGGCTTACCCCTATTCATTGCGTAGTTTCTCTATCCATAGCCCCAGTAGGGGACACATAATATAGGATAGGGGCTTGCCCCTATCTCAATCGAATTTATCATGCTTTGCCCCTGTAGGGGGCGCATATTTTATTCACATACAATGAATTATGCGCCCCCTACAGGGGCAAAGTTGTAATAACTAAACGAAAAAACGTAGGGGCGAGCCCCTACGCTATAATCTGTCGTCCCTACGGGACTCGCCAATTGCGATATTTTTACCGGACACTAATAATTTTTTTCAGCAATCCTTTCGCTTATCTCACTCCCCCCACCGAAATTGGCCGAAAATCGTGCAGTGGAAAATTCTCGCAGCTGATGTTGATCATGTTGAAGACATCTTTGCCAACGGTGAGGTGCTCAAATAAGTTCTCTTCTGATTCGGGATTTTATCTGCCTGTTCCAAGTATATTCCAACTCGACAGGATAGGCTTTATCTCTATCAACCTCCTTTGGTGTACGAAGTCGATATTTGCCCAACGGATATAGTCTTTTCGGTCTTCCCATACGCTTTTTCCTCCTTTTAACAATATTCCTGAGGAGAAACAAAGATATGGGATTTTAGACAAACAAACCACATTTTTGAGAAGAAAAACCGCAATTTAGACAAACAAACCACACCATCAAACACCCTAAAACACCAGCGCGACAAACAAATTTTTATTGTTTATCACACTGATATTTAGCTGTTTAGCCTAAATAAAGGTTATTAATATTCCTCTTCGTTGAAGAGAAAGTCCTCTTTTGTTGGATAGTCGGGCCAAAGGTCTTCGATGTTGTCATACACGTCGCCCTCGTCCTCTATTTCCTGCAGATTCTCAAGCACCTCAAGCGGGGCGCCAGAACGCATCGCATAGTCTATAAGTTCGTCCTTGGTTGCCGGCCAGGGAGCATCTTCCAGTTTGGAAGCCAGTTCAAGTGTCCAATACATAGTCTTAAATTTAAAATCGTTTTTACATTTTCCAAAGACCTCACATGGCGCAAGCCACGTTGCGTCCACATCTGCCCGGCCTCACGGCATACGCTGCCGCATGGCCCGGCCCACACATGAAGCCCGGTCTAACCGCTTGCAAAAATAGCAATTTTCACGCTATTTGCAAGAGATATGGAGTTTTTTTTCTTCAATATGTGAAATAAAGTTCAAATTCAGCGCGAGCGAGAAAAAATAGTCGGACAGACGGTTCAGGTAGGCAAGTATGCATGCATCCACCTCATAATTCCCCGCCAGTGCCACCACGCTCCGTTCTGCCCGGCGGCACACCGAGCGGCATACATGGCACTGCGCCGCCTCGCGGCATCCGCCAGGAAGCACGAAAGTCTGCGGCTGCGGCGTGTCGCGCTGCAGCCTGTCGATGTCGGTTTCCAGGGCATCGATGTCGGCCTTGGCAACACGCACCGCCGACGATCCTGCCGACTCGGGCAGGTGTGTGGCAGCATGGAAAAGGGTTGCCTGCACGGCAGCGAGCCGGTCGGCATCGCGCGAGGGCCGCATCAATGCCATCAGCAGCCCGATGTGCGAGTTGAGTTCGTCGATGTCGCCGCACGCCGCCACGCGCACGTCGGTCTTGTCCACATGTCCGCCGCCGCACAGGGTGGTGGTTCCGTTGTCGCCTTGCCGTGTGTAAAGTTTCATATTGTCAGAAATTTACGATATAGTCATGCCTTGCGCGCTCCCTGTCGAAAAACGCCACGCCGCAATAGTAGAGGTCGAATGTCACGCTTGTGTAGCCGCTTGCGATCAGAGCCTTCCATGTTTCGGCCGCCACGCGGCTGCGCCCTATGTCCTCGACAATCATTATCATGTCGCGTCCGGCACGGGCAGCCATGCCGAGCGCAAACCCGCGGCATCCACCACATGCAGCAATCCTCACCACCCGTGGCGTGCAGCACGCCGGCAAACTGCCGTCTTCGCCGACGTTATGCACCGACGTGGCGCGGCATCCGCTTGCCACATAAGCCTCAACCACCGCATCGCGCGCGGCGAAATCCACCCACACTGAAGCCCGGGCGAAATTGGCCACGCGGAAATACAGTTCGGCGAGCTTGCGCCTGCGCCACCCCACTTGCGGAAATTCGTGCCGCAACCGCGCGTAGGCATAGTAAGGATAGTGTTCGTTGACTACATAGCGTATGAACCGGTAGGCCGACGGCGACTGCACGCCAAAGCCACGGCAATAGGGCAAGCGGCGCATCCACACAAAGAGTCGGCTGAGGTTGTTCATCGGCAAATGGTGTTTTACGGTTAACGCGGGCGCGGAAACGGCACGGCAGCAGCGTGTGCCACAGGCTGATGCTGCAAGCATGCGCAGCGCGCCAACGCAAAGTTAACGAAAAGTTTCCGTTCCACGTCCATACAGAAACAAAAAAAAGACGAACGCCTTGCGGCATTCGTCTCGTTATCGGTGGGCGCTGAGGGATTCGAACCCCCGACCCTCTGCTTGTAAGGCAGATGCTCTAAACCAGCTGAGCTAAGCGCCCGATAGCCTGTTGTTTCAAGCGAGTGCAAAGGTAGGTATTTTTCCGTCAACAGACAAATATCGGCAGAAAATAACGTCAAAAACAAACGTTTATTCACATATCAAAACATATATTAAGCAAAAACCGCATATTTTCGAGCCTCGACGGAGCAGAGAACGCCCGCCACACATGCACCCGTTGCCCGGCGACAAACACTTTTCCGCGACATACGGGCGGATGCGACACGCATGTGCACCAGTTGCAGCACACTTGTGCACCATATGCGGCACGCGCCCGGCGCGCCGCCCGCAGACCGCCGACACCGCTACACGGCAACCGAAAGCGGTGCCGTGCGCAGCGGCGGCAATTTATTCAGGCCAAACAACCTTTAAGTGAAAAAAAATGTGTAAGTTTGCCGTAAAAAGCAAAACCGATGAAATTCACCGACGTGTTACGCCATACGACTGGCGCGCTGACGGCACCGCTGCGCGTCAGCGGCCGCTTCTTCGTGTTCACCTATCTGCTGGGCTGCGTCTGCGCCTGGGCCACGCTGCCCGACACACGCGGCGCGAAACTTTACGAGAACCTCTACCTTGAGCTGTTTCTCGACACCTACCTGCTCGCCGCCGTGCTCACCGTGCTGCCGCGCAAGGCACGCATTTGGGCACGCGCCTTGCTCTACACCGTGCTGTATGCCGCAGCCGTGATCGATGTCTACTGCTTCGTGAAGTTCGAATCGACGCTCACGCCGACAATGCTGCTGCTCGTGGGCGAGACAGACTCGCGCGAGGCCGGCGAATTCATAAAGTCGTGCGTGTCGCCCGACATCATATTCAGCAACCTGGGATGGGTCCTGCTGCTTGCCGCAGTGCATGTGCTCACGGCCATACGGCTGCGTTTTCCCCACTTCGTGCCCCACACCGTGTGCCGTCTGGCACGCGACCTGCACGCCAAGGCAGCGTCGATGGCCGCAAAGGCCACGCCCGTCACGGGCACGGCGGTGCTTGCACTGCTCGTGTGGGCCGCCGCCGCAAGCTGGCACAACAAGACGGCTACATGCAAACTGATGTCGGGCCGCAACATAGGCGAGGTGGAACACACGCTCACCGACAACCGCCACGCAGTGCTCTACACGCCTATTTACCGCCTCGTGTTCAGCATCTACGCCAACACACTCACCGCCAAGCAGGTGCAGAAACTCATCGCCACAGCCGACAAGGTGCAGGTGGACAGCTGCACCTTCCGCAGCCCCAACATCGTGCTCATCATCGGCGAGAGCTACAACCGCCACCACTCGCAGATGTACGGCTATGCAATGCCCACGACACCGAGACAGATAAAGATGGAGCGCACGGGGCGGCTCGTGCGCTACGACGACGTGGTGTCGCCGTGGAATCTCACGAGCTTCGTGTTCAAGAGCCTTTTCTCGATGCACGTCACGGGGCAGAAGGGCGAATGGTGCGACTACCCGCTCTTCCCGGAACTGTTCCGCAAGGCCGGCTACCACGTCACGTTCATAACCAACCAGTTTCTGCCGAAAGCCAAGGAAGCCGTCTACGACTTCAGCGGAGGCTTTTTCCTGAACAACCCGAAACTGAGCGCGGCACAGTTTGACACGCGCAACACGCAGCTGCACCGCTACGACGAGGACTTGCTCAAGGACTACGACGAACTGAAAGGGGCCAACACCGACGCCAATCTCATAATATTCCACCTCATAGGGCAGCATGTGGCCTACCGCCAGCGCAGCCCCAAAGACCGCAAGCACTTCAAGGGCGACGATTACCGGGAGATGAAGCCTCACCTCAACGCACGCGAACGCGGCATCCTCGCCGACTATGACAACGCCATACTCTACAACGACTCGGTGGTGAGCGAAATCGTGGGACGGTTTGAAAACGAAGATGCCATAGTGATATATGTGCCCGACCACGGCGAAGAATGCTACGAGGGCGACATGCACTTCTTCTGCCGTCTGCACTCCGCCGAGATTGACGCGCGCCTGGCGCACGCCGAGTTCGACATCCCGTTCTGGATTTGGTGCTCGCACAAGTATGCCGCGCGGCGGCCCGAGATTTTCAAGCAGGTGACCGAGGCACGCCGCCGCCGCTACATGACCGACGCCCTGCCCCACCTCCTGCTTTATCTGGCGGGCATATATGCACCCGACTACCACGACGAATACAACATTCTTTCGCCCGACTACAACGAAGCCCGGCCGCGTCTGCTGAAGGGCGTGACCGACTATGACTCATTGAAATAACAAGAAGAACATGCGACAAAGAAAACCTTTGCTCACCCGCGCCGAATGCGCGGCACTGCGCGGCCTCGCGATAGCTGGCATTTTCCTGCACAACTACTGCCACTGGCTCGGCTTCGCGGTGAAAGAAAACGAATATACGTTCACCTTGGCAAAATGCCGTTCGCTTGCCTCGGCTCTTGGATCGCCCGACATCAACCTGCCCGTGCACCTGCTGTCGTTTTTCGGGCACTACGGCGTGCCGGTGTTCCTGTTTCTCAGTGCCTACGGACTTGTGATGAAATATGAAAGCAAAGACCATAGCCCGTCGCACGACGAAGGGTTATGGACTTTCATGCGGCGACACTACACCAAACTGTTCGACATGATGATTGTGGGCTTCGTGGCATTCACCATGGTAGATGCCATAACGCCCGGACCGCACAAATACCATGTGACCCACATAATAGGGCAACTGCTCATGGTGACCAATCTCATGCCCGACCCCGACCACGCCATATGGCCCGGGCCTTACTGGTTTTTCGGACTTATGGTGCAGCTTTACCTTGTCTATCGCGTAGCGTTGCACCGCCGCAGTTCGGTATGGGCTCTGGCACTCATCGCACTGTGTTGGGCGGCACAGGTATTGTGCGCCCCCGAGGGCGAAACGCTCAACCGCGTGCGCTACAATTTCATAGGCGGCATCCTGCCGTTCTGCGCCGGACTGCTGTATGCACGCCACGGACGGCAGCTCACCCACGGTTCGCTCATCGTGATGACAGTGCTGTCGGGAGCGGCGGTGTTCTTCTTCAGCTTCAATTTCCAACTGTGGCTGTGGGCACCGTTGTTTGTATGCACATTCGCAGTGGGGCTTGTAAAGCTCACCCCCGAGGCCGTATGCAAAGGTCTGGCATGGCTGGGCAGCATATCGGCGGCCATATTCGTGCTGCACCCGATAACGCGCAAGGTGTTCATCCCCACAAGCCGCCACGGCGATGTCTACACTGGTTTGCTGCTTTATATCGTCGCCACGGTGGCACTCGCATGGTTCTACCACCGCACAAGACAGCTCTACCGACAGAAAAACGGCAACGGCACAGACGGCACGAAGCCGCAAGAAAAATGAAAAGAAAATGAAACTACCGAAAATACCCGACATAGAATTGGCAAACATAAGCCGGTTTCGCGGTGAACTGATGGGGGCGGCAATGCTCTTCGTCATACTGTTCCACGTCGGCCTCAACCGCAACGACCCGTTCTACGGGCTGCGGCGATGCGGCAACGTGGGTGTCGACATGTTTCTTTTTCTCAGCGGCATGGGTCTGTGGTTTGCTTGGCACAAGACCCCCGACACGCGGATTTTCTACCGGAGGCGATTCCTGCGCATCGTGCCTACATGGCTTGCCGTGGCCGGAACGTTCTACATTGCCGACTATCTCGGGCCGCAGCGTTTCTCGCGGAGCATCATCGACCTGATTGGCGACATAACGGTGAACTGGGATTTCTGGCTCCACGACGAGCTTACCTTCTGGTATGTCCCGGCCATAATGGCCCTCTATCTCGCCGCGCCGCACTACATGCGGCTCATAAGCCGGCACCCCGTATACCGATGGCTGCCGCTGCTCATGGTGGTGTGGTGCATCATGGTGCAATGGGTGACACCCATACACAATGCCGTAGGACATTTGGAAATATTCTGGAGCAGGATGCCCATATTCTTCATAGGCATAAACATGGGCGAAATGGTGCGCCGCAAGACCACGATAGAAGCCAATGCCGTGTGGCTGCTTCTGCTCGCATTCGGCATGACCTTCGGCACGAGCCTCTATCTTGAGCAGGTGAAACACGGCCATTTCCCGCTCTTCGTGGAGCGCATGCTCTACATCCCGTTCACGGTAACGGCCATACTCGTGCTCAACCGCATATTCCGCCGAATGCCGAAGTGGCTCAACGCATTCTTCAGGTTTGTGGGGGCATTGAGCCTCGAAGCCTATCTCATACACATACAGTTCGTGCTTGTGCACATAGAGCCGCTACGCCTGGGCTACTGGCCCACATTCCTCATCACCGTGGCAGCCACGCTCCCCGTGGCGTGGGCACTAAGCAAGGCCATTGGCCGTGTCACATCAATAATAAAAGAAAGACTATGACAAAGGACATTCTCAAACTCATACGCCCGAAACAGTGGATAAAGAATCTGTTCGTGTTCATCCCGATGTTCTTCGGCGGGGAACTGTTCGACACCAGTTCACTTGCAGTGTGCGCCGTAACCTTCGCTGCCTTCAGCCTTGTGGCATCGTCGGTGTACTGCTACAACGACATCGTAGACGTTGACGCCGACCGCCGCCACCCGGTGAAATGCATGCGTCCCGTGGCCTCGGGGGCCGTGTCGGTGAGACTGGCCTACTGCCTCATGGCCGTCACCTTTGCCCTGTCAATAGGCACTACGCTCCTGCTTCCGCCCGAAGTGATGCCCAACGTCACGGCAGTGCTTGTGTTCTACTACCTGCTCAACCTGGCATATTGCTCGAAACTGAAACAGTATGCCATTGTCGACGTGTGCATCGTGGCGTTCGGGTTTGTGCTGCGCATCCTCGCAGGAGGCTTTGCCTGTGAGGTGACACCCACGGGCTGGCTCGTGATAATGACTTTTCTGCTCACGCTTTTCCTCTCGTTTGCAAAGCGGCGCGACGACGTGGTGCGCATGAACGAAACGGGCGAAGCCCCGCGCAAGAACACCGTGCGCTACAACCTCACGTTCATCAACCAGGCAATAACCATCACTGCGTCGGTGACACTCGTGTGCTACATCATGTACACGGTGTCGCCCGAAGTGGCCGTAAGGTTCGACACGCCGTATCTCTACCTCACGTTTGTCTTCGTATTGCTCGGACTCCTGCGCTACATACAGATAAGCGTTGTTGACAAGAAAAGCGGCGACCCAACCAAAGTCATCCTGCGCGACCACTTCACGCAAATCATCGTCGTGCTGTGGATACTGTCGTTCCTGCTCATGATTTATGTGATATGAAAGAACGCATAAAGATTTTCGATTTCGACGGGACGCTCACCAACCGCGACACACTGATTTGGTTCATCGTCTACGCGTGCGGTCTGCGGCGGTTTGTCACGGGCTTTGCGCTGCACGCCCCGCTTCTCGTGCTTATGAAACTGCGCCTTTATTCAAACTACCGTGCGAAGGAACGCATATTCAAATGGTTCTTCGGCGGCATGCCCACGGCACGGTTCGACACGCTGTGCCGCAATTTCGCAGCCGACCGCCAAGACCTCATGCGCCCGAAAGCGGCAAAGAATCTGGCCGACGCCCTGACCGGAGGCGGACAGGTGTATATAGTGAGCGCGAGCATCGACAATTGGGTGAGCCAGTTTGCAGCACGCATGGCACCGCACTCCTCCACGCGCCCCATTGTAATAGGTACACGCGTGGAAGAGAACGGAGGTCGGCTCACGGGGCGTTTCCTTACGCCCAACTGCTACGGAGCCGAGAAAGTGCGGCGCATAAAGGAATTTATAACGCGCCGCGAAGATGTTTACATAATTGCCTACGGCGACAGCCGGGGCGACAAAGAAATGCTTGAGTATGCTGATGAAAGACATTACAAACCGTTTAGATAGCCACCGCCGCCAACAGATAGGCGAGGTGCTGCGTTTCGGAATAGTGGGAGTGGCGGCAACGCTGCTGCAATATGCAATATACTGGGTGCTGCTGCACTGGATCACGCCGTCGCCGGCGATGACCATAGGCTATGCCGTGAGCTTCCTTTTCAATTTCATTGCCTCCACACGCTACACGTTCCGCGTGAAGGCATCGGCACGCCGGGGCATGGGATTTGCGCTTTCGCATGCGGTGAACTATGTTCTCCAGATTGTCACCCTCAACCTGTTTCTGTGGGCAGGAGTGCCCGAAACGCTCGCGCCGGTGCCCATGTTCTGCGTCTGCGTGCCCGTGAACTTTTTGCTTGTGAGATTTTTCCTGAAGAAGAAATAGACTATGAACTACAAGTTTTACAACAACCCCGTGTGCCGGGCATTCACAACCCTGTTCGGGATAAAGCGCGGCGAGCGTGGCATAGCCGCCGTGATGCTGGTTCTGCTAGTGGCTATCAACGCCCTCGTCGTGTGCAAATACTACGGCGTGTTCACTCCGCCCAACGCCCACTACTGGCATCTTTTCATCGGCAAATTCCACATCTCGGGGTTCGATCCTATCACCTACTCGGTGGTGAGCGACTGGACTGCAGGCTACAATGTCTACCGTCACCCGCTGCTCGCGTTCTTCATGTATGTCCCGTATCTGCTCAACCAGGCACTCATGTGGGCCACTGGCATAAACTGCGCACTGTTTGTCGTGGCTGGCATACAGATTTTCTGCGCCCTGTATGCCGCCCTGTTCTGCTTCAGGATATTCCACGAAATCGCCGGAACGAGCCGTGCCGACGCTATACTGCTCACACTGTTCCTCTACTCGTTCGCCTTTGTCATGCTCTCGGCCATTGTGCCCGACCATTTCATCATATCGATGATGCTGCTCACACTCGCACTCTATGTGTCGGGCAAACTCATTGCGAAGGGGAAGAAGCTCAAGATGTGGCAGACGGTGCTTTATTTCTTCCTCACGGCAGGAACGTCGCTCAACAACGGACTGAAGATTTATCTCAGCGACCTCTTCGTGAACGGGAAGAGCATATTCCGCCCGAAATTCTTCTTCGGGGCCATAATACTGCCCGCCCTGCTCGTGTGGGGCGCAGGCAAAATGAGCTACGACCACATCGTGTGGCCGCGCGACATGGCTGCAAAGGCAGCACGGGCCAAGGCGAAAGCGGCAAAAGAGAAGAAGGCCAAGGCCGCACAACTGCTGCAGGCGCGTGCCGACTCTATCGCGGCGGCAAACGGCGACACGGCAGTGAAGACGGCAAAGGCCGAACCGGCGAAGCCCAAAAAGAAACGCCGCGCAAGCAAGGGCGCGCCCATATCGCACGGGCAGTTTCTCGACTGGACAGACATTACGACATCGCGCACTAGTTCTGTCGTTGAAAACCTCTTCGGCGAATCGATACAACTGCACGAAGACTATCTGCTGGGCGACGTGCTGCGCTCGCGTCCCATCATCGTGCACTACCGATCTTGGGTGAACTATGCCGTCGAGGCGGCCATAATACTCCTTTTCCTGACGGGAATATGGTGCGGCAGGAAATCGCGCTTCTTCTGGCTCGCGATGTCTTACTTCGCGCTCGACATGGCACTGCACATAGGACTCGGTTTCGGCATCAACGAGGTTTACATCATGTCGGCCCACTGGATTTACATAATCCCCACGGCAATGGCCTATGCACTGCGCTCTGCACCGAAACGCCTGCTCACGGCACAACGGTGCGCAATAGCAGCCATCACCTTGTTCTTGTGGATACACAACGTGAGGCTGATAGTGCAGTATCTGTATTTCACATAAACCGCTGAAAGGCCAAAACCAAAAGACAAAGATGATTCTGAAGATAAGGAAAGACGAACGCATCGAGGCCGCAGTCGCGCTCGTGGTGTTCACTCTGCTCAACGCCTTGCTCATTTACAACCATTTCGACCGTTTCACGCGAGGGGCACATGTGGGATTCTGGTCGCTTTTCTACAACCATCTCAACGTGTCGGGCTACGACGTGTTCTCGCTCATCGCCATCTCATGCATGCGTGTGCACTGGAACACGCTGCGGCATCCGCTTTTCATAGCTGTGCTCGCACCGCTCTACTGGCTCAACCATTGGCTCATGCCTACCACGGAGTTCAATTTCTCGATGTTCTTCATGGCCGCCGTGCTAATAGTCTGCGATGTCTACGGTTTCGTGTTTCTCAGGCGCACCCTTCACGAAACGATAGGCATAAGCAGGGCCGATGCCAACTGGCTTTCGGCCATGTTCTACTCGTTTGCCCACATAACGCTCGCCACGATAGTGCCCGACCATTTCGCAATATCGCTCATGCTGCTGCTCATGACAATATATATCACGGGACAGCGCATGCGCGACGGCAGACAACTTGAATGGTGGAAAACGGGGCTGCTTTTCTTCATTACCGCCGGAACAACCATCACCAACGGCGTGAAGACATTCATTGCCGCCGCATTCACCAACAAGCGAAAGATGCTGTCGTGGCAAGGCATAGCCGCATTCGCACTGCCCACGCTGCTGCTCGGTGCGGCAGTGGTGTGGCAGGAGAAAGCAATCATGGAACCGCAGAAGCAAAACATAAAGCGCATAGAGGAAGCCGTTGCAAAGAAGAATCCGCACGCTACCGACAAAATAAAAGTGCACAACGAATGGGTGAAGCGGCAGAACGGCGAAGCTCTTACCGCAAATGTGCCGCTGCTTGAATGGAGCGACATGACGACATCGCGGTGGCGGACGGTGACAGACAATCTTTTCGGCGAATCGCTGCAGCTTCACCGCGACCATTTGCTTGAAGACGTGCAGCAGACACGCCCGGTGTTCGTGTCTTACCGTTGGGCTATGAACTACATTGTAGAGGTTGCCGTAGCATTGCTTTTCATTGCCGGAGCATGGGCGGCACGCCGCGAGCGGCTCTTCAAAATGGTGGCATCGTGGTTTGCATTCGACCTTGTGATGCACCTTGTTTTCGGGTTCGGCATCAACGAGGTGTACATAATGACGGCCCACTGGGCGTTCATCATTCCCATATCAGCCGCCTATCTCATAAAGAAATCAGCGCAACGCCAAGCAAAGGCCCTGCGTATTGCCGTCGGCACGCTCACTCTGTGGCTTGCCGCATACAACATCAGCATATTGTTCAACTATTTCGTGATGCAATGAAAAAGGGCAGACATCCGTTGAGGGTATTCCACCTCATAACACACTTCGACCTCGGCGGGGCAGAACGCGTAGCCGCAAACATTGCAGAGTCGGCATCGTCCGACATTGAATACCATGTGGTGGAGATTCTGCGCGGCCACTCTGCATTCACGCATAAATTCACGGCTGAACTGAAGGAGGCCGGGGTGAGATGCCACCGCAGCCTTCTGCCCGATTTCCGTTTCCATTTCCTGCCCGAAAGGTTTGCCGCCGCTCTGTTTCCGCTGCGTTTCTTCTGGCTCTGGCTAAGGTGGCGGCCCGGCATAATCCACACGCACACCGAAACCCCTGATTTGGCATTGTTCGCGGCAACAAAGATTTTGCCGTGGCTAAAAGGCTTTGCCGTAGTGCGCACCATACACAACACCCAACTGTGGACAGGACTGTCGCACACGGCCCAACGGGTGGAGAAAATGTTCAGACAGTACCGTGCAAACATTGCCATATCCAACTCGGTGCGCGACTGCTATGCACAACGTTTCGGCGAGATCACACCCATAATACACAACGGCGTGGCCGAGGTGGAACAAAAGACATTCCCCTCTATCGCGGAAGGAAAGACCAACATTTTGTTCGCCGGACGGCTTGAGGCACAGAAAGGCATCGATGTCTTGCTGGCGACAATAACCGCTTTGCAAGGCAACACGAACTATCATTTCCACATAATAGGCACGGGGTCGATGAAAGACAAAGTGCAGGCAACAGTCGGAGGCTACGAGAATGTCACACTTTATGGTGCCGTCTACGGCCTGTCGGCCTATCTCGCATCATTCGACTATCTGTTCATGCCGTCAGAGTTCGAAGGGCTCAGCATGCTTTCCATGGAGGCAAGTCTCAACCGTTTGCCCGTCATCGCCAACGACTGTCCCGGACTTTCCGACACGCTCCCACCCGACTGGCAACTGAAAGTGCACGACAACGATGTGCAGGCATACCTGCACATTTTCAAGAATGTCTTGCCTCACGCCAATCGGCAGCAGTTTGTTGAGCATGCCCGGCAATATGCCCTCGACCATTTCACGGTGCCGCTGATGCAAACCCGGTATGAGAACGTTTACCGCATAAAATCACGTCAGGAAACGGGGATAAGTGCATCCCGATGACACAAGAGGCAGAAAAACGAGAGAAAAACAACGTAAAAACAAAAAAAACAGCCAAAACATTTGGCAGAAACACAAAAAATCAATACCTTTGCAACCGCTTACAAAAAGCAAGGGCGCTTAGCTCAGCTGGTTTAGAGCATCTGCCTTACAAGCAGAGGGTCGGGGGTTCGAATCCCTCAGCGCCCACAGGGGTGTTTCCTCGTAGTATTCTCTTATGAGATACTGCGGGGATTTTTTCTTTTTATACGAACTATACAACCACCCAACGCAAACCAACGGAAGCCCAACAACAAGCATTTTGCTATTCCAGCCAGCGTGCAGACAAGTGCCTTTACCTTATCTGCAACATTCCAACGTCACCTTTCTTCATGTCCCGCACTTGCTTTTTCAGCACGACAAAGACAGACAATATGTCGCGAAAAAGCCATGCCCGATAGAAAATGCACATGAAAGTTCAACTTTATTTGCATTTTTTCACCTTTTTGTTTGGTCGTTACACACAAATGGTTTACCTTTGTGAACAGAATAGCAACCAATGCGACACTACCTAATGCATTTACATCTAAAACCGTCAGGATAAATGTAAGAAGAACCGACAGTATGAGAAATGCCAAATTAAACAACCAGACACAACCCTTCTCAAAGAATAATCGACAGCCGTGCGACTGATGCACGGCTTTTTTCATGCCCATACGCCTTGTGAAAAAAGTCGCAAACAGAGCCGTATTAAGCGTTTTTTGCACTCAAACAACACGTTATTCAAGTTTTTTTCCTAAATTTGCATTAAGCGGTAAAGTGTCCCTATATTCCGGGCCACACACCCACGCAACAGTCACGACATTCATTTTTCAGCATATATGCACAAAGCAGGTTTTGTAAACATCGTGGGCAACCCCAATGTGGGCAAGTCTACACTGATGAACCAACTCGTGGGCGAACGCATAAGCATCGCCACATTCAAGGCGCAGACAACACGCCACCGCATCATGGGCATAGTAAACACCGACGACGCACAGATTGTATTCTCCGACACTCCTGGAGTGCTCAAGCCAAACTACAAGCTGCAGGAGTCGATGCTCGCTTTTTCTGAGTCGGCACTGCAAGACGCCGACATACTGCTCTATGTCACCGATGTCGTCGAGTCGCCTGAAAAGAACATGGACTTCCTCGACAAAGTGAAGAAAATGACGATACCGATACTTCTGCTCATAAACAAAATCGACATGAGCGACCAAAAGACACTCGGCAACACTGTGGAAAAATGGCATTCACTGCTTCCTTCTGCCGAGATTCTTCCAATATCGGCACAAAACAAATTCGGCACCGACATGCTTATGAAACGGATAAAAGAGCTTTTGCCGGAATCGCCCCCATACTTCGAGAAAGACCAGCTCACCGACAAACCGGCACGCTTTTTCGTTTCAGAGATAATCCGCGAGAAGATACTGCTGTATTACGACAAGGAAATACCCTACTCGGTAGAGGTGAAGGTCGATACGTTCAAGGAGGAAGCAAGACATATCCTCATACACGCAATAATATATGTGGAGCGCGACTCGCAGAAAGGCATCATCATAGGACACCAAGGCGTGGCACTCAAAAAGATGTCAACAGAGGCGCGCAAAGCACTCGAGAGATTCTTCGGCAAGCGCATCTATCTTGAAACATTCGTGAAAGTAGACAAAGACTGGCGCAGTTCAAAACGCGAACTCGACAACTTCGGCTACAACCCCGAATAACCACCCGATGCCCAAGCAACGGGAAACCACGGCACTTGGCGGCACACACGCTGCCAGATTCCCCGCAAGCGGAGACGAAAGCGGCCCAAATGCCGACGGCTTTTCGCCGTTACAAGTGCCACAACAGGTTTTCTGCAACCAAAACAAATCCCATTTCAAACATTTAAAGACAACAAAGTGGCAAATTTAGTAGCAATAGTAGGACGCCCCAACGTGGGAAAATCCACACTTTTCAACCGTCTGACCAAGACACGGCAGGCTATCGTGAGCGACACTGCCGGCACCACACGCGACCGCCAATACGGCAAGTGCGAATGGAACGGACGTGAATTTTCAGTAGTAGACACCGGCGGATGGGTGGTGAAAAGCGACGACATATTCGAAGACGCGATACGCAAGCAGGTGCTTGTAGCCACGGAAGAAGCCGACTTGGTGCTTTTTCTCGTAGACGTACAGACCGGACTTACCGACTGGGACGAGGACGTGGCACAGATTCTGCGCCGCTCCAAACTGCCTGTAATACTCGTGGCCAACAAGACCGACAACAACGACCAGATATACGATGCGGCCGAGTTCTACTCGCTCGGACTGGGCGAACCGCAATGCATCTCGTCGGCCACCGGCAGCGGAACGGGCGACTTGCTCGACATCGTGATATCAAAACTCAAGTCAGACAACGGCGAAATCATCGAGGAAGGCATTCCACGCTTTGCCGTAGTAGGACGCCCGAATGCCGGAAAGAGCAGCATCATCAACGCCTTCATAGGCGAAGACCGCAACATCGTTACCGAGATTGCCGGCACTACACGCGACTCAATATACACGCGCTACGACAAGTTCGGATTCGACTTCTACCTCGTGGACACTGCGGGAATACGCCGCAAGAACAAAGTGTCGGAAGACCTTGAGTTCTATTCCGTCATGCGATCCATACGCGCAATAGAAAATTCCGACGTATGCATCCTCATGCTCGATGCCACACGAGGCATCGAAGCACAGGACATGAACATATTCCAGCTGATACAACGCAACAACAAGTCGCTTGTCGTCGTCGTAAACAAATGGGACTTGGTGGAGAACAAAGACCAGGCGGTAATAAAGACATTCGAGAACGCCATACGCAACCGCATGGCTCCATTTGTGGATTTCCCCATAATCTTCGCGTCGGCGCTCACCAAGCAACGCATATTCAAGGTGCTCGAAACCGCAAAGCAGGTCTACCTCAACCGCAAGGCAAAAGTGGGAACGGCAAAGCTCAACGAAGTGATGCTGCCCCTTATCGAGGCATATCCGCCACCATCGACAAAGGGCAAGTATATAAAGATAAAATACTGCACACAATTGCCCAACACACAGATACCGTCGTTCGTATTCTACGCCAACCTCCCACAATATATAAAGGAACCTTACCGCCGTTTCCTCGAAAACAAGATAAGGGAGAACTGGTCGATGCACGGATGCCCAATCAACGTGTTCATACGCCAGAAATGACGCATGCCATGCGATTTCACGCAATTGCAAGCAAGCAGACTTTATTACAAAACACTTAAATGCATGCAGACGGCATCGTGCCGTTTGCATGCATAAAAGCAAAATGAAAGCACTGACGATATTTTCACTTGCCGTAGCAGCCACATTGGTTGGCTGCAAAGACCCCGCCCCCGACCAAGGGAAAATTGCAGGGCAAACAGCAAAAATATACTACGAATACCTCATCAACGGAAAATACGAGGCTTATGTCGACGGTTTTCACCAACCCGACAGCATCCCGGCAAACTACCGCGAACAACTCATAACCAACGCGAAGATGTTCGTGGGCATGATAAACGAGAAACACAACGGACTCAAATCGGTCAGCGTTGCAAACGCCAAGGCCGACACGGCACGCCATGTAGGTCAGGCATTCCTCCTGCTCTGCTTCGGCGACAGTACACGCGAAGAAATCGTTGTCCCTATGGAACAACACCACGGAGTATGGATGATGAGATAAAAACGGGTCACCTGCAAAAGTGTGTGGCTTAAGCATAGATTCTCGTGAGTCTAAAC
>CAVDCP010000037.1:0-18195 GCA_963607545.1 bacterium
CGCTTACGCGGCCCCAAGAAAGGTCGGTGATGTGGATGAGTCCGTCAACACCGCCAAGGTCAACAAACACACCGTAGGATGTGATGTTCTTGACAGTACCTTCGAGAATCTGTCCTTTCTCGAGCTTGCTGATGATTTCTTTCTTCTGTGCTTCCAACTCTGCCTCGATGAGAGCCTTGTGGGAAACGACAACATTGCGGAACTCCTGGTTGATTTTCACAACCTTGAATTCCATAGTCTTGCCTACGAATACGTCGTAGTCGCGTATAGGATGAACGTCGATCTGGCTGCCGGGAAGGAATGCCTCGATGCCGAATACATCGACAATCATGCCACCCTTGGTGCGGCACTTGATGTAGCCCTGAATGATTTCCTCGTTCTCGAGAGCGGCGTTGACACACTCCCAGCTCTTGCTGAGGCGTGCTTTCTTGTGAGAAAGAACCAGCTGGCCTTTCTTGTCCTCCTGATTCTCCACATACACTTCCACCTTGTCGCCTACCTTCAGGTCGGGGTTGTAGCGGAATTCCGATGCGGGGATGATGCCGTCGCTCTTGTAGCCGATGTTCACCACAACCTCTTTCTTGTCGATAGAGATTACGGTGCCTTCCACTACCTGATGCTCAGACACTTTGTTGAGGGTTTCGTCGTAAGCCTTCTCAAGGTCGGTCTTGCTTACGTTTGAGCTACTTCCGTTTTCAAACTCGTCCCAGTTGAAGTCTGCCAACGGCTGTACGTTCTTTAAATCTGACATAAATTATTAAATGTTAAAAAATGAAATTAATAAAGTTAGACTTTATGTTAATTATATAATCGGTGCAAAATTACTCCAACTTTTTTTATTCCACGGCGTGGTGCGGCGATAAACGCCGTATATTTAAATATTGTTAACTAAAAATTCGTCTGCACTGCATCATTTCGTCATCATCAGGCGGCAATGTCCTTGTATTTCAGCTGTTGTGTCCTTTCAGTATTCTCCGTGGCATGCTGTAATGTCCAATCAGGTCGATATGTCCTCCGAAGTATTTCTCCATTTTCTGCATGGTGATTTCTTCTGCCGGGTGGTAGTGCAGGTCGTGGTTCACGCATGCGATGTTCTGCACGCTTTGCAGTATTGTGCCGATGTCGTGGCTTACTACAATGATTGCGCAGTTGCGGTTTATTTTCTCGAGCATCTTGTAAAGTTGTTCCTGAAAACGCTGGTCGATGTATGTGTTTGGTTCGTCGAGTATGAGCACATCCGGGTCAGACACGGTGGCTCTTGCCAACAGGGCGCGTTGCAGTTGTCCGCCGCTCAGTTGTCCTATCGACTTGTCGGCATAGTCGCTTATTCCGAATTCGCTTATTGCTGCCATGGCTTTCTCCTTGTCGGCTTTGCCGAACTGGTGCATGAAGCGTTTTTGTGAGTTCAGTCCCGACAACACGACATCGTGCACCGATATTGGAAAATGTCTGTCTATTTTGGTGTATTGCGGCAGGTAGCCTATCTCCAAATTCTTCGTTTTGTTGCCGTTCCCGTCATAATAGTCCACTGTCCCGCCAGTCGTGCCCAGCAGTCCGAGTATTACTTTTATAAGAGTCGTCTTCCCGCCGCCGTTAGGCCCGATTATTCCGAGAAAGTCGTTGCGGTAGACCTGCAGTGAAACGTCGCGCAGAACAACCTTGCCGCCATATCCGGCGGTAACTCTGTCGAGTTTTATAATCACACTCTTGTCGCTCATTTCCGTGTCATTTAAGGTTGCGTGATATTTCTTTCATGTTGCTTGGCCAGTCGTGTCCGAGCGGGTTTATTGCCGATGTCGTTATGCCTAGACTTTTTGCCACGGTTTCCACGCCGTTGTTGGCAAATTCCTTTTGGGTGAAAAATGTCTTGGCATCCATGCTTTTGGCTTTGTATAGGGTGCCCTTCATTTGGTTGGCACTTGGTTCGTGTCCCTCGTGTTCCAGTGCTATCTGCCTCAGTCCGTATTCTGATGCGAAATAGGTGAGTATGGGGTGGTAAACGATGAAGCTTTTACCGCTCTTCCCTTTCATTTCGCTTTTTATCGCATTGTCCACATCGTCTATTTGTTTCTGCAGTGCCTTGTAGTTGGCATTGAAATACGCAGTGTCTTCGGCACTTGCCTCGCAGAGAGCCTCATAGATGTTCCTTGCTATAATCCGCGCGTTTTTCGTGCTCATCCATGTGTGCGGGTCGTCATACCCCTTGTCGCTTGCCAGCTTTTTTATGCCTTTCGACGTATCGACAATCTTCATCGATTTTGCATTCTCGCTGATGCGTTGCAGCCAGCTTGTTTCAAAGCCGAGGTTTCCCACCTTAATATATATAGCACTCTCCGACACGTCAATCATCTGCCTTGCCGTCGGTTCGTAGGTTTCCGGACTGTTTCCGGCTGTCACCATAGTCTGCACTCTGAATTTCTCTTTTGCTATTTGTTCGGTGAAGAAACGCAATGGCTCTATTGTCACCGTTATGACGCGTTCCTGCCGGTTTTGCCGTTGGCTGCATCCCGTCATGGCTACGGCCAGAAGCAGTGCTGCCAGTATGGTGATGAATGTTCTGTTCTTTTGCATGGTCGTTGTGTCGTGTGAAAACTAAAAAAGGAGCAGTGTGCCGTATATGAGCAATATGTATCTCAGTGCTTTCCCGATTGTTATGCTTGTCGTTGAAATCAGGAAATTGGCTCTCATAAGTCCCAACAGTATTGTTATTGCACTGCCCAGTATTGGCAGAAACGCGAATATTCCCATCCATGCACCGTGTCCGTTCATGAATTTCTCGGCCTTGTCGAGGCTGCTTTTCTTGACGTGCAGATATTTTTCAATCCAGTCAAGCCGTCCCATGCGTCCTACGCCGTAGTTGAACAGTGACCCCAGAACGTTGCCTATTGTGCCGTAAATTATCAACGACGTGGGGTTAAGTCCTGCCGCAAGCAGACTTACCATCACGGCTTCGCTGCTGAACGGAAAGAAACTGCCCGCCAAAAAGGCCGACACCAGCATGCCCCAATACCCCCAGTCGGTGAGAAATGCTAAAAGGGTTGACATATACCGTATATTGTTATGAGCAGTGTTGCGCCCAGTATTATGAAGAATGAGATGTTGGTAAGCATCGTCTTTGTCAGTGCGATGTAATGTCCTATCAGTGGTGCGGTGTTTACCGCCAGCAGCGGCATCAGATATTTCACGTCGCAGGGTTGCAGCATGATGAATGCGATTGTGAGTATTGCCGATATTGAAAAAATCTCGAAAAGCATTCTTGTGCGAATCCTGTCCTTGTAGTTGTTCCTTCTGAAATGTATCATCCCCACAAACGCGAGCAAGGCCGTTGCGCCCGATTGCAGCAATGTGTGCTGCGGCATGTCTGCAATGTCGAGAACGTTGCCGAATGTGGCGATGCTGTCGGCAAATTCAGTCAGCAGCGTAAAATCGCCGGTGTAGGTGCAGTATGCCCCCAAAAACCAGTAGGGCAGAAGCATGCCGAGCACCGATGCCGCGATCGTGCGTGTGCTTCCGGCCATGATGTTTGTGAACATCACAATCCACATCACAGGCACAAGAAAAAGAATCTTGGGGAAGAACACACCTGCCGTGCCAAGAGCCATGAATGCGTAGAACACGCTGCCCACCGCACGCTTGTTTTGGTAGGCGCGGAACAGGAAAAAGTAAAACAGAATGTAAAGAAACTGCACCAGTCCTGTCCGTGCGTCGGTTATGATGTCTCTGCCCATCAGTGCGAGTACGAGGAATGAGCACGAAACCATCCGGCTGTAAATCCTTATCAGTGCATTGTCGTTGTTGAGCACTACCATCATGAGTGTCGACAAGGCGAGCAGCACAAGCTGAATCCACAGTTGTTGTGAAAACAGACCATAGGCGGTGCATGCCGCCAGCGCGTATATGGCCGTGACGGGCAAGGCAAACTTGCTTTCTGCAATTTTGTTTTGTAGTCTTTTTGTCGTCACCGAAAATTTCTTTTTGTTCCTTTTGCAGTGGATGAAGCGGAAATGCAGACACAATATGTTGTCTGTACATTTCCGCTTTCTGTTAATGTGATGTGTGATATGGCGAAAGAATCATGCCGGAGCATTTCTTCGCATTTGTATGCTGGCGTATGTTAAAGGTCGGCACCTATGTCCTTGCGGAAATACATGTCGGTGAACTTTATCTTTTGCGCCTCCTCAAACGATTTGCGCAGAGCCTGTTCCTTGGTGTCCCCGTAAGAGCTTACGGCAATCACGCGCCCGCCGTTGGTCACGGTTTTACCGTCTTTCGTGGTTGTTCCCGCATGGAACACTATCGAGCCGTCAACATCGTCAAGGCCTTCTATCTCGTAGCCTTTCTTGTAGGCTTGCGGATAGCCGCCGCTTACGAGCATGACACACACCGCCGAACGGTCGTCAAACTCTATGCTGCGCTTGTCGAGGTCGCCGTTGGCCACTCCCTCGAAAAGGTCAACGATGTCCGACTTTAAGCGGAGCATGACGCTTTCGGTTTCGGGGTCGCCCATTCGGCAGTTGTATTCTATCACCATAGGCTCGCCTTTCACGTTGATAAGTCCGAAGAAGATGAAGCCTTTATAGTCGAGTCCCTCCTCGGCCAGACCGTCAACCGTGGGGCGAATTATGCGGTTTTCAACCTTTTCCATCCATTCTTTGTCGGCAAAGGGCACTGGCGAAACGCTACCCATACCGCCTGTGTTCAGGCCCGTATCGTGCTCGCCTATGCGCTTGTAGTCTTTTGCTTCAGGCAGAATCTTGTAGTTCTTGCCGTCGGTAAGCACAAACACCGAGCATTCTATGCCGTCGAGAAACTCTTCAATCACGACGTTTGCCGATGCGTTGCCGAACATTCCGCCAAGCATCTCCTTCAGTTCTTTCTGTGCTTCTTCGAGTGTGGGCAGAATAAGCACGCCCTTTCCTGCGCAAAGGCCGTCGGCTTTCAGCACATAGGGCGGATTGAGCGTTTCAAGAAATTTCAGTCCATCTTCAATATTGGTGCCGTTGAATGTCTGGTATTTCGCTGTCGGAATGCCGTGTCGTTTCATAAATCCCTTGGCAAAGTCTTTCGATCCTTCAAGTTCGGCTCCTGCTTTCGACGGCCCTATCACTGCAATGTCGGCAGTGCGTGCGTCGCTCTTGAAATTGTCGTATATGCCTTTCACCAACGGGTCTTCCGGCCCTACGACAACCATGCCGATGCCATTTTCCACAACAAACGATTTCAGACTTTCAAAGTCATCGGCGGCAATTGCCACGTTTTCTCCGCATTGTGCAGTGCCGGCGTTTCCCGGTGCTATATATAGCTTTTCCACTTTCTCGCTTTGGGCAATTTTCCACGCAAGTGCGTGCTCACGGCCGCCGCTGCCTAATAAAAGAATTTTCATAAGTAGGTGTTCAAAATTATCCGTATATATTATATGTCAGCAGGTGTCTATTCTACTTTGATGTGTCTCTGCACTTTCTTTCGTCTGTATATCCATCTTTCATCGGTCGTGTAGCCCGCTACACTCCCTCTTCAACCCGTATATACAGCCAAAAACAAGGCGCATATCCATATCAAATAATTTTGAACACCTACTTAACTCGAAATGCTTTGTTACAAATGTTGATATCTGTTGCAAAGTTAGCCAAATAGGGCGATAATGCCAAATGTTGCAAACAAAAAAAGCACCAACCCGTGCTTGGTGTGCCGGATTGGTGCCGCGTGCATTCTGCCGTAAGCCACGGCTGGCTACAGGCAGTTTCAGGGCATTACTTTACCACTTTCTTTCCGTCTTTTATGTAAATGCCCTTTGGCAAGGCATCCATGTCTTTGCCGAGATATATTCCACCGATGCTGTACACACCACGTTTGCTTGTGTTTACTGTATTGGCTTCAACGGTTTCTATGCCTGTCGGGTCCCATGTGCCGTGAACGTACATATAGGCTGTGCTGCCAATATCGGAAAATCTGTCGCATATTTCTTGTGCTTTGCTCTTTGAGAGGTTTTCAAGCACTACGCATGGCGCACTGTCGACAAGGTCTTTGCATTCCTTGAGTCCGAGTCCGGTGATTTCTTTCAACAGTTTTATGGCATCGATTTTACTCGTGCCGCAGTCAATGAGCACAACATCATAGAGTGCTGTTTCGCCTATCGCAATTTTGCTTTTTACGATTTCGCCGTCGAGTGCCACGCCAAGCAGGTCGCTGTCAAACGCTGCACCTTCGGGTTGTAAAATCTGGCAGTTCTCAAGAATGAGCGATCTTATTTTGCCGATTGAACCGTATTCTCCCTCTGCCGTAACATTGGCATTACGTATGGTTAATCTTTCATTCTCCACATTTCCAGGTCCAGATATGCCCCAAGTGCCTTTGGCATTCACCGTACAGTTTTCAATAAGAAGCGATGCGCCATAATAGAAGCCAATGCCATTGCCCATACCGGCTTCCAGATTTAATACTCCTCCTCCGGTGATAGTTGTAGATTTGCCTAAACCTACTGCATTAAATCCGTCGTCAATCCCTTTGATTGTTGAAATGTTGTTCGTTCCCTTTACCATTATTTTCAGGTCTTTGACAGATGTGTTGCTGATGCCTGCATCGAAAACAACAATCGTGGCATTGTCTAATGTGAGTGTCTTGGTGTAAGGGTTGTATTTCACCGTTCCGTCTACGCCGGGAATGACGCTAAGGTCAGCGCAGTTTTCGTAGGTAACATTGACACCGGCAATTTTTAGGTCGTAAGTCGGTTCTATATTTAAACGACCAATATATGCTTCTCCGTTTACTTTTATCGTATGTGTAGAGGTGTCATACACCGCATTGGTGGGGCTGGTGATTTTGCAATCTTCCAACTTGAGTGAACCGAAATTATAGATAGGGCTGTTATCGCCAGCTAAAGAAGATACTGAAGCGTTGCGTATGGTCAGAATGTCTGCTTCGGAGCCCATGATGCTTTCATAATTTGCCACAACGGAAAATGAACAGTCGGCTATTGTTAAATTGCCGTTAATAGCTATACCCCAACTCTTGCTGTAAGTATTGAGGTATCCGCCTCCATTAATGATGGTTGACTCCAGGAGATAAAGGGAAAAGTGATCGCTTCTAATGTTGTTATAGTCCCCCTTTATTTCTATTATGAGGTTTTTTATAGATTTGTTGTAGATACCAAAAACAGACTCTCCCGACACTTCTATTGAGGCATTTTCGAGTGTGAGCGTCTTGGTGTCGGGATTGAATTTCATCGTTCCGTTCACGCCTGGAATCACGCTCAAGTCGTTGCAGTTTTCGCTTGTAACGTCAACTCCTGCAATCTGCAATCCGTAAATCATCTGTGCCTTGGCTTGCAATGCACCTGCAAATGTTACAACAAGCATCAGCATGATGCTGTTGAAGAGTTTGAGTAATTTGTTTTTCATAATCTAATGGTTTTTTAATTCTTCCGGCAGCGTTTTGCTGCCGGAAGAATTTTGTTGGACATATCTTTAAAATATTATTTTATCACTTTCTTTCCGTCTTTTATGTAGATGCCCTTGGGCAGAGCATCCATGTCATTGCCGAGGTAAATTCCGCCGATGCTGTATATTCCCCGTTTGCCGGTGATGGCAGCGTTGGTTTCAATAGTTTCTATGCCCGTCGGATCCCATGTGCCGTGGCGGTATATGTAGGCAGTGCAGCCCACCTCGGCAAATCTGTCACATATTGCTTGCGCTTCGCTCTGCGTGAGGCTTTCAAGCAATACACATGGTGCACTCTCTATAAGGTCTTTGCAATCCTTGAGTCCGTATCCGGTGATTTCTTTCAATATTTTTATGGCATCGATCTTGCTCGTGCCGTAGTCTATAAGCACTACGTCATAGAGTAGTGTTTCGGCTATCACAATCTTGCTTTTCACCATTTCACCGTCGAGCGCCACGCAATGCAGGTCGTTGTCGAATGCGGCACCGTCGGGCTGGACAATCTGGTTGTTCTCAAGAATGAGCGACTTTAAGTTGCGTATAGAACCATCTTCGCCCTCTGCCGTAACATTGGCATCGCGAATGGTTAGTGTTTCGCCAACAATATTTTCAGGACCGGAAATGCCGCGATATCCTTTCGCGTTCACAGTACAGTTCTCTATAAGAAGTGATGCATTGTTCAAGATGAAAATGCCGTCGGCAAAACCTGATTCCAAATTCAGCACTCCTCCTCCGGTAATAGTCGTTGGTTGTTTGATGCATGCTGCAACAAAACCATCGTCAATTCCTCTGATAGACGAAAGGTTGTTTGTTCCCTTTACCACAATTCTAAGGTCTTGGACAGTATCGTTAAAAATGAGTGAATCGAAAACCTTAATCGTGACGTTGTCAAGTGTGAGTTTCTTGGTGTATGGGTTGTATTTCATCGTTCCGCTTACGTCGGGGATAACACTGAGGTCATCGTAGTTTTCGCTCGAGACTTTATATCCTGCAATCTTCAAACCGTAATTGTCTATGCCAGTAGGCTTTCTCCATGTGTCGGCATCTTCTATGGTTGCAATAGCATCTACACTGGTCAATCTGTCGCATAATTCCTCCGCTTCGCTTAGCGTTCGCCTTGCAAGCACTTTGCATGGCGCGCTTTTGGCAAGTTTTTCGCACTCTTCGGCACTGAGGCCAGTGGCTTCGGTTAAGATATCGATAATGTCGTCTTCATTCTCGTCGTAGTCTATCAGCATTACGTCGAAGAAGAATGGGGAACCAATAGAAACAAGGCTTTTCACTTTCTCTCCTCCTACAACCAAGCATCTCCGTGAAGTGTCATAAGTGGCACCTTCGGGCTGGTAGATCGGACTGTTTTCAAGGATTAGGGAACTTAAACCAAAAATGGAGCCTTCTTCGCCTTTTGTAGTAACATTGGCATTGCGTATGGTGAGACTCGTTCCCGCTTCGAGTCCCCAAATGCCTCTCTTTGTAGCATCGATATTTATCGTGCTCTTGTCGATAAGAACAGAAGACTTCAAACAGATATGAATTCCGCAATATCCGTCGATGTTTAGAGTGCCGTATCCGGTGATAGTAGTATTTCGTCTAAGTAATAAGCCAAAACCGTATCTGTTCTCACAATTGAGTGAAATGGTGTTTGTTCCTTTCAGCACTATTGTTAGACTGTCCACATGTAAGTTGTCAATGCCCATTACTTCATTAGTAGAGGTAGAGTCGCTAGCAATCGTGGCATTTTCGAGCGTGAGGGTCTTGGTGTTTTGGTTGTATCTCACGGTTCCGCTTACGCCAGGAATTACACTCAGGTCGTTGCAGTTTTCTGTCGTGACCCAATTATTAAGAATCGACAGACCCAAAACTTTTGGCTTGGCTTGCGTTGTGCTTGCAATTGTTACAAAAAGCAGCAACAAGATGCTCTTGAAAAATTTCAGTAAATTGTTTTTCATAATCGAATGCTTTTAAGTCCCTCGGGCAGAGGCGTTCTGCTGGAAGAACGTTGTTTGACATGTGTTAATTGTTTGGTCTCAGTCTAATCCGCACTGTGTGTCGGGAGTGTTTTGTTCTGCTGCAAAGTTACTGGTGGCAGGTGCTTTTGTGTTAGGATATTTTTTACGAAAAATAGGATATTTCTTGCATTTCAGCCGGTTATGGAGTGTCGTTGAAGAAAAAGCTATAATTTACGGCGTGACAACAACCGAAAAGATTGGTGTCACGCGAATATTGCCCATTGCCCCGTAGAGTGCGTATGCTTTTTATAACTTACTATTGGTGTCCGGTAAAAACATCGCAATTGGCGAGTCCCGTAGGGTAGAGTGTTCAAAATTGACAAAATACAAAACCAACATCAGCTCAGGAAGGGCGTAACGACCGTAGCCCAGGGTGAGCCGTTTGCGTCTGCAAACGGTGTAACCCTGGGTTAAAATGACAATTGAAAGGTCTGGCCTGTAAGGTCAGCACCGCAAACATGGTCATCTCATCCTATTGGTGTTGTGCTGACCTTACAGGCCAGCCGTCTTTTTGGGGTGTAAAAACCCAGGGTTACAGATGTCCCTACGTTCCATCTTCACCCTGGGCTACGAACGTTGCGTCCTTTCAGGGCTGATGTAAGCCTTAAATACCTAAAACCTTGCAATGGTAAGATATTCAGCGACTTACAGCGTTATGAGAAAATTTTGCAGGACACCAATAATAACTTACAATGAATTATGCTCCACTTGCAGCGGTAAAGTTGTATATATGACCGTAAACGCAGGGGGGGGCGAGTCCCCCTACGCTTTAACCAAACTTTTTGTCATTGCAACAAATTTCAATGGATTTCCCTGTCTATTTGTCTTTTCACCCTCCACCATGCTTCTCTACATTTGCCGGTTTTTCCACAAAGTGACTTCGGGCGGTTGCAAAAGAAAAACAGAAACGGGCGGAAAACCAGTCAGATTTTCCGCCCGTTTATATGGCTAACAGCGTCTTGCCGTTGCAGTTATTTCAGTTATTTCAGATAATCCTCAAAATACTGCGTTATGCGCTCATGCAGATGCACGCTTTGGTGGCCCCTCATGTTGTGCGGTTCGCCGGGATATACGAAGAAATCGGGCTGTGTTCCGGCGGCTATGCAGGCTTTCAGGAACGAAAGGCAGTGCTGCGGCACCACCGTAAGGTCGTTGTAGCCTTGTATTATCTGCAGCTTGCCTTTGAGGTTGGCAGCCTTGTCGATGAGCGATGTCTTCTTGTAGCCCTCGGGGTTTGCCTGCGGGGTGTCCATGTAGCGTTCGCCGTACATCACCTCATACCAGTGCCAGTCGATTACCGGGCCGCCGGCAACACCCACCTTGAACACGTCGGGATAGTTGGTCATGAGCGATATTGTCATAAACCCTCCGAAGCTCCAGCCGTGCACGCCGAGTCGGTCGGCATCCACATAAGGCAGCGTTTTCAGATATTCCACGCCCTTCATCTGGTCTTTCATCTCCTCCTGTCCCAGTTGTCTGAACGTTGCCTGCTCGAATTCTTTTCCACGGTTCTCGCTTCCACGGTTGTCGAGGATGAACAGGATGTAGCCCTTCTGTGCCATGTAGGTTTCCCAACTGCGGCTGCAGTAGTGCCACCTTGCGTCGACGTTGTGCGCGTGCGGACCGCCGTAGACATATATCACAGTGGGATATTTCTTCGTGGGGTCAAAGTCCATGGGCTTTACCATGCGGTAGTAAAGGTCGGTTGTGCCGTCGGCAGCTTTTATCGTTCCGCAACTGTATTGCGGCACTTTGTAGCCTTTCCACGGGTCGTCGGCCTTGAAATACTGCATCTTCTTGCCCGTTTCGGTGTTGGCGATGCAGATGTTGCGCGGAGTGTCGGGCGTGGAGTAGTTGTCAACCACATATTGTCCGCTGCCGCTGAGCGTGGCCGAGTGCCATCCTTTGCCGTTCTCGTCGATGAGGCGGCGTTTGCCGGTGTTCACGTCCACGGCGAATATGTTGCGCTGTATGGGCGACAGTTCGTTTGATGCTATTATTATCGACTTGCTCTTTGCGTCGAATCCCACAACCTCCATCACCGTCCAGTTGCCCTGTGTGAGCTGGCTCACCGACAGCGAGGAGTGTTCAATCTGTGCGTTGTCGCGCTTTGCGGCGAGCGTGCATATATAGATGTGGTTGTAGCCGTCTTTTGTGCTTTGCATCACAAACTTCGACTTGTCCCACGGCAGGAACTGTATGGGATTGAGCGGCTCCACATATTTGTCGTCGGTTTCCTGATAGAGTTCGCCCTCCTTCTCGCCGGTAGCTGCATTGTATCTCGTGAGTCGGCAGTCGTTCTGGTCGCGGTTCAGCTCAAACATGTACACCGACTCGTTGTCGGGGCTCCATGCCACGTTGCTGAAATAGCGGTCGGTGGGGTCGCCGGCTTTCAGGTAAACGGTTTTTCCCGTAGCAGTGTCGAAAACGCCCACAGTGACCTTGTGCGACGTTTCGCCGACCATGGGATATTTGTCGGGTGCGGCCTTGGCTATGCACGACTCTGTTTCGGGGTGGTTGAACACGGGTTCGGGAATGTCAACCTGCGGATAGTCTGTAACCATGCTCTGGTCCATGCGGTAGAAAGCGAGCTTTTTGCCGTCGTTGCTCCAGAACGTTCCCTTGTCAATGCCAAACTCGTTGCGGTGCACGCTCTGCCCGTAAACGATGTCGCGTGAGCCGTCGGTTGACAGTTGCCATGTCTTGCCGCCTTTTGCCACATACAGGTTGTCGTCTTTCAGATAGGCTGTCGCGAAGCTTGCAGGGCTTGTCTCGAGAATGGTCTCGCCCTCTTCAAAGGCATGGCTGTCGGCAAGGCAGTGCTTCTTGAAGTCTACACTGTACACATGGTCGGCGGTTGTGATGTTCACGATTGACTTCCCGGGGGAGGGGAACGACACCCCGTAAAGGTTGTTCACCTTTATGTCTCTGGTGTTGCCAATCCACTGGTTGATGTCGTTTACGGCAAAGAGTTGGGTTTCTTTGCCTTTGGTCTTGTCCACCAGAAAACAGGTTTTTGCCTCGACGCGCACCAGCTGGTCGCCCCACCACACGAGATAGCGGTTGGCCGGTGACATGTTGCGGTAGTTCTTGCCGCCGAAATTCAGGTCTTCAAGTGTGAACTCTTTCATCTGTGCGCAAACGGCCAGTGTTGCCAACAGTGCGAACAGCAAGGCCGACATTCGTTTATTCTTCATTTCTCTTTCCGCGTTTTGAAGCGAAACCGCGTGTGTCGCGCTTCGGGTTGTTGCCAAATCGTTTGCCTTCCTTGCCGAACGGGGCACCGCTTCGGTTGTCTTTGCCGAAACGTCCGCGTGCAGGCTTGTCGTTGTCGTCAAACCGCTTTCTCGGCTGGCGGCGTTTGTCGAAGTCGCCCTTGTTGTCGTCGCGCTTGTAACGCTCGAATGAATGGAACTTGAACGAGCGTATGTCGGCCTCGGCGTTCTCCTCGTCTTCGTCGAGGCGTTTTTTGAACTCGCGGTTCTTCTTGAACCGGTGTTTCTCGGCCATTTGGCGTTTCTCTTCGTCGGTCTTCACGATTCCGCCTTCCTGACGGAACTCTTTCATCGGGCCGTCGAATATTGCATATTTGCGGAACTCGCATTCCAGCGAACCGTTGAACACGGGAATCTTTATCGACGGCTTGAGACCTATGGCCTCGAAGCATTCCTCTCGGTAGCTGAGCACCCATGCCTCGTTGCCCATGAAGGCGTGCTTGAGCCGCTCGCCAATCATCTTGTAGGTGGCCAGGAGGTTGGGCGTGGATATGCGCTCGCCATACGGCGGGTTCATCACGATGAGGCTCTTGTTGGCCGGTTTGGTGAAATCCTTGAAATCGGCATTCTCCACGGTCACGTCTTTGGTGAGTCCGGCGGCCTTCACGTTCAGTCTCGCGGTGTTGACGGCCTTCATGTCGATGTCATAGCCGTATATGTGGTGGTTGAACTCGCGCTCCTGCGAGTCGTCGTTGTATATGCGGTCGAACAGGTCGGCGTCGTAGTCGGGCCATTTCTCGAATGCAAACTCCTTGCGGAATATGCCCGGGCTCATGTTGTGGGCTATGAGCGCAGCTTCGACGAGCAGCGTGCCCGAGCCGCACATCGGGTCGATGAAGTCGGTTTCGCCGTGCCATCCCGTCATGAGAATCATGCCGGCTGCAAGCACCTCGTTGAGCGGTGCTTCTACCGACTCCTGACGGTAGCCCCGGCGGTGGAGCGACTCGCCGCTTGAGTCGAGCGACAGTGTGGCGTCGTATTCGGCAATGTGTATGTTGAGCCTTATGTCGGGGTTGCTCACCGATATGTTGGGGCGCGTGCCGGTCTTCTCCCTGAAGTAGTCAACGATGGCGTCTTTCACCTTGTAGGTGACGAAGCGCGAGTTGCGGAACTCGTCGGAGTATACCACCGAGTCAACCGAGAAAGTCTTGCCTTTCTCTATGTATTTTTCCCATTCGATGTCCTTTATCTCGTCGTAAACGTCGTCGGCCGAACGGGCCTTGAAATGCTTTATAGGCTTTAAAATCCTGATGGCGGTGTGCAACTGGAAATTGGCGCGGTACATCATTTCCTTGTCGCCGGTGAACGACACCATTCTGCGTCCCGGCTGCACGTTTTTTGCTCCTAACTGGTTGAGTTCCTTTGCCAATACGGGTTCAAGTCCCATGAACGTTTTGGCAATGAGTTCGAATTCGTTCATATTTATATTCAAAAATCATTTGTTTCATTCGGGATGTCGCCAAAGCTTGCCAAACAGGCCGTTTTCTGGCGCACGCAACGGTAATCTGCGCGGCATGACACCGCTCCGGGCACGACACGCCAACGGCTCAACAGCCTTGCCGCGATTTTGACGTGTGTTGTGGGGAGTGCCATAAACTCAATAGCGAAGATTATTGTAGATTGCAAAATTAATAATAAATATTAAAACAACGTGCAATCGGCGGTGTTTTTATTTCGTCATTTGCGTGTGGTGCCGTCGCGGTTTCGTCGCCTGTATGCCGTACGGCATGCGCTGCATGTGTGTGAGGCGGACGGTGCACGCCCGTGCAGCATGTGCGGTGCGTGTGTGAAGCGCATGGCGCAACGGCGCAAACAGGGTGTGCTTGCGGCGGTTGTAGACAGAGTTTTAGGTGTGGGGAGAGGGTGTGTGCGCCGTCGTGTGCGTGTGGGTGCGCGGCTATTCTTCAAGCTCTGCCAGATTGGCAATGAAGCTGTGCAGCAGGTTGCTTGTGGTTTCTATGGGCGCGTAGGCGAAAAACTTCATGCTGTTTTTCACGGTGCGCATCATGGCTTTGGGGTCGTTTTCAACAAGCCCGGTCGCGCTCTGGTGGAATTGCCAGTCTTTTGTGTCTACCTTGGTGTGGTGCAGCAGACTGCGCATGGCCTGCCGGTAGGCGAAGGGGTCGATGCGCGACACGAAGGGCACTTCTTCTTTCTCGAAGTCGAGCGTGGTGATGAGTATGCTGCCGTATAGTTGCGCAAGGCTTTTTATGTGGCATTTTTCAAGCCATCGGTCAAGTTTCACAAAGTCTACACGGTCGCCTTGGCGTCTCAGAAACACGCCGATTGGCAGCAGATGCCCGTAGGATATGCCCCGGGTGAGAACCTGGTTGGTGTTTGCGATTATGAGGTTGAAAAGATGCAGCGTGTTTTCAGAGCGTTCTTCAGAGGCATTCTCGCGCTCCCTCGTCTTCTTTATCCTTCGGTTGAGCAGTCTGTTGGTGAGCAGCGCGTCGGCAGTTTCCCGTTCGGCATCGTCGTGGCGTACGGCATTGTCGGCCTCCATGAAGCGGTCGGCAATGTGTTGCGGCATGGCCGCAGGCGTGTGCGGGTTGCACCTTATGCCTGCTGCTGCGGTGTGGAGCACGCTTTGCTGCAACGCCATGTCGTAGAGGCGGTTCCACTTGAAATCGGACATAGGCTCCATTTCTTCAAATTCGCCGAGTGCGCCCGACTTCAGCAACTTGAAGAAATTCCTTAATATTATGTCTGTATTGGCCAGTGTCATCTTTCGTGTAGGGTGTCAGGAGTATTTTTTCGGGAAACGGAACATGATGCTGCACACCATTACCGCCCCGAGAATGAACGGATAGTAAAGGTAGGGCACGATGTCGGTGGGGTTGAGCTTTGCCAGACCTGATGCCATGAGCAGCTGTGCCCCGTAGGGTATGAGACCCTGCATGAAGCACGAACTGGTGTCGAGCAGACTGGCGGCCTTGCGCTTGTCAACGCCAAATGCGAGGCTTATGTTCTTCACGATGTTGCCCACCGTGATTATGGCCACCGTGTTGTTGGCCGTACACATGTCAACGGCTGCGGCCAGAAAGCAAATCACAAATTCTGCGCCGCGCTTGCCGTGTATGCGGCGTGTTATCTTGCCTATGATGTAGTCGATGCCGCCGTCGTGCTGCACCACCTCAAACAGTCCGCCGGCGAGCATCGTTATTATAATGAGTTCGCTCATCGACAGCACCCCGTCGCCCATTGCATGGAAAAGGTTGAAGATGTCGCTTGCCCCGCATGTTATGCCTATGGCGAGCGTAAGCACTATGCCCGTGACGAGCACCGTGAGCACGTTGACCCCCATTGCCGCCGTAATGAGCACCGCCACATAAGGTATGAGTTTTACAAGGCTCGTGTCGTGGTGCTGCGCGGCGGTGCCGTGGCCGAACCCGATGTAGGCATAGATGAGCAGTGTTATCACTGCGGCAGGAAGGGCGGTGTAGAGATTGGCCTTGAACTTGTCGTTCATCTTGCAGTCTTGCGAACTCGTTGCCGCTATCGTGGTGTCGGATATGAACGACAGGTTGTCGCCGAAAAACGCTCCGCCCACCACCGTTGCCGTCACGAGCGGCAGGCTCGCGTCGATTGACGAGGCCAGACCCGTGGCTATTGGCACGAGCGCGACAATGGTTCCCACGCTTGTGCCGATGGAAAGGCTTATGAAACACGACGCGCAGAAAAGCCCCGGCAGAACCATGCTGCCCGGCAGAATGGCCAGTACGGCATCTACTGTGGCATCGATGCTGCCTATCTGCTTGGCCGAATTGGCGAACGCGCCGGCAAGGATGAATATCCACAGCATTTGCATGATGTTGGGCGCGCTCGCCCCTTTGTTGAATATCGCTATGCGTTCGGAGGTGGTTTCCTTGTGGGGGAAGGCCACTGCATAGATGCACGAGAACATGAACGCGATGCTTATGGGTATCTTGTAGAAGTCGTGTGCGATGAGTGACGTTACAAGGTAAATGGCGACAAAGACAATAAGTGGGCTAAGTGCGGCAAGACCTTTTTTGTTGTTCATCTTACGGTCGGTGTTTTATGTTGACATGGCGGGGCGTTGCTTAGTCTCGTTCCGGGGTGTGGCGCCCGTGCGCAACGGGCGCATGGCGGTGCGGTTACAACTGGGTGCGGCGGTAGAAATCCACGTTCTCTTTGGTGAGAAGCTCAATGGGCATGTAGTTGACGGGCTGCACTTTCTTCTTGAGCACTATTGCCTTGAACAGAGCGTCAACGCAGCTGTAGCCCTGCTGGTAGCCGTGCTGCGCTATGAGAAACGAGATGCTGCCTTGGCGCAGGCACTCGGCGTTCTTGGCCACCATGTCGTAGCCCATAATCTGTATGTCGCGGCGGTTGTTGCGCAACAGGTATTCGCCCACAATGTGGGCTTTGGAGTTGAGCGTTATGCAGTGGTGCACTTGCGGATGCTCCTCGAAGAATGTCTTCAGCATGCTGTCGTTCTCGCCTTTCGTGCCTTTGAACGGAAGGTGAAGCTCGGTAATGAGGATGTTGGGGTAGTGGTCGTGCATGTAGTGGCGGAACCCCACTTCGCGGTTGGCTTGCTGCTTGCTTGTCACATGTCCGTTCTTCATGCGCTTCAGGAGCATTATCTCTTTCTCGTTGCTTGCAATGAGCATGAGCATCTTGGCGGCGAAATATCCGCTGCAGAAAGAGTCCTGTCCGAAGAATGAAAGGGGGCGCAGGTCGGGCATGTATGAGTCGAGCAATACAAACGGTATTTGCTTGTCGTGCAGAGTGTCGGTGAACACCTTCGTGGTCTCGATGTCTACCGGGACGATAATGACACCGTCGGGAACCGAATTCAGGCAGTCGGTGTAGCAGTCAACGAACGACTGGTTGTCGAAGCGTTCGTAATACATTATCTTCACGTCTATGTGGAAATCGCGGCGCACCTCTATGGCTTTTTTCGCGCCTTGCTCTATCTCCTCCCAATAGGCTTCCGACTCATGCTGGGGAATGAGCATGTAGAAGGTGTATGACTTGTTGTAGGCCAGGGCACTTGCGTAGACGTTGGGCTGGTAGTTCATTTCTTTGAGGGCCAGTTCCACTTTCTCGCGTGCCGGTTTCGACACGTTGGGACGGTTGTGCAGCACGCGGTCTACTGTGCCTACCGACACCCCGGCTCTTTCGGCAATGTCTTTTATTCTGATTTTATCCATTAGTGTGTATCAAGAATGTCAACGGTGTTTTAGTTTTAATTGCAAAGTTAATATAAAAAAACAAATTGTGCGAAAGCACAGGCACGTTTTTTAGCGTGTTGACAGGCACAACATGACTGGTGTGGAGTGTGGAAACGCCTGTAAACAAAAAATGTGCGGGGGCTTCATGTAGCGTTGCTGAAACACAACGGTATATATGCAAAAAGAGGATTTCACATTTAGTGAAATCCTCTTGACCTTGTGACTCCGCTGGGATTCAAACCCGGAACCTTCTGATCCGTAGTCAGATGCTCTA
>CAVDCP010000038.1:0-17714 GCA_963607545.1 bacterium
CTGCTGGGGTGGTTGACAATTTATCCTTTATCTGTCTTGCTATAACCATGTTTATTTTCCTCATTTTCAGTTGACAGTGGACTTTTTCTGCCTATTGCCATCTTATACAAATAATGAGGGCGCATCATTTTGACACACCCTCTTTATTCATCGCCACACTTCTTCGGCTATGCTTCGCACCAAATCAATCTTTGCCCATTGTTCTTCCTCGGTGAGCCGGTTGCCGATTTCGCACGATGCGAAACCGCATTGCGGACTTAGATAGAGGTTTTCTATAGGCACAAACTTGGCCGCCTCGTGAATGCGTGAAATCACCTCGGCGCGGTTCTCGAGTGCGGGACTTTTCGTGGTGATTAGTCCGAGCACCACTTTCTTGCCGGGCGACACATGCTTCAGCGGTTCAAAGCCGCCCGAACGCTCGTCGTCGAACTCCAGATAGTATGCATCGACGTTTTCACGGGCAAACAAAACCGGCGCAACCGTGTCGTAAGGGCCTTGCGATGCCCATGACGAGTGGTAGTTGCCACGGCACACATGCGTGTTGATTGCCAGGTCGGCAGGGTGATTTTCCAGTGCCAGATTGTTCACTTTGAGATATGTTTCCATAAGCTGGTCGATGTCGTAGCCGCAGCCGGTCATCGTTTCCCAGAAATCCTTGTCGCAAACCATGCCCCATGTGCAGTCGTCAAACTGAATGTTGCGGCATCCTGCTTCGTAAAGCTCGGCAATGACAGTGCGGTAGGCTGCAGCAATGTCGGCTATCAGTTCGTCGTCGTTGGCATAATACTTGCGCGTGTTGGCCGTGTTGTCCTCGCCTCTGAACAGTTCGGCGTAGAACTGTGCCGGGGCTGGGATGGTCTGGCGCGCCACCACGCCGTCGGTTTCAAACTGCTTCACAAATTTGAAATGCTCAACAAACGGGTGCTTCTCTCCGCTTATCTTGCCCGTGAGTGCACACGAACCTTTGGTGGTTTCTTCGCCGTGGAAGAAATATCCGTGGTCGAGCTCGATGTGCTCCACGCCGTTCAGTCCCCACATGAAATCGAGGTGCCAGTAGCTGCGACGGAACTCGCCGTCGGTTATGACGTGCAGACCATGTTCTTTCTGCTTCTTTATGAGAGCCGTGATGCACTTGTCTTCGGTTTCTTTCAGTTCGTCGGCAGTGATGTTGCCGCTGGCAAATGCGGCGCGTGCCGCTTTCAGTTCTTGCGGACGCAGGAAACTTCCCACGATGTCGGCACGGAATGGAGCGTTGCTTGATTTGTTCATTTGTTTTATGTTTTGGTTTGTTCTTGTTTCCTGTGCAAAGTTAAGGCGATAAAATTTGCCGTGCAAATATTTTGTATAGTTCGGTAAATTATTCTATATTTGCGGTTTGAATGGTAAAACAGTAGAATAATATTCTGTAAACAATTAAATATAAAGAACGGTGAAATTAGACAAAACAGACATCGACATTCTCAATGCTTTGCAGGAGGATGCCAAACTTACGACAAAAGAACTGGCCGACAGGGTGCATCTTTCGCCTTCCCCGACATTCGAGCGCCAGAAGCGGTTGGAGCGTGAGGGATATATAAGAAAGTATGTGGCACTGGTTGATTCGCGCAAGGCAGGCAACAATATAATAATCTGGTGCAATATAAGGTTGAAGCAGCACACCCACGACTATATAAAAGAATTTATGGATGCCGTGCAGAAAATCGACGAGATAACCGACTGCTACAACACCAGTGGCGATTTCGATTTTCTTATAAAGGTGCATGCGAAAAGCATGGAGGCGTACCAGGACTTCATGCTCAACACCTTGGGCAAGATGCATTGTCTTGGCAGTCTCAACAGCGTGTTTGTCATTGGCAACGTGAAATCCACCACAAAAGTCCCAGTAGGATAGCCGTTGTGCGAGGCATGATGCTTTTCGCGAGAGCCGGTGTGCGGCGTGGTGACGGGCGGTTGAGGGCATAAATGCAATTTGCCGCACGCTTGTTTATGGCGTGCGGCAAATGGTGTAGGCGCGTGCTGCATGTGCTGCATGCGTGTGCGGCGGCTGACGGACGTGCTGTGTGATGCCGCAGCGTAACGGTATCGGTGCGAAGTTGCGTCAGAACGGCATGTCGGCAGAGTTGGAAACCGGCCCCATGTTGTCGGGGAAACCGGCATCGGGTGGGGGGAAGGCGTTGTCGCCGTTCATCCTGCTGCCCATTATCTCGCCGCCATACATGTTGTCGGGTTTTGTGCCATACGACTTCTCGGGGTCTTGGAAGCGTGTGAACTCGCCACGGAAAGTGAGCAGAATGTCGCCCGTGGCACCCTTACGGTGCTTGGCAATGATTATCTGTGCCATTCCGCGAAGGTCGTTGCCCTTTTCGTCTTGCAGTATGTGGTAATACTCGGGGCGGTGCACAAAGAGCACCATGTCGGCATCCTGCTCGATTGCTCCCGACTCGCGCAGGTCGCTCAGCTGCGGACGCTTGCCGTCGATGCCGCCCGAGTTGTCGCGGTTTTCCACCGAACGGTTGAGCTGCGAGAGCGCCAGAATGGGTATGTCAAGCTCCTTTGCCAGTCCTTTCAGCGACTGCGAAATCTTCGACACCTCCTCCTGACGGCTTCCGAACCGCATGCCGTTGGCATTCATGAGCTGCAGGTAGTCAATCATTATAATCTTCACGCCCTTCTCGCGCACAAGCCTCCGCGCCTTGGTGCGTAGCTCGAATATCGACAGTCCGGGCGTGTCGTCGATATACATCGGCGAACCTTGCAGTTGGCGTATGTTCTTGTCGAGCCGTTCCCACTCGTCGGGCGACAGCTGTCCGTTAAGCATTTTGTTGCCAGGAATCTCGCACACGTTTGAAATGAGGCGGTTGACAAGCTGCACGTTGTTCATTTCGAGCGAGAAGAAAGCGATTGGTATGTGGTAGTCAACGGCAATGTTCTTGGCCAGCGACAGTGCAAACGAGGTCTTACCCATGGCCGGACGTCCGGCTATGATTACGAGGTCGGAACTTTGCCAGCCACTGGTCTTGCGGTCGAGCTCCTCGTAGCCGGTGGGCACGCCGGTGAGTCCGCCCGCATTTTCGGCTGCTTTCTGCAAGATGTCAATGGCGCGCGTGATAACCGGGTCAACCTGCACATAGTCTTTCTTCATGTTGTGCTGCGACAGTTCGAAAAGGCTTCCCTCGGCTTCCTGCATGAGTTCGTCAACGTCAACGGTGGTGTCGAAAGCCTTGGTCTCTATCACGCTGGCATAGGAAATGAGCTGTCGGGCGAGGAATTTCTGAGCCAATATCTTGGCATGGTATTCTATGTGTGCCGACGAGGCCACATGCGAGCTCAGCTCCACGATGTAGGCCGGGCCGCCAACATCGTCGATTGTTCCCTCCTTTTTCAGTTCCTCCACCACGGTCATTATGTCCACCGGGTTTTCGTCCATACTGAGTGTCTGTATGGCATTGTATATCTTCTGGTGGCGCGGCTCGTAGAATGTTTCGGGGCGCAGCGTTTCCGACACCACCGAGAAAGCGTCGCGGTCGATCATCAGTGCGCCGAGCACCACCTGCTCTATGTCTACGGCCTGCGGTTGCAGGTGTCCGTAGTTCTTGTCGAAAGCCGCGTTCTGGCTTTTTCTGCGGGCCGTTGTGTTGTTGTCAGGCATATGTTGCAGTTTTTATAAGACAAAATATGCCCAAAACCGCTGCTGACAGTGGCTTTGGGCATATGATGCGTGTTTATTTCAATTTGTTGTCCTGCGGGAAAACCACGGTGGGAGTGAAGCCTTTGGCTTCCTCGAAATCCATGAGTGCGTAGGCTATTATTATTACAGTGTCGCCCACTACCACCTTGCGTGCCGCAGCCCCGTTGAGGCAAATGCAGCCCGAGCCGCGCTCGCCTTTTATAATGTAGGTTTCAAATCTCTCGCCGTTGTTGTTGTTCACAATCTGCACTTTTTCGCCGGCAATGAGGTTGGCGGCATCCATGAGGTCTTCGTCTATCGTTATGCTGCCCATGTAGTTGAGGTTGGCCTCGGTAACTTGCACGCAGTGCAGCTTCGATTTCAGCACTTCAATCATCATAATGGTCTATCCTCTATATTTAATGTGGTCGATAAGGCGTATCGGTGTCTTGCCGCAGTATACAGTTATGCAGCCCACGACATACGGGATGTCTTGCCACGACGACACGTCCTGGAGCGTGTTTCCGTCTACTATCGAGAAATATTCCACCTCGAGTCCGTCAACGGCATTGATGCCCTCCACCACCATGTCGTGCGTCTCGGCAACAGTGTGGGTGAGCGAATATCCGATGCTCTCGTTGAGCTTGGCGTAGATTTCAGGTGCTATGGCACGTTCGTCGGGCGCGAGCAGCGTGTTGCGCGAGCTCTTGGCCAAGCCGTCGCTTTCCCTTATCGTTTCGCATTCAACAATCTGCACGCCAAGTCCCAAGTGCTTGGTGAGGCTCTTCACCACGGCAATCTGTTGCCAGTCTTTCTCTCCGAAATATGCTTTGTCGGGGCGCACGATGTAGAAAAGGCGCGACACCACCTGACACACTCCGTTGAAATGGCCGGGACGGTGTGCTCCTTCCATTACCGAAGTGACCGGGGGAAAATCGAACTGACGCTTGTCGGGTTGCGGATACATCTCTTCCACCGACGGTGCGAACACATATTCGGCTCCGCAACCGGCCACAAGGTCGCAGTCGGCGTCAAGTGTTCTGGGATATCTTTCAAGGTCGCTCTTGTCGTTGAATTGGGTAGGGTTGAGAAAAACCGACACTACCGTGACATCGTTTTCGGCCACGCTGCGCTTCACGAGCGAGGCATGTCCCTCGTGCAGTGCGCCCATTGTCGGGACAAGCCCGACGCTCTTTCCTTGCTTTCGAACTTCAAACAACTCATTCTGAAGTTCGACAATACTTCTGAACAGTTTCATCTTCTTGTTTTTAAGGCACGGCGGCAACTGCGTGCCGCACCTTGTCTTTCGGCATCATTGCCTTTTGGCCGCGTCTGATCCGGGGCTTGTGCCGTCGGCGGCACGACCTCTTTTAAATTGGCTGCAAAATAACTACTTTTTTCTTAAACAAGAAAGAATAAAGCTAAAAATATGCCAATTAAGCTTGCGTTGGTCGCCTTTAAAACTCAAAAGCAATTATATGTGGAGAATTTTTTGTAACTTTGTGGCGCATTGTGGAGTGCGTGCAACAGACGGTACAGGCCGTTTCCGCACCCCCGACTTATAACAAAAGAGCATGGCAAAAAAAATTCTATTCATCAATCAGGAAATTACCCCCTATGTTCCTGAAACCGAAATGTCGGTAAAGGGTAGGGACGTTCCGACCAAAATGCAGGAAGACGGCTTCGAAATACGTACATTCATGCCCAAGTGGGGCAATATCAACGAGCGTCGTGGACAGCTTCATGAGGTTATCCGCCTGTCGGGGATGAACATCGTTGTAGACGATACCGACCATCCGCTTATTATTAAGGTGGCTTCGATACCGCAGTCGCGTCTTCAGGTTTACTTCATCGACAACGACGACTATTTCACAAAACGCAAGATGGCTCTCGACGAAAACGGCGTGGAATACGACGACAACAGCGAGCGTGCCATATTCTTTGCGCGCGGAGTGTTGGAAACCGTGAAGAAATTGAGGTGGACTCCCGACATAATACTGTGCCAAGGATGGATGGGATATGTAGTGCCTTTCTATATAAAGACCGCATACAACAACGAACCGGCGTTTGCCAATACAAAGGTTGTGACATCGCTTTTCGGCGACAAGCTCGCAAACAGCTTCGGCAACAATTTCAAGAGCAACGTCGTGTTCAAGGATGAACTTGCCGGAAGCCTCTCGTCTTACAAGGACGATTTCGACTTTGCCGAATTCGGGAAACTGGCAGTTGATTTCAGCGATGCCGTTGTCGAGGCATCCGAAGATGCCGATGCCGCACTCCTCGCGTATGCAAAGGAAAAGGGAAAGCCCACCCTCGGCTATCCCGGCGAAAACTACGCAAAGGCATACAGGGACTTTTTCGAGAACGAACTGTAAGGTTCTGGGTGTAAAGAAAAGAAATGTTTTACCGATGAAGAAATTCAATTTGTTTGCAGGCATAATGCTTGCAATGTCATGGTTGTGCATCTCTTGCGATGACAATACCGGCGAAATAGGCTCGTCGCTTATCGACGATCTCGACCATTTGATTGTCTCTACCGACACGTTTGAAGTCACGACACGTTCGATTCTTGCCGATTCTGTATTGTCAAGAAGCACCGTCGGCTATCTCGGCAAGGTGCGCGACCCGGAAACGGGGGCTTATCTGACGAGCGACTTTATGACACAGTTCTTTGCAATGGAGGACATGTCAATGCCCGAGAAAGACAGTATCATAAGCGTGAAAGACGGCAATATCGTTGCCGACTCGTGCGACATAAGGCTTTACTACACCGAGTTCTATGGCGACTCTCTCGCCGCAATGAAGCTGACGGCCTATGAAATGAGCAAGCCAATGTCTGAGTCGCAGAAGTATTACTCCAACTTCGACCCGATTGCCAACGGGTATGTGGACGGCCAACACATGACGGTGAACAAGATGTACACGCTCACCGACATGAATGTAAGCCCTTCGTCGCGTTACAGTTCCGACTATATGCCGAGCATACGCATATGCCTTGACAAGGAATACACCGACCGTGACGGCAACAAATACAACAATTTCGGAACCTATCTGCTGCGCAAATACTACAGCAACCCTGAAAAGTTCAACAACATCTACGCTTTCTTGCAGGACGTTGTCCCGGGATTCTATTTCAAGGTGAAGAGCGGATTGGGCTCCATGGCCTATGTCAGTCTGAGCCAGCTTAACGTGTATTACAGATACACCTACAAAGGCACGGTGAGCAAAACCGACGGAACTGAGAAAGACACGGTTTATGTCGCTTCGGACATGATGTCTTTCCCCGGCACCGAAGAAGTGCTGCAGACAAGCCGGATGGAGAACGACAACAACACGCTCTCGCGCCTTGTCGGCGACAACAGTTGCAGCTACATAAAGACTCCTGCCGGAATATTCACCGAGGTAACGCTTCCTGTCGACGAAATCGTGAGCAAACACACGGGTGACAGCATCAACTCTGCCAAGGTGGTGTTCACCCGCATCAACGACAAGAACACTTACGGCGACTACAGTCTGTCTGCACCGAGCACTCTGCTGATGATTCCCAAGAGCGAACTGCACTCTTTCTTTGATCAGAACAAGGTGGCCGACTACAAGACATCGTTCCTTGCATCATACAGCAGCAGTGCCAATACCTACACTTTCAGCAACATAAGCAACCTGATAAGGCATCTTGCCAGCAATGCCGACCGCACGCAGAGCGACTGGAACAAGGTGGTGCTTGTGCCCGTAACAACAACCTACGACGCACAAAGCTCGCTGTCGAAGGTGTCTCACGACATGTCTATGTCGAGCACACGACTGGTAGGCGGAAGTGAAAATCCGTATAGCCCGATACGCATCAGCGTGGTCTACGGAAAATTCAAATGACACTACGGCCATGGCAGACAACTTCCTTGAACGCCAAAGGCGCGACTATGATGCCAAGAAGGCACATTGGCAGAAAACCGCCAAGCGGACGGTTTCTGTCTCGCAGATACTGAAACGTTCGGCAGAACGATTCTCCGACGAATGACAAAAGACAGATTCCACGGGCGCACGGCATGCACATGTGGAATCTGTCTTTCGCTTTATAATGCCGCGGACAGTGCGGCTTGAACCTTAAAATTATCATTGACAATGAGAAGAACATTAGCTACACTTTTTGTATTTTTGGCATTTCTTGTGCAGACAACGGCCAAAGCCCGGACAAAACTGGCCTGCATAGGCAACAGTATAACCTATGGATTGACCCTTGCCGACCCTGCGCGTGAGTCTTACCCGTCGCAGTTGCAGTTGATGCTTGGCGACCGTTACGAAGTGGGCAACTTCGGAAAGTCGGGCGCAACGCTGCTGCGCAAAGGACACCGCCCCTACATGCAACAGGAGGAATACCGCCGTGCCATGGCGTTTAAACCCGACATCGCGGTGATACACCTCGGTGTAAACGACACCGACCCGCGCGATTGGCCCGACTACCGCGACGAGTTCGTAGCCGACTATCTTGCCCTCATCGATTCGGTTAGGGCTTCAAATCCGCGCTGTCGCATACTCATTGCGCGGCTTACGCCAATCACATGGCAGCACCCGAGGTTTGAAAGCGGCACGAGAGACTGGGAAAAGGAAATACAGGAAGCCATAGCCACGGTGGCACGCGTGGCCCGTGTGCAGCTAATCGACTTCCATTCGCCGCTTTACTCTTATCCTTTCCTGCAACCCGATGCCATACATCCTAATGCCGGAGGCGCACGGTTGCTGGCCGAAACGGTGTACAGCGCGGTGACAGGCAATTACGGCGGATTGGCACTGCCCTCTATATACACCGACGGAATGGTGCTGCAACGCGATAGGCCGCTCGACATTTGCGGCACGGCAAACGCCGGCGAGCGTGTGACACTCACGATAGCCGGCAAGCGTTATTCCACCGTATGCGGCGACAACGGCAAATGGAAAGTCACGGTTTCGCCGCTTGAAACGGGGCAGACTTACACAATGACCGTAGAAAGCAAGAGCGGCAAGATTGCTCTCCGCGACATCCTCGCAGGTGAGGTGTGGCTTTGTTCGGGACAGTCGAACATGGCCTTTGCGCTGAACGCTTGCTCCACGGCGTCAAGCGACATCCCGCTGGCCGACAACGGCAACATCCGCATATTCGACATGCAGCCGCGTTGGCAGACCAACGCCGTGAAATGGCCGGTGGAGATAATGGATTCGATAAACCGTCTGCAATATTTCCATCCGGCGGCATGGGCGAAATGCACTCCCGAGACAGCTGCCCCGATGTCGGCTGTGGCCTATTATTTCGGCAAAATGCTGCAAGACAGTCTTAAAGTCCCGGTTGGATTGATATGCAATGCTGTGGGAGGAGCTCCCACTGAGGCATGGATCGACCGTGAAACAACCGAAGAATGTTTCCCCGCGATATTGCGTGACTGGGAAAAGAACGACTTCGTGCAGCCGTGGGTGAGGCAGCGTGCCGCGCTCAACATCGAGCTTTCGCAAGTCAAGGGGCAGAGGCATCCTTACAATCCGTGCTATCTCTTCGAGTCGGGCATATTGCCCTTGGCCCAATTCCCCATAAAGGGCGTGATATGGTATCAGGGAGAATCCAACGCGCACAACAAGGATGCGCACGCCAAACTTTTCAAGATGCTTGCCGACAGTTGGCGCAATTACTGGAACGACGACACGTTGCCCATTTATTATGTGCAGTTGTCCAGTCTCAACCGACCCTCTTGGCCGTGGTTCCGCGACAGTCAGCGGTTGCTGCAAGATGCCGTGCCGCATGTGGCAATGGCTGTTTCTTCGGATGTGGGCGACTCCACCGACGTGCATTTCCGTAACAAACGCCCGGTGGGCATGCGCCTTGCCCGTATCGCGCTCAACAAGTCGTATGGCCGCACCGACATAATGCCTTGCGGTCCGTCTATACGCAAGGCCACGGTGTCTGGCGGTTATGTGTGGCTCGATTTTGACGAGTCTGCCGGGATGCGCAGTTCCGACGGCAAGCCGTTGCGCACCTTTGAAGTGGCGGCAGAAGAAGGGCTTTACCGGGAAGTGGCGGCAGAAATAGTGGGCAGCAGGTTGAGGCTCGATTGCCGTGGCATTGAGAATCCGCGTTTCGTGAGGTATGCATGGCAACCGTTCACCAGAGCCAATCTCGTGAATGAAGCCGGACTTCCGGCTTCCACATTCCGTGTAGAGATAGCAAATGCACGTTGAAAATAGAAATCCAAGCCGCGTTTCGGCTTGAAAACACGACATTGCCGCGTTGGGAAAAGGCTACTGCAACTTTCTCAACGCGGCAAGCAGTATGTTGTTCTCGTTCTTCGTCCCGACAGTGACAAGCAGACAGTTGTCGCACAACTCCATGTGTGAGCAGTCGCGCACCAGTATTCCGTTGTCGGCAAGATAGCGGAACACATGTGGAGCGTCGGTGAATTTCGCGAGGAAGAAATTGGTGGCAGAAGGGTAAACCTTCTCGCATGATGGCAAAACCGAGAAGGCATCCATGAGCCGATGGCGTTCCAGCACGATTGTCGTGACGTTCTTGTCGGTTTCAAACGGGTCTTTCAGCAATCCGACGAAGTAGTCCTGGGCAAGCGAACTTATGTTGTAAGGCAGTCGCATGCGGTTCATTATGTCGATGATAGCCTTGTCGGCAAAAGCCATTCCCAACCTTGCTGCCGCGCTTCCCCACGCCTTGCTCATCGTGTTGAGCACCACGAGGTTGTCGTGCAGGTTGATGTCGGCACGGAACGGGCGTGTGCGCACGAAGTCGGCATACGACTCGTCAACCACGACGATGCCGTCGAAAAGTTCGAGCAGAAGCTCAATCTCGTCTCTGGAAATCGGAGTTGCCGTAGGGAAATTGGGCGAGCACACCCATATAATCTTTGTGTTGGCATCGGCATGGTCGAGCAGACGCTCGGCAGTGATGCCGAAATTGCCGTCGAGCGGCACGGCCCGGTATTCCACGTCATTTCTCGCCGCACATTCACGGTATGCTGCCCGTGTGGGCTCTATGGAAACAACATTGTCGGTGCGAGGCTCGCAAAAACAGCGGAAAAGAATGTCTACAAGTTCCTCGCTGCCGTTGCCGAGGCACATTTGTTCCATGTCCACCCTTTTCACTTCGGCTATGCGCTGCCGCAGGGCAGTGTGTTGCGGGTCGGGATAACGGTTGTACGGGAAATTGTACGGACTTTCCGCCATGTCGAGCAAAACTTTCATGTTCTGCCGCGAATAAGTCACGTTGTTCAGTTCAAGCACATTTTTCCTTGCAAGTCTGCTCGCTTCCATTGTCTGAAAATTAATTTTGCCATTGGCGTGCAGGGCCAACGGCCAAGCACACACGGTGTTCTGTAACACAAGCAAAAGTAATTTTTTTTTCCGACTTGTGCAAGAAATGTTGTAATTTTGCAATCCACAAGTGATGCGTTTGTTCTATCTGTTCATATTGACTGCACTGGCACTCTTGGGTTGCACACGGCCCAAGACTCCTCAACTCACGCCCTGGGGCACGCCCGTAGGCGGCGGTGAAGGGCAGGACAGCACTGCGTTTGACATAGGCGACATACAGTCGGGCGGCGAGATGATTATGCTCACCGTCAGCGGTCCCGACACTTATTACGAATATCGAGGGCACAAGCTCGGCACACAGTATCTGCTGTGCGAACGGTTTGCGCAGAAGCTTGGCGTGTCGCTGCGTGTGGAAGTGTGCAAGGACACTGCCGAGATGGTGAAACGGCTTAACGACGGCGATGCCGACATAATTGCGTGCCAGATAAAGAAAAGCACGCGCGGCGTGCGTTTCTGCGGTTATGCCGTTGATTCGCTAAACACTTCCTGGGCTGTGAGTGCCGCCAACGAAGAACTTGCCGACTCCGTTTCGCGTTGGTTTCGCCCCGAAATGGTGGCGCAGATACGCCGCGACGAACGGCGCTTGTTTTCCACACAAAGCATACACCGCCACACCTACGCCCCCATGCTCAATGCCGCCGGAGGCATAATATCGCAATACGACCATCTTTTCAAACGCTATGCCGCCACGGCACAATGCGACTGGCGGTTGCTGGCAGCACAGTGCTATCAGGAATCAACGTTCGACCCGAAGGCATATTCGTGGGCCGGAGCCTGCGGACTGATGCAGATAATGCCTGCGACGGCCGCTCAGGTGGGATTGCCGCATGAGCAGATTTTCGAGCCAGAACCCAACATCAGTGCCGCAGCGCGCTATCTGCGCAAGCTCAACGGCATCTTTCCCGAGATACGCAACCGCGCAGAACGGCAGAAATTCGTGCTCGGCAGCTACAACGGCGGCCACTTCCACATACGCGACGCAATGGCACTTGCACGCAAATATGGCAAGAATCCTTACTCTTGGAACGACGTGGCCGAATTTGTGCTGAAACTCAGCCAGCCGCAATACTACAACGACCCGGTGGTGAAGTACGGGTATATGCGCGGCTATGAGACTGTGGGTTATGTGGAACGCATACTCGACCGTTGGGCACAGTATTGCGGACGCGCCCGCAGCGGCGGGCCGTCTGCCGTGGAAAGCATAGGCACCGACAACGCGATGCCGCAGAAAGCCCACCGCCGCAACCGTTTCCGCCTATAATGGGCAAAAGCCAAAAAAACACCGTGGAAATTTTGCCGATAAGCGTTTTTTTAAGTAAGTTTGTGGCGACAAAAACCACAGTCGGCCTTGACGGCAACGATGCCGGGCGACGTGTGGAAACTTATTACTAACCTAAGAACAAAAAAATGTCAACCGAAAACCGATTTTCGCTTGGCGGCAGCTTTGACACAAAGAAGGCCCTGTTGTTCGCCTTCGCCGCCATTGTCACCCTTGTATTGTGGAATCTCCCCACCGACTCGTTCGGAATAGAAGGGCTTACAGTTATCCAACAACGCATCATTGCAGTGTTTGCATTTGCCACTATCATGTGGATAACAGAGGCCATATCGCCTTGGGCAACCTCGGTGTCGCTCATCGGAATACTCCTCCTCACCACATCCGACAATGCTTTCAACTTCTTCAGGACGGGCATAGCCAAGGAAGAACTGCTCGACCATGAAGCACTCATGGCCACATTCGCCGACCCGATAATCATTCTTTTCCTCGGCGGATTCATTCTTGCCATTGCCGCCACCAAGTCGGGGCTCGACGTGTATCTTGCGCGCACGCTGCTCAAACCGTTCGGCAACAAGAGCGAGAACGTGCTTCTGGGCTTTATCCTCATCACGGGTTTCTTCTCGATGTTCGTCAGCAACACCGCAACGGCAGCCATGATGCTCACTTTCCTCACCCCCGTGTTCAAGGCACTGCCGCCGGAGGGTAAGGGACGCGTGGCTCTCACGCTGTCTATTCCCGTTGCCGCCAACATCGGCGGTATGGGAACTCCTATTGGAACACCTCCAAATGCAATCGCACTTAAATATCTCAACTCGCCTACGGGACTCAACCTCGGACTCGGATTCGGCGAGTGGATGATGTTTATGATGCCGCTCGCAATAGCGCTTCTGCTCATAGGATGGTTCCTCTTGAAGAAATTCTTCCCGTTCAAGAAGAAGACAATCGAACTGAACATCGAGGGCGACGTGAAGCACAATTGGCGCACCAACGTCGTGGCAGTGACTTTCATCGTTACCGTCCTGCTATGGATTCTCGACCGCGTAACCGGTGTCGGGGCCAATACCGTGGCCATGATTCCAATCGTGGTGTTTGCCTTCACCGGGGTGGTCAAGGCAAAAGACCTGCAGGAGATAAACTGGAGTGTGATATGGATGGTGGCCGGCGGTTTCGCCCTCGGCCTCGCCCTCAATGAGTCGGGTCTTGCCGAGAACGTGATAAAGAGCATACCGTTCGGATCATGGTCGCCGGTGGCAATCCTCGTGGCATCGGGTCTCATCTGCTACCTGTTGTCAAACTTCATTTCAAACACCGCAACGGCGGCACTGCTCGTGCCTATTCTCGCCGTGGTGTGCAAGGGCATGGGCAGCACGCTCGACAGCATCGGCGGCACACCCACAGTGCTTATCGGCATTGCCGTGGCTGCGTCGGTGGCAATGAGCCTCCCCATCAGTACGCCTCCGAATGCCATCGCCCACTCAACTGGGCTTGTCAAGCAGAACGAAATGATGAAGATTGGCATCGCCATGGGTGTCATCGGCCTCGTGCTCGGCTACACCTTGCTTTTCGTGCTCGGCACGATGCATGTGCTGTAAACATTGAACAATGACACGGCGCGTGCCGGTGCGCGCGCCATACAAAATAATTTTGAACACCTGCTAATAGTCCGGACCAAGGCTTCCACACGGAGTTTCGGTCCGGATTTTTCGTTTCCCCGCATCCGGGCAAGCCTTGCTTGCATCTTGCTGCGTCTGCTGCACACACGCAGTGCATATGCCGCACGCCCGCGCACCGTCTGCCGCACATGACATGTGAGCATGAAACGTGGCGCAGCAAAGCCTTCGGGCACTTGCCGCGACAACTGCAAAAACTGGGCGCGGCGGGAAATTATTGCACGGCAACAATCCCTTTTTGGAAAATATTGATTAACTTAGCACGCAAATTAGAGACAACAAACAATTCTGAAAAACAATGAAACACGATTTCGTAACAATCGCCGACCTGTCGAAGGAAAAACTGATGTACCTGATACAGATGGCGCAAGAGTTTGAAAAGTTTCCCAACAGGGAGTTGCTCAAGGGAAAAGTAGTAGCCACTCTCTTCTTCGAGCCTTCCACACGCACCCGTCTCAGTTTCGAAACCGCCGCCAACCGTCTCGGCGCGCGCGTCATAGGTTTCTCCGACGCCAAAGCTTCCAGCGTGACAAAGGGCGAGACGTTGAAAGACACAATACTCATGGTGTCAAACTATGCCGACGTTATCGTCATGCGGCATTTCGTCGAGGGCGCGGCACAGTATGCCAGCGAGGTTTCCCCGGTATCAGTGGTTAACGCCGGCGACGGCGCACACATGCACCCCTCGCAGTGCCTTCTTGACCTCTATTCCATATACAAGACCCAGGGGACGCTCGAAAACCTGAACATATATCTGGTGGGCGACTTGAAATACGGACGCACCGTGCATTCGCTCATTACGGCCATGCGCCATTTCAACCCGACATTCCATTTCATCGCCCCCGAAGAACTTGCCATGCCGGCAGAGTACAAGCTCTACTGCGACAACCACGGCATAAAATACGAGGAACACACCGAATTCAACGAGAAGGTGATTGCCGATGCCGACATCCTCTACATGACGCGCGTGCAGAAAGAACGGTTCTCCGACCTTATGGAGTATGAACGCGTGAAGAATGTCTACATCCTCAAGGATGCGATGTTGCACAGTGCCAAGCCCAACATGAAAATACTGCACCCGCTGCCGCGCGTGAACGAGATAGCATACGACGTTGACGACAATCCGCACGCCTACTACATTCAGCAGGCCGGCAACGGACTGTTCGCGCGCGAGGCCATATTCTGCGACGTGCTGGGCATTACGCTCGACGACGTGAAAAACGACACTACAATAATACGTTGAGACAACAACAAACCGATTAAGCAGCTGATCAAGATGAACAAGACAGAAAGACAGGTGGCCGCAATAAAAAACGGCACAGTAATCGACCATATACCAGCCGAAAAAACCTACCAGGTGGCCAACATCCTGCAATTGCAGACCCTTGACACCCCGGTGACAATAGGCTACAACTATCCCTCGAAGAAAATAGGAGAGAAGGGCATAATAAAAGTGTCAGACAAGTTCTTCACCGACGAGGAAATATCGCGCCTCTCGGTAGTGGCGCCCAACGTGGTGCTCAACATCATAAAAGACTATGAGGTGGTTGAGAAGAAAACAGTTGAAACTCCCGACGAACTGCGCGGAATAGTGCGCTGCAACAACCCGAAGTGCATCACCAACAACGAGCCGATGCTTACGGTGTTCAACGTGGTGGACAAGCGGCTGGGCATACTCAAGTGCCACTATTGCGACAAAGAACAGAACATTGACGAAGTGAAGCTCGTGTGACACGCGTCGCGCAGGGCACACAGCAGCAAATTCAAATTACATAACCTATAAATGTAAAACGTATGAAAAAAGACCAAATCGTTTTCGACCTTATCGAAAAGGAACACCAACGCCAGCTTAAGGGCATCGAACTCATTGCATCGGAGAATTTCGTCAGCGACGAGGTGATGCAGGCTATGGGGTCGTGCCTTACCAACAAATATGCCGAGGGCTACTCCGGCAAGCGCTATTATGGCGGTTGCGGGGTAATCGACGAGGTGGAGACACTTGCCATTGAGCGCGTAAAGGAACTTTACGGAGCCGAATATGCCAACGTGCAGCCGCATTCGGGAGCCCAGGCCAACGCCGCAGTGCTGCTCGCAGTGCTGAAACCCGGCGACACATTCATGGGACTGAACCTCGCCCAGGGGGGGCACCTCTCGCACGGTTCACCAGTAAACACGTCGGGCATCCTCTATCATGCCGTGGGCTACAACCTCAACCCCGAAACCGGGCGCGTTGACTACGACGAGATGGAGAAGCTCGCCATTGAGCACAAACCCAAACTCATTATCGGCGGCGGCTCTGCCTACAGCCGTGAATGGGATTACAAACGCATGCGTGAAATAGCCGACAAGGTGGGTGCTCTGTTCATGGTTGACATGGCTCACCCCGCCGGACTCATCGCTGCCGGACTGCTCGACAACCCCGTGAAATATGCCCATATCGTGACTTCGACAACCCACAAGACTCTGCGCGGACCGCGCGGCGGCATCATTCTCATGGGTAAAGACTTTGAGAACCCGTGGGGACTCAAAACGCCCAAGGGCGTGGTGAAGATGATGAGCCAGCTGCTCAATTCGGCAGTTTTCCCCGGAACACAGGGCGGACCGCTTGAACATGTCATCGCAGCAAAGGCCGTGGCTTTCGGCGAGGCTCTGCAGCCCGAATTCAAGGAGTGGGCACGTCAGGTGCAGAAAAATGCCAAGGTGCTTGCCGACGAACTCATAAAGCGCGGCTTCGCTATCGTAAGCGGCGGCACAGACAACCATTCCATGCTCGTAGACTTGCGTCCGAAATATCCTGAACTCACCGGCAAGGTTGCCGAGAATGCTCTCGTGGCAGCCGATATAACGGTGAACAAGAACATGGTGCCGTTCGACACCCGCAGCGCATTCCAGACTTCAGGAATACGTCTCGGCACTGCCGCCATCACAACGCGCGGCGCAAAGGAAGACCTTATGGTTCTTATTGCCCAGCTGATAGAGCGCGTGCTCGACAATCCCGAGAACGAAGATGTCATAGCCGAAGTGCGCAGCAAAGTGAACGAGACAATGAAGAGTTATCCGTTGTTCGCCTATTGATAAGGCAAAGAGAATAGAAAACAAACCGTAACGATATGGCGGCAATGTATGCATCCGGTAATGGGACTGCACACATGTCGCCATTTTCGTTTATAGTCACATTCCGCATTATGAGCGTAACCTTGCAATATGTTGTCGTGTTTTTGGCCGTAGCGGCATCGGTGGCCTATGTCGTGCTCCGTATAAGGCGTATGTTGGAGGCCCGTAAAAACGGTAGGCCGGGGTGTATCGGATGCCCGTTGAAAGATGCGTGTGCCAAATCGCAGTGCGAAAAACCTGCGAAACCACGCCGTTAGAGTGTTCCCAAACCTGCAAAAAGCACTTTTTTAAAGAAAAATGAAAAAAAACGCTTGAAATGTTTTGCAGTATAAAATAAAACCACTACCTTTGCACTCGCAATTAAGAAACAGATTGATGCGCTCAAAAGCTGACGTAAGGAAGTTTGGGTGAGTGGCTGAAACCAGTAGTTTGCTAAACTGCCGTACGGGTAACCGTACCGGGGGTTCGAATCCCCCAGCTTCCGCATCGATTATTGCAACAACCACGGTGGATTCATCTAATGGTTAGGATACAAGATTCTCAATCTTGGCATAGGGGTTCGATTCCCCTATCCACTACCAAAAACAAGGCTCCGTAGCTCAACTGAATAGAGCATCTGACTACGGATCAGAAGGTTCCGGGT
>CAVDCP010000039.1:0-17200 GCA_963607545.1 bacterium
GCAACCACGAGAGCCTTGGCGTAGCCATCTATTGTCCCAAGAAAGAGGGCGATTTCATCGTTATCGTCATGATGAACGAGCATTTGGGCGATTTTCTGCAGAGCCGTTTGTCTTACTGGCTGATAGCCGTCAGCATACTGTTCGTCTTCAGTATCATTCTGGTAGGCAAGCTTTACATGGAGCGTTATCTCGGTAGGATGGAAGAAACGCTGAGAAGGGAAAAGCAGTTTGTGCATCATGCCTCCCATGAGCTAAACAATCCGCTTACTGCGATACAGGGAGAGTGCGAGATAACGCTGATACGGGAACGAACCGGCCAAGAGTATGTGGAGGCATTGGAACGCATCAGTACGGAGTCGGCGAGGATGGTGCAGATTATCCGGCAGTTACTCCTGCTATCTTCTGCGATGGAAGGTGACGGTAATGAGAGCCGGGAGACCATCTCTTGGGAAGCTTTTCTGCAGCAGTTTACTGACGACCGAGTGATCTTGCGTATCGAAGCAGACAAGCCAAGAACCATTGAAGCCAATCCCTATCTCCTGAAGATGGCGATGCAAAATCTGGTGCGCAACGCCTTGAAATATTCTGACGGGCAGGTGGTCATCACACTAACCTCGAATGAAATCACCGTGTCAGACCATGGCATCGGCATTCCGAAGCGAGAACTTCCGATGGTGCTCCAACCGTTTTACCGGGCATCCAACACCCAAGCCTATCAAGGCAACGGAATAGGCATGAGCCTCTCTGCCCAGATATTCAAGTTGTATGGTATCAAGATGACGGTACGGTCGCGGGAGAATGCAGGAACTGTCGTGGTGCTGAAATAATTACACCTTGAGGCTCAATGCTCCGTAGAAATAGGCTGCTGTGGCAACACCGTCCATTAGGAAGTCAGAGCCGGTGATGAATGCGCCACGGTCGCTCGGAATGGGTGTGGAAGTAACGTGGTAAAGTGATGATACCTTTTAATAATCACACAATTAGACATTTTTTTTAGGCGGTTGCTTGACAAATAAAGTTTTAAGTTTATGTTTTCATAATCGTCGCGTTTTAATATTAATTCATTAGAATTGGCATGGAGTTAAACCGTGATTTTTTCAATGTTGGTTTAACTCCACAAATTCAATGGGTATATATTGTGATGTTATTGTGTTGTAGCGTTAATGCTTGATACAAAATTACTGAAAAAAAATGTTCCAGCAAATGCGGATTGTGACATTGTTCCCTATGCGGCTGGTGAAAGTTGACAGGCGGTGGAGCTTGGGTGATATGCGGATGCATTATTGGCTGTAGAAAAGGCTATTTCTTGCGCAAACGTTTGTTTCCCTCAACTTTTTTCCTTTATTTTGCACAAGAGATATGGATTTGAACTGCAAAATGAAAACAAAATAACAGAATAGTTCGAGCTGCATGCCGCGAAGGGAGGCATGCACGGTATCTTGACAATACGCATAATTTATGGTGAAATACAGAAACTATATATTGCTGTTGGTTGCAGGCATCGGAATGCTGCTGGCTGCTTGCTCCAAAGGGGAGCAGGAGGATGCCTCGTGGTATAAGCCGGTGGATGACTTTGTGAACGCCCATCTCTCGCTGATGCAGACCAACCCCGACTCCATGGTGATACTCGTGAAGGAACTGCCTTGCGACGGAAAGCCGGAACTGGTGGAGCAGTGGAAACGGCTCATCATAGCCAAGTGCTATTATCTGAAGGGCATCGATGCCGAAAGCATTGCGCTCATTGACACGGTGAACGCCTTTTGCCGCAACCATCCTGGTGAGAAGTCTACTTATAAGCTGCAGTCGTATGCCGACAACCTGAGGGGCGTGCTTTTTCAGGCTGTGGCGCAGAGAGACTCTGCCTTTGCATGTTATGAGAAAGCGTATCGTGGACTGATGAGGCTCGACAACCGCGATGTTGCTGTGGACATCTGCATCAATGCTGCCGACATCTCCCGGCAGCAGGGCAGGCTCGCCGATGCCACCTCATGGTATCGGCGTGCCAATTTCCTCGCCGACTCCCTCCATATCACCGACACGCAAAACTGCATCCTTGCCGGACTGGGACAGGTGTATAACGATTTGCAGAACTATCAGTTGGCCCATTATTACTTTCGTAAGGCGGAGCGGCAGTATCCGCCCAAGACTCCGAAGGATGCTCACTTCTTCTACAACAGTTGGGGCAATGTGTTCAGCAGTCAGGGCAAACATGCCGATGCCCTTCGCTGTTTCCGCAAGGCACAAAAGGCAGCAGAAATAGTGAACCAACCATTCATGACGGCAGTGGTAAATTCAAACCTCGGACAAACTTATATGGAGCTTAACCAGCTCGACTCTGCCCAAAAGTATATCGACTTTACTGCCCAGTTTTTCATGCAGAAGCCCGACATGCAGAATGACGTACAGTTTTTTGTAGATGGCCTGAAAGCTTCGCTCGCCATGAGGCAGAACAAATTGGCTGAGGCTGATGCCATCTTGCGCAAGCCATATGTGCTCTCCAAAATGTCGCCCAACTATCTTTATCTCCACCATCGTGGGTTGGCCTCGCTCTATGAGCGCAAGGGCAACTATGCTAAGGCGTTGGAGTACAGAAAGCTAATGAGCCAGTATGACGATTCCTTGCGCAATGCCATCATGCGGTCGAATGTAGGTGAGAGTGAATTGCGCTTCAAGCAAGACACGGCCATTATCCGCCGCGACCTTAACCTGCAGACTGCACGGGCGCAGGCTCGGTCGTCGAGGGTTATCTTCTCGCTTATCACCGGACTGTTGATCATCGGTGTCCTCTCTTTGGTGATGTTCTATCGCTACAAGTCGCTCCGCCACCGTCATCAGCACAACCGGGAGATGAGCCGCATGTTGGCACTGAAAATGGAGAATGTGCGCAACCGTTTCTCGCCCCATTTTGTATTCAATGTGCTCAATGTGTTTGTATCTTCGTTGCCGAAGGGTGTGAGTGCCCGCCCCTTGCAACTGCTCATACAGGTGCTGCGCGCCAATCTGCTCACTTGCGACAAGGTGGCCGTGAGCCTGGAGGAGGAGTTGATGATGGTTAGCAGTTATGCCACCCTTCGCCATGTCACCAATCCTTTCTTGCCCATGCCGGAGATTGTCATCGACAAGGACGTGGACATGGCACAGCGGCTGCCGTCAATGATTGTGCAGATACCGGTGGAAAATGCCCTGAAGCATGCCTTTGTGGGCATGGAGGAGACGGACGAGAAACCTATGCTGAAGATACATTTGTGGATGGAAAAAGGCATGCTTCGGATAGACGTGATGGACAATGGCTGTGGGGGCGTGGGACAGACTGACCGTCGCAAGAAACCCAATTCGGCGGTGAGTACGGGTACAGGACTGAAGATTCTGCACAGCACCATCGACAATCTCAATGCCTGTAACCGCCAGAAGATGTATTTTCGCATACAGAGTGTTAAGGACGGCGAAACCAAGGGTACTTGGGTAAGCATCGGTGTGCCGGTTGATTATAATTTTAATGTGTATGACTTATGAGCGTTCGTGTAGTGATAGTAGACGATGAACCACAGTGTATCTTGCGGTTGCAGACGGATCTTTCCGCCTTGGATGATTTCGAGGTGGTGGCTACCTCTTCGTCTGCCACGTCTGCCAAGGCATTGGTGGTGGGCATGCAGCCCGATGTCTTGTTTATAGACATGGAGATGCCGGGGCTTACTGGGGTAGACGTGTTGCAGTCGTTGCAGGGCGAGGTGTCGGAGAGTCTCATTGTAATATTTTATTCTGCTTTCGACAAGTATATGCTCGATGCCTTGCGTGCGTCGGCGTACGACTTCTTGCTCAAGCCTTATAGCGAGGAGGAGCTGGCAGTGGTGGTGGATCGTATCCGGCAGAGGGTGAATGAACCGAAGTCTTGCAACTGTGATTTGTCGCAGGAGTTGTTAAGTCTGGATGGGGCAATGTCGAAACAGGTGGCGGTACAGTCCGTTTCGGGACTGTTGCTGGTTCGTGCGGAGGAGGTGTTTGACTGCTTCTTTGATGAGACAAGCCATATGTGGTGTTTGCGAATGACGAATGGGATGGAATATAAATTGAGAAAGCAGACCACGGCCAAGATGGTGTTGTCGATTTCCCCGTCCTTTGTACAGGTGCGCCAAGACTGCATAATCAATTTGGATTATCTTGTCAGCATCGAGAACTACACATTGCGTTGTGTCTTCATGCCGCCCTTTGACAAAGAGGAAATCATAGTGTCGCGACGTTGTTACAAGGCTGTGAAAGAGCGGTTGGAGATATTGTAGAAGATGATTTTTTGTTTTTTTTTGTTGAAACCGAAATGGACAATAAGAAACAATCGCTTCTTTGTAAAACTGCTTAGGCTTATATGGCAATTGAAACAAACCTCCGTGTGTTACTGTCTTGCTGTAATTTCCCGCTGCTGCCTAACTGACTCGCAATGAATCAGCTCAACGAGTTGCTTCGTGAAATCTTCTCCAAGTCCTTTTGCCGTGCCCAGCCTGCTTCGCTTCTCTACAATTTCATTGTAGCGGTTCGACTGCACTACAGCAAGGCCGTGCTCTTTCTTGTATTTGCCGACGGCAAGGCAAATATGCATGCGTTGTGCAAGAGTTTCTATTATTTCGCTGTCAAGCGAGTCAATCTGCTGTCTCAGGTCTTTCAGTCTGCGCTCCGCTTCTGTTGCATCGCGTGAGGTGTTTGACGCTTTCTCGCATCCGAAATTTTGGCTTGATGCAGAAATCGCGGCCATGGCAAGAGCCGCGGTTAATGCGGAATTCTTTTTCTTCATTATGGACTGTGCGTTGAATTGTTGGGGAACATCAGAAAAATTTCACGTCGGTGATGACCATTGAACCGACTTTCTCGTTGAGCCTCTTCACAAGCTGCGTTCTCATCATCGACAGGTCTTGCCGCAGTGCGGGGTTGGAAATCTTCACAAACAGAGTTTGGTTTTTTATGAATTTCTGTTGGGTGTAGCGTTCAACAACAGGGCCGGTCACTTCTTCCCACGAAGCCATGAGCCTTTTTTGCAGCAAAGGCGTTTCAAGACCTTCCTGCCGCAAATACTGGGCAAGGAGGTCGCCTATGTTCTGAACTTTGCGCCTAAACATCTTTCTTCTCGTTTATCTCACCGCCCGACACGTCAAACAACTTGTAGTCTGACGACACGTTGCTCAAGATGCGGTCGAGGTGGTCGCGGTTGGTGTCGGTAATGAATATCTGCCCAAACTCGGTGCCCGACACGAGTTTCACTATCTGTTCCACCCTTTGCGCGTCGAGCTTGTCGAAAATGTCGTCGAGCAACAACAACGGTGTGGTGTTGGATGCCGTGCGCCGGAGGAAATCAAACTGTGCAAGCTTCAATGCTATCACAAACGTCTTGTTCTGCCCCTGGCTTCCTTCACGCCTCATCTGATAGTCGCCGAGCATCATTTCAAGGTCGTCGCGGTGCACACCGTGCAGCGAATAGCCCACGGCCCGGTCGCGGAAACGGTCGCGTTGTATCACGTCGAGCAACGGGCCTCGTTGCGCATGCGACACATATTTGAGCGAAACCTGCTCGTTGCCGCCCGATATGTGGTTGTGTATGGATTGGAATATGGGCGTCAGTTCGTTGACAAAAGCATTGCGGGCATTGAAAATAACGGTGCCGTGGCGTGCCATTTCGTGTTCCCAGATGTCAAGAAGCGATGCGTCGGGAGTTTCTTCCATTTTCAACAGGGCATTGCGCTGTTGAAGAGCCTTGCCGTAGTTGGCCAACGCTTCTATGTATTTGTGGTCGTACTGTGATATTACCACATCCATCAGTTTGCGCCGTTCGTCGCTGCCGCCGGTTATGAGCGTATAGTCGGAGGGCGACACAAGGACAAGCGGTATGAGTCCTATGTGCTGCGACAGTTTCTTGTATTCCTTCTTGTCGCGCTTGAAATGCTTTTTCGTGCCGCGTTTCATTCCGCAATACACGTCGGTTGCTTCGCCGCGCTCGTCGGTATATTCGCCGTCAAGCACGAAGAAATCCTGGCTGTGGGTTATTATCTGCGAATCGATAGGGTTTGACGAACTGCGGCAGAACGACAGATAGTACACCGCGTCGAGAAAGTTGGTCTTGCCCTCGCCGTTGTGGCCAATGAAACAGTTCATGTTTGGCGACAGCTCTACCGTAGCCTCGCGTATGTTCTTGAAATTTATTATTGATATCTTGTTGAGTACCATCCGGTTGTTTGTATGGTTGCATACTGCTGCGCGTGTCTACGCAGCGTGTTTATTCATAAATCTCGTCAATGCCAAATCCCGTGTCGTTATAATCCGACGCGCAAGGGTCGTAACCGTCGGGCAAGTCGAATTTTGCATCCTGGCTGTAAGGCAGACTGGTGTCGGCATACACCTTTTTCATGAAATAAGCCCAGATGGGCAGGGCCATGGTTGCGCCTTGCCCCATGCGCATGGTGTCGAAATGTATGTCGCGGTCTTCTCCCCCGACCCAGCATCCGCTGACAAGCTGTGGGGTGAATCCCACAAACCAGGCATCGGAATTGCGGTTTGTCGTTCCCGTCTTTCCGCCTATCTCGCCGGTGAAGTTGTATTTGTATCTGAGCCGTCCCGCAGTTCCGTTGTCAACCACACCCATAAGGAGCACAAGCATCTTGTTGGCACTCTCCGAACTGATTACCTCGTTCATGCGTGGCTGGAATGTGGATATGACGTTGCCTTCGTTGTCCTCGATTCGCGTGACAAACATTGGGGCGGTGCGTATGCCGTGGTTGGCAAACGTCGTGTATGCACTTACCATCTCTGCCACCGAAACTTCACACGGGCCGAGGCACAGCGACATGGACGGGTGTATGTCGGGATTGTTTATTCCGTAGACGCGCAGAAGCGAGACAAACTGCTGCGGGTTCATCTTGCTCATAAGATAGGCCGAAATCCAGTTGTTGGACTGTGCAAGACCCCATTTCAGCGTCACCATCTCTCCGTATCGCTTGCGGTTGGCGTTGCGTGGAGTCCACGGCTGTCCGGCCACGATATATGTGTGTTGCACGTTGGGGGCTTTGTCGCAAGGCGAGAAACCGTTTTCCATTGCAAGCGAATACAGGAACGGTTTTATGGTAGAACCCACTTGCCGACGGCCATTCATCACCATGTCATACATGAAATGCGAGTAGTCGAGTCCGCCCACATAGGCTTTCACGGCACCCGTGCTCGGCTCCATGCTCATAAATCCTGCACGGAGGAACGACTTTACATATCTTATGCTGTCGAGCGGTGTCATAACCGTATCTATGTCACCGTGATAGGTGAATACCGACATTTCGGTGGGTGTTCTGAACGATTTTCTTATTTCCTCGTCGCTCGCCCCTGCTGCTTTCAACCCGCGGTAACGGTCGCTTTGGGCAATGGCTCTGTCGAGTATTTGCCGCACCTGCTTTGCCGAAAGGTCTGATGTGAACGGCGCGTTGGGCTTGTTGCGCTGTTCCTTGAAGAACTCGGGTTGCAGATATCGCGCCACATGGGCATAGACAACCTCCTCGGCATAACGCTGCATGCGCGAGTTAATCGTTGTGTAAACTTTCAGACCGTCGGCGTTGAGGTTGTAAGGTGAGCCGTCTTTCTTGAAATTCTTGTTGCACCAACCATAAAGCGGGTCGGTTGCCCATGCTATTGAGTCGAACACATATTGACGCTTGTTCCATGAAGGGTATTTTGACAAATCGGGCCTCTCGGCTGACATGTAGACCCGCAGGAACTCGCGCAGGTAAGGGGCTGTGCCATCCTTGTGGTCAATACGGCGGAAATTGAGGGCAAGCGGTTCGGCGGAGTACTGGGCGCACTCGCTTTTGGTGAGATGCCCCGACTTTCTCATTTGGTCGAGAACGACGTTTCTGCGCTCGGTGCAACGCTCGGGGTAGCGCACGGGATTGAACAGTGAGGGATTCTTGCACAATCCTATCAGTGTCGCCGATTCCACAACATTCAGGTCTTTGGGCTCTTTGTTGAAATATGTGTTTGCGGCGGTCTTTATGCCGACTGCATTATGCAGGAAATCGAAATAGTTTAGATAGAGGGCTATTATCTCCTCCTTGGTGTAATTGCGTTCGAGTTTTACTGCAATCACCCACTCTATCGGCTTCTGCAACAGTCGCTCAACGGTGCTTCTTGCCGTGCAGGAATACAACTGCTTTGCCAATTGCTGGGTTATGGTTGAACCGCCTCCGGCACTTGCCTGCCCCAATATTCCCCTTTTTACAATGGCACGTCCGAGAGCAATGAAATCAATGCCGGAGTGCTCGTAAAACCTCTCGTCTTCGGTGGAGACCAGAGCCTGCACCAGATACGGAGACAAGTTGGAGTAAGACACGCATATGCGGTTTTCGCGGTTGAAATTCCATGTGCCTATAACTTTTCCGTCGGAAGAATATATCTGGGTGGCAAAGCGGTTTATGGGGTTTTGCAAGTCTTCGACGGGAGGCATGTAACCTATCCAGCCGTTCCATATGGCAGTAAATGCAATGCCACATGCTGCAAATACGGTAAACAACGCTCCCCAAAGAAAGTGAACGAAAGTTTTTCTCATTTCACGATTGATTTGTATGATAAGGCACTGGCGGCAACAGCCGCAAAGGCCCACGTTTCACAAAAAATGATTGTTGCAAAGTTAATGCAAATAGAACGATTTGCAAAATAAATGCCGCGATATTTGCTTGCGCACTGTTGCTCCATTGTATCGGCAGAAGTGAATCGCGCACGGGAACTAAGGGGAATGTAAAAAGAAAAGGCCATGACAAACCGGGAATGGCTTGTCATGGCCTGGATGTGTGCCATATGCCATAAGAGCGTAAACCAAACGGTGCACGCATGTGCTCCATATGGCGCACGTTGGTATGAAAGTTCTTTTCGGCAGCAACTATGGCCGCTGCCGGGTGTTGGCCGTTGCTTTTTTGCTTTGTCGGGCAATGTGTAATGCCGCCGTCAGAGCTTGGCCGACTTTGCGATGTCGATGAAATACTCGTGCATGCGCGTGTCGTCGTTCAGTTCGGGGTGGAATGCCGTCACCAACTGGTTGCCTTCGCGGGCTGCAACTATGTGCCCGTCTACCTCGGCCAGAACTTCGGCTTTTCCGCCTATGGCCTTTATGTAGGGAGCGCGGATGAAAGTCATGGGAATGTCTTTGCCGACTCCGGTAACCTCATTCTCGGTATAGAAACTGCCCAACTGCCGTCCGTAGGCATTGCGGCACACGGTTGTGTCCATCGTGGAAATGCGGCTGAACGGCTCTCCCTCCACTTGCTTTGCAAGGAGTATCAAGCCTGCACATGTGCCGAAAACCGGCAATCCGTTTTCAATGGCGCGCCGTATGGGGACGAGCAACTTCAAGTCGGCGAGCAGTTTCAGCTGCGTCGTGCTCTCGCCGCCGGGTATTATCAGGCCGTCAGCGGGCTGTTCCCAGTCTCGAAGCTGTCTTATCTCGAAGCTGTCTATGCCCAGACGTGCCAGCATGCGTTCGTGTTCAACAAACGCGCCTTGCAGTGCCAATACAGCTATTCTCATGGTGTCACTTGCCTCTCTCGGCCATAAGAACCTGTATTTCCTGCTCGTTTATTCCAACCATGGCCTCGCCCAAGTCTTCAGACAGTTCGGCCAATTTCTTCGGGTCGTTGTAGTTGGTCACGGCTTGCACTATTGCGGCGGCACGCTTTGCAGGATTTCCGCTCTTGAAAATGCCTGAACCCACAAACACTCCCTCGGCCCCGAGCTGCATCATAAGTGCCGCGTCGGCAGGAGTGGCCACGCCACCGGCTGCGAAATTCACCACGGGCAGCTTGCCGTTGTCGTGTACATAGCGCACCAGGTCGTAGGGCACCTGCAACTGTTTGGCTGCTTCATACAACTCGTCTTCGGCCATTGAAGTGAGGCGGCGCATTTCGCTCTGCATCATGCGCATGTGCCTCACGGCCTGCACAACATCGCCCGTTCCGGGTTCGCCCTTGGTTCTTATCATTGTCGCGCCCTCGGCAATGCGGCGCAGAGCCTCGCCAAGGTTCTTGGCACCGCACACAAACGGCACGTCAAACTTTGTCTTGTCGATGTGGTATACATCGTCGGCGGGCGAAAGCACTTCGCTCTCGTCAATGTAGTCTATCTCGATAGCCTGCAGAATCTGGGCTTCGGCGAAATGGCCTATGCGGCATTTTGCCATTACGGGTATGCTGACGGCGTTTTGTATGCCTTTTATCATTTTGGGGTCGCTCATGCGCGACACTCCACCGGCGGCTCTGATGTCGGCCGGAATGCGCTCGAGTGCCATTACGGCACATGCGCCGGCTTCCTCGGCTATGCGGGCCTGTTCGGGAGTGGTAACGTCCATGATGACACCGCCTTTGAGCATCTGTGCCAAATTGCGGTTGAGTGTTTGTCTGTTTTCTTTCATGTCACAAAGTTGTTTTGTTGTATTTCTTTCTGTATTCAGTAGGAGAAAATCCTGTCTGTTTGCGGAAAAATTTGGAGAAATGCGCCTGCGACGAGAAGCCGAATTCGTAGGCTATCTCTTGCACCGTGTTTGATGAAGACGACAATTGCATGCATGCTTCGCGGCATAAATGTTCGTCGATGATAGCCTTCGGAGTTTTCCCGGTCGTCTTCTTCGTTACCTGCGCAAGATATCGGCTGCTCACGTTAAGGCGGTCGGCATAATATTTCACATCGTTGTTGTTTACAACGTGTTCGGCAACCTCGTTCAAGAAATCGTTATACAGTTCAGAACTGCGCCCAACCAGACTTATGTGCACTGCCGATGTCTGATTGATGTAGTTGTAGGCCATCATTACGGCATCTTCAATGGAGTAAGATTTGCCGAGAAATATGGCTATGGCCGACGACAGGACTCCGCTCATGCCGTGGCTGGAAAGGCGGCTGTTGCTGTCGGCCAGCGAAGACATGTATCTTGTTTCGCGGTTGTTGCCTTGTATGAGTAAGTCAGCGTGAAATCCGGGTGAGACCGCAGCGTCCTGTAAGAGAACATTTTCGCAGCCACAATCCAAAAGCAACCTTGCTGCGTTGTCGCTATTGCTGGCGGCACAAGAGGTCGGGGCGGTGAAATATTCCACGTCGCGATTTCTTATGACAACCAGCGAACATAGCGGTATCAGCGATTTCTTTATTTCGTCTATGACATCCTGCTGCATGAGCATGTCGCCCCTCGACGACTTTATTACAGGGTCGTAGATTATGGTGCGTGGCGGGTGTTTTTCGAGTATCTCAACGATTCCGTGCACTACATCTACCCTTCTCAGCATGCCAATTTTCACGATTTCCGGGCGCATGTCGTTGACTATGGCTTCCATTTGCCCTTTCACGACCGCTGCCGGAAGGTCGTAGAATTCCTGAATGCCGAGCGTGTTCTGTGCCGTTATTGAGGTGATTACCGACACCGCACAGCCACCGAGAACCGACATTATTTTGATGTCGCCCTGCACTCCTGCCTCACCGGTTCCGTCGGATCCGGTGATTGTAAGTATTGGGGTGTGCGTGTTTGGTGTAACGATGTCTTTCATTGTCCTTTGGCTATGGTGTGTCGTGCATAGATTGTGCCTTGGCGCATCTCTGTGCTTTCTACAGTTGCAAAGGAACAAAAAATAAAATTATTGCGGAAATTTTGTTCTCGTTTTGACAAACAATACTTTTTTTTGTATAAACGATGTTCTGCAATGCGGACATGTTGCATTGTGGAGAACTTTTGGGAAAACAAAAAAGCGCAGGGGAATTTCCTGCGCTTTATAGTGGAGTCTCAATGAGACATTATGTATTGGCATTTGTCTGTAACAATCAAAACGCCATTGTGTTTTGTATAGTCGTTCTGTCGTGCAAACGGTTTTAGTCTGCTGCCTCGAATTCGTGCAAGAACCGCATGTCGTTTTCGGAGAACATGCGAAGGTCGGCCACACGGTATTTGAGGTTGGTTATTCGCTCTACGCCCAAACCGAATGCATAGCCAGTGTATATTTTGCTGTCTATGCCACACGCTTCAAGCACATTCGGGTCTACCATGCCGCAACCGAGAATCTCCACCCAGCCGGTGTGTTTGCAGAATCCGCACCCTTTGCCTCCGCAAATGTGGCATGAGATGTCCATTTCGGCACTTGGCTCTGTGAACGGGAAATAGCTGGGGCGAAGACGTATCTTTGTGTCAGGGCCGAACAGCTCGCGTGCGAATGTCAGCAACACCTGCTTCAGGTCGGTAAACGACACGTTCTTGTCTACATAAAGTCCCTCGATTTGGTGGAAAAAGCAGTGGGCACGAGCCGATATGGCCTCGTTGCGGTAGACGCGTCCGGGGCAAATCACGCGTATTGGCGGTTGCTGGTGCTCCATTACACGGCTTTGGTCGTTGGACGTGTGAGAACGTAAAAGTATGTTTTTGGTGACATCGTTTGGCGAGGTCTCAATAAAGAATGTGTCTTGCATGTCGCGTGCGGGGTGGTCGGCGGCAAAATTCAATTTTGTGAACACATGCAAGTCGTCGTCTATTTCAGGGCCTTCGGCAAGGGTGAATCCCATTCTCTGGAAGATGTCGATAATCTGGTTCTTCACAATTGTCAGAGGGTGGCGTGTGCCGAGCTTTATAGGATAGGCCGTGCGTGTGAGGTCGATGTTTTCGTCAACACTCCCCTCTTCCACAACAGCGTTCTTGAGTTCGTCGATTTTCTGAAGAGCCAGTTGCTTAAGCTCGTTTATCTTCATTCCGACGGTCTTCTTCTGTTCCTGCGCAACATTGCGGAAATCGGCCATAAGGGCTGTTATCTCGCCTTTCTTGCCGAGATATTTCAACCGCAATTGCTCTATGTCCACGGCATTCTCGGCCCGTAGCGTTTCAATTTCGTTGAGGAGTTGTTCTATCCTGTCTAAAATCATAGCTAATAAATTTTACCTTCTGTAAATTCGTTTATGAAATCTGCAAGGCAACAGAAATGCCGCGTTTTGCGGCGGTTGACAGCTTACAGAGAAAAACTGTGCAAAGGTAACATTTTTTAGGCTAAAAAAGAATTTTATCGAATTAAAGTTGTAATTTTGCGGAAAAATAAAGGGATAAAATAGTCAACAAATGGTATGAGAAAAACGATGTTTTCTGTTGTGCTCACAATGGTTGTGTGCATGATGGTTTTTTCTTCATCAGGTTGTTCTGACAAAAAACAGCCGCTGGCAAGAGTGGACAGTACGGATGCCGATAAGACGGAAATGCCCAGCGACACAATGGAACAAATCATTGCGGAAACGCCGATGCCTAAGGCCGCCGACGAGCTGTTTGACGATTTCATATTCAATTTTGCGGCCAACCGCAACCTGCAGTTCAAGCGCATTGTCTTTCCTTTGCCGGTAATAGCAAATGGGGACACTTCTTTTGTAACGGCAAAACGCTGGAAAATGGAACATTTCTTCATGCATCAGGATTTCTACACCATTATCTTTGACAATGCGCGCCAAATGAATGCCGTGAAGGACACTACGATTGACAATGCAGTGGTGGAAAAAATAAACCTGAACCGTAGAGCCGTGAAACAATATGTTTTTGAACGCGACAACGGGCAATGGATGATGACGAAAATTGTGAACGGACACATTGGCAACAGCAAGAATGCGTCGTTTTTGAAATTCTACCAAAGATTTGTAAGCGATACGGCTTTTCAGGTGAAAAGCATCAACGACCCGCTCGATTTCACAGGACCCAACCCCGACGATGATTTCAGCAACATGAGCGGTATTCTTGCGCCCGAACAGTGGCCATCGTTTGCGCCCGAACTGCCTCAAAATGTGATTTACAACATTCTTTACGGGCAGAAATATTCGGAAAGCAAACAAAAGATTTTCGTCATTAGGGGCATTGCCAACGGTTTGGAAACCGAGCTTACATTCCGCAAAAAAGACGGACAGTGGAAACTTGTGAAAATAATAATGTAGAATGATAGACACAACCAATTACAGTCTGTTGGGGCACAACACGTTCGGTATTGATGCCAGATGCGACCGCTTCGTGGAATATGCTTCCATTGAAGATGCGCAGGAATTGGCCTATACCCTATCCGACCAAAAGCAGAATCTGCTTATAATAGGAAAAGGAAGCAATCTTCTGCTGACCCGCGATTTTCACGGCACCGTATTGCATTCGGCCATTAAAGGTGTTGAGAAAGTGTCTGCAAACGATGCCGACACGGTGCTTTTAAGATGCGGCTCGGGCGAGACATGGGACGATGTGGTTGCCAAAAGTGTTGACAACGGGTGGTATGGACTTGAAAATCTGTCGTTCATCCCCGGGGAAGTTGGGGCAAGTGCCATACAGAACATCGGCGCATACGGCGCAGAAATACGGAATTCCGTTTATCTTGTCGAAGCCGTTAATGTTGAAACTGGCGAAAAGGTGACACTGCGAAACTCGGAATGCCGTTATGGCTATCGCGACAGCATTTTCAAGCACGAGTGGAAGAACAGGTTTCTCATAACCCATGTAACATATAAACTCTCGAAGACATTTACTCCTGAACTTGAATATGGAAATATTCGCAAGGCTCTTGCCGACAAAGGCATATGTATGCCTACGGCCAAAGAACTGCGTGAGACGATTATCGAGATAAGGCGTGCAAAACTTCCTGATCCGGAAACACTTGGCAATGCCGGCAGTTTCTTTATGAACCCAATCGTTGACAAGGCGGTTTACGGAAAAATATCATCACACTATGGGACTGTTCCGCACTATGATATAGACGAACAGCATGTGAAAATTCCTGCAGGCTGGCTTATAGAACAATGTGGTTGGAAGGGACGTGCTTTGGGCAATGCAGGAGTGCATGACAAACAGGCTCTTGTGCTTGTGAACCTTGGCAAAGCCAAAGGGTCGGAAATTCTCGTGTTGTGCAACCGTATAATAAGTGATGTGAAGGACAAATTTGGAATTGACATACATCCGGAGGTGAATGTCGTATGACAGCAATAATAGGCAAAAGAGAACATGTGCAACCGAAGTCGGCACGAAAAATCCGTGTAACGCTTTTGGGTACCGGCACATCTGGTGGTGTCCCTTCGCTGGGATGCCATTGCCGGGTGTGTGAAAGTAGCGACCCGCATGACAGACGTAAAAGATGCGCGGCGCTCATTGAGAGCCGGACGACACGGTTACTCGTAGACTGTGGACCTGACATCCGGCAACAGTTGATGCCTTTTCCGTTCAAGCCCATTGACGGGGTTCTGCTTACACACATGCACTACGACCATGTGGGGGGCATTGACGACTTGCGTCCTTTTGCACAATTTGGAATGATAAGGATTTTTGCAGATGCAAAGACATGTGAGCGCATACATACCATAATGCCATATTGTTTCGGCAAAGACCTCTACCCCGGTGTGCCTCCGTTGGAATTGACCGAACTGCAACCCCATGTGACGTTTACGATAGGCGATATAGATGTATTGCCAATTGAAGTGATGCATGGGAAAATGCCTATTCTTGGTTTCAGAATCGGTACTTTTGCCTACATCACCGACATGAAAACCATAAGCGACAATGATTGCGACAGACTGTGCGGCGTTGAAACTCTTGTTGTAAATGCCTTGAGGTTTTCTCCTCAACACCATTCTCACCAAACGGTTGACGAGGCAATTGCTTTTGCGAACAGGATTGGGGCACGCAAAACTTATCTTATACACATGAGCCATCAGGTGGGTATGCATTCTGAAGCAGCACGCCTCCTTCCGGAAGGTGTGCAATTGGCCTACGATGGAATGACTATTGATACGGAATGGTAATTGCCACGTTTTCAAACCATTCGGATTCTATATAAACGACAATGAAAATAAATAACCAAGATACGATTTGTGCAATAGCAACCCCATCTGGAGGGGCTATTGGTATAGTACGCGTTTCGGGCGTAAACGCCATTGATATAACTGACAGTATTTTCACTCCACACAAAGGTGGAATCCCGTTGCAGGGACGCAAGTCGCACACACTGACATTTGGCGAGATACGCGACGATCAAGGGCACATTGTCGACGAGGTGCTTGTAAGCCTGTTTCGTGCGCCGCATTCCTATACGGGGGAAGATTCTGTTGAAATATCATGCCATGGGTCAGCCTACATTCTTCAACAAGTTGTACGCTTGCTTATAACGAAAGGTTGCCACAATGCTGAACCGGGTGAATACACTCAACGGGCATTTCTTAACGGGAAAATGGATTTGTCACAGGCGGAAGCCGTAGCAGACCTTATAGCTACGGCATCAGCGGCACAGCACCGTATGGCAATAAACCAAATGCGTGGAGGCATATCTCTTGAATTGAGACGGCTGCGTGACAAACTTCTTCACCTAGTATCCATGCTTGAACTTGAACTTGATTTCACCGATCACGAGGATTTGGAGTTTGCGAGCCGGAGCGAACTCATGGATATTTCGGGTGATGCAGCGCAAGCCATTGAAAAGCTTGTGGCCTCTTTCACCACGGGCAACGCTATAAAAAACGGGATTCCCGTAGCTATTGTCGGCGAAACAAATGCCGGAAAATCATCTTTGTTAAATGTTCTTGTGGGTGAAGACCGGGCGATAGTCAGTGACATCCACGGCACAACACGAGACATCATAGAAGACACAATGGTAATAAACGGCCTAACCTACCGATTTATAGACACTGCCGGTTTGCGCGCCACTACTGATGAGGTGGAGAAAATAGGGATTGAACGCACATACAAAGCGATAGAGAAAGCCGATGTGGTGCTCTATGTGGCCGATACGACACGGTCTTATGATTTATGGAAAGAAAATCTGCAGGAAATCAAGAAGATGAGCGGCAGCAAATTTTTCATTCTTGTTTCCAACAAAACCGACTCGGAAAACAGCGTAATACCTGAGACTCCGGGAATAACCAGTATTTCAGTTTCTGCCAAAACCGGTAGTGGAATCATTCAATTGCAGCAAATGCTTTCGCAACATTATAATGCGATGCAAACTGAGAATGATGTTGTCGTAAGCAACATGCGCCACTACAATGCACTTGTTAAAGCCCTGGATGCAATACATCGTGTAATCAACGACATGGAATCAGGACTGTCAACAGAACTTGTCGCCTTTGATTTGCGGGAGACAATTGAGCATATTTCGGACATCATTGGCGGTGAAATTACTTCAGAAGAAGTTCTTGAAAACATATTTAGTCGCTTTTGCATCGG
>CAVDCP010000040.1:0-15074 GCA_963607545.1 bacterium
CAGAAAATCAGCTTTTGCAAGGCAAAAACCGTGCGGCGGCAGAGCCGCACTGCTGTCATTGCTTAAATTAAAACGTGATATTATGAAGAAATTATTGCTTTTCACGCTTATGGCGGCCGCGTCGGCAACTGCCGGGGCGCAGAGTAAAATGATAGTGCGTCAGGCAGAGTCGGGCGCAGAAAGCGCGTTCACGCTTGCAGGCATAAGCAAGCTCACCTTCGCCGACGGGGCGATGACAGTAGCCACGAAAGCCGGGGCGGCAGAACAGACACAGGTGTTCAGCCTGGCCAAAGTGGGCCGCATAACGTTCGGCGGCAGCGAGACGGCCATAGGCAAGACAGTGGCATCGGCGGTGCGCGGCACATTCGCCTACGACGGCGCCACGGTGCGCGTGGGCGGCCTGGCAAAACCCGCCACGGCAACAATCTACTCGGCTTCGGGCGCAGCCGTTGCGCGCGTGGCACAGTGGGACGGCTCGGGCATGAACGTGAGTTCGCTGGCACCGGGCGTGTATATGCTCAACGTGGGCGGACAGTCGTACAAGTTCATAAAATAACCCGAAACACACTTCAAGCAGATGAACTTGTCATTACGCCACGCAGCAGTGGCAATGTGTCTTGCCGTGGCCATGGGGGCTTCGGCGCAGCAGGACTGCCGTCTTACGGTGCACTACAAGGGCAACACCACGCAGAGCGTGTATCTGAACAATGTTGACAGCATAACGTTTCACGACGGAGCGATGGACGGTGCCGTGCAGCTTGAGCTGCCGGTGATAGCCGAAACCTATGTGAAGCAGAAATTCACCCCGGTAGACAAATCGGCCTATTTCTACATGAGCTACCTTGACCGCGAGGAGTTCGACCAGTATGAGAGCGACGAGGCTCTCGTGGCCGACGACAAGCTCTGGTTCGAGGAGATGGCAAAGGGCTACAACGTGCCGGTGAGCGATGTGGTGCAGAGTTTCTGCGGCCAGGGCGACTTCGAGGAGTGGCAGGCCGGGTTGCTTCCCGGACGGCAGTATGTGATATGGTGCCACGGCGTTGACGAAAAGGGCAACAGCACCACGCCCGTAACCAAATACTATTTCACCACGAAGAGCGTCACGCCCATAGCCAACCGCGTGACAATGACGTGCACCAAGACCGACAACGGCGTGCAGGTGACCTACTCGCCCGACGACGACACACTGCCCTACACTGCCGGTTATGTGCCAGCCGCCAACATATTGCCGGGCGGCAGCGTGAAGGACTTCATGCAGCAGAGCCTTAGCGAGACGCTCTACGACTATCTGGCCAACGACGAGATGGACAACTTCTTTGAGCAGCATGCCAACAAGGGCGCGCTCAACCTCACCTACACGGGCTTCGGCAAGAACGCCGTCTACTATCTCGTGGCAGGCTATCTCGATGCCGACGGCGCGATAAACTCGGCCCTCACCGTGGTCACGGTAAATGCCGACGGCACGGTGAGCGAACCGCGGTATATGGAAGTGGAGGCAAAGCGCAAGCCGCTCGCGGCTGTGAAGCGCAACAACACGGCACGCAAGCCGTTGCGCTGACACGGCGCAGACGGTGCTGCGGCACACAAGAAAGAATACGACGCACAAGGGCGCGGCAAACTCATTGCCGCGCCCTTGTCGCGTTAAGGCGGTTGAAACCGCTTCAGAGTAGGGGGGTCATATTTATACACACAATGAATTATGCGCCCCCTACGGGGGCAAAGTAGTAGATGACTGTAAACGCAGGGGCAAGCCCCTGCGCTATATTATGTCGTCCCTACGGGACTTGCCAATTGCGATGTTTTTACCGGGCACCAATAATTTCGAGCACTCTGCGCGCTTGTGGCATGTCCTCGTGCCGTGGCAATGTGATGGCGTGCATGGGGAGAACGAAATGTGTGCACGGTGACAAAAGAAAAGTGTGCACGGTGACAAACGGAATGCGGGCGGAGACGGTGACTTGCACCGCTCCGCCCGCATGGCTTGTATGGTTTGTGGCGGCCTTACTTGGCCACCTTCACGCTCTGTGTTCCGGCCTTCACTACATACACTCCGTGTGCGTTTGCGGCGAGGGTTGCCTTGCCGCCGCGCACTGTGGCGCGTGCCGCGAGTGTGCCGTCGGCGGTGTAGAGGTTCACCTGTGTGCCGTCGGCAGCAGTCACCTCGATGCCGCCCTCAACGGCGCGGGCCTTCAGTTTCGCGCTGCCGTCGGCGGCAGGAGCGCTGATGGCGGTGGCGGTGTGCACGGGCTGCATCTCCGACATCTCGCTGTAGAAGGTGTAGGTGCGCGTTGCCCAGTACACCTGGCGTTCGCCCACGGCCTGCACGCAGTGGTAGTAGTTGTGCGAGGCGTAGTCGGCGGGAAGCTCAACGGTGACGCTGTTGCTGGTTACTCCGGGCTTGGCAATGACGGGATAGAGCAGCGACTCGCCGGCCTTGTAGTTCTGCGTGAGGCGCAGGTTGTCTACATATATGAAGCCCGGAGCGTCGGTTGCGTAAATCACCACCTTTGAGTTTTCGCTGCCCTGCGTGAAGTCGATGTCGTGCGAAGTCCAGTTGGGAGTGAGGTTGATGAGCTTGCGGTCGGCCTCGGTATAGAGTCCGGTGGCGTAGTCGTAGTTGAGCAGCGCCACGACGGCGTTGGCCTGGTATTCGGGATAGTTGTTGGCCTTGTCCTGGTTGTCGGCGGCAATCTGTCCGTAGAGGCTCACGCTGAGGTGTGCCTTGCCATCGTCCTTGGAGAGGTCGAGTGCGGGCGACTCCAGCTTGGCGTAGAATTTCACGTCGGCGTCGATGTTCGGGTCAAACACGTTGCCCTTCACGTCGTAGAAATAGTTCCAACCGTCGAGCGCTATGCAGCCCTGGCTGAGCGGTGCCCAGAATGTGGCGAGCCAGCCGTTGATGGATGTTCCGGCAGGGAATCCGCTGCGCTGCGTCTTGGGGTCGTCGGGCTCGTTGCCCGGAATCCACGACTGTTTGCCGCCGCCGTAGTCGGTCACGTCGTCGAAGTTCTCGTTTATCACGTCGAACTCTCCGTCGGTCTGTGCCACGGTGTCGGTGTAGACATAGTAGTTGTAGCACTTGGCTGCCCCGATGTTGTCCCACGATGCGGTGTAGGTGTTGCCGCTGAAGTCGGCCACGTCGGCCAGCATCGGTATGGGCAGGTCGCTCAGGTCGATGATGTCGGTGGGCAGCGATCGGTGCGTGCCGTCGCTTGCGGCCACGGTGTAGCGGTAGCTTTGTCCGGGCACGAGGCCGCGCACGGTGCATATCGTGTCGCTGGTGGCGAGGTCGGTCACTACCTGTTCGCCCGCGTTGGTGTTGTCGTCGCTTTTGTAGACGTTCACATAATACTGTGTTGCGCCCTCAACCTTGCGCCAGTTGGGGCGGAAGCTCGTGCCGGTGTAGTTGCGCGCGTGGAGCACCTCGGGGGTCTTCACATACTGGTCGAGCTGCGACACGCGTATGTCGTCGATGAGAACCTTCACTGAGTGTTCCTCGACGAAGTTGACGAGCATGCTTGCAGTGCCTCCGTAGACGATGAGCTGGAAGTCCTGCCAGTCGGTGGTTATGCCCGGCACGGTGAGCATCTTGAGGTAAGAACCGTTGGTCGGGTCTTTTGAGAAGTCGATGACGTGCACGCCTACACCCGTGTAGTCGGGCGTGGCCTGCATGAGGCGTGCGCGGAAGTGTATGATGAACATGCCGCCGTTGGCCGTGGCGCTGAACAGCGGCGTGTTGACGTGCGCCGTTATGTCGGAATCGCCCGAGTAGAGGCACAGTGCCCCTCCTGCCGGATAGGCGTAGGCTGCTCCCCATCCCGGGACGGATGTGTAGGCTTGGCTGAGGTTGTGGAAATAGGCGGGCGTGCCGGTTGCCGTGCCGGTGATGTCGGTGCTGAAGTCGGGCGCGGTCTCGCTGCCTGTCTGCATCTTGGAGAAATCGTCGCTCACGAGCGGCACTTCAACGCCGTATTCGCTCAGGTCGATTGAGCCTTCGGTGGTGGCATTCACTGCGTTCTGCGCCCACATGGGTGTCGTCAGCGACATCGCGGCGGCCAGAACGGCTGTTTTAAGGAAAAAGGTTCTTTGCATAATCGTTGGTAAAACTATTGTTGTTGTAATGGTTATGTGGCGTTGTGTGTGTGCGGCTGCGTCAGGCGAGCAGCCGTTTCTGCATGTATCTCACGGGTATCCATGCCGTGGCCCATCCCACGGCAATCACCGTGAGGAACACCGCGAGCACGTCGCCGTAGTGCACGCTCACGGGGTAGGCGTTGACGACAAACGTGCCCGAGCTGTCGCCCATGGGCACGAGGCCGAACTGCTGCTGCATCCAGCACAGTGCCAAGCCTATTGCTATGCCCGCGGCTGCGCCTGCCGCCGATATGAGCCGGCCCTCGTGCAGGAACACGCGGGCCACCTGGCGGCTGCTTGCGCCCAGTGCGTGCAGCGTGCGTGCATCGTCTTTCTTCTCGATGATGAGCATCGAGAGCGAACCGATGATGTTGAAGCATGCCACGATGAGGATGAAGGTGAGGAAGATGTAGGCAAGGAATTTCTCCACTTGCATTATTCTGAACGTGTCGGCCTGCTGCTCGAAACGGTCGAGCACACGGTATTTTGCGCCGGCAATGCGCTGCATGCGCTGCTTCACGGCGGCAATGTCGCTTCCGGGCTTGAGCCGCAGCTTGAGCGACGACAGCATGCCCTGCTGCCCGAATATGCGCCGGGCGAAGCCTATCGAGGTGATGATGTGGTCGCGGTCGTACTTGGCCTGGTTGACGGCGAACACCACTCCGGGCGACACAATGGAGTCGGCCACGAAGCCGTCGCGCGGGTCGTCGAGCTCGACGAGCTGCCCGTCGCGTCTCGGGGCGTATATCTTCATCTCGCCGTCCCATCGTGCCCCGGTGCCGAGGGCCTGCGCAAGGCGTATGCCTATGATGCCGTATTCGAGGTTGGCGGCGTGCAGCGAGAACTCGCCGTTGCCGTAGAGGATGTCGTTGATGTGCGTGAGCTGCGCGAAATTGTCGTCAACTCCCATCACCGTCACCATTTGCTGGTGGCCGTCATACACGGCCAGGGCCTGGTCTTCCACGCACTCCGTGGCCACGGCCACCTCGGGCTGCTGGCGCAGCGACGTGAGCACGGGGTCGTCGGCGGGCACTGTCTTGCCCTTGGCGGGCGTTATCTCGATCTGCGGGTCGAAGTTGGTGAAGAGCGAGGCAACGAGGTCGTGGAAACCGTTGAACACGCTGAGCACTATGACAAGGGCCATAGTGGCCACGGCCACCCCGGCTGCCGAGACGAGCGAGATGGCGTTGATGGCATTGGTCGACTTCTTCGACACAAGGTAGCGCCGCGCGATGAAGAACGTGAAATCCATTTACTTCTTCAGCAGTTCGTCAATGCGCTCGATGTAGTCGAGCGAGTCGTCGATGAAGAACCGCAGTTCGGGGATGATGCGCAGCTGGTTGCGCACGCGTGTTCCGAGCTCGTAGCGTATGGTCTTCTCGTTTGCCTCCACGTTCTTTATTATCTCATCGGCCTTCTCCGAGGGGAATATCGAGAGGTAGGCGGTGCAGATGCTCAGGTCGGGCGACACGCGGCAGCGCGTAACGCTCACCATGACACCGTGCATCATGCGTGTCTGCGACTGGAAAATGAGGCTCAGCTCTTTTTGCAGAAGCCTTGCTATGCGGTTTTGTCTTGTCTCTTGCATATTGCTGGAATGTGTTTTCTGTTGTTGTCTGGCGTGCCGGCGCAATGCCGGCATTCCTTGCAAAGTTACGGCAAAAAGGCGGCACGGCAAAGCATTTTATTCTTTTTTATATATAAAGGCCGTGCCGGCGGCGGACGTGCGCAATGCTGAAAATTAAACAACGCTTGCTAAAAACTTGAAAAACATTGCGCACTATGCCGAATATATGCCTAATTTTGCACAGTGGCGTGCCGCCGTGTGCAGCGCGCCGAAGCACAGGTTTAACCAACAACAGAAAAAGAAAATGATGAAAAAGAAAATCAAGTGGTGGATGATAGCACTGGCCGTGGTGGCGGTTGCGCTCATTTGGGGCGTGGGATGCTACAACGGCATGGTGGGAATGGACGAGGAAGTGGGCAACAAGTGGGCCAACGTTGAAACGCAGTACCAGCGCCGTGCCGACCTCATCCCCAATCTGGTGAACACCGTGAAGGGCTATGCCAAGCACGAGCAGCAGACTCTGGAGAATGTGGTGAACGCGCGCAGCCGCGCCACACAGGTCACAATCGACCCCTCGAAGGCCACTCCCGAACAGATAGCCGCCTTCCAGAAGGCGCAGGGCGAGGTGTCGCAGGCTCTCGGAAGGCTGCTCGCCGTGACCGAGAACTATCCCGAACTGAAGGCCAACGAGAATTTCCGCGAGCTGCAGTCGCAGCTTGAGGGCACCGAAAACCGCATCACCGTGGCGCGCAAGGACTTCAACGACGCGGCGCGGGCCTACAACGTGGCCATACGCCGGTTCCCCCGCAGCATCGTGGCCGGACTGTGCGGATTTGAGAAGCGTGCCTATTTCGAGGCCGAAGCCGGGGCAGAGAAAGCCCCGAAGGTGGAATTCTGACAACCTGAAGAATGAGACGACTGATCACAGCTATGCTCATGCTCATGGCCGCCGTGTGCTCCGTGGCATGGGCCGGAAACCCTGCCGCCTACACGGTGGAGACCGTGCCCAACGTGCATGTGGCCTCGGCGGCGCGCTACACGAGCGACCCCTCGGGCATACTCTCGGCCTCGGCGCGCGACTCCATCGATGCCATCTGCGCACGGCTTGAGCGCGAAACGGGCATAGAGACGGCTGTGGTGATGCTGCCGTCGATAGGCGACGACACGCCGTTCGACTTTGCCCAGCGTCTGTTCCGCCACTGGGGCATAGGAAAGAAGAAACAGAACAACGGCTTGCTCGTGCTTTTCGTGGGCGACCAGCGGCGCGTGCGCTTCCACACGGGCTACGGAATAGAGGGATGGCTCACCGATGCCATGAGCAAACGCATACAGACCACGGTGATGATTCCGGCTTTCCGCCGCAACGACTGGGACGGGGGCATGACGGCAGGAATGCGTGCCGTCTACTCGGTTTTGCAGGGTTCGATGCGCCCCGACGCACGGGGCGGCGACGAAAACTGGGTAGACCCGCTTCTGGGAGTGGCTCTGGTCATCACGGTTGTAGTGGGGGCGATAGTCGTTGCGGGCCGCCGCCAGCGTTGCGCGAGGTGCGGCCATCGCGGCATAAGTCTCGTTTCGCGGCAGACCTTGCGCGACAGCTACGGCCACCGCATACTGCGCGAGACGTGGCAGTGCCCGCATTGCGGCAACATCACCACGCGTGACCGCGACGCAGGGCCTCCCGGCGGAGGCACGGCGGCAGGTGTGGCCGACGCAATCTTGCTTGCCTCGATGTTCGGCCACGGGCGTGGCGGCGGAGGGTCAGCCCCCGGCGGCAGCTTCGGCGGCGGCGATTCGGGCGGCGGAGGATCCGATTCGGGGTGGTGAGCGCAGTGCGCCTACCGTTTTAAAAGACAATAAAAAGCCGGCATACGGTAGCTGTTGTTGCAGCAGTTACCGTGTGCCGGCATTGTTTTTGTGGCGTTGCGGCTGCCCTCAGTCGCTCACTTTCCTTATGAGCGTGAGCCCGTCGCGCAGCGGCAGTATCACCCTTTCCACGCGTGGGTCGGCGGCCACGAGGTCGTTGAAATGCTCTATCGCGGCTGTCTGGCGGTCGTGGTCGTAGGCACGGTCAACCACATGCCCGTCCCACAGAGTGTTGTCAGCCAGGATATATCCGCCTGTGCGCAGCACCGACATCACCATTTCGTAGGTCTCGGCATAGGTGCGCTTGTCGCCGTCGATGAATGCCATGTCGAACGTTATGCCCAGTTTCGGGGCCTCGACGTTGGCGTCGCCTATGATGAAGCGTATTCTGTCGGCCACGGGCGACTGTTCTATCCACGGGCGGGTGAAGTCTTCCTGCTCGTCGTTTATCTCGAATGTCCACACCGTGCCGCCCTCGTCGAGCCCCTCGGCCATGCAGATGGCACTGTAGCCGCTGAACGTGCCCACCTCAAGGATGTTCTTGGGGCGCACCATGTGCACCAGCATGCGCAGCAGACGGCCCTGCAGGTGTCCGCTGGCCATGCGCCCGTGTATGGTGTGGATGTTGGTGGCGCGGTAGAGGCGGTGCAGGTATTCGCCCTCGGGGTCGCTGTGTGCGAGTATGTATTCCTCAATCCTGCTGTCCATGCCCGTGTGCCTTTGCGTTCTTTTCCATGCCCATCAGGGCCTCAACGGCGAGGCGGTAGGAGTCGAGCCCGAAGCCGCATATCACCCCGGCGCATGCCGCCGAAATCATGGAGTGGTGGCGGAAAGCCTCGCGGCGGTGCACGTTGGATATGTGCACCTCGATTACCGGGGCCGTGACTGAGCGTATGCAGTCGTGCAGGGCTATGCTCGTGTGGGTGTAGGCGCCGGCGTTGAGCACTATGCCGTCGCACCCGAAGCCCACCTGCTGTATGCGGTTTATCAGTTCGCCCTCCACGTTGCTCTGGTAGAAGCCTATGCTGATGCCGGGGTAGGCGGCTCGCAGCGTGTCGAGGAAAGCGTCGAAGCCCGTGCTGCCGTAGATGTCGGGCTCGCGCGTGCCCAGCAAGTTGAGGTTGGGCCCGTTGATTATCTGTATTTCCATGTCGTGTTGTCTTTTCACGCATGCAAAGGTAGGCATTTTCCGCGTATGCGGCTCTGCCGCGCGGCTATATTCCTTGCGGCGGCACATTAATTTATGGGCAATGGCCGAAAGTAGGCGGAAAAATGTTAACTTTGCAGTCTGTAAAAACCCCTTACAGGCTCGACAACAACAAGAAAAAGAAACAATACGCATCTATGGAAGAGAAACATTTCAGGCGCACCACCGTCACGGCGGCGCTGCCCTACGCCAACGGCGGCGTGCACATAGGCCACCTTGCAGGCGTGTATGTGCCTGCCGACATCTATGTGCGCTACCTGCGCATGAAGAAGCAGGAAGTGGTATTCATCGGCGGAAGCGACGAGCACGGCGTGCCCGTGACCATTCGCGCCCGCAAGGAAGGCGTGACCACGCAGGAAGTGGTTGACCGCTACCACTCGCTCATAAAGGACTCGTTCGAGAGGTTCGGCATCTCGTTCGACATATACAGCCGCACCACGTCGGACATACACCACAAGTTCGCCTCCGACTTCTTCCGCACGCTCTACGACAAGGGCGAGCTGGTGGAGAAAACCGAGGAGCAGTTCTGCGACGAGGTGACCGGCGAGTTCCTCACCGACCGCAACATCGTGGGCACATGTCCGCGCTGCGGTGCCGAAGGCGCATACGGCGACCAGTGCGAGAAGTGCGGCGCCACGCTCTCGCCCGACGAACTTGTCAACCCCACCAACAAGAACAACCCCGGCCACGGCCTTGTGAAGAAGCCCACGAAAAACTGGTATCTGCCCTTGGGCAACTATCAGGAGTGGCTCAAGAAATGGATACTCGACGGCCACCGCGAGTGGCGCACCAACGTGTACGGACAGTGCAAGTCGTGGCTCGACATGGACTTGCAGCCGCGTGCCATGACCCGCGACCTTGAATGGGGCATACCCGTGCCCGTGGAAGGAGCCGAGGGAAAGGTGCTCTATGTGTGGTTTGACGCGCCCATAGGCTACATTTCAAACACCAAGGAACTGTGCGACGCGCAGCCCGAACGATGGGGAACGTGGCAGAAGTGGTGGCAGGACGACGAGACGCGCCTCGTGCATTTCATAGGCAAGGACAACATCGTGTTCCACTGCATCGTGTTCCCCACCATGCTCAAGGCCCACGGCGGCTACATTCTGCCCGACAACGTGCCGGCAAACGAGTTCCTCAACCTCGAGAACGACAAGATTTCCACCTCGCGCAACTGGGCCGTATGGCTGCACGAATACCTCGACGACTTCCCCGGCAAGCAGGATGTGCTGCGCTATGTGCTCACCGCCAACGCGCCGGAGACCAAGGACAACAACTTCACATGGAAGGATTTCCAGGAGCGCAACAACAACGAGCTGGTGGCAGTCTACGGCAATTTCGTGAACCGCGCCCTGCAGCTCACGAAGAAATATTTCGGCGGCGTGGTGCCGGAGTGCGGCGAACTGACCGACGTTGACCGCAAGGCGATAGACGAGTTCAAGGACGTGAAGCAGAAGGTTGAGGCCCTGCTCGACAACTTCAAGTTCCGCGACGCGCAGAAAGAGGCTATGAACCTCGCCCGCATAGGCAACAAATACATCACCGACTGTGAGCCGTGGCATGTGGCAAAGACCGACATGGAGCGCGTGAAGACCATTCTCTACATCTCGCTGCAGCTCGTGGCCAACCTCGAGATAGCGTTCAGTCCGTTCCTGCCCTTCAGCTCGGCACGTCTGCGCGAAATGCTCGGCGTCGAGGCAAGCGACTGGGCACAGCTCGGCAGCACCGCCCTGCTCAAGCCCGGACACAAGCTCGGCGAGCCGCAGCTGCTCTTCGAGAAGATAGAAGACGAGGCCATAGAGGCCCAGCTCAAGAAACTCGACGACACCAAGAAAGCCAACGAGGCTGCCGCCTATGTGGCCGCTCCGGTGAAGGACAACGTGGATTTCGACACGTTTGAGAAGCTCGACATACGCGTGGGCCACATAAAGGCGTGCGAGAAAGTGAAGAAGTCGAAGAAGCTCCTGCGCTTTACCATCGACGACGGATCGGGCACCGACCGCACCATTCTCAGCGGAATAGCCGCATGGTATGAGCCGGAGCAGCTCGTGGGCAAGGACGTGTTGTTCGTGGCCAACTTTGCCCCGCGCAAGATGATGGGCATAGAAAGCCAGGGCATGATACTCTCGGCAGTCAACTTCGACGGCTCGCTCAACGTAACGTCGGTGCTCGGCAACGTGAAGCCCGGTTCGCAGGTGGGCTGACGGCACGGCTCCGATACGACATGAAAACGGCAACCGCATCCCCCGGAGGATGGCGGTTGCCGTTTTTGTTTTCTTTCCACTGCCCCTGAACGGTAGGGTGTTCAAAATAGGCAAAAAGCTTGAGACCGCTATCAGCCCCGGAGGGGCGCAACGACCGTAGCCCGGGGTGAAGAGGGAACGCAGTGACATCTGTAACCCGGGCTTTCACGGTCCAGAGATGGCGGATGGTCTGAAAGGTCAGCACAACAACATGGGGTCGTTACCAGCGGTGCTGACCTTACAGGCCAGACCTTGCATTTGTCGTTTAGACCCAGGGTTACACCGTTTGCCGGGGCAAACGGCTCACACTGGGCTACGACCGTTGCGCTCTTTCAGAGCTATGATTGGCTAGGGCTTTATGCTTTTTTATTAACGCAAAAACAATTCGGATTTTGAACACCCTACGGGACTTGCCTGTGATGATGTTTTGCCGGACACCAACATTTTTCTTGTGCCCTTCCGCAGCGGCCAGTGGCGTTGCGGAAGGGCAGCCGGGTTTATTCTGCCGTTTCGGGATGGCCCTCAATCTGCTTCACGTTGTCGCAAATCATGGCCCGGCGGTAGTCCTTGCCTTTCACGCTCAGGCGCACTCCCTTCATCTGCACCTTGTCCACGTTGCGGAAATACAGTCCCCACGACGGGAACACGGGCCATTCTGCCGTGCCGTGGCTCTCAAACCATGCCGGAAGCTCCGGGTCGTCGATATTGCGGAACTGCAGGTCGCAGTCGCGCATCACCACGCGGTCGGTCACGGCCGAGCCCCAGCTCTTCACCGAGAGTGCGTGGCGTGTGATGTCGCGTGCGGTGAGCCGCTCCACTTTTATGGTGCCCAGCGAGTTGTCGTCGCCCAGAGTCACCGAGAGAGGGGTGAGCACCTGACTCACGCGGCAGTCTTTTATGTGCAGCCTGTCGAGCCTGCCCGGAGCCTTGCCCCACGCTCCCGGCTCAATGGTTATGGCCGCCTCGGAGTTGGTGCGGTGCGAGGTGATGTGCTCAAACGCGCCCGGGCCGTAGATGTCGCAGTCGCTCACGGTAACGCCCACCGACGGCATTATCATGCGTATGCCGTTGCACGACGAGTTCAGGCGGCACCGCTCTATGCGTGTCTGCTCCCAGTAGCCGCCCGCTATGGCGTCGTCGCCGGTGGAGAGCGTGCAGTCCTTTATGTCCACGCGCTTGGCTCCGCGCAGGTGTATGCCGTCCCATCCGCCTTCCACGCAGATGTCGCTGAACTCGCCGCGCTCAATCTTGTAGCCCAGGAAGGCGTAGTTTGCCGCGTGCCGCACGGTGATCCCGCTCATCTTTATGTTGCGGCAGTCGGCCATGAGCACCGTGTGCGGTCCGCGCTGGTGCTCCTCGCCCATCGGGTTGCGCACGTTGTTGCCGTCGATGCAGCCCGGCCCTTCTATGCCGGCGCGCTCCACGCCCACGGCAAACACGAGAGCCTGCGACCACACGGGGTCGGTGGCGCTGTTGTAGTTCACCGTGCCCTGCCCGCTCTCATACTTCGACAGGTCGGCGGTGGTGCTCAGGTGCGTGTAGTCGGCGAGGTTTTTCGTGCCGCGCAGCACCGCTCCCTGCTCCAGGCGCAGTGTCACGCCGCTCTTGAGGAATATGCTGCCCGTGGTGAACACGCCCTTGGGCACGCTCACCACGCCGCCTCCGTCGGCGGCGCATTGCTCTATGGCCCTGTTTATGGCGGCGGCGTTGTTTACTGTCGTGTCGGCAGGTGTCGCGCCGAACGACACGATGCTCACGATTACTGAGAAAAGAAAGTTCATAAAATGCAGTTGTTTGTTTTCGGATGATAAAGTTAGCATTTTTTTGCCGTTTGCCGCCAGTCGGCGGGCACAAAATGCTCCGGCATGCGCGAAAACGTAATTGTGGTAGTAAAACAGGTAATCGGATTATGCCGCATGTGGCACGGGCGCGCTAACTTTGCATGCGTAAAACAAACGACATTGAAACCCTTATACAACAGGAAAGGAAATAACATGGAAATTCTGCAAACCATAAAGTCGCCGGCCGACATAAAGCGTCTCACGGCGGCGCAGCTCGAAACCCTCGCCTCGGAAGTGCGCGACGGAGTGCTCACGCGCGACTCGCTGCACGGCGGGCATGTAGGCCCCAACCTCGGTTTTGTCGAGGCCACGATAGCGTTGCACTATGTGTTCGACGCTCCGCGCGACAAGTTTGTCTTCGACGTGTCGCACCAGATCTACCCCCACAAGATGCTCACGGGCCGCGCCTTCGGCTTCGTGTGCCCCGAACGCTTCGGCGAAGTGTCGGGCTACAGCAGTCCGCTGGAGTCGCCCGACTACGACATGTTCGAGATAGGGCACACCTCCACGTCGGTGGCCCTTGCCACCGGCCTGCAGAAGGGACGCGACATTCTCGGCGGCACAGAGAACATCGTGGCCGTGATAGGCGACGGTTCGCTCTCGGGCGGCGAAGCCTTCGAGGGCCTCGACATGGCCGCCGAGCTGGGCACCAACATAATAGTGGTGGTCAACGACAACGAGATGTCGATAGCCGAAAACCACGGCGGGCTCTACGGCAACCTGCGCCTGCTGCGCGAGACGGGCGGAAAGGCCGAACAGAACTATTTCCGCGCGCTCGGCTTCGACTACCGCTATGTGGAGCGCGGCAACGACCTCGGCGCGCTCATCGAGGCGTTTGCCGCAGTGAAGGACACGCCGCGCCCCACCGTGGTGCACCTGCACACCGAGAAAGGCCACGGCTACCGCCCCGCCGTGGAGAACAAGGAGGCGTGGCACTGGAGCATGCCCTTCGACGTGGCCACGGGCAAAAGCACCGTGCACTTTTCGGGCGTGAGCGCGGCACAGGCCCTCGGCGACCACCTGCGCGCCCGCATGGCCGCCGACCCCAAGCTCGTGTGCGTGTCGGCGGGCGTGCCCTCGTCGCTCGGTTTCGGCCCCGCCCAGCGCGCGGCAGCCGGGGCGCAGCACCAGGACGTGGGCATTGCCGAGGAAGAGGCCGTGGCCATGGTGTCGGGAATGGCACGGCGCGGAGCGCACCCGGTGTTCTCCACCTACGCCACGTTCATACAGCGCACCTACGACCAGATAGCGCAAGACCTCTGCGTGAACTCCAACCCGGCTGTGATAAACGTCATAGGATCGTCGGTATACGGCTTGAACGACTTCACGCACATCTGCTTCTTCGACATACCCATGCTCTCGCACATACCCAACCTCGTCTACCTCGCCCCCACGACCATTGACGAGATGATAGCAATGGAAGACTGGGCCATAAGCCAGGACCGCTACCCCGTGGCCATACGCGTGCCCGAGGGCGAGGTGGAGCAGGGCAGCGGCGACTGCGACACCGACTACTCCGAACTCGACCGCTACAAGGTGGAGCACCGGGGCAGCGACGTGGCCATAATAGGCGTGGGCAGCTTCTTCGGCAAGGCACGCCGCGTGGCCGCCGAACTCGCCGCCCGTCGCGGCATCGACGCAACGCTCGTCAACCCGCGCTTTGTGTCGGGCACCGACGAGAGTCTGCTCGCCGAGCTCGCAGCCGACCACCGCCTTGTGGTGACGGTGGAAGACGGCAGCATCGACGGCGGTTTCGGCGAGCGCATAGCGCGCTTCTACGGGCCTACATCCGTGCGCACCCTGTGCTTCGGAGTGCGCAAGGCCCTCTACGACCGCTACGACGTGCAGCAGCTGCTCAGCGACAACCGCCTCGCCGACGGGCAGATAGTGGAAGACATACTCGCTGTGATAGACTCCCTGAACGGTTGACAACGACAGCCCGACAGGGCATGCCCCCGCCGCACCTGCACCGTGCGGCGGGGCTTTTGCGTTTGTGCCGGGAGCGTGCGGCGGATGCCGCGCGTGCGTGGCGCGGCTGAGGCGCATGCGTGCGGCATATGCGGTGAGGCGCAAGTTTTTAGTCTGATTTAACACTCGCGGGTTGTGTGTGTCGTGGAAAATGGCTACCTTTGCACCCGATTTTTTAACGTATAATATAATGTGGAAGAATTTGGCTGCTTGCAACCACACTAAAAAATGCTAAAACTGCGAAATCA
>CAVDCP010000041.1:0-10565 GCA_963607545.1 bacterium
TAGAGCAAAGGACTGAAAATCCTTGTGTCCCCGGTTCGATTCCTGGTGGTACCACTTAAAGCAAGAGAGAGTTACGCAACAAAGCGTAGCTCTCTTTTTGTATGCTAATTGTAAAGGGAGTCTTTTTCACATGTATTATATGTTGTTTTTGGCCTATCTGCCTTTCCCGTTCGTCTTTTTTATGTAAATTTGCATAAAACATTTACCTTCAATGCGCCAACGCCGGCAGACAATACAAGCAAAAAACCTATACCACAACATATGAACAAAAACCACCTTATCAGCATTTTCATGCTTCTCGCGCCTTTCGCGGCGCAGGCACAGGGCACGGCAGCCAAGGCGAAAGCCGCGACACCGGCTGCGCGCCAAGCCAAAGTCATGTCGAAACTCGACGCCACAGTGCGCATGCCGTTCACCGAAAACATCTTCTCCGACTCGTGGGTTGAAGACCAGCACAAGTTTGAAGACCGCAAACTGAGTGCCCACGCCACCTTCATTCCCTACGCTTCCACGGCGGCAATGCAAGCCGATGCCTACTACGACACGCCATGGATTACGCCCGAAAAGGCCGACTACATGTCGCTCAACGGCACATGGAAATTCAAGTACACGCGCGACTGGAAAATCGTGAAGCCCGAAGCCCACGACTTCTATGCCGACGACGTTGACGTGAGCGCATGGGACGACATCACCGTGCCGCTCAACTGGGAGATGGCCGGCTACGATGTGCCCGTCTACAACAACGTGGGCTACCCGTTCAAGAACGACCCTCCGCGCATCACCGCCATTCCCGACAACTTCGACGCCAACCCCGTGGGCTCCTACCGCCGCACCTTCACGCTGCCCGAAGGTTGGGACAAGAAACGCGTCACACTGCATTTCGACGGAGCTTGCAGCGCAATAGTGGTGTGGATAAACGGTCGCTATGCCGGCTACTCGCAGGGTGCCAACACCGATGCCGAGTTCAACATAAGCCCTTATCTGCGCACAGGCGACAACAACATCTCGGTGCGTGTCTACCGATGGTGCGACGGTTCGTATCTTGAAGGGCAGGACATGTGGCACCTTGCGGGCATACACCGCGACGTGTATCTCGTGGCAACGCCCAACACCTACATTTCCGACCACTACATAACGTCGCGCCTCGACAACGGCTACACAAGCGGCACAATGGCCGTAAAGCTCACGCTCGACAACGCCACACACGAGAAGAGCAGCAAGCAGATAGAGGTGTCGCTCGTCGATGCCGACGGCAAAACCGTGGCCACGAAGTCGGCTACCGTGGCACTTGACAGGAAAACCGTTTCAAAAGACATCGAGCTTGGCCTCGGACACATCAGTGCGCTTACGCCGTGGAGCAGCGAGAATCCGTATCTCTACACTGTGGTTGTGCGGCAGAAGAGCGGCGGAAAAGAAGAGATGGTGTTCTCCACCAAATACGGATTCCGCGACATACGCATCAACGACAGCAAACAGGTGCTCGTAAACGGCAAGCGCGTGTTCTTCAAGGGAGTCAACACCCAAGACATACATCCGCTCTACGGCCACGCCATCGACGTGCCCACCATGCTGCGCGACGTGACGCTCATGAAGCAGGCCAACGTCAACACGGTGCGCACAAGCCACTATCCGCGCCAGCCCAAGATGTATGCCATGTTCGACCACTACGGTCTCTACTGCATGGACGAGGCCGACGTGGAGTGCCACAACAACCACAGCCTGTCAAACGACACGACATGGCAGGCAGCCTATGTTGACCGCACAGAGCGCATGGTGCTGCGCGACCGCAACCACCCGAGCATCGTCTTCTGGTCGCTGGGCAACGAGAGCGGAGGCGGCGTCAACTTCCAGGCCACCTACGACTGCGTGAAGAAACTCCTGCCCGGACGTGATGCCCTCGTGCACTATGAAGGCTATAAGCATGGCGAGCGCTACTCCGACTTCGGCAGCAACATGTATCCGAAGATAAAGATTGTGGAGGGTCTTACAGATGGCCTCAACGACAAGCCTTACTTCATTTGCGAGTATGCACATGCCATGGGACAAGCCGTGGGAAACCTGCAGGAATATTGGGACATCATAGAACGCAGCAAGGCCATCGCCGGCGGCTGCATCTGGGACTGGGTTGACCAAGGCGTGTACGACACACGCCGCATAAAAGCTGGACTGCCACTCATCGACGAGAAGACCGGACTGCACTACTACACGTCGGGTTACGACTACACCAAGCTCAACAACGGCATCAAGGGCTTCCAGGGCGACTTCATGAGCAACGGCATCATCACCCCGGGACGCGAGTGGACACCGAAGCTCACCGAGGTGAAATATGTCTACCGCAATGCCGACTTCGTTTCGTTTGCCGCGAAGAAGCTCACTCTGAAAAACAAATATGCCTTCACCGACATTGCCGACATCCTGTCACTGCGCTACACCGTGCTTTGCGACGGCAAGCCCGTGGAGACTGGCAATCTCGCGATACCTTCCACACGCCCCGGAACCACCACTACTATCGACATCCCCTACACCACCGCCGTTGAGCCTGGCCACGAATACATCATAACGTTCAGCCTGCCGATGAAACAGGCAACCTCATGGGCAGAAAAGGGATACGTCATGGCCGAGCAGCAGTTTGCCCTCTCTGCCGACAACAGCGCCGCATGCGCGTCGGTTGCAGACCCTGCTTTCATAACCGGCCGCGACGTGCAGCTCACATCCATTGCCCCCAAGGGCAAGCTCAAGGTTAAGGGCAACGCCATAACCGGCACAGATTTCACGCTTGAGTTCAACGCCGACGGCACCATAAAGCAGTGGACCTATCGCGGCACACAGCTCGTCGTACCCGGAGCAGGACCCGACTTCAACGCGTTCCGTCGCATTGCCAACGACAACGTAAGCCTTGGCGCCACTGGCGGCGTGGCTGAGAACGAGAACAAGGAAGACGGTGCCATAGGCGGAAAGCGACAACTGACCGCCGCGCCAAAGAAAGCAGGCAAGAACATCGTGGCACAGACCACCGTGTCGGGCGGCAACGACACCCATGTCATCGACTACACCGTATATCCCGACGGCACAGTGGACATGCGCGTGACATTCAGCAACTCGTCGGAAGAGACACGCCGCACGGGCATCACCATGCAGTTTGCCGAAGGCTTCGAAAACGTGGAATACTACGCAAAAGGCCCGCACAGCAACTACATCGACCGCCAGCGCGGTTCGCTGCTCGGCCTCTACCGCACCACCGTTGACGGCATGTTCGAGGCACTGAGCGCACCGCAAACAATGGGCGACCGCCAGGGACTGCGCCGCATGACGCTCGACAACGGCACCACGGCACTCACTGTCGAAACCGACAGGCTCGCCTCTTTCTCGCTGTCGCACGTTGACGACGAACAGTTCAACTACGATGTGTTCTACGGACGCAAGCATCCCTACGACCTTGTGCGGCATCCGCAGGTGTTTGCCCACTTCGACTACTGGCAGCGCGGAATAGGCAACCACAGTTGTGGCGGCGACTCGGTGCTCGACCAGTATAAGTGCCCCACGGGAAAACACACCGTGACATTCAGGTTCACGCCGTCGGCAAAATAACTCAGCCGACATCGCCCTACACGCCGCAGCAGCACCCGTGGCGTGTAGGGCACACCCCACGGCTTGGCCATGGCAACAATGTTTTTGCCACAGTCAAGCCGTTTTTCGTTTGCCGTCACGGCCATGCCGCGCCACGCATGCGCCGCCATTGCGGCGTGCACCGATTGCCGCATGCACGCGCGGCAACCGATGCACACACATGCCACGGCTGAAACAGCGCGGCAACCATGCCCTCGGCAGTTTTCTGAAGGCATGGCGAAAAGGCGTTTGCACGGTTTTTTCGCTTTTTTAACCGCACTTCTCTTGTGTGTAAAGCCCGTTTGTGATAACTTTGCACATATACACACTCCATGCACAAGCCACACCTGACACGAATGAGAGCGGCATGGCTGCTGCTCGCCATATATGTGCCGCTATTGCTTGCCGTTTCGCTCCACCGACACAACGGGTGCGGCGAAGCGGCTGCGGTTGAGTATTGCCGGGAGTGTGCCCACAACATCCGCCACGGCGGACACATCGCCGCCCAGCAGACAACCGCCCACGAGTGCGTGCTTTGCCAGTTGCAAAGCATGCCCTGCATGGTGCCGCTCACGCTTCTGTCGCTGTCGGCTCCCGCCATAAGGGCCACACGCGTAGTGCGGCAAAGCGCAAGGGTGAAACCGTGCGCATGCCGCAGGGCCACGCTGCGCGCACCTCCCTGTTTTTCCTGACACCACGATTTTTTTTCAACACCCCTGCAACAGTCACAGGGCACATGTCGCCGTCGTCGCACAAGCCGATGCACGGTGGAATGCAAGTGTGTCCGCAAAACAAGGAAAAACGAAATGAAAGCAACAAACAAACATCTGCTGCTTGCGGGCACGCTGTGCCTGCAGGCCGGAGCCGTGTTGCCGTGCCAGGGCGCAAACGCATGGCATGCAATCGGCGACAACGACGGCAATGCCGCACAACACGACACCATAACACACAATCCCATGACCGAAACGAGCGTGAAGCTCGGCGAGGTGGTGGTGACGGGAATAACCGGGAGCGACAAGGTGAAGAACACGCCGTCGCCCGTGAGCGTGGTGACACCGCGCCAACTTGAGGCACGCGCCTCAACCAACATCATCGATGCCATATCCCACGAACCGGGCGTGTCGCAGATAACCACGGGCGGCGGCATATCGAAACCCGTGATACGCGGTCTGGGCTACAACCGCGTGGTGGTGGTAAACGACGGCATACGCCAGGAAGGCCAGCAGTGGGGCGACGAGCACGGCATCGAAATCGACGGAGCATCGGTGCATTCGGTCGAGATAATGAAAGGTGCGGCAAGCCTCAAATACGGGTCGGATGCCATGGCCGGAGTGATAGTGTTCAACCCCGCGCCCACACCGCCCGAAGGCGAGATGCACGCCAGTGCCACGGCAGGATTCCAGAGCAACAACGCACTTGCCGACTACTCGGTGAACTTCTCGGGCCACAAGCGGCACTTTGTGTGGGACACGCGCTACAGCGGCAAGGCCGCGCACTGCTACCGCAACAGCCGCGACGGCTATGTGCCGGGCTCGGCCTACCGCGAACAGGCTTTCGCGCAAAGGCTCGGGCTTGACTTCGGCACCGTGCGCTCGCGCCTCACGTTGGGCTACTACCACTCCACGCCGGGCATAGTGGAGGGCGAGCGCGACGAACTCACTGGCGAGCTCACGCGCCCGGATGATTATTCGCCCAAGAGCTACGGCATACCCGTGCCCTACCAACAAATACACCACTATCGCGCCGTGTGGGACAACACACTGGCCATAGGCGACGGAAACCTGAAAGCCACCGTGGCCTACCAGCACAACCGGCGGCAGGAATTTGAGGAAGAAGATGCCCCCAACGAGTGCCAGCTCGACTTCATGCTGCACACCATAAACTACGATGCCCACTACGATGCCCCCATCGCGGGCAACTGGCGGGTGTCGGCCGGCGTAAACGGCATGTACCAGCGGTCGGTGAACAAAGGTTCGGAGTTTCTCGTCCCGGCCTACCGCCTGTTCGACTGCGGCATTTTTGCCACGGCGGCTAAAAGACTGGGCAAGGCCAACCTGACGGGTGGTCTGCGTGCCGACCGCCGCGCCATGAGCGGCGACGCGCTCACCTGCGACGGCACGGAGCGTTTCACGGCATTCAAGCGCAATTTCAGCGGCGTGTCGGCAAGCATCGGTGTCGCCGCCGACGTGCTGCCCGACGTGAACGTGAAGTTCAACCTGTCGCGCGGTTTCCGCGCCCCCAACATAAGCGAACTGGCATCCAACGGGGTACACGAGGGCACACAACGCTACGAGTTCGGCAACACGGCACTGCGCCCCGAAGGCAGCTGGCAGGCCGACTTGGGCGCGAGCTACTCGTCGGCCATCGTTTCTGCCGAAGTGGCACTGTTTGCCAACCGTATCGACAACTACATATTCAGCGAGCGTCAGGTGGCCGACGACGGCAGTCCGGCCACTATCGACGGCGTTGCGGCCTACCGCTTCGCCTCGGGCACGGCACGGCAGCTCGGCGGCGAGGCACGCCTCGACGTGCATCCCGTGCAGCGTCTGCACATAGGCAGCAGCTTCAGCTATGTAAGTTCGGTGCAGACTGGACAGCCGCGCGCCACGCGCTACCTGCCGTTCACCCCGGCCCCTCGCCTTCTGGCCGACGTGCGATATGAGATTGCATGCGGACAACGCCACATAGACAACTGTTATGTGAAACTGGAAGCCGACTGCAATCTTCGGCAGAACCATTACTATGCGGCCAACGGCACCGAGACGGCCACGCCGTCATACACGCTGCTCAACCTGTATGCCGGCACCGACGTGAGAATGCGTGGCCGCCGCCTGTTCTCGGTATACCTCTCGTGCGAGAACCTCACCGACCGTGCCTACCAGAACCATTTGAGCCGTCTGAAATATCTCGACCGCAACAATGTCACCGGGCGCACGGGCGTGTGCAACATGGGGCGCAACTTCACGGCAAAGATAGTTGTCCCCGTCGATTTCTGACCGTTTGCCGCAAACGGCGGAAACACGCATCTTACCAATTGTCCCCGTAGGGAGCGCGTAAGTCAATCTCATACAATGACTATGCGCCCCACTACGGGGACAATCTATAAAATGTTACTGTGACGTGCCGTCACTATGGCACTCGTTTTTACCGTTTGCCGACGGCTACTCCATTTCAAAGCACAGAGTGCCTCCGGCAGTGAGCTGGTCGTGGGTGAAGAACGTGCGCTTCAGCGGTTTGCCGTTGAGGGTGATGCGCTTCACCGCGTAGGAACCTTCCTTGTGGCCTTTGGCTTCAATCACGAAATCGTGCCCTCCGGGCAGATGTATGGTGGCCTTGTCGAAGAGCGGCACTCCCGTTTCATACTGGCAGCTTACGGGATTGAACGGATAGAAGCCCATGGCATTGAACACATACCATGCCGACATCTGCCCGCAGTCTTCGTTTCCGCACAGTCCGGCAGGCGTGTCGTTGTAGAGCTTGGTGAGTATTTCATGCACATAACGGCGCGTTTTCTGCGGCTGTCCTATCTTGTTGAAGAAATAGGCGGCATGGTGGCTCGGCTCGTTGCCCTGCGCATATTGTCCTATCATGCCCGTACTGAAAAGCGGCAGTTCGGCGTTGGCTGCGGGAGTGTAGGTGAACAGGCTGTCGAGCTTCTGCGCAAAACGCTTCTTGCCAACGAGCTTTATGAGCCCTTCGGGGTCGTGCTGCACCGACCACATGTAGTGCCATCCGTTGCTCTCGCATATATGCGGCGTGTAGTCGTCGGGCGAATAGCCGGGCTGGAACTGTCCTTTCGAGTCGCGCGGCTGCATGAATGTCGTGGCCGGGTTGTAGACATTGCGATAGTTTTGTGCCCTGCGGCTGAACGTGGCATAAACGTCGTTGCGCCCCATAGCCTTAGCAAGTGCGGCTATGCAAGCGTCGTCGTAGGCATATTCGAGCGTGCGCGAGAGCGACCAGTCGTCGCCCAGGGTGGGCTCGGCAATGTCGTAAGGCACATAGCCGAGGCTCTTGTAGAGCCCGATGCCACGGTAGTTGTCGAGGTTGGCCGTCTTAACGCACTCGGCAAGAGCCTGCTCGCGGTCGATGCCCGGCACCCCTTTCAGCACGGCTTCGGCAATGACCGATGCCGCGTGGTAGCCTATCATCATGTCGGTTTCAGATGCCCACATGTTCCAAACGGGCAACCGCCCGTTTTCCTTGCTGAATGCCAGCAGCGACTTCACCATATCGCCGGCGCGCGACGGCAGCAGAATGTCGTAGAGGGGATGGGCCGCACGGTAGGTGTCCCACAGCGAGCATGTTTCATAGTTGGCCCACCCGTCGGCGCGGTGCACCTTGCGGTCGGCACCCATGTAGGCCCCGTCGGTGTCGCAGAAAAGGGTTGGAGCGGTGAGGGCGTGGTAGAGCGCGGTGTAGAATGTGGTTTGCCGGGCTTTTGTACCGCCCTCCACCTCGATGAGCGAGAGGGCTTTGTTCCAGCGCGCTTCGGCCTCGGCACGGCAGCGGTCGAAATCGTCGCCGGGCATCTCGGCGGCAAGATTCTTCTCGGCCCCGCGCAACCCGGTGGGCGACAGGGCGGTTGTCACGGTGAGCACGTCGCCGCCGTCATGGCCGAATCCGAAGCGTGCCACACTGGCAATGCCCTTCTCAAGTTGTGTGGTGTCGGTCTTCATCCATTCGAAGGGGCGCGAGAAACGTGTGCGGAACCACACCTTCTGGTCGCGTGCCCAACCGTCGGAGAAACGGTAACCCTCGATGGTGCACGAATCGACAACGCTTATGCGCGTGTCGACGGTGGCATCCCAGTTCATGGCCTTGGCAAGGTTGAGTATCACCACGCGCTCTTTGCCGTTGCGGGGAAAAGTGTAACGCTGCATGCCACAACGCTCGGTGGCGGTGAGCTCCACATTTATGTCATAGTCGGTGAGCCTCACCTGATAGTAGCCGGCGTGTGCCGTCTCGTCGGAATGGCTGAAACGCGAGTGGACGCCAAGCGGTGCTTCGGCCTCGCGCACGGGGAGTGTGACGGGCAGGAAGGAAATGTCGTAGAGATCGCCCGCGCCTGTTCCGCTCAAATGGGTGTGGCTGAACCCGGCAATGGTGCTGTCGGGATAGAAATAACCGGCGATGCGGTCCCAGCCCGGCAACCCGTTGTCGGGACTGAGCTGCACCATGCCGAACGGAGCCTGTGCACCCGGATAGGTATTGCCCGTGTAGTCGGTGCCAATCAGGGTGTTTACCTTTGTGGCATAGTCGCCGGCCGTCACCGTGGTTGCGGCAAGGCACATGGCGGCTGCGGCAGTAATAATAGCAGTTTTTTTCATATCTTGTGCGATGGTTTTGTTGTCATAACTTTAAGTTGATTGCAAAATTAGCAAAAAAACACTATTTACTTGCTTCCACCCACACACAATTCAGTTGGCAAATGCAGCAACGCCGAACGGCAGCGGAGAAAAATGCCGCACAATGAAACTAAATTTGCAGCTTGATGCCGTTTGTCGCGGAATTTGCCTACATTTGCAAAAACTACAACCACCGGGAATGTCTTTACACGATGTGACACGGCTGCGACATGAGGGCCGTTACGATGAGGCTTACGACATGGCCTTGCACGACATTGAGACGCACGACGACGAACAGAGCCGCGCATCGCTGTTCTGGACTCTGCGCGACGTGTGCCGCCACGGCTTCCTGCCTGCACGCCGCATGGATGCATTCACCAACTGCCTCGACCTCATGGGCAAACTGCTTAGGCGCATCGACGACCCGGAAAAAACAGCAAGATATGCCTACCGCGACTTGCACAAGCACATAAGCGATGATGCCGGAGTGATGTCGCGTGCCACGGCAATGTCGGCAGAACGGCCTTCGGAGGCATATCTTCTGGTGAGGGAGGCTTGCGGCGGAACACTGGCAAGCATCAGCCGCGACTGGCACGACGACCTCGGATGGATTGTCTACCGTTATCTTAAAGCATCGTCGGGCCGCATCGCTTCGGTTGAAGTGCGTCGGCTGCTGCGCGACTACATAAACCTCGACAACCGCCGTCCATCGCTCCTGCACTCGCTTGTGCTCAATTTCGCAGTGAACTATGCTGCCGGACACCGAGATTTCAGTTTCTACCGCTTCTTCCGCATGTGGAATCCTTCTTTGTTGCGCGATGATGACATGCATGACAGGGTGCGTGACGGGAGAACGGTGCAGTCGCTTTTAAAACGTGCATTCCGGGTTCTGGCCACAGGCGGCGAGATCATTGACGTGGCCGACATCATAAGTTTTCTGCCCGTTGACAAAGAAACGGCACTCGACCTGCTTCGCCAGCCTATACACGACAAGATGCTTTCGTTCGCTTCGCGTCGCCAATACGACAGGCTATGGCATGCATTCACCGTATATGCACAATGCTACTCACCCTTCGGGCCTTCGCCGTGGCATTCGCGCATACTGGCACTTGCGCTGGAACACATGGCCAACGGCGATGCGTGGAGGTTTGCACTGTTCTTCGAACATTGGGGCAAGGACAACCTGCGCAGCGACGACTGGCTGAGCGGCAGCCGTGAGCCTCAGGTGACACGCGCGTCGCTTGGCGTTGCCGCAGCATCAAGATACCTTGACACATGCACCGCCCGCCCTGCGGCAAGACACGACGCAACAGTGGCGGCATGGGCTAAGAGGGTGGTTGAAACCATTGCCGAACATGAACGGCTCGGCATCGTAAACAAACCGTAAACAACGGACTGACGGCAACATAAACATGCCATAAAAGGTGCGGCAAATCACCGTTTTGCATCAAAAAAGCACACTAACAGTGAAAAAGCAGCAAAAAAATTTGGCAGTTAAAAATATTTACTGTAATTTTGCACTCGCTTTGAAAGACAAAGCAAAACGACATGGTGGCCGTAGTTCAGTTGGTTAGAGCGTCAGATTGTGGTTCTGAATGTCGTGGGTTCGAG
>CAVDCP010000042.1:0-6234 GCA_963607545.1 bacterium
CAGCAGTGCGGCTCTGCCGCCGCACGGTTTTTGCCTTGCAAAAGCTGATTTTCTGCAAAAGTAGCTGATTTTTACCTATTACACAAATTTTAAACGCTTATTTTTGCGCGTGCTGCCGGGCATGTCTTTCTGCACGCTCAGGCCTTCATGGCAGCGTGCGGCACAAGGTGCACGCGTGTGCTGCAAGCGCGCCGCGGGCGTGCACCGCATGCGCTGCGCGTGTGCCGCGCACGAAAAAGGCCGGGACATTGCTGTCCCGGCCCCGTTTGTGTAGCCTTGCGGCGGTGTCATTTCACCACAACGGTCTTGTCGTTCACCACATACACGCCGCTCTTGAGCGTGCGGAGCGACTTGAGGCCCTTGGCCACGAGGCGTCCGTCGGTGGTGTATACGGTGTAGGCCGATGCTCCGTCGGCCTCAACGGCGGCTATGCCCACGGTTGTCTCGTGTGCCGTTGCGGGCAGCGACTCGCCGTCGGCATATACTGCCGTCACGGCGTAGGTGTGCGTGCCTGCGGCTGCGCCGCTGTCGGTGAAGGCCAGCGTGGCGGCATCCACGGTGCCGAGGAGCTGTCCGTCGCGGTAGATGTTGTAGCCCTTGAGGCGGCCGCTGCCCGACATGTAGGTCACATCGTCAACCATGAACACGAATGCCTGCGCGCCCGGCGTGTTGTGGTGCAGGGCGAAGTGCGTGGCTCCCTCGGGCAGTGTCGCGGTGGCCTGCTGCCACTCGCCGCCGCTCACGGTGCGCGTGTCGCCCAGTTTCACGAACGATGCGGGGTCGGTGCCCTCGGTGCTGTAGAGCACGTCGTAGGTTTCGGGATAGTCGGTGCCGCCCGCCTTGAGGTTGTTCACCCAGAAGGTCACGGTCTGCTCCTTGCCCGAGAGTGCCGGGCTCACGAGCCAGTCGTTGCCGTCGTAGAACGTGGTGGTGCCGTCGTCGGTGTAGCTGTAGAATGCTGCCAGATACTTGTCGCCCGAGTGCGGCACGAGCGACGGTGCCTGGGCCATCACCTCGGGTGCCCAGCTCTGCGGGTCGAAGGCTATGTAGGCGAATTTCTCGCCCTGGTGGTCATATTCCTTCGTTGAGTAGAGCACTCCGGCTCCGCCCTTCTCGCCCTGGTAGAACGATGTCCACTCGCCGAAGTTGTCGGTGTTCCACGAGTCGTAGTTCTCCATGTCGTCGGTAACTGCGGCCTCGTCGTCGGCCGGTGCGGCCCATGTCACGTCAACGCCGCCGCCGGCTGTCTGCTGTGCCGAGGCGTTCTCGGGCTTGGCCTGTGTGGGCGACGTGAGCTCCACGCGTGCCGTGGCCTCGTTGTCGGCCTCGTTGCCGTCGCCGTCGAGTTCCACAACGGCCTTCAGCACGGCCTCGCTTGCCTCGTTGAAGAGGCTTGCCCCGTAGCTGAAGGTGAAGGTTGTGCTCTCCAGCGGTTCGAGTGCGGTGTCGGCCTTCTGGCTTGCCACTTCAACACCGTCGGCCAGGAGGCGCACGGTGTAGGCCGATGCGGCGTTGTCGCCGTTGTTCTTCACCTCTACGTTCACCGTGCCGGAGCTGCCCTTGCGCACCTGTGCCGGTGCCGATATTGCAGCCTGCAGGTCGTAGGGGAAGACGTTGGACACGCTTATGCCGTCGATGTAGAGGTTGTAGGCCTTCACTCCTATGTCACCACGGAAGCGCACCATGACGTAGGGCAGCGACGCGTAGTCGGCCAGCGACACGGTGGCCTTGCGCCATGTTGCGGCATCGGCCGAGGTGAGCTGTGCGTAGTCGAAGGTGGAAACCTCGTCAACCGAACCGTCGGGTTTCTGCACTTCCACGGTGAGGCGCATGTCGGAGAGCGGGTCGGCATAGTGGCTGAAGCGCAGTTTCGGGGTGAATGCTCCGCCGAGCGCAATCTTGCCGGTGTTTATCCATGCCGTCTCGTAGGGGGCGGCAATGTTGAGCTTGAAGCATCCGCCGTCGTTGTCGCAGCTGGTGTCGGTGCAGAGCCCGAAGCCGGAGTTGCCCGAGTTGTTGCCCCACCAGAATATGCTCACGCCGCCGCCGGCAACGCTCTCGCTCACGGGGAGTGCGTAGGGTGTGCCCACGATGAGCGGCGACGAACCGGTTATCGCGCTTGTGCCGGCCGTCGAGGCTGCCGCAAGACCGAGCTGCACGGCCTGTTGTGCGCCCTCGCCGGTGGCGTAGGGCAGGTCGTAGCTCGTGGCGTTCTTCACGCTGTCAACGAGTTCGGCGGTAGATCCTTGGCTTCCCGAGGCCACGGTGTATATCTTGTACCACACGTCGTCGGGCTTCACCACTCCGCCGTTGCTGCCCGTCGTGCCCACGGCTTTCCACTCCATGTGTATGCTTGTGGTGCCGTCGGTGAGCGACGGGGTGGCCGGACGCACCGGGGTGTCGATGCCCACATAGGTCTTTGCGCTCACGCTGCGGCCCTCGCCTTCGGAGCTGAACGTGCGCACGGTGTAGGTGTTGAAGCCCTGCAGGGCCTCGGTGTCTTCAAACGACAGTGCGGCGCAGGTGTCGGGAGCCTCAAACGTGGCCACGGTCTTGCCGTCGCCGCGCGTCACCTCCACGCGCGACAGTCCGCCCTCGAGCTTCTCTCCGCCGAGGTTCACGCCCGGCGTGGTGAACGTGCCCGATGCCTTGAGCTGTCCGTCGGCATCGGCCTTCACCGCAAGTGCAGTGGCCGAGTCGGGCAGCGAGAGCGACATTCCCTCGTAGATGCTCACGTTGCGCAGGTAGAGCCTGAACTCGTCGGCATCGCTCACGGCGTGGAATCCGATGAACACCTTGCGGTCGGTGTCGGCAGCCAGCTCACGGGTGTATTTCGTGAACGTGGGCGAGAGTATGTCGGTGGGTTCGAGCAGCGTGTTGGTCATGGCCTCGGCCGTGGGCGCGTCGCCCCACTTCACCTCTATGCGCTCGTTGTAGGAGTAGCCGTAGGAGCACGGCTCGAACGAAACGGAGTAGAGCTTGCCGCCCTTGAGCTGTATGGCCGGGGTGATGAGCCAGTCGTCGCCGTCGTTGGTGCGGCTGTATTTGTACGACGCTGCCTTAAGGTCGCCCTTCTCGTAGAACTCCCATGTGGAACCGTCGTTGTTGCTGTCGATTATGGTGTAGACGCTCATGCCTTCCTCGGTGTCGAGTGCCTCGCTGTAAGGCGGCACTATTGCGGCCCCGTAGACAGTCTTGTTCGAAGTGGTCTCGGTGCTTGCGTGCTTGCCGTTGAGGGCCGTCACGCCGTAGTAGTATGACTGCAGTCCGCTGTCTTCGGCGAGTGTCTCGGTGAACGTGGTGCCGTCGTAGGCTTCGCCCACGGTCACGTTGTCGGGATAGCGCACTATGGTGTAGGTGGCCTTGCCCACATATCCGCCGTTGAGTCCTTCGGTGGCTGCGTCCCAGGAGAGCGTTGCCACTCCCGTCGACGCGTCGATGGCGAGCTTCACGTTCTGCACGGGCTTGGGCTCGTCGTAGCCCACATACACCTTGCTCTTGGCCACGGGGCTGGATCCTGCGGCGTTGGCCACGGTGACGTTGAACGTGGTGAGGCCCTCGGGCACGGTCACTTCCTCAGCCACATAGGCTCCGGGCTCCTCGGTGGCGTGCCTGAGCGTGTCGCTGCCGGCCACTATGTAGTAGTCGAGCGTGCCGCTGAGCGTGCCTCCGGCAAACGTCTCGGTGGGCAGGGTGAAGCCCACATAGCCGGTGGTGGAGCCGTCGTCGAAGAGCACTTCAAGGCCCGACACCGATGCCGGGGCATCGTCGGCGGCCTGCGCTGCGGGCACGGTGAGTCCGTAGACGGTCTCCTGTCCGCCGAAGTCAACGACCTTCGTGGCCGCTCCGGTGGTGAGGTCAACGGTGTAGAGTGCGGTGCTCTTCGAGGCATCCTTGCACACCCAGTAGAACACTCCGGTCTTCTGGTCTATTTCGCCGCTCTGTCCGTAGTGTCCGCCGTTGCTGTCCTGCACGGTCACCCCGGTGCTTCCAATGAGCGTCTCGGTGCCGTCGTCGGTGCTGATGCGGTAGAGGTTGCCGTCGTCGGCCACGCCGTAGAGCACGTTGTCGGCGGTTACTCCGAGCGCCACATATGTATTGTCTGACGTGCCGAAGTCTTTGCGCGACATCGTGGCATAGTCAACGGTGCCGAGCACGAAGCCCGTCGCGTCGCTGTTGTAGAACTCGCCGTAGGTGACGCCGGTGGCGGTGTTGGTGGCGGTTTCCGATGCTATGAAGGTGATGTCGTCGATGCTGGTGGAGCCGAGCTGCTGCATCGTCTCCGGGTCGTAGGTGTTTATGTATATGTAGTAGTAGGGGCCGCCCTTGAACCATCGCGTGATGTAGAGCTTGTCGTCCTGAAACACGGCTCCGCCGTTGCCTTCCATGTAGTAGCTTCCGGCCGTGCCTATCATCTGCAGGCTAAGCGGCGACGAGGCATTGAAGGTGTAGAAGCCGCGCGAGTCGTTGCTCTCCCATGTGTTGGAGTAGGTGATGTTGCCCCAGAGCTCGCGTCCGTCGGCGGTGCGCACGTCGCGCAGTGTGCCCGGCGCGGCGGCTGCCGCAGCCTTGGATCGCGGTGTGCGCTCGTGCAGGATGTCGGCCCCGGTCACTATCGCGGCACTCATTGTGCCGGGAGCGTCGGGCAGAATTTTGGAAAGGAGCGGGTAGCGGCCCGCCGTGCGGTCTGCCTTGTCCACGGCAGAAGCGTGGCGCATTATGCCCGACGCCTCATGCCCCTCTGCCCGCATGCCCGTGCTTGCGCCGGGACTTTGGGCAGACAGGCTGCCTGAGAGTGTCAGAATGCAGCATGCTAATGCTGTTCTGGCAGCATTGTAGTGGTTTTTACTCATTTTTTCCTGTCGTTTTTTTGTTTTGTAGTAATTGTTTTTAATATCAGCATGCAAAATTATCTTTTTTCCTGCAAACCGCACTATAAAACGAAAGAAAGTTACATTTGCGCGCCGTTTTACTTTCATTTTTCAATTATTAGCACCCCACAACAACGTAAACAGTAAAAAAAAAGGCCCTCCGCGCAGTTTCTGCGGGAGAGCCTTTATGTTTTGTTGCCGGCACGAAGCCGTGCCTATGCACCGCGTGCGCCATAGTGCCGGCGGCACTGCGTTGCCTCGGGCCGGATGCAGGGCCGTTAGAAATTGAAGCGGATGTAGAACACCGACGTGCCGAACTTGATTTTCTGCTTCTCGTCTTTCTCGTAGATTGTCGACTCCGACTCGTCATTGCCGTTCAAATCCAGCGCAAGACTGTTGAACTTCGACTTGCCCCAACGGTATTCGTAGCCCACCGATATAATCTTGTAGGACACGTTTATGCCCCATTTGAAGTAGGTGGTGTAGCCGCTTTTCACCTCGGTGTTGTCGTCTTTGCTGCTAATTATTATGCCCGTGTATGACGGGGTGACATGGAAATAGGTCTGCGCCAGTATGTGCTGGAAACCTTTGCCCACGCCGTAGAACGGGGAAAACGTTACCGACGGGCCTACGCTCATGCCGACCGACAGCGAATACACTCCGAGGTCGCCGGTGATGATGTCGCCGGTGTTGATGTCGCCGCCGGTGTAATTGCCGTTGCCGTCAACGTAGTCGGACACGTCGCCCGTCGGATTATTGATGTGTATGCCGGTGCCGCTCTTGTATTTGGCAAACGAAAGGTCAATCCACGACCAGTCCAGTCCCACCTTCATCACGTTGGCTATGGGTTTCTTGTGCAGATAGAATGTCTTGCCCCATTCGAAGATGTAGCCCATTTGGCTCTTGTACGACATGTTGGCCGCGTTGTCGGCATCCTCCATCTTCTGTGTGGAGAAACCTATCTTGATGTGTGCCTTGCGTTTCCACACGGCGTTGTCGTATTCCGTTTTGCTGCGGTTGTCTTCTTTCTTCTGCAACACGGCAACGGTGTTTTGCAGAGAATCGAGTTTTTCCTGCAATGCAGTAGACGTGCTGTCGGTTTGGGCCATTGCCGTAGTTGTGGAGAATGCGGCAAACATAACCGCCAATAATTTGATAGTTCTCATAATTTAACGAAGTTTTGCGTTGTTTTTATCTGTAATGCCTGCAAAGTTAATCTTTTCTAAATGAAAAACGGTGCATTACGATGTGAAAATGCAAAGAAAATACCATATTTGTGTTCTTTTTCCCGCATTTTGCGCCTGACAAAATCTTCTTTTGCATGGTTGCATTGCCCTGAACAACGGATGGCGGGCAGGGAAAA
>CAVDCP010000043.1:0-4649 GCA_963607545.1 bacterium
GCCCGTGTAGTTGTCCTGACTGGTGGCCAGACCCTCACACTGTATCATGGCGATGGTGCCGTTCTGCAGGATTTCCTTGATGTGGGCCACGGTAGCCGAGTCGGTGAACTGTGCGACGTAGCCGTTGTTGCTGTTCATGGCGGCATACACATCGGCGAAGCTCACCAGCTCCTCGCCATTCTCCACGTCCATGTTCTGGCGCACGGTGGCAAGGCCCTCATGCTGGTTCAGACCAAATGATGTTGTCTCCATGTAGTTGTCGTCGGAGAGGAGCTTCTGTCCCTCGGTCTCGCGGTCGATGCGGTACTGCCATGTGTGCTGTCCGTCGTAGATAGGAGCATAGTAGTAGCCGTGCTGCTGACGGAAGGTTGCCATGTCGGCGTCCTTGAGGCTGAGCGAGAGCGGCTGCTTGGATATCTCGTAGCCGCGGGGCAGCGAGCCGGTGTCGAAGGTGCGGTCGGCAGTCTCGGTGGCGATGTCCTCTGTGGTGAGACCGATTGGCGACTTGCCGTCGGCCAGACGCGAGGCCACCTGCGCGTTGTTGGCATAACGCTTCTGGGTGAAGAGTCCGCCGGCGAGGTAGTCGATAGCGTTCACCTTGCTGCCCGCAATCGTCGGCGCGTCGCTGCGGCCCGAGTAGTTGTTGGGATAGAACACATAGAAGGTCATGGTGCGGTAGGCCACGCTGGCATCCTTGGCCTTGACAGTGAGGATGTCGCGCTCGCGGTAGTCGCGGCGGTAGATGGCCTGTGTACTGCGCTTCCATCCGTTGGTCTTCTTGGTGCCGAGATACCATGTGAAACCGAGGTCGAGACCGAGGTTGCAGTCCCATTTCTCGGCGTAGTGATTGGCCTGTCCGTATTCGAGGTCGAAGTTGGTCTGATAGAACAGACCGCGTGCCTTGAGGTCGATAGAGAAATTCTTGCGGGGCGTGAAGAAACGGCTGTACTGCAGTTCGAGGTGGCCGCTCCACTCGTTGTCGCTGCCGCCCGTGTTGCCGAAGCCGGTGTGGTGCACGCCGCCGATACCGGCAGCGAACATGAACTGGTTCATGTGTTTCTTGCTGTAGGCTCCCTCGTAGCCGAAGAAGAGGCGCGTAAGGTTGAGGATAACGCTGCCGCTGATGTCCCACCATCCGGTTTTCATCTTGCGGTAGGGCGTGTTGTCGTCGGTGAGTTTCACGTCGCCGTAGCCGTAGTGGCCGGTGAGGTATTCGGTCCAGCCGCGCGAGTTTGACTTGATGAACTCAAGTTTCAGGGCGACACCCGGCGTGAACCACTTACCGATACCCAAGCTCCAGTCGGGCGACACGGTGCCTCCGAAACTTCCGGTGCTGCTGTAGTCGCCACGGAAAGAGTGGACACCCACGGTGGCAAACGCAAACCAGTTTTTGCCGAAACGGTTGGTCACGACGCGCATGGGGTCGTAAACCGTGTCGGACTGCAACGTCACCAGCGTCGGAGCCGTGTAATCCACCGTGTCGGTATAGATTACCGGGTAGTCCTTGTACTTGTCGCGTTGGGCATACATGCCGACAAACGGCAGCATGACCAGCGAAAGCAACATCAACAATTTTTTCTTCATAACTATATTATAACGTACGCTAAGTTTTAATCTTTGTCGTCTTGCAGCTGCATTGTCTTTTTACAAGATTCCGTTCGGCCGCTGCTTGCAGAACAGGCTTCAATTTGAAATTTATGGCAAAATTACTATAAAAACAGCAAACGACATTGTTTTGTAGTATTAAAATTTCGGTAGAATGTGCGCTTTGGCTATATATTAGCCCCAAAAACATGAAAAATGAACGCCGAGGCGCAGAATTGCGGCATTACCGGGCATGCACGGCACAGATTGCCGTAGGCCATGACGCATAGGGGCTGAACCACACAATGCCATGGGGGACACGGCCAAAACCGATTACTTGTCGTAGGCGCAATACTTGGAGTTTTGGCTTACATATTCGGGCACGAGGTCTTTCATGAGGCGCACTGTCTGCTCCTCGTCGTAGGTGCGGGCCACCTCAATGAGGCGGTTGATTTTGGCCTCCACCTCAATCTTCTCATACTCGCGCACCTTGGCGCACTTGATCTTGCGGTGGCGTGTGGGCAACACCGTCTCTTCGTCGTTGAGCACCTCCTCGTAGAGTTTCTCGCCGGGGCGCAAACCGCATATCTCTATCTGCACGTCGGTGCGTCCGCTGAGGCGTATCATGCGGCGCGCCAAGTCGATGATGTGCACGGGCTTACCCATGTCGAACACCAGTATCTGTCCGCCCTTGCCTATGGTGGCGGCTTCGAGCACAAGCATGCACGCCTCGGGGATGAGCATGAAGAAACGCTGAATGTCGGGGTGAGTGACCTTCACCGGGCCGCCCTGCCGTATCTGCTCGCGGAAGATGGGGATGACCGAACCGTTGCTGCCCAGCACATTGCCGAAGCGCGTGGTGATGAACTGTGTGTGGCCGGAGAGCGACTGGCAGTAGATTTCGCAGATGCGCTTGGAGCAACCCATCACGTTGGTGGGGTTGACGGCCTTGTCGGTGCTCACCATCACGAAACGTTCTGCACCGTATTTCACGGCGAGGTCGGCTATCTTGCGCGTGCCGTCCACATTGTTGAGGATGCTCTCCACGGGGTTGTCCTCCATCATCGGCACATGCTTGTAGGCGGCGGCGTGGAAGATGATGACGGGACGAGTCTCGGCAAAGATTTTCTCCATGCGGTGACTGTGGCAGATGCTCGACACGATGGTCAGCACCTTGAGTTCGGGATGATTCTCCTTCATCCACATGCGCACAGCATGGAGCGGTGTCTCGGCCTGGTCGATGAGCACCAGCTGGCTTGGCTCAAACTGCGTGAGAATCTTGGCCAACTGCGAGCCGATGCTTCCGGCTGCGCCCGTAACCATGATGCACTTGCCTTTCATCTGCTCGATTATCAGTCCTGTGTCAACGACAATGGGTTCGCGCGGCAGCAGGTCTTTCATCTCGATGTCGAGCAGCGCGTCGTTGCCCAAGCCGTAGACTCCCATATGGTTTTTGATGTAGCGGTCGTAGAAAATCTTGATAGCCACGCGCATGCCACACATGAACATTATGGAGAGAATGGCCTGCAGCGTGAGCACGCGGAAGCGCACCTGCGAAATCAGGGCATTGAACGGGCAGTAGATGCGGATGAGCATGACCAAGGCGATGCCGATGCCAATGGCCACGGTGATGCGCGCAAGGTCTTCGAAGGAACTCTTGCGGATGATGCCGCTGTAGGTGTGCTGCAGACGGAAGCCCACCAGATAGCAGGGCAGACACACCAAGAGGGTGGCGAGCAGCAGGGGCAGGTGCATGAACGTGGTGCCCGGGCCGTAGTTGGACGCGTAGGCCACTACGCCCGACACCAAGACGATGAGTGAGTCGCCGCCGAGCACATACCAGTAGGGCAACGAGTCGCGCGAGATATACCAGTTTATCAGTTTCTTGTGCAGCATGCTTTTATCTCTTTTACAATATATTCCACATCTTCGTCGCTCACCATCGGTCCGCTGGGCAGACAGAGTCCGCAGCCGAAGAGCCGCTCGCTCACGCCGTTGACGTAGGCCGGGCAATCGGCAAATACGGGCTGCAGGTGGAGCGGCTTCCACAGCAGACGGCTCTCTATGCCCTTGGCATCGAGACGCTGGCGCAGGGTGTCGGCATCGATGCCGCACTTGTCGGCATCGATGGTGATGGTGTTGAGCCAGTAGTTGCTCCGCTGTTTTTCCGAAGGGTTGGTGTGGAGCGTGATGCCGTCAATATCGGCCAACAACTCCTTGTAGAGGTCGGCCACATGACGATGGTGGGCGATGTGGTCGCGCAGCACGGTCATCTGTCCGCGGCCTATGCCGGCGCAGATGTTCGACATGCGGTAGTTGTAGCCGATGTGCTCGTGCTGATAGTAGGGGAAGGGTTCGCGGGCCTGGGTGGCAAAGAACGTGGCGCGCCGCTTCGCCTCGGCTGTGGGGCAGACGATGGCACCGCCGCCCGAGGTGGTGATCATCTTGTTGCCGTTGAAACTCAGTGCGCCGTACTCGCCGAACGTGCCGCACTGCCGTCCATTATAAGTAGAGCCGAGGGCCTCGGCCGCATCCTCGAGCACGGGGATGTCGTAGCGGGCGGCCACGGCGAGTATCTCGTCGAGCATGGCGGGCATGCCGTAGAGGTGCACGGCGACGATGGCCTTGGGCTTGCGTCCGGTCTTGGCCATGCGGTCGCGGATAGCCTCATCGAGGAGTTCGGGCGACATGTTCCACGACCCCGGTTCGCTGTCCACGAACACGGGCGTAGCGCCCTGATAGACCACGGGGTTGGCCGAGGCCGAGAAGGTGAAACTCTGGCAGATCACCTCGTCGCCCTTCCCCACCCCGAGCATCACGAGGCCGAGGTGTATGGCGGCTGTTCCGGCGGAGAGGGCCGCCACATGTTTGTCTTCGCCAAGGAAGTGCTCCAGGTCTTCCTCAAAGGCGTTGACGTTGGGGCCGAGCGGCACCACCCAGTTGGTGTCGAAAGCCTCCTTGATGAATTTCTGCTCGTTGCCGCTCATGTGGGCAAGGCAGAGGAGTATGCGTTTGGGTTGAGTCATAATCGATGTGTAAAATTATCCTTGAAAACGTATTGGGGG